>CAVWBV010000017.1:0-825040 GCA_963753355.1 uncultured Alphaproteobacteria bacterium
GCGCGGCCGGTGTCAACCGCGGCCGGTGCCGGTGAGGACCGCACGGGTAGCGCGGTCGGGCCCGAAATCGTCGACGCTGTCGATGGCAAGTAGGTCGGCGAGACGGGTGCGGGCGCGATTGACCCGGCTCTTGATGGTACCTACCGCACAGCCGCAAATGGCCGCGGCTTCTTCGTAAGAGAATCCCGACGCCCCGACCAGGATCAACGCTTCGCGCTGATCGGAAGGCAGCTTCGAAAGCGCGCCGCGAAATTCATTGAACTCCACGCGGCCTGTTTGCTCCGGATGCGACTTTAGGGTTTCCGCATAGCGCCCTTCAGCGTCTTCAACTTCCCGCCGGCGCTTGCGGTATTCCGAACGGAACAGATTGCGCAGAATAGTGAACAGCCAGGCCGGCATATTGGTGCCGGGCTCGAATGAATCGATATGGGCCAGGGCGCGCAACAACGTCTCTTGCACGAGATCGTCGGCGCGATCGACGTGACCGCACAGCGAAATCGCGAACGCGCGAAGGCTTGGCACGGTCGAGAGAACTTGATCGCGAATGGCGGGATCGAGCTTCATGCGGTGGGCTCATCCTGTTCGCCGAGCCGACGAACCAAGTCGGCGATGTGTTGCGGAACACCCTCCTTGACGACTTCGTCATATAAGGCGCGCAACTGCTGCCCGATACGGGCCTGTACTTCGCGTCCTAGGCGCACTTCACTCTTCCGGTGCGTAGGCTTTCCCATATTGTCCAAGGCCTGCGGCGTTTCCGCGTCCGGCGCCGATGATTCGAGGCTAACGGGCTTACCGGGCTTCATTTTTCATTACCCCTCCAACCCCTCGTCCTTGGGAGATTACTCTTTAGGAGATTACCCCTGACAATGTCGACCAACGCCCCCCGCGCCGGTTGGTTCCTGCCTTCGGAACCAATTTTGGGAACCTTGATTGTGCAGGTGCGTTCTAGTCAATAGCTTCGGGCCAGCTGAAGGGGAGGGTCTGCCTTGTCGACCTCGCAAGCCGTTGTTCAACATCTACCGTTTTTGCGTCGATATGCGCGTGCCCTGACCGGCAGTCAGTCATCCGGCGACGCCTATGTGGCCGCCACCCTGGAATCCCTTATTGCCAGCCCGAAATTGTTGGAATCCGAGGCCAATCCCCGCGTCGCCCTCTACCGTTTGTTCACCAAGATTTGGAACTCGATCAAAGTCAACGGCGCCGCCGAGGGTGTCGAGCCGAATTCTCCGCCGCAACAACATCTTACGCAAATCACGCCGCGCCCGCGGCAGGCCTTCTTGCTCGTCGCGCTCGAAGGCTTTTCTGAAGAGGATGCCGCGCGGATCCTCGACTGCGATCTTCCGACCTTGCGGTCGTTGGTGGAGGAATCCGGCCGAGAGCTAGCCGCCGAGATCGCGACCGACGTCCTGATTATCGAGGACGAAACTTTCATCGCCATGGACATCGAGGCACTGGTGGAGAGCCTGGGCCACCGCGTTATCGGCGTCGCGCGGACCCACTCCGAGGCCATCGCGCTTGCCCGCAAAACCCCGCCCGGCCTTATCCTCGCCGACATCCAGCTCGCCGACGGCAGTTCAGGCCTGGATGCCGTCAACGAACTTCTTAACTCGTTCGAGGTGCCCGTAATCTTCATCACGGCCTACCCCGAGCGGTTCCTCACCGGGCAACGTCCGGAGCCTGCGTTCTTGATCGCAAAGCCCTTCCAACTTGCGGTCGTCTCGGCAGTGGCAAGCCAGGCGCTGTTCTTTGGGCGCAAGGCGAGACTGCGCGAGCGTCAACCGACCGCGTAAATTCCCCTCAACCGTTTTCATTAAGGATCAGCCGCCGGCGGTCGCCGGAACTCGATCGCGCGGCGCGCTTAGGGTGCTTTCGGCAAAAAATAGGGCGCAGCCGCTTTGGTCGCGCGGCTGCGCCCTTTATTGCCGGCCAAGCACGGGGGGGGGGGAAAGGATTGGCCGGTCCCCACTATAAAGCGTGAGCCTAGCTTTGGTTCCTCCGGTTTCGCCCCGCCCCGCCCTTTAGGCCTGTTCGGTAGCGTGAAGACCGGGCACAATCTGCTTCCCCGGCTTTCGCTGAAAACCATGGACGAAGAGCGAGTTACCTTTCCTTCCGCCGGCCTTCGGCTTCACGGCGCATTGGGTGTTCCCGCGGGCCTGCGGTCCGGCGACCGGCGGGCAGGTTTTCTCGTGCTGCATGGCTTCGGCGGCAATTGCGATTCAGAAGGCGTCATCAATCCGACGCGGGTGCTCAATGCGCTTGGCTACGCCGCGCTGCGCTTCGATATGCGCGGATGCGGCAAGAGCGAAGGCGAGTTCGGACGCATCATCTGCCTGGAGCAGGTCGAAGACCTGGGCAACGCGCTTTCGTTCCTCGCCCGGCATCCTTCCGTTGATCCCGACCGGATCGGCGTGATCGGCTCGAGCTTTGGCGGCGCGGTCGCCGTCTACGCCGGCGGCACCAACCCGCGCATAGCCGCGATCATCTCCAATGGGGGCTGGGGCCACGGCGAGCGCAAATTCCGCGGCCAGCATTCGACGCCGCAAGCCTGGGCCAAATTCATGGCCATGCTCGAGGAAGGCCGCGCCACGCTTGCCCGTACCGGCAAATCCCCCATGGTCCCGCGCGAAGATATCGTGCCCATCCCGGCGCGGGTGAAGGAAAATCTTGATCGGCAGAACGTTCAAATGCTGGCCACCAACTCGGTCGAGATGTTTCCGGCCGAAACAGCGCAAAGCATGTTCGACTTCCGCGCCGAGGATGTAGTCGGCAAGATCGCGCCGCGCCCGCTTCTTCTCATTCACGCCGCCAATGATTCGGTGACACCGACTGAGCAATCCGTGGAAATGTTCAAGCGGGCCGGACAGCCGGCCGAGCTTCATCTGTTCAGCGGCGTCGATCATTTTCTGTTCAACGAGAATTCCACGCGCGTCTGGAACGTGCTGCGCGATTGGCTCGCCCGCTATTTTCCGGCGGCGGCATGAGCGGCACCGGCGTCGTTGTCGGTCACGGGGCGCTTTCGCGCTTCATCAGCGGCGCGCTAAAGGCGGTTGGCGCCACCGCGGACGATGCGGCAGCCGTAGCCGATGGACTGATTTGGGCCAACCTCCGTGGCGTGGACGGCCACGGCGTGTCGCGGCTCTCGTCTTATCTCGCCATGATTCAGCGTGGTGACGTGGACCTGAAAGCGCAGCCCCGCCTCGTGCGCGAGACGGCTGCAACTTTCGAAATCGACAGCGGCGGCGGCTTCGGTCCGGTCGCCATGATGCAGGCGCTCGACGTCGCACTCGAGCGGCGGCAGAAGACTGGTAGCTGTTTCGGCCTCGTGCGGGACACCACCCATACCGGCGCGGTCGGACGTTACGCGCAATGGCTGGCAGAACGCGGCTGCGTCGGCATCATCATGGTCGCGGGGCCGGCGTTCGTGGCCTATCACGGCGCGCGCATCGCAAGCTTAGGCACCAGCCCGATCGCTATCGCCGTGCCATCGAGCCGCGGTCCGATCGTGCTCGACATGGCTACAAGCACCATTTCCAACGGAACAATTTTGCAGGCGCGCGCGACCGGACGCGCGCTGCCGCCGGGAACGGCGCTCACGCGCGAAGGCGCGCCGACGACAGACCCGCGCCAAGCAGAGATTCTGTTGCCGCTCGGCGGACCGAAGGGATCAGGACTTGCTTTGATGTTCGAACTGGTGGCGAGCGTGCTTGCCGCCACGCCCATTCAAGCGCGGGCGCTGGGCGCGCAAAAAGCACGGCGCCTTCGGCAAAACTGCGCCATCCTTGCAATCGACGTGGAGGCCTTTCGGCCGCTCGGCGAGTTTGTTGAAGACGCGGACGCGCTCGCGGCGATTCTCAAAGCCCTGCCGCGGCAACAGGGTTTTGACGAAATTCTTCTTCCGGGCGAGCGCTCGGCCCGCACCGAAGCCGTGCGCCGCAAATCGGGCATCCCGATCCCGCGGGCACTATGGGCCGAGTTGAATGCGATTGCCGCGGAGCACGCAGTCAAGCTGCCGGCGACAATGTCATCGCCGGCAACTTAGTTTCTCAAAAACCGATAATTGGCGCCGCGTTAGATATGCTCGACGTACGGCAACGGCACGTAGGTGTAGCCGGTCTGCGCTTTCGTAGCGCGGCCAAGGCCGGGGAACGGAAGGTGCGCACCGGCGAACAACAGCCCGTCGGTGGCGACCATATCGAAGACCCGCTGCCGGCTTGCTATCGCCATCGCCTGATCGGCGTCATAGACGATCGAGCGTTCCGGCTCGGGAAATTGCAGTACGGCGTTGTGAACAATGTCGCCCCAAATCAGGAGCTCGTCGCCGTTCGATGATATCCGGACCATGCTATGCCCCGGAGTATGGCCGGGCGCGGAATGCGTGGTCAAACCCGAAACAACGCTTGAGCCGTCTTTGTAGGTCTGCAGCTTGCCGGCGTCCGCATAAGGTTTTGTCGCCATCCGCGCCAGGTCGAAGAAGCCTTTCACGTCGGCCGGCACGCTGTTGTAGACGTCCTCCGACGTCCAGAATCCGTATTCCGTATCGCCGACGTGCACCACCGCGTTCTTGAACAACACCTCCTTGTTGGCGCCGATCAGGCCGGGCACGTGGTCGGGGTGCATGTGAGTAATGATAACGGCGTCGATCTGATCCGGCGTCACACCCGCATCTGCCAGGTGCTTTGGCAGCTTACCTAATGTCGGCCCGAAGTGGCTGGAGCCGCCGGTGTCCACCAAGATCAGCTGCTTTCCGGTATTGATCAGCCACGTATTGACGGAGGTTGTCGATTTTCTTGGGAAGTACGCATTTTTCAACAGCTTGTCTGCCCGCTCCTTGTCGCCGGCAAATAAATCGGCATCGAACGGCAGATTGCCATCGCTGACCACGGTGACTTCAAAGTTACCGAGCTTGTGACGATAAATGCCGGGCGCTTGTACACCCGCAAACGGCGCAGCCATTTGAATCCTCCTCCTCTACGTTTATTGGCGCTCAGCCAATTGGGCCGCGCGCTGTGACACGGCCGTATAGCAAGAATAATCGAAAGTGGCGACCGAGGCATTACGCTTCCGCCAGCCGCAAGCCGACAAGACGTTCCAGCAGCACATGATCGCCGAGGAGCCGCTGTGACTCTCCGCTATGCACAACACGGCCGCGCTCCAGCACCAGGGCGTTCTGCGTCAACCCCAAGGCGATGTCGGCGTGCTGCTCCACCAGGATGAAGGCGTTTGCGCCCTCGCTGGTCATCCGCCGGATCGCTGCGGCGAGCTCTTCGATCACGATCGGCGCCAAACCTTCGAGTGGCTCATCGAGCAGCAGCAACGCCGGATTAGTCATAAGCGCGCGGGCGATCGCCAGCATTTGTTGCTCGCCGCCGGAGAGCTGATTGCCGAGATTGCGCCGGCGTTCGGCGAGCCGCGGGAACAGGTCGTACACATCGCGCAGTTGCCAGCGCCCATCGCGCGCGGCCACGGTGAGATTTTCCTCGACGCTGAGCGAAGGAAAGATTTCGCGTTCCTGCGCGACCCAACCGATGCCGCCGAGCGCGCGGCGATGGGGCGGATCGCGGGTGATGTCGGCGCCGCGCCAGAGAATGCGGCCGCGACCGACGTGCGTATAGCCCATGATGGTCAGGAGCAGCGTCGACTTGCCGACGCCATTTCTTCCGAGCACGGCAAGGCTGCCGTGCTGCGGCAACTCAAGCGATACGTCGTCGAGGACGACGGCGGAGCCGTAGCCCGCGCGCACACCGTCAAGTGCAAGCAACGGCTCGGTCATGACGCGAGCCCCGCGCTTGCCGGTACTTTGTTAAGCGCTTTGCCCAGATAGACCGCGCGCACGCGCGGATCGTTGGCAATCTCGTGCGGCGTGCCCTCGACCAACACGCGCCCGCCCACCATGACAATGATACGCGTGGCGAAGCGGAAAACGAGCTCCATGTCGTGCTCGATGAACAGGACGGTAATATCACGGGACAGATTGGCAATGGCCGAAAACAATTCCGTGCTCTCTTCGCGCGGTACGCCGGCAGCGGGCTCGTCCAGCAGCAGCACTCTCGGCCGCGTCGCCAAAGCGAGCGCGATTTCGAGAAGCCGCTGCTGGCCGTAGGCGAGCTCCCGCGTCGGCCGATGACATACCAAGTCGAGTTTCAGCGTGCACAGAATGGCGTGCGCCTCCTCGATTTCGCGGGGGTAAGCGGACAATTCCCGCCACCATGTTTGCGCGGCACGGCTTCGCTCGCAGACCGCAAGCGTCACGGATTCCAGTGCGGTCAAATGCGGGAACAGCGAATTGATCTGATAGGTGCGGACAAGTCCGCGCCTCACCCGCTGATCCGGCGGCAGAGCCGTGATGTCGGCATCGTCGAGCAAGATTCGCCCAGCGTCCGGCCGCAGCATCCCGGTCATCAGATTGATCAGCGTCGTCTTGCCGGCGCCATTCGGACCGATCAGCGCATAGCGGACGCCCTGCGGCAACTCGATGTCGATTCCGCCGGCCGCGACCAGCGAGCCGAAGCTTTTGGCGAGACCCCGCGCCGCCAAAGCCGGCGCGGTCACGGCCTACTCCAGCGCGAAGCCAATTTCGCCAAGCCGCCGAGAATGCCATTGGGCAACAGGATGACCACCGCGACCAGCAGCAGTCCGATCCAAAAGTACCAGTATTGCGGCGCGATGCCGGAGAACTGATCGCGGGCGACCATGTAGATGACGGCGCCAACGAGTCCGCCGTAGAGCCGGCCGGAGCCGCCGAGCACCAGCATCACCACCACATCGGCGGAGCGACTCAAGTCCAGCGAGTCGAGCGAAACGGTCTCCGTCGTTTCTGTCAACAAAGCGCCGGCGATGCCGGCGATGGCAGCAGCGATCGTATAGATGGTGCGGATGTGAGAGCGGCTCGGCGCGCCGATTGCCGGCATGCGCACGAAATTTTCGCGGATACCGCGCAGCGAGAGGCCGAACGGCGAGTGAATAAGCCGCCGGGCGAACAGGAACACAACAAACAGCACTGCAAGCGCGTAACCGAACGCGGTGTAGCCGTACAAATCAAAATGGAAGTACCCGAGCAGTTTCCACGTATGAATGCCCTGCAAGCCGTCCATGCCGCCAGTCAGCCAGCCCAGACTGTTGGCGAGTTCCGCGAGCAACAAGCCGAAACCAAGCGTGAGCATGATCAAGGCCAGATGCCGAAACCGGCAGATGACGAAGCTTGTGGCGTAGCCAACCATTCCGGCGACCACGGCCGCGGCGGCAAGCCCGCTCAGCGGTTCGCCCCAACCATGTTTCGACAATAACCCGGCCGTATAAGCGCCGGTGCCGAAGAACGCGGCGTGACCGAGCGAGACGATGCCGGCATAGCCCAGGATCAGGTCGAGCGACAGCGCGAACAAGCCCGCAATGGCGATCTGGCTCCCGAGCGACAGATAATTGGGAAACAGCACGTAAGGCGAAAGCGCCGCGAGCCAGAAAACGATTTCGGCCGGGCGCCAGCGCGCCTGCGCCCGCAGATAGAGAAGCGGCGTGCTGGCCTTTTCCACCACCGCCATGGCTCAGCGTCTCCCCAGGAGGCCGAGCGGGCGCCACATCAGCAGCGTGATCATCACGAGGTAGATCAGGAACGCGCCAAGCTGAGGGACGTAATATTTGCCGGCGATGTCGCTGATGCCGAGCACAATCGCGGCGACGAACGAGCCGGCAATTGAGCCAAGCCCACCGACTGACACCACAATCAGCACGTAGACGAGATAAGTGAGCGCGAAATAAGGATCGAGGCCGACGATGTCGATCGCCAGCGCCCCGCCAAGTCCGGCGAGGCCGCTGCCGAGCGCAAAAGTGACGGCGAAGGTGCGGTCGACATTGATGCCCAGTCCTCGCGCCATGCGTTCGTTGTCGACGGCGGCGCGAACACGGGCGCCGAACCGCGTGTATTCGAGCGCCAGCACCAGTACGATAGTTATCAGAAGCGCGACGCCGAGAAGAAAAAGCCGGTACACCGCAAAGCGGGTGCCCATGAAGGTGAGCGATTCACGCAGATAAGCCGGCAACAGTAGCGGTTGCTGGTCGGTGCCGAAGAAGTAAGCAGCAACGCCGATGGAGATGAAAACGATGCCGATGGTCAGCAGAACCTGATCGAGTTCGCTCGCGCGATAAAGCCGCCGAAACAAAGCCCGCTCGAAGGCGATGCTGACAAGAGCCGCGACAACAAACGCACACGGCAGCGTGGCAAAAAACGGAAAGCCGTACCGGTGCATCAGCGCGACGGTGACGTAACCGCCCAGCATCGCAAAGCTGCAATGGGCAAGGTTGATGAAATTCATCATGCCGAGCGTCACCGACTGCCCGACCGACAGCAGGAACAACAGCATGCCATAGGCGAGGCCGTCGAACAGAACGCCAAAAACCGGAGGAAGCATGGACGGAGCTTACTTGTTCATCGACGCTTTATAGGGATCCTTGACGTTGGGAATAGCGTCGATTTCCACGTTGACGAGCCGGCCGTCCACTTTCGCGACTTTCCGGATATAGACGGTTTGTACGATGTCGCGGGTCTCAGGGTCGATCAAGATCGGCCCACGAGGGCTTTCCCAACTGGCACCTTTGGCGGCAGCGATCAGCGAGTCGCCATCGGTTTTGCCGCCGGATTTTTGCAGCGCCAAATCGATCAAGCGCATGCCGTCGTAGCCGCCCACCGAAAAGAAATCCGGATTGCGGTGATACTCGTTGACGTAGGCCTGCACGAATTCGTCATTCAGCGGCGAGCGGTGGGTGTAGTCGTAGTGGCTGGCGGTGATGATGCCGATCGCACTGTCGCCCATGCTGGCCAGCGCATGTTCGTCGGTGAGTTCCGCCTGGCCCAGCACCTCGATCGTCTGCGGGTCGAGGCCGCGTTCGGCCAGAGCCTTGCCGAAGGCGCCCGGCTGCGCGCCGCCCGGGATCATGATGAAAATGCCTTGCGGGTTGAGGTCCTTGGCGCGTTGCACATAGGCGGAGAAATCCGGGTTCTGCACCGCCATACGCACCGAGCCGACGATTTCGCCACCGGCCTCTTTGAAGCCTTTGTGGAACGCGGCTTCGGCGTCGATGCCCGGTCCGTAGTCGGTGACCATCGTGTAGACGCTTTTCAGGCCGCGCCGCGCGGCCCAGGTCGCGAGCGTCTGGTTGAGCTGCGGGAGCGTAAACGAAACACGCGCGATGTAATTGGATTTAGTGGTGATGATGGCGGTGCCCGCGTTCAAGATCACCATGAACTTCTTGGCCTCCGCCGAGACGTCGGCCGCCGCCAGCGCGTTCGGCGTGAGCTGAAAGCCGGTGAGGATATCGACGTTGTCGCGGGTGATCAGTTCCTGCGCCAGACGCTTGGCGACCGGCGGATTAATGCCGCCGGCGTCTTTGCGGATGATTTCGATATCGCGCCCGCCGAGCTTGTTGCCGTGCTGCTTGAGATAAAGCTTGAGGCCGTTGTCCCCTTGCGCCGACGGATCGGCGAACTGGCCCGAATAGGCCATGATGATTCCGATTTTGACCGGGTCTTCGGCGCGCGCGGCGGCGGATAAAGCGAAACTTGGCACGATGGCGATTAGTGCGGCGAGCCACACGCGCTTCATGGTATCCTCGACCTGTTTGTTGCGCTGATCCGCAACGTTATTTTTTCATGCGCTCCTTCACCGGATCCTTGACGTTCTCGACCTTGTCGAATTCGACGTTGACGAGCTCGCCGCCGACCTTCTCCACGCGGCGGATGTAAACCGTCTCGACCACGTCGCGCGTTTCCGGATCGATCATCATCGGCCCGCGCGGACTTTCCCAGCTCATGCCCTTGGCCGCCGCGATCAAAGCGTCGCCATCCGCATTGCCGCCGGTCTTCTTCAACGCCTCGTAGATCAGGTGCATACCGTCATAGCCGCCGGCCGAGTAGATGTCCGGATTGCGGTGAAACTCCTCATTGTAGGCTTTTACGAATTCGTGGTTCAGCGCCGAGTTGTGATTGTAGTCGTAGTTCGACACCGTGATGATCCCGAGCGCGGTATCACCCATGCTTCTGAGCGCACTTTCAAACGTGAGCGCATCCTGACCCAGAACTTTGATTTTGGATGGATCGATGCCGCGCTCGGCCAGCGCCTTGCCGACGGCGCCCGGTTGCGCACCACCCGGTATCCAGATGTAGATCGCGTCGGGATTCACGTCCTTGGCGCGCTGAACAAACGCGGAGAAATCGGGATTGGCAACCGGGAAGCGCACCGAGCCCGCGATCTCGCCGCCCGCTTCTTTGAAGCCGGTGTGAAAAGCGGTCTCGGCATCGATCCCGGGACCGTAGTCGGACACCATTGTGTATGCCGTCTTGATCCCGTGCTTCGCCGCCCAGGTGCCAAGCGTTTGATTGAGCATGGGCGTCGTTACCGAAGTGCGCGCGATGTACGGCGATTTGGTTGTGATGATCGAAGTGGCCGCGTTCATCACCACCATGAATTTTTTAGCCTCGGCCGACACGTCGGCCGCCGCGAGCGCGTTTGGCGTCAGCGCGAAACCTGCAATGATGTCGGCGTGGTCACGAACGATAAGCTCCTGCGCGAGCCGCTTGGCCACGTCAGGCGCAATGCCGCCGGTATCCTTGCGGATGAACTCGATTTTCTTGCCGGCAACCGTGTCGCCGTGCTGTTTGATGTAAAGCTTGATCGCATTGTCCATCTGGCCGCCGGTGTCGGCGAACTGGCCGGAATAGGATATGATAAGGCCGACCTTGACGACGTCCTCGGCGTGCCCCGCGCTGGCCGACCCAGCGGCCAGCGCGACGCCGATGGCGCCGACTGTCAGTAGACGCTTCATGCGTTCCTCCACTCTTTTTGCTGATGTCGAGCATGCCACAGACGCGGCAGCCCTGGCATTAGCCCCCCGCTTTGCGCCATCAGACCGGCGGCCAGGTAACCTACTCTACGCTGAGCATCCTCGGTCAACGAGGCCGCCGGCGCAACCTGCGCTCATTGTCGCGGCCGGGTGGGCGCTCGCCCCGGCGCCGCGCGACGGCGTAGTATCGAAGGTGCCGGGATACGGACCCGGCTGATCTCCTGCGCGCGAGCGCAGCAACCTCGCTCGTTCGTGCGGAATTTGCTATCCTGCGGCGAAGGAATTTACGATGACCCATGTGACCTACAAAGTTGTCCGCCACGAAGACGGCTGGGCCTACACGGCCGATGGCGTGTTTTCGGAAAGCTTTCCCACGCACGCCGAAGCGCTCGATGCCGCACGGCGTGTCGCCGCCGAGCAGCGTGCTCCCGGGCGTACTGAATCGATCGAATACGAGGACGAAAAAGGCGAATGGCACTCGGAAATCGCCCGCGGCGACGACCGGCCGGAAACAACCGTGGAGGATAGCGAATAACCGCTAATCCCCCTTCCCGACCGCGAGGCGCGGGGGTTGTGTGTGTCTGCGGCACCGATCTGCCGCGGGAAAAGCTTTTCGCCGGAACTCAAGCCGGTCAGTAATAATGGTGGCAGCGGTACGGGCCGATGACGAGAGCCCGGTAGCATTTCACGACGCCATGCCGGGTGCGATGTTCGGCGTATTGCACCCGTTCAATCGCGGCGGGGCCTGTCGCGGCCGCCCGGAAAGCGGCGGCATTCGCGGGAACGGCGCCGGCATCTTGCCAGCACAGCGCGGTAAATCCGGCTGCTAAGCTGACGGCAAACAACATCTTTCGCATGGATATCTCCTCAGATCCCTTCAAACGGCCTAACCCTCCGGGTTCCATTGCGTTCCAAGTAACGTGATTCGGCCAGAATATCAGCCGGCTGCGCGGCCTTTTCGCAACACCCCGGTGTTCAACGGGAGCGTAGCGCCAAGCCAGCAGGCGTGTGTGGTGTGATCGCGATAATCGTCGCCCGTTTCCGGATGCAGGAGGATATCCAGACCATCGCGGTTGAGCATCATCCAAGGCATGAACGAGGCGAACAGGCCGCGCGGAAAAGCGATCTGGTACATCGACTGGGTATGCGGGCCGACCAGTTCATCGTGCCAGCGCCCGAGTTTTGCCCGGGGAAATTTTTGCGCCACGCGCCGGCGCAGACGTGCCGCCCGCGCTCGCGTTGTCTTCGCATCATAGTAAATGTGTGCGTGATAGGCCGTGATCGACGTCGGTGGCTTTTTGCGGCGCCGCGCTTGTTTGCTGGGCATCAATCAATCCTTCCAAAGAACCGACGCCAGCCCGTCACGTACGGATATTCGTGTTAGACCCTTGCCACCGCCCGGAGGCCGTTTCGTTCTCGGTCATATCGAATTACCGGCATCATGTATTTCATTTTCGTCGCACTTTTCCTTTTCGTACTTCCGGCAATCTCGGTGCTTGCCGAAGCGCTGCTAAGTTATGGCAGCATCGACCTCATGCTGCTGATCGGCAAGTGGTTCGTATTCTGGGGTGTCGGTGTCCGGCTATTCATCGCCGGCGTTCGCCAGGTCGCTCAGCCGCAATTTACCGCGGAGAGCATTTTTCAAGTCAAAGATCGCGGTGCTCTGGCGATTGTTCGCGAGGTTGGCTTCGCCAACCTTTCGATGGGGGCGCTGGGGTTACTTACACTTCCGAGGCCGGGTTTCCTCGTAGCGGCCACCATTGTCGGCGGTCTTTATTACGGCTTGGCCGGTGCGGGGCACGCCGTGCGCCGCGACAAAAACGCCAGCGAATGGACGGCTTTGGTGACCGACCTGTTCATGTTCTTGCTGCTCGCAACGTTTCTGGGCGCACGGGGATTTTGATTTGGTCGAAGATTTGGCCGGTCACGACCACGGCTGTGCGACCGGCCGGCGCGAAGGAAAAATACTTGCCAGCAGCACAGCAAGAATGCCGGTCAGAAAAATCCCGTCAAACGTGCCCGCTCCGCCGATGGACGCGACCGGCGCGCCGAGCCCGCGGATCTTGTCGAGATTGGTAAGATCGGCGCCTATCAACGTGCCCATGCTGCCGGCGATGTAGGCGAGCGGGGCCGCGTTTTCCCTCGACAGCAACAGCGCGACGATGGCCGTCACCAAAGCGGGGAGAAAAACCGGCACCGCGATGCCGATGCCGGGCACCGGATGGGCGAGCCAGTGCAATACAACCGCGACGAAAGCTGTTGCGATCGCGCCGTTCACCCAGAGCCGGCGCTGGCCGAGGAGATAAAGCGACATCAAGGTCGGAATGACACAACCGCCGACATTGACCGCGATCATCGTGCCGGCCCAATCCTCCACGACCGGAACGGTGTATTGCATGCCGAAAAACTCAATCACCTGGTTGGACACGACCCGTTCGTTCGGCAGCTCGGCGACCGGAATGTTGAAGTAACTGCCGATTAGCGAGCCGAACAGCAGCAGCATGGCGGTTGACGAACTGATGCCCAGGCTCAAATAGGCATGCCGTAGCGCACGGAATACCAGAAGCAGCACCAGCAAAACGACGAACAACCCGACCAGGATGGAAAAAAATCCGGGCGTCAGCGGCAAGTAGTGGAAATTGCTGAAGTGC
The DNA here is from genome assembly GCA_963753355.1 of uncultured Alphaproteobacteria bacterium. GTDB lineage: Bacteria > Pseudomonadota > Alphaproteobacteria > Rhizobiales > Xanthobacteraceae > BOG-931. The sequence goes on from CAVWBV010000017.1 coordinate 13,482, forward strand.
ATTGCCGTTGCTCCAAAACTACAGTTAAGCACGCGAAGGCCGCAGCGGCGAGCCGTCCGCATCGCGGTGGTAAAACCATGCCGAGAACGTGGCGCGCCGAGCGGAGGTTGCTATGACGCAAGTCGCTTTGACTCGAGAAATTCCGCTGCCGCGCTTGGCGCCGGCGCTGCTGAGTTTCGTCGCCGGCTACATCGACATCTTCACGTTTCTCGGCTTGTTCGGATTGTTTGTCGCACAAGTGACCGGCAGCTTCGTCACCGCCGGCGCCGAGCTTGTCACGCATGATGAAAGCATTACCGGCAAGGTGCTAGCGGTCATCGCGTTCCTGCTTGCGGCAGCCATGAGCGCGGTGTTGATCAGATTTGCGCGCCACCGGCGCTGGGAGCCATTGCCCATCATGCTGGGGCTCGAGACGGCGCTGCTGGCGATCTTCTGCGTCATCATCCTTGCCGGGCCGCCGGTGACCAGCGCCGCCGACCGCTCCGGCATCCTCGCCGGCATGTTTGCCGCAATGGCCATGGGCATGCAGGCCGTGATCGTTCGTTTGCTGATGCGCGGTGTTCCACAAACCAACGTGATGACCGGCAACTTGACTCAGATCGGAATCGAAACGGCCGACCTTGTGTCGGCATGGCTCCAGTGTGTGCGGGAGCCGTACGACCATGAACACCGCCGCGAGTTGGCCGCCGTGCGCGCGCGGCTTTTCACCGTGCTCGCCGTCGCGCTCGGCTTTCTTGCCGGAGCGGCCTGTGGTGCAGTCAGCTATGCCAAAGCGGGGCTGGCAGGCGCGCCGATCGCCGTCGCAATCGTTGTCGGGCTTGCGCTATGGACGGCGAGGCGCGAAGGGTAGTTTTAATCGATTTAGAGGCCGCGCCACACGGGCGCGATCAATGAATGGAGTAGGAAATGCCGCAGTTTCCCGAAGCGATCATTGAGGGCAAGAAGCGGCCCTTCACCGGTGCTGAGTTCTTGCAATCGCTTCGCGACGATCGCGAGGTTTATATCTACGGCAAGCGGGTCAAAGACGTCACCACGCATCCGGCGTTCCGCAATTCGGCGGCCTCCACTGCGCTCCTGTACGATGCTTTGCACGACAAGGCTTTGCACGACGTGCTCACCGCGCCGACCGACACCGGCTCCGGCGGCTATACCCACAAATTCTTCAAGGCGGCGCATTCGCGCGAAGAGGTCGTGGGACAGCGCGATGCCATCGCCGCGTGGGCGCGCATTACCTATGGCTGGCTCGGCCGTAGCCCCGACTATAAGGCTTCGTTCCTCAATACCCTCGGCGCCAATGCCGACTTTTACGGCAAGTTCGCAGACAACGCCCGTGCCTGGCACAAGCGCGCTCAGGAAGGCGTGCTTTATCTCAATCACGCCATCGTCAATCCGCCGGTCGATCGCAACAAGCCGGTCGAAGAGGTCAAGGACGTTTACATCACCATCCAAAAGGAAACCGACGCCGGCATCTACGTTTCGGGCGCCAAGGTCGTCGCCACCAATTCAGCGCTGACTCATTACAATTTTCTCGGCCAGAACATGGGCCAGGAAATCACCGATCCAGCCATGGCGGTGATGTTTATTGCGCCGATGAATACGCCCGGCATCAAGATGATCTGCCGGCCCTCGTATGAACTCGCCGCGGCCGCCACCGGCTCGCCATGGGACTATCCGCTGACGTCACGCTTCGACGAGAACGACGCAATTTTTGTTTTCGACAACGCCTTCATCCCGTGGGAAAACGTGCTCATCCATCGCGACCTCGAGCGCCTAAAGACGTTCTACCCACAATCCGGATTCTTCAACGGCTTTACGTTCCAGGGATGTACGCGGCTGGCGGTCAAACTCGATTTCATCGCCGGGCTTCTCTACAAGGCGGCGCGGGTGACCGGCGTCGAAGCGTTCCGCGGCGTGCAGGCGCAGATCGGCGAAGTCATCGGCTGGCGCAACCTGTTCTGGTCGCTGACCGACGCGATGGCGTGCAACCCGGTGCCGTGGGTCAACGGCGCCGTGCTGCCGAATCCCCGCGGCTCAGCCTCCTATCGCCTGTTTATGACGGAAGCCTATCCGGCGGTGCGCAACATCGTCGAGAAAGTGATCGCGTCCGGATTGATTTATCTTCCTTCGCACGCGCGCGATTTTAAAAATCCGGATATCGACAAATATCTGGCGCGCTACGTACGGGGATCGAATGGCATCGATTACAAAGAGCGCATCAAGATCATGAAGCTATTGTGGGACGCGATCGGTACGGAATTCGGCGCCCGCCACGAGCTATATGAGATGAATTATTCCGGCAGCCACGAGGTTATCCGCGTATTTCAGTTGCAACAGGCGATGGGCAACGGCACCCTAAAAGACATGGAGTCGCTCGCCGAACGATGCATGGCCGATTACGACGAGGATGGCTGGCGCCATCCGGCTTATCATGCCTCGGATATTTCGGTGCTCGACGAGCTCTGAAAAAGACATTCACTGCGCGGCCGGGACACTCAGAGCCCGGCCGCCACCAAGCAATTTTCGGTATTTGCCGTTCGCCGCTTAATTAGGCCAGCAGCGTTGTCCGTCAGGCCCCAGATGATATCCCGCTGGGCACACGCGGTTCGCCGCCATCGGATGACACTTTCCATTCGGGCCGCGCCACCAGCCTGCTCCGCATGCTTCCGCGACCTTGACGATCAGGCTTTGCCCGCCGCCGATGGGTCCCGGCGCGACGCCGGCGTTGGCAGCCGTCGCGAGCCCTAAAGCCAGAGCTGAGCTCAGCACAATCGATCGAACCATTATGCGTTCCTCCTTATATGTTGATACCGCCCTCGTGGGGCGTGAGCGGCACCCGGATAGGACCGGGGCAATGAATGAAGCCTAACACCAGCTCGGCGCTCTACCAATGCCGGCGCCAGCGATTCCAAGTGTACAGCAGATCGGCAAAGCGATTGTAGGTGACGCGGGCGATTTGCCTGATAACAGGCAGGCTTAACAGGCGTCCCAGCCAAGCGTCGCCCGGGGTCGCAAGCCACACGGCAATCGCACAGTCGGCTCCGACATGGAGCACCCCCTCTGCATCCACCGCGTGCAGCCGGCGGCGCACATCCTCCAGCCCGGCGCCGAAATGCGAGAGTGCGTCGGGTTCGATATTGATATCACGAAATTCGATCAACCCGGCCCGGGCGGCGTGAAGGAGCCGGTTTCGCTGCCAGTCGATACCGGTATTACAGACCGGACATTTGGTATTGTACCAGACTGTAAGCTTCGCACTCATCCCGTTCCTCGCGCACAACTTGATGGCGGAGCGGCTTTGGGCGAGCGTCCAATGTACCGTCGAAGTGTACCGGCCAAGGACTTGACCCCGCAATCCGTCCTCCGGCAAACAAGTGGCGAACGGGTACAGCGCGGAGGAGATAATGGACCTTCGGTTCACGCAGGACGAAATTGCGTTTCGTGATGACGTTCGCGCCTTCATGAAAGAAAAACTGCCGGCTGCCATTCGCTCAAAGGTGATCGAAGGCCGGCGTCTTTCGAGAGACGATCTCGTCGAGTGGCAGCGCATCCTCAATGCCAAGGGCTGGGCGGTGCCGCACTGGCCGCAGGAATGCGGCGGCACCGGCTGGACTTCGGTAAAGACCTACATCTTTCGTGACGAAATGCAGCAGGCGCCGGCTCCCGAGCCGTTGCCGTTCGGACCGAATATGGTGGGGCCTGTCATCATCGCCTTCGGCAATGAGCAACAGAAGGAAAGGTTTCTGCCGCGCATCGCTAATCTCGACGATTGGTGGTGCCAGGGCTTTTCCGAGCCCGGCGCCGGATCCGATCTGGCATCGCTAAAAACGTCCGCCAAGCGCGCCGACGGACACTATATCGTCAACGGCCAAAAAACCTGGACCACTTTAGCGCAATACGCCGACTGGATTTTTTGTTTGGTCCGTACCGATCCGGCGGCAAAAAAGCAGGAGGGCATTTCTTTCCTGCTGATCGACATGCAGTCGCCCGGCATCACGGTGCGCCCGATCCAGACAATCGACGGCGGACACGAAGTCAACGAAGTGTTTTTCGACGATGTGAAAGTACCCGCCGAAAACCTGGTGGGGCAGGAAAATAAGGGCTGGGACTACGCCAAGTTCCTGCTCGGCAACGAGCGCACCGGCATTGCCCGGGTCGGCGCGTCTAAGGCCCGTATCCGCCGCCTGAAGGAATTGGCGGCGCTCGAACAGTCGGGCGGCAAGCCGCTGATTGCCGACGAACGCTTTCGCGCCAAGATTGCCGCTGTCGAGGTCGAGCTAAAAGCCCTGGAGATGACGGAATTGCGCGTGGTGGCGGAGAGAACGCGCAGCAACAAGCCGGACCCCGCCTCTTCCATTCTCAAAATCAAAGGTTCGGAAATCCAGCAGATCATCACCGAACTTTTGCTCGAAGTGGTCGGCCCCTATGCGTTGCCTGATCAAACATCGCACAGCGAGGACGAACGCTGGAACGAGCCGCCGGTCGGGCCGGATTGGGGTGGTCCGCTCGCCGCGCAATATTTCAACACGCGCAAGACCACCATCTACGGCGGGTCGAACGAAATCCAGAAGAACATCATCGCCAAAGCGATCCTGGGGTTGTGATGTTTATTCGTCATTGCGAGACGCAATGACGCGGGGAGGCGCCTAAATGGATTTCGCGCTGAGCGAAGAGCAGACTTTGTTGCGCAACAGCGTCGACCGGCTGTTCGCCGATCAATACACCTTTGAGGCGCGCAAGCGCTATGCGCAGGAGCCGGGTGGCTTTAGCCGCGCGCTGTGGCGGCAATACGCCGAACTCGGCCTGCTCGGGCTGCCGTTTTCCGAAGAGGATGGCGGGTTGGGCGGCGGACCAGTCGAGACCATGATTGTCATGCAGGCGATCGGCCGCGCGCTGGCGCTCGAACCCTACCTCGCCGCTATCGTGCTCAGCGGCGGTTTGTTGCGACTTGGCGGCGGTGAAGCGCTCCGCCGCGAGCTTATCCCGCAGATCGCTGCGGGCGAACTGATCCTGGCGTTCGCGCACAGCGAACGCCAGGCGCGCTACGATCTTGCCGATGTCGCCGTCACGGCGCGCCGCGAAGGTAACGGTTACGTGCTCGATGGCGCCAAAAGTCTGGTGCTTCATGGCGACAGCGCGAAGAGCTTTATCGTCTCGGCGCGCGTCGGCGGCGGGCAGCGCGAGCAAAACGGCCTTGCGCTGTTTCTCGTCGATGCCGCGGCGTCGGGCGTCGCGACCCGCGGCTACGATACCGTCGATGGTCAGCGCGCTGCCGAAGTCACGCTCTCCGGTGTGAGCGTCGGCGCGGATGCCGTGATCGGCGAACCGGGCGCGGCCTTTCCTCTGATTGAACGGATCGCGCATGCCGCAATGGCGGCGCTTGCCGCCGAAGCGGTCGGCGCGATGGCCGCCATGCAGGAGACTACGGTCGACTATCTCAAGACACGAAAGCAGTTCGGCGTCACCATTGGCAGTTTCCAGGCGTTACAACATCGCGCCGCCGACATGCTGGTTGCGCTTGAACAGGCGCGCAGCATGGCGCTGCTCGCGACCATGATGGCGGACGAAAAGGATATCCGCGAACGGCGCGCGGCCATTTCAGCCGCGAAAGTACAGATCGGGCGTTCCGGCCGCCTGGTCGGCCAGCAGGCAATTCAACTCCACGGCGGAATCGGCATGACCATGGAGACGAAGGTGGGACACTATTTTAAGCGCGTCACCACCATCGACACCATGTTTGGCGACGCCGATTACCATCTCGGATTGTTGGCGGCGTCGGGCGGCCTGATCACGGCGTAACGACCGCCCGCGCGCGCAACGCATCAGGCCGACAACGCTTCCTTGGTCAGCAGCGGATAGTCGGTATAGCCCTTCGGCCCCGGCGTGTAGAACGTGTTCGGGTCGGGCGCATTGACGGGAGCGCCGGTCCTCCAGCGGTTGACGAGGTCCGGGTTGGCGAGGAACGGCCGCCCGACAGCGATCAGGTCGGCTTTGTGTGCCGCGAGATCGGCTTCCGCGCGGGCCGCATCGTAGCCGCCCGAAAGAATGAGCACGCCTTTGAACTCCTTGCGGAAGATATCTTTGATCGACTGCGGCACGGCAGGTGCGCCAATCGCCGAATGATCGACAAGGTGGACGTAGACGATGCCAAGCTTGCTCAACTCCTTGGCGAGATAGCTATAGTCGGCTTCCATCTCCGGATAGTGCGGCATGTCGTTGAACACGCCGTAAGGCGACAATCGGATGCCGACCCTGTCCTTTCCAATCGCGTCCGCCGCGGCCTTGACGGCCTCCAGCGCAAAGCGCGCGCGCTTTTCGATCGGGCCGCCATAAGCATCCGTGCGCTGGTTGGAGTTCGGCCGAATGAATTGCTCGATAAGATAACCGTTGGCGCCGTGCAGCTCGACGCCGTCAAATCCCGCGGCTCTCGCGTTTTTCGCCGCGTGCGCGTATTCGCCGATCGCGGTCTTGATGTCGGCGTCGGTCATCTCGTGCGGCACGGGATGCGCTTTCGGCCCTTCAGCATCCGTGTACATTTCGCCGGCGGCAACGACCGCCGATGGCCCAAGCACGCGCGCACCTGATGGGAGATTATTCGGATGGCCGACACGGCCGGTGTGCATCAATTGGATGAAAATTTTTGCCCCGGCTGAGTGAACGGCATCCGTCACTTTTTTCCAGCCTGCGACCTGCGCATCGGAATAGATCCCCGGGATGCGCGGATAGCCCAATCCATTAGGCGACGGTGACGTGCCTTCAGTTATGATCAGTCCGGCCGACGCCCGCTGTTTGTAATACTCGACCATCAGATCGTTCGGCACATTGCCGATGGCGCGGCTCCTTGTCATCGGCGAGATGACCAGGTGATTTTGCAGCGTGAGCGGGCCGAGCTTAGCCGGCGAATAGAGCAACGACATTCAATATCCTCCAAAAGCACCCCGTCGGTGATGGCAACGCACATGGAGCGGCGCGCGACGTCACACAAGAGCCCGTGCAAGCGCCGACGAACGGGAAGCTCTCAGGATCGAAGCTACAAGTGCGATCCTGGAGAAGCGTTGATGCGGATTTGTCTGAATTTACAGAACGATTTTTCCGGCGGCGGTGGTTTGCGGAAAGAATCTCACTCGACGTGCCGGGCGGTCCGCATAGCAGCACTTCCAATCGCGCCCGGGCTCAGCGCTGTTACGAAGGATCACCGATGTTACCGGGTCGTTGTGGCACAACGGGAAAAAGCGCGGTCAGCCGCGGCGGAAGATGACGCTTAAATTGTTCGCCGGCATCGCTACCGTCTCGGTCAAATCGAAACCGTGACGCTGCGCCAGCGCCGTCACCTCGGCAAGATCGCGTATTCCCCATTCCGGGTTTTGTGCCTTGAGCCAGGCGTCGAAATCCGCGTTGCTCGGCGCGGTGTGACGGCCGTCAATCCGATACGGACCGTACAAGTAGAGGATGCCGCCGGTCCGCAAGGTGCGGCCGGCGCCGGCCATCAATCCTTCGGTGATGCGCCACGGCGTAATGTGAATCATGTTGTTGCAGACGAACGCATCGGCGCTTTCGACTGGCCAGCGGTCTGCTGCCGCGTCGAGATGCAACGGCTCCAGCAAGTTTGGCAAGCCGGCGGCCGCGCGGTGGGCGGCAATGCTCGCCAGCGCGCCGCCGTCGGAATCCGTCGGTTGCCACCTCACCAACGGCAGATGCTGTGCAAAGAAAGCCGCGTGTTGGCCGCTGCCGCTGGCGATCTCAAGCACGAGACCTCCGGGCGGCAACACTCGCGCAAGCACGTCGAGGATCGGCTGGCGGTTTCGCGCAACATGCGCGTGGTAGAGGCGTGGATCAAAAACATCACCCATCGCGGGCACCAAGTTATTTGCCCGTCTCCAGCCACTTCTGTTCGCGTTCATAAAACGCCTGAAGGAGATCGGGCCGGTCGTCGCCGAGAAGCTCAGGGTTCAGTTTGTAGCCGCGTTTGACCTGCGTGTAGCCGATGAATTTGTAGGAGGGCCGTAAGGATTTGATCACATCCCAATCGACCGGCAGCTGATCGCGCGGGTCGACGGTTTGCATCTGGTCGCGCTGATAGATGCCTTCAAACGAGCCGAGCTTCCAGCCGTGCGCGGTCTTGATGACGCGAGACACAAAGCGGCAGTACTGAAAAGTATCGAATTCGATGCCGTCGAAAGTGAGCCTGTCGAAGATAACCGCCGGCGATTCGACGAGGGCGCGGTCCTTGTTGATGTCCAGGCGCGCCGGCATGATCCAGTGCTTGGCCTGGCTGCCCGACGTCATCTTTTTCCGCGAAGCTTCGGCGAAATCCTCGATGGTGCCGTCGAACCAAGTGGTCCGAACCGGGGCTTTCGCCACGTAGCACGCAATCATGCCCGGAAAATCGCGCTGATCGCGGCACAATCGCTCGTACCGCACCAAGTCGAAAATTTCGGTGCGATCTAGCAGCCGCTCCAGCCGCGCCTGGATTGCCGGTTCGCTTGTCATTTGGCGTCGCTCCCCAAATACGAGGAGCGCTCAGCCGCGATTGAACGTCCCACCCGAAACCACAACGTCCCTCTCACGCGAGAGGGACGCCAATGGGCCTGTTACGACCTCAAGGAACGCACCTGCCCCAAGCATTGCGATGCCAGCCGCGGCCACATCCGCCCGCCACGTCGGTGACGTAACTCGCATGCTCGGCCGCTTGCGCAATCGCCTTGCCATTGGCGGGAGCCGCCGAAACAGCTGCGGTGCCAGCCGGGCTTGCCCCGGCAGCCATCACGGTCGCGATCACCAGGTAACGCATGTTTTATTCCTCCGCGTTTTGCACGGAAACCTTGCCATCGAATCCACTCGCGGTAAAGCGCGCGCTCCCAAGCATCCACCGTTGTCACGCGGACCACATATCGCACGAATTTTTACGCTCAGACGAAGGGAGATAAGGCGTCAAAATTGCCCACCAGCGCCCGGCCATAGATTTCGTGCGGAACCTCGCCGCTGAGCAGACCGTGGCGACTCGCCATTTCCAAGTCGCGCCAGACCCGCTGGATTGGATTTGATTCGGCGAACGCGCTGGCGCCTTGCACACTGAGCAGTAGGTCGACGGCTTCGCGGCAGCATTTCATGGCGTAGCCAATATCCATCCGTAGTTGCGCCCGCTTGGTGAAAGCAAAATCCTCGCCGGCGCGCGCAGCATCGGCGATATCGTCGCTCCAGCGCCGCATCAGCAGCACCGCGGCGTCGATCAGCGTCGACGCTTGCGCCAGCGCAAGCTGCATGCTGGGCGCCTTGCGCAGATCGTCATAAAAACTGTACGCGATCGGTTTACCGCCGGCCTTGATCCGCTCAAGCGTAAGATCACGGGCCGCTTGCGCCATGCTGAGAATCGGTGGGGCAACCGCGATAATGGCCGTCGTCATAAACGATTCGCGATAGACGAATTCGTCCTTATTGGCGCGCGGCGACTGGCCTTTGGCGAGGGTCTCCACCGTGATCGCCCGGTGCGCCGGGACAAAGATGTTTTCGGCGATCACGGTGTTGCTGCCGGTGCCGCGCATACCGACCACATGCCAGGTATCTTCGATCTTCAAGTCGCTCATCGGCGCCAGGATAATACCGGGCGCAATGCCGCCGGCGAGCGGCAGCGGCACTGCAAGAATCGCCCAATGCGCGTGCAGGCAGTTCGAAGCGTAGGGCCAACGGCCGGAAACGATATAGCCCCCATCGACCGCTTGCGCAGGCTGGCTCATGGCAAGCACCCCGATGGTGCGCGCGTCCGGGTTGCCCTCGAATACGTCGCGCTGCGCCTGATCGGAGAATTGCACGGCGATCCAGGCCGTCGCGATGGAGATGAACGATATCCATCCTGTCGAGCCGCAGCCGCGGCCGAGCTCGGTGACGACGTCCATATAAGCGCGTAAGTCCGCCTCGTAGCCGCCAAACCGTTTCGGCGCGCGCATGCGAAACAGGCCCGCCTGTTCCACGGCGGCGATGACTTCGTCGGGGATGCGCCGCGCCCGCTCGGTCTCGGCAGCTTTGGCGCGGAGAAGCGGCACGAGCGCAGTTGCCTTCGCCATTAATTCGGTGCGTAACGCTTGTTGGCCTTCGGCGGTGTTCTCGACGCGACGTTGCGCGGCCATGAGTTTCCTTATTCACATTCAATGGTGTTGGAGCGCTCCGGCCGCTCCTGCCTTACTCAGCCGCCGTCGCCGGAAACTGCGCCTGAGCCGTCGCCACCGCAGGCGATAAATACACGCCCTGGCGAAGCAACTCGTGTTGGATTGAGCGCGCGGCAACACGGCGCGGAGGCGCGTCGCTCGCGGCCGCCAGCGCCGCGGCAACGCCAGCGGCTTGACCAGTAAGCCAGCATTGCGGGATTTCGCGCATAAAGGTGTGGGAGTTTGCATCGCAGGCGACGTGGCGTCCCGCACCCAAAATGCCATCGAGTCGCTCGGGCACCAGCGCGCCGTACGGCACCGAGATGTTGGGCGTCTTGGGTGACAGCGAGGGCGAGACGCCGATCTCGTCTTCGAAGACGTCGCCCCTGTCCCACTGCTGGCGGCTCACCTTCCGCTCGCCGACAAGCCGCCGGCTGTGACGCACGCCGATCTGCGGCGCACCCAGCATCAAGAAGGCATCGGCAAATCCAGGCGCGGCTTCGCGGTACACGTCGAGGTGGCCGACCGCGAGCTCCCGCGAGCGCAGCTCGACTGCGGTAAGGTCCTCGACGTCGACGGCGCTATATCCGGCGAGGCGGGGGCCCATAAACAAGGCGACGTCGTTGCGCCACGACACGAACGGCTTCTCGAAATATTTTATCCGCTCACGGCCAAGTGTCATGAAGGCGGCAAAGGAGTCAGGTTCCTGGTGGCGGAATCTGACCCACCGCTCCATATCGACACCGCCGAACAGAAAAGCCGTGTTCATGCAGTGATGAATGTCGCCGGCATCGATATCGGAGTCGCACGCCGCGCCGGCCCGCGCGATCAAATCGGCGTCGCCGGTGGTGTCGACAACGACCTTGGCGAGCACGGCGTGACGGCCTTCCTTGCTTTCGAAGACGGCGCCTTTGACCGTGTTGCCGTGCACGATCGGCGCCGCCGCCCAGGCGTGAAACAACAGCCGCGCCTTGGCTTCACAGGTCATTTGCATCGACAGCGTCTTGAGCGCCTCGGGATCGATGGTCGGCGACCACGTGACGATGCCGTGATAGGCCGCGGTTCGCTGCGCCCAATAGGCCGCGGTCGCAGCGTCTCGGCTGCCCCAGTCGGCGCGGGGCGGCCCGGCGACGGCGGCTTTCGGCAGCCGATCAACAAACTCCTCGGCAAGACCGCGAATGATGTGCCGGCCGGACCAATCGGTCATCCGGTCGATCCAGATAACAAGACCACCGGTCGAGAGCCCACCCAGGTGATTGTAGCGCTCTGCTAACAGGACGTCGGCGCCAAGCCGTGCCGCGGCAATGGCTGCGGCGGTGCCTGCCGGACCGCCGCCGACCACCAGGACGTCGGTTTCGGCGAGCACCGACACTTCGCGCTGCGGCTCGATAATCGTCTTCGACGGCCGCGCGCGTTTGGCGCGGCCGCGGCCCTGGAAAAGTTCAATACCGGCCGCGGCGCCGATGCTGCTTGAGAAATTGCCGCTCCCTGGCGGCTCGCAAAAAATCTCGCTCTCGCGCACCGAGCGTCCGGAGACAGGTGCGTCTTCTTTGCGGGTCATCTCATGGGCCTCGCTGCCGCCCAATCTGATCGTAAATCAGGCTGAGGATAGGCTTTAGGTGGAGGGTTCGCTAGTCGCGCCGATCCAACCCGGACGTTGATCTGGTTGCCGTCATACGCGATTTTACCGGCCGGCAATCAGTGGTCCGCTCCGGCGACGCTGGCATTGGAGATTTATTTGTGAAGACCGCCATCACCGAAATGTTCGGCATCCGCCACCCGATCATTCAGGGCGGCATGCATTTTGTCGGCTTTGCCGAGCTTGCGGCCGCGGTATCGAATGCCGGCGGCCTCGGCATTATCACCGGGCTTACGCAACGAACGCCCGAATTGCTGGCGCGTGAGATCGGGCGCTGCCGCGAGATGACCGAAAAGCCGTTCGGCGTGAATTTAAGTTTTTTGCCCTCGGTCAATCCCCGGCCCTATCCGGAATATATCGCCGCGATCATCGAAGGCGGCATCAAGATTGTCGAAACCGCCGGGCGTAATCCGGAGCAATACCTGCCGCCGCTAAAGCATGCCGGCATCAAAATCATCCACAAATGCACGTCCGTGCGTCATTCGCTCAAAGCCGAGCGCATCGGCTGCGATGCCGTGAGTGTCGACGGCTTCGAATGCGGCGGCCATCCTGGCGAGGACGATGTGCCGAACATGATTTTGCTGCCGCGCGCCGCCGACGAATTGAAGATTCCGTTCGTGGCGTCGGGCGGGATGGCGGATGGAAGGAGCCTCGTCGCAGCGCTGGCGCTTGGCGCGGCCGGCATGAACATGGGCACGCGCTTTATCGCCACCAAAGAGGCGCCGGTGCACGACAACGTCAAACAGGCGATAGTCGCTGCGTCCGAGCTCGACACCCGGTTGATCATGCGGACGTTGCGCAACACCGAGCGCGTGCTCAAGAACAAAGGCGTCGAGCGCCTGCTCGAAATCGAGTGGGCGAAGGGTGCAGCCGTGCAATTCGCCGACATCAAGGAGCACGTCTCCGATGTCTATCCGCGCGTCCTGCTCGGCGGCGAAATGGATACAGGCGCCTGGAGCTGCGGCATGGTCGCGGGACTGATCCACGACATTCCGACCGTCGCCGAGCTGATCGAACGCATCATGAGCGAGGCCGAGCGATTGATCCGTGATCGGCTCTCTGGCTTGCTTGGCGACGGCGCGGCCGCAGCCGCAAAGGTGGCGTGAGCAGCAAAATGAGAAAAAGCGCGCTGACGCTGGTCGCAGGTCTTGCGCTGATTTCGTCCAGCCTGACGAAGGGATTCGCTGCCGAAACAGACCTGCCGGACAAGCCGGCGACCGTGATGCGATTCCAGCAGGCGGTGCGCGCTAACGATAAAACCTGGCTTGCCGCAAACACCAGATATCCGCTCAGCTATTTCGGACACCAAAAACGCGTCATCCGCGACAAGGCCGCTTTCCTCCGCAATTACGCTCTGCTGTTCGGCGCAAAATTGCGCGCGGCCATATTGGCGCAGGATCCGGAAAGTGTGTTCGAGAACGCGCAAGGCCTAATGATCGGCCAAGGGCGCTACAACATCTGGATCCGCGATACCGGCGATCGCGACGCTGTTCGCTACCAGATCATCGCCATAAACGGCCCCTAAAAAAGCTCTGCGTTAAGCCCAACTGGTCGGCATCGCATTGACCTTAAAGAACTTTCATGCCACGTCGCGTCACCCTTAAATTGAGCCAATGACACCGCCGAGAATGGCCACCGACCGTTATAACGCCGCCGAAGCCGAGGCCCGCTGGCAGCGCGTCTGGGAGGAGCGCGGCATCTTCGCCACGCCCAACGAACACGGTAAACCGAAATACTATGTGCTGGAGATGTTCCCCTATCCTTCGGGGCGCATCCATATGGGCCACGTTCGCAATTACACCATGGGCGACGTGGTGGCGCGGGTAAAGCGGGCGATGGGCTTTGCCGTGCTGCATCCGATGGGTTGGGACGCGTTCGGGTTGCCGGCCGAAAATGCCGCCGCCGAACGCAAGATCCATCCCAAAGCCTGGACCTATGACAACATCGCGGCCATGAAAGGGCAGCTCAAATCAATGGGGCTGTCGCTCGATTGGAGCCGAGAGATCGCGACCTGCGATCCCGCCTATTACAAACACCAGCAAGCGATGTTTCTCGACTTCTTGCAGGCGGGGCTCGTCGAGCGGCGCAAATCGAAAGTGAATTGGGACCCGGTCGATCAGACTGTGCTCGCCAACGAGCAGGTGATCGATGGCCGCGGCTGGCGTTCCGGCGCAATAGTCGAACAGCGCGAGCTGACGCAGTGGTTTTTCAAGATCACCGATTACTCGCAGGAACTGCTCGACGCGCTCGATACGCTCGAGCGCTGGCCGGAAAAAGTCCGGCTGATGCAGAAGAACTGGATCGGCCGGTCGGAAGGCTTGCTGGTTCGCTTCGCGCTCGAGCCGGCCACGGCGCCGGCAGGCGCGAACGAACTGGAAGTTTTTACGACGCGCCCCGACACTTTGTTCGGCGCCAAATTTCTCGCGCTCGCGCCCGATCATCCGCTCGCTGCCGCCGCCGCGGCGAAAAATCCGAAGCTTGCCGCTTTTATTGAGGAATGCCGGCATCGCGGCACGTCGCAGGCAGCGATCGACACGGCCGAGAAGATGGGATTCGACACCGGCATCAAGGCGCGGCATCCGTTCGACCCGTCGTGGCATCTACCGGTCTACGTCGCCAATTTCATTTTGATGGACTACGGCACGGGCGCCATTTTCGGCTGCCCCGCGCACGACCAGCGCGACCTCGACTTCGTCAACAAATACGGGCTCGGCAACGTTCCGGTGGTGTGTCCGCCCGGACAAGACCCGAAGACATTTTTGATTACCGATACCGCCTATGACGGCGACGGCACGCTGATCAACTCGCGCTTCCTCGATGGCATGAGCGTACCTCAGGCCAAGGAAGAGGTCGCGCGGCGGCTGGAGGAGGAAACGACGAACGGCGAACCGGTCGCACAGCGACAGGTCAATTTCCGCCTGCGCGACTGGGGCATTTCGCGGCAACGCTATTGGGGCTGCCCGATACCGGTCATCCATTGCGAAAAATGCGGCGTCGTTCCGGTGCCGAAATCGGACTTGCCGGTCACGCTGCCGGAAGACGTGACGTTCGACCGGCCCGGCAATCCGCTCGACCGGCATCCGACCTGGAAACACGTCAAGTGCCCGCGCTGCGGCGGCAAGGCCGTGCGCGAAACCGATACGATGGATACCTTCGTCGATTCATCGTGGTATTTCATCCGCTTCACCGATCCGTGGATCAATACCGCTCCGACCGATCGCAAAGTGGCCGACGCGTGGATGCCGGTCGACCAATACATCGGCGGCATCGAGCACGCGATTCTGCACCTGCTCTACAGCCGGTTCTTCACGCGAGCGATGAAGAAGACCGGGCATGTCGGGCTCGATGAGCCTTTCGCCGGGCTGTTCACCCAAGGGATGGTGGTGCACGAGACCTATCGCCAAGCGGACGGCGAATGGGCGTCGCCGGCTGAAGTGGAAATCGAGTCCAGCGGCGATGTCCGGCGTGCGACATTGATCTCAACCGGCGAGCCGGTCGAAATCGGCCCGCCCGAGAAAATGTCGAAGTCGAAGCGCAACACGGTCGACCCCGACGACATTATTTCGGACTACGGCGCCGATGTTGCGCGCTGGTTCATGCTGTCGGATTCACCGCCCGAGCGCGATGTTGAGTGGAGCGAACGCGGCGTGCGGGCGCGCGCGGGCTTCGTGCAGCGGCTGTGGCGGCTTGTTGGCGAGGCGGCTGAAATTGCCAAAACGGCGCCCGCCGCGCGGCCGCGTGATTTCGTCCCGGCCGCCCTCGCGCTCCGCAAGGCGACCCATCAAACGCTCGCCAAAGTCACCGATGACATTGAAAAGCTCCACTTTAATGTTTGTCTGGCGGCGATCCATGAATTCTCCAGTAGCCTCAGTGAGGTAATCGGAGAGATCGGGGCTGACGATTGGGACCGCGGCAAAGAGGGGACGTCTGGCCAGCCTGGCAGTCACTCCGCCGACATGGCTTGGGCCATACGCGAAGCGGTTAACGTTCTCGTGCAACTCTTCAGTCCGATGATGCCGCATCTTGCCGAGGAATGCTGGGCCGCGCTCGGCCACAAAACCTTGGTCGCTCAGGCGCTGTGGCCACAGGTCGAGGCCGATTTGCTGGTCGAGCACACGATGACGCTGCCGGTCCAGGTCAACGGGCGAAAGCGCGCTGACGTCACAGTGCCGCGCGAGGCCGGCAAGGCCGATATTGAGGCTGCCGTGCTCGCGCTCGATGCGGTAAAAAGGGCGCTAGACGGCAAGTCGCCGAAGAAAGTGATCATCGTGCCGCAACGGATCGTCAATGTGGTCGCTTGATTTCATCCAACGCTGGCGGCGGCCGGCGCGTGCTTTCCTGGTCGCCTGCGTGCTCGGCGGCCTGACCGCGGGCTGCTGGCAGCCGCTCTACGGCAAGCCTCCCGACGTTAATACCGACAGCGCGCACGATAAATTCCTTGCCACCGAACTTCCGCCGATTGCCGCAACGCACGGCACTCCGGCCGAGCGCATCGCGGTCGGCATGTTCAATGCGCTGCAGTTCGATTTGCATGGCGGCGCGCAGGTTTCGGCGCCGACCTATCGGCTCGTCGTCGACGTCGGAACATCGCGATTTACCGCCGTGCTCGATCCCGTCACCGGCCGCCCGACCACGCAGATCAATTCGGTCATCGCCAACTATTCGTTGATCGAGCTCGCGACCGGCAAGACAGTGGTCACGGACAATTGCTTCACACACGTCGACTACGACATTCCAGGTTCTCAGCAGCGTTTCGCAAGCCAACGCGCGCAGCGCGACGCCGAAGACCGGGCGATCCTGGTTGCCGCCGAAACCATCAGGAATCGCCTGGCGTCGTATTTCGTCGCCGGCACTTAAGGCATGGTCACGGTCAAGTCCGGCGAGGCCGATGCGTTTCTTGCCAAGGCCGATCGTCTTCCCAATGTAGTCCTCATATTCGGCGAAGACTCCGGTCTTGTCAGCGAGCGCGTGCGGGCGCTGGTCCGCGCGTCGGTCAACAATCCAGATGACCCGTTTTCCCTGGTGCGGCTCGACGGCGACGAAATCGCCGCCGATCCCGCCCGTTTGCTGGATGAGGTCCAGACCATACCGCTATTTGGCGGCCGCCGGGCGGTGTGGGTAAGAGCCGGCGGACGAAATTTCGCGCCCGCGGTCGAAGTGGTGCTGGCGCTGCCGAAGAGCGAATGCCGCGTCGTGATCGAGGCCGGCGACCTGCGCCGCACTGCGCCGTTGCGTGCGGTGTCCGAGCGCGCCAAGAACGCAGCCGCTGTGCCCTGCTATGCCGACAACGAAGCGGCTCTGGAGCGCCTCATCGATAGCGAAATGCGGAACGCCGGCGTGTCACTTAAACCGGAGGCCCGTAACCTGCTTGTCACTCTCCTCGGAGGAGACCGCGCGGCGTCTCGCAGCGAAATCAGCAAGCTCGTGCTGTACGCGCATGGCCGCGCCGAGATCGGCGTTGACGACGTGAAGGCGGTGGTGTCCGACGCTTCGGACCTGGCACTGGACGAACTCATCGATACGGCGTTTGCCGGCCGCACCACGGAGCTCGACCTCTTGCTCAGCAAGGTGCGTGACGCCGGCACGCCGATCGGCTCGATTTTCTTTGGCGTCCAGCGCCAGCTCGCACAGCTTCACAAGTGGCGAACCGCGATGGACGCCGGCGAGCTTTCTTCGGTCGACCGCGCAATGCCGCCGGTGCACTTCAGCCGCAAGAAGCTCGTGGAGGTCGCTCTAATGCAATGGAGCGCGGTGCGGCTCGGCGACGCAATGACCGAGCTCGCCGACGCGGTGCTGGCGTCACGAAAGACGCCGTCTGTCGCTCAGGCCATCGCCGAACGCGCGTTGCTCTCGATCTCGCGGCAGGCCAGCGCCGGTGCGACCCGGCGCTTGCGTCCGCAGCTTTAGGTCGGATTTTCCAGACTGAAGGTTTCCGTGTCGTCGTCGTAGGCGAAGGCTTCCGCGTAGCGCGCCCAGGCGGTGACCGAACGCAGCGTCGCTTCGACATCCTCGCTGCTCATGTGATCTTCCAGTTCGTCGAAGAACCGGCTTTTCGGGGCCACGTGATTCGTGCGCTCCTGCAAAATGCGGCGGATGTGGGCGGCAAGCGGCACATACGCCAAGAGTTGGCGCTCAAAGATTTTCTTGCGCCCGTCGGTATCCGCGTCAACGAATTGTTTGCCTATTTCCGTAAGTTTTATATCGCCGCCCTCGACTTCGACAAAATGCAGAATTTGCAGGGCATCCGAAACCGGGAATAGATCGTCGCCCTCCATGTGCAACTCATCGGCGATGACCGGAAGATCGGCTTTGCCCTTGTAAGGCTCGCCGGCGAGCGTCTCGAGAAGGCCGGACAAAAGATTTGCGGAAACGCGCGGCAGAATCATGTTGATCGTGGCGGCAACGGTGCCGGCAGGCGCGCCGATCTTCGCCGGTGCCGGCGTGCGCGCCGTCATCGCCTCGTAGATCTTCTCGACCTGATCGCGGAATTGCGGATCGAGCCGATTGCGCGGCTGCTTGAGATCGACCGCGATCTCGCGAATGATGCGGCCCGGATTGGAGGAAAACAAAAGAATGCGGTCGCACATCAGAACCGCTTCTTCGATATTGTGCGTGACTATGATGACGCCCTTGATCGGCAGCCTGCCGTCGCCCCACAGTTCGAGAAAATCGGTGCGCAGCGTTTCCGCCGTGAGCACGTCGAGCGCCGAGAACGGCTCGTCCATCAGCAGAATGTTGGGATCGACGACGAGCGCGCGGGCAAACCCGACGCGCTGGCGCATGCCGCCGGACAATTCGCGCGGATAGGCGGATTCGTAACCATCGAGCCCGATGAGATCGATCGCCGCCAAGGCGCGTTTTCTGATTTCGGCATCGGGCCGCCCGAGGGCTTCAAGGCCGAGCTGGACGTTTTCCAATACGGTCAACCAGGGAAACAGGGCGAATCCCTGGAACACCATGGCTATCCCGGGCGCCGGGGCTGTAACCGGATGGCCGAGATAAGTAATTGTCCCGGCCGAAGGCGCCATCAAGCCGGCGATGGAGCGCAGCAAGGTCGACTTGCCGGAGCCGGTACGGCCGAGAAGCCCGACGATTTGGCCCTGCGCCAGATGCAGATCGATACCGTCAAGCACCAAAAGCTCGCCCCCGTCGGCGCGAGGAAAGGTCTGGCGCAGCGCGTGAATATCGAGAAGGCTTGTCTCCATGACAGTTCCTCAACCAAGCCGGAATTTGCGCTCGGCGTAAAGGTAAAGCGGACGCCAGAACGTACGATTGACGAGGACCACAAAAAAACTCATCACCGCAATGCCGAGCACGATGTGATGGAAGTCGCCGGCATCGGTCTGCTGCGCGATATAAGCGCCCAGCCCCTGCGCTTGCAGGTGCTCGTCACCCCACGAGGCGACCTCGGCGACGATGCTGGCATTCCAAGAACCGCCGCAAGCGGTGATGGCGCCGGTCACATAGTAAGGCAGCACCGCGGGGATCGCGATGCGCCTCCACCACAGCCAACCGCGGACCCGGAAATTTGCCCCGGCGGCGCGCAACTCCGCGGGGATCGCGATGGCGCCGGCAACGACATTGAACAAAATGTACCACTGCGTGCCAAGGATCATCAGCGGGCTCAACCAAATGTTCGGATTGAGTTTGAACGCAACGATCAGGGACACGGCAACTGGAAACAGCACGTTGGCCGGAAAGGCGGCCAGAAACTGCGCGATCGGCTGCACCACATTGGCAAACTGGGGCCGGGTGCCGACCCAGATTCCGATCGGCACCCAAACGATAGTCGCCAGTGCGATAAGAACGATAATGCGGGACAGCGTGGCCAGCCCGAGCAGCAATGTCGTGGCTACGTCGGACATCGTGATGCCTTGCGTCACGAACACGGCGAGTTGCCAGACGGCCACCGCGCCGAACGCGATCGCGATGGCGACCCATTGAAAGGCGACCCAGCGGCTCTGGGTCCGCGATTCTTGCGTTTGTTGTTGCGGCCTGTCTTTGGACCAGCGCGCCAACAACAGGCGATGCAACAGCGCCGCGAACGGACGGGTGAGCCGATCGACAAGCCGCGAACGGCGAAGCACGTTAAGGACCCACGATTGCGGGGGCGACATGCCGGGCTCCTGCTCGAAGCGGAACCGATCGGCCCAAGCCACCAACGGACGGAATAAAACCTGATCGTAGACCAGGATCACGATCAGCATGGTGACGATGGCGTAGCCGACCGCCACCAAATCGCGATGCTCGATCGCAAGAGCGATGTAGGAGCCGACGCCGGGCAACGTGATGGTCGTATTGCCGACGCTGATCGCCTCCGAGGCGACCACGAAGAACCAGCTTCCCGACATTGACAACATCATGTTCCAGATGAGTTGCGGCATGGCGAACGGCACGTCGACGCGCCAGAAACTCATCCACGGACTTAAGCGGAAATTGCGCGATGCCTCGACCAGTTCGGTCGGCACCGTGCGCAAGGATTGATAGAAGCTGAACGCCATGTTCCAGGCTTGGCTGGTGAAAATCGCGAATATCGCGGCGAATTCCGCGCCGAGTACCCGTCCGGGTGCGAGCGCCATGAAGAACACGACGGTTATGGAAATGAAGCCGAGGATCGGCACCGACTGCAGAATGTCGAGCAGCGGAACGAGCAACCGTTCGGCGTGTTTGCTCTTGGCCGCGAGCGTCGCATAGGTGAACGTGAATATTAGCGACAACACCATCGCGATCAGCATGCGCAGCGTGGTGCGCGCGGCGTATTCCGGCAGGTTGGCGGGATCGAGCGACACCGGTTTGTGTTGCAACTCGACAAGCGGTTGCAGCAGGTGCCGGCTCGCTTCGGCCAAGAACGCCAGCAGGCCAAGAATTAACAGGACCGCAACGATGTCCCAGCGGCTGAAAATCCGCGGCCAGCCGCCGACGGAAATTGGCACGATCAATCGCATACCGGCGGCGTCCGATAGAGTTTCGTTCTCGTCACACGTTCTTCATAAATCGCGGACCGGGATGGGGTCGCTGGCCGCGAGCTTGCGGCGAGACATAACACCGGCTCGCATCGCTTCAAACATTATTACGCGCTTTACCTGCGAGGTAATTTGAACGCCGTATGAGAGGGAGCTAGGGTCCGGCTATGCTCAATCGTCCCCTGCCGGTCGGCGGTCTTTTGCGCCAGTGGCGCCAGCGGCGGCGTTTGAGCCAACTCGATCTCGCTTCCGACGCCGGAATTTCCACACGGCACTTGAGTTTTTTGGAAACCGGGCGCGCGCAGCCGAGCCGCGACATGCTGCTTCATCTCTCCGAGCAGCTCGGCGTACCGGTGCGCGAGCGCAACGTGCTCCTGGTCGCCGCGGGCTTTGCGCCAATTTTTCCCGAACGGCCGCTGGACGATCCGGCACTAGCGCCGGCGCGCGCCGCAATCGATTTGGTGCTCGATCGGCAGAAACCCTACCCGGCTTTCGCCCTTGACCGGCATTGGCGCATCGCCGCCAGCAATGCGGCGCTCCCGGAATTGTACGAAGACGTCGCGGCCGAACTGCTGCAATCGCCGGTCAATGCGATGCGCCTCTCGCTCCATCCGCGCGGGCTTGCGCCACGAATTGTCAATCTGCCGGAATGGCGCGCGCATCTCTTGTACCGCTTGCGGCGCCAGGTCGAGTTGACGGCCAACGCGGTGTTGACTGAGCTTCTGCGAGAAGTGAGCGCGTATCCACGCGGCACGCCCGCGCCGGTCCCGGCTTCGCGCCTCGAGCAGGAAATTGCGGTCCCGTTTCGTGTGAAGATCGGAAACGACATCCTGTCGTTTCACAGCCTGACCACGGTATTCGGAAGTCCGATCGACGTGGCGCTGTCCGAACTGGCGCTCGAACTCTTCTTTCCCGCTGACGACGCGACTGACGCCGCGATCCGGCGGATGACCCGCAAAATCGCTCGGGCAAACTAGTGGTCCCTCGCTCGGACGTTTCTTTACCTCGGGCGTAATCGCTTTTGCTCCTCGACGCTGCGAGCTTGCGGCACGGCCAATCGGCCGCAACGAAAAGCTAGGAGACTTACCATGACCCATGTGAATGCAACCGTCGTCCGCTACATCGCAGCGTGGAACGAACGCGATCCCAAGCGTCGTCGAGAACTTGTCGGCGAAACCTGGACCGATGACGGCAGCTATGTCGACGCGCACCGCAACGGCTCAGGCCACGGCGCAATCGACACCATGATTGCCGCGGCACAAGCGCAATTTCCGACCTATCGCCTCAACCTGGTCAGTGGCATTGAAGCGCACAATAATTTCGCGCGCTTTCTTGGGCTGCCGGCGGCAGCAAAGAGGCGCCGCTCTATCTCGGCGGCACTGATTTCGCCACATTGGGCCCTGACGGACGATTTAAGTCCGTAGCCGGGTTCGTGGACGCCGCGCCGGCGCCGGTGAAGTAACTTGAGGTCAGCTTCTCGACAAAGCACTCCCGGGACCGCCGACGAACGTCGATCGTCAGGCCGTCCCGGGATTTAGGCCGGCAACCGGCGGCGGCCGCACGCCGATCAATCGCGCGCCCAGCGGAACACGCTGGACCGCCAAAATGATAATCCAGCTCACGACGAGCGCGACGGCAAAGACTATCGGCGCCTTGAGCACCGCCGGTAGGGGAAGCCCAAGCAGCGCGAATTGCATCCACACGACGAACACGTAATGCACGAGATAAAGGCTGTAGGCGTTGGCCGAGAGACTCGCCAGCGGGCGTGACCGCTTGAGGCCGAAGCGAAGGCCCGCGGCAATAAGAAACGCGCAACCGCCAGCGCTCGCCACGACAAATGCCAGGTCGGAAGCGACTTGGATCGCGACCGGTGCCGGACCGTCGAGCGTCAGAGAAGTTATTCCCATCCAGACGAACAGCGCAGCGAGCGCCGCCGCAAGCCAAAGCCACCAGCGTTTGGACAGCTGACCGTCGGCGGCTACCAGACCTTCGTCGATGCCGCCGGCGCCGATCCCGACACCGGCGAAAAAGTACGTGCAGTAGAGCAGCGGCCGCGCAAATTGCAGGGCCAAAGGTCCGGAATTGGACCACTGCCACGGCGTGAAGGCGAGCGCCAACGGCACATAGGCGATCGCCGAGAGCGCAATAAGGACGGCCAAATAAATCAGCGGCTGGCGGCCCAGTTGTATCGACCAGCGACCAAGCGACTTCAGCGCATTCGGCGCGGCGAGGTTCACGCCGGTCACAATAAAGTTCAGCGCCAGCAGCTGCCATAAGAACCAAAGCTGTCCATTCGGCACAAAAGGCAACGACACATAACTGCGGAAATAGTCGGCGAGGCTCGGCTCCGGCGCGGTGACGCTATAGGCCGGATATTCGGCAATCGGCACCAGCACAATCACGCCAAAGACGAAGGGCACTCCAAGCCGCAGCAGGCGATCGCGGACAAAGCCCCAGTTTTGCTTGCGTGCCAGGCTCGGATACACAAACAGCCCCGACAACAAGAACATCAGCGACATCAAGTAGACGTCTTGCCAGGCGCAAAATAGGTCGAAGCCCAGCCACCGGTGACCATCCAAAACGGGAAATGCGCGCCAGGCGTAAGGAGGACTGTCAAAGCCGACCGTTCGCGGCGGGATCCAATTGACGTAGGCCAGTACCGAATGAAAGGCCAAAACGATAAGGATCACCACCGCCCGAAGATTGTCGAGGGCCAAGCTCGAACGCGACATTACGAGGCGGGCGCCATGGCAGGTTTGCTCCCCAGCTTTTATCAACCCGGGATCGGCCGGTTTGATCCAGCCACCAGAACAATTATTGGAACGCGCCGACGTCGGCCGCGCAAGGAAAAAGGCGAGAACGCGGCATGGTTATGCTGGAAATAGTTACTCCGGCAAGGTCGTCGTCCTTAAATCACCGCATTGTCGAATGAAATGGGTCTTCGCTATCGGCGGCGAATGGCCTATTTTACCGAACTTAATGAATGGAGGCGGCATTGGGTGTGCGATTGACGAGCGTAGTAACGGCGAGCCTGATCGCGCTTCTCGCTGCCGGCGGACCTGTTAGGGCCGAGCCTTCGGTAGCCGGGCTTTGGCAGAAGATCGACGAGGAGACCGGCAAGTCGGTCATCTGGTTTCTCTTTCTGGAGAATGGTCCAACGTATGAAGGCGTCGCGGCGAAGCTGTTTCCGCGGCCGAGCGACCCGCCGGGTGCGGCGATTTGTTCAAGCTGCAAAGATGATCGCAAGGGCGCACCGCTGCTCGGCTTACCGATCATCCGCGACATGAAACGCGCGGGCTTGAAATACGAGAACGGCAACATCCTCGATCCGCGCGACGGCAATATCTACAACGCCGTGATGACGCTTAGTCCCGATGGCCAATCGCTGACCGTGCGCGGCTATCTCGGCTTCGAATTTCTGGGACGGAACGAGGTCTGGTATCGGCTGCCGGACGATTCCGCGAAGCAGCTCGACCCCGTCATCATTGCCAAATATCTGCCGAACCAGGTGGGCGTGACGCCCAAGTCCGCGGCGCATCCTCCGCAGCGCAATACCAAGGCCGCCGACACTATTCGTTAGCACCGGATGTTAGCGCCGGAAGATTCTTACTCGGCCCCGACCCCGAATTCGCAGCCCGTTGCCGAGTAACGATAGCGGGCCACGCCGTAGCGGTCGTACTGGACCACCGGATGGCAGTGATCCACCCACTTGCGGTCACGTTGTGCGAACTGCGCCTTTTCGTTCTCGCCAAGCGGTTCGGGTACAACCCGGATGTAAGGATTGTCGGCTTCTGCCGATAGCGCTGCGCAATTGTAGCCCGTCCACCGGCCGGCACAGCTATCATTGCTCGCGTTTCCAGCGTGGGCTGCGGTTTGGGCCAGGATCGATAGAACAAGTGCGGCGCCGATACGCACGGTCGCCCTAGTTGCCGCTTCGGCGCGACTGCTGTCTGACACTGACACTCTCCCCATTAGACTTCCCGGACTGAGCCGGGCGTCCTCTCACTCACGCGGCTGATGTGCCGCGTCCGTTCCGGCACAACACCGCCGTCGAGCACAAACGGAGCAAGCCGAGTGCCATCGTCCCTGCCCCGTTTTGGCACAGGAGGCTATTTCGCTCGGTTGAAGGCGGCAAGAGCCTGTTTGAGGCGCTTCCTCGCGGAAGCGTCGGGCGGTAGCGCAAAGCGAAGCCAGGTAGGGTTGTCGGTGAAGGCCCGCACGTAAATGCCGGCGCGGCCCAGATGTTCAAACAGCGCCGGGGCCGCCTTGCTTCGAACCAGACGGAATAAGTCGGTGCCGCCGATAATCTCCAAACCTGCCCCTGCCAAGATCGCGTCGAGCGATGTTGCCGCCCTTGCCAGATTCTTCCGCGTGCGTTCGATCCAAGCCGTGTCAGCTAAAGCCTGCACCCCAAGGGTGAGCGCCGGCGTGGACGCGGGCCAGGGGCCGAGCACCGCGGAGAGCCGACGCGCCAGCGGTGGCGCGGTCAGCGCGAAGCCTAAGCGCAGTCCCGGAAGACCAAAAAACTTGCCGAAGGAGCGCAGCACGACGACATTGCCGCCCGCGAGATCGGCGGAGAGGCTTTCACCCGCCGGCGCGACGTCCATAAATGCTTCGTCGACAACAAGCAGGCCGCCACGCCGGCGCAGATCCTGCGCGACCCTGAGCAGATGCGTGCGTTTCAATAGCCTGCCGTCGGGATTGTTCGGGTTGGCGACTATGATGAGGTTTGCGTCGCCACATTGTTCGATACTTTGAACATTCTTGACGTTGTGGCCAACAAGCGCCGCAGCCCGGGCGAACTCGGGATAGGTCGGCGACACCACGGCCGCCCCCGCGGGGGGCAGCAAATTCGCTGCCAACGGCAATAAAATCTGCGATCCCGGTGCGACCACAACATGCGCCGCCGACGGCGCCCCATAGCTTTTGGCAGCGGCGGCGGCGAGCGTAGTCAATGCCTCGTGCTGCGGCAGACGGACGAATTCCCCGACGGAAAAACGCGGCAACGGGTAAGCCCAGGGATTGATCCCGGTCGACAAGTCGATGAAAGGTTCGGGCGCACCGGGGAATAGTCGGCGGGCGACGCCGAGATCGCCGCCGTGTGGGAGTGTTTCCTTTCCGGCGTCAGTGAACGTCATGCCGATCGCGCTCGCCCTCGTCGCCATGCTGATCGAACTCTGTTTCGGTTATCCGGAACGCCTGTTTGGCGCCATTGGACATCCCGCGAGCTGGATCGGGTGGCTGATCAATTCGCTCGATCGCTGGCTCAATCGCGAAACCGCCGGGCAAAAATTGCGGCGGCTCGCCGGTGCTGTTGCACTCCTCGTCATTTTGGCGGTCGTTGCCGCAATTGCGATCGTCGTGCAACATGAGTTGCTGCGCCTGCGTTTCGGATTTCTGCTGGTGGCTTTGCTCGCCGCGAGCTTGATCGCGCAGCGCAGCCTGCACCGGCATGTCGGCGATGTTGCCGACGCGCTCGAGAAGGGCGGCCTTCCCGCTGGCCGAGCCGCGGTTGCCCATATTGTCGGCCGCGATCCGGACACGCTCGACGCTGCGGGCGTCGCACGCGCCGCCATCGAAAGCCTGGCGGAGAATTTTTCAGATGCGGTCGTCGCGCCTGTCATTTGGCTGGTCATTGGTGGGTTACCCGGCATCGCACTTTATAAGGCGATCAACACCGCCGACAGTATGATCGGCCACCGCGCCCCGCGCCATGAAGCTTTCGGCTGGGCCGCGGCGCGGCTTGACGACCTTGTCAACCTGCCGGCATCACGCCTGTCCGCCTTGCTTCTGATCGCGGCGGCGGCATTGAGCCGGAAAGGCTCAGCGGCAGCCGCTCGGCGAGCGGTGCGCCGCGACGCTTTCCGCCACCGCTCGCCGAACGCCGGCTATCCCGAGGCGGCCATGGCGGGAGCGCTCGATCTGTCGCTTGCCGGTCCGCGCGTTTACGGGGGCAATCGCGTCTTCGATGCGTTCATGGGCGACGGCCGCACCGACGCGAATGCGGCGGACATTCGCCGCGCACTGTCGCTTTACCGTTGGGCCGATGCGCTGTTGATCGCGATTCTGGCGGCAGTGACCATCCTCATCGTGCCAATTCTCATCGCGCCAATTTAAGAAGGCGATCAAGATCGATATGGGCGGCGAGATGCGCGGCGAGCGCATCGAGTGTTTGCTCGATTAAATCATCATAGGCGACGCTGGCTGTGGCGTTGCCAAGCCGCTTGAGCCACGCGGCGCGCTGCCGATCGTCGGCAAAAAGCCCGTGGATATAGGTGCCGATCACGCGCCCGTCGCCCGAGACTGCACCGTCGACCGATCCGCCGTCGAGCCGCGCAAATGGCCGCGCGCAATCGGAGCCCTCCGTCACTCCCGTGTGCATCTCATAGCCGGCAACCGGCGCGCCGTCGTTGGTTTGGCCCTTCACCGGCTCAAGGCGCTTCTCATCGGAGAGCGTTGTTGCGACTTCGAGAAGACCGAGGCCTTCGACGGCCCCGCGTGGCCCTTCAATTCCGCCGAGATCGGAAATCGCGCGCCCGAGCATTTGAAAACCGCCGCAAAGGCCGAGGATCATTCCGCCGCGCCGCCGATGCGCCGCGATGTCGACGTCAAAGCCGGCTGCACGCAAAGCCGTCAGTCCTGCGATGGTCGCCTTCGAGCCGGGCAGGATCACGAGATCGGCGTCGCCCGGCAGCGCGGCGCCCGGCGCTACACGCACAACCTCGACACTGGGTTCGGCCTCCAGCGGGTCGAGATCGTCGAAATTGGCGATGTGCGGCAAGATCGGGACCGCAATGCGGACGCGCTTATTGGATCGGCTTGCCGCCGCGACGGCATGGCTCGAACCGCGCAACGATTGTTCGAGCCCGAGCGCATCCTCGGCGGGCAATAAACGCGCATCGGCGAAATACGGAATCAATCCCAGCGCCGGCCACCCGGTAGCGTGTGCAATCCGATCCATTCCCTCTTCGAACAGCGCCGGGTCGCCGCGGAATTTGTTAACCATGAAGCCGCAGACCAACGCCGCATCATCGGCTTCCAGCACCGTTTGCGTGCCGACAATGCTGGCAATCACTCCGCCGCGATCAATGTCGCCGATCACCACGACCGGCACGTCAGCGGCGCGGGCAAATCCCATATTGGCGATGTCGTTGCCGCGTAGATTCACTTCACTGGCGCTGCCGGCGCCTTCGACAAGAACGATGTCGGCGTTGCCCCGGAGGCACGCGTAGCTCTCAAGCACGAACGGCAGGAGGTCACGTTTCATCTGTTGATAGGCAGCCGCCTTGGCATAGCCATGGACGCGGCCGTGCACAACGATTTGCGCGCCGCTGTCGCTCTGCGGCTTCAGCAGTACTGGGTTCATATGAATGCTGGACGGCGTCCGCGCCGCGCGCGCTTGCAGCGCTTGCGCCCGGCCGATCTCGCCGCCGTCCGCGGTTACCGCGGCGTTGTTCGACATGTTCTGCGGTTTGAACGGGCGCACCGTAAGGCCGCGCTGCGCGTAGGCGCGCGCCAGCCCGGCGACAATCAAGGATTTGCCGACATCCGAGCCCGTGCCCTGAAACATCAGCGCGCGCGCCGGCATCTAAAACTCGATTCCCGGCTGGGCTTTCACGCCAGCGGCGAAATGGTGCTTCACGAGCTTCATCTCCGTGACCAGATCGGCGGCGGCGACAAGTTCGGGCTTGGCGTTCCTCCCGGTGACGACGACGTGCAAATCCGGCCGGCGCGCCTTCAGCACGGCGAGAACGTCGGCAAGGTCGAGGTAATCGTAACGAAGCGCGATGTTGAGCTCATCGAGGATCACGAGAGCGAAGCTGAGATCGTCCAGGAGTTCGCGCGCCTTCGACCACGCGCGTTGCGCCGCCGCGATGTCGCGAGCGCGATCCTGCGTTTCCCAGGTGAAACCTTCGCCCATTGTGTGCCAAGCGACTTGGGCCTCGAACCTCGCGAGCGCATCGCGCTCGGCAGTGTGCCAAGCGCCCTTGATGAACTGCACGACGCCGACGCGACCGCCGCGGCCGAGCACGCGCAGCGCAAGCCCGAACGCTGCAGTTGATTTTCCTTTGCCGGTGCCGGTGTGGACAATCAGCAGGCCCTTTTCGGCAGTCTTGCTGGCGATCTCCGCATCCTGCACGGCTTTACGCTTGGCCATCTTGTTGCGATGGCGTTCCGCCTCTGCGCCCACGGTCGGTCTCGTCATTGCCGTGCCTCCGGCCCGCCTTCTTTAATGACCAACGGCAAGCCAGCGACCATGAGAACAACGCGCTCGGCTCGCGCCGCCATGCGCTGGTTGAGGATACCTTGCCAGTCGCGAAATTGCCGACCTAGCGGATGCTCCGGAACGATGCCGAGGCCGACTTCGTTGGCGACCAGAACTACCGGCGCTTTCATCGCCACCAACGCTTTTTCCAAGTGCCCGATTTCGCGATCGATGTCGGCACCCGCGAGCATGAGATTTGAAAGCCATAACGTCAGGCAGTCGATCAGCACCGGCGTCGTCGCACTTGCCGCCAACACCGACGCAAGTTCGCGCGGCGCCTCGACGCTGCGCCAGCCGGAGCCGCGGCGCTGGCGATGCACTGTGATCCGTGCCGCCATTTCTTCATCGCCTGCTTCCGCCGTTGCGATGTAGGTCCAGGGCGGCTTGGTGGCGGCGACCAAGCTCTCGGCATGGCGGCTTTTGCCGGAACGCGCACCGCCGAGGACCAAAATTACATTCGCACTCATTGCCGCACAGCCGTTTTCGTTTGCGAGAATGCCGAAACTTGACGCCATTGACAAAGGCGGCCCGGCGACCGTTTAGTATCGCTAACGACGGTCTCTCGAAAGAGAGCGAACAGGGAATGCGGTGCGGAGTGAAAGAAAGCTCCTAATCCGCAGCTGCCCCCGCAACTGTATGCGGGAAGTCTCGTCCGCATAAGCCACTGGCGGCCGTTTGCCGCCGGGAAGGTAGGACGAGGCGCCGATCCGCGAGCCAGGAGACCTGCCGTCGGCCGTAGTCGACGCGACAAACACCGGTCGGGGTGCATCGGTGGATGATCCGAAAGACGAAAGTCTTTTGGTCCTCGCTCGCGCCGGCATTTGGTCATGCGAGGACTTCTGATCGTGCTCACATTCTTGAAAGCTGCGGTCGATGATGGATCGGCCGATCGGCGCGGCAAGATTGGCGCGATTTACGCTGTGTTGTTGACTGCCAACGCCCTGGTATGGGCCTGGACCGTGATTGCGCTCGCCGGCCGGCCGACGCTTCTCGGCACGGCAGTGCTAGCTTACGTGCTTGGTATCCGCCACGCCGTCGATGCCGATCACATCGCAGCCATCGACAATGTCGTCCGCAAGTTGATGCAGGAGGGCAAGCGGCCCATCGCCGCCGGCCTGTTCTTCTCGCTCGGACATTCGCTGGTCGTCGTGCTTGCCGTCGCCGCCATCGCAGCAACCGCGTTCGCGCTGCAGGACCGTTTACTTGCTTTCAAGTCTGTCGGCAGCGTGATCGGCACCACGGCTTCGGCGATTTTTCTGCTGGCAATCGCGATCATCAATGTTGTTGTTTTGCGCGGTGTCTGGGCGAGTTTCCGCCGCGTCCGCCGCGGCGAGCCGGTCGCCGAGCACGAACTGAACATGCTCCTCTCCGGGCGCGGTCTGCTTGCACGTATTTTCCGGCCGTTGTTCCGCATAGTCTCGCGAAGCTGGCAGATGTTCCCGGTCGGGTTTTTGTTCGGGCTCGGCTTCGATACCGCGACCGAAATCAGCCTGTTCGCGGTCGCCGCCAGCCAAGTGTCCGGCGGCGCAAGCTTTGGCACGGTGATGATTTTTCCCGCGCTGTTCACCGCCGGCATGACGCTGGTCGATACAACCGACAGCGTATTCATGGTCCGCGCTTACAGCTGGGCGTTTCTCAATCCAGTGCGCAAGATTTGGTACAATCTCACCATCACGGCCATGTCCGTCATGGTCGCGCTCGTGATCGGCGGCATCGAGGCCCTCGAACTCATCGGCGACGAATTCGGACTTGAGGGCACGTTCTGGAACACCGTTGGCGATCTCAACGGCGGCCTCGCTAATTTCGGTTTTCTGATCGTCGGCCTTTTCCTTGCCTGCTGGACGACCTCTTATCTGATCTACCGCTGGAGCGGCCTTGACCGGCCGCTCGCCGCCCGCGCCTAAGTCCAGCCATGACCAGTGCGCACAAGCAATCTCATACGACCGGCGCGGCAGCGTCCGCGAGGCCAATTGTTTATGTCTGCGTCACTTGTCGTCCGCCCGGCGAAACCGACAGCCCGTTGCGGCCTGGCGCCGTTCTCGCCGCCGCCACCGCGGACGCCGCGACCGGCACCGAGGTCGAAGTCCGCGCGATGCGGTGCCTTGGCAATTGCTCGCGCGGCCCAACGGCAGCGCTCCGCTGCGACCGCGCGTGGACTTACGTTTTCGGCGGCCTCGACGTGAGCTCTGCCGCAGCGTTGGTCGAAGGGGCGCGGCTTTTGGCAGGCGCCGCCGACGGCATTCTGCCGTGGCGCGAACGGCCGGCGGTGCTCAAGCGCGGGCTGATCGCGCGTGTCCCGCCGCTCGGATTTCAGGAGACCGATTTATGAATACGCCGCTTGCGCGCATTCCCTGCACCATCGTCACCGGCTTTCTCGGCGCCGGCAAAACCACGCTCATTCGCCACGTCATCGCCAACGCGGCGGGCCGCCGGCTCGCCGTCATTGTCAATGAGTTCGGCGATGTCGGCATTGACGGCGAGATCCTGAAAGGTTGCGGCAACGCCGCGTGTCCCGAGGAGAACATTGTCGAACTGGCCAATGGCTGTTTGTGCTGCACCGTCGCCGACGAATTCGTGCCCGCGCTCGATGCGATTCTTGCCCGAGACGGCGTCGAGCACATTGTCATCGAAACGTCGGGCCTGGCGCTGCCGAAGCCGCTGGTGCAGGCGTTCCATTGGCCGGCGATCAGGAGCCGCGTCACCGTCGATGGCGTCGTTGTCGTTGTCGACGGCGCGGCGCTGGCCGAGGGCCGCGTGGCAAACGATCTCGATGCTCTCGCCCAACAACGCACGGCGGACGCTTCGCTGACGCACGACGATCCAATTGAGGAAGTTTTCGACGATCAGATCGCTTGCGCCGATCTTGTCGTCCTCAACAAACGCGACCTGATGGACGAGGCCGGGCTCATGAAGGCACGCGACGCGATCGCGAAGGCGTTGCCGCGCAGCGTCAAAGTACTCGCGGTCGCCGACGGCAAGGTGGACCAATCGCTGCTGCTCGGACTTGGCGTCGGCACCGAAGCCGACATCGACAACCGTCGCACCCGGCACGACGAGGAAGAAGATCACGATCACGACGACTTCGATTCCTTCGTCGTGACGCTCGATGAGATTGCCGATCCCTCGGCGCTGACCACGCGGATCGCTTCTGTCGCGGAAAATTTCGACGTGCTACGCGTCAAGGGTTTTGCCGCCGTGGCCGACAAGCCGCTGCGGCTTCTGGTGCAGGCGGTCGGCGCGCGGGTGACCCATCAATACGACCGGCCGTGGAACACCGCCGAAGCGCGCAACGGTCGCCTCGTGGTGATCGGCTTGAAAGGACTGGACCGCGCGGCAGTGACGCGCGCGATTACAGGCTAGCAGTCAGGCAGGCGATGCATCTGCTCACCACCAGTTCCACCACCCTCGATGAGATTGTCGAGGCCGTCGATCTCGGACAAACGCCGGGCGACATTGTCGTATTGTCTTTCGCCGACAGCGATCTCGCCGCGCTTGCGTCCGCGTGGGAAACCGATCGCGCGGACTTGCCCAGCGTCCGCCTGGCCCACCTTCGCGATCTGCGCCATCCGATGTCGGTCGATCTCTGGATCGACCGCGTGGGCTCGCATGCCAAGATCATCCTCGTTCGCCTGTTGGGCGGAATCGAGTGGTGGAAATACGGCGTCGAGCAACTTTCTGCGCTAGCGCGCGCCCGCGGCATTGCGCTCGCGGTCTTGCCCGGCGAAGACCGCGACGATCCCCGGCTGACCGCGGCGTCCACCTTGCCGCAGCGCGACCTTGACGTGCTGCTGCGATTTTTCCGCGAAGGCGGCCGCGACAATCTGTGCGGATTGCTGCGCGAGCTTGCGCGCTACGGCGGTGGTCGCGGCGACGCTACCGAGCCAAAACCCGTGCCGCGTTTTGCCGGCTATCTTCCCGGCGCCGGCGCGGTCGATATCGATCGGCTCGCCACCTCGGTGGAGTTTGGCAAAGCCGTCGTGCCGATCCTCTTTTATCGGGCGCTCTTGCTTGCCGACGATACCGCCGCTGTAGATGCGCTGTGCGATGCGCTTTCTTCGCGCGGGCTCGCACCCGCGCCGCTCATGGTCACGAGCCTCAAGGACAATGAGGCCTCCTCGTTCCTTGCCGCGGCATTCGTGCGGCTTGATCCCGCCGTCATTGTCACCATGACGGCTTTCGCCGCTGGCGGCGAGGTCGGTGGGCCGACATCGCTCGATGTAGCCCGCGTTCCTGTCTTGCAAGTTGTCGCCGCCACGACCCGCCGTGCGGCGTGGCGTGAAAGCGCCCGCGGCCTCGGCGCCGCCGACCTCGCGATGCACATCGTCCTGCCAGAGCTCGACGGCCGCGTGCTGGCCGGCGTCATCGCGTTCAAAGACGCGCTGCCTGCCCGCAACGAACTCTGCTTCACGGCGCTGGCAAGCCGGCCTGAAAGCGATCGCGTAGCGGTGGTCGCGGATCGCATCGCGGCGCTCGTCCGCTTGCAACGAAAGCCGCGCGGCGAGCGCCAAGTCGCGGTGCTGATGCCTGACTATCCCGGCGCCACCGGGCGAAGCGGCTACGCGGTCGGCCTCGACGTGCCGGCAAGCGTGCTCGCTTTGCTCAACGATCTGGCAGCCGCCGGCTATGGCGTAAGTGCTGCACCGCCAACGCCGCGCGAGTTGCTTGCTTTGCTCTCGCTCGGAGCCGCTGATGCCGCGCTCTCGTTGAAGCAATACGAAGCACTGCGCGCACATCTGCCGTCAGCCTCAGTCGCGCGTCTTCATGATGCGTGGGGCGCGCCAACAAGCGATCCGGATTTTCGCGACGGCGCATTCCGCTTCCGTGCTCGGACATTTGGCAACGTCTGGGTCGCGCTCCCACCCGATCGTGGCCGCTCCGATGAACGGCGCGCCGATTATCACGATCCCTGCTTGCCGCCGCGTCATGCTTTGGTCGCGTTCGGACTGTGGCTGCAACACGTGGCAAAAGCCGATGCGCTCGTCCACATGGGCGCGCACGGGACGCTGGAATGGCTGCCCGGCAAAGCGGTCGCGCTCACCGCCGAATGCTTTCCGGAAATCGTGACCGGGGCGCTGCCGGTCATCTACCCGTTCCTTCTCAGCAATCCGGGCGAAGCCGCGCAAGCCAAGCGCCGCATTGCCGGGATCACCATTGGCCATTTGCCGCCGCCGCTAACGCACGCCGGACTTTCCGGCGACGCGCGCGAGCTTGAGCGTCTGGTCGACGAATACGCACAAGCCGACGGTCTCGACCGGCGGCGGCGCGAACGCCTCGCCCAACTGATTATCGAAGAAGCGCAGCGAACCGGATTGGCACGCGAGGCCGGCGCCGGCGCCGCGACGGCACCCGATGACGCCTTGCGCCGCATCGATGCCTGGTTGTGCGACCTAAAAGATCTTTCCATCAAAGACGGCCTGCACATTTACGGACGCGCGCCCGCGGCGATGGAGGATCCGCAATCGCAGGAGAGCGCCGAAGCCGAAAGCGCCGCGTTGCTTGCGGCGCTCGACGGAGGCCGCGTCGCGCCTGGTCCCGCCGGCTCGCCGGCGCGCGGACGGCGCGACGTGCTGCCAACCGGCCGCAATCTTTTCACGGCCGATCCGCGCACCTTGCCGACCCCGACCGCTATGGATTTCGGCCGCGTTGCCAGCGAAGAAATCATCCGCGCGCATTTGCAGACGCACGGTGAACATCTGCGCAGCGCGGTTATCGATCTGTGGGGCAGTGCGACGCTACGCACCGGCGGCGAGGAAATCGCCCAAGGATTTGCGCTGATGGGCTGCCGCCCGATCTGGGATCCCGCAAGCGCCCGCGTTACCGGCGTTGAGGTGCTGCCGCCCGCTTCCATCGGCCGGCCGCGGGTCGATGTGACGTGGCGCATTTCCGGATTGTTTCGTGATCTGTTTCCGACGCAAATCGCACTTATCGATGCTGCGATCCAGGCGGTGGCGGCACGCGACGAGGCCGATGACGAGAACCCGCTGGCGGCGGCGCGCCGTACTGCGCACACGATGCGGCTTGACCGCATTTTTGGCAACGCGCCGGGCGCGTATGGCTCCGGCGCCGAGGATTTGCTTGGCCATGACAATGGCGACGCCTCAGGTATCGGCGCCGCCTATCTCGCCGCGGCATCGCATAGCTATGGCGGCGCCGAGGGCGAAGGTAGCGTCGCGCCTGGCGCTTTTGCGCAACGGATCACGAACACGGAAATTCTCATCCACCCGAGCGATGACCCGTCCCGCGATTTGCTCGAAGGCGCCGAAGATGTCGCCTTCGTCGGCGGTTTTGCCGCGGCGGCAAAGATGCTGGGCCGCGCCGCCGATCTCGTCATGCTCGATCTGACCGATCCGCAGCGGCCGCGGGCGCGAACGCTGTCGGCGGCGCTGGCGCGCATTGTCCGCGCCCGCGCCATCAATCCGCGCTTCATCGCCGGGCAAATGCGCCACGGCCCGCGCGGCGCCGCCGAACTGGCGGAAACGATCGATCGGCTCAGCGACTTCGCCGACACCACGGATGCGGTCGCGAGCAATTTGTTCGACTTGTTGTTTGACGCTTACGTCGCCGATCCGAGTGTCCGTGCGTTTTTGTTGCGCGAGAACCCGGAAGCTGCTGCCAGCATCGCCGCGCGGCTCGAACGCGCACGGCGGCGCGGGCATTGGCATCCGCGGCGCAACGACGTCGATGCCGGCCTTGCGGCCCTAGCCGCGGAGCGCGCCGCATGACAAGCGTTGCCGCAAATCTCGCGCAGCGCCGCGGCGCCTGTCCCGGCTTGTCGGTCCCGATGCCGTCCGGCGATGGCTTGCTGGCGCGGCTGCGGCCGAACGGCACGATTCCGCTGCCGACATTCGCAGCCCTTTGTGAGGCGGCGCGGCAATTCGGTAACGGCGTTATCGAGGTTACCAGCCGGGGCAGTATCCAAATTCGCGGATTAACCGCTTCATCCGCGCCGCGCTTTGCCGATGCCGTCGCCTCCCTCGCAATCGCCGCGGACGATGGAGTTCCAGTCCACAGCAACGCACTCGCCGGACTGGACGCGCAGGAAATTGTAGCCGCGGGTACCGTCGCCGATGATTTGCGCCACACGCTGGCGCGCACGTCGCTTCCGACTCGGCTTTCACCCAAAGTTGCAGTTGTCATCGATGGTAGCGGCACACTCGGCCTCGACAGCCTTGCGGCCGACGTGCGCCTCTCCGCCGATGTGTTGAACGGCGCCGAAGTCTTTCGTATCGGCATCGCCGGCGATGGCGCGACCGCGACCAAGCTCGGTGTCGTCGCGTCCGGGGACGGAGTCGAGGCGGCGCGCCGAATGCTCGATGTCATCGCACAACGCGGACGCACGGCCAGAGGGCGCGACGTTCTTGCGACCGAAGGTATATTGCCTTTTAAAGCCGCCCTCGCCGGCCTTGTTGTCTCTCTTGATCATGTCGGCGACCGCACGCCGGCCCGGATGACTGAGCCCATCGGCCAGCATCTTCTGCGCGACGGATCGTTTGCCTGTGGCGTCGGATTAGCTTTCGGGCACGCCGGGGCAACGACGCTCGAGCGCTTGACGCGAGCGGCACAGAATGCCGGCGCCGCCGGCATTCGCGTCGCCGCGGACCATGCGCTCTTGGTCATTGGCTTGACCCCGCGAACCGTGCCGCCCGTGGCGGCTGAAGCAGAGACGCTCAGGTTCGTTGT
Organism: uncultured Alphaproteobacteria bacterium; assembly: GCA_963753355.1. Classification (GTDB taxonomy): domain Bacteria; phylum Pseudomonadota; class Alphaproteobacteria; order Rhizobiales; family Xanthobacteraceae; genus BOG-931. The sequence continues at coordinate 50,169 of CAVWBV010000017.1, forward strand.
CCGCGCGAACGATCCGCGGCGCTATGTCATCGCCTGCGCCGGAGCGCCGATCTGCGCAGCCGCGCACATTGCGGCACGGAGCCTCGCTCCGGCCGTCGCCGCCGCGGCCGAAAAACATCTCGACAACGATTTTCGCATTCACATTTCCGGCTGCCCTAAGGGTTGCGCTCATGCCGGCGCGGCGGACCTGACCGTTGTCGGCCAGCCCGATGGCTGCGCTGTCATTGCCGACGGGACGGTGCATGACGAGCCCGTCGCGCTTACGCCGGCAAGTGACCTGCCATCCATGATCGCCGAGTGGATGCGGGAAGCCAAACGCGAGACCGGTCATGTCTGAAGGTGCGGCCTATTTGCGCGACGGCAGCGCGATTTACGAGCGCTCGTTCGCCATCATCCGCGCCGAGGCCGATCTCGCGCGCTTTTCGCCCGAACAGGCGGAGATCGCGGTGCGTATGATCCACGCCTGCGGGGTTGTCGAGCTCGCGCCGCGGATTGTCATGGCACGCGATCTCGTCGGCGCGGCGCGGCGTGCGCTATCCGCCGGCGCACCGATCCTGTGCGATTCCGAGATGGTGGCGCGCGGTATCACCCGTGCCCGCCTGCCGGCGCGCAACGAAGTCATCTGCGCGCTGAACGATCCGCGCGTGCCAGGGCTCGCCAGCAAGCTTGCGACAACGCGTTCTGCGGCGGCGCTGGATTTGTGGATCGAGCGGCTGGCCGGCGCGGTGGTCGCCATCGGCAATGCGCCGACCGCGCTATTTCGCTTGCTCGATCTGCTCGATGCCGGGGCGCCAAAGCCCACGGTTATCATCGGCATTCCTGTCGGATTCGTCGGCGCCGCGGAGTCGAAAGAGGCGCTAGCGGATAATTCGCGCGGCGTTCCTTTTCTCACCGTGCGCGGCCGCATGGGCGGGAGCGCCATGACCGCAGCGGCTGTCAACGCCTTAGCGAGGCCGGGATTATGAGCCACGCAAAACTCGTCGGCGTGGGCGTCGGCCCGGGCGATCCGGAGCTGATGACGCTCAAGGCGCTGCGCGCGCTCGCGGAGGCGGATGTTGTTGCGCATTTCGCCAAGGCCGGATGCGCGAGCCGGGCGCGCACAATCGCATCGGCGCATCTGCCGGATCGAACATTGGAGCTTCCTTTGTTTTATCCGATGACGACCGAACTTCCACGCTCAAGTGAGGGTTACCGGAATGCGCTGTGCGCTTTCTATGATGACGCCGCGGCGCAGATTAGCGCGCATCTCGAACAGGGGCGCCGCGTCGCGGTGGTTTGCGAAGGCGATCCGCTGTTCTACGGCTCGTACATGCATCTGCACGCGCGACTTTCGCCGCGGTTTGCGGCCGAGATCGTCCCGGGCGTGACCGGTATTTCCGGCTGCTGGTCCGCGGCGGCGACGCCAATCGCGCAAGGCGACGACGTGTTCACCGTGCTTCCCGCGACGCTGCCGGAAGACGAGATCGCGCGGCGGCTGGCCGAGGCGGACGCCGCCGTGGTGATGAAGATCGGACGCCATTTGCCGAAACTGCGCCGTGCGCTGACGAAGAGCGGACGCATGGCGCGCGCCATCTACGTCGAACGCGGCACCATGAGCGACGCGAAATTGATGCCGCTGTCCGCCAAATGCGACGACGACGCGCCCTATTTTGCCGTCGTACTGGTGCCGGGCTGGGAGCAGCGGCCGTGAGTGGACATCTAGCTGTCGTCGGCTTGGGACCGGGCGACGCGCGCCAGATTACGCCCGAAGCCGATACGGCGTTAAAAGATGCCGACGTGCTCTACGGCTACGCTCGATATCTTGAGCGCCTTCCGGCGCGTGCGGGCCAGATGCGTCACGCATCCGATAATCGTGAAGAGCGAGCGCGCGCGGTCGCGGCGCTCGATGATGCAGTGCGAGGTGCGCGCGTCGCCATTGTGTCGGGCGGCGATCCGGGCGTGTTCGCCATGGCTGCTGCAGTCTGCGAGGAGATCGAACACGGTCCGGAGAGTTTTCGCGCGCTCGACGTCACGATCGTGCCCGGCATCACCGCCATGCTCGCGGTAGCCGCGCGCATCGGCGCGCCGCTGGGTCACGATTTCTGCGCGCTCTCGCTGTCCGACAACCTGAAACCCTGGCCGCTGATTGAGCGCCGCCTCGACGCCGCCGCCGACGCCGGATTTGTCATCGCGCTGTACAATCCGATGTCGCAATCGCGGCCGTGGCAATTTTCCCGCGCCATGGAACGCCTGGCGGGCGTGCTGCCGACGACGACGCCCGTAATCATCGGCCGTGCCGTCGGCCGAGCGGACGAAACAGTGACCGTGATGACGCTCGCTCAGGCAGCCTCCGTAGAAGCCGATATGGCGACGCTGGTGATCGTCGGCTCGCGCGAGACGCGCCTCGTGCAACGCCGAGGCCGCACGCCGCTCGTTTACACGCCGCGCGCCGCCGCCGAGGTCAGCGCATGATCGAGCCACGCCATCGCGGCATCGATGGTTTCCACCGCGGGCGCGGCGGATATCGCCGGCCGGCGCACCAGGATCACCTCAATGCCGAGATCGCGTGCGGCGGCGATCTTGCCGTAGGCGGCGTTGCCGCCGCTGTTTTTGGCGATGACGGCTTCGATGCCGTGCGCCTTCATCAGCGCGCGGTCGTCGGCTTCGCTGAACGGTCCACGCGCGGTGATGTAGGAAACTTGCGGCAGGGGCAGCGGCGGATCGATGGGATCGACGCTGCGGAACAGATAGACATGCTGCGGAGCTTCGGCGAAGGGCGCAAGGTCGTTGCGGCCAAGCGCGACGAAGATACGGCGCGCTTGCGCACCGATGGCGCGGACCGCGGCCGCGCTGTCGTTGACTTCGGTCCAGCGGTCGCCGTCAACCTTGATCCATGGCGCGCGCCGAAGAGCGATGAAGGCCACGCCGGTTTTGCGCGCGGCTTCGGCAGCATTCGCCGAGATCGCGCTCGCATAGGGATGCGTCGCGTCGATCAAAGCCTCGATCTTGTGCGTCATAAGATAATCGGCGAGCCCCGCGGCGCCGCCAAAGCCGCCCATCCGCAAAGGCACCGCGTGCGGGACGGGCGTCGCAGTGCGGCCGGCGAGCGAAAGCGTTACATCGAGGCGGTCGCGGGCGGCGAGGCGCTCACCCAATACGCGCGCTTCTGTGGTGCCGCCTAGAATAAGGACGCGTGGCATGCAAAATCCTGAGCTGATCGAGCGCGACACTGCCGCATCGCCGCGCTGGCTGTCCATCGTCGGCATTGGCGAGGACGGCGTTGACGGCCTGAGCGCAACGGCACGCGGGCTGATCGGAACGGCTGAAATCGTGTTCGGCGGCCGCCGCCATTTGACTCTTGCGGCGCCGCTCATTCGCGGCGCGGCGCGGCCGTGGCCGAGCCCGTTCGATGGCGCAGCCGAAGAAGTGTTGCTGCATCGCGGCCGCCAGGTTTGCGTGTTGGCATCTGGCGATCCGTTCCAATACGGCGTCGGGGCGGTGCTGGCGCGACACATCGACCCGCGTGAAATGGTTGTGGTTCCGGCGCCGTCGGCTTTCAGCCTCGCCGCGGCCCGGCTCGGCTGGTCGCTGCCGCAAACGGTGCTGTTGTCGCTGCACGGCCGTGCGCTCGATCTCATCCGTCCACATCTGCAGCCCGGCGCACACATTCTGGCGCTGACGTCCGACGGCGACGCGCCGGCGGCTTTAGCAAAACTTCTGGCCGCGAGCGGCTTTGGCACGTCGCGCTTGATTGTTCTTGAACGCCTCGGTGGTCCGCAAGAATCGATCCGCCGCGCGACCGCCGCAGATTTCGACCTTGGCGCGATCGGGCCGCTCAATACACTGGCGATTGAGGTCGACGCTACGCCGGACGCGCGGATCATCGCACGTACTGCCGGCCTGCCGGACCACCTGTTTGAACACGACGGTCAAATCACCAAGCGCGAAATTCGCGCCATGACGTTGTCGTCGCTGTCACCGCGCCGCGGCGAACTCCTGTGGGACATCGGCGCCGGATCGGGCTCGGTCGCCATCGAATGGCTGCTGGCCGATCCGACGATGCGCGCCGTTGCCGTCGAGCAGCGGGCCGACCGCGCCGCGCGCATCCGCCGCAATGCCGCGGCGTTTGGCGTGCCTGATCTTACAATCATCAAAGGAGCGGCACCGGCGGCGCTCACCGGTTTGCCGCCGCCGGACGCGGTGTTTATTGGCGGCGGCGCCAGCGATGCCGGAGCGCTCGATGCCGCAGCGCGCGCCCTCCGCCCCGGCGGCCGGCTCGTCGTCAACGCGGTAACGCTGGAAACCGAAGCATTGCTGATTGCGCGCCATGCCGCGCTCGGCGGTGAATTGATCCGCATCGCGATCTCGCGGGCCGCGCCGGTCGGCGAGAACACCGGCTGGCGGCCGGCGATGCCGGTGACGCAATGGGTCTGGATCAAGCCATGACCGTGCATTTCATCGGCGCGGGGCCGGGCGCGGCCGATCTCATTACGCTGCGCGGCCGCGATCTCATCGCCTGCTGTCCGGTCTGCCTCTACGCCGGCTCCATCGTGCCGCGCGAATTGCTGCGCTTTTGCCCGCCAGAGGCGCGCGTTGTCGACACGGCGCCGCTGTCGCTCGACGAGCTCGAAGCGGAGTTCGTGACCACTCACGCTGCCGGCCACGACGTGGCGCGGCTTCATTCCGGCGATCTTTCGATTTATTCGGCAATCGCCGAGCAAATTCGCCGGCTCGACCGGCGCGGCATCCCCTACACGCTCACGCCCGGTGTCCCAGCATTTGCCGCCGCCGCTGCGGCCTTGCGTTGCGAATTGACTGTGCCGGAAATTGCGCAAAGCGTGGTGCTTACCCGCATACCCGGACGCGCCTCGCGCATGCCGGAGGGAGAAAAGCTTGCGGCGTTCGCCGAGACCGGCGCCACGCTCGCCATTCATCTCGCCATCGACGCGATTGAAACCGTGGTCCGCGAACTGACGCCGGTCTATGGGGCCGATTGTCCTGCCGCCGTTGTCGCTCGGGCAACTTCGCCGAATGAGCTGATTTTGCGTGGCACACTCGCCGACATCGCCGCAAAAGTGAAAGCGGAAAGCATCGAGCGGACGGCACTCATTTTTGTCGGTCGCGCACTCGCAGTGGAAGATTTTCGCGATAGCGCGCTCTATGACGCCGACTATCGCCGTCGCTTTCGCGGAGGCGGCGGTTGACCGCGGCGCGCACGCGCGGACTTATTATCGCGGCGCCGCATTCCGGCGCCGGCAAGACGACAGTCACGCTCGCCATCTTGGCGGCGCTCAAGCGCCGCGGGCTCAAGGTGAGTGCGGCGAAGGCCGGTCCCGATTACATCGATCCGGCCTTTCACCTCGCGGTCACCGGCAGGCCGAGCGTCAATCTCAATTCCTGGGCGATGACGCCAGATCTGCTCGACGGGCTCGTGGCGCACTCGGCAAATGACGCGGATGTCTTTCTCATTGAAGGCGTCATGGGATTGTTCGACGGCGCTGACCCAACAACCGGCCCGCCCGGGCGCCGCGGCACGACCGCTGATCTCGCCGCGCACTTCGACTTGCCGGTGTTGCTGGTGGTCGACGTTTCGCGCCAGGCGCAATCGGTTGCGGCGCTGGCGCGCGGATTCGCGACCCACGATCCCGCGGTCGAAGTTTCCGGCGTACTCCTCAATCGCGTCGCCAGCGAACGGCATCGAGTCATGGCAGCCGACGCGATCGCCGCTGTCGGCATTCCGGCGCTCGGCGCGCTTCCGCGCGACCTTGCGCTGGAGCTGCCGGAACGTCACCTCGGTCTCGTCCTAGCGGGCGAGCATCCTGATTGGCGCAGCGCATCGGCCGATTGGCGGAAGCTGCCGAAGCACATTTCGATCTCGATGGCATTTTAGCCGGCACCGCCCACCTTTCCATTGCGAACCCATCGCGGCAACACGCCGCGTTGCCGCCGCCGGGACAACGCATCGCGCTCGCCAACGATCGCGCCTTTAGTTTCATTTATCCGCATCTTGCCGAGGCGTGGCGTCGCGCCGGCGCGGAAATTCTTGCGTTCTCGCCGCTTGCCGATGAGCCACCACCGGACAGCGCCGATTGCTGCTGGCTACCCGGCGGCTACCCCGAGCTGCACGCCGATGCGCTCGCCGCGGCGAGAAATTTCTCCTCCGGCTTGCGGCGCTTTGCGCAAACGCGGCCGGTCCACGGCGAGTGCGGCGGCTACATGGTTCTGGGCGAAGGCTTGGAAGATGCGGCCGGCCACCACCATGCCATGATCGGACTGCTCAGCCATTCGACCAGCTTCGCCAAACGCAAGCTGCATCTCGGCTATCGCACCGTGCGGTTTCTCGCCGACTCCGGTCTCGGCCCGGCGGGCGCGCTCATTCGCGGTCACGAATTCCACTACGCGTCGCTTGTTTCATCCGGTGATGACGAACCGTTTGCGGAAATTGTTGTGAGCGAAAGCGCCGCGGCGCCGACCGGCGGCCGGCGCGGCCATGTTACCGGAACTTTCTTCCATGCCATTGCCAGCGTAGAGGCCTGATCTATTTCGCGCGCAGAATTTCTTCCTCGACGTCGGGCAACCGATCCTTGCCGAAGAACATTTCATTGCCGACAAAGAACGTCGGACTGCCGAAGGTGCCGCGCTCGACCGCTTCTTGCGTATTCTTCAGTAGCTTGTCCTTGACGCCCGGCTTCTGTGTGCGCGCGAGCAATCTTTCGGCATCGAAGCCAGAACTCTTTAAGCGCCGCGGCGACGACGGCCGGATCGTCCATGTCCTTCGGCTCCGCCCACATATGCTTGAACATTTCGTCGACGTAGTGCGCCAAGTCGCCGTCGAGGTCGGCGGCTATTGCGCCGCGCATGATCAGTAGCGTGTTGACCGGAAAAAACGGATTCCATTTGAACTTGCTGATGTCGTGGCGGCGGATGAAACGCTGGAGTTCGAGATGTTCGTATTGCAGGCGGTTCTTGATGCCGGCCAGCTTTTCCGCCGGCGAGCTGTTGTTGGTGAGCTTGAACACGCCGCCGAGCAGGATCGGCACGTAGTCGAATTTGACTTTCGTGCGCCGCTCGATCTCGGGAATGACGAGATGCGCGAGGTAGGCGTTAGGGCTGCCGAAGTCGAACAGAAATTCCACTTTGGCCATTTCACCAGACCTCCCGATAGGGGCGCACGTCGAGTTCGAACGTCCAGGCGTCGCGGGGTTGCCGGTAGAGCTGCCAGTAGGCTTCGGCGACGGACGCCGGATTCATCAATTGATCCGGCTCGAGATTCTCGAGCGCCTGCGGCCCTGCTTGCTGCTTGATGCGCTCGCGCACAAACGCGGTATCGACGCCGGCGTCGATGATCAGATGTGCGACATGGATGTTCTTCGGGCCAAGCTCGCGCGCCATGCTTTGCGCCACCGCGCGCAGCCCGGATTTGGCGCCGGCGAACGCCGCGTAGCCGATGCCGCCGCGTACGCTCGCGGTTGCGCCTGTGAAGAAGATACATCCTTGCCCGCGCGGCAGCATCAGACGCGCCGCCTCGCGCCCGGTGAGAAAGCCTGCGTAGCAAGCCAACTCCCAGACTTTACGGAAAACTCGTTCGGTTGTGTCGAGCAGGGGGAAATTGACATTGCCGCCGACGTTGAAAATGCAAACCTCGAGCGGTGCGTGCGCGTCCGCGGCGCGCAAGAAGGCGGTGATGTCATCTTCTTTGCGGGCATCGAGGCCGCGCGCGACCACCGATCCGCCCGAAGCTTCGATATCGGCGACGAGCGTTGCGAGCTTGTCGGCGTTACGCCTGCCGGCGAAGATCGTGAAGCCCTCGGCCGCAAATCTTTTGGCAATCGCCGCGCCGATGAAATCGCCGGCGCCGACGACCGCGGCGGTGGCGTTGCGTTTGGCCATGCAGTGCCTCCCGATGCGCAGCCCTTAACGAAGAGCCCCTCGTCTCTCGTACACTATGCGGGCGTGGGGAGGGTGCGAAGGCCATCGGTTCGCGTTTTCCGCGCTCCAGTCAACTTGCCAATGGTCTAACTTGCCGCCACCATGTCTTTTGAATGTTAGCCAATTGTCGTGCCCGCGTAGACTGAGGCTAAATCGTGCCGGGCGAAGCAAGCCTCCTCGTAGCCGAAACCGCCGCACGGATTTTTGCGGATTTCGCGGACCCTCAGACCGTCAACCGTGTCGCTGACGGCTCGTGGCGAGCGCCGCTATGGGATGCGCTCAACGCGGCCGGATTGCCGCTCGCGTGGGTGCCGGAAGCGCTCGGCGGCTCGGGCGGTAGCATCGCCGACGGCTTCGCCATTCTCGGCGCCGCCGGCCGCTCTGCCCTCGCAGCACCGCTTGCGGAAACGTTCGCTGCCGGCTGGCTGTTGGCGAAAGGTGGCATTGAGGCGTCTGGCGGCCGGATGACCGTCGCGCCTTGCCGCCCGCGTGAGCGCATTGCCATCGACGCCGAGGGCCGGCTCAGCGGCCGCGCCGGCGGCGTCCCCTTCGCAGGCGAAGCAGAACACATCGCCGTGCTGGCCGGCGACAGCACGTCGCAACACATCGCACTGGTGCAAAGCGAGCAATGCCGCATCGGCGAAGGTCACAATCTCGCGGGCGACCCGCTGGACACTGTTCTGTTCGAGCGGGTTAAGCCGGTGCGTGTTGCTGCCGCCCCGCCGGGCTTCGACCAACACTCCCTGATGCTGATGGGATCAGCCATCCGCAGCGTCGAGATCGCGGGTGCGCTGGAGACGATTTTGTCGCTCAGCGTCGCCTATGCCAACGAGCGCGTCGCTTTCGAGCGTCGGATCGGCAAGTTTCAAGCCGTGCAGCAAAATCTCGCGCGGCTCGCGGGTGAAACCGCAGCGGCGCTCGCCGTTAGTGGTTCGGCCGCCGAAGCGATCGGCGAGTCCGGCAAATTCGACGACAACGTGCTTCTTGAAGTTTGCTCTGCGAAAATCCGCACCGCCGAAGCCGCGGCTGAAGGTTCCGCCATTGCGCATCAGGTCTTCGGCGCGCTCGGTTTTACGCAGGAGCACATATTGCATCGCTTCACACTGCGCATGCTGGCCTGGCGTGACGATTTCGGCAACGAAAGCTACTGGGCGAATGAGCTCGGCAAGCGTGCCGCCTGCCGCGGCGCCGACGAGTTCTGGCCATGGGTGGCGTCGCGATGAGTACGGCATTGCGGTTTGATCCCATTCGCCTGCCGCCGGAATGCGCCGCGCTTCGCAAAGAAGTGCGCGCGTTCTTGGCTGAACACATCGCGGCGGGCACTTTCGACCCACACCACGGAGGCTCCAGCGAGTTATACAATCGCGCCTTCAGCAAAAGCGTCGGCGCCAAGGGCTGGATCGGCATGACCTGGCCGAAAAAATACGGCGGCCACGAGCGCAGCCAGCTCGAGCGCTACGTGGTAACGGAGGAATTCCGGGTCGTAAGCGCGCCGAGCCATCTGCACTTCGTCGCCGACCGGCAAAGCGGACCCATTCTGCTCAAATATGCGCCCGAGCACATCAAGCAGGCCATCCTGCCACGCATCTGCCGGGGCGAATTGTGCTTCGCCATCGGCATGAGCGAGCCAGGCTCGGGCTCCGATCTGTTCGCAGCCAAGGCAAAAGCAACGAAGGTCGACGGTGGCTGGCGGGTCAACGGCAGCAAGATCTGGACAACAAGCGCGCAGGTCGCCGACTACATGCTGGCGCTGTTCCGCACCTCGCCGCCGACCAAAGAGAACCGCCGCCACGGCCTGACGCAATTTTTGGTCGACATGAAGACACCCGGCATCACCGTGCGGCCAATTTATCAGATGACCGGAAAACCCGGCTTCAACGAAGTGGTTTTCGAAGACGCGTTCATTCCGGACGATTATCTTCTTGGAGAGGTTGACGGCGCCTGGAAGCAGGCGACCAGCGAGCTTGCCTACGAGCGCAGCGGACCGGAGCGGTTTCTCGATACATTTTATGTGATGCTCGAATTGATCCGCGCCATGGGACCCGAGCCCGATGTGCGCAGTGCCGAAGGACTTGGCCGGCTGATCGCGCAACTCCACACCTTGCGCCGCATGTCGGTCTCAGTCGCCGGCATGCTGCAGGCGGGCAAGGAGCCGGTAGTCGAAGGCTCCATTGTCAAAGATCTCGGCACGCTGTGGGAACAGAAATTGCCGGCACGCGTGCGCGAACTCGCGGCCTTTCTCGATCCGGAAAAAACTACTCGCGCTACGCTCGACGAGCAGCTCGCCGTTGCCACTACGGTCGCACCCAAGCTGACCATTCAAGGCGGCACGACGGAAATCTTGCGCGGCATCATCGCTCGCGGCCTCGGCCTGCGATGAAGGGATAACGGCCCGTGCCCGACATCGGATCCTTGCTTTGGCCGCGATCGGTGGCGGTCGTCGGTGCATCGTCCGACACGCACGCTTTGCGCGGCCGGATTTTTGAAACCATCAGGGGCCAACCGTTTGCCGGCCGGGTTTATCCAGTGAGCCGGAGCGCGACCATCGTGCAAGGCGAGAACGCCTATCCGTCCGTCGATGCCATTCCCGAAAGTCCAGACTTGGCGATCTTGATCGTACCGGCCGCCTATGTCGCTGCCGAGCTTGAGCGCTGCGGCCGGGCCGGAGTCAAAGCAGCCGCAATCCTCGCTTCCGGATTCGCCGAGGCGGGAGACAGCGGCGCGCAAATGCAGCGCGAGATCGCGACGATTGCGCAGCGCTATGACATGGCGGTGAGCGGCCCCAACTCCGAAGGCTTTACCAACATCGCGGCCGCGCTGTGTGCCAACTTCAGTCCCGCCTCGGACAAAAGCTCTGGCCCGTTGACGCCGCCGCGGCCGTTGGGCGGCGGCCGGGTTTCGGTGATTTCGCAAAGCGGCGGCCTCGGCTTCGCGTGCTTCGATCGCGCCCGGCCCCGGCATTTTTTGTTTCGCTATATTGTGACCACCGGCAACGAAGCCGCGCTCGAAGCGTCGGACTTCATCGACTACATGCTCGATGACAGCGAGACCGATGTCTTTCTCTTGTTGATCGAAGCGATCAAGACGCCGGAAAAATTCAAGCGCGTCGCTCAGAAAGCACTGAAAGCGGGCAAGCCGCTGATCGTCGCCAAAATCGGGCAAAGCGAGCCGGGTCGCCGCGCGGTCGTTTCCCACACCGCAGCGCTGGCCGGCGCGGCAGCCGCCTACGGCGCAGTGTTCGAGCGCTACGGCCTGATCGAGGCGCGCGACTTTGACGAGATGCTCGATCTGGCGGCCGGATTCCTCGCCTGCAAGGAACGCTTGCCGAAAGGAAATCGCGTCGGCATTTGCACGGCGTCCGGCGGCGCCGGCATCTGGATGGCGGACGCCTGCGCGGCGGCCGGTCTCGACGTCCCGGTGCTCGATGATGAAACCCGCGCGACGCTCAGCGTTAACGTGCCGGTCTACGGCACGTCGCAAAATCCGGTCGATTTCACCGCACAGGGCGTGCAGAAGCTCGGCTACGCGGAATTCGCGCGGGTTGTCGCTCGCTCACCCACGATCGACAGCGTCGTAGTTGTCATCACCGCGCGCCGTTCCGCTTTTCTGGAAGCCGATTTGCCGAAATTCAAGGAGCTGGCGCGTACCACCGACAAGCCGGTGCTGATGTGGAGCTACACGCTGCCGTCGGAGCGAACCGTCGAAATCCTCAACGACATCGGCTTTCCGCTGTTCATGAGCGCGCCGGGCTGCGCGCGCACACTGCGCAAAATGGTGGATTACCGGGCGCGTTCTGCGCATCCCGAAATGGCGATCGATCCGCCAATACGAGCCGTAATGCGCGAGAAAGCCGCCGCCGCACTTGCGAAGTCGCCCGCCATTATCTGCGAATACCGGGCGCGGGCCATGCTTGAACCTTACGGCATCGGCTCGAAAAATGCCGGACGGCTGGTGCAATCCGCCGATGAAGCGGTGGCGGCCGCGCGAGAAATGGACTGGCCGGTAGCTCTTAAAGTGCAGTCCGCGGACATTCCCCACAAAACCGAGGCCGGCGCCGTAATCCTGCATCTCGAGGGGCCGGATAAAGTGCGGGCCGGCTTTGACGCTGCACTCGCCGCCACAAAAAACTTCGCGCCAGCGGCGCATATCGACGGCGTGCTGGTGCAACGTATGGCGCCCCCTGGGCGCGAAGTTATTCTCGGCGTCAGTCACGACGCGACCTTTGGACCGCTGCTGCTGGTCGGGCTTGGCGGCGTGCTCGCAGAGGCGCTCGGCGATGTGGCGGTCGCGCCCGTACCGCTCGATCCAGGGCAGGCTCGCGCTCTTATCGGCCGCCTCAAGGCGGCCAACATATTCGGCCGCTATCGCGGTTTCCCACCGGCCGATATTGATGCGCTTTCACTGCTGATGGTGCGGCTCTCGCAATTCGCCCACGACCACGCCGAGGAAATTTTGGCGATTGATCTTAATCCGGTGATCGTGCACAGCGCCGGCGACGGCGTCTCGGTTGTCGACGCGCTGATCACCAAGCGTGTCGCAGCGGCGCAATTTCACCTCGCGCGCGAAATGGAAGAGAAAGCTCGGGTTCGATGACCACGTTTAAAGACATCGGGGTGGAGAAAAGCGGGCACGTCGCCCTGGTGGAGATCAGACGGCCGCCGAATAATTTCTTCGATGCCGCGCTGATAAGTGAAATTGCGACCGCATTCGAAGCTTTGGACGCCGACGCGGAGTGCCGCGCGCTGGTTCTAGCGGCGCAAGGAAAGGCATTTTGTGCCGGAGCCAATTTCGGCAGCGGCGATCGCGACGGCAGCGAGATTCTAGGCGGGCCGCGGCCGGGCGCCGCGCATCTGTACATCGAAGGCACCCGACTGTTCCGCACCAAAAAGCCGATTGTCGCCGCAGTTCACGGTGCGGCTGTCGGCGGCGGTTTAGGCTTGGCCATGGTCGCGGATTTCCGCGTGACCTGCCCGGAGGCGCGGTTTTCCGCGAACTTCACCCGACTCGGATTTCATCCTGGGTTCGGCCTCACGGTGACGCTGCCCGCCGTCATCGGCCCGACCAAGGCGGCCCTCTTGTTCTACACCAGCCGGCGGATCGGCGGTGAGGAGGCCTTGAAGCTCGGACTTGCCGACGTGCTGGCGCCACAGGACAAGGTGCGCGAGGCCGCCTTATCGTTCGCCGGAGAGATTGCTGAGAATTCGCCGCTCGGTCTCATCGCCACGCGGGCAACGCTCCGGGGCGACCTGGCCGACCGCGTGCGCGCCGCGACCGAGCGCGAACTCGCCGAGCAAACGCGGTTGCGCCAGACCGAGGATTTCAAGGAAGGCGTCAAAGCGATGGCCGAACGCCGCCCGCCGAATTTCAACAACAGGTAAGCCGGCGAACGGCTGCCGCCACAACGGAGCTCCGAAGCTATGTCAGTCAGGATTGAGAAAGACGGATCGGTCTGGACCGTGATCCACGATAGGCCTGAAGCCCGCAATGCCATGGACCCGGCGAGCGCCGATGCACTGACGCAAGCCTTCCTTGAATTCGACGCCGACAAGAGCGCATCCGTCGCGGTGTTCTATGGCGCGGGCGGAGCGTTCTGCGCCGGCTGGGACCTCAAATATGTCTCGACGCTGAATGCCGAGTACCCGCTCGGCGAACTCGATATCCCGCCCGCAGGCCCGCGCGGCAATGGCGGAGAAATTCCACGCGGACCGCTTGGGCCATCGCGGCTGGAACTCGACAAGCCCGTCATCGCTGCAATCGAGGGACCGGCGGTCGCCGGCGGAATGGAACTCGGCCTGTGGTGTGATTTTCGCGTCATGGCTAAGGATTCGTATTTCGGCGTTTATTGCCGGCGTTGGGGCGTGCCGCTGATTGACGGTGGCACCGTGCGGTTGCCGCGCATTGTCGGGCAGGGCCGGGCGCTGGAAATCATTCTGACAGGACGGAAAGTTCCGGCCGAAGAATGTCTCAGCATCGGCCTGTGCGAATACGTCACGGCAAAGGGCGGAGCCCGGCAAAAGGCCGAGGAACTCGCGCGCGAAATAGCCCGCTTTCCGCAGGTTTGTGTGTGCGCCGACCGCCGCTCCGCGATCAAAAGCCACGGCTTGCCGGTGCGCGATGCGCTCATTCAGGAGTGGTACAACGGCCGCGAGGCGCTCATCAAAAATGGCGTCGCTGGCGCTGACCGTTTCAAGAATGGATTAGGCCGCCACGGCGATTTCCAAAAAATCCGCTAGTCGGCAAGTCGGCCGGTACGGTTAAAAAACCGTCGACGAATTCCCGCGGCGCGAGCGGTCCCCTTCTCGTGCCACCGGCAAGTAGCCGCGCCGCGCAGCCTCGTGGATAACGCCCGCCTAACGCCCGGGCGAGTTCCGTTAATGCCTTGATCGGATTCAATAAGTCGACCTTCACATTTACTTGGTGGAGACACCTTTAAGTCATATTGGCAGGTGGCATTTTCGGCTTTTTGCGTTGGCTGGCGGTACGAGGAAAATGAGTCTCGCGTTGCGCGATCGCCAATCCGGACACGATGCGCTGCCGGCGGAGATCTATCTCCCGCTGGTTGACTCGCTTTTCCAGGACGCGCGGACTCTGATCACCGGCAGCGTCTTCGTCACCGTTTCAATCCTGCTGACTTATTGGAAGACCGGCGAACCTGTTCTCCTGTACTGCGCGGTAGCGGTGCTGGTCGTCGGTGTCGCACGCGCGTTGGTGATGCGCGCCTACGCGCGCGCGCGCGATACCGTCAAGACCTCGGAAATCGCCCGCCGCTGGGAATACCGTTACGCGGCGGGCGCCTCGGCGTCCGTCGCGATTCTCGGCTTCTGGTGCTACGCCGCCTTCGCATGGACGCACGATCCGTTCGCGCATTTGGTCAGCTTCTCAATGACCATCGCGTATACGATGGGCATATTCGGGCGAAACTTCGGCAGCGCCCGTTTCGTGGTCGTGCAGATTGTGTGCGCGTGGGCGCCGATGACCGCGGCGCTGCTGCTTTACGGAAACGTCTTCCACTGGGTCTTCGCCGGGCTCCTCATTCCGTTCTTTCTCACGCTCAAGCTGATCGCCGAGAAACTGCGGCGCACGCTGCTTGATGCCGTTATCACCTCACGCGATATGTCGCTGCTTGCCAAGCGCTTCGACACCGCACTGAACAACATGCCGCACGGTCTGTGCATGTTCAATTCCAAGCGGCTTGTGGTGGTGTCCAATCAAAAACTGAACCAGCAGATGGGACTGGCGCTCGATTCGGAACTGAAAGGCCTAAGCGTACGCGCTTGGGTGGAGAGCGTGGTGAAAGCGAGTTTGATCTCGGCCGCGAGCGCCGACGAACTGATCGAGCGCCTCGACGAGCGCCTTTCCGGTAGCGAGGATGGCCCGTTCACCGTCGGATTGCTCAACGGCAAGACTTTGGAGTTCACCGTGCAGCCGATGGAAAACGGCGGCATGGTCGTGCTGACCGAAGACATCACCGAACGCAAGGTGGCGGAGGCCAAGATCAATCATCTGGCCCGGTTCGACGCGCTCACCGGCCTGCCAAACCGCACGGTGTTGCGCGATCGTATGGAACGCGCGCTCAGCGAATGGCGACCTGACAATATGTGCGCGATCCACTTCATCGACCTTGATCAATTCAAGCAAGTCAACGACACTTTGGGCCACACCAGAGGCGACATGCTTCTGGAAGCGGTCGCCGAGCGCCTGCGCCACGCCATTCGCGAGGCCGATGTCATCTCGAGGTTCGGCGGCGACGAGTTCGTCGTGCTGCAGACGTCGCTGAAATCGCTGGAGCAGGGTAAATCGCTCGCCGCGCGCATTTTGAACACGCTCGGCGGCACCTACGATCTCGATGGGCATAAGGTCGTGGTCACCGCGAGCATCGGCATCGCCGCGGCAAAAACGCCGCTCGATCCCGATCAATTCCTGCGCAACGCCGATCTCGCGCTCTATCAGGCAAAGTCCGACGGACGCGGCACCTGGCGCTGGTTCGAAACGAAGATGGAATCCAACGCGCAGGCGCGAAGAAATCTGGAATTCGATTTGCGCAAGGCGCTCGAGACCGAAGCGTTCGAACTCTACTATCAGCCGCTGTTTAATCTAAAGAGCAAGCGCATTGTCGCCTGCGAGGCGCTGCTGCGATGGCCGCATCGCGAGCGCGGCATGGTATCTCCGGCGGAATTCATCCCGGTCGCCGAAGAAATGGGACTGATTGTCGAGATCGGCAATCAGGTGCTTTACAAGGCTTGCCTCGAGTGCCGCCGATGGCCGGGCGAGATCGCGGTCGCGGTCAATTTGTCGTCGATTCAGTTCGACCGTTCCAACGTGCCGGCGCTGGTCCGTGAAACGCTCGCGGCGACAAATCTCGCGGCCCCCCGGCTCGAGCTCGAAATAACCAAATCGACCCTGTTGCAGAATACCAAGCGCACGCGCGCCGACCTCAAGCAGCTCGCCGATCTCGGCGTCAAGATTTCGCTCGACGATTTCGGCACGGCCTATTCGAGCTTGAGCTATCTGCACAGCTTCCCGCTGCAAAAGGTGAAGATCGACCAGTCCTTCCTGCAAGGGTTGGGCGACGATGAGCGCCGCGTCACGCTGCTGCGCGGGATGACGCGGCTGAGCGCTCAACTCGGACTGCGCGTCGTGGTCGAAGGCGTCGAAACCCAGGACCAGCTCGAATTGCTCGCCGCCGAGGACAGCATCGACGAAGTACAGGGATATCTACTCGGCCGGCCCATGCCGGCCGCTGAGTTGCGCAAGCTCCTGTACGCAACATACGTTGCGCCGGCGGCATCCTGGCCGGCGCAGCGCGAAGAAGCCGCTGCGTAATATTTGAAGTTTCAAACACCTTCGTTCGCAGCGCGCCACCAATCGACACTTTCTCCGCTTCGACCGTGCAATTATTTGAAGCTTGAAACCTGCTAAGACCCTCCATCTGAAAAATTTGCCTCGAGCACGCGACCGGCGGTTAACCCTAATCGCCCGCAAAAATTGCAATCGCGTTAACAAACTGTTAACCTGTTGTTGATGGCTGGTGGCGGCACGGTCCAGTGAGTGCGGGTATGGGTCCAGTAGCGGCGAGTGCTCATAACGCGCAATCCCCCCTCGTTCATCACGCAAGACCGGAAAGTTTGTTCACAGACAGCGTCTACCGGCTTTTGGACCGGATGGACGTCCGGCTCGCGCAATCAAAAGAAGAGCGGGAAGCAATTTCGCGCCTGCGCTATCAGGCCTATTTGCGCGAGGGCGCCATCGCGCCGAACTCCACGGGCACGTTTTCCGACCCTTACGACGAAATCGGCAACGTCTTTCTGTTCGGCCTTTATATCGACGGGGAACTCGCGAGCTCGGTCCGCATCCACGTCGGCTCCAAGGACCATCCGGACTTTCCGTCGTTGCACGTTTTTCCCGAGGCGCTGCAGCCTCACATCGATAACGGCAAAGTCATTATCGATACGACGCGCTTCGTCGCCGACGAAGCCATGTCGCGGCTTCACCGCGGATTGCCGTATGCGACGCTGCGCGCGAGCTGGCTCGCCGGCAACTATTTCGCCGCCGACTATTCGCTCGCTGCCGTGCGTGCCGAGCATCAGGCGTTTTACCGGCGGATGTTCCATCATCAGCTGATTTGCGAGCCGCGGCCTTATCCGCACCTGGCAAAGCCGATCTGCCTGATGTGGATACATTACCCGATCGTCGCCGAGGATGTGCAACGCCGCTATCCGTTTTTCCGCTCGACCCTGTTCGAGCGACGGATGCTGTTTGAAGGCCACGCAGCTGGCACCCGGCAACAAGCACCGGTCGCCGATATCTCCTCGTATGTCGGACGCGCGCGCCGGGCCGGCTGATGGGCCGCCGCGTCAGTTGCCGGTTTTTGCTTCTGACAAGCTACGGATACAGCGGTCGCCGCTTGGCGACGCTTTGGTTATCGAATTCCCAATCGGTCCAGTAAAGTTCGACGTACCGGCTTTGAGGACTGTTTCCGCCCAGGCGCTATAAACACGTCGCCCTATAGCTTCGATCATTGGCCGGCGATGTGTAACGAGCTTGCGACAACCTCAACGTACGACGCCCCGGCGCGCGACATTCCACAATGTCCGAAATGCCGCGCACGGCTCAACTTCGTCCGCAGCGCACATCCGGATATCAACTCCTGCGGTTTTGAAAGCTATCGGCTCGATTGCCAGGAATGCGGCGCGACGCTGGCCGGGATTATCGATCCTGTCGACGATGCGCTTCTCGTCTCCGAATGTGACCCGCCGCGCCAAGCCGCCTCTTTACGGGTTGCGGTCTAGCGGAGCCGGTCAAGGCGTCGCGCCGTCCCAAGCGGCGCGCACGTGGGCCGCTCATGCGGCGCACGCGAACCGGCCGCGATTGTGCGGCGCCGAGAAATCCAGTTCCGGCCCAATCGGTACAATGCGTGTCGGATTAATCGCGGTCATGCTCATGTAGTAGTGCCGCTTGATGTGATCCATGTTCACGGTCTCGCCCACTCCCGGCATTTGATAAAGCTCGCGCATATAATTCGACAAATTCGGATAGTCGACGATCCGGCGCATATTGCATTTGAAGTGGCTGTAATAGACAGCGTCGAAGCGAACCAGCGTCGTGAACAGCCGCCAATCAGCCTCGGTCAGGCGCGCGCCAACGAGATAGCGCTGGCGGGACAAAATATCCTCGATCCAGTCGAGCGCTGCAAACACGGCACGTGCCCCCTCTTCATAGGCGTCTTGCGCGGTGGCGAACCCGGCACGGTAGACGCCGATGTTGACGTCGCTGTAAACGCGCGCATTGATCCGGTCGATATCGCCGCGCAGCTCCGGCGGGTAGTAATCGGCACGATCGTTAGTCAACGCCGCGAACGCGGAATTGAACATGCGAATAATCTCGGGCGATTCGTTGTTGACAATGGTGCGCTGCTCCTTGTCCCAGAGCACCGGCACTGAAACACGGCCGGTATAGCGGGGATCGGCCAACAAATAGACTTCTCCGAGCGTCTTCTTGCCATTGACAGTGTCGGCGATGGCCCCACTGCCGAATTGCCAGCCGGCGTCACCCATGACCGGATCGACCACCGACATTGAGATAACGCTTTCGAGATCTTTCAGCTTTCGGAAAATCACCGTGCGATGTGCGTACGGGCAGGCAAGCGATACGTAAAGATGATAGCGCCCGCGCTCGGCGGCAAAACCGCCGCGCCCGGAAGGTCCGGCGCCGCCATCGGCCGTCACCCAGTTGCGAAACACCGGTTCGGCCGGCACGAAGCGGCCACCGTTGTTTCCGGTATTATACCATTCCGTGTGCCACACTCCGTCGACGAATACGCCGTGCGCCATTGTTCTTCTCCGATCAGAGGCAGCCGTTCGCGAAAGCTGGTCACGCGAACCGTCTGAGCGTAGCCCATCAGGCGGGCTCCCTGTAGGATGAATTGTCTCCGTACCTAAAGGTGAAAGCCAGTGAAAGCGGTATTTATTGAGAAATTCGGCGGCGCCGATGTTTTGCACTACGGCGACCAGCCCGAGCCGGTGGCCGGCGCGGGCGAAGTTGTAGTCAACGTCGTCGCGGCCAGCGTCAATGCCGCCGATTGGAAAGTGCGCGCCGGCGAGTATTCGCAGGCGAAATTTCCTTTGATCCTCGGCCGGGACTTTTCCGGCCAGGTCGGGTCGCTCGGTCCGGGTGTAGATGACCTGAAAGTCGGCGACGCAGTGTTCGGGGTGCTCGATGTCGGCAAAGAAGGTGCTTACGCCGAGAAGGTCGGCATCAAGGCATCGATCATTGCAAAAAAGCCCGCTTCACTTTCCGACGTCGACGCGGCGGCGCTGGCGCTCACCGGGCTCACTGCCATTCGCAGCATCGAGGACACGCTAAAACTTCAGCGCGGCGAAAAAATTCTCATTCAAGGCGGCGCCGGCGGCGTGGCGAGCATCGCCATCCAGATTGCCAAGCATATCGGTGCACAGGTGATCACTACGACTAGTACCGCCAATATCGACTATGTCCGCAGTCTTGGCGCTGACGCGGTCATCGACTATTCGACGACCGATTTCACCCGCGCGGTCAAAAATTGCGACGCGGTGTTCGACACGGTCGGGGGCGACGTGGCGATAAAATCGTTCGCAGTGCTCAAGCCCGGCGGCCGCGCCGCCTTCATCGCTTCCGGGTGGAAGGCGCCGCAGCCCAATCGTGACGACGTGACGTCGTTGCGGCCGAACGTGGCGCGCTCCCGCGCGCCGCTTGAGCGCATCGCCGAATTAGTCGCGGCCGGCACGGTTCGGCCGCCGGAGGTCAAACTTTTCCGCTTGTCGCAGGCGCAAGAAGCGCAGCGCTTGAGCGAGTCACGCCACTTCCGCGGCAAGCTCGTCTTTCAGGTCCGGTAAAGGTTTAGGCCGCGAGAAAAAATCCCCGCGGCCTTCATTGCGGTTCGCCGCATTACTCCATCTTGCCGCCGGCTTTTTTGCAGGCGGAGCGGAATTTCTTCCGCGCCTTGCCGTGCAGCTGTTTCGCGTTCGCCTGATCGGTGCAGGATTTGGCGATGGCGGCTTTTTCGTAAGTGCTCATGGCCGGCGCCGTCGTCGCTGGGGCCTGTTTTGCCGCGGCCGGAGGCGATCCTCCAGCTGCCGGCTGGTCTTCCGCCCAAGCAGTACCCGCTCCGAGTGCAAACACCAGCAATGCTGCGGCGACGACAGACGATCGGGTCATTGGGCCTTCTCCTTGGTCATCAGATGAAATGGAAATCCGTGAAGGACGCGATCTTACCTTACGACGCGGCGCGAGGCGATAGATTATGCCCGATCTTCTGTGGGCGGCTTCGCCGCCAAAGCTTGCTTGATGCTCTCCAGCAGCCGACGATCAAAATCTTCGCGCTTGGACCGGAACGGAACTTCGAAGCGCGCGGTAGCGCTCTCAGTCAGCATGAGATTATACGGCGCGCCTTCGGTATCGCGGGAAAGCCGGAAATCGCTCCGATAGCAGATGATCGGTTTTCGCTTGGCGAAGGCGTAACCGCATTCCCAAGCGGTGCCGCTGTCAGGATCGGGACCATCCATGCAGGCGACGACCATATCGGCCTGGTCGATTGCCGCTACGTCCATTTCGAAGATGGCGCGCGCCGTTTTAGTTCGCGGCTCGTGCTCCTGCGGCAGCCAGACATCGAAGCCCTGGCTTTCGAGAAAACGCGCCAATTCGGCATTGAAGCCCTGCTCTGCGAACGAGAAGAGAGGACCGGCGAGATATATTTTCGTCATGGGATTCTCCGATAGCGCATCCTGCCCCGTGCCGGCGCGAAGCGGAAGAACACGTTGCTATTATTCGCGGGCGAAATGGTGAGTTTGATCCTTGATTGGTTGCCGCTACGCTTCGCGGCTCTTTCGGGAAGAAGACCATGGACGATCGCTTTGACCTTGAGCGCTTCGTAAGGGCCCAAGACACCGTCTATGCGCAAGTCCTGGCGGAGCTGCGCGCCGGCCGCAAACGCAGCCATTGGATTTGGTTCATTTTTCCGCAGATCAAGGGACTTGGCACCAGCGCGATGGCGGAGAGATTTGCCATTTCCGGCCGCGACGAAGCCGCCGCATATCTTGCGCATCCGCTATTGGGTCCACGCTTGCAGGAATGCACGAAACTTGTGATTGACGCGCCGGATCGGTCGATCGAATCGATACTGGGTCATCCCGATGATCTGAAGTTTCGCTCGTCGATGACACTGTTCGCCAAGACGGCCGGCGACAACGCCGGCTTCGTCGCCGCGCTGGACAAGTTCTACGGCGGCGCGTTCGACCCGCTTACACTCGAGCGACTTTAATTCGAAACAGGCCTTTTCACTTCGCGATCACAGCGGGATTTTTCGCTGCGCTGCGGAAGAAACACGTACACTGCTTTGTGATTGCCAAGACGGTTGCCATCTGCATTCCGCGTTAGCGACGCCGCGCCGGCAATGGCATGATGCCCGTCACCTTGTGCGTCTTGCGGCCAAGGCCGCAGGCCCGTCCCGACCGAACCGACGAGGTGCGCCATGACCTATTCGCACATTGTTACCGGTGACAGCAAGACCACCGCGTTGCCGGTGGTACGCCATATCACGCCTGCAGACCTATGGGACTCGTTGAAACGCGGCGGCGATGACTTTGCCGCCATGCCGAGCCACGCGCTCTTCCTGTGCGTGATTTATCCCATTATCGGAATCCTTCTGGTCGCGGTGACGTTCGGCTATGCGGCGTTGCCGCTCGCCTTTCCCATCGCAGCCGGCTTTGCACTGATCGGTCCAATCGCCGCTATCGGCCTCTATGAATTGAGCCGCCGGCGCGAGGCGGGTCTCGACAGTTCGGCCAGCCACGCTTTTGACGTGCTGCATTCGCCCTCGCTCGGCGCCATTGTGGTGTTGAGCCTGATGCTGATGGCCATCTTTCTCGTCTGGCTATCGGTGGCGCAGGCGATCTATGTCGCCAATTTCGGCTATCACCCGCCAGCGTCGGCTGCGCAATTCGTCACTGACGTATTTACGACGCACGCCGGCTGGATGCTTATTGTCGTCGGCTGCGCGGTCGGCTTTGTGTTCGCGGTCGTGGCGCTCACACTCGGCGCGATCTCATTCCCGCTGCTGCTCGATCGCGACGTCGGCGCCGCGGTCGCGCTATATACCTCGATCCGCGTGGTCGCCGCCAATCCGTTCACCATGGCATTGTGGGGCTTCATTGTCGCCGCGCTGCTGATCATCGGCTCGATCCCGTTCTTTCTCGGGCTGACGATAGTGCTGCCGCTGCTCGGTCACGCGACCTGGCACCTTTATCGCAAGGCGGTCGAGCCCGATCCCAACCCGCATCCAGACTATCAGCCGAGCGAGCGGCCGCGCCGCTACGCGGCGGATTTTCCTGCGGCGCTATTTCCGACACGGCGTTAGGCGCGTCACTAAACTCGAACTTTTCACCGATTACGATTCAGGGAGCATTGCCGTGCGATCGTTCATGCCTCGGCACGTTGCACTTGCCGGCGCGGCGGTTTTGTCCTTCGCGGCAACGCCGGCGCCGGCGCAGCTTCTCGAGCACAAGGATTTGACGGCCGCGATTGCCATGACCATTGCGCAGACCGCTATCGAAACGTGCAAGGCCAACGGCTACGCAGTGTCGGCGACCGTCGTCGGGCGAAACGGCGAGATCATTGTACAGGTGCGCGGCGACAACACACCGCCGCACACCATGGAGAACTCTTTTCGCAAGGCCTATACCGCTCGCACCCTTCGCGCGCCTTCAGGCGCACTGGTCGAGCGGTTAAAGGAGAACCCGAACCTCGGCTTCATTCACCTGAGCAACATCATCGCGTTTCAGGGCGCGCTGCCGATCAAGGTCGGCGAAGAGACGATTGGCGCGGCCGGCGCTTCCGGCGCGCCGGGCGGCGAGAAGGATGAAGCCTGCGTGAAGGCCGGCATCGATAAGGTGGCGGATCAGCTAAAGTAGCGGCTTCACACGGAGGCCGCGCTGGAATGCATGCCGAATTCGTCAGCGAGTTGTTCGTCCGGTTCGGGCCGGTGTCGGTGAACCGCATGTTCGGCGGTGCCGGCATCTCATCAGGGGGCCTGACGTTCGCGATCGCCTTCGACGGCGTCATTTATCTGCGCGTCGACGAGGCAAGCATTGCCGATTTTGAACGCGAAGGCTCAAAACCCTTCGTCTATCCGCATGCCAAGACGCCCGGAAAGATCGGCCGACCTTCCCGCGCTTTTTGGCGCCTGCCGGAGCGGCTTTACGACGATCCGGACGAGCTTGCGGTTTGGGCGCAGCGCGCGCTGGCCATAGCCGAACGCAAAAAGTTCAAGCCGCGCAAACGAGCCAACAAGCCGGCGAAACGGCCGCGGGCGAGACCCGCGAGGCGCTGTTAGAGCGGCGGGTCGGGCTCGCTTTCCCGCCGAAACGCAAGGCTCTCCTCTTCCAGGTCAAGTTCGCGTTCAATACGGCGGCGCGCCTCGTCGGTGATCTTTCCTTCTTGCAGTAGCCGGTAAATGTATTTGCGCTCGGCGCCGATCAGATCCGCGCGCAGCTCGGCGGCTTCCGCAAGCGTTTTCACTGCCTCGTCCGAATTCTCCGGCAATTGGACAGCGCGGTGGTCATGGCGGGCACGAAGGATCGCGACCACATCCGGGTCCGTTTCGCCGCCGGCGGCGAGTTTATCGAGACGGCCCTGGGCCACTTTCAGGGCTTCCAGCCGCGCGGCGATTTCGGCGTCTTGCTCGCGCCGGCGCTCGTCCTCCGCATCATGCGGAAGCGCCAGCGCGCGCACGACCGCCGGAAGCGAAAGGCCTTGCCCGACCAGCGTGACGATGATGACACCGAAAGTGACGAAAAGAATAAGGTCGCGGTCGGGAAAAGACGCGGCGGAAAGTGTCGTCAGGGGAATGGCGAGCGCCGCGGCAAGCGAGACGACGCCGCGTACGCCGAGGAATCCCAGCAAGAATGCCCATTGCCACGGCGGCGCCGGGTCGCGGCGCGCCAGCGGCGGGATCAGCCAGCGCGGCAGATAGACCGACGGAAACGCCCAGATGAAGCGCGCGGCCACGATCACCACAAGCACGATCAGGATGGTGAAAGGCACGTCGCGCAGCATCACGAGATCGGTACGATCGAGCACCGTGCGTAGCTGCATGCCGGTCGCGAGGAAAACAAAGCCTTCGAGCAGATAAACCACCAAGTCCCAGAAAAAGATGCCCTGCAGTCGGGTCGCGGCGGGAATGAGCAGCGGCCCGTTCCAGCTCACGAACAGCCCGGCAGCGACCGTCGCCAATACGCCCGAACCGCCAAGCTGCGACGGCACCAGAAAAGCCACATAAGGCGTCATCAGCGACATGGTGATTTCGACGCGAGCGTCGCGCGCCCATCGGCGAAGCCGCAAACTCACCCAGCCGACGGCGATGCCCCAGAAGATTTCGCCGACCACGATAAGCGCAAAATCGCCGGCCGCCTGGGGCAGTGAAAACACGCCGGCGCTGACGGCCGCGACGGCGAAGCGGTAAAGGATGAGCGCAGTCGCGTCGTTGGCGAGGCCTTCGCCTTCGAGTACGACGACCAGCCGCCGCGGCAGTCCCAGACGCCGGACAATGGCAAGCGGCGCAACCGCGTCCGGCGGCGCGACAATGGCGCCGAGCACGAAGCCAACGGCCAGCGGCATGTGCAGCAGGTAATACGCGACCACCGCGACCGCGCAGGTGGTGAAGATGACGCAGCCGAACGCAAACAGCGCAATCGGCCGCAGGTTGAAGCGGAACTCGCGCCAGCTCATGGCGACGCCGGCCGAATAAATCAGGGGCGGCAGGATGCCGAGGAGAACCAGTTCCGGCGCAAGTTCCAGCCGCGGCAGGCCGGGAATGAGCGCCAGCACAATGCCGGCGACGACCAGCAGGATGGACGGCGCGGTGTTGAGCCGCCGCGCAACGACCGCGACGACCACCAGCACAGCGAGAAACAACAGAACCGTTTCGATCAGCGCCGTCATCGGCACACGATGCCGGATATCGGCGCAGCGTCAAGCACGGGCAACACGGCAGGTTTGCTGCAAAGCCGCATTTTTGATGCGGATCAAGGCGCGACGTCGGCAATTGGTGGCCCTTGGCCGCTATGAAGAGGAAAGATTTCATCGTCGGCGAAAGACCGAAGCTTGCGGCGCTCATAAACCATCCCAGGATCACGTTTGCCGACTACGAGCGTCGCCTGGAATCGATGCAAACGACCATGCAATCGATCCAGCAGGCTTATCTCGGCACAAAGGAACGTGCGGTCATTGTGCTCGAAGGCTGGGATACGGCCGGCAAGGGCGGCATCGTCCGCCGGCTGGGCTGGGCCTTGGATCCGCGCGGCTTCAAGGTTTATCCGATCGCCGCTCCACTGGACCATGAACACGGCCGGCATTATCTGCAACGATTTTGGGAGAAGCTGCCTGGGCCAGGCCAGATCGTGGTCTTTGACCGCTCGTGGTACGGGCGAGTGCTGGTCGAGCGGGTCGAAAAGCTTGCCAGCAAGACCGAATGGAAACGCGCCTACAAAGAGATCAATCAATTCGAACAAATGATCGTCGATGATGGTATCCGGCTGGTGAAATGCTTTCTTCACATCACGCCGGCCGAGCAAGTTCGCCGCTTCAAGGACCGTCTGACCAACCCGCTCAAGCGCTGGAAGCTGTCTAACGAAGATTTTCGCAACCGCTCGCGCTGGGCGGATTACGAAATTGCCATCGAGGACATGATCGAGAAGACCTCTGTCTTAAACGCGCCTTGGCATCTGGTGCCGACCGATGACAAGCTTTACGGCCGGCTCGCGGCATTCACCATCATGGTCGACGTTTTGGGTAACGGACTGCACCTGAAGCCGCGGCCGCTCGACCCCAAAGTGGCCGGATTGGCGAAACAGCTAATTGATTGAGGGTCACAATCCAGACGCAGCACACCACGTGGCCACGCGATGCCGAGATGTTTAGATCGACCGCGAGAACCATCCGACTGACGAGGCACGTTTCGCTTTGCCCTACCGCTTTGCTTTCTTGCCGGCGCGCGCTGAAATGTTCGCGGCCACGGCGGCGCCGATGAGCGCTTTCAGCGCCTTTTCATTGATCTTCTCGCCCTCATGAATGTCGATGGCGCGCCGCACATTGCCTTCGAGGCTTGAGTTGAACAGCTTCGCGGGATCCGCCAGCGCGGCGCCCCTGGCGAAGGTCAGCTTCACCACCGCCTTGTAGGTCTCGCCGGTACAGATGATGCCGTCGTGTTCCCACACCGGAACGCCGCGCCACTTCCACTCTTCCACGACTTCGGAATCGATCTCTTTGATCAGGGCGCGTACCCGCGCCAGCGTCTCGCCGCGCCAATCACCGAGCTCCTTGATTCTCCCATCGATCAGGCGAGACGGAGAGCCGCCCGCCTTTGCCTCTTTGGCGCCGCTCGTCGTTTTCATCTTTGCCGCTTTCTTCATGACCGGTGCCGCTCGTCCGTTGCTGTAATGCCGCTGGCCAGCACGTTGTACCACGCAGCGCCGAGCACCCGAAGACGAAACGGAAGTTGACAGAATAAGCCGGGGAACTACGCGCCCTTGCGCGTGAAGGCGGCCGAAATCAAATCGCCGCCGAAATCCACCGGCGGTTTCCCGCTGGCGGCATACCAGTACACCGCCGCGGAATAGATCGCGGCGAGCGCGGCACTGACCAGCACCACCAAAAGGAAAGCGGTGGCCGCGGCGGAAATGAGTGCAACACCGAGTACCTCGTAGCCGCGCTTGAACAGGAGGAACCCGCCGCCAAAACCAACGAACGCGATGGTGCCGGAGATCATCGACATCACCAGCGAAATGCCGGCATTGCCGATCAAGTTCTCGCCCCAGGTCTTGCGCAACAGCTCGCTTGAGCGTTCGACCGCTTGCATCGGCCCGACGCCTTCGGCGGCGAGGATCGGCACGACGAGGAACGTCGCCGCCGTCCAGGCGAGGCCAAGCCCGCCGGCGATGAGCCGCCCGACAAAGCCGAGCTTTTCGGCAACGACTTGCAGGAGTACACCGACCGTCGCCGAAATAATCGCATAGCCGAGAATGGCGCCGATGCGGCTCACGGCGAGCTTCAGCCCATCCCAAACCGTCGGATGTCCGCCGCCGAGCAACACAATGGCGCAGCCGATCAGCGCGGTGTTGAAGAAGATGACGACGAAATACTGCACGACGTAAAGACAGAACATCCAGACGTAGAACTCGAGCGGCACGGAACCGTGCCGGTGCGTCGCGTGCATCGCGGCAAACGTCCCGTTCGACATCGCCAGCGCAACGAAGCCGCCGGCGACGACAAGCGTCACCACGGACGATATGGCGGGCAGCACCAGCAACGCGTTGTCGTTGCGCAATACATCCATGCTGGCTTTGATCAAAAGCCAGCTGCGCGCAAAGCGGGACATCGAATCGGCCATCACAAATCCTGGCGTTGGAAAGACGCGACGCGGAAGCGAACGCCCCGCATTATTTGATATTCGTCTGCATGATGCGTTAAGGCTTTACCTCAACGAAACGTAAAGCTGCTCAGCCAGAGGCGGCCAACATGATCGAGCACTACAGCGACCACGCGGCCAACGAACGCACGTTTCTCGCCTGGATCCGCACCGCCATCGCGGTGATGGCGTTCGGCTTCCTGGTCGAGCGGTTCGACCTGTTTTTGCAAATCGCCGGCCAGACGCTCGCGAGGAAGGCGCTGTCGCCGACCGGCCAGCTTGTCGGCAATGTCGCCGGACTGATCCTGATCGCGCTCGGCGCCACGACGATCGTGCTGGCGACCTGGCGTTTCCGCCGCACCGCCATCGCCATCGACAGCCCCGACACCCAGCCCGGACCGGGCGAACGCATCGACTTTTTGCTCGCCGGCCTTCTCACCGTGCTCGGCTCGGCGCTGTTTGTTTATCTCGCTTATACCGTCATCAGCCGGCTGTAGTGTCATTCCGGGGCGTATGCGCGCCTTCACTTTCCCGCCCCGCGTCAGCGGGGTGGGGGGACCGCGCACTATCGCGGTGGGAGGGGCGCCCCCTCCACCATGCTTTCGCATGGTCCCCCTCCCCCGCTCCGTTTCACTTCGCGGGGACGGATAAGCAACACCGTTCTCGCAACGCATCCTCCGCGCCCGAGTCTTGCTCACCGTCACTAAGCCACGAAAAATTCGCGCTTCAACAAAAGGGAAGCGGAGCGCCGATAGGCGCATTGTCCTACCAATGTCCGCGTCAAGCGCGGCCTGCGCGCAGTTTATTTGCGCGCCCACCTTTCGGCGCTCACGCTCGCGGCACTCGCCGCCGGCTTCTACCCCGATGCCTCAGCCCCAGAACCGGGTTTCCCGCGGCGGCGGCTGACATGTGTTTTGCCCGCTTCGCCAAAAAATGCCGCGGTTAAGCACGCTCCGTGCGGACCGGTCTTTATGCCGGTCGACCGGGGACCCAGAGCCGCCCGGGAACGGACTGCAAATCCGCGCGCGGGGACCGCACTCGTTCCTCGTGCTCAGGTGTGCCTCGAGAACACGACCCTTTGAGAGCGAGATTCGCCGCAGAGTATCCGAAACGGTGTCCTATGTCAACGAAATAGTGACGGTGCTATTTTGCGTAGCCTTGCGACCGTAGCCAATCTATGCGGCCCGTGCCCGTCAGCCACTCGTCGGCTTCGGCTTTGCTCTTGAAGCCCTTGATGTAGCGAATCTCAACTCCGGGACAGTGAGCCTCGAATTGCCAATCGCCTTCGGCGACGCGCTTGATCTTGAAGACAATGCGAATCTTTGGTGATTTTCCCATGCTCAAAGATAGTCTCAGTTCGCCATACCGCCTAGGCGATTTTCGCGCCCCTCATGCACTGCTCGACATTTTTCCGGCAGCGGGGAAATCAGAGCTGAGGCAAAAGCGAGAACCACCTCTCCTACCGGGGAGAGGTAAGTCGGCCCTGGCTTCCACGCCCCCCACCCTCTCCGTGTACGACTCTTCCCGGTGGACTCTGTACAATGTGCAGTCACGAGGCACGCCCATGACCGCGAGTGAAAGCACCCCCGCGACTACGCGCGACGTCCGCGTCGGCGGCGCCGCGATCCACGTCACCGAATGGGGCGACGGGCCGCCGGTGCTGCTGCTGCACGGCAACCCCGACAGCGGCAGGATGTGGAACGACGTCGCCAGCCGGCTCGGCGCGCGCTTTCGCTGCATCGCGCCGGACCTGCCCGGCTTCGGCCATTCGGAAGTGCCGGACGGATACACGCCGTCGCTCGACGGCATGGCGCAATTCGTCGAACAATTTCTGACGGCCGCGGATATCCCCCGCCCGCTCGATCTGATCGCGCACGATTTCGGCGGCCCGTTCGCGTTTGCCTGGGCGGTCAAACATCCCGACGCCGTGCGCCGTCTGGTCGCGATCAACACCGTGTTCTTTAGCGACTACCACTGGCATTTTTGGGCGCGGGTCTGGCGCACGCCCATTCTCGGCGAAATCGCCATGGCGGTGATGAACAAGATGGGCTTCGCGCAGGAACTGCGCCGCGGCTCGCGCGCGCTGCCTCAAGCGCATATCGACCAGACCTGGGCGCTGATGACGCCGCGCATGAAGAAACAAGTCTTGCGGCTTTATCGCGCCACCGATCCGAAAAATTTCCCGGCGTATGAACGCGATTTTCAGATGCTCACCAAAACGAAACCGACGCTGGTGATCTGGGGCGACAAAGACCCCTACATCGCGCCGTCCTTCGCCGAACGCTTCAACGCGCGGAAGGTCGTGCACCTTTCCACCGGCCACTGGGTGCCGGTCGAAGCGCCGGCGGAATGCGCCACGGAGATTTCGGAGTTTTTGGCCGCGACGTAGAGCGGGTTAGTGAACTTGTAGGGTGGGCAAAGGCGCAACGCGCCGTGCCCACGCGACGGCTCGGCTTTTATCGACGTGAAGATTCAGATCGGCCTACGTCCGTCAACGCTGACGTGGGCACGCTTCGCTTTGCCCACCCTACGCTTGCTTACCGTCGTTCGATGTAATCCGAACAGCATGGATTGCCGGCTCGAGTTTACGGCCAGGCGCAGGAAAATGGCCCAACGCCGGTCTAAAGCCCAAGAACTGGAGCCAAAAAACTGGAGCCCAGAACCGCTGCCCCCGGTCGGGCTGGCGGATGGCGGTTGGCGTGATTAGCTCACAATCGCGCATTGCCACCGGCACACGATGGCAAGCGACCGGACCGCTGCCATGTCGCCCTTGTCTCTTCTCCTTAATCTCCTGTGGATGTTCTTTGGCGGCATCTGGATGGCGGTCGCGTGGCTCATCGCCGCCGCGATCATGGCGATCACCATCATCGGCCTGCCCTGGGCGCGGGCGGCGTTCAACATCGCCTCCTACACGCTGCTGCCGTTCGGCCGAAAAGCAGTCTCGCGCAGCGAATATCTCGGCGAGGAAAACATCGGCACCGGGCCGCTGGGCTTTCTTGGTAATCTCATCTGGCTGATCCTCGCCGGCTGGTGGCTGGCGCTCGGCCACCTCATCACCGCCGCGCTTCTTGCCGTGACGATTATCGGCATTCCGTTCGCGTGGGCGCATTTGAAGCTCGCCGGGCTCGCGCTCTGGCCGATCGGCAAGATGATCGTCGATGCCGCCGATGTGCCGCCGCGCTACCCGCAAAGTGAGCGAAGCCGATATTAGCGCCGCAGCTCGCGAAGCGAGCGCAGGAGAGCCGCTCGATCTGCTAAGCTTGCTCGCATGAGGAATGATAATGGCCAGCGACGACAAAAAAACTAAAGCCGGCACGGCTCCGAAGACCGAGACGGTTTCCAAGACCGAGACGGCGGCGAAGACCGGCACGGCAGCAAAAACCGACAAGGCGCCAAAGAACGACGCCGCCGCGAAGGTCGAAAGTCCCGCGGCTAAAGACGCTCCGAAGTCCGCGGACAGCGAGCCGGCCGCCGCGGCGCCTGCCAACTATAGCCGCGGCGAAGGCCAAAAACCGGTCACCGCGGCTTATAAGGAAAACTGGAACGCGATTTTCGCGAAGAAGAAAACGAACAAGAAAAGGCGATAAGTCATCCGCCAACTGTTTCCGCAAATTCCATCCGGCTCGAAAGGACTCATACCGTGACTCAGCACTACCACGCCGTCATTTGGATCGATCATCATGAAGCGCGGGTGTTCCATTTCAGCCCGACGGATGTCGAACGGCTGGTGTTGCACCCGGATCATCCGACCAGGCACATCCACCACAAGGCAAATTCCATCGGCAGCGGGCACGCGGCGGAGGATCACAACTTTCTCCAGGCCATCGCCGCATCGATTGCCGACGCCGGTGCGGTTCTTATTACCGGGCCGGCCAATGCCAAGACCGAGCTGGTCAAGCACATTCACCAGCACGATCCCAAGCTGATGAAGATTATTGTCGGCGTCGAAACCGTCGATCATCCAAGCGACGCGCAACTCGTCGCCTATGCGCGGCATTACTTCAAGACCGAGGATCTGATGCTGCCGCAAAAGGGCTAGGCGCGCAGCCTGCCAATCCGCTTTCGCTTCGCCACCGGCCCCTTACAAATAGCTCTACGAATCGACGTCGATTTCGAGCTTGATGGCGCCGCGTTTCGCCCACCGCTTCAATGCGCAGAAAGCCGTGCACCTTCCGGTCGGCCACTAGGCCGTCGAGGCGCCGGCGGAGTGTGCCGCGGCGATTGAGGACTTTTTTGCCGAAGTGGAACAATGCCATTGCCGACACTAGCATGGCTTGCTGCATCGATCCCGTGGGTATCGCAAGCGCTGAGTATAACTATAGGGGGGATGCGCACCGTCCCCCGGAGTTCCCAGACATCCGTCGTGATTTTTGATGGTCACGGCGCATCAACAAACTCTGATTTAGACCGCGCGGTTTTCGTTACCAGAACTACCTTACCTTCCCAACTTTGCTTCGTCACTTCCAACGCCCGTCTCAGCAACATTTTTAATTGATCATCTTCAGAAAAAGCGGACAGCAACAGAATTTTCGTAAGATTACTTGGCGTAAAAATTATGCGAGGTGAGGGCGCGAGGAGGCCCATCAACAGATTTCCCGATCGCGCCGTAAACGCGTTAAGGCAATAGTCGTGCAAGCAGCCATCGTTAAATTCGTCGGCGTGAGCCGCTCCATCAATTTTCATGTTGGAAACATGAAGGACGGGATTTGGAAGAGTATCGACCCACACTTGCGTTCGTAGCGCGCTGTCCTTTTCCCCAGAAAAACAGACCGTGAAAACGCCAATTTGACCCGAGGTCAGCTGCTCAAGTGCCCCAATGTTGATCGGGATCCACTTTAGGGGGCGGGCTCCGCCCATTCGCTGCGTTAATACATCGTCTAATTTGTAGCTTCGCTCCAAAACATCGGCGGGCAGAGTCGCTAGTCGATGCAGCGCCCAGTTAAGATAGGCCCAACTTACGGAAAAGCCCTGGAAGGGAGTAATGTCAGAGGGGGCGTCGGTCTCGAGGACCAACAAATAATAGATCTTAGGGGGATCGGCGCCAAACATCGACTTCTACCTACAAAAAGCTCTGCGGGTCGACGTCGACTTCGAGCTTGATGTCGCCGTGTTTCTTCGGCGCGTTCGCGAGCCACTCGCGCAGATAAGCCGACAGATCGAAGCCGCGCGGCGCTTTCACCAACAAACGCATGCGATGGCGGCCGCGCACCAGAGACAGCGGCGCGTCGGCAGGACCGAGCACGCGCACGGCTTCAGCCGATGCGACATAAGCCGCCGTGGCGTCGGGCTTCGGCGCCAGCAAGTCAGGCTCCAAGACTTCAGGCTCCAACACTTGCGGCGCGGCGCGGGCGAGCGCGCGCGCGTAGCCCGCGGTCTCGTGCTTATCGGTTCCCGAGACGACGAGGCTCGCCAGCCGGCCGAACGGCGGATAGTGCGCCTTTTCGCGCATCTCGATTTCGGCGGCGTAGAAGGCGTCCCGGTCCTGGGCGATCAGCGCCCGCATCACCGGATGCTCGGGCTGGTGGGTCTGCAAATAGCCGCGGCCGATGCCGGCGTCGCGGCCGGCACGGCCGACCACCTGATGCAGGAGCTGAAAGGTGCGCTCGGCGGCGCGGGGATCGCCGTTCGAGAGCCCGAGATCGGCGTCGATCACGCCGACCAGATTGAGCTTGGGAAAATGATGACCCTTGGCGACGAGCTGGGTGCCGATGACAATGTCGAACTTGCCTTGCGCGACGTCGTCGAGTTCTTCGCGCAGGCGCTCGACGGTGGCGACCAGATCGGACGATAGCACCAGCACGCGCGCGCCGGGAAATAATTCGCGCACTTCTTCTTCCAGGCGCTCGACGCCGGGGCCGACGGCGGCAAACGAATTCGCCGCGTTACAGTGCGGGCAATTGGCCGGATGCGGCATGGCGAAGCCGCAGTGATGGCAGACCAGCTCGCGGCGGAAGCGGTGATCGACCAGCCAGGCGTCGCAGTTCGGACAGGAAAAGCGGAAGCCGCAGGCGCGGCACAAGGTCAGCGGCGCGTAGCCGCGGCGGTTCAAGAACAACAACGCCTGCTCGCCGCGCCCGATCGCGGTTTGCACCGCGCCGGCGAGCGTCGGCGCGATGAAGCGGCGGGGTGGCGGCCGCTCGTGACGCAGATCGATCGCCTCGACCGACGGCATCCGCTGCCCGCCGAACCGCTCCGGCAGCGCCAGCCGCCGATAGCGGCCGCGCCGGGCGTTGACTTCGGTTTCGAGCGACGGCGTCGCCGACGACAGCACCACCGGGATGCCGGCGATGTGGCCGCGCACCACCGCCATGTCGCGGGCGTGGTAGCGCACGCCGTCTTCCTGCTTGTAGGCCTGGTCGTGCTCCTCATCGACGACAATCAGCCCGAGATCGGCGTAGGGCAGAAACAGCGCGGAGCGCGCGCCGACCACGACCGAGACTTCGCCGTCGGCGACGGCCTTCCAGGTGCGCGCGCGCTTGCGCGGCGAAACTTCCGAATGCCATTCCGCCGGGCGCACGCCGAAGCGCGCGGCGAAGCGGTCGAGGAATTGTGCGGTGAGCGCGATCTCCGGCATGAGGATGAGACTCTGCCGGCCGGCGCGGATCACGTCGGCGACCGCCTCGAAATAAACTTCGGTCTTGCCCGAACCGGTGACGCCATCGAGCAGCGTCACCGAATATTTGCCCTCGCCGACGGTTGATTTCAGCCTGGCGGCGGCGGCGGCTTGGTCGGCGGTGAATTCGGTAGTGACGAAATCCGGGTCGGGTTTTTCCGCGACCGGCTCGGGCGGCAGCACGAGCGTTTCCAGCGTGCCCTCGTCGATCAGGCCGTCGACCACGCCGACAGAGACGCCGGCCTCGCGCGCCGCCTCGCTCTTGCCGCGCAAAAGGCCGTCGGCCAAAAGCCCGAGCACGCGGGCACGCGCCGCGGTCATGCGCTGGGGCGCGGCGCCGGCAAGGCGCACGCCGGTGCGCTCGCGCTCGGCGCCGAGATGCTCGCCCATGCGCAGGCACATCCGCAGCACCATGCCGCGCGAGGCGAGCGTATAGTTCGCCACCCAATCGACAAAGCCGCGCAGCTCGTCTTTGAGCGGCGGCAGGTCGAGTTTTTCGTCGACGTCCTTGAGCCGATTGTCGAGCCGCGGATTGGGTTTAGCGTTTTCCGCCCATACTACCGCGGTCGCGTCGCCGCGCGCGCCGAGCGGCACCGAGACGATGTCGCCGGGCGCAAGCGCCAGCGCCTCCGGCACCCGGTAGGAATAGGCCCGGTCGAGGGCGACCGGGACGAGGACATCGACCACACGCTTGGGCATTGAGCTTATTTAGTGGCGCATGATCTTTTCGGAAAACCGGCCGCCACTTTTCCGGATCATGGGCAGAGTGGGCCGATTCCGGGGGGTTTAGGAAGGGGAAAGGGAGCGCTCTTATCCTGCCCCGCGAAGCGGGGAAGGGGGACCATGCGAAGCATGGTGGAAGGGGCCTCGGCCGCAAATCGTGCTTATTCGCGGACGCCCCCTCCACCGCCCTTTGGGCGGTCCCCCTCCCCCGCTGCGCGGGGGGCGGATGATGCGGCACAAGCGCCAATGAACAAAAAGCTCGAATTGGACTTCGTCGCCCCCGCCGTCGCGGCCGAATTGAAAGACTGGCTCGATCACCTCGGCGGTGAGCGGAATTATTCGCCAAAGACCATCGAAGCCTACCGGCGCGACGTGGTGCAGTTCCTCGGCTTTCTGGCGGAGCATCTCGGCGGCGCGCCTTCCTTGAAAGCGCTCGCCAGCCTCGCGCCCGCCGACGTCCGCGCTTTTCTCGCCGCGCGGCGATCAGACGGCGTCGGCAGCCGCTCGCTGATGCGGACGCTCGCGGGACTTCGCGGCTTTGCGCGTTATCTGGAACGCGCCGGCAAAGGCAAAACCGGCGCGCTAGCCGCCGTGCGCGGCCCAAAAATCGGCAAGACCCTGCCGCGGCCGCTGCCGGCTGCTTCCGCCAAGCGCGTTGCCGATCCCGGC
The DNA here is from genome assembly GCA_963753355.1 of uncultured Alphaproteobacteria bacterium. Classification (GTDB taxonomy): domain Bacteria; phylum Pseudomonadota; class Alphaproteobacteria; order Rhizobiales; family Xanthobacteraceae; genus BOG-931. The sequence continues at coordinate 86,018 of CAVWBV010000017.1, forward strand.
CTCGCCGACGCCGACGCCGAACCGTGGATCCAGGCGCGCGACGCCGCGGTGCTGGCGCTGCTCTACGGCAGCGGGCTTCGCATTTCCGAAGCGCTGGGCCTAACGGGCGCCGATTTCAGACGGATGACCGACACCGTGACGGTGACCGGCAAAGGCCGGCGGCAACGCATGGTCCCGGTGCTGCCGCAAGTCCGGCAGTTGATCGAAGACTATGCCGACATCTGTCCGTACGATTTACCGGCCGACGGTCCGCTGTTCGTCGGCGCCAAGGGCGGGCCATTGTCGCCGCGCATTGTCCAGTTTTCGATGGCGCGGATGCGCGGTGCGCTTGGCCTGCCGGAGACCGCGACGCCGCATGCGCTGCGGCACTCGTTCGCAACCCACCTTCTCGCCCGCGGCGGCGACTTGCGCGCGATTCAGGAGCTGTTGGGCCATGCCTCTTTGGCGACGACGCAAATTTACACCGAGGTGGACGCCGACCGGTTAATCGAGGCTTACCGCGCCGCCCATCCGCGCGCGTGAGTGTGGTATCTGTCATCTCGGGGCCGAGCCAGCGGGCTGCCGGGCAACTGGGGCACAAAATGTCGGACGCGCACGAACAAATGGAACAGGCCGAAACGGCCAGGGAAGCGAGCCGCGAGGACAAGCGAATAGCGCTGGTGATCGCCATTCTCGCGCTGTTTCTGTCGTTCTCGGAGACGCTCGGCAAAGGCGCGCAGACCGAGGCGATCAGCGCCGACGTCGAGTTGGCGAATCTGTGGTCGTTCTTCCAGGCCAAAACCGTGCGCATGACCACGGTGCGCACTGCCGCCGAAGCGCTTGCGCTCGAGGTGGAAACTGCCGCAGATCCGGCGGTGAAGGCGGCGATGACGAAGCAGATCGACGCCTGGCACAAAACCGCCGCGCGGTACGATTCGGAGCCGGACACCAAAGAAGGCCGCAAGGAGCTTTCCGCGCGCGCCGAAGAGGAACAGAAGCGGCGCGACCTTTTTTTCGATAAATACCATCACTATGAAATTGCCTCGGCGGCGTTTCAGATCGGCATTGTGCTCTGCTCGGCCGCTGTGATCACCAGCATCATGGCGCTGGTCTGGCTTGCCGGCGGGCTTGGCGCTGTGGGGCTCGCCGTGCTGTCGCTCGGCTTTTTCGCGCCGCACATTTTGCCGCTGCCTTAAACTTTAGTGATGATTTCGCGCGGTAAAGAGGAACAACAAGCGCGACGCAAGGCGCGGCTCGCCGCGGCGTTGCGGGAAAACTTGAAGCGCCGTAAGGCGCAGGCGCGCGGCCGCACCGAGAATGAAGGCAGCGATGACGTCATGTCGGGCGAGCGCAACGAAAAGGGTCCCGACTTTCGCCGCAATCGAGGCAGCGATTAAGGCTTGAGGGATTAGCGGGAGATTCCCGCGGGGGTGATGATGGATCGCATACGTATTGTCGGCGGCCGGCGGCTCGACGGCACCATTCCGATTTCCGGGGCGAAGAACGCGACGCTGCCGCTGATGATCGCGAGCCTCCTCACCGAGGAGACGCTCACCCTCGACAATGTGCCGCGGCTGGCCGACGTGGTGCTGCTTCAGCGCATTCTCAACAATCACGGCGTCGACGTCATGGTCGGCGGCAAGCGCGCCGGCGAAACCGCCGACCACGGACAAACGCTGCACATCTCGGCCGCGAACATTGTCGACACCACCGCGCCCTACGATCTGGTGTCGCGCATGCGCGCAAGCTTTTGGGTGATCGGGCCGCTGCTGGCGCGCATCGGCGAAGCGAAGGTGTCGTTGCCAGGCGGCTGCGCCATCGGCACGCGGCCGGTCGATCTGCACCTGATGGCGTTGGCGCGGCTCGGCGCCGTCATCGACATCGACGGCGGCTACGTGGTGGCGTCAGCGCCGCGCGGATTGCACGGCGCGGAGATCGTGTTTCCCAAAGTCACCGTCGGCGGCACGCACACCGCGCTGATGGCGGCAGCGCTGGCGGACGGCACCACCGTAATCGAGAACGCCGCGCGCGAGCCGGAAATCGGCGACGTCGCCGACTGCCTCAACAAGATGGGTGCGCGCATCACCGGCGCCGGCACCGATCGCATTGAAATCGAGGGCGTCAAAAAACTTCACGGCGCGCGCCACGCGGTGCTGCCCGACCGGATCGAGACCGGCACCTACGCCATGGCGGTCGCGATGGCCGGCGGCGACGTGCTGTTGCAGAATGCGCGTCCGGAGTTGCTGCAAGCCGCGCTCGACGTGCTGACGCAAACCGGCGCGACAGTGACCCCGACCAATCGGGGCATTCGCATCGCCCACAACGGCAGCGACCTCCGGCCGGTCGAGGTGACCACCGCGCCCTTCCCCGCCTTCCCCACCGATTTGCAGGCGCAGTTGATGGCGCTGATGACGCGCGCGCATGGCACCTCGCAGATCGTCGAGACCATTTTCGAAAACCGCTTCATGCACGTGCAGGAACTGGTGCGGCTCGGCGCGCGCATTGCGCTCGCCGGCGAGCGGGCAACCATTGAAGGCGTGGAGCGGCTCAAAGGCGCGCCGGTGATGGCGACCGATCTGCGCGCGTCGGTCTCGCTGGTCATCGCCGCGCTCGCCGCCGAAGGCGAAACCATTGTCAACCGCGTCTATCACCTCGACCGCGGGTTCGAGCGGCTCGAGGACAAGCTCGGCCGCTGCGGTGCCGAGATCGAACGGCTGTCGAGCTAATCATCTCCGTCATCCTGAGGCCCCCGCGCGAAAGCGTGGGCCTCGAAGAATCCAGCCGATGCGCTCGGGCCGTCGCCCTTCGAGGCCGTCCCGATCAGGTCGGGGTCGCGCCTCAGGGCGAGGATTATGAGCCGCGTCTGGCCGTAGAAATTTCTTCCCAGATCGCTTATCTCTAGGTGGAACCATAAGAAAAATGCCCTTGGAGATAAAGTATGGCCTCCTCCCCTTCTTCGCTGGTCGACCGCGCCGGGCTCGATCGGAATGAGCTTGCCAAGATCATTTCGCGCGGCCTTGACGGCGCCGATGACGGCGAATTGTTCCTCGAATACCGCCAGGCCGAAATGCTGGTGTTCGATAATGGCCGCCTGAAGCAGGCGACTTACGACACCTCGCAAGGGTTTGGCCTGCGCGCAGTGAAAGACGAGGCGGTGGGGTATGCGCACGCTTCGGACCTCTCGGAAGCGGCGATTGCGCGCGCCGCCGACGCGGTGCGCGCGGTCAAGGGCGGCTATGCCGGCCAGTACGCCGGACCGCCGCCGCGCACCAATGTCAAACTCTACGGTGAAGACAGTCCACTCGGCAGCCCGGCGTTCGAGACCAAGGCGCGCCTGCTCGAAACCATCGACGCTTATGCGCGCGCCAAAGATCCGCGCGTGCGGCAAGTTTCCGTCAGTCTCGGCGCCACCTTCCAGGCGGTCGAGATCGTCCGCGCCGATGGCCAGACCTATCGCGACGTGCGCCCGCTGGTGCGGGTCAACGTGTCCGTCGTCGTCGGCGACGGCGATAAGCAAGAAACCGGCAGCGCCGGGTACGGCGGCCGCGAAGGTTATGAGGATTTCATTGTCACCGACCGCTGGCAGCAGGCGGCCGACAGCGCGATACGGCAGGCGTTGACCAACCTGGAGGCCGTCCCGGCGCCGGCCGGCGAAATGGATGTGGTGCTCAGTTCCGGCTGGCCCGGCGTCATGCTGCACGAGGCCGTCGGCCACGGGCTGGAAGGCGATTTCAACCGCAAAAAGACTTCGGCGTTTGCCGGTCTCATGGGCCAGCGCGTCGCCTCCAAGGGCGTGACGGTTGTCGACGACGGCACCATTGCGCTCCGCCGCGGCTCGCTCTCCATCGACGACGAAGGCACGCCGACCAATCGCACCGTGCTGATCGAGGACGGCATTCTAGTCGGCTACATGCAGGACCGGCAGAACGCGCGGCTGATGGGCATGAAGCCGACCGGCAACGGACGCCGCGAAAGTTTCGCGCACGTGCCGATGCCACGCATGACCAACACCTACATGCTCGCCGGCAAAAGCGACCCGCAAGAGATCATCGCTTCGGTGAAGAACGGCATCTACGCTGTGCATTTCGGCGGCGGCCAGGTCGACATCACCTCGGGTAAATACGTGTTCGAATGCACCGAGGCCTATCGGATCGAGAACGGCAAACAGGGCGCGCCGATCAAGGGCGCCATGCTGATCGGCAACGGGCCGACCGACCTCAACCGCATTTCCATGGTCGGCAACGATCTTAAGCTCGACGACGGCATCGGCACCTGCGGCAAGAACGGTCAAGGCGTGCCGGTCGGCGTCGGCCAGCCGACGCTGCGCATCGACCGCATCACCGTCGGCGGCACCGGCTAAGCCGTACGACCGGGGAGCAAATGGCGGGGCCGGCAGTTCGATCTGGAAAAGAGCCCCAGCGGTCAGGTTTACCGCTAGGGCTCAGCAGGTCTTGGGGACATAGTACCCCAGATTATCAAGGTCGCAGGTGACGGCCGGATGACAGAGCTGATGATCGCTCCTAGCGCGCTTGGGCTCCGGGATGGTCCACTAGGAAGTATTTGAACACCACGCTGCCTTGGCGTCCCTGAAGGGGCGCGCCGCATTTTCGGCAAGTGATCTGGCGATCGATCGTTTCAGAGTCCGCTTCGACTCGGACCAGCTTGTATCCTGCGCCGCAGTGAGGACATTCGAAGCGCGGGGTCGCAGACTTCGGCAGCATGCGTTACTCCAACTCGGGTTACGCCCCGTCGGCATCATAACCTAAGTCGAGCAAAATGGACCACACGATAAATTCGAAAGGGACCACGGCATTCGGAAAGGGCCAGAATCCCCTGAAGGTACCGGCCGGAACCAGTCACTCTCCAGAAGTTTCTCATTCAAATCCGGCGAGCGAAATTGTTAACGGTTGCAACTCAACCTTTCGCAACCGATTCCGCGAATCTGCGAGCTCACGGACAGAGGTGGTGGGAATGACCGACAAACCACCAGCCTTCAGGCACTCCCCGGATGGCTCCCGTAACTTAAACCTTAGTTCACTGCGTCGCGCCCTCGACAGCATAGATGCGGAACGAGGCGTATTTGTTACCGACGGAGTTCTCTAGATCCATGGCGCCTTGATCGCGCCACTCCTTGACCGCGTCCATATTGGCGAACTGAAGAATGACCACACGGTTGGGCGGTTCGCTGCCCGCCAGACTTAGGGTCTTGTGATAGCCTCCGGCCACATACTTACCGCCGTGATCGGCAATATCTTTCTGAGCCGCCTTGAGGAAGTTCTGCGTATAGCCGTCCTCGTCTTTGACCGCGATTTCCGTGACCACGAACGCAGGTGGCTTGGATTGGGCGTGCAAGAGCTGAACGCCGCCCCCGCCAGCCGACAGGCCGCAGATGACCGCAAAAGCTATTTTCAAGGCACTTTTCATTTCACCCTCCCGGTGCGGGCAATGCCTCGGTGCAGTTACCGACGCAATCAGCCAGTCGTGTCCTTCACAGCTTGATTGGCCTATGCGACAGCCGCGTGACGCTTGTCCGTCTTGTGGTGCAGCGATGAAGTTTTAAACAAGTGCCGCTTTATCTGACCCCTCAGCGCACGGTCACCTCCCGACCGCGATGATCTCACACGATCAGTTTCGCCTTTCGGTTCCCTCTGTCGCATAACGACTGGGGTCCAATCACCCGGTGATGTTAAATAGTCCGTCCTTCACAACGAGACGCGGAAAACTATTGCTGACTGCGGGGGATTGCAAAAGTTGTGACTTACTTTCTAATCTGCATTGGGGCACGAGAAAACGAGGGGTTCGTCAAATGAATAAACTGGTCGGGCTTATGAGCACGGTCCTCATCTGCGGAGCGACATTTTCTCCTTGGTCTGCCGCCGCCGCGACAGACGCTGACAAAGCGGCGCTGCAGCAAGCTACCACTTCTTGCAAAGCTCAGGTCAAGGACTACGCTAAATTTAATGAGACGTCGTGGTGGCAGCGGCATAAGATGGTTCAAAAATGCGTCAAAGACGCTTTGGCAAAGAAGTAATGTTGTGGCGGCTTGTGGATGTTTCCCCTTCATCAATGTTGAGCTCCTCGAGACTCTTGTTTTTAGTTTCGGGTAGCATCAAGACGGTCACCAAGATGCCGAGCACGCTCACCGCGGCGGCCATCGATTCGGCGGCAAGGAGACCGCCCGCGCTCAACAGGATAGGAAACAAGAACACGCCGATGAAGCCGCCGAGCTTGCCGGTCGCTGGCGATTCCATGGCCGGTGGTACATCCTGCCACAGGAAAGAGTTCGGCTGGATAAACAAATGTCGTCGCGTTCGGCCCGAATTCTGTGAAGAAATAGCTGATGCCGTAAACGATCAAAAACGGATAGACGAAAACAGAAGGCGCCACACCAGATCTTTCGACAATCCCGAGGCGAGAAAAGCCGCCGCCAGAAGCGGTCCGACGATAAGGCCTGCAGCCTGCATTGCGAACACCAACGACACCATCATGCCGCGGCTCTTCTTGCCGGAAAACTCGCTCATCAGCGTAGCGCTGACCGGATAATCGCCGCCGATGCCAATGCCGAGAATGATGCGAAACCCAATTAGCCACCAGATGTCGGGCGAAAAGGCCGACGCGATAGCTCCAGCGGCGAGCACGAGGACCTCATAGCCGTATATACGTCTGCGTCCGAGCATGTCGGCGACGCGGCCGAAAATAATGGCCCCGAAGGCTGCAGCCAGCAGCGCTGTGGATGTGACAAGGCCAACCGCCCAAGGGGACGGATGCCACTCGTCCTTCAGGATTGATATGACTACGCCGATGATGAAAAGGTCATACGCATCGGTGAAAAAGCCCATGCCCGAGATGAACATGACTTTCCAATGTTGCTTCGTGACATTGGACTCGTCCATTCGCGAGAGAATGTCCGTCTCGTTGAACGTTGCATCTGACATAGGCTGCAACTCCCTCAGCGACGCGTCACTTCGCGCCAGTTTCTTTCCAAGGGCGGACTGGATGCTTGGTTCCCATGTCACAGAAGTTTCGTAAAACTTGCTTGGCACCTGCGGGCAAATTGTGAGTTCAATGAGTGGGCGTCACTGGATTTGGCAAGATGGGCAAAGAGATCGAATTGAAATTCCAGGTGCGTCCGCGGGAACTTCGAAAGTTGAAAGACTCACCAACGCTGCGCGGAAAGCCATCGGAGGAAGAGGACCTCGTATCAGTTTACTTTGATACGCCGACGCACAAGCTCGCAAGGAACGGCGTTACGCTACGCGTGCGCCGCCGTGGCGACAAATTTTTCCAGACTGTCAAATCCGGTGGATTTAACGGCTCCTTCCGGAGGGGTGAATGGGAGCATGAGATCAAGGGAGCTCTTCCCAATCTTCGCGAAGCCCGCGGGACCCCACTCGCACCTCTGCTGACGAAGAAGCTTAAGCGACATCTGGAGCCCGTTTTCGAGACGCGCATTCACCGCGCGAGCATACCTGTCCGTAAGAACCGAGCCCTTATAGAGGTGGCGCTGGACCGCGGCCAAATCAGCTCGAGTCGGCGATCCACCCCTGTTGGGGAATTGGAGCTTGAGCTCAAGCGCGGCAAGGTCAGCGGAGTGTTTAAGCTCGCGCGACAAATCACGCGGCGTGTACCCGCAACCCTATCACTCAAAAGCAAATCGGAGCAGGGATATGATCTCATTGAGAAGAAAGAAACCGGGGCTCGTCCTGCTGAGAAGATCAGCGTTCGGCGCGGCATCAGTACGGCGGACGCATTTCGCAGCATCGGCCGTTCGGCCTTACGTCAAATTGCTGCTAATGGACCGGCCGTCGAAAACTTCGACTCCGAAGGCGTCCACCAGATGCGCGTCGGTCTACGGCGAATACGCGCTGCCATATCATTATTCGGAGAGTTGCTCGGCGACAGGCAGACGAAGCGAATCAAATCTGAACTAAAATGGCTGACAGGCGAACTCGCACCCGCGCGAGAATTCGATGTCTACCAGAAAAATGAGATCCAACCGTTGCGCGGGGTAGCGCCCGGTAAGCGTGGAATGAAAGAATTGGCAGGCACGGTGGCGTCGCGACGAGACGCGGCCTTCGCTAAAGCCAAAAACGCGGTCAATTCGCCGCGGTACCGCTTGCTTCTTCTTGATACGATGCAATGGCTTGAGATTGGGGGCTGGGCCAAACGCTCGCGTCGTTATGGCGATCAACCGATCGACCGCTCTGCTAGCGATATTCTCGCAAAACGCCGCAAGAAAATTATAAAGAAAGCAAAAAGATTTCGACAGCTTGATGAGCGACAGCAGCACAAACTTCGGATTGCCGCCAAGAAGCTGCGATACGCGTGCGACTTTTTCGAGAATCTGTTCAGCGGCCGCAAGTCGAAGAAACGTTTGTCGGCCTTCCAGGAACGCCTGGAGGCTTTGCAGGACCAACTGGGGGCCCTCAATGACATAAGGGTGGACCGGAAAATGGCGTCCAAACTAGTTGCCGGAACGCCGCGGAGGACACGCCCTCAGCAAGTTTTTGCGGCTGGTTTCGTCACCGGCCAAGAGGGCGCCGAAATCCAACCATTGTTAGAAGGCGCGGAAAAAGCCGCTAACAAGCTTGCGCAGATTAAACCGCTATGGAAATGAAGGATAATTCTGCTGCCTTCGGTAGGCGCTACGGCGCCAGGCACCTATTTTGACGAGAACTTCCTGAACTTGGTGCCGGCCGCGCACGTCGAGGGCCTGTACAGTTGCCGATTACTATTTCATTCCTGCCCGCTCCGAGGGAGATTGCAATGCTTCCGAATCCTGAATCGGCCTACTTCGTCATTGCCGATATCTCCGGCTACACGAGCTTCCTCGCCGGGGTCGAACTCGACCACGCGCAGGACATCATCGCCGATCTTATGGACACGGTGGTCAAAGGCTTAAGACCGCCCTTCCGCCTTGCCAAGTTCGAGGGCGACGCCGCTTTCGTCTACGCGGCGACCGCCAAAATCGACGGCTCGATGCTGCAAGATCTCATCGAGCAGGCTTATTTCAAGTTCCGCCGGCGCCTGCGCGACATCAAGCAAGCCTCGGTGTGCGAGTGCAAAGCCTGCGCCGCGATGGGCGATCTCGATTTCAAGTTCGTCGCCCACCACGGCGAGATGGTGAAACAAAAGATGGGCGGCCGCGAAGAACTCGCCGGACGCGATGTGATCCTGGTCCACAGACTGCTCAAAAACACGGTCGGCGAGAAGGTAGGCAGCCGCGCCTATACGGTTTACAGCGACGCCTGCGTCCAGACGGTAGGTATCGACCCGGTGGCGCAAGGCTTAGTGGAGCATCACGAAAACATCGACATCATCGGCGACGTGAAACTCTGGCTTAGCGACCTCACGGAGGCGTGGCGGAAGGAGAACGAGCAAACGCGCGTTGAAATCACGCGGGAAGATGCTTACGCGATCCTCGAGTTTGATTTCGCCGCGCCACGCCAGGCGCTGTGGGAATATCTCACTGTGCCCAGTCAGTGGCAGAGATGGTGGCCCACCGATGCGCTTGTCGAGCATTCGAGTAATCGACGCAGGGGCGTCGGCACTCAGGTGCACTGCATGCACGGCAAAGATGCGATCATCGAGGAGCTGCTTGATTGGCGACCATTCGACTATTTCACGCTGAGCGCCCAGCTTCCGATCCCGGGCGCGCCAAAGGTGGTGATGACGCGCGCGTTGCGGGATCTGCCAGACGGTACGACGCACTTGGAAATGCGGATCGCCAAGCCCAAGGCGAAAGACAAGGCTTTCCTCGATCAGGTCGCGCCGAAGTTCGCGGAAGACGTCACCAAGGGAATCGAAACGTTGCGGCAGTTATTGGAAGGACAGCAGACTTCCGTCGCGGTGATTGATGAGCCGGCGCTGAAATCTTCCAACGAGCGCTTCCTGACCGAGCCGGTGAAGTAGGGTCCGCCTTGCGACAAAGTTGAGCTGAGCGTTCCGCCGCGGTCATTTCCGGCGGGCGAGAGAAGTTCGAAATGGCGGTTGTGCGCCATGAAGGAAACACCGGACCGGTGGCGCAAACGAGCGCGGGCGCCAGTGCGCAGCACCAGCTGGTGGTCCGATTCTAACATTCGCATTCGGATTCAATCTTTATAGACGCTGAGTGCCGCTCGCAGCGGACAGCGCGGCGTAACCGAGCTGCGTTCGTTGGTCCACAAGCTTTCACACTGAAAGCACGTATCCCGTTCGGGCTTGTCGATCAGTTTGCATTCCCGCGCGATGCCATGATTGTCGCGTACTGACAAAGTAAAGAATTGCCCTTGTCGGCGCGCTTCGGCAACGGCGGCCAAGCCAACCTGCAACGCCATGGCCGCCGTTTCATAGGGACCTTCAATCCGATCTTTGTCCGAGTATTCGATGAACCATTCTTTGCATTTCAGGCTCAACGTCGGTGCCATGACTTAGACACTCGGCTTCGCTACACCTCCGCACGCGATGCCCAGGGAAGCGCATCAAGCTCCTTGAGCGTTTCGACATTCGGACAATAGCCTTTCCATGCCGGATCGCTCGGATCGCGCGTAAGGTCGTGCTTGCACCTGCCTTGGCTCTCACACATGGTGCAAACGCGCTGCAGGTCGCGGAATGCTTCCGGCTCGATTTTCTTCACCTCGTTTTTATCGAGATCGAGTGCGGCCATGCGCTCGAGCAGAAGGTCGGCCGACGCCGAGCCGCGGCGCACCAGCTCGCGGAGTTCCTCGGTGGTTACGCCGGCGTCGTGGGCCATCCGCTCAACGTTCTGCTCATCCAAAAATTTGAATTCCGACCCGCCACCGCCTCCGATCCATTCAAGGCATCGCTGCCAAGCCGCCCCGATCGATGCACGGATACCTGTTTCATGATGCGGTCCTGACATTTTCGTCCCTCCTCTTCTTGCCGCGCGCTGTCGATTGAAGGTGGCGCGCGAACAGATAGTTGCAGGAGAAACTAATGTGCCGGAGCGGGCGGTCGGCGGCTTTGATCTAGATCAAGGGCGGGGCAGCGAAGCTTCGTCGACCGCCGATCAGAGGATGGCGGGTTCGGCCTGGCCGCTTTCGGCGCATTTGCGCACGGTTTGCTCCGCGCTGCGCCGGCGAATTAGGTCGAGATTGCCGACGATTGCGGGCGGCAGATTGAAATCGTGGGCCAAGCCACCGGTAACTCGCCCGATCACTTCCATCTTCGTGGATTGCCGCAACGCCGTTTCGGCTTTGACGCGCTACGTCGTTTCAACCGCCTCCGGCACGATGTCGATCACTCTCCTTAAGCTCGGAATTCACGCGGAGCCTTTTATGAGCGGCATTGATAAATCAACGCGCAGTCCCGTTGGCGCGAAGTTCAATGTCACTTGCGCGCCCGCTTGCGCGGGGAGCGCCCTCCTCAGCAAGCGCGTCCCAAAGCCCTCGCGCTTCGGCTCGACGACCTCCGGTCCATTGTTCTCGACCCATTGGATATGAAGCATATCCCTTCCATCCTCGCTTTCCGTGCGCCATTTCACCGTCACCACGCCCGCAATGTCCGACAGCGCCCCGTATTTGGCGGCATTGGTCGCGAGTTCATGGAATGCCAAGCCCAATGGAATGGCGATAATCGCCGGGAGGCCCACCGAAGGCCCTTCAAGTACGACGCGGCGTCCGGTCCTGTCATCGTACGGCTCGAGTTCAAAACGGAGAAGCTCTAATACCGTCACGATCTGCCGCTCATTCTCGGAAAGAACCGAATGTGTCTTGCCAAGCGCGACGAGGCGTCCGGAAAATGCTTCTTGAAAATCGGAGATGCTATGTGATGAGCGTGCCGTCGCAGCTAGGATGGCTTGCACCGTAGCGAGCGTATTCTGCACACGATGTTGCAGTTCGCGAATCAGCAGCTGCTGTTGCTGTTCGGCAAGTACGTGGTCCGTCACGTCACTGCCTTCGACGAAAATGCCGGACACGTCGCCGCGTTCGTCAGTAATAGGCTGATAAACGAAATCAAGAAAATGCTGTGCTAATGGCTCGGAGCTATCGCCCTGGAAAGCTATTGGCAATCTCCGACCAACAAATGGTGTGCCAGTCGCGTAAACCTGGTCGAGGAGTTCGAAAAAGCCCTGCCCCTCTATCTCAGGGAAAGCCTCGCGAACTGGTTTGCCCAGAAGCGAGCGCGATCCAACCAGCCGAAGATAGGCAGCGTTGGCAAGTTCAGCCACGTGTTGCGGCCCTCGCAAAACGCACATGAAGCCGGGCGCTTCGTTAAAGAGTTGCCTCAGCCGATTACTTTCGTCGGCAAGCCGCAGATTGGCTTGCTTCAGCTGTTCGGTGAGCAAGTGCTGTGCAGTAACGTCATTGCAGACGACGAGCACTCCGCCCACCTCGCCACCTTCGTCGATTGGGGAGTACCCATAAGTCCACCATACATCTTCACGCCGGCCATGGCGCGTCACGGGAACGAGTTGATCGTCATGCCACGTCGCGCCTTTACCTGACATCACCAATTCAATCTGCGGGCCGATGATTTCCCAAATTTCCTGCCAACAATCGCGACCGCGCTGCCCGAGTGCGCTGGGATGGCGTTCCGGCCCCATAGTTTGCCGATAGGCATCGTTGTAAAATTGGATCAGCTCAGGCCCCCACCAAATAAACATTGGATGCTGGGAAGTCAGCAAAAGGCGAACCGCAGTCTTCAAACTCTGTGGCCAACTGGCGGGGGCGCCGAGGGGTGTTTTTGTCCAGTCATAGGCACGCGTCAGCGCCCCCATTTCGCCGCCCCCCAAAAGGAAGTCTTCACAGGTAATTTCAGGCACTGGCTACTTTCTCCGAACTCTCTAATTTGATCGGGGACGTGGACAAGAGACCGCGCGCGCTCACGAGTACGCGCGCAGGCGCGACACTACCGCACGACGCCCGAAATGCAGCACGGCCGATGGTTCGGCGGCTTGATGGTTTCTTTTAGGAAACAATGCGCGGTGTTGGAACCGTAGCCCGGCCGCCGATAGGTCCAGGCCCGGCAATGATTATCGGCCTGACACGCCGCTGCGCAGGCTTTGCCATGCGGATCCGGCTGGATGTCGAAGGACCGGTAGTCGCCGCCCGCCCGCTCGATGGAAAATTCCAGCCCGCCGATGTGCGGCTCGATCAGCGCCGCGCCGCGGACACCCGAAACACAACACGGTGACGGGATGGTGCGCTTGACCTCGCGCTTGAGCCAGCACATCGCCGGCTCACCTGACGCCGACGGGTAGGAAAACGTCCACGACCGGCAGTTCTTTTCACGCTCGCATCGCGCCGCGCATACCGCCGGATCGCCGCTCGGCACCGGACCGTTGGTAAAATCGCCGCCCGGGCGGTCATACCCGGATTGCGCGGCGGCTGAGCCGGCGGTCAGCACGTGTGCCGCCGCAACTAGGGCAAAAGCCGCCATGCCCAGGACGAGCGCGCGCATGCGCTGCTTCTCCTGCCTCAAAGGTTTGCCCCCGAGCCTGAGAAAACTGCCGTTCGCGCGGAAACGCCACAAGAATTTTGCCCCTGCGGCGGTTAATCCCGCCTTTAGCGCAGTGGGGCCGAGGCGGCTAGGCGACAAAATGCTTCGACAGTTTCAGCCCCTGCGCCTGATAGTTTGAGCCGATGCCGGTACCGTAAAGGCGCTCGGGCCGTTGCAGCATCTCCTCATAAACGAGACGCCCCACCACCTGGCCATGTTCGAGAATAAACGGCACTTCGCGCGACCGGACTTCAAGAACGGCGCGCGAGCCGAATCCGCCAGCACCGGCATAGCCGAAACCCGGGTCGAAGAAGCCGGCATAGTGCACACGGAATTCGCCGACCAGCGGATCGAACGGCACCATTTCGGCGGCGTAGTCGGGCGGCACCTGAACGGCCTCCGTAGAAGCCAGGATGTAAAACTCGTCCGGGTCGAGAATGAGACTCGTGTCGCTTCGCGCGGCAATCGGCTCCCAAAAGTCGGCGACGTCATAGGCGGCGCGGCGCTCGACCTCGATCACGGCGGTGTGGCGTTTGGCGCGATAACCGACAATGCCGTTTTCTCCGCCCCCTCCCGAAAGGTCGACGCTGACCGCAATGCCCTCTCCCATCACCGCTTCAGTGCGATCGACCAGCCGTTCGCGCGCGTGCAGCGCGCTTAAGGCTTCGCCGTCGAGCCGCGCGTCACCGCGGCGAAAGCGGATTTGCGAAAGTCGCGAACCTTCGCGCACCAGCACGGGAAATGTCTTTGGGCTGATTTCGGCGTAGAGCGGACCGTGATAACCGGGCGCGACGCGATCGAAGCCGCGCGTCTCGTCGGCGATCACGCGGGTGAAAACGTCGAGCCGGCCGGTGGAGCTTTTTGGATTTGACGCCGCGTCGATATCGGGCGGCAACGCCAGGCGCTCCATCAGCGGCACGATGTAAACGCACCCGGTTTCCAGTACGGCGCCGCTAGTGAGCGCAAACTCGTGCAGCTTCAGTTCGGCAATTCGGCGCGCGACCGCGGTGCCCGGTCCGGGCAAAAAACTCGCGCGGACGCGATAGGCGATCGCACCAAGCCGCAGATCGAGACTGGCCGGCTGGATTTGATCGGACGCAACCGGGGGCCCGGCGACAATTGCGCCGTCCCGCGCCAGAGCCGCGATCATCAAGTCGGGCAGAATGCCCTCGCGCGCATTAACGGATGTGCTCGCCACGGAACCGATCTAACCCGATGGCTGCCTTGACGGAAGCACCGGCCGGGCGTAATGAACCGATTATCCCGTGGTCATTTGAGCCGGCCGGCTTGCAGCCACGTAAAATAAATTGCTAAAAGGCCGGGGACGCGTGAGCCCGGCCTGAGGATCAATCCTCCCGGCCGGGTTTTTGTTTGGCCAAGGAGGGCCACATGACCGCGTCCGCGCCTGATCGCTATCGTCCCGAGACCCGTCTGGTGCATTCCGGCACGCTGCGCTCGCAGTTCGGCGAGACGTCCGAGGCGATGTTTCTGACCCAAGGCTACGTCTACGAAAGCGCCGCGCAGGCCGAGCGCCGCTTCAAGAACGAAGAGCCGGGTTTTCAGTACTCGCGCTTCGCCAATCCCACGGTGGCGATGTTCGAGGAGCGCATGGCGGCGTTCGAGGGCGCCGAGGCCGCGCGCGCCACCGCGACCGGCATGGCGGCGGTGACGCTGGCGCTGACCGGTCAGCTCAAGACCGGCGATCACGTCGTCGCCGCGAAAGCGTTGTTCGGCTCGTGCCGCTACATTGTCGAGGATTACCTGCCGCGCTTTGGCGTGACGTCGACGCTGGTCGACGGCACCGATCTCAATCAATGGCGCGAAGCGATCAAGCCAAACACCAAGACCTTTTTCATCGAGACGCCGACCAATCCGACGCTCGAAGTCATCGACATCGAAGAAGTGGCGCGCATCGCCCATGACGCGGGCGCCACGCTTGTGGTCGACAATGTCTTCGCCACGCCGGTCTTCCAGAGCCCGCTCGCGCTCGGCGCCGATTGCGTGGTTTACTCGGCGACCAAACACATCGACGGCCAGGGACGCTGTCTCGGCGGCATCATTCTCGGCTCGCAGGAATTCATCGACAAGAATATTCACGTGCTGCTGCGGCAAACTGGGCCGTCGCTGTCGCCGTTCAACGCCTGGGTCATGCTGAAGGGCCTCGAGACGCTGGCGGTGCGGGTGCGCCGGCAAACCGAAAGCGCCGGCGCGCTTGCCGACGCGCTCGCGCAGCATCCGAAAGTCGCGCGGCTGATTTATCCCGGCCGGCCCGATCATCCGCAGGCCAGCATCGTGAAGAAGCAGATGCGCGGCGGTTCGACGCTGGTCGCCTTTGACGTCAAGGGCGGCAAGAAGGAAGCATTCCGCTTTGCCGACGCGCTCAAACTCATCCGCATCAGCAATAATCTTGGCGACGCCAAGAGCCTGCTCACCCACCCGGCGACGACGACCCACCAGCGGCTGACGCCGGCGCAACGCGCCGAACTCGGCATTACCGACGGTATGGTTCGCATTTCGGTCGGCCTCGAACATCCCGATGACATCATCGAGGATGTGCTGACTGCCTTGCAGGCGGTGTAAGCTTGGCCTCATGCCGGAGGGAGGGGATCGCCTCATTACCCGCGGCGCTAGCGTGCGCGTCCAGCGCGCCGGCGCCGGAGCGCCTTTATTGTTCCTCCACGGCGCCGGCGGCTGGCCCGCCTGGCTGCCGTTCTTCGACCGCCTGTCGCAACGTTATGCGCTGACCGTTCCCGAGCATCCCTGTTTCGGCGGCTCGGACGATCCGCCGTGGCTGCGCGATATCGCCGACCTGGCGATGTATTATCTCGACCTTCTGGATCAGAACTTTTCCGTGCCGGTCCACGTGATCGGCCATTCGCTCGGGGGATGGACCGCCGCCGAAGCGGCCTTGCGCAATACCGGCCGCATTGCCAGTTTGACGCTGATCGCTCCGGCCGGCATTCGCGTCAAAGGCGTTCCGCCGGGAGACATTTTCATCTGGTCGCCAGAAGAATTCGAGCGCAACCGTTTCCACGACCAAAGCCACGTCGCCGCTGCGCCGCAGGTCCCCACCAGCGAGGAGGAATTGGATATCGCGCTGCAGACCCGGCTGGCCGCAGTCAAGTTCGGCTGGGAGCCTCGCCTGTTCAACCCGGACCTGGAAAAATGGCTGCATCGCATCAATGTGCCGACGCACATTGTGTGGGGACGCGAGGACCGGATTCTTCCCAGCGTCTATGCGCAGCTATGGAGCGAGCGTGTGCCGAAGGCGAAAGTCACTATGGTCGAAGCCTGCGGCCACAGTCCTCACGTTGAACACGTGGATCGGGTTACTGAAAAAGTACTCGCCTTTCTCGGCGGCCGGCACGCATGAAGTTCGTCTGCTTTCATCTCATGCCCTATCGCCCGCTCGATTTCGAGGCAGCGAAAAACTATCGCTCGGCCTGGGTGGTTCTGCCCAACAGCTTCTATGATCCCGTCAAAGGCGCCGCCGAATACGATTCCTATCTCGACCAGCTTGCTTACGCCGAAGAGCTCGGCTTCGACGCCATCGGCGTCAACGAACATCATCAGACCGCGTACGGGCTGATGCCGGCGCCAAATCTCATCGCCAGCGCACTTATTCAACGCACCAAAAAAGTGCAGATCGCCGTGCTCGGCCGCGCCCTGCCGCTGGTCAGCAACCCGGTCAACATCGCCGAAGAATTCGCCATGCTCGACGTATTGTCGAAGGGCCGCCTGATCGCCGGCTTCGTCCGCGGCATTGGCGCCGAATACCACTCGACCGGCGTCAATCCGGCGTTCTCGCACGAGCGCTTTCACGAAGCGCACGATCTGATCGTCAAGGCCTGGACGACGCCCGGCCCGTTCGAGTTTGAGGGCGATCATTTCCGGCTGCGCTATGTCAACCTGTGGCCGCGCCCTTATCAGACGCCGCATCCGCCGGTGTGGATTCCGTCCATGGGTTCGCGCGAGACCGTAGTCTGGGCGTCGGCGCCCGAGCGCAAGTATCCTTTCATGGTCACTTTCAGTCCGGAAAGCGCCGTGGTGCGCTACCACAACGCTTACCGCGAAGCAGCGCAGGCGCATGGCTACGCCGCCTCAGGCGGACAGCTCGGCTGGGCCGCACCGATTTATGTGGCCGACACCGACGAACGCGCGCGGGAGGAAGCCAAGGCCGGCATCGAATCACTGTTCAACAACTTTCTGTCCATGCCGTGGGAAATGCTGTTGCCGCCGGGCTACACATCCAACACGTCGATGAAAGCGACCATGAAACTGCGCCCGGCGCTCGGCGCCTGGCCGCGCAAGCAAACCATCGACGAACTGATCGCCAGCGGCACCATTGTGGTCGGAAACCCGGCAACCGTGCGCGAAAGGATCGAGCGGGTCCGCGAACAGACCGGCTTCGACATTCTGATTAGTTTATTGCAATTCGGCGTACTGCCCGATCATCTGGCGCGCCGTAATATGGAAATCTTCGCCGGCGAAGTAATGCCGAAGCTGCGCTGAGCTTTTTCAATGCACCGAATGGGCGGCGGCCGACGCGACCGGACGGGTCGCGGCTTCGGTAATGGCGGCCGCGAGCAGCTTCGCCACGCAGCCATAGCCCCAGTCGTTCATGTGCAGCCCGTCGGGCGCGACAAAAGCCTCGAACGGCAGGTGCTGCACATCGTGCCAGTCGCGCATCACCGCGAACCTGTTGAACAGGTCGACGCTGCCTTCTTTGGCGGCCCGGGCGATTTGGTCTTCCATGTCCGGCGTTTCGGATTTGGCCAGCACGCGTGGGGCAAATTGCATGTCCATCAAGACCGCGTCGGCGCCGGCGTCCTTGATCCGTTTGATGCCGTCACGCAGCATGGTTGCGTCGGTTTGCACCTGGTGATCGCGCAGCACGGCGTTGGTGCCAACCTGCCAAAGAACGAGATCGGGATGCGAAGCAATGACATCGTTCGGAAAGCGCGCGAGCATCTGCTCGATCTCTTCGCCGTTCACGCCGCGATTGAGCACCGTGATGTCATCCTGCGGGAAGCGTTTGCCGAGTTCGAGGGCAAGCTGGTTCGGATAGCTGGCAGCGGGCGAACTTGCGCCCGCGCCCCGGGTCGAAGAGGATCCGATCGCAACAATGGTCAACGGCTGGTTGGACGCTAGACGCCGCGCGGTATGGCGCAGCGGCTGATCGAGGCGGACGAATTCGGACGAAGCCTTGCACTCGAACGCCGCCGTTTGCGGCATCAATTTTTGTTGGGTCAAGACCTGCTGGGCTGAGGCTGGCGCGGCCGCATTTGTTACCGCCGGGCGAGCGACCGCGGAATCGAGGCGCGGAGCCCGCGTTTGCGCGCCTGCGGACGACGCGAGCGTTACGGCTATGCCGCAAATGGCGGTTGGCGCGAGGCGGACGAAAACTTCAGCAATCGATCGCATCAACGTGTCGTCTGCAATTTATCCGCGTCCAAATGACCGGCACTGATAATTTGTGAGGCCAGCGCACGGCCGATGCACTCATGTACCTCGTGGGCCATAGCATAGCCGTTGGTGGGCGCATAGAGGTCAAAAATGCCCTCATCGCTCCAATAGTGCATGATGGCTAATCGATCAAACAACAAAATATCGCGCTGTTCCGCCACCCAGCGCATGACGT
The DNA here is from genome assembly GCA_963753355.1 of uncultured Alphaproteobacteria bacterium. Taxonomy (GTDB): domain Bacteria; phylum Pseudomonadota; class Alphaproteobacteria; order Rhizobiales; family Xanthobacteraceae; genus BOG-931. Next base: position 105,078 of record CAVWBV010000017.1, read on the forward strand.
CCCCGTAGGTGGACACGTTAAGCATGGTCTCGGTGCGCGGGCTATATTGCATGTTCATCAAGATCACGTCGGCATTGCCGGCGGCGATAGCGTCGAGACCTTGATCGAGACTGTTGTGGAAATCGTCCGGCTCGATCCCGCGCATGGCGTCGACCGTGCCGGCCTGCCAGATCACCAAGGCCGGCTTATCGTCCTTCACGATGCCTGAAAGGCTCGCGGCCATGTCGGCTGTGGTTTGCCGCGACTGAATGTGGGCCGTGACTTTTATCTCATTGCCGGGGAGCCGCTCGCGCAACGCCTTTTCCAGTTGCGCGGGATAAGCAAAGCGCGCGCCTTCGGGACCAGTCAGCGCCGAGGACGCGGAGCCGACGACACTAATGTCGAGCCGGTGGTGTTCCTTGATCGCGTTGGTAACCCGCGCGAGATCGATGTCGGCAGGCAGCAGCAACTCGGGCACTTCGCAGCGCGGCGCGGTTTCCGCCGCCGCCGCACCGTGCACGAAGGCAATGCTGGCCACTATCGCAACAATCAGTGTCATACCTCGCCCCCGGCGAGGTCAGCGTCCGGAGGTTTGCCTCGGGACAGCGGGCTTCGCCCTTCGATCGACTTGTACCATGAAATCAGATTGGCCGTGGCAATCATGATGAGGATGCCTAACACGCTGACTGCTGTTTGCAGCAGCGGCCCGCCCGAGTATTCGGCGATGATGAACTGGCCGGCGAAGGCGAGAAACACGCCGAGACAGAAAATCTCCAGCGAGTGCTGACCGCAGCGGATCGCCGGCTGCAACATCGGCCAATTAAGGCCGGACCAATGCGCGGGAATAAAGCGCACGGTGACCGCGGCCAGCGCCAGGAAGTGTGCGAAGCGCAATACATCGAGGTTGGTTTTATCGATCGGATACATCCAGTCGGCGAGCCAGCCCGGAACAAAACGATCGAGCGTTTCAATGTGCCATGTCAGCGTTATCAAGAACGCAAACACCAGATAAGCAACCGCGACTGCCAGTATGATCGGCGAACGCAGCACTACGCCGAGCTTTTCCGCACCGCCGAGCGCACACCAGGCGCCGAACACGAACAACAATTGCCAGGCGAACGGATTGAAGAACCAGACGCCGGCCGGATAGGCCGGCAGGTTGAAATCGAATTTCCAGGCCGCCGCATAGAGCACCGCCGAGGCGGTGAGCGCCACGTTCGGCCGGCGTAACAGCAAAAAAAGCGCCGGAGGAAACAACAGTAGCAACACGATGTAGAGCGGCAGCACGTCCATATTGACCGGCTTGAATTTCAACAGCAGCGCCTGAAAAATCGTAATGTCGGGCTGCTTGAGGAAATCGAGTATTTTCATTTCCTCCGCATAGAGCGGGTTCTCGAACGTCGATGCCACATAGGCGATTTCCGCCATGAAGATCGTGAACAAAAAAATGTGGGCGACATAAATCTGCCAGGCCCGCCGCAGGATGCGCGCGCTCGCCAGCACAAAGCCGCGCTGGCGCATGGTGCGGCCGTAGACGAAGGCCGCGGTGTAGCCGGAAATGAAAATGAAAATTTCGGTGGCATCGCTGAAGCCGTAGTTGCGGATGGTGATCCAGCTGACGATGTTTTCCGGGATGTGGTCGAGGAAGATCAGCCACAACGCCACGCCGCGAAACAGATCGAGGCGCAGATCGCGCTCGCTGCCGGCCGCCGGAGGTGGGGAAACGCTGACCATAGGATCTGAAACCATCACGGTCGCGGTTGCGGGCGGCGCGTCCCGAACCGAGTGAATTCGCGCCATCCTAACCTAATGCGCCGATTCTGATATCGGCAAGCAACGCCGGCGCCGCGGACGCGCCGCCAATAGGCTTGAGAAAGCGTCGAGATTACGTCAGATTCGCCGCATGTATCGGGCTCTGACCCATAACATCGAGGTCGTGGTAACGCCGCGGTTCGTCGCCGACCGGTCTTCGCCGGAAAACAATTATTTCTTCTGGGCCTATACGATCGCCATCACTAACCACGGTGGCGACACCGTGCAGCTCAAGACTAGGCACTGGCGCATCACCGACGCCAGCGGGCGCCGTCAGGAGGTTCGCGGAGCGGGCGTGGTCGGTGAGGAGCCCGTGCTCAAGGCGGGAGAGTCGTTCGAATATACCAGCGGAGTGCCGCTGCAAACGTCGTCGGGATTTATGACCGGCACCTACGGCATGGTGACGTCTGCCGGCGAGCATTTCGACATTGAAATTCCGGCGTTCTCGCTCGACAGCGGCGGCAACAAACCCACGATCAATTAATTTTGCCGCGCTTGCGCCGGTGCAGATTCATTGCCGGCAATGTCGGCCGGAGCAAACACATAAGTCGAGCTGCAGAATTCGCAGGTGACGGTGATCTTGCCGTCCTCGATCATGTCGTCGCGGTCTTGCTGCGGAAAACTGCGCAGCATCGATTCCACGCTGTCACGCGAGCATGAGCATTGCGCGCGCACGGGTGCTGAACGAAATACGCGCACGCCGCGCTCGTGGAACAGGCGATAAGCGAGGCGCTCGCTCGAGACGTCCGGATCTATCAGTTCGAGATCGTCGACCGTGTCGATGAGCGAACGACCTTCCACCCAGGCGTCGTCTTCCGGCAGGAGATGAGGCTCGGTGCCGGGCGGTGCATCGCCGGGATCGAGATCGGCCTGACGGGAGCGCTCCGGCGATTTCGGGAGAAACTGGGCCAGAATACCGCCGGCGCGCCAGTGCCGGCGCGAGCCGTTGCCACCGCGATACTCCTCCGCCACCGCGAGCCGGACCCGGGTCGGTATCTGTTCCGAGCGCAAAAAGTATTCGTGCGCGACCTGCTCGAGGTCGTTGCCCTCAAGCGGCACCAGGCCCTGGTAGCGGCTCATGTCGGGCCCCTGGTCGACAGTCATAGCCAGATGCCCTTTGCCGAGCAATTGGCCCGGCTTCGCTTTGCCTTCAGCTTCGGCGGCACGCACGCGTTCAGCGTCAAAACGGGCGCATCCTCGTACTTTGTCGGGCGAGGTGAAATCCACCACCAGCATCCGCACCGGACCGTCACTCTGGGTCTGCAGGATGAAGCGGCCGTCGAATTTCAGCGCCGAGCCCAGCATCACCGTGAGCACGATCGCTTCGCCCAGAAGCTTGGCGACCGGCAGAGGATAATCGTGGCTCGTCAGGACGGCATCGACCGCAGGCCCAAGCCGCACAATGCGCCCGCGCAGATCGAGCGCGGCCACCTCGAACGGCAAGATGCTGTCGTCGGAACCGGTCTGCGCTGGCTCGCGCACCGGAATGTTCACATCAGGAGTATGCATTTCGAAGGATATAAGCGGCCGCCGGCGAATTGTGAGGTCCGGCCGCCCGACGGCAGCCGGCGCCTATCGCGCGTCCGCCAAACACCAGGCGAGAATGCCCTTCTGTGCATGCAGGCGGTTCTCGGCCTCGTCGAAGACGACTGATTGGGGGCCGTCAATGACGTCGTCGGTCACCTCTTCGCCGCGATGCGCGGGCAGGCAATGCATGAAGATCGCATCGGGCTTTGCTTTGGCCATGAGCCGGGCGTTGACCTGGTAGCGGCGCAACAGATTGTGACGCCGCGCGCCATCGCGGTCGCCCATCGACGTCCATGTATCGGTGACGACGCAATCAGCGCCCTCGACCGCCTCCTCCGGGTCGGTGAAGAGGTGCACAGGCGCACGCGACGATTTGATCCAGTCGGTCAGCCATTTTCCGGGCTTGAGCTCCGGCGGGGTCGCGACCCGCAGCTCGAATTTGAACCTGTCGGCTGCATGCATCCACGAGGTCAGCACGTTATTGGCGTCGCCGCTCCACGCGACGGTGTGGCCTTCGATCGCGCCACGATGCTCCTCGAAGGTGAGCACGTCCGCCATTACCTGGCAGGGGTGAGAGACCTTGGTTAGCCCGTTGATCACGGGCACGGTGGCGGCCGCCGCAAACTCGACCAGTTGCTTGTTGTTGAGCATGCGGATCATGATGACATCGACGTAGCGCGACAAAACGCGCGCGGTGTCGGCGAGCGTCTCGCCGCGCCCAAGCTGCATTTCTTCCGCGGTGAGCATGAGCGCGTCGCCGCCGAGCTGGCGCATGGCCAGCTCGAATGAAACCCGCGTTCGCGTCGAAGGCCGCTCGAAAATCATCACCAGGGCGCGACCCTCGAGCAGCTGGCGCACGGCCTTCTTGCGCTTTTTCTTCATCAGGCGCGCATTGTCGATGATTTCGCGCAATTGCCGCCGCGGAATGACATTCAAGTCGAGGAAGTGGCGCACCGCGCTCAATGGGCTGCCTCCTTCTTAGACGCGGCCTTCTGCGACTGGAGCAACCGCTCGCAGGCCCGTTCAAGCCGGGCTATGCCTTCCATAATTTCCTGCTCGCTGACAATGAGCGGCGGCAAAAGCCGCACAACATTATCACCCGCAGCGACGGCAATCATTTTCTCCGCCCGCAGCGCATCGACGAGTTCGCCGGCCGGCACCACGGCCCGCAACCCGACCAGCAGGCCTTCGCCGCGGACCTCGGCAATGACGGCGGGGAAGCGGTCCTTGATTTCCGCGAGCCGTTGCTTGAACAGGAGCGCCGTGCGCCGCACCCGTTCAAGGAAGCCGGGCTCAAGCATGACGTCGAGCACGGCGTTGGCGGCACTCATCGCGAGCGGGTTGCCGCCGAAGGTCGAGCCGTGCGTTCCCGCCGTCATGCCCCTCGCCGCGCCGGCCGTCGCCAGACACGCGCCGACCGGAAATCCGCCGCCAAGCGCCTTGGCGAGCGCCATGACGTCCGGCTTAACGCCGGTGCGCTGGTACGCGAACAATTCACCGGTGCGGCCCATGCCGGTCTGCACCTCGTCGAAAAGGAGGAGGAGGCCGTTTTTGTCGCACAATTCGCGCAAGGCACGCAGGAACGAGGGCTCGACGACGCGCACGCCGCCTTCGCCCATGATCGGCTCGATCAGGATCGCCGCGGTTTCGTTGGTGATGGCGCGCTTCGTCGCCTCAAGGTCGGCAAACGGCACCTGGTCGAAGCCATCGACCGGAGGGCCGAAGCCGTCGAGGTATTTTTTCTGCCCGCCCGCGGCGAGCGTCGCCAGCGTGCGGCCGTGGAAGGCGCCTTCGAAAGTGATGATGCGATAGCGCTCGGGAGCTCCGCCGGCGGCATGATACTTTCGTGCCAACTTGATGGTGCATTCCATCGCCTCGGCGCCGGAATTGCAGAAGAAAACGACGTCGGCAAAGCTCGCCTCACACAACCGCGCGGCGACGCGCTCAGCCTCGGGAATTTGGTAAAGATTGGAGACGTGCCAGAGTTTCTGGGCTTGCTCGCTGACGGCGGCAACGAGCCGCGGATGAGCATGGCCGAGCGCGTTCACGGCGACACCGGAAGTAAAATCCAGGTACCGGTCGCCGTTTGTGGCGATCAGCCAAGCGCCCTCGCCCCGCTCAAAAGCAAGATTGACGCGCGCGTAAGTCGGCAACAGATGCGATGTCACGTTAAAGCCCGCTCGGCGCGCCGCTCCAGGCCGCGCAGCCGAAAATGAACGTGCCGCCACTGCGGGCGGCACGTTCAAACACATTTTATTTGTTCGCTCCGCGCCGGTCAACAGCATGGGAAAGTGCCTTGCCGAGGCTATTTGTCCCCATATCGTCCACACCACAGATGAAAATTTGGACCTGTGGCCCGCGAACTCTTGCGCGAGACTCCCGCCATATTGTAGCTTTTGGATCGTCAAGTACGACATCTCGTGCGGCGGACAGTCTTCTAGAGCGTCGGTTCTGCGTAGTGGCCTGGGCGGCAAGTACCGCCCGGCACGCGGGGGGATTCCGGCCAAGACTGACGCTCGCACCTGTTTCAGGAGGACTTGAGCATGTCGTGGACCGATGAGCGGGTCGAACTCTTGAAGAAGCTGTGGTCTGACGGGCTTTCGGCAAGTCAGATCGCGGCCGAACTCGGCGGGATCACCCGCAACGCGGTCATCGGCAAGGTGCACCGGCTTGGGCTTTCCGGCCGGGCGAAGAGCGCGTCCAGCGCTGCGCCGCGACCGCGCAAGTCGCGTTCCCCGATGATGCGCATCGGCCGCGCCTCGATCCGTGGCAATACCGCACTTGCCCACGCCTACGAAATGGAGGCGGACGCCGTTCCGGAATTGATTGATAACGTCATTCCGATCGGCCAACGCCGGACCATTCTGGAACTGAATGAGCAAACCTGCCGCTGGCCGGTGGGCGATCCCGGCAGCAGCGAGTTCTTCTTTTGCGGCGGCAACACCATCGCCGGCCTGCCTTACTGCGCGTATCACTCGCGGGTGGCTTATCAGCCGGCCAGCGAACGGCGACGGGACCGTCGTCCGCCGCGGTGAAATCGCGAAAATCGTCGTACCGAAGCGTCCATTCACTTGCGCTCCGAGCGTATCGCGGACGTAGCCGAACTCGCTGCCGGCTCGACCCGGCCACCAGTGATCCGAAGCGCGCGTCCGGCAGTCTTATGAAGACATGGTCAGGATTGCCGTCGGCTTCTCGAACCCGCGCAGGACTTGATCGCCGACCGGCCGCCACGGGGCCCGGTGGCGCAGCGGCGAACGAAGCAGTGGCGACCAGCGGGCAGCCCAGTGTCTTTGTCAGATCTTGAACCCGGACGACTTCGTTCACAGCCGAACCGACCAGCGTGAACTGCCATCGCTCCGGCACACCGACATTTCCATAGAACAGAACGTCTGCGGGGTGTGGAGCGCCAGCTTACTGTAATACGCACATTTTTAGAAGTAATGGCGGTCTTCTCGCAACGGAAAATATAAGCGCGGGTGTGACTTTTCGATTTGGCAGACGGAGCTATTAGCATGTCCACAATCGCCGGTTCTCCAAAATCTATCGCCAGTGCGTCCGGACTTGAGCCGCTGCGCGCCAAATCAGGCTGGATCGTCGCGTTGGGGGTCGTTTACGTCATTGCGGGACTCGTTGCCCTGGGCAGTGTCGTCATGGCGACCGTTGCGACTGTGTTTTTGGTCGGCGTCATGATGTTGATCGCCGGCGCAGCCGAGGTGATCAACGCATTTCAGATCAAGACTTGGGGCAAGTTCTTTCTCTGGATTCTCCTTGGCGCTCTTTACATCGTCGCTGGTTTTGTCACGTTCGAGAATCCGCTGCTTGCCGCGGCAACGCTGACGCTTTTGCTGGGAATAGCGCTTCTTGCGTCAGGTATCGCGCGGATCGCGTTGGCCTTCAGCATGAAAGCGGCGACACCCTGGATTTGGGTACTCCTCTCCGGCGTCGTGACGCTTCTGTTGGGCGTAGTGATTTTGGCGCATTGGCCGGTCTCCGGCCTTTACATACTCGGGCTCTTCCTCGGCATCGATCTCGTGCTGGCGGGTGCGAGCTGGATCGGTATCGGCCTTGGCCTCAGCAGGCTTAGTTAGACGGATTGCGAGGATCCTGCGGTGCGCCCTTCCCATCTTTGAAAGGATGCTGCCGTGCGCTGGGTCTACCTGATCATCATCGTTGTGTTCGTGGTTGCAGTGGTGCTCTTCACCATCCAAAATCTCGCGATGGTGACAATGGCCTTCCTGGGATTCAGCGTGCGTGCGCCGCTCGCGGTCCTGACCGCCGTTGTCTACATCCTCGGCGCGGTGACCGGCGCTAGCGTGCTGGCCTTGCTGCGCAAATCGGTCCACGGATCAAGAGCACGTTAGACGGCTTGACTTCGATTTGAACGTATTTCTGAGGAGTGCTGATTATCAGTTCGCGGCCTAGCTCAGCTCGCCTTCCCGAAACGATCGTCCAGCGAGTAGCCGGCGCCGCGCACGGTGCGGATCGGATCGGCGCCCTGGCCGCGGTTGAGCGCCTTGCGCAGGCGGCCGACGTGGACGTCCACTGTGCGCTCGTCGATGTAAACGTCGCTGCCCCACACCCCATCGAGCAATTGCTCGCGGCTGAAGACCCGGCCCGGACGCTCCATTAGAAATTCGAGCAAGCGAAATTCCGTCGGTCCCAAATCGACCGGGCGGCTTGACCGCGATACGCGTTTTTTCTCGCGGTCGAGCTCAAGATCGCCGATGGCAAGCACGGTCGCCACTCGCTCCGGACTGGCGCGACGAAGGAGCGCGCGTATGCGCGCCATCAGTTCCGGCACTGAGAACGGCTTGACGATGTAGTCGTCGGCGCCGGTCGCAAGACCGCGCACTCGCTCGCTTTCCTCGCCGCGCGCGGTGAGCATGATAATCGGCAGCGACTGGGTCTGCGGCCGCATGCGTAATCGGCGGCAGAGTTCGATGCCGGAGAGGCCCGGCAGCATCCAATCGAGCACGATGAGATCCGGCACGGTTTCCCGCAACCGCGTATCGGCCTCATCGCCGCGCGCGACGGCGTCGACCTCATAACCCTCGGCTTCGAGGTTGTAACGCAACAACGTGGTCAGCGGCTCTTCGTCTTCCACAATCAGGATGTTGGCGCTCATCCTTTTCCCCCATTCATCGTTGCAACGTCGCTGCCCCAAAGTCCGTGCTGTCGCCCTTCGGGCGGCTCTCCGTAATCGGACGGCCCTCGATCATGTAATAAACGGTCTCGGCAATGTTGGTGGCGTGATCGCCGATGCGTTCGATGTCCTTGGCGCAAAACATCAGATGCATGCAAAACGTGATGTTGCGCGGATCTTCCATCATGTAGGTCAGGAGCTCGCGATAGAGCGAGGTGCAGAGCGCGTCGACCTCCTCGTCGCCGTTCCAAACCGCCAGCGCGGCGGGCAAATCACGGCTGCCGTAGGCGTCGAGCACCCGCTTGAGCAGGCTGAGCACAAGCGAGCCCATATGTTCGACGCCGCGAATAAGCTTCTGCGGGTGCAAATCGAGATCGAGCGCGACGACGCGCTTGCCGATGTGCTTGGCGTGGTCGCCGATGCGTTCGAGATCGTTGCAGACGCGCATCGCACCCACAATCTCGCGGAGATCGACCGCCATCGGCTGCCGGCGCGCAATGGTCAGCACGGATTTTTCTTCAATCTCGTGCTGCATCGCGTCGATGGTCGTATCGGCGGCGATGACGCGCTCAGCCAGATCGATGTCGCGCTCCATGAGCGCGCGGATGGAGTCGGCAATCTGCCGCTCCGCCAAACCGCCCATTTCAGCGACCTTGCCTGTGATCTCGTGCAGGTCGGCATCGAAAGCCTTGGCGGTGTGATCCACCCTGATGTTCATGTCGGTCATGTCGGTTACCCAAAGCGCCCGGTGATGTAATCCTGAGTGCGCTGATCGTGTGGAGCGGTGAACATTTTGCTCGTTGAGTCAAATTCGATGAGTTCGCCCAGGTACATAAAGGCGGTGAACTCGGACACCCGCGCCGCCTGCTGCATGTTATGGGTGACGATCACGATGGTGTAATCGTCGGTCAGCTCGTCGATCAATTCTTCGATCTTCGCGGTCGAGATCGGATCGAGCGCCGAACAGGGCTCGTCGAAAAGGATCACCTCCGGGCGCACGGCAACGGTTCGGGCGATGCAGAGCCGCTGCTGCTGGCCGCCGGACAGGCTAAGTCCATTGGCGCTGAGCTTGTCTTTGACCTCTTCCCAAAGCGCCGCGCGCCGCAGCGAGGTTTCAACGCGCCCGTCCAGCTCCGATTTCGGCAGGCTTTCATATAGCCTGATGCCGAAGGCGATGTTCTCATAGATTGTCATCGGGAATGGCGTCGGCTTCTGAAACACCATACCGATGCGCGCACGCAGCAAATTCAGATCTTGTTTCGGCGACAGAATATTCTCGCCATCGAACATGACGTCGCCGGTGGCGCGCTGATTCGGATACAGGTCATACATTCGGTTGAGCACGCGCAACAAAGTCGATTTGCCACAGCCGGACGGACCGATGAAGGCGGTCACTTTGTTCTCATAGAGCGGCAGGCTGATTGATTTCAGCGCCCGCGAGTCGCCATAGAAGAAATCGAGATCGCGGATCGTCACCTTCTCGGCAAGGCCGGCGCGATCGCTGGGCGCGGCGACTGACGGAGGGAACGGCGACTGATGTCAACGCTCATGATTGTTTGCCCGATGCGACAAGGGTACGTGCGCTAATACTCAAGCGCCAGCACCGCCAAAGTAATGATGAGGGCGCCGGTCCAGGCCAGCGATTGCCAATCCTTATACGGGCTGAGCGCGAACTGGAAGATCACCACCGGCAGGCTTGACATGGGCGCGTTGAGGTTTGGGCTCCAAAATTGGTTGTTGAGCGAGGTGAAAAGCAATGGCGCCGTTTCACCGCTGATGCGGGCGACCGCCAACAGCACGCCAGTCACCATGCCGGCGCGTGCGGCGCGGTAGCAGATCCGCGTGATCGACATCGAGCGCGGCAAGCCGATGGAGGTGGCGGCCTCGCGCAACGCATTCGGAACGAGCGTCAGCATGTCCTCGGTGGTGCGCACGACCACCGGGATCACTAGCACGGCGAGCGCGACGCCACCCGCCCAGCCTGAGAAATGCCCCATGGGCGCGACCATCACTTCGTAGATGAACAGCCCGACCACGATCGAGGGCGCACTCAAAAGGATATCGTTGATGAAGCGCACCACGCTGGTCAGGCGGTCGTACCGGCCATATTCAGCCATATAGGTGCCGGCAAGAATGCCAATCGGCGTACCGATCGCGACCGCAAGCGCGGTGAGAATGAGACTGCCGACGATGGGGTTGAGAAGTCCGCCGCTGGCGCCGGGCGGCGGTGTCATCTGCGTAAATACCGTGAGCGAAAGCCCGCTGAATCCATGCCACAGCAGCGAACCCAGGATCAGCGCCAGCCAACCCAGTCCGAGATGCGGTGGCGGCGAATGCAAGCCCCATGGCGACGGCGTCAGCGTGGCGGCGGGAGGAGTAGCGATCGGCCATGGCGTCATCCGATCCGGCGCTCAATGCGCATCAGCAGGTAACGCGCCATTGCGAGCACAATGAAAGTAATAACGAACAGGACCAAGCCCGAGCGCAATCAGCGAGGAGGTGTAGAGATCGCCCACCGCCTCGGTAAATTCGTTTGCGATGGTGGCGGAGATGGTGGTGCCGGGCGCGAGCAGCGAGGCGGAAATCCGGTGCGCGTTGCCGATGACGAACGTCACCGCCATGGTTTCGCCGAGCGCGCGGCCGAGGCCGAGCATGATCCCGCCGATCACGCCGACCCGCGCATACGGCAGCACCACGTAGCGCACCACCTCCCAGGTCGTGCAGCCAACGCCATAAGCCGCTTCCTTCAGTACTGCAGGGACCGCTTCGAAAACGTCGCGCGAGATCGAGGTCACGAACGGCAGCACCATGATGGCGAGGATAAGCCCTGCAGTCAGCATGCCAATGCCGTAGGGGGGGCCGGAAAAGAGCGGCGCAATGCCTGGCACGTTGCCGAGCGTATTGATCAGGAACGGCTGCAAAGTTTCCTGCAGAAATGGAGCAAAGACGAAAAGTCCCCAGATACCATAGATAATGCTCGGGAATGCCCGCGAGCAGCTCAATGGCGATGCCGATCGGCCGCCGCAGCCATGGCGGGCATAGCTCGGTCAGGAAGAAGGCAATCATCAGGCCCACCGGGACCGCAATCACCATGGCAATGGCGGAGGTCAGCACTGTGCCGTAGATCGGCGCCAGCGCACCGAATTTCTCCGTGACTGGATTCCATTTCTCGCTGGTTAGGAAACCGAAGCCAAAGGCCTTAAACGCCGGGATCGAGCCGTCGATCAGCGCGATGATGACGCCGCTCAGGAGCAAAAGCACTCCAACCGCCGCGGCGCGCGTCAAATGGCGAAACGCAGCGTCGCCAAGACGCAATCGATCGAGCACTTTGGCCCGCTTGACCCCCGCTACGGACACAAGCATCCCATTCTGCAGCGCGACGTCGACCACGGACTGCCTCCGGTCGGAATCCATGAGGGCGCTCCTTGACGAACATCGAGAGCGCCCACTTCAAACGATCTACCGGCCCCCTAGCAAGTGCGTGCGACGGCCGGCGGACAACGAGCGGAGGCACCGCTGAGCAAAAGGAAATCGACGCGCTCGCCGGCCTCGCGTGAACCTAGTGCGCCATGCCGCTGGCGGTGTGTAGCGGGCTGCCGGTGGAGTCCTTAATCTCGGCGGCCCACATCTTCTCGATTTCGCCGACGACTTTCTTTGGCATCGGCACGTAATCGAGTTCCTCGGCCATCTTGTCGCCCTTGTCGTAAGCCCAGGCAAAGAATTTGAGCGCCTCTGTTGCGGCCGCTGGATCGGTCGGCTGCTTCGGAATGAGAATAAACGTCGCCGCCGTCATCGGCCACGACTCGGCGCCCGGCTGATTGGCCAGAATCACCCCGTAACCCGGCACTGAATTCCAGTCAGCATTAGCGGCAGCGGCCTGGAAAGCCCCGCTGGTGGGCTCGACGGTTTTGCCGTCCTTGTTGATCATCTTGGTATAGACCATCTTATTTTGCAGCGCATAGGCGTACTCGACGTAGCCGATTGAGCCTTGGGTTTGCGCTCACATTATTGGAAACGCCCTCATTGCCTTTGGCGCCAATGCCGTTCGGCCATTCCACCGACGTCGCGGAGCCCACTTCGGATTTCCAATCCGCGCTCACCTGAGCGAGGTAGTAGGTGAAATTGAATGTGGTGCCGGAACCGTCAGACCGATGAACCACGGCGATCGGCTGCGCGGGCAGGTTAATGCCTGGATTGAGTTTCTTGATCGCCGGATCATCCCAACTCTTCACCGCGCCGAGGAAGATGGCGGCGAGCGTCGGACCGTCCAGCACAAGCTCTCCCGGTTTTATCCCGGCAATGGTAACAACAGGTACAATGCCGCCCATCACCATCGGAAATTGCACCAGGCCGAACTTGTCGAGTTCGGCGCCTTTGAGCGGCGCGTCGCTCGCGCCGAACGTCACAGTCTTCGCCTCGATTTGTTTGATTCCTCCGCCCGACCCGATCGACTGATAGTTGAGCCCAACGCCAGTGTCTTTCTTGTAGGCGTCGGCCCACTTGGCATAGATAGGGTACGGAAATGTCGCCCCAGCGCCGGAAATTTCGACCGCGGCAGCGGGAAGTATGATTGCGGCCAGAACACCGGCGGCAACAAGCATCCTCATGTGTTTCACGGAAGTCTCCTGTCGGCGTTGTTTGGGACAACGCGGGACTTGGCCCGCGCTCGCATTCGTCCGTAACGACGTTGCCTGGCGTCTTCGGACAACACGCCGCGGTCGAGAACCGTTCGAGTCTCACAGGACCGCAGCGGCAGGATGCTTATGTGGGGCACGTCAAGGTTCTATGAGGCCCATATGACAAGTAGATGACAATTAAAGTATCTGACAAATCACGAGATTTCGGCAGCCGCGCGGACTATGACAGTGGGCAAATGGACAGTAAATGTCGCGCCTTCGCCGAGCACGCTTTCAATCGATAGGCGGCCGCGGTGACGGTTGAGAATGTGCTTGACCAGCGCGAGCCCGAGCCCGGTGCCGCCCTGAGCGCGGCTTTCGGTGACATCGACGCGATAGAAGCGCTCGGTTAATCGCGGGACGTGCTCCGGCGCGATGCCCGGTCCGTGATCGCGCACGGCAATCTGCGCCTCCGCGGCACCCTCGGGCGACAGCCCCTGCCGCATGGAAATCTCGATCCGCTTGCCGGGCGCTCCGTATTTGAGCGCATTCTCCACGAGGTTCTCAAATACGCGGATAAGTTCGTCGTGATCGCCCAGGACCATGAGCGACGACACGGCGTTGATTTGCACTGTAACGCCTCGGTCGCGCGCCAAGGTTTCCAGCCCATCAACGACTTGGCCAACGATTGGCACCAGATCGGCCGGCGTATCGGGCCGGCGGTGGGCATTTTGCTCGATGCGCGACAGCGACAAGAGATCATCGATCAACCGCGCCATGCGCCGCGCCTGCTCCTGCATGATGGCGAGGAAGCGCTCGCGGGCCTTGGCATCGTCGCGCGCCGTTCCTTGCAACGTTTCGATGAAGGCCGAGAGTGCCGCCAGCGGCGTGCGCAATTCGTGACTCGCGTTGGCGACGAAATCGGCGCGCATTTCCTCCGCATGACGCAGTGGCGTGAGATCGTGAAAGGTCATGAGCATGAGATCGGGCCGCGCCGGACCGGCCTGGCGCTTGACCGGCACGACAATGGCCTCGAACCAGCGATCGATCGGCACCCGTTCGGAATATTCGACGCGCTGCTCTTCGCCGCTCGCATAGGCGCGACCGATGGCGTCGATCAATTCCGGCGTGCGGAGCACCAGCGAAACGGGTTCGCCCTGCCGGAGCGCCGGCGCCAGAGTGCGGGCACGCTCATTGAGAGTGAGAACCCGCGCGTTGCGATCGAGCGCGATCACAGGATCAGGCATGCCGGCGATCACAGCCTCCAGCGGATCGCCCGCATGTTCGGCCACAATTGCGGGCGGAAGAGGTCGTGCTTCATCCGCGCTTCCCCGCGGCAAGAGAAGGGTGGACAACGCGATCACGGCAAACCCGGCAACCGCGTAACCAACTGGAAGTACCTTGCCGATCGCCAACGCGGCGAACACGATCACCGCCGTTAAAATAACCCAGCGCAGACGGCGCCATCCATTGCCTTGCAGCGCTGCGCTATCTTCACTCGAGGCCATCGCCCCTCCGCCGTGCGCACCGCCGCACTGACGCCTCTCGATCAAGTCAGGTCCGGTTTTTCCCGCACCAATTCCGCTGTGCTGCGCAGCGAAGCCGTCGCTGGACGCACCAAGCGCCGCGCGCCGCGGCCGAGCAGGGCCTCGCGCGTGCCGAGGATCGCAAGCGAGATGACGAACGGGGTCACATAATAAAGGAGACGGAACAACAATAGCCCAGCCAGCAAGGCCTCCTTGTCGAACTGCCACAGCGCAACCATCATGGTCGCATCGAACACGCCGAGGCCGCCCGGCGCATGGCTGGCGAAGCCCAACAGCGTAGCCGCAACGAAAATTACCGAGACGGGTACAAAGCCCAGATACGGCTGGTCCGGCACCAGCATGTACATCGCCAGCGCGCAGCACGACAAATCGAGAATGCCGATGGCGATTTGCACCAATGTGAGCGGGCCGCCCGGCAAGGTGAGCAGCCAGCCGTCGCGGCCGATGATACGTGGTTTCACCCAGACCCAGGCGATGTAGGCCGCGAGCACGGCAAGGATGATCAGCGCCAGTACGCGATTGGCCCAGAGCGGCAACTGATCGATTTCGGCCGCCTGCTGCGGCGCGTCGAGAATGCCGAGGCCGAGCACGGTCGCGTTGCCGAGCCAAAATGTGAGCCCCGCCACGAAGCAGATCTTGGTGACCTCGAGCACACTCAGGCCCCAGGCCGAATAGATGCGATAGCGCACCGCGCCGCCGGAAAAGACGCTGGCGCCGACGTTGTGTCCCACGGAATAGCTCGTAAAGCTCGCGAGCGCGGCAACGCGATAAGGCACTTCGCGGCGGCCGATCGTGCGCAAGGCGAAAAGGTCGTAGAGCGTGAGCGTCAGGTAACCGGCGACGACAAAGATGCCCGAGGTCGCGATGGTCCGCACGTCGATGGCCTTGAACGCCACAACAAGTCCATGCGGATCGATGTCACGCAGGACCCGGTAGAGCACCACCGCCGCCACGACAATGATCGCGAGGCTGACCAGCGCACCGAAGCGGCTGATGGCGGCTTTTGCGTCAAAAAGATGCGCGGAAACGCCCAATCGCTTCAGCATCCCGCGCTCCACATCGGACGTGCCTGCATCAAATCGCCGTCTCGTCTTTGCCCACCCCGACGTTTAAGACGGTCCCCACTAGCAGATGTCGGTTCCCGGCGCGAGCATTCGCGCCGACCGCACCGGACGCGCCGTTTCGCCACACCGGAAGCGGCGGGCGGCAAGTCGCGCAAAGATCAACATAGCATCCATTCCGCGATCCGCTATTTGCAATTGGGAGCATGCCCAATGCCGTGGGAAACCGGCAAAACTTGATCCGTCCGATCTTCCTGGACTAAGAAACTTGCATCACCTGTGGAGAGGAATATGCCCGAGAAAAATCTCGAAGAAATGCTCAAAACCCGCAACCCGGTCGAGATGCTACGCAACTCGCAGATCGGTGCTTATGTCTACCCAGTAGTGCCGCCGGAATTTACCAATTGGCGCGACGAGCAAGTCGCCTGGCGCAAGACCGCGGTGCTGTTCGATCAATCGCATCATATGGCCGAAATGATGGTCACCGGCCCTGATGCGTTCAAATTCATGAACTATCTGACCATCAACAGTTTCGCCAATTTTCCGGTCAACCGCGCCAAGCAGTTCGTGCCGTGCTCGTACGACGGCTACGTGATCGGCGACGGCATTATCTTTCACCTTGGCGAAAATCAGCTCAACTTCGTCGGCCGCGCGCCCAACGTCGACTGGATTCAGTTCCATGGCGAGACCGGCAAATTCAACATCAAGATGGAACGCGATGACCGTTCACCCTCACGTCCAGGCGGCAAGCCGGTAACGCGGCGCCATTACCGCTATCAGGTGCAAGGCCCGAACGCGTGGAAGATTCTCGAAAAACTCAACGGCGGCACCATTCCCGAGGTGAAGTTCTTCACCATGGACACCATCAATATTGCCGCGCGCAAAGTGCGATGCCTGCGTCACGGCATGGCCGGCGCGCCGGGTCTCGAAGTTTGGGGACCGTACGCTGAGGGTGAAGAAATTCGCGCCGCTATTCTTGAAGCCGGCAAGGAGTTCGGCATCGTGCCAGTGGGGTCGCGCGCCTACGCCACGAACACGCTGGAGTCCGGCTGGATTCCGTCGCCGCTGCCCGCCGTTTACACCGGCGAGAAGCAGAAGGCGTTCCGCGAGTGGTCGAAGCCGGACTCCTACGTCGCGACCGGCTCGATCGCCGGCAGCTTCGTGTCCAACAACATCGAGGATTACTATTCGACGCCTTACGAAATGGGCTACGGGGGCTTCGTCAAATTCGACCACGATTTCATCGGCCGCGAGGCGCTCGAAAAGAAGAAGGACAAGCCGCACCGGCGCAAGGTCACGTTTGCATGGGATACCAACGATGTGGCCAAGATCTTTGGTTCCTTCATCAATCCGGATGGCGAGAACTTCAAATACATCGATCTGCCGCTGTCCAATTACGGCTCGGCTTCGTTCGATGCAGTGAAGAAAGGCAACAAGATCGTCGGCTTGTCGATGTTCTCCGGCACGACCTGGAACGTGCGTCAGATGCTATCGCTCGGCGTCGTCGATCCCGAAATCAAAGAAGGCGACGTGTTGACGCTGGTGTGGGGCGAGGAGAACGGCGGCACCAAGAAGACCACCGTGGAGCGCCACAAACAGACCGAAATTCGCGTCACCGTCGCGCCGGTTCCTTACGCGCGCGAGGTCCGCGAGTCCTACGGCGGTGGCTGGCGTTTGCGCCAGACGGCGGCCTAAAACAGGCTATTAAAGACGCTGTAGAGCTAGTTCCCTCTCCCCAATGGGGAGAGGGTCAGGGTGGGAATGATGACTGCAAAGAATTTGGAGCAGTTGCTGCAAACCGTTCGGCCGGTCGAGTTGCTGCGCAATCAGCAAACCGGACCGAATGTGTATCCCGGCGTACCGGCCGAATACACCAACTGGCGCGACGAACAGCAGGCTTGGCAAGAGACCTGCGTGCTGTTCAATCAATCATATCACATGGCCGATCTCGCCGTTGAAGGGCCGGACGCGTTTAAGCTCCTCTCCAAGCTGTCCATGAACAGCTTCAAGAATTTCGAGCCCAACAAGGCGAAGCAATTTGTCCCGTGCAGTCCGGACGGCTATGTGATCGGCGACGTCATTCTGTTCTATCTCGCCGAAAACAAATTCAATCTCGTCGGCCGGGCACCGGCGCTGAACTGGGTCACCTATCACGCGCAAACCGGCAAATACGACGTCAAGGTCGAGCTCGACCAGCGGTCGGCACTGCGCTCGGACGGACGAAGGAAGTCTTTCCGCTTCCAGGTCCAGGGTCCGTTGGCGATGAAGGTGATCGAAAAGATTTTGGGAAAGACGCCGCCGGAGCTGAAGTTTTTCAACATGACGCCGTTGACCATCGCGGGCAAAACCGTGGGCGCGCTGCGCCACGGGATGGCCGGCCAGCCCGGATGGGAGCTATTCGGACCGTGGGATGACGGTGAAGCGGTGCGCGAGGCGGTTATCAAAGCCGGAGAGGAATTCGGACTGCGACTGGTCGGCGGTCGGGCCTATTCCTCGAACGCTTTGGAATCGGGATGGATTCCCTCACCGCTTCCGGCCGTTTATTCCGGTGAAGCGATGAAAGATTATCGCGAATGGCTTCCGGCCGCGGGCTATGAAGCTTCGGCCTCGATCGGCGGCAGTTTCTATTCCGGCAATATCGAAGACTATTATTTCACCCCATGGGACATGGGCTATGGCGGTTTCGCG
The DNA here is from genome assembly GCA_963753355.1 of uncultured Alphaproteobacteria bacterium. GTDB lineage: Bacteria > Pseudomonadota > Alphaproteobacteria > Rhizobiales > Xanthobacteraceae > BOG-931. Next base: position 123,451 of record CAVWBV010000017.1, read on the forward strand.
AAATTCGACCACGACTTCATCGGCCGCGAAGCGCTCGAAAAAATGTCGAACGGCCCTCACCGCAAAAAAGTAACACTGGCGCTCGATGACGAGGACATCACGCGTGTCATCGGCAGCACGTTCCAAAAGCACAATCGCGCGAAGTTCGTCGACTGGCCGTCGGCGGTTTATTCAATGCATCCGTTTGACCGCGTGACCGCCGACGGAAAGACCATCGGTATCTCTACCTGGATCGGATACACCGCCAACGAAGGCAAGATGCTCACGCTCGCCGTGCTCGACGCCGAGTACGCCGAACCTGGCACCGAAGTGATCTTCGTCTGGGGCGAGGAGAATGGCGGTTCGGCAAAGCCGACCGTCGAGCGGCACACGCAAGTGCACATGCGCGCCATTGTCAGCCCCGCGCCGTATGTCGAAGTGGTGCGCAAAGCCTATGCGCCTGGCGGCTGGCGTAAGGCGCAGGCGTAAGTCCGAGACTGTTCTGCGGCCTTTGTCCGGAACGGGACACGCGAGAAAAATTTGGCCCGGAGGCCGCGCCAGCCGCAAACTGACGATGACAAAGTCCGCGCTCTGACATACAACCTTTTGTTAAGGCTATGCGCCTGTCGGACCTCAATTGCGTAGTAAGGGGCAGCACATGTCGTCAGCGGAACCCACCATCCCGGATGCAAACCGGCTCTACATTGGCGAAGGCGTAACCATCAAAGGCGAAGTTTCGGTGCCTGACACGCTTGTGGTTTGCGGTTCGGTCGAAGGGGATGTCTCGGTCGGCAATCTGATCGTCGGCGAAACCGGGTCGGTAAAGGGCCGCATCACAGTCACCGAAAACGCCGAGATCTGCGGCAAGGTTTTCGAGAAGCTCGACGTCAAATGCCTTTTGATCTTGCGATCGAGCGGTCGCGTCGACGGCAATGTCAGTTACGGGCTATTGCAGATCGAACAGGGGGCGAGCATCGCCGGCGGGCTGTCGTCTACCGATTATCGCCCGGAACATCGGCCGCAAAAGGTCGATGTTTACAGCCGGCAAGATCAGCGGCTGGTCAGGCAGGAAGGTTCCCGCAAGCAGGCGACCCTGACGGCGTTGGAACCGCTGCCGACGCCGGTTGCGCCCCCTGCCGAGTGAACTTTAGGCCGCCCGGCGGTTCGCCGGCCGATCACGCGGCTGCGACAGCCGCTTTTTCCTCCGCTGGCTCCGTTAGCGGCGCATCGATCGCTTCCACGCCAGCCGGCCCATCGATCGTCGTTTGCGGCGAAGTAGCCCAGCGCAGCGCCTTATAATTAAAGCCGTTGGCTATGGTCGGCTTGACCACGTCGAAATACGGCGAGATGTCGAAGTCGCGCGGGCAGTACAGCGAAGAATGGCGAATCTCGGCCATCTGTTCGCGCACTTGCTTGCTGCCGCTGCGCATGACTTTCGGCAGGATAGGATATTTCACGGCGCGAAAAGCGTCGGCAATAAGCGCCGAGCAGATCAGCCGCGAAGGATCGCCCGAGCCCAGTGCGAGCATGCGCCGGCGCCAGCGCTGCGGCACCGGGAGCGGCGAGAGGTACCGCATCAGGTCGATGATGTTCTTGAGGTCATAGGCGAAGCCTATGCGCGCCACCGCGTAGGCGCACACCGACTCCGCATCGTTCGCGCTGAGTTCGACGGCGCGACAAATGCGCGTGTGATATTTGGCGTATTTCGACAGCGGCGCGGTTTCGACACCTTCGCCGATATTGGCATCGATCAGCACGTGCGGTTCGCCGTCAGGTTCGCTCCGTCCCGGGATCGGCCCTACATAAAGCGCGGCGTGCGACCACGTCGATTGCGTCAGATACTTTATAACGCCGGCAATGTGGGTGTTGCCTTCCACCAGCAGCACATCCGCGGGTTCGAGTGCGCTTCGCAAAGCTTCGGGATCGCTCGGCGCGAACGGCTCATAACCGCGCACCGGTTGCTGCAGATAGCGGGCGATCAGGCGCCCAACGCCATCGAGGAACTTGCTCACCCGCGTCTCCCAGCCAATGGCCCGGTTTCGCCGCGGCTCGTTGCGTGATCGTTGCAGGAAACCGTAAGCGTTTAGCGTTGCGATTTAGTTCACAACATCGCGTACCAAGGCGCGACAAGCGTCGCGACGTTTGCCCGTCGCACACCATTCGGTTACCTTGTTCGACAATCTAAAAACTTTGGAAACCATGCCGGGCCTTCATCGCCGCGCGTTCCTTTCCGCCGCCGCCGCGGCTTGCGCGGCGCCGGCGCTGGCTGCGACGACCTCGCCATCGGCAGCACTCGACGTGGTGATTATCGGCGCTGGAGCGGCCGGAATTGGGGCCGCACGCCGGATTGCGGCCGCCGGCCGCCGCTACGTCGTGCTGGAGGCGGCCGATCACGTCGGCGGGCGTTGCGTGACCGACAGGCGAATTTTCGGGGTTCCGTATGATCTCGGCGCTCACTGGATCCACGCGCCGAACCTCAATCCCCTGACCAAGCTCGGGACCCGGCGCGGAATCGAAGTTTACCCGGCTCCGGCAAGCCAGAAAGTCCGCATCGGCCGGCGCGACGCGCGAGAAGGCGAAATGGAGGATTTTCTGGCCTCCCAGGTCCGCGCCAACCGCGCCATTGTCGAAGCCGCGCGCAAAGCCGACGTCGCCTGCGAGCAGACCTTGCCGCACGATCTCGGCGACTGGCGCCCGACGGTGGAATTCGCGCTCGGGCCTTACACCTGCGGGAAGGAACTCGAGCAAGTCTCGGTACTCGACTTTGCCCGTTCGCAAGATCGCGAAGCGGCAGCGTTCTGCCGGCAGGGATACGGCGCACTGCTTGCCGCCCTCGCCGACGGCTTATCGGTGCGGTTCTCGACGCCCGCGCTTGCCGTGGACTGGCGGCGCGGCGTCGCCGTGGAAACCCCGAAAGGGTCGATCACGGCGCGCGCCGTCATTATCACCGTATCGACCAACGTCATCGCGTCCGGCGCCGTGAAATTTACTCCCGACCTCACGCCCAGCCAGCTCGACATGTTCGGCAAGCTCGCGCTCGGCAGTTTCGACCATGTCGCACTGGCGCTGGCCGACAATCCGCTCGGCTTTGAGAGTGACGACCTCGTTTTCGAGAAATCCGCCGACAAGCACACTGCGGCAATTCTCGCCAATGTCGGCGGTACGCCGCTCTGTCTTATTCAAATCGCCGGCAGCTTCGGCCGCGAGCTTTCAGCGCAGGGCGGGGCAGCGATGGTTGATTTCGCCGCCGACTGGCTCGCAAGCCTCTACGGCGCCGACGTCAAGAAGGCGGTGAGGCGCTCACATGCGACGCGCTGGAACCACGATCCGCTGACGCTTGGCGCGTTCTCGGCGGCGGCGCCGGGCTGGCAAAAAGCCCGCCACATGCTCATGCCGCCGGTGAACGACTCAGTATGGTTCGCCGGCGAAGCGCTGCACGAGACGCTCTGGGGCACGGTCGGCGGCGCCTGGGAATCTGGCGAGCGCGCCGCGGACGCAGTGTTGCACCGGCTCGGCGGCGGGAAGGAAGCGCCGGTCGCAGAAGCTCCACAACCGGGGCGGCCAAGGCCGCGGGCGCCCCACGCCCGGCAGCAGGAAATCGGGGCAGCGCCAAGCCAGTTCGCGCGCTAAGCCGCGCCGAGACGTCCTACGCGCGCAGCACTGCTCCGGTGCGCTTGCCGGCTTCGCCCACGATTTTCGCCGCCAGCGCTTCGATCTCGGCGTCGGTCATGGTTTTGTCGCGCGGCTGGATGGTGACAGAAATCGCAATCGACTTTTTGCCCGGCTCAATTCCCGTGCCTTCGTAAACATCGAACACGGTGACCGCTGAGATCAGCTTGCGATCCACCGATTGCGCGGCGCGCACGATGTCGGCGGCTTTCACCTCGCGCGCCACGACGAACGCGAAGTCGCGCTCGACCGGTTGAAGCGGCGAGAGCTCAAGCGCCGCCTTGGCACGCGTTGATTTCGCTTTTGGATCGGGGAGCCGCTCCAGAATGATTTCGAACGCGGTGACCGGGCCCTCCGCGCCGAGCGCCTCGAGGATGCGCGGGTGCAGTTCGCCGAAATGACCAAGCACGTTCTGCGGTCCGATCTGAATCGCGCCTGACCGCCCCGGATGGAACCAAGCAGGGCCTCCGGGCGCGATTTGCAGTGCCGCCATCGGCGCACCCGCCGCCGAAAGCGCGGCCAGCGCATCGGCCTTGGCGTCGAACGCGTCGACGACGTAACGATCCTTGCCGTTCTTCGGATTGCTCCAGTGCCGGCCGATGCCGGACGGCTTTGCCAGCGCGCGGCGGATGCCCGCCGCCGCGGTGAACTGATCGGCCGGCGTATCGCCTTTGAAAATCTGTCCGACTTCGAACAGACCGACATCGGGGAAACCTCGGTCGGCATTCTTCTGCACCGCGGCGACCAAACCGGGGATGAGACTTGGCCGCATGTCGGAAAGCTCAGCCGCGATCGGATTGGCGAGCGCCAGTTCCGGCTTGCCGCCGCCGAACAATTCGGCGTGTTTCTTGCCGACAAAGGACCACGTCACCGCCTCGATCAAATTCCGGGCGGCGAGCGCGCGCTCGGCCTTGCGGGTGCGCAACTGAATGGACGTGAGGACGGGCTTGCGCGGCGCCGCGCCGCGGTCGAACGGCGTTGGCGGAATGCGCTCGACGCCGGCAATGCGCACGACCTCTTCGACAAGATCGGCCTTCTCCTGCACGTCGGGCCGCCAGGACGGCACCGCGACCCGAAGCCGCGTCCCGCGCGTGGCGACGGAAAATCCCAGCCGATCGAGGACGCGGCGCGTCTCCGTTGGCGGCACCGCGAGGCCGGACAGCCGTTTAACTTCTGCGATCGGGAAATCGATAGAGTGTTTGCGGCTCGGCACCTTGCCGGCGATGGTGATCGCCGACGGCGTTCCGCCGCAAAGGTCGAGCACCATGCGCGTTGCAAGCTCAAGCCCCGGCTTGGCGAAAGCAGGATCAACGCCGCGCTCGAAACGATAGCGCGCGTCGGAATTGATGCCGAGCCGACGGCCGGTTTGCGCGATATTGCTTGGAGCCCACAGCGCCGATTCGATCAGCACATCGGTCGTCGCCGCCGAGCAGCCGGTCTTTTCGCCGCCCATGATACCGGCGAGCGATTCTACACCCTCATTGTCGGCAATGACGCAAACGCCGTCATCGAGCCGGTAGGTCTTGCCATCGAGCGCCACGAGCGTCTCGCCGTCACGCGCCCGACGCACCACGAGATTACCGCGCACCTTTGCGGCGTCGAACACATGCAGCGGCCGGCCGTAATCGTAGGTCATGAAGTTCGTGATATCGACCAGCGCGTTGATCGGCCGCAAACCGATCGCGGTCAGCCGCTGCTGCAGCCAGGCCGGCGACGGACCGTTGTTAACGCCGCGTACCAGGCGGAGCGCGAACGCGGGGCAGAGTTCGGGCGCTTCGATGGTGACCGCGACCGAACAAGCAAATGCACCCTTGACCGTCTTGATTGCGCGGTTCTTTCAGCTTCCCCATGCCGGCCGCGGCAAGATCGCGGGCGATGCCGTGCACGCTGGTGCAGTCTGCGCGATTCGGCGTGAGATTGATCTCGATCAGCGGATCGTCGAGACCGGCCCACTGCCCGTAATTTTTTCCGACCGGGGCGTCATCCGGCAATTCGATAATGCCTTCGTGGTTGTCCGAAAGCTGCAATTCGAATTCCGACACCAGCATGCCGCGGCTCTCCACGCCGCGAATGGTGCCGATTTGCAGGGTCATGTCCTTGCCCGGAATGTAAGCGCCCGGTGGCACGAATACGCCTTTCATGCCGGCGCGCGCATTCGGCGCGCCGCATACCACCTGGATCGGCGCGCCCGACGCGGTATCGACCATGCAGACGCGCAGCCGGTCGGCGTTCGGATGCTGCTTCGCCTCGACCACGCTGGCGATGACGAATGGCGCGAGCGTTTTGCCTCTGTCCTCGACGCGCTCGACCTCAAGCCCGATCATGGTGAGCTTGTCGAGAATCTCGCCGAGCGACTTATCGGTATCGAGGTGCTCTTTCAGCCACGCCAAGGTGAATTTCATCATGGCGTCACGCGCTCAAGCCGCCCGCGAGCGTCGGAAAGTCGAGCGGGCGGAAGCCGTAGTGTGAAAGCCAGCGCACGTCGGCTTCGAAGAAGGCGCGCAGGTCGGGCATGCCGTATTTGAGCATGGCGATGCGGTCGATCCCCATGCCCCAGGCAAAGCCCTGGAATTCGTCGGGATCGAGACCGCAATTGCGCAGCACGTTCGGGTGGACCATGCCGCAGCCGAGAATCTCCATCCAATCGTCGCCTTCACCGAAACGGATTTCGCCCTTGTCGCGCTTGCACTGAATGTCGACCTCGAGCGACGGCTCGGTGAACGGAAAGAACGACGGACGAAAGCGCATCTTCACGCTGTCGACCTCGAAGAATGCCTTGCAGAATTCTTCCAAAATCCATTTCAGGTGGCCGAGATGCGAATGGCGGTCGATCACCAACCCCTCGACCTGATGGAACATCGGCGTATGGGTCTGATCGGAATCGCTGCGATAGGTTCGGCCGGGAATGATGACGCGGATCGGCGGCTTTTGCGTGAGCATGGTGCGCACCTGTACCGGCGATGTATGCGTGCGCAATAAAAGCCGCGAGCCGTCCGGCTTGGGATTGAAGAAGAACGTATCCTGCATGTCGCGCGCCGGATGGTCCTTCGGGAAGTTGAGCTTGGTGAAGTTGTAGTCGTCGGTCTCGATGTCGGGCCCCTCGGCGATGGAAAAGCCCATATCGGCGAAAATCGCAGTCAGCTCGTCGATGACCTGCGTGATCGGATGCACCCGGCCGATATCCGCCGGCGACTCGCGCACCGGCAGCGTGACATCGACGCTTTCGGTGTTGAGCCGCGCCTCGAGCGCCGCGCTCGTCAAGGCTTCGCGGCGCTCTGCAAGCGCGGCGTTGACGCGCTCCTTCAGCCCATTAATGGCGGGTCCCTGAATTTTGCGCTCCTCGGGCGGCAACCCGCCGAGCGTTTTCAGGAGCGCCGTGATCGTGCCGTTCTTGCCAAGCGCCGCCACCCGCACCGTACTCAAGCGCCGCTTCATCGGCGGCGGCGCCGACTTCGGCGAGAACCTGCTGCTCAAGCTGCGTCAAATCGGCCATGTGATATTCAATCCGGCATGACCGGCAGATCGGTGTCCGAAGGCTTACCGCCTGCCTGCGTCAGCATGCAATGCACCTGCCCGCGATGGTGTGTCTGATGATTGAACATATGTGTAACGAGCATCCATCGCGGCCGCGTCCACTCCCGCTTCGTGGCGGCCGAATAGTAAGTCTGATCGGCGGCAAGCCAGTCCGGATCGATCCGGTCGGCCCAGTCGATCATTGTTTGGTCGAAAGCCGCACGCTCGGTCGTCAGCTCCGCCCAGCCGGGAAAGAGGGAGACCGATTCCGGGATGCCCGCCTTGGGCTTCGGGGTGTCAGTGAAACGGCTCATCCAAATTTGGTCGCCCCACAGCAAATGGCTGAGCGTCTTATGAATCGAGCCGAAGAACGCGCCGCGTTCCCGCCGGCGTTCGTCATCCGACAGCAGATCGGCGACACCGTACAGATTTTCGTTCTGCCAGCGATTGTAGCGCGCCATGCGCTGCACATAAGCGCGATCAATCATGGGCGCGGCCGATCATGACTATGCCAAAGCCGACTTCGCTTGCCCGACAATCGCCTCGAACGCCGCCGGCTCGCGTATCGCGAGATCCGAAAGCACTTTGCGGTCGACGACAATGCCGGCCTTGCTCAAACCCGCAATGAAGCGGCTGTAGTTCAGCCCGAACGGCCGCACGGCGGCGTTCAGCCGCTGAATCCACAAAGCCCGGAAGGTACGCTTCCTTCGCTTGCGGTCGCGATAGGCATACTGGTTCGCCTTTTCGACCGCCTGCTTGGCGACGCGGATGGTGTTCTTGCGCCGGCCGTAATAACCCTTGGCGGCTTTCAGCACTTTCTTGTGCTTGGCATGACTGGTGACGCCGCGCTTGACGCGTGCCATGACTAATCTCCTCTCGATCGCAGAATACGGAAAATTCGACGGCGGCCGGCCGTCAGCCGTTCGGCAAAAAATATTTCTTGATCCGGTCGCCGTCGGTCTTGAACATCACGTTCGTGCCGCGCAGCTGGCGGATCTGCTTTTTGGTGCGCTTGATCATGCCGTGGCGCTTGCCTGACTGGGCGTAGAGGACCTTGCCTCCGCCAGTCACCTTGAAGCGCTTTTTAGCGCCCGATTTGGTCTTCATCTTGGGCATTTGGTTCTCCTTGGCCGCAGGCGTCTAGGCTTGCGGGCCGAAAATGCTCGTTAACGAGCGTCGCGTGCTTGGAGCACATCTCCGCCGCCACGGCAGCCCTAAATCAGCCGGGCGGCGGGAGGGCGCGGTTATGCCAGAGGCAGCACGGAATGGCAACGAGCCTTTGGCCGCGCATTGGGCGCGCGGAATTGCGGTTCAGCAAAAGTTTCTTCCGGGCGATGTCACGGCAGCTCGGAAATTAGCTTCGCCATTTCGCTTTCGGTCCAGGCGCGGGCGATGCGGGTGCGGACATTGCCTTGGACCCCGATGGCCAACGCCATTTTGGCTACGCTGTCGCCGTTTTCCGCCTCGACGATTAGCACCATGTCTGACTCACCAGAGGTGAGGAAAAACTGCTTCCATTCGATGCCAAACTTCTTGGCGGCTTCGCGGGCCGCTTGGACCCGCTTCGGCGCTTCTTTGACGGCGCGTAAGCCCTGGTCGGTCCAATTTGCTGTCACAATGAAGGTCGTCATGATCTTGTTCCTCCCCTTCAGGAAAGTCATTTCAAACCATTTCCAGTTCCTTCCTCTTCCAAATCTTTTCCAAATCTTGGCCGGCCTATCGCGGCGCCAGCACCATCACCACCTGGCGGCCCTCGAAGCGGGGCTCCTGCTCGATCTTGGCGATCTTTGCGGTATCCGCCTTGACGCGATCGAGGAGCTTATAGCCGAGTTCCTGGTGCGCCATTTCGCGGCCCCGAAAGCGCAGCGTCACCTTGACCTTGTCACCTTCCTCAAAGAACCGCTGCACCGAGCGCATCTTCACGTCATAATCGTGATCATCGATCATCGGCCGCAGCTTGATCTCTTTGATCTCGACGACCTTCTGTTTCTTGCGCGCTTCGGCGGCTTTTTTCTGCGACTGATATTTGTATTTGCCGTAGTCGAGAATCTTGCAAACCGGCGGCGACGAATTCGGCGCGATCTCAACAAGATCGAGCCCGGCCTCCTGCGCCATAGCGATTGCGGCGCCGATCTCGGTGGGGCCGTGGTTGTGGCCGTCTTTGTCTATGAGCTGGACCTCGCGGACGCGGATCTCCTCGTTGACGCGCGGACCTTCCTTCGGAGCAGGTTGCGCGGTTCTGATGGGGCGACGAATGACGCTTCTCTCCTCTATCGTTGCAACACCTGACGATGGCGCGGACTGCGATGAACACAATTCCGCGACGCGCTCGGCAATTGCAGAAGATCGGTAGTTTTATTGCGCAAGTCAACGACAATGCGGCAGCGCGCCCTTGCGCGGGCCATTGGTTTGCGGCCAAACATGCTCCCGAGCGAGCCGTCGAATGCGCATTCGCCTTTGCCAGTGATTAACCCTGACCATGAGCGATAACAGCCTGAAATGCCTGGATATTGGAGTTGGCGCCGAACGCCGAGCCATTGCGGTGCGCCAGCGCGAAGGCGCGAGCCCGGGGGTGTTTTGGTTGTCTGGCTACAAATCCGACATGAACGGCACCAAGGCGCAAGCGCTGGCGCATTGGGCGGATGAGACCGGCCGCGGCTGCGTTCGTTTCGATTATTCGGGACACGGCGAATCGGGCGGAGCTTTCACCGACGGCACGATCGGAGGGTGGCTCACCGAAAGCCTCGCCGTGTTCGACGCCTGCTGCCGCGGACCGCAGATTGTCGTCGGCTCATCTATGGGCGGCTGGCTTGCGCTTTTGCTGGCGCGCGCGCTCCGGCAGCGCAAGGAAGCCGGGCCGGCTTCGGTCAGCGGCCTGGTGCTTGTCGCCCCGGCGGTCGATTTCACCGAAGAGCTGATGTGGAAGCGCTTCACCCCGGAGATCAAACGCGACCTTGAGGAAAAGGGCGTTTGGCAGCGGCCATCGGAGTATTCGCCGGAGCCTTACCTTGTCACCCGGCGATTGATCGAGGAGGGACGCCATCATCTCCTCCTCGGCGGCATGATCGAAACCGGATGCCCGGTGCGGATCCTGCAAGGCGTGCTCGACCCAGACGTGCCGTGGCGGCACGCGGTCGAACTGGTGTCCCGGCTCGCCAGCGATGACGTCGTGCTCACGCTGGTCAAAGACGGCGATCACCGCCTGTCGCGCCCGGAAGACATCGAGCGGCAGATCCGCGCGGTGGCGGAGTTATAGTTTGCGGCCGGCGATTCTGTGCGGCCACCGCGAACATCACATTATGCGCGTTAAATAACCGCCGACCGCGGCCGACAGAAAGTTGACGGGGCGGAACCAGACCGTCCCGTCGCAGGCAATCGTCGGTCCAAACAGATACGACGTTGCCGCAGCTAGGCCTTTTCCATGCCCGTAGAGCGGTCGATACTGATGGTGCCGGCGCCGTAGACCAGGATGTAGATGAATCCGCCGGCCATTGTGATGTTCTTGAAGAATTGGCCGAGATTGTCCGGGCCACCGGCCGGCAGATGAAAGCCGAAGGCAGTGATAAGGCACCAGATGCACAGTGCTAGCGCGACCCAACGCGTCCACAGCCCGACCACTATCAGTATCCCGCCGATAAGCTCGACGATGATGGCGATCCAAGCCGCCAGCGGCGGAGCGGGTACATGCCAGACGTTGTCGAGGTACTGCGCCGTCCCGGTCGGACCGAATACGAACAGTTTCTGATAGCCGAACCAGATGAACGCGGCGCCCATTAGCAGGCGCGCGAGCAGTGACAGATAATCTCGAGATTTTTCCATGGCGAATCCCCCAGCTTTTTATTCGGCGCTTCAAATGGCGCCAAACACAACAGTAACAGCCGGCCCAAGACAACCACAAGCACGAAGCGAGACAGATCCCGTCCCTTATCGAACAAAGACGTGATGGGGATTTCTGTGGGAGTCCCGAAATATTCCAGCGGGCCGCCAACGCGACTCCGCCGGAGCTTGGCTTACCCGACCGAAGGCGCGCTACGACAAAAATCGCTGCACCGCGTCCACCGCCTCGCGCTTTTCGTCGAGCACCAGATGGCCGGCGCCCTTGAAGGTTTGCAACTCCGCCTTGGGAAGGTACTGGCGCCAGATCTCGGCATTCTTCACCGGCAAAAGCCTGTCGTCCTCGCCCCACATCAGCAGAGTCGGCATCGTCAGCCGATGCAAATAGCGCGGCAACTTGGTGTCGTACGGGTGTTCCCACAACAGCCGCGCCAGCGTCCCGCCTTCGCGGTAGCGGGCTCCCATGAAATCGAGGTCCTTGGGATTTTCCGGCAGGAATTGCTTGATGACGTCAAAATTCGACACCAGCATCCCCGGGATCTCTTCAGGCGGCAGCAGGAAGAAATCGCCTTTGGGCCGTTCCTTGCCGCGCAGGCCGGCGGGCCCGACAAGCACCAGGCGATGAACCCGGTGGCCGTGCTCCACCGCGAAGTTCGCCGCGAGAAGCCCGCCGAGCGAAAATCCGACCAGATGGAATTTGTCGAGGCCGAGCGCGTCAAACAAGTCGAGATAATGCATGACGTAATCGTGCATCTCGTTCATCGCCGGGTCGTCGTCCTCCTCGCCAAAGCCCGGATGAAGCGGGATGATGACGCGGAATTTTTGCGTCCAGGGAACGGCGAAATTGATGCCGTGCCAAATGCCGGCGCCGTGCAAAAACACCAGTGGCTCGCCCTTGCCCGCGCTGAGCACGGTCGTTTTGAGGCCGTTGATGGTGTGGGTTTCTCGCTTGAACAGATCGGGAAAGGCAACCGCGGGCATTGACTACTCCTTACACTACTCGGCGGCGACGCGGCGTTCTGCGGCCGCATTGGCGCGCACGCGCGGAATGACGTCCTGCCCGATCAAGCTCAAGTTTTTGACGACCTTCCAATGCGGCATGTCGCCGATGGCGGCGAGGAGATTGTAATGGCTAGTGCCCATTCTCCCGCCCCATTCCTCGAGCTGTGCAACCACTTCGTCGGCGGTGCCCACCGCGACGAAGAACGATTCGTTGACGTTGTCGAAACTGAAGCCGCCGTGCAGTTTGTCGGCGAGCGCGGCGCGCTTTTTTAGCTCGGCGACAGAGAGATAGCCGGGCGGAGCCAGGAATGTCGGCGTCGTGCGCAGCGCGTCCTCAAAGAAAAAGCGAAGGTGAGGGATGGCTTCCTCTTCGGCTTTTTCTTTCGTCTCCGCAACGTAGGTAATGACCTGGAGCGGCAGCTGCTCGGGCCGAACCGGATGGCCATACTCGGCGGAGCTCCGGCGCAGTTGCTGATTGAGTTCGAGTGCCCGTTGTTTGCTGACGAACACCGCCGAATAGCCGAAGCCCAGCTTGGCCGCGAGTTCTACCGTCTCCGGACTGCCGGTGCCGACGATGTAACAGGGTGGATGCGGTTTCTGATACGGCCGCGGCCAGGGATTGAGGTAGCGATAGGTGTAAAAGTCGCCGTAATACGTGGTCGGCCCATCTTGTGTCCACGCTTGCAGGATGATGTCGATGGATTCCCGATACCGTGCGCGCGCGTCGGCCGGATTGATCGGGTTGGCCCAGTACTCCATGCCGGTGCCAAGCGGAAAAGCGACTTCGAGACGGCCCTCCGACATCACGTCGAGCATGGCGTATTCTTCAGCCAGACGGTTTGGATATTCCAGATTGGGCGGTGTCCCCCACACGCAGATCTTTGCCTTCTTCATCTGGGGGATGATCGCCGCTGCGATCAGATTCGGCGCCGCCATCATGCTGTAGGCGGTGTTGTGATGTTCGTTGACCACGACGGCGTCAAAGCCGACCCTCTCGGCGAGGATAAGTTCAGCGAGATAACGCTTGTAGAGCTCCGTCCCCTTTTTTGGGTCGTAGTATTTGTTTGGAAAGTCCACCCAGACCGAATGATAGTCTTTGTGGTTCTCCGGCAAATGCGGATACGGCATGAAATGCATGAAATCGAAGCGCACGCCGTCGCTCATGAAGGCCTCCCTGTAACGACGCACTAGCGTTCTAAGCGCAGCGTCGCATTGTTTCGGCGAATTGCTGTTTCGCTGACAAAGTGATGAGGTCGCGCGCTTTAGTCAAGCGCGGCGCCTTCTTTCGCTGCGCGGCGCATGCACTGTTCGTGATACGGCCGTTTTTGATCCAATTTCTGGGAGGAAACGCCGGCTCTTCGCCGTCGCGCCCACTGTTGCGTTCGAGAACAAACGCGCTGCTTAAGGAGTGGGCAGTGTTCGAATAGCGTACGCGGATTTTGCTGACACCGCGTGCCATCCCGGTTATAGGTCGCCTCTGGGGAAACGTTCAAACACGGCGCGGTGCCCGACCGATGATTAACGGTTGGCATTTCATATGAGCCTGCTTCCGTTCATCGCGTCCGGCATCGGCCTGGGCGCCGTGTACGCACTCGCCAGTGTTGGTCTGGTCATCCTCTACCGCGCATCGGGCACGCTGAATTTCGCCTTCGGTGCGTTCGGCGGCGTGTCCGCCTTCCTGGCTTGGCAGCTAAACGACTGGGACATCCCCGCGCCAATCGGCTGGATTATCGGGATCGCGGTGTCGACCGCGCTGGCCTACGGTTACGGCCGGTTGTTTGCACCTCGTCTCGCACATCGCGACCGCGTTGTGCGCGCCATCGCGACGCTCGGGTTGGCGCTGTTTCTGTTCGGCGGCATGGCCCTGTATTGGGGCATCGGCGTTGCGCGGCGTCTGGTGCTGCCGACCGATTTAAGCTTCGTCGTGCTGTTCGGTGTCCGGCTGTCCTACACGCGGCTGATCGCGCTCGGCCTGTCGCTGGCAATGGCTGGCGGCGTCGGGCTATTCTTGAGCCGGACGCGGATCGGGTTGGGCATGCGCGCGCTCGCCAGCGATCGGCATATCAGCGCGGCGATCGGCGTACGCGTTACCCAGATCGACTCGCTCGCCTGGCTGGTCAACGGTTTGTTTGCCGGCATCGCCGGTATTCTCCTGGCCAACATTAGCCGGCTCGACGCCGGCACGCTGACGTTTCTGGTCATTCCGGCCATCGCCGCGGCGATCATGGCGCGATTGTCGTCGCTGCCGGGCGCTTTCATCGGCGGCATGGTCGCCGGCATGATCGAGGCGCTGCTGATCGCGTCATCGCCCGAGATCGCCAATCTGCGTAGCGCGGGCCCGTACGTCGCGGCTTTGATCTTCCTGATGATCGTCGGAACAGGTCAGGGCGTCGGAGCGCGCGAATGACCGAGGTGAGCAAGGCGACACCTATGCCGGCGCTCGCGTCGCAGACCGCCGAAATCACGCCGCGATTGCGCGCCATCGCCATCGTCGCGGTAGTCGGCGGTGTCTCCATTGTGATCGCGCTCACCTGTGGCGGCTATTGGCTGTCGAACTTCACGCAAGCCTATTGCATGGCGCTCGCGGTGCTGGGCTGCGCGCTGCTTTATGGCCAGCTCGGTCTCGTCTCGCTTTGCCAATGGGCGCTGGTCGGCGTCGGCGGTTGGGTGAGCTTGCGCTTCTATCACTATGTCCATCCGCCGTTCGTCCTCACGATACTTGTCGGCGGCATCGGCGCCTCAGTTATCGGCATGATTTGGGGACTGCCGGCGCTGCGCATGCGCGGGCTTTATCTGGCGCTGGTGACGCTGATGCTCGCCGGCGCCTTTCAGAGCCTGGTGACGGTCATCAGCTTTCCGGTCGGCGGCCCCGGCTTTCTCGGCCAGGTCGGCGCCAGCGGCAACGACCGCATCAGCATGGCGCGGCCGTTCTTTGCCTCGAGCGACACCGCGTACTTTCTCTTCGTAGCGGTCGTGACCGTGCTTTGCATTTTCTTGGTCGAGGCGCATCGCCGCTCCAAGCCGGGACGCGCCTGGGCGCTCATTCGCAAAAACGAACAGATGGCGGCCGCCGCCGGGGTGCGGATCGTATTCTACAAAGCCTGGGCGTTTGCCCTCTCCGGATTTCTCGCCGGGGTCGCCGGCGCATTGCTCGCCGGCTTGTTCGGGCAGCTCGACGGCTCGGCGTTTCCGACCACGACGTCGATCGTTATCTTCATCGGCACGCTGCTTGGCGGTTACGACGTCTGGCTCGGCGCTTTCCTCGGCGGCGTATTGACCCGATTCATTCCGGCGCTGCTGATCGACCTTAACGTCAACACCAACGCCGGATTCATGATCTTCGGCGCGGCGCTGTTGTTCGCGCTGCGCGATCCGCTCGGGCTCGGCGGCCAGCTCACCCTGCTCGCCGAGCGGCTCTACAGTAAATTCCAGGCACAGCGCGCGTCATGATCAAGATCGACGCCCTGACGGTACAGTTCGGCGGCATCAAGCCGCTGGACGCGCTCGAGGCGCAATTCGGCGCGGCGATTTGCGGACTGATCGGGCCGAACGGCGCCGGCAAAACGACTTTGCTCAACGTGCTGTCGGGGTTCGTCAGGCCGATCGAAGGCACGATCCTGCTCAACGACGCAGTGCTGCTCGGACTGTCGCCGCAGCGGCGAGTGAGTTTGGGCCTACGCCGTACGTTTCAGCAAGAACTCGTCGTCGACGAGTTGACCGCCATGGAAAACGTTCAAGCCATTGCGGACCATGTCTCAGCCGACCACGCGAGTGCACGGCGCGAGGTCGCCGCGGCGCTGGATTTCGTGGGCTTGACGGCGCGCCGAAATGTGCTCGGCCGTCAGCTTAACTTGTTCGACCGCCGCATGGTCGAGATCGCCAAGACCCTTATTGGCCGGCCGAAGGTCATTCTCATGGACGAGCCGGGTGCTGGTCTCAATGAATCGGAGACGGAGCAATTGCGCCGGCTGTTGGTACAAATTCCATCCACCTTCGACACCCAGCTTGTGCTCATCGACCACGACGCCGATCTCATCGCTTCGGTCTGCGTCGAAACATTGGTGCTCGATTTCGGCAAGCGTCTGGCCATGGGGCCAACGCGCGCGGTGCTCGACGATCCGGTCGTGCGCCGCGCTTATCTGGGACGCGAGTAATGATGACCGGATCGGCGCTGACCGTCAGCAATCTCTTCGTGACGCGCGGCGGCCGGCCCGTGCTGCGCGACGTTTCGATCGATGTTGCGCCCGGTGAGATCACGGCGCTTCTGGGCGCCAATGGCGCTGGCAAATCCACGCTCGTTCTCACCATGGCCGGCATTTTGCCGGCGCTACGCGGACACGTGAGCTGCGACGGCATGGAGCTTTTGGGACAATCGCCGGACGCGGTACGAAGGCACGGCGTTGCGCTTGTGCTAGAGGGCCATCCGGTTCTGGTCGGCTTGTCGGTGCACGACAATCTTGCCGCCGCCGCGCTGATGCACACGCGCCGCGACGCCGACCGGGAAGTCGAAGCGGCGCTCGATATCTTCCCGGAATTGCGCACCCGGCTTACTACCGCGGCGCAAAATTTGTCGGGTGGCCAGAAGCAGATGGTGGTGATCGCGCAGGCCATGATCTCGCGGCCGCGCTATCTCCTGATCGACGAATTGTCTTTTGGGCTCGCGCCATCTGTCGTCAGCCGGCTCGCCGAAACGATCCAGGCCATCGCCGCTCGCGGCGTCGGCATTTTGCTGATCGAGCAATTCACCACGCTGGCGCTCTCGCTCTCAAAGCGCGCGTATGTCATGGAGCGCGGCACCGTGGCGTTCGCCGGCAGTTCCGAGGAATTGCGCGAACATCCGGAAATCCTGCACGGCGCGTATCTGGCCTCAGGCCAATCCGCACCGGCTCCGCCACTCGCCTCGCCAGCATAATCAGAAGCGCCCAAACCGGGCAGATTTAGACGGCGGTGGCGCGCAGCTTCGGGATCACCGCCTCCCCGAACGTTCGGTAAATTTCCATCGTCTGCGCCGGCGAAATGAGCCGGTCGAACAAGCCGGCAAAATGTCCGGCGCCGGCGCTGCGGCATTGAGCGGCGATCTCTTCGGCAATGGCGGCAGGCTCGCCGCCGATGAACTCTTCCTCGCCGATCGTGAAACTGTGCGAGAGCGGCGTGTCGAGCGCCGGACGGTCGGGAAGGCTGAGCCGCGGATCGAATTTAAGGAATTCGCGATACGCCACCCGGCGCTTGGCGAGCGCTTCCTTATCTTCATCCATCACCACCTGACGGCGCAGGCAGAGATCGTCCGGACCCGCCTTGCGCCCGGCTTTGGCGGCTTCGTCGCGGTAGGCGTCGAAGATTTCGATCACCCTTTCCTGCGGATGAAAGCCGGTCGAGATTTTAGCGCCGCGGCGCGCTGCCTTGCGTGCTGACGACACGCTGACGACCGTCACCCATTGCGGCGGTGGCTGCTGAACCGTTCGCGGCGTCAGCCGCATATTGTCGAAACTCCAGAATTTTCCGTGGTGCGAGATAACCGGCTCAGCCAGCGCCTTGTCGATAATCTCAACCGCTTCGTCGTAGCGGGCGCGTGCCTCGTCGACGCTAAGTCCGACTTGCGCCATTTCGGGCGGAATGCCTGGCGAGGTGCCGATTTCAAGGCGTCCGCGGGTCAAGTGATCGAGCATCCCGATCTCTTCAACCAGCCGCCATGGCGAATGATAGGGCGGCACCATGCCCATCACGCCGAGACGCAGCCGCTTGGTGCGCACCGCCACCGCGGCGATCAACAGATTGGGCGATGGCGAATACGAAGCGCCGAAATGATGTTCGCTGAAGAAGATGCCCTCAAAGCCGGCCGCTTCGGCGCTGGTCCACGCATCGAGGTAGCCGTCGAAATGGCGCTGCGACGCCGCCGGATCGAAATGCGCAATCAGTGCCGGCGGCGTCGCAAAGAACTCAAAGATCCACGGCTTGATCATTCTCCCGCCCGCTGCCGCTTCGTCTTATCTCTTAAACGGCGTCGAGGATTTCCATGGCATGACCACGGAAATCCTCGGGCACCTGTGTACCGTCAGTTTAAGGCGAGAGGACCGCGTTATTCCAGCGGAACCTGATCGTTGATTTTGATACCGAGCTTCTTCTCCAGGGCTTCGATGTTGGCCAGGCCCGGATCGTTGCTCGGCATGCAGCCTTCGACGTTCTTCCACTTGCCGTCGTAAATCGTGACGGTGCGGGTCACGTGATTGGCATTGTGCTCAGTCGCGTCCGGTCCGCCCCAGTACCAGGATTGACAGAGAATGTCGGTCTCATAGGGCTTCATATTTTAAATCGCCGCCGTCACTGTATTGCGATTAACGTCGTCCGGATTCTTGATCGACAGCATCGCATTGACCGCAATGCGCCCGGCGATGTAGCCGGCCTGCGAGAAACTGTCGCGCAGGATCTTGCCGCCGTACGCGTCCATCACCGCAACCCAGTTCTGGTTGTCCTTGCCCTTACTGTCCATCGGCGCCAGTTCCGCGTTGACCCACAAGCGGTCGTTCCAATATTTGGCGTCGATCGCTTTCGGGATGCGTACCGTGTAATACGACGTCGGTGTCGTCCACTTCATCTTGGCGGCGCCGTCTTGTTGTTCGGCGGCGTCGAGGATGCGCGCTCCGGTGTCGTCGGTGCCGTACACCATGATCGCATCATCGTTGGTCGCCAAAAACTGCAGGACCAGCGAATTGTAGTCCGGCGAGACCGGATCCGAGTAGATGCTCGTCACCTTGACGCCGTACTTCTTGCCCCACTCCTCCAGCCCGTTGCAGCTGTAGTCGGAGCCGGGGAATTTGGGGATCGAGCAGACCAAGGTTTTGGCGCCGAGCTTGCGCCGCGCATAGTCGGCGCCGCCAATGCCGCTTTGCCGCGGTCCGGCGTTGATCTCGGCAATGTTCTTGGACTGAAAGCATTGCGAGGGAATGCCGAGCCCGATCTCGAGTATATTGTTCTTGAGGTAGTAGTTAGCGTTGGGGATGCACTCGATGAAGCTCGTCGAGCCGATCATCACGTAGACGCCTTCATCTTCGACCAGTTTCTTGGCGGCCTGGGCGGCGACGTCGAGTTGGCTTTGATCGTCTTCCGCGTGATAGGTGATCGGACGGCCGTGAATGCCGCCGTTGTCATTGACACATTTGAAGTAAGCTTCCGCCGCATCGCCGGCTTCTTTGAAGCTGCCGATGCCGCTCATCGAGGTCACGCCGCCGATTGGAATCGGCTTGCCGGTCGCCTTCTGACCGGCATTCTCGCCGCAATCCGGCTTCGCGAACGCCGGCGCCGCGCCAAGCGTCAACGCGAGCGCCAAGCCTGCGGCCAAAAGCATGAAAGTCCGCTTCATTCATTCCTCCCTGTTTGTCTGCCCCCGGGTGCCGCGTTGATCGCGTGTCCGTTTTCTTTGCGCGCAACTCTACGTTTGCATCATAGCGCGGTCAATTAAGCAGCGCCGGCCGCGGCAGTCATCAAACAACGCCAATGGGCAATCGCCCCAAGACAAGTTTCGATCCCCATGCTAGCTTCCGCCGCCCAAACCAAGGGAGGAAACGATGCACAAAATGGCATTAGGGACGGTGGCTGTGATTTTCGGCGCGTTGGCGGCGACGGCCGCCGAGGCGGGAATGAAGCTAACCAGCGCGGAAGTCAGCGACGGCGCGACCATCAAGAACCCGCAGGTGTTCAATTCGTTCACCTGCACCGGCGACAACGTTTCGCCATCGCTGAGTTGGAGCGGCTCGCCGAAGGAGACCAAGAGCTTCGTCGTCACTGTCTACGATCCGGACGCGCCGACCGGCAGCGGCTGGTGGCACTGGGTGGTGGTCAACATTCCGGCATCGACCACGTCGATTCCAAAGGGCGCCGGCGATCCGAAGGCCAATCTCTTGCCGGCCGGCGCCATGCAGACTCGCACCGATTTCGGGGCGCCGGGTTACGGCGGCCCGTGCCCGCCCAAGGGCGACAAACCGCATCACTATCACTTCACGGTGTACGCGCTCGATGAAGACAAGCTCGGATTCGTCCAGGATCCAAACGGTTCGGGGGCGCTCGTCGGCTACGAAGTGCACTTCCACACGCTCGCCAAGGCGAGCCTCGTCGGGACTTACGGCCGTCCTGCCGACAAGAAATAAGGCACATTCCATATGCAGCGCGGGCTTACCGCGCTGCATATCTGTTGTTAGTCGTATGACCGCAACGTCGGGTCTGGCGCGCCCGAAGGGATTCGAACCCCTGACCTCTGCCTTCGGAGGGCAATTCCCTAGTTTTGCTTCAGTTAGCTGGGCTTTGCACAAATTTGTGAAAGCCCTGCAGAATGAGGATTATGGGCTTGTTGACGATTGCCTGAGTTTGCTGCACTTTGTTTCGGGCTGCTAGCTACTTGCTAGCTATTGGGCCACGGCATGGTGTCGGCAAAACGTATCGGGCTGCGCGAAATCGGCGCCCTACGGCCTGGCCACGTCATCTGGGATGGTGACGTGTCGGGCTTTGGCGCTCGCCGGCAGATCGATGCGGTCTCCTATGTCTTGATTTACAGGACCGCCGAGGGACGCCAACGCTGGCACACGATTGGCCGTCACGGCTCGCCCTGGACGCCTGATACCGCCCGAAAGGAAGCAAAACGTTTGCTTGGCAGCGTTGCGGGCGGCCTCGATCCAGCAGCTCTCAAGCGCGCGAAACGGAGCGCCAGCAGCGTTGCCGAGCTCTGTGACCTGTATCTGGCCGATGCTGAAGCTGGTCGCATCCTGACGCGCCGGAAGGTTTCCAAGAAGGCCAGCACGATCCTGACAGACAAAGGTCGCATCGAGCGGCACATCAAGCCGCTGCTCGGCACCATGAAGGTGCCGACTGTTACTCGAACCGATGTCGAAGCCTTCATGCACGACGTCGCCCAAGGCAAGACGGCCGGTCGTACTAAAACAAAGAAAGCCCGCGGCTTCGCGAACGTGCGCGGTGGCAAGGGCACGGCAAGCCGAACGGTGGGACTTCTCGGCTCAATCTTTACCTACGCTGTCAGGCACCACATGCGGACCGACAATCCGGTGCGCGGTGTTGAGCGCTTTGCTGACGGACAGCGAAAGCGGCGACTGACGGACGATGAATATGCAGATCTCGGTGCCGCCCTGCGAAAAGCTGAGAAGGATCGCGCGATCTGGCCTCATGCCATCGCTCTGACTCGATTTCTCTTGTTGACTGGTTGGCGACGTGGAGAAGGCATTGGCCTGCGCGGGGCCGAAGTTGACCTGGCGCGACGCACGGCCACGTTAGGCGATTCAAAGACCGGCCGATCAATGCGTCCGTTGTCAAACGCGGCTACCGAACTCTTGCGCTCCGCAAAGAATGGCATGCGCAAGTCCGACGGTCTCATGTTTCCAGCTTCGCGCGGCTTTGGTTTGATGACCGGCTATCCAAAATTTTGGGGGCGGATCGCCAACCTTGCCGAACTGTCGGATGATGTGACTCCCCACGTATTCCGTCATTCATTTGCATCTCTGGCAGCCGACCTTGGATATTCCGAACCGACGATTGCGGCGCTTATCGGACACGCCGGCCGATCAATGACGAGCCGCTATCTCCACTCTGCCGACGCGGTGTTGCTGGCCGCCGCCGATGCCGTCGCGCGGCGAACGCTCGAGCTGATGGGAGATTCGAAGAGTGCCGTCGTCCTCAAGCTCAATAGAGCATCCCGCAAACCTTAGTTGGCATTGCCCATGCGGAGAGATCGCGCGCGCTGTTTGGGGGATCTCAAGATTGCGCTATCTGCGATCGCCAGAGACCGTGGTCTCGACAAAGCGGAATTGCAGGTTCAAATCGTAAGGAACAGCCTGACCCGCGCAATTGAGTCTTGCCGTGACAAGATTGCCGCTGCTCGGTGGTATCGCAATTTTGTGGAGCCCTGGGAGCGCGAAAATCAAAGACCCGCAGCTTGGCTTTGCTATCTTCTCAGGTTGACAAGTAACAAGCGATCAATCGGTAGGCGGCGGGGTTCAAAGCCGCTCGGCAGCTTGCAAGCGGCCGCCAGAGATGCGGCGCGCGTTCAAGAGGTGACGCAACTTACAGCAGTAGAACGCTGCGCCTTTGACATCCTAAACGGCAAGCGTGTTCGGTCCAAATCTACTCAGCATCCAATAGAGCGGCGTGCAATTTCGTTGGCCGAAGCCGTTGAAACTGAGTGGTTTCCGAGTAGCCGACCAAGAGGGCGGCCAAAAGGAAAATGGGTGCGCAACTCGGGAACAGAGAATGACTGTTCCTTTGATGCTCTGAGACCACCTCTGACCATTGCCGATCTGGTTTTAGAGACGGCGCCGATCATTGAAGAGTTTGCCGGTTGCAAGATCACGCTACACGCCAAAACGTTTGATGCCCTCTACCAGACCGTATGTGCCCATTCCGAAATCATCGAACGGGAAACGCATCGCAATCTGCAGATCACTCGCAAGGCAGTCTACCAAGCTCTTCGAAGAGCACGGCGTGAGCTGGCACACCGACAAGTCGCAGGTTCATCGGAAGAAACTGAACTGGGCGAGTAAGCGTTTGAACTATCGGCTATTTCAAGCCGCATATCTTCCGATTTTTTCGCACAGAGTAGTATGGATGTATGCGCACTTAAGGCAGCTTTAGTGCTGCACGGAAGAGGTGCGCGAGATGCCACAGACCGAATTACATCCCGATACGAAAATGGATCGCCGGGAAGGCGCCGCTGCTTTGACGGCGTCGGGATATCGAATTTCACCGACGACGCTTGCCACACTCGGGAGTCGCGGCGGTGGACCAGTTTTTTGCAAGTTTGGTCCGCGCGTTCTTTATAAATGGGGCGACCTTCTCGCTTGGGCAGAGAAGAAAACGACTAAGCCAGTCCGGTCAAGTTCGGAACTTAGTGGGCGATCGTCCGCAGCCGCCTAATCACATGCGGTGCAATCCCAACAATTCAAAAAAATGCCCGGTCGCAATGCGCCGGGCAAAGGAATTTCGCTGTGACCTACTTAAATCATACGGCCGCACTCTGCAATGGAAGCAAGCCATTTCTCCGAAAGCGTCTTGTCCGCTGCGGTTGGGTTACCTTTCGACGCAGTGACGGACAGCGCAAAAGCATTCCGGTGTTTTGCAGACGATCTTTGCTGATCGTCCGGCCGGAGGTCCGCCAGTGACGCCGACCGCAGCTGCGCGCGAAAGCAACGGTTCTATCGATTTGCCACCGCTTGTGGCGTGGCAGGCAGAACTCGCCCGGGAAGCGGCGGCTGGTCGCGGCATAGATGCCCTGCGGCTGATCCTGACGTCGATCAGAGATCGATATGGTGACGACGAGCCGAAATTGCTTGAGGCCATACAGGAGATCAACGGATGCGCGCACCGGCATCTTGGTCAGCACCACGAGTATGAAACAATTGAATTGTTATTTGACGCGGTCTTTGACCCCGGCAGGATCGAACTTCAGGACTCGCTCGATAGCAATGCGATCAATAATGACGTGGCCACCGAGATCCAACGGTTATCGGGGCTACCTACTATCCAATACGAGCGCGAGCGCAAGGCGGCGGCCGACAGGCTCGGAATGCGTACGTCGGCTCTTGACGCAGCGGTAAAGACCGCGCGACCACAGGACAGCAAGGGCCAAGGCCGTGCATTCGATTTGTTGTCAATTGAGCCGTGGCCGGCCGAGGTAAACGGTGCCGAGCTGCTCGACGAGATCTCGAGCGCCATTTTACGACATATCGTAATGCCTACCGAGAGTGCCGAAACACTCGCGCTCTGGACCGTGCACACTCATTGCTTTGAGTGTTTTTCAATCACGCCACGAGCGGCTCTGACTTCTCCAGAAAAACAGTGCGGTAAAACCACGACAATCGACATCCTCGAACGTCTGGTCGCCCGACCGCTTCCAACTTCCAATGCGACTGTGTCCGCGATTTTTCGCATTATCGAAGCGGCAAAGCCGACGGTGTTGATCGACGAAGCCGATACTTTCTTGAAAGAGAACGACGAACTGCGCGGCATCTTGAACACGGGCCATCGCCGTGGTGGTCAGGTCCTACGTACTGTCGGCGATGACCACGAGCCGCGGGTGTTTTCGACGTGGGCTCCAGTTGCCATCGCGATGATCGGACATCTCCCGGACACCCTAAATGATCGCTCCGTGATCGTCAGACTGCGACGGCGCAAGCCGAGTGAGAAAATCGCGGGTTTTCGCAGCGATCGCGCCGACCATTTAATAGAGCTGTCGCGGAAGGCATCTCGCTGGGCAGGCGATCACAAGGTGGCATTGGCCGCGGCCGATCCGGACATGGGCCAACTCATAAACCGCATCGCCGACAATTGGCGGGCATTATTCGCAATCGCCGACGCGGCTGGCGGCACATGGCCAGCGCGGGCCCGCGAGCTCGCGAAATTCGCCGTCACCACCATGAATGATGAGTCCACCGCAGCGCTGTTGTTTACGAACATCAAGTGGATTTTCGATGGCTGCCCCGAGAGAAGCGAGGACGGCAAAGTTATTCGTCACGGCACGCGAACTGATCGGTTGTCATCGGCGCACCTCGTCGAGTGCCTGACGCGGATTGAAGGGGCTCCTTGGGCGGAATGGAAAGACGGAAAACCGATAACGCCCAACCGTCTCGCTCGTCTGCTCGGCAAGTTCCAGATCCTCCCTGGGAGCATCCGCTTACCTGATGGGAAGACGCCGAAAGGCTATCTCCAGGCCGATTTCGAGGATGCCTTTGCTAGCTATATCCCCTCTCCCGCCTTTCAAACCGCAACACCGCCACAACTCAATAACAACGGGCATTGTGGCGTTTTGCAAAACGCCACAGAGGGAAACGGTGTTGCGGTTCCGGAAACGCCACAACTCAATAACGACCGGCATTGTGGCGGTGTTGCGGTTTCAAACACCCGGTCCGCCGGAATGCAGGCGATCGACCTATGATGGCCGCCTCCGAAGTCCTGTCTGCTCTTAGCGCGCACGATGCCCGGGTTGTCGTCGATGGAGACCGAATGCAGGTGCTATTTCCCTCCGATCGGCCGCTGCCGTCCGATTTGATCGCCGCCGCCAAGGCGAACCGGGAAAGCTTGCGGGCACTCCTCGTCGCCGATCCGGGGCAGCGATATGCAATCGTGCTCGCCAAGCTGGTCGCAGACTGCCCGCACCTGATCGAGCCTGAGGCGTGGCAACAAGCCGTTGCCGATGCGCGAGCGTTTCTTGCGAGGTGGGGCACGCAAGCGGCTGCTCTTGGCTGGACCGCCCGGGAATTGTTCGGGCTGCATCCAGTGCCGGAGCAGCGAGCGGCAAGCTATCAACGGTTAGCTAGGTACGACCACACCGGACTTGTTTGGCTGCTCCATGGCCGTGCCGTCGTCGCGCTGACCGCGGATACCGCTGCCATCAAAACCAAGAGCGGCGGCCTCCTCACCTATCGCAAGAACAACAAGCCGGCCTTCGGGCCCGTCGGCGATAGCCTTGATGATTTCGGCAGGGCTGTTTGATGACGAGACGTCACGAGCCGCTGTCACAATCCGTCACGGTGGCGGAGTGGTGGAAGAACCGCCGCGGCAAGTCGATTCGCGTCTGCTTGTCGGCTTACGAGGGCCGCAATCTGGCTGACGTTCGCGCCTGGTTCCCAGGCGACGATGGCAAGCTGAAACCCGGCAAAGGTTTTGCGGCCGAAATCAGACACCTGCCGCGCTTGGCGGCGGCAATCGTCAAAGCCGAAGCCAAGGCACGCGAGCTGGGCCTAATTGACGACGGGGCCGCCGATGAGTGACCGCTGCCCCAAGGTACGTGCCCATACGCTCCTGAATATCGAGGCCGGCGGCTTTCGCTACGTCGCCGGCGTCGGCCATTATCAGGACGGCCGATTGGCTGAAATCTTTCTTACTGCCGCGAAGGGCGGCACAGCGATCGACGACGCTGCCCGCAATTCCGCCGTGGTCGCCAGCATCGCTCTGCAGCATGGGGTTGATGCCGACACCCTCCGACACGCTCTCATGCGTAATAGCAACGGCGTGGCCTCGGGGCCGCTCGGCACGCTGCTCGACCTCCTTGCAAACGCTCGAGGCTGACTATGCGCAGTGCGACGTCAGAACAAGCCATCCAGCACGCCGTGTGCCAGCATCTTCGCCAGCGCGGTGCCGCTGGTCTCGTTTGGTGGCACACGCCTAACGGTGGCCGCCGCAGCCCGGTGGAAGCTGCAATCTTCAACGGCCTCGGGGTTCGCGCCGGTGTGTCAGATCTGATCCTACTCCACGATGGCCGGGCATTCGCCCTCGAGCTCAAAACCGAGCGAGGCCGACCGACCGCGGCGCAGATGAATTTTATCTCCGAATTTCGCGCTGCCGGTGGTGAGGCTTCTATTGCGACCGGTTTGGACCAAGCCCTGCACACCCTGGAAACCTAGAAGCTGCTACGGGGGCGCGCAGCATGAGCAAACAACATTGCGTAGTCGACAACACGAAAGGATTAAAAACGTGAAACACCGTCACAAGCTTTCGCAACGGCAGCGTCAAAGAGCGACTTCCCAAAGCAGACGCTCAGAAGCTCAGGAAACTGACGAGCAATGGCGCTCGAGTGCTGGCAACGCCAAAAGCCGCGCTGCCCATCACATGCACGCCGAGGGCAAGCGACCTAAGCCGCGCCTCGACAAATTCCGTCGCGGCGGACGGCGGCCGAAACGATACGACGACGGCGGATCGGCCGGCGGCACTGGATCGACCCGCCCCAACGATCCGGGCGGAGAGGTTTCTGCGGCGAACAAAGGACGCAAGTCCACTGTGGATTGGATACGCGACGAGGTCATGGGCGGCACCAAGCCGGCCTACAAGGACGGCGGCAGACAGAAGCGACGTGGGTACGACGCCGGCGGCGCAACTCCTCCGCCAATCGCGTTCGGTTCGCCCTCGCTGCAGGACATCGCCTTCTCACCCAAGCCAAACCCCCTTGTGGCGATGATTCAAAAGAATATGCCGCCGGTTGATACTGCCGGAAAGATCATGGCGGCACGTGCGGCGGCCTCGCTTGCCTCCCTGCAGAAAAACACCCCAAGCTTTCCCGGTTCACCGAAGGTTCCGGTTCCGGCGAACAAGCAGGGCCGGCGGATCAAACGTCAGCCGCGGCGACGGTACGACGATGGTGGCATAGCCGACGCTTTCCCTGCCAGGGCGCCGGCTTTGGCTTTTGGCGACGGTCCCCCTCCGCCACCGCGGATCGGTAGCGATGGCACAATAGGGGCAGCACCTCCGCGTGCAAACGATCCGGGTTTCGTAAACCGGTTGAATGCCTCTCAAAAGAACGCCCAGCTCAAGCAGCGCGTAAAACAACTCGAAGGAAAAGGCAGATAGGGAAATTGCGCCACTGGCGTAATTTCTACGGGAAAATCGGAGATCCAATAAATGCAACGCCGACGACCAGGTCTCGCGATAGTGCAGACGCCTGAACGTGGTTCCTTAGACGTGCGAGCAATTAGGCTGGGAACACGCGGCGGCATCGGCGCCACACAAGAGACGTTCGCAAATCTCATCGGCGTTCCCGTCAAGACCCTCCGAAACTGGGAACAAACACGACGCGAGCCAACCGGACCGGCACGCGTGCTTTTATCGATGATTGAGCGCGATCCCTGGCTTGTGTTCGATGTTGCGAACGATCAATGCCGGGAAGCTACAGCGTGACGCCAGTGGCGCAATTAATATCGGGAATTATCGGTGTAGCGACAGCACATCAGCAGTAAAGGAAATCAGCACATTGCCCGTCCTTAAAAACCCGCGCCATGAACGATTCGCTCAAGAACTAGCGAAGGGCAAAAGCGCAACTGAGGCTTACGATTCGGCTGGTTATAAGCATTCGGCAATGCGAGCTCCTCCGCATCTGTGCTCAAGCAAATCCCAACATTTCCCAACGTGTCGAAAAATTGCAGAGCAAAATAGCCGCTCGCGTCGTTGAGCAAACCGCCGTCACTCGCGCTGATATTCTTGAAGAACTTAAGAAAATCGTCTTTGCCACCTTTGAGGATGGCTCAGTAAAAGCAAACGACAAGCGCGCCGCTTGTATTGATTACGCGAGAATTGAGGGCTGGATCGTCGAGCGGCACGAGCATGGCGTGGCTGGCGAATTTGAGGAAAGACTTAAAGCTATTAGGGCAATGGCGCCGGATGAGCGTAAGCGCGATGCCGCAGACGTTGTTAAGCGACTGGCAGAAGCTGGGGTATTTGACGGCGCTGATCGACGTGGGCCAGCGAAAGATTGAGGGATCTCAGAGCAAAATTGCTGCGTTTAGCTTCGCCGATTATGCGTAGCCACCCGACGAAGAGCGCCAGCGCCGTAATTTTAACAGAGGAATAACAGTGACACGCCATGCACCCACAGCTTTCCGATAATCCGAGCGAATTAAATGACGGCTGATAATACAGCGAAAGAACAGCGAAGAGGCCGGCCATTTTCAAAGGGCGCTTCAGGCAATCCCTATGGGCGACCTGCTGGTACGCGCAACAAAGCGCGCCTCGCTATGGAGGCGTTGCTCGATGGTGAAGCCGAGGCAATTACTCGTGTTGCCGTCGAAAGGGCCAAGGAAGGCGACACTACCGCCCTGCGCCTTTGCCTTGAGCGCATTTTACCACCTCGCAAGGATCGGCCTGTCTCGTTTTCACTACCGCAGCTTGGAACGGTGACTGATGCGCCAGCGGCGACGGCGGCAATCGTCGCGGCTGTTGCGGCTGCGGATATCACCGTCACCGAAGGATCCGAGCTCGCCCGGTTGGTCGACACCTATGTGCGTGCCGTTGAGGCATCGGATCTTGATAAGCGCCTACGGGCGATCGAGGAGAAGATGGTCAAATGAGAGCGCGAGAGATGCACAACAAACTCGACAGGCTTTCGGGGTCAGTCGATGATGGCGAACACACGTGTCCGGACATCTCGCTGCTGAACCCTGAAGATCAAGATCGTGCCCACGAACTCCTCGCGAAGATTGAGGGCGTGGAGAACGAGCAGGAATTTCTCGCGAAAATTAATGAGAACACCATCACTGAGGCTGAACTTGGCGAATTGAGCTATCTATTCGACGAGCTTCCCCAACTCGGCCCGGGCGATGGCTTCAAAGGCCCATCGTACGAGATACCGCTCGAGCTTTGCAGCTACTTTACTCACTTCCGTCGGCGCGAGAATGAAGGTGTCCATCCGCAATTCGATTGTGACAAACTAAAGCTGGTGCAGAAGGTCCGCTTTGTCGAGTTGTGCCGGAAATACGGATGGGAGGGAGAATATCCTAATCCAAATCGCGGCCGAGGCCGGCTGCACCGCGGCCCTGTTCGTATACTTGCGTTGAGCCAATGGGATCCTGAGGACGAAGCGGAATTGCGGTCTTTGTTGGATGTGGCCGATGTGTAATCGCTCGATTTCCGTTGTTGATAGCAGGCGGCAAACCGATCACTTTACAATCCGAGAGGACTTACATGTACGCACAACCAAGCGATGCCTTCAAAACCCTTTTAAAGGAAATTGAGGCTAGGCATGTCAGAAGATAAACTATGGCCAGTCATTTTCTTTGTGCCGGCACGGATCGGTTTCAGGGAAACCAG
Organism: uncultured Alphaproteobacteria bacterium; assembly: GCA_963753355.1. Lineage (GTDB taxonomy): Bacteria > Pseudomonadota > Alphaproteobacteria > Rhizobiales > Xanthobacteraceae > BOG-931. Next base: position 153,016 of record CAVWBV010000017.1, read on the forward strand.
CGGGCCTGCAGTTCAAATCGAGCAGTCGAGCAGTTTAGAATTGTAATAATGCAATAGAACAACAGTTTATAATTGGAATAATTATCTTCTTCGTAAGTAACGCGAATGTGTTTTTCAGCGTTGCTTTGCGCCCCTTAGAAATTCAGCACAATTACTACTGTCTTTCGGTAGTACAGATTCTGGGGCGTTCAGTGTCACGCTTGTATGGAGTGTTTCGGCGCGCCGGCCGACGGTTCGCCGGCGGTGCCGCGATGAGCCTCGCTACGATTGTGCCGGTCTATGCACAGCAGCCCGATAGCGGCGCGCCTGCCGCCGGCACGACGTTGCCGACGATCGAAGTCACGGCGCCGATAATAAAACCAAAAGTCAAGCGGACGGCGCGACCCCAGCCGACGCAAGGTGCCAGCAGGGCTACTTCCTCGGCGTCGTCTACCGCGCCGTCCGGTGCGACTTCTGCTGTGCCGACTGCGGCGCAACGAGTGTTGGACGCGAAGATGAACGCCTTCGACCAGGCGCGCGACAACCTGCTGCCGAAAATCGGCGCTTCGACTTATACGATCAGCCGGGAAGGCATCATGTTGCTGCCGCAGGCCGACAATACGCCGCTCGACAAAGTCGTCCTTCAGTTCCCCGGCGTGTCTTACGATTCAGCCGTCTCCAACCCGGACTTTCACGTCCGCAGCGAGTACGCCAACGTCCAATACCGCATCAACGGCGTTATGATTCCGGAGGGCGTGTCGGGGCTCGGACCGGTGATCGACACCAATTTCATCGGCAGCTTGTCGCTCCTCACCGGCACCTTGCCGGCTCAATACGGGCTACGCACCGCAGGCGTGCTTGACATTACCAGCCGAGCGTTCGCCGAGCCTGGCGGTGAGATCAGCCTTTACGGCGGCAGCCGCCAAACCATCACGCCCAGCTTCGACTATGGCGGCAGCTTCGGCAATTCGGAATATTTTGTTACCGCGCGCGGCAACTGGAACGCGCTGGGCATCGAAAACACGACGCCAAGTCCGGACGCCCTTCACGACTACACCCAGCAGTATAAGTTCTTCGGTTACTCCTCGACCATGCTGGACGAGTCGACACGGTTCAGCCTGATCTCTGCGGCCTCTCATAGCAACTTCCAGATACCGAACAATCCCAATCAAACTCCGCTCGGTGATTTCGGCCCGACCAACTACAATTCGCTGCTGCTGAACGAGAACGAATTTGATACCTACGTAGTCAACATCGCGACGCTGCAGAAAAAGGGCACCGACGGCGACGCGCAGTTCGCGGTTTTCTCGCGCTACGCCAAGGTCAATTTCGTGCCCGACGTGTTCGGCGACCTGGTGTTTAACGATGTCGCCTCCAATGTCACCCGCGAGAGCCTGCTCAACGGCATTCAGTTCGACATGTCCTACATCGTCGACGACCGGCATACGCTGCGCACCGGGTTCTCGGTCACCGAAGAACAAACGAACGTCAACAATCTTTCGACCGTGCTTCCGGTCGATCCGGTGACCGGCGCTATTTCGCCAACGCCGTTCGACATCGACGATTTGAACTCGAAGCTCGGCTGGAACCTCGGAGCCTACATTCAGGACGAATGGAAACTTACCAACGAACTCACCCTCAACGCCGGCTTGCGCTTCGACCAGTTGTATCAGTTCGTCGATGCCAACCAGCTCAGTCCGCGCCTGGCGCTCGTTTATAAGCCGTTTCCCGGCACCACCTTCCACGCCGGATATGCGCGCTATTTCACGCCGCCGTACCAGGCGCAGGCGGTGTCGTCGAACATTGCGCTGTTCGCAAACACCACCAACGCGCCCGAGGTGCAACTGGCCAGCCCGGTGCTGCCGGAACACTCGAACTACTACGACGTCGGTGTCGATCAGATCGTGCTGCCCGGCCTGCTGGTGGGTCTCGATGCCTATTACAAGGACGCCGTCGACATGATCGACGACGGCCAGTTCGGACAGGCCGTGGTGTTGACGCAATTCAACTACGCCCGAGGCTATAGCGAAGGCGGCGAGGTCAAACTCAAATACTACAATGGCGACTTCCGCGCCTATGCCAACCTCGCATTCAACATCACGCGGGCCATCGACGTGATATCCAACCAATATCTGTTCGACCAGGCCACTTACGAATACCTGCTCAACAACTGGCACTACACCGACGACATGCAGATGTGGACGGCCTCAGCGGGCATGTCGTATCGCTGGAACGGTACGCTGTTTTCTACGAGTCTGATTTACGGCAGCGGCCTGCGCGCCGGCGACCTGTCCGACGGCGTTGCACCTAATTCGCTCCGCAACCCGCCCTATGCCGTGGTCAATTTCGGCGTCTCGCGCGACGTCAAGTGGTCGCCGGAGTTTAAGCCGGTTACGCTCCGCTTCGACATCGTCAATCTGTTTGACAACCCTTATGTGTTGCGCGACGGCAGCGGCATCGGCGTATTCGCGCCACAATATGGCGCACGTCGGGGTTTTTATGCCGGCATTTCGCAGAAGCTGTGAAAGTTCGGACTGATGGTTTGGTCCGTCCACGTCGCGCCGCCCACGCCATCGTGACATCGCAACTGAATTTAGACAATGCCGCCGCCATGTAACCTTGCATCGGGCAATCCGTGTAACTCCGTTTGGACGTTTGAATGCTGACGTCCCGACTTTGGCTCCACAATACGTGCCGGGCGCCCCTCAACGACCTGGCCGAGATGTGAATGGGTCGTGATTGGACCGACAGCTAAATTGGCGCATGGCACGACGTTCCCAAATCATACCGGCACGCAATATGCGAACGTTTCGGCGGCTGTTTGGTCTATCTGCGCTGGTGCTTCTGCCTTTCGCTAGTCCTGGCGGGGCGACTGCGGCGCAAGGCTGGCGCATTGATGAGGCCCACACGTGGATCGGCTTTAAGGTCGACGCTGTAGGTTTCCCGACAACACGAGGACACTTCAATCATTATTCGGGTAAGGTACTTATTGATTTTGATCGTCCAGCGAAGAGCTTCACGAGCTTCACCGTCGACGCAACTTCGGTTGATCTCGGCGCCCAAGCCTTCAATGATTTTGTAAAAAGTTCTCCCCTTCTCAACGCTGAAAAATATCCGACGCTAAGCTTCGTCTCGACGCTAGTTGAGAAGCTCGAACTCTCGAACTGCACGTGTCTCCGGCAATCTCACTATGCTCGGCGTGACCAAGCCAATTGTGCTTACGGTAAATGTCGACACTGATCCATCGGCCCAAGGACGCGCCGTCGCCTTCGTGGCAACAGGCACGATCACGCGTTCGCAGTTTGGGATGACGTTTGGCGTACCCCTCATCGACGACGCGCTTGAGATCACCGTCAAGACCCGCGCGCTGACAGATGAATAAGGGTGTCTCCGTTTGGCCGCTGTCGTTGAGGTTGGCCCATTGGGCGAGCGCGATGATGGTGATCGCGGCACTCGGGCTCGGCACCTATATGGTGCAATTCGTCCATGACCCCGGCGAGCGGTTCGAGTTAACGCAAACTCACAAGAGCATAGGCGTCGCTGTGCTTGGGCTTACGGTATTCCGGCTATGCTTGCGTATCCTCGCGAACGCACCCAAGCCCGAGCCCGCCGCGCCGCTCGTTCTGGTGGCCGCCAAGGTAGGGCACATCATTCTTTATGGGCTATTGCTGGTAATGCCGCTGTCGGGCTGGTTGATGGCAACGACAACACCAGTGCGCGTGCCGACTTTTGTATTCGGACTGGTCGAGTTGCCCTATCCCTTGTTGCCCGACCTGACGACGTATCGAATCGCCCACACCATCCATGTCGTGTCGGCGATCTTCCTTGCCTCGCTCATCGTCCTGCACGTCGCTGCCGCCATAATCCACGCGCTCGTGTGGCAGGACCGCACACTCGCGAGGATGTGGTCGAGACGATCTTCCACGGCGTAAACCCAAAGTATTCGAGTCTGCTGTTTCCAGCTACAAAAGCGAATGTAGCTAGACGGCGCCATGATTGCAGCACCGCAGGTTTAGCGAGAACGCGGCCTCAATTGCATCCGCGATCATCGGAAGGAACGCGGCGCCCGCGGGCCCCACTGGGGGATTCCAATTATGGAATAGTCCAGCGTCATTGTTTCCCGCGTAGTCGGCTAGATACCTGAGTGCGGCCAGAGCGCCCGCCAGCGTCTCCGGTTTTGTCTGCAGCAATGCGATCAACGCAATTCTTTCTAGCTCTTGTCGTTCTGATTTGACCGATTCTTCAGCATCACGATCCAGTGCGTCATCCCAAGCCGCGTCAGCCACCCGGTGTCGCTCTATAGCAATAAAAATCGGATCGGCTGGCGGCATGGCGGACTCCTTACGCTTGCTTGGGCTGCGACTTCCTCGCAGAACTTCTGGAGACGCTTAGCGAGAAAATCAGGCGGTTCACGCCGCTCACCGTCTAACTACCGCGCGCGACCTTTGCGAATGTTACCGAGTGCTTGCTCGACGAGCCGGCGGATCGCCTCTGGGCGGAGAGCTTGATCGCCTTGAACGTGTATCCAGAGATCCAACGCGTTTAGAGCGCGCGGCTGAAGGCGGACACCAATTAGTGTTCCTTTGCCAGTTGCGGGCGGCCCTGCGCTTTTTCCGTGTTATCACAGATTGACGTGTCATTTAAACCGTGATAACCCGGAATGGTCGGGCCGCCAAGGTGCGCTAACACCAAGGCAGCCCTAACCCAAGCCAATGGAGGTCACCATGGCTCAGGCTGCCCATCCTTCTATCAGATTCCACAACCTATCGAACGAAGCGCTCGCTGATTCACTCGGCCATGCGGATGCCGTCCTCAAGGGCGCTGAAGCCGAGTGCAGAGCGTAAGGACGAGATCAAGCGTCGCGGTCTGATCAAGGCCACGGGCGACAACTTCGCCATCCGGGTCGCTGACCAGATTTCCGGCCGGCTCGATGTAGCGGCCGTCAAAGAATACCTCGGCGAATCCTGGCGCCGTTTCGAGGTCGCTACGGTCTCGACAGTGATCCGCATCAAAGCCGTCATCAGGATCGCGGCTGCCGCTTAGCGGCGGTACTGACCTGACGCGTGTCACCCGTTGTGGTGGCCGCGGCTTATTCCACGCTCATCAAATCCAACGAGGTTCGAAATGTCAGACAAACTTGACCGTCGCACCATGCTTACTGGCGCTGCGTTTGCCTCAGTGCTTGCATTGCCAGTCGTTGCAACAGCGGCTTCGCACAGGACGATCGGTCGTGAAGCACCGGATCCAATCTTCGCGGCGATCGAAGCGCATCGAAAGGCGTTTCTCGAATGCGAGGGCTGCGGCATCGAGGAGAACGTTGCCCGCCTCTCCGATATTGAGAACGACGCGCTGTGTGACCTTCTCGAAGTGACACCTACGACGCTCGCCGGCGTCGTGGCGTTGTCCCGCTATGCCGCCGAGCTGACTGCATTGTTCAACAAGACCGGTTGGGACAGGCCTGTCACGCATCCCGATGATGAGGCGAGGTCTGTGGAGTGGTCGTATTACATCCATCGCCACGTCGCCGATGCGGTTTTGAATCTAAGCTCAGGAGCCCGGCCATGACGCTCACACTCATCGAAGGGGGCAAGAAGGCGGCGACCGTGGAACAACTCGCTGCCATGCAGTTCGGCGCGGTCGGAAGAATCGCCCGCACGCAAAGGCAAAGCGGCTGAAGAATTTAGACGACATAGCGATGAACGTTCGCGAGTTTTCGCTGGTCGCGAGTGAGATTATTGTCCACGACAAAGCAAAGCTCGTGGAGCTCGTCGACCAAAACTACGACCGTTTCGGGCCGTGGCTTATGGAATTGGTCCATGCGGCCGAGGACGCGCAAGTCCTCTTAAAGGTTCTTCAGTCCGCTGAGGCCCGCTTGGCTATCGCGCTTGCAGTAGTCGAAGGTGGCGGGGAGCCGGACGACGGGAGCGATGGCGCCGCAGCGTAAGGGCACGCGATTAGGCTAGCGCCCGCAGCTCACCCCGTTCTCATCGTAACGATGGAGATTCAAATGTCAGACAAACTTAACCGCCGGACCATTCTGGCCGGTGCCGCTGCTGTTCCTGTTCTCGCGATGCCGGCGGCCGGTGCTGCGTCAACGCTCGCGACCGCTTCCGAACCAGATCCGGTGTTCGCTACGGTGACAGCCCATCGCGTGGCCTTTGTGGAGCACATGAGGGCCGCCAGGCTTGATGGAAAACTTATGCGAGGCGACCCAGGAGCAGAAGCATCAAGGGCCGCCCTGGATGCTGCTGACGAGGTCTACCAAGAAGCGACCTTGGAATTGTCAGAGGTTGTGCCTACGACGATGGCCGGTGTGGTGGCTTTGCTCCGGTATCTTGAGAAGTTTCAGGAACAGGCGATGGAATTGCCCGAGGATCCGCGCGGCTGGCACTCAGGAGACCACGACGCGCTCCTTACAGAAACCTATGAGCATCCGAACCTCGTGGACAAATTCAATGGCGAGCCGCTCGAGCTGCCGTTCGTCTACTGGGTCATGCTGAACGTGCGCACGGCCCTGCAATCCTTAACAGCGGTGCAGTCATGAACACCCCACGGCAACTACCCCTTGTCGAGCCCTATACGGCAACGACAGCCTTCGTCGAGGAAGTTTCTGCAATTGCGACGCTGGGGAGCACGACGCATCTAACATTTGCGGCGCGCCAAGCCGAAGTTGATGGAAGCGTCGTTCGCGTCATCCAAGTGCGGCTGATCGTTCCGACCGATCAGCTGAAGGCGATGGGAACGGCAATACTCACTGGCCAGGTTGCCGCCGCTCCCGTGCGCGATGACGGCGAGCCGATAGCAGTGCACTGAAACTACGCGAGGGCGGCTTCGGCCGTCCTCTTCTTTCGTCTTTTGTCACATGCAGACGCCGGTTTGCTTGTGACGGAGTCGCCACCATGCAGGCGAAATCGGACTCTTTCATCGCCTATTACCGGGTCAGCACTGATCGGCAAGGCCGCTCAGGGCTTGGGCTGGACGCCCAACGCGAGGCTGTCCGCCAAGATTAAAGGGAAGGACCTGGCTCTTTTGTTGAGGGGCGGCTTCGGCCGCCCTTTTTTTCCCGGCTCTCGCACGCCGGAGTTGTTCTTTTTAAATCCTGTCCTAATTCCGAGCCTTCTGTCCTAAATTTCATAGCAGCACTATTCTTTCGCACATTGACCAAAGTTTCATCGGCAACGCATTGTATGATTCTCGCGGGGGCCGAGACTTGGAATGCGTACGCACAGGGACGCTGCGGAGCTTGCTACGATTTGCGCCCGTAACGCTCGAATGGCTGTTAGCAAAGAAGTAGCAGCAGAGCTTTGGCAAATGGCATTGGTATACCAAGCCGAAGCCGGCAACCTAAATAGCGGCAAGAAGCCCGACATTGGCGACCTGCCCTTGTGGCTGAAAGAATAGGGCCGCCCAATGAAATGAAATGGCCAACTGAAGCAGCCTCAGCCTAGCTTTCCTCGTTTCGGTGCAGCTGCAGCCGTTCTCCGTAAAGATGAATGATCTCCCGATTGATGCGCTCCGTCTCCGACGGGTCCGTGGTCAACCGCAACGACCGTCGTAATTTCTCAATGCGTTTGTCGATTTCGACACAGGTCTTGCACATGCTAGGGCCTTTTTCTCAAAAAAGCGCACTAGCGGAGATCGTTGCCCCTTTTCCTCCCCAGTGGGTCGCTTTGATTCGGGGGACTTTCTTTTAGTTTTGTACAATTCCGGTCCAATTGCCCGCTTGATTCTGTGAAAACCTGTCCAATATTTTTCGGCACTATTGGTGCCGCTGGCTCCCTTGGAAAAGGAGTTCACAATGCCTCATTATCGCATTTACAAACTCTCTTCCGACAAATACATCGTCGGCGTTCCTGAGGAAGTAGAGTTCAATTCTGATCGGGACGTGATCGGCCATGCCAAAACGAAGCTGGACGGACTAGACATCGAAATCTGGGACGGCCCCCGCGTTGTGATCCGCCTTAAATCGGCTCATGAGTGACCGCTGGCTTCGCGGAACCGACTGTGCAGTTTTGCGTTGCCCGGCAGAGGACCGAATTTCGGAGCGGGGGTGTTAGTTCGTGCGTAAAGTTTCGGAATACGAAGATCATGCCGATGAATGCCGCAGGATGGCGGTAAGGGCATCAGACCCCGTCCACAAGCAACAGTTAACCGCCATGGCCGACGCCTGGGCCATGCTTGCCGAGGAGCGTCGTAAGCAGCTCGCCAAGCGGCACAACAGTTTGTTGGAAGAACATCCCGAATAAGGTCAATCATCCCCAAGTAAGCGGCCTCGGTGAGAAGATTTACGGGAACGCGGGATCAGGCGAGGTCTCTTGGGTGGTCTAGCCATCGCCATTTTCTTTTGAGCGGCACGAAAATCAGTCTCTAAGGGCAACTCATCGAATGGCGGCTGATGGCGCCCGGCGTCATAGTCGCGACGGGTAATTGCCATGGTCTCGACGCCGAAATCTACTTCCGCCCAGTCGTTAGGTGTTCGGAAAATGCCCGTTGCCATGCGACCAAGATAGGGGCGTCAAGGGGTATTGGGCAATAGCCGTCGGTTGCGAGTGGTGTCTTGTTTTGAAGTCGCGGTATTCAATTCACTATCGACGCTCTAATTTTCTCAGCTAGTTCGACCTGAGTTATCGCAATCTCGCGCTGCATCTCTAACACTAACGCAAGTCCCTGAAGAACCTCGGCCATGTCGTGGTTCCGATTCGGATGCGATAGCGCAAACGCCCGCTCATGGAGCCTAGTAAGCACTTTTTGGGCTCTATTCATCACATCAGTTTTCATCAGAGTTTCCTTTCTCAGCGCAAGCAACGGCGCGTTGACCGCCCGATCCGCAGGGTCAACAGCTCGAAGGCCGTGGCGAGTGGATTCATTCCCCCGGCCACTGAAAGAGCACGCGCGTCCGCTGTCGTATCGTTAGCCTGATCCGCGGGCGGTGCTTGATGGCGTCGGCGAAAAGCTCGCGAGCCTTGTCGAGATTGTTGCCGGCGTAGACCCTTCCAGGGCGCTACCGCCATTTAGCTAGGCCAGGAACCGCGCTTCGGTCTGTAGCCATTCGCCGATGATGCTGGCGCGCAGCTCGCGATCAGCCGGCCAGTCCTTCGGGAAGCAGTACCGAGCGACCTCGTCGGATTCGATGCCGAGGGCTTGCTGTATGATCTTGGCAGCGCGATCGCCGTCGTCAGTGCAGATGGCTTGTTCGAGTAAGTTGGACATAACGCTACTCCATTACTAAAGAGCTTGGCTTTCGGCCCGCATTGGATACCCGTGGGGGCCTATTAACGGAACAATAACCAAAGAGGGATACAAATGGTCCACTAATTACAGCACGGGCGCCCTGATATGAATCGACTGGGTCTCGCTGGTGTAACGCTTCTCGCGGTCGTCACGGCGGGATTTGCCAGTCCTCCTGCACCTCCACCGGGATACAAAGCTTCGCCTCCGCTGGTCTACAAGGCCAAGCCGAGGACGTTGCCCGCGTCCACAAACAACAATGAGGTTCTGTTTCGCCGATTTTTGGAGTGGCGTAAGAAACAAACTCAGTGACGGCGGATTTCCGGTAGGGGTACAGTTTGAATGAGCGGACGGGCGCGTGTCGGCTCGGGTGTCGATAGAAGCTCCGCGTTGCTATTCAGCCTTTAGCCAGCGGGCGGCATCGTCGGCGCTATCCTCTGGGTGCGTGTTGAACGCGATAGTGGCACCCGGCGCGGCTCTGTGCACCGCGTTGATCACAGTCTCTAACATCGGCAGGTTGTGGGGCGGCCGGCGAACGCCAGCGCCAATCACCACACAGTCGTAAGTTTGGGCTTTGAGACTCCGTTCCACGTCGGGGCCGGCTGTTCCATCGGGCCGAAGCAAGCACAGATCCGCGTGCCATCCGCGGTCGGCCATTTGCTTCAGGGCAAGAGCGATGCCGGCATTGATTCTCTCGGCGTTCATGCCCGGCGGCAGCACGGGATCAGTGAAATCCACGGTTTCCGGTTGCTGACCTACGAACAAAACGCTCGTCATCTGACCCTCCCTCTATGCGGCCTTTGCGCTACTTCCCAATTCTCTAGCACCTTCACCGGATTTCCTCATCGCTTGTCAGTGGTTCAGGTTTGCTCCTCGCGGGGAAGCGCCGGCTTATGAGCGCGGAACGCTCGTCACTCTCGGCTTACGCGTCGCGGTTCCGGGCTCGAACTGCTGATGGCTGATGTGCCGAGATAGGAAATAGGGTAAGCTTAGATGGCTGGGGCAACGGTAGGAGTGCCCAGATGTGTGACTACAGTCTTCACAATGTGAAAACCCGACCAGCCAAGATCGGTGACAAACTAACTACCCGGCTATTTAACTACGGCACACGAGGCTTCTCTGCACCGGAAGATAAAAGCGTCGCGGTTTGCCTACTTCCTGGCACCGAGCTTTCCTTCACAGATGAAGTTGGGTACGTGCGCATGTGGCCCTGGGCCACGGACGTTGCCCAGGCAAGGACCGCAATCTTCCGGAAGATCAATCAAGAGTGCCCAACGCGCCATCACGATGCGTTGGAATTTCCAGATGGTCGGACCGTGCTGCTGACGTTCCTGCAAGAGGGTCAGCAAGCTACCGTCTTACAGCTTCCGGCTACTGGCATTGCCTCTAAGGCCACGCAACCGGCAGCTTATGCTACTGCTGAGTAAGGTGGGGAGCCGATAAATGGGCTTCGATCCGGTACCGATCGAGGCCCTGCAGTCGTCGGTGCGGTCAGCTTTGCCGCCGCAATAGCTGCGGCAGTTAAGCGATATTGACTGCGATACGACGCACATCAAAAGCGAGCGCGAACAAAGAAATGGCAGATGAAGCAGCCCAACACCGCATAAAAGCGGAAGCGTGCCATAGGCTGGCCGATTTAGCAGAGGACATTGGCCACAGGGCAATGTGGGACCAGCGAGCCGAGTATTGGCACCGGCTGGCGGCAAAGGCTAAAAAGTCCCCGCAGCGGCAGAAGCCAGTGATCAGACCACCGAGGCGTGAGGCTGGCTGCTAAGAACCGCCCCAATAGTGGTCCAGATACTGCCATCCTTACACTCTCCCGACGCTAATCGCGTCAGTGCCAGCCGGCTGAAACAGATCACCAACGCGTTTTAGAGGTTGCGCCAGATTTCTTCTTTGCGGAAGTGCACGCAAAAAAGGCCGGAAAGTCCGGCTCAAGTGAGACAATCCTCATTGACGAGTTTATCTCGTCCTGGGACGGTTTCGCTCTGGCGCAAGCGTTCACCAAGATCGGCGATCAGAAAATACGCCGGAGGATCGTCTTGTTGGTTGAGCAGATTGCTGAAGTCTAGCCCGGCCCGTCACGACGCTGCTCGCTGCATCGCGAATGGTTTCGCAATGAAGACAGCTCAGAAGTGGTAAAATCCGCACCTGCAACTAAATGGATAATTAAGCGGGCGGTTTTATGGGATGCAGCACACAAGCGATCCGTCGGGCGAACGGTAGCGCTGTGATTGCAGAGGGACTTAAAGCCGTGCCCGGAACCCCTGATTACGCCCGCCGCGCCGATTTCGTTTTGATGATCGCCATCCTGATAGCGGCTGGCGTGGCGTGTATAGCCGTTTTGGGTTAGTCCCGTTGCAACATTTCCCGATGCCAATGCAGCAAAAAGAAAGCCCCGGAGGGGCTTGGGGACCGGCCACGGGGCTAGTCATTCGCGTGAAACCGCTTTAATTGCGGTCCCGTAGGCAAATTTAGGCCAAAAATACAGAAGCGGCAATATCGGCAGCTCGGCGCGTTGGCCGCCCAATCGGCGGGGCGATTCGTTTGCCATATAGCATGGCCCGGTTGTGAATCGGTGAATAAAGCCTTAACGCCAACAAAGAGGTCCGCATGAGTGTGCCGTCCCGGTCCCCACTGTGTTTGTTGGGGTACGCACGGTCCACACGATTTCTGAAATTAAATGGGACTCCCAGACTCCGGCATTCGCCAGATTGTGATCCCTTCCGCTCGCCGTTCCGTTGGACTCGCCCGCGACCGGCTTACATCGAATGGATGTGTCTTTGTAAGGCCCATGGCCAGCACCTTGTCTCCGGTATCCATGCCTTTGGCCTTCATTAGCTCTATGGCCAGATCGCGGGCGTCCTTACGGCCGGATGCGAGTCCGGCTTGGCGGATCGCCCATGGCGAATATCCGCATCGCGGCTTAGACATGCGCCAGATCGGACCGGGCTTGGGCCAATTGCATTTCGCACAGCTTTATCGAAGCGGCGATTTCAGCGCGCTTCCGTTTCAGCGTCGTCACGGTACGGATATTCGCCATGGGACGTGCTAGCATCTGTCGCCGGTCTCGCTTTACGTCTCAGCCCTCTGTGCGAACCGAGAGCGGTAGGCCCCGGTTGTCCCCTCAGATAAGCCGGGGCTTTCCATTTTGTGCAAATAAAAAGCTGTGGCGTTCGCGCAATAATGCAGTTCAAGGGACGATCTCGCGGCAAAACTGACCGAACAGGCATTGTGTCGGGGCTGCTAGCTATCTGCTAGCTACTCGCCAGCAGCCGATTGGCCGAAATGCAAGAAACGGCCGGTTTTATTGGCGCGCCCGGAGGGATTCGAACCCCCGGCCTCTGCCTTCGGAGGGCAGCGCTCTATCCAGCTGAGCTACGGGCGCACGCGCGTTTGATACTCCCTTTCCCGGACGCGGCGCAATCCGGCGCGCCCCGGACGTAATTCCGCTGCACGCAAAAATGTTCTAAGCTCACGGCCAACAAGGAGTTGAGCCATGGCGCAGCTTGCGGAGAAGCGCGAAAGCAAACCGGTCCAGATCAAGGATGCCGCCTTCAAATGGGAAGATCCGCTCGATCTCGAAGGTGAACTGACCGAAGAGGAGCGGATGGTGCGCGACACCGCGCGCGATTACGCCCAGGAGAAACTGTTTCCTCGCGTGGTCACCGCTTATCGCGAGGAGAAATACGATCCGGCCGTGATCCGCGAGATGGGCGAGCTCGGCCTTCTCGGCTCGACCATCCCGGAAGCTTACGGCGGCGCCGGCCTCGGCTACGTCGCCTACGGCCTGATTGCCCGCGAAATCGAGCGGGTCGATTCCGGCTTCCGCTCGGCGATGTCGGTGCAATCCTCCCTCGTCATGCACCCGATCTATGCCTACGGCTCGGAAGCACAGCGCCGCAAATATTTGCCAAAGCTTGCTACCGGCGAATTCGTCGGCTGCTTCGGCTTGACCGAACCGGATCACGGCTCCGATCCGGGATCGATGGTGACCCGGGCCGAGAAGGTCGCGAACGGCTATAGCCTCACCGGCGCGAAAACCTGGATCTCGAACTCCCCGGTCGCCGACATTGCGGTGGTGTGGGCGAAGCTCGACGGCAAGATCCGCGGCTTCATTGTCGAGCGCCGCACTAAAGGTTTTTCGACGCCGAAGATCGAGGGCAAGCTGTCGCTGCGCGCCTCCATCACCGGCGAGATCGTGCTCGACGGCGCCGTGGTGCCGGAAGAGAATCTGCTGCCGAATGTTTCCGGCCTGTCCGGCCCGTTTGGCTGTCTCAACGTTGCGCGCGCCGGCATCGCCTGGGGCGCCCTCGGCGCCGCCGAGTTCTGCTGGCATCGCGCCCGCGACTATGTGCTCAACCGAAAGCAGTTCGGCCGTCCACTCGCCGCCAATCAGCTCATCCAGAAGAAACTCGCCGACATGCAAACCGAAATCACGCTTGGCTTGCACGCGGCGCTTCGCATGTCGCGGCTGATCGAGCAGGGCAAAGCGTCACCGCCGGCGATTTCGCTTCTGAAGCGCAACAATTGCGGCAAGGCACTCGATGTAGCGCGGCTTGCGCGCGACATGCACGGCGGCAACGGCATTGCCGACGAATTCCATGTCATGCGCGTCCTCTGCAATCTCGAGACCGTCAACACCTACGAGGGCACGCACGACATCCACGCGCTAATCCTCGGCCGCGCACAAACCGGCATCCAGGCGTTTATGTAGGTCTCTTCACCACCGGGCTTGACCCGGTGGTCCCTGCTGCCGCGCCGTTCAGTACCTCATCGGCGAAGCTGCTCGCGCTTCAATTCACCACGGACCGCCGGGTCAAGCCCGGCCATGACGAAAATAAAAATGCGCTTGCGCTTCAACGCAGCCCGGCAATAACGAAACTACCCCGCCTGCTTCTCCGTCCCCTCCTCCGCCGGCTTGTCGGAGACGCCGGCTTCGGCGAACGTCGCCATGCCGGTGTGACAGGCAAGCGCGGCGCGCAGGATCAACAAAGCAGCCGCCGCGCCCGAGGCCTCGCCGAGCCGCATATTGAGATCGAGGATCGGCTTTAAGTTCAATTCTTCGAGCAGCGCGCGGTGGCCGGCTTCGGCGGAGACATGGCCGGCGAGCGCATGAGCCAAAGTGTCGGTGCGAAGCTTGTAGAGCGGCGCGACAGCGGCGGTCGAGACGAAGCCGTCGAGAATGACCGGGATGTTCTGGCGGCGCGCGGCAAGTGCCGCGCCGAGAATGGCGGCAAGCTCGCGGCCGCCAAGCGCTGCGGCGACGCGCAGCGGATCGTTCAAGATCGCGGTGTGACGGGCGAGCGCCTGATCGATCACCGCGCGCTTTCGCTGCAAGCCATCATGGTCAACGCCGGTGCCGCGGCCGGCCCAACGCAGCCCGCGCCCGCCGAAAGACGCCGCGGCCAGCGCCGCCGCGGCTGTGGTGTTGCCGATGCCCATCTCACCGAGAATGACGAGGTCACTATCCGGCGAAACCGCATCGTAGCCGGTTGCCACGGCGGCGAGGAATTCGCCGTCACTCATCGCCGGTGCCAGCGTGAAATCGGCGGTCGGTTGATCGAGAGTAAGCGGAATGACGCGCAAGTTTGCTCCGGCCGTGCGCGCGAGCTGATTGATGGCGGCGCCGCCGGAGGAAAAATTCGCCACCATCTGCACGGTCACTTCGGCCGGATACGCGGAGACGCCCTGTGCGGTGACGCCATGATTGCCGGCAAAGACCAGAATCTCGACGCGGTCGAGCCGCGGCGGCGCGTGGCCCTGCCAGTGGGCGAGGAAGGCGGTCAAATCCTCCAGCCTGCCGAGGCTTTTCGGCGGCTTGGTCAGGCGGTCCTCCCGCGCCGCGACAGCGGCGCTTGCAGCCGGATGTCCCTCCGGCAGGTCGAGGCAAAGGGCGCGCAGGTCGGCCAAAGAAGCAAAGTTTGCCATCGCATTTCTCGTTTTTTGCGTCCGCCCCCGCTCTAGCAAATTTGCTATGCTGCCGCGAATCCTCTCCTTCCCGCCCAGGAAGGACGCTTCGCCGGGGACGGCCCATGGCTTACGGCACGGGTGGCGATCCTGCTCATTCCTGGAACGCGTGGGTCGGCGCGCGTGCCCACGATCTTTCCGTCAGCATCCTGTTTTGCACGCGGCTGCCGCTGGCGCGGTCGCGCCCCTTCGCGGACTGCGAAATCGCGCACGCCGCCTGGGCATTTCCGCTGGCAGGCTTCGTCATCGGCATCGTTGGCGCGGTAATTTACGTGATCGCCGCGCGCGCCGGCTTGCCACCCTGGCCGGCGGCGGCGCTCGCGGTCGCCGCCACGCTCGGGGTGACCGGCGCCCTGCACGAAGACGGCCTTGCCGACACCGCCGACGGGTTCGGCGGCGGCACCACTCGCGAACAGAAACTTTCAATCATGCGCGACAGCCGCATCGGCACCTATGGCGTTTGCGCGCTGATCTTGTCGTTTCTTATTCGCGTCGGCGCACTTGCGAGCCTGGCCGATCCCGCGGCGGTCGCAGCGGCGCTGATCGCCGCGCATGCGGCTGCGCGCGCGCTGTTGCCGCTGTTGATGTTCTTTCTGCCGCCGGCACGCGACGAAGGCCTTTCACATGCCGCAGGCTCTCCAACACGAGAAACTGCCGCGGCCGGAGCGGTGCTCGGTTTTCTCATCCTCATCGGCTGCCTCGGCTTTGCGCCGGCGGCGGTAACGGCAATTATGCTCGCGATTGTGCTCACGGTTATCGCGCGCTTGAGCGCGGCGCAGATCGGCGGACAGACGGGCGATGTGTGCGGCGCGCTCGAACAGGTCGGCGAAATCGCGGTGCTGCTGGTGGCCTCGACCGCGGGGTGATTACGACTTCCGCGGACTTAAATATCGGGCGCCGGCGACGACGGCGAGCGCGATAATCCCGGGCGCGACGGCGAGCGACAAGTTCACGGCGGCGATTGCGGCCGTTGCCGCGAAGGCGATGGAGGAAAACGCTTCGGCAAAGGTGGCGACGCGCGATGACACCTGACGCCTGCGGAACTGGCTCCGTTTCGCCTGGGTGCGGAACCAAAGCTGGATCGCAGTCGCCGACGCGGACGCGGCAACAATGCCGGCGAGCGTCAGCAGCGCGTGCCACGGCGATGCGAAGGCGAGCACGGCAATCAGCGGCGTGAACACGACGGCGATGACGCCCAGCACCGCCTCGATCTTGGCGCGCAACACAAAGTTCGGCGGAATCGGCGCGGTGGCGACAAGATCGGGCGCGTCCTCGCCGGAAATGGTGAGCCAGGCGAGCCCGCCCGCGAGCTGGCCGGCCGCCATCACCAGCACTGGGACGAGAAGGTTGAGCGCGCCGCCGGGGGATTGCGCGGCAAAACTCCGCCACAACATCAGCGCCGGCGGCAACAGATAAAGCATCTGCATCAACGTTTGTGAGACGAGCCACGGATCACGGCGCAGGAGGATCCATTCTTTGCGGCGAAGCGCGCGCCGCGGCGAAGCGGCACGCAAGGCGCTCGGACGCTGGGCCCGCGCGGACGGCGCAGCGTCGGCGCATGCCGCGGCAACGGCATAGGCGCCGAACCGCGGCGCAACAATCAAGATGGCCGCGGCAAGCGCAGCGAAGGCGAGCGCAAGCAGGCCGATGAGCGCGCGAACATCGCCGAGCACGGCGTGTGCCGGCAACCACAAGACACTGTTCTCACCGGGCATGAGCGCGAGGAAGGCGTCCGATTGGAGAACGGTCGCCTGCGAAAGCGTTCCATAAGAGAGGATAGCCGCCACTTGAAGGCCGATGACGAACGCCGCGCCGATGACCGCGGCGATGATCTGCGCGACGAAACGGGTGCGCTTCGGGCCGATGAGGCGAAACATAGCGGCGGTCGCGAGCACCGCGAGCGCGGCGGCCGTCGCGCCCATGGCCGGAATGACGCCGTAGGCACCGAGCCAGTGCGCGCCGCCTCGCCAGGCCAGCATGTTGATGAAGGGCGCAGCGAGCGGCAGCGCCATGCCGGTAACCGATAACGCCACAGTGCCGATGCGGATCGCGAAGAGTTTTTCTGCGGCGACCGGCGAAGCGAGAATAAGATCGAGATCGGCGCGCGCATAAAAAGCGCGCGTCATCGACTCCATCGCCTGCGAGAACATCAGAAGCCACGACAGCAGCAGCGCCGACGAGATGCCCATCAACAACTGCCGGCTCATCGGCGCATCGGCATAGCCACCGACAACCGAATAGGCAATGGCGTGCATGATAATGACGAAGACGGCGAAGCCGATGGCGACCTTGCGGGCGCGTGTGCGACGCCCCGCCGTCATCATCGACACAAAATCGCGCCACGCGAGGCGCGACTCGTGGCGGGCGAACCATACGGCAGTGCCAGCTTGACTCATCGGCGCACGCTAGAAAAAAGCTTCATGCCGCTTCGGCCGGAAGCGCGGCGTCGGCGACCAGCGCAAGGAAGGTATCTTCCAGGCTCGCGAGATCGCCCGCGCCTTCGCTGATGCCGGCACCGGCGCCGCCGGCGGCGGCCGCAAGCCGGCGAAGTTCCGCAAGCGTGCCCTCGGCAAGGAGCCGGCCATGCGCAATGACGCCGATGCGGTCAGCCATGCGCTCGGCAACTTCGAGAATGTGCGTGGTCATGATGACGGTGTCGCCGGCGCGGACACGCTCGCGCAACACACTTTTGACCTGGCGCGCGGAGCCGGCGTCGAGCCCGGTCAGCGGCTCATCGAGAATGATAAGACGCGGGTCATGCACCAGCGCGCCGGCAAGCGCCACCTTCTGGCGCATGCCTTTGGAGAAACCCTCGCAGCGTTCGCGCGCATGCGGAGCAAGCCCGAGCCAGTCAAACAGTTCAGCAGCACGCGCGGCAGCGAGTTTCGGCTCGACCGCCCAAAGGCCAGCAACAAAATCGAGATATTCCTCCGGCGTGAGCTTGTCGTAGATCATCGGCTCGTCGGACACCCACGCGATCAAGCGCTTGGCGGCGACCGGGTCGGCGAGCGCATCGACACCGTCGACGCAGATCGAGCCGGAGTTGGGATTGATCAGCCCCGCAATCATACGCAGCGTCGTAGTCTTGCCGGCGCCGTTCGGACCGAGCAGCGCGTAGAACTCGCCGCAGCGGACCGCGAGATCGAGCCCATCGACGGCAGGCCGCGTGAAGCGTTTGACAAGGCCGCGAATTTCAAGTGCGAGCGGCGGGGAAGTAGTCACTGTAGGCAACTCCCGTCATCCTCAGGTGACGGGAAATCCATTAACCGCGAGTGGTTTCGGTGGCGTGAATCGATGGCCGCGTTTTAACGCGAATGGTTAAGGGAGCCGCGTCCTGGCCTAACCGCTCACATTATAGGCAGCAAGCGCCGCCATGTTGACGAGCTGGGCATCGTTGGCCGACAGCGGCACGATCTGCACCGAGCGGTCGAGCCCGACCAGAATCGGACCGATCACCGTCGCGCCGCCCAGTTCCCGCAAGAGCTTGGTCGCGATCGAGGCCGAATGGAATGCCGGCATGATTAGGACATTGGCAGGCCCGGACAGGCGGCAGAACGGATAAGCCTCGCGGAGCTCCATATTCAGCGCCACGTCAGCCGCCATCTCGCCGTCATATTCGAAATCGACGCGCTGCTTGTCGAGCAGCCGCACCGCCTCCTGCACCCGCGCCGAGCGTTCGCCGGGCGGATGGCCGAAAGTAGAAAACGCGAGCAGCGCCAGCCGCGGCTCGTAGCCGAGAGCGCGCGCGACGCGCGCCGCTTCAACCGCGATTTCGGCAATATCCGCCGCGTCGGGCATTTCGGTCACGGCGGTGTCGGCAACCAAGACCGTGCGGCCGCGCGCCAAGACCAGCGACACGCCCATCACCCGGTGTCCAGGTTTCGGATCGATGCAGCGCAGGGTGTCGTCGAGCGCCACCGAGAAATTGCGAGTGACGCCGGTGACCACGGCGTCGGCGTCGCCGAGCGCCACCATGCAAGACGCAAAGTGATTGCGGTCGGTGTTGATCAGCCGCTGGCAGTCGCGTTGCAAATAACCCTGGCGTTGCAGCCGCTCATAAAGATAGGCGGCGTAGGCGCCATTGCGCGAGGACAAGGCGGCATTGATCACCTCGATGCCCTCGCCCAGTTCGACGCCGGCGGCTTGCGCGGTTTCACGGACGCGCGGTTCGCGGCCGACGAGCAGCGCCGAGCCGAGACCCTGCTGAACAAACGAGGCGGCGGCGCGGATCACCTGCTCCTCTTCGCCTTCGGCAAACACGACACGGCGCGGCTGCCGGCGCACGTTCTGAAAGACGCGCTGCAAGACGCCGGCAATCGGATCAAGCCGCGTGCGTAATTGCTCGCGATAGGCGTCCATGTCGACAATCGGCCGCCGTGCGACTTTGGAATCCATCGCTGCCTGTGCCACCGCCGACGGCACGGATGAAATGAGCCGCGGATCGAACGGAACCGGAATGATGTAGTCCGGGCCGTACTTCGGCCGCGCGCCGTACGCTGCCGCTACTTCGTCGGGCACGTCCTCGCGCGCCAGCGCCGCGAGCGCGCGGGCCGCAGCGATTTTCATCTCCATGTTGATGGCGCGGGCGCGCACGTCGAGCGCGCCGCGGAAGATATAGGGAAAGCCGAGCACATTGTTGATTTGGTTGGGATAGTCGGAGCGTCCTGTCGCCATGATGGCGTCAGAGCGCACCGCGGCCACGTCCTCGACCGTGATCTCAGGATCGGGATTGGCCATGGCGAAGATGATCGGCTTCTCCGCCATCGACTTCACCATTTCCTGCGTCATCGCGCCCTTTACCGACAGACCAAAGAAGACATCGGCGCCTTCGAGCGCCTCGGCGAGCGTGCGCGCTTTGGTTTTGACGGCAAAACCCGATTTCCATTGGTTCATGCCGTCGCGGCGGCCTTCATAGATCACGCCCTTGGTGTCGCAGAGAATAAGATTCTCGGGACGAAAGCCGATGGCGCGCAACAATTCCAAAGAAGCGATGCCCGCGGCGCCTGCGCCGTTGCAGACGAGCTTGGTCGTCTTGATCTCGCGACCGGTCAGTTCGAGCGCATTGATCAGGCCGGCAGCGGCGATGATGGCGGTGCCGTGCTGGTCGTCGTGGAAAACCGGAATGTCCAACAGCTCGCGCAGCCTTTGCTCGATGATGAAGCATTCCGGCGCCTTGATGTCTTCGAGATTGATGCCGCCCCAACTCTTGCCCAAAAGCTTGACGCAATCGACGAAGGCATCCGCGTCTTCCGTTGAGACTTCGAGATCGATGGAGTCGACGTCGGCGAAGCGTTTGAACAACACCGACTTGCCTTCCATTACCGGCTTCGCCGCGAGCGCGCCGCGATTGCCGAGCCCAAGAATGGCGGTGCCATTGGTGATCACGGCGACGAAATTGCCCTTGGTCGTGTAATCGTAGGCGCGACTTTCGTCCTCGGCGATGGCCAGCACCGGCACGGCGACGCCCGGCGAGTAGGCGAGCGAGAGGTCGCGCTGGGTCGCCATCGGCTTCGTCGCCACCACCTCGAGCTTGCCGGGGCGGCCCTGGCTGTGGAACAGCAACGCTTCCTGATCGGTGAAGGTCGGCCGGGTGCCACGCTTGCCGGATTTCGAAGCCATTTCATATCCTTATATCCGAACGCAGGGACTGCGCTCGGCATTTCGCAAAACGTTAGCGGAACGGGCGGGCCTACCTCAAGGGATGGCCGCCGGCGCGCCCAATGAGAAAACGATGCTGCCATGCCGCATTGAATATGCACGCAGGGAAGGGTAATGCCTGCAAGCCGGCCGCCGCGGCGTCAGCATCCGTTTTGCCATGATCAGATTTCTGCTGCGTTTCCTCGGACTTTGCCTGCTAGCGACCGCTTTTTTCTTCCTGGTCTATGACGGCACCAAGTCGATCGCCAACCAGCATCTAGTCTATATCAACGTCGCCGAGGTTTGGGCGATGGTCGATCAAGACAGCCTTAATCTGGCGCAGAGTTGGCTGAAGCAGACGGCACTGTGGGCCTGGGATCCATTCCTCCAGAGGGTTTTCGATCTGCCGATCTGGATTGTGCTTGCGGTTGTTTCCATGGTCCTCATCCTGCTCGGGCGTAAGAAGAGGCCGCTCATCGGCTACGCGCGAAACTGACGGGCAACCACCAAAACCAATGCGGGCCGTCCGTCGCGTGTCTCTGGTTCTGGCCGCCATCGTTGTCGTATTGCTGGCGCTGCCTTATCTGATCGCCCCGCTTTATCGTTTCGTCGATCCTGTTTCGACGCCTATGCTGTGGCGCTGGGCGACCGGCCGCCGGGTCGAGCGCACTTTCGTCCCAATCGGCCACATCGCGCCGACATTGCCGCTCACCGTGATCCTCGCCGAAGACGCGAGCTTCTGCCGCAATCACGGCATCGACCTCAGCGGAGTGCGCGAGGCCCTGCAGCAGGCCGACGAGGATATTGCGGAAGCGCGGGGCGGCTCGACCATCACGCAACAGACCGCCAAGAACCTGTTTCTCTGGCAAGGGCGCAGTTTCGTGCGAAAGGCGCTGGAAATCCCGCTCGCAATCTGGATCAACTTGGTGCTGCCGAAGCGGCGGGTCCTGGAAATCTACCTTAATATCGTCGAGTGGGGCCCTCGCGACCAATTCGGCGTTGAAGCGGCGGCGCGCTGGGCGTTCGGCAAGTCGGCCCACGACCTGACGGCGCGGGAATCGGCGGAACTCGCCGCCATTCTTCCGAATCCGTTCCGCCGCAGCGCGCGGACGCCCAGCGCGCTGGTGCGCCGGCTCGCCGGGGTGTACGAAAACCGCGCCATAAGCTACCCCGAGCACGATGCCTGCATCCGGCGCCACGCCCCCTAGCGCTAACGGCAAGGTTCTTTTATAAGCCCGGCTTCCGTAGGAGACTGTCATGGCCGTACCGAAACGAAAAACGTCGCCGTCGCGCCGCGGCATGCGCCGATCCGCCGACGCGCTGAAGCGGCCGGCCTATATCGAGGACAAGGATTCCGGCGAGCTGCGCCGCCCGCATCATATCGATCTCAAAACCGGCATGTATCGCGGGCGCCAGGTCCTGAACAAGAAGACCGAGGCCTGACCGTCGCGAGGAGAGGTCCGCCATGTTCCTGATTGGCTTTCCGCTCCTCCTGATACCCTTCGCCATCTACAACATGATTGCGTTTCTGACGCCCGGCGTGGGCTGGACTACGCCGGTGGCGACCGTGCACATGATGTCAGGCCAGGATTGGGTACTGACCTGGGAAGATTTGCTGCTCGCGTTCGCGATTCTCCTGCTGGCCGTCGAGATGATCAAATCGACCCGCATGGGCATGCGTTCGATTGTCGATCACATCCTGGCGATGGCGCTGTTTATCGTCATGCTGGTGGAGTTTCTGCTGGTACAGCGCGCGGGCACCTCGACTTTCTTTTTATTGACCATGATCGGGCTGGTCGACGTGCTGGTCGGCTTTATTGTCAGTATTCGCTCGTCGCAGCGTCAGATCGAGGTACAGACCGAGCGAACGGCCTGAAATTCGCCGCCCGATCGGCAGATTTCGGCACTTTGGGTTTGCGAATTCTTTAGGCGGCTTCGGTAACTTGCCCGGTGGCCGGTCTGCGCGGTGCACGCAGCCGGCAAAGTCGTAAAGAGGGCGATGTGGCGGGCGACGTTCGGCAAAACAATCCGGATAGTGCGGCTCTTCCCGCGCGCGCCGGCAACGATGCTGAGCTTGACGGCGAAATGGCCGCCGCGCCACTCGATGCCGCCGACATCCTCGCCTCCGCCGGTGAAGCAGCTTATCGCTGGGACGTCGGCAGCGACAATCTGGTCTGGAGCGCCAATGCCGCCGAGCTCTTGCTGATCGGAAACGCGGCCAGAATATCGAGCGGCCGCGGTTATGCGCAGCTGATCGATGCCGAGGATGCACAGACGCGTTTCGACGCGGTGCTTCGCTCCACGGAGCGCGACCAAGGGCACGGCGTGTTCTATCGCGTCGAATACCGCGTCCGCCCCGATCCGGGAGCGGAGACCAAGCTCTGGATCGAGGATTGCGGTCGCTGGTTTGCCGGCGCCGATGACGAGCCGGCACGCGCCCAGGGAACGGTCCGGGTTATCAGCGAACGTCACGAACGCGAGCAGCGTTTAAGGTTGTTGGCGCGCTGTGACGAGCTGACCGGCGAACCTAACCGCCGCTATCTGATCGAGATCCTGCAAAAGACCCTGGACGACGCGATGCGGTTTCGCTCGTCGTGCAGCTTTCTTCTGGTGGCCATCGACAACCTCGCACGCATGAACGAATCGTACGGCTTCGACGTCGCCGACGAAGCCATCGCGACGCTTACAAAGCGCCTGCGCAAGCTGACGCGGGGTAAAGATACGCTCGGCCGCTACGCCGGTAACAAGTTCGGCATCGTGCTGTGCGATTGCACACCGGACGACATGAACTTTGCCGCCGAACGCCTGCTCGCCGGCGTGCGCGACGAATTGATCGCCACCAGCGCCGGACCGATCGCCGTCACCGTGAGTATCGGCGGAGTCGTCGCGCCGCGTCACGCCCGCACGACAGCTGAGATGCTTGCCCGCGCCGAGGAAGCGCTCGCCGCCGCCAAGAGCAAGCAACGCGGTTCATTTCTCGCCTATCGGCCGAACCTCGAGCGCGAAATGCAACGGCGCGAGAATGTACGCGCCACCGATGAAATCATCGCCGCGCTCAACGAGCGGCGCATTTTTCTCGCCTATGAGCCCGTCGTAAATGCGCACAGCCGGCAGCCGTCCTTTTACGAGTGCCTGATGCGAGTGCGCCGCTCCGACGGCAGCTTGCTGGGTGCAAGTGAAATTGTCCCGGTCGCCGAACGATTGGGCCTTGTGCGGTTCCTTGATCACCGCGTGCTTGAACTCGTGATTGACGAAATGGCCGCCGCCCCATCGTTGCAGGCAAGCGTGAACGCGTCGCCAGGCTCGACCATCGATCCGGATTGGTGGACGGGACTCGATTCGCTTTTGCGCGCGCATGCCGGCGTAGCGGAGCGCCTGATCATCGAGATCACCGAGAGCGCCGCCATCAGCGACGTGGAATACACGCGCGGCTTTGTCGCCCGCGCCAAAGATCTCGGCTGCCGGATCGCCATCGACGATTTTGGCGCCGGTTTCACGTCGTTCCGCAACCTACGCAAGCTCGGCGTCGATATCGTCAAGATCGACGGTGCTTTTGTGCAGAATATGCTGCGCTCGGATGACGACCGCGCTTTTGTGCGCACGCTCGTGGAACTGGGCCAACGGCTCAATCTCGCGACGGTTGCGGAATGGGTGCAGGACGAGCGCGCCGCCAAGCTCCTGGAGGAGTGGGGCTGCAATTATCTGCAAGGCGCGCTGGTCGGGCGCGCCAGCACGGAGCGGCCGTGGCTCGCCGCCTTGGCGGAACAGGCCAACTAATCTAAATTTCGCTTCTGGCACGTAGCGAAGCATTCCGCGAGTAACCGACCACGCTACCCGCTCGTCCGGCTCGGTGGTCCGCTTTTTGTCAGCCCTCGCGCTTAATGGACAGGCCACGCACTATTCTTCCATAGTGACATCTACCGCGATGCAGCCAAGAATCACAGAAAGTCAATCTCGATGCGTCGATGAACGAAGGGCGCCATGTTGGACGAACAAAAGATTTTGATCACAGGCGGCGCCGGATTTATTGGCTCCCATTTATGCGAGCGCCTTTTGGCGAGCGGCCACGACGTCCTCTGCGTCGATAATTTCTATACCGGCACGAGGCGTAACGTGTCTCATCTCCTCGGCGATGCGCGTTTCGAATTAATGCGCCACGACGTTTGTTTCCCGCTCTACGTCGAAGTCGATCAAATTTACAATCTCGCCTGTCCAGCCTCTCCGATTCATTACCAGTTCGACCCCGTCCAAACTACGAAGACGAGCGTGCACGGCGCCATTAATATGCTTGGCTTGGCCAAACGGGTGAAAGCAAAAATCCTGCAGGCATCCACCTCCGAAGTCTACGGCGATCCAAGCATTCACCCGCAAACCGAGGAATACTGGGGAAATGTCAACCCGATCGGTCCACGGTCATGCTATGATGAAGGTAAGCGCTGCGCAGAAACTTTGTTTTTCGACTATTTCCGACAATATCGGGTGCGTATCAAACTCGCGCGCATCTTCAATACCTACGGTCCGCGCATGCACCCGAACGACGGACGCGTCGTATCCAACTTCATTGTTTAGGCGCTGCAAAGCAAGGACATCACTATCTATGGCGACGGGAGCCAGACCCGATCGTTTTGGTACGTGGATGATTTGGTCGACGGCCTGATCCGCTTGATGCACAGCAATGACGACGTGATCGGACCAGTCAATTTGGGAAATCCGTCGGAGTTTACGATCCGCGAGCTCGCCGAGACTGTGGTTGATCTTACCGGCTCAAAATCGAAGCTGGTTTATCGTCCCCTTCCCACAGACGATCCGAAACAACGGCAACCCGACATTAGCCGCGCGGAGGAGTTGCTCGACTGGCGCCCGACATTGGCGCTCCACGAGGGTCTGGTAAAAACCATCGCCTATTTCGAGAATTACTTGATGCAAAAGGAAACAACAACCTAGCCCGGCCCGTCCACGGTGCGCCACCTTTTTTTCAGGGTCGCATAGGTAGGCATAGCCTTCTCATTATAAAGCTGGAACAGTTGCTTGTTCTCGTCCGAAGAACTGCTCGCCTCGAGTTTCATCCCAAAAATCTAGCGATGGTAATGTGCTGCCCACGGAAGCGTATGCAAAACCGTGCTGCTGAATTTCCTCGGGCCGATAAATATTGCGTAGATCCACAATGACCGGGCAGGCCATGAGGTCATGAAGGCGCGCAAGATCGAGCGCGCGAAACTGCTCCCACTCGGTTGCAATGACCAGCGCATCGGCGGTTTTGGCGCAGTCATAAACATCCTGACAATACACAACGTTTTCCAGTACGTTTTGCGCCTGCCTCATTCCTGCCGGAGCAAATGCACGAATAAGCGCGCCCATATCCTGCAAGGCCGCGATCAACGAAAGCGAGGGAGCCTCGCGCATATCATCAGTATTCGGCTTAAACGTCAGTCCGAGCACGGCGACGGTCTTGCCGCGGAGAGCGCCCGAGAAGATGGCCGATACTTTCTGGGCCATCGCACGTCGCATTCGACAACATCGTTCGTTGACGGACGAGGAGCTGCCGACTGCGATGTAGCATCAAGCCCGACTGCTGTTGTTCGGATTTTGTCGGCACGAAACGCATCGACGGCCGCGTCACCGCCTCACAGATCGCGGCGGCATCATTCGCGTCATTCTTGCTGCGCTTAAGGTAGGCCTTCACATAACTCGGCGGCATCAGCTTCACCGCATGGCCGAGCACCTGAAGCTGGCGGCTCCAATGATGTGCGCTCGGACACGCCTCAATACCCACGAGGCACGGCGGCAGTGCTGAGAAAAACTCCGACACCTTGGCGCGGCGCACCCGCTTGCGGATCACCACCGCGCCATCAACATCCACACCGTGAACCTGGAAGATCGACTTCGCAATATCGAGGCCAATCGTGCTAACTTCGCCCATGGACGGCTCCCCTCTTAGTGGTTCGCTTTAACGCAACCACCCTATGGCACTCCGATGCCGCAGAGTGGGCGCCGTCCACAGCATCATTGACGGTGGTCACAGCTTCTAGGATCCGAAGCGACACGCCATGGTCCTGTGCAGTTTTGACGAGAGCGCGCACATCCTTTGGAAGACAGGAGCCACCGTAACCAAGACCCGCGTGCAAGAACTTCGCCCCAATGCGCTTGTCCATACCAATGCCGCGCGCAACTTCCTGCACGTCTCCGCCGACCTTTTCGCAAAGATCCGCAATTTCATTGATGAAGCTGATCTTGGTGGCCAAGAAAGCATTTGCGGCGTACTTAATCAGTTCGGCTGTGCGACGGGTCGTGTAAAGGATGGGCGCCTGATTGAGGCTCAGTGGACGATAAACCTCGGCGATGACCTTTTTGGCGCGATCGCCGTCCGTTCCCACTACGATGCGGTCGGGATGCTTGAAATCTTGGATTGCCGCTCCTTCCCGCAGAAACTCCGGATTAGATGCGACAACGACGTCAGCATGCGGTCGCAGGTCACGGACGATGCGCTCCACTTCGTCACCGGTGCCAACTGGGACGGTGGACTTGATGATGATCGGCGTGAACTGCTCCAATGCCGCCGCGTTCTCGCGCGCTGCCGCATAAACATAACTGAGATCAGCATGACCATCGCCGCGCCGCGACGGTGTGCCGACTGCAATGAATACCACCTCCGCTGCTCGACCGCGTCGGCTAATGCTGTTGTAAAGATTAATCTGCCTTGTTTGGCATTGCCCGCCACGAGATCATCTAAGCCTGGCTCGTAGATCGGCATCTCACCGCGCTTAAGGGCAGCGATTTTGCCGGCATCCTGGTCGATACAGACCACCTGATGACCAAAATCGGCAAAGCAGGCTCCTGAGACAAGGCCTACATAACTCGCACCAACCATCGCAATACGCACAACGGGGCTCCCCTTCCCGATCTGACTATGTGATATCCTTATAACATGCATTCATCATCAGTTTGCGCAATCACAGGCCAGGAAACTTCTCTTCGAAAATCGAAGCCGTCAAGCTAGCGACATAAAATCCGAAGCATTGCACTGCCGCGCTTTCCAGCGCGGCGTTAAAAACAGCCGGCAAAATCGGAGCGACCTGCCAAAACCTGCCGTGAGCATCTGCAGCAACACGCATCGTTGCCTCGTGTTGCTTTCTGGTCAATCGATCGGCTGGCCAATCAACTTTAGACACTCGCGCTCGAGCCTGCCCAGGGTATCGCTCTCCAATAGCTGGCGACGATGTGGATAACCCAATCCAGCGGATCGTTCCGCCATACGATCGTCGTCCAGCATGGATTGGATTAGATCAGATGATAGCTTCGCTGCCGGATCGTGAATTTTGATCAGCCGGCCTATGCCGGCCTGTTCGATCGCTCGTCCATTTAGGTCCTTCTCGATATCCGGACTGAGCACGAGTTGGGGAACCCCGGCCGCAATTGCTTCGCAGGCTGCGTTGGTTCCGCCGAGGTGGATAAGTAAGCATGCGGATGCCAATACGGCCGCAAGTGGCGGCGGCGACGACTCAACTTTGGCGCCTCGTTGCGCGAGCTCGGCGAGTTGCCCCTCAGGTATGCCGGGCCCAAAAATGCGAAGTCGATTTGCAATAGGCAGCAACGTTTCGACAACGGACGATCCAAGATGGCGATCATGGCGTAAGTAAGCAAAGATCGTATCAGCGTTCGGTTGTCTCGCGGTGGGCATTAACTCGAGGACTGGCCCGCTAACGGTTCGCTTCGGCACAACCGATAAGGATCGAGCAGAGCGAACGTTTGCACTGAGCGAGAGTCGGCAGAAAAAATTTGCGGCAAACGCTCGAGTGGCTCTGAAGCGATCGTCTTCAGTGCGTTGTTCACACAGTCGAGAATTGTCGCTTCCGACTAAATCGGCGGAGAGGTCCGATGCAACAACGGAAATGTCTTTATGTTATCGGGAGGAAGTGTGAAGCCGTTGCCGACGAGCATTAGCGGCACTCGGCCACGCGCTGCCAGAGCCGCGGCTGGCGCATAATCAGCCACGACAAGATCGGGTTCGGCCGATGCCAGCAGGCGATCCCAGGCAAGGAGCAACGTGCGCAGGGTCTGCTGATCAGCGAAACCGCAACTCGCAAGATTATCGGCCATAGTGGTCGACGATTTTGGGTTGGAGGACTATGAGGGCCACACGGGTGCTTGCACCACCTCGACGCCCTGTGCGGCCACGATTTCAGCGGCTACCGGGTCCTTTACTGCAGCTACCAGTTTCAGACCATGTCGGGAGATTCGCGCTGAAAGCCGAAGAAGCCTCATTATATGCCCCAGCCCTGAACCCAATTCCCAGGCTAGGAGTATCGTGGGCATTTCAACAGCTCGATGACGTATGGAATTTTCCGCTCAAATAGGTAGGGCTTGTGCCCGAATCAGGCTGAACTGGAGGCGCCAAAGCGCAACCAGGTCAGCAGAAGCAAGCCGCCACGACTGAGGCTAACCCAAACCACTTGGGAATGTCATCACGATCGATAATGTGCGGATTAAAAGTCATGTCACGCTCGGCCGAACGGCCCACTCCTGATCGCTGGGTTGTGCACTGGCGGCCTCGTCGCGCTCACCGGCCGATTTCACCAATATGATTGCTTTGACACCAATTTTGCTTGGCACCTTGCAAATGAATTCTCCCATTGGCCACGCGGAAAACCAGACTACAAAATTTACCTGGCCAGGCGCAGGTCTTTCGGACACAAGACACTTTGCGCTCCGACAACAACCGCTCGGTGCGATGGCATCCAACTCGCTTCCGCTAGCCTCTGGACCAAATCGTCGCGCCGCTGGCCACGCTGAAGCGATTTTTTGAACTCGTGGAGGAATACAAGCTTGATCTCGCACAACCGGCGCTCGGCTTAGGATCATATGTTGCTTACGAGATCACGCTGCAACGACCGCAAATGACTTTGCGCTTCACGACATTTGTTGAAATAATGGCCGCATGTTTTTCGCACCGCGCGCTTGAGCTATGCCTCCCTTATTTTGATGCGACGATTTCATCCTGGGGGCCTAATCACCTTTTTCCAAGACTGCTGGAATATCCCAAGAGCGGGATCGCAATCATTGATGAAACCCCTGTCATTCGTACGCGCCCAGTCGGATCGGGACCAAATATTTTGCTTATAAAACAATTAGGTGTTAATCCGCACGAAGAACTTCAGAATTTTTTGCGCGAATACGGACTTACTCGTCGTTTTGATACATGGGGCCGGAATTACGAAAGCTGGAAGGTATATTACTGATCTGTCCGAGATCGATCGATTCAAAGCTTCCCAAGCATTCTAGGCGGATTCCGATCAGCGGAAGCATAGTCGCTATGAAATGCGGCAATGCCGCGGTTTGCTGCGGCCGCAGCACCAAGATTAGTGGTGTTGCTCAGGACGCGGATATGCGGATCGCGCTCGGCTAAATTTCTGAACACGGCGCGTTCGTCGGCGCCGTCATCGACGATCAAAAATTCGAAATCACGAAAGTCTTGCCGAAGAATGCTCTCCACCGCTTCGTCAAGGAAGCGTAAGTCTGGACCGACTGTCATGATCACAGAAACGCGCGGCGCTGTGGAGAGTGTGGCGGCCACGACGATCACTCGCTGACAGACGCGCCAAAATTTTAGCCGCTATCGTGCCCAATCAGGCTTTTTGCGCTTTCGCCGGTAACGGGACCCGGCGCGAATAGGCATCAAGAAGCGTATGGCGGCGGAGGTGGAGGTGGAGGTGGTGGTGGTGGCGGCGGAGGTGGCGGAGGTGGCGGAGGTGGCGGCGATACCGGCGGCGGCGGTGGTGGCGGTGGCGATACCGGCGGCGGAGGAGGTGGCGGTGGCGACACCGTGTGCGAAACCTGATTCTTGGGGCTCGTCAGCGCCGTCACGTCAGGCAGCCAGTTGACTGGGTCGTCCTCGCGCTGCCGGCGGATCAGCGTTTTGTCGTGCTGACCAAAATAGAACCTCACGCCGCCCCAAACTCCACGAAAATTGTCCTCGCCAATGCGAGCTTCGACGAACAATGACGCCATTGTTCGCCCAAGGTCAAACGCGTATTCGCCGCTGAGCGCGGCGGCGTTCAGGCCACCCTCATACCGGTGGCCAAGGCTGATCTTGAAATCGTCGGTCAGGTAATATGAGAGATCGATCTTATCGAAGAACCGTGTCTTGATGTCGGTGGTTATGAACCCGCCGGTCGGAATTAAACCCACGATATTGTTGGTGCTGTTGCCAAACTCAACGCCGGCAATTCCCTGAATTGACCATCGATTCCAATAGCCCTCGAATTCAGGCGCAACGTGGGTGACGTTCAGGCCGCCGAACCGATCCAGATAGGAGTTTGAGGCGTATATGCCGAGCAGTCCAACGGAGGGATCACGCCAAAAGAGATGGCCGCCCACCCCGCCGAGAAAGTAACCGCTGTAGTCGGCCGCCAAGCCGTCTAACTGGAAGCCGAATTGGCGACCAATCGGACCTGATACCGAGCCCTTCGAGCCGGTGTAGGTCAGATCGTTGAATACACCGCCGATGGCTTCCCACTTAGCGTTGAAATCGTCGACGGCGGGAAGTGGCCCTGGCGGCGCTTTCGTCGGGATAATGTCATCCGCAGCCGCACTGGCCGGAACCAGCACCGTGCCAATGCAACCCATCCCCAGTGCCACCAGGGCGGTGCTCGACAGAATCTTGGTGCGGATCGACATTTACTCAGCCCCAAACCATATGACCACCAGCCGCGGTTGTAAGAGTTCAACGGCATCGAACGCCATTTTTTAGAAGCTGTGGTGAAATTGCAACATTCCTGTTGCTTTGCGCCCCGCCCGGCGCTGACTGTAGACTGCCGCTGTTCGTACGCAGCAAACTAAAAGGCCATGCCGCCAGACCTTAGATGAAGCTGATCGCCTACTTACCAAAGGGCCATCGCATCGATATCCGCCCTGCGCCTGTTGACAGGCCATGGATGGAGGCGACCGATCAGCGCTTTGCGTACCGTTGTCTGCCGCTCAATATTGCCAATAGCATGGGGTGGGAGCTGCTCTGCTCCACCGGCTTTGTTTCAGAATGGGACGGTGGGCAAGGTCTCGATGCCATTCAGATCCGGCCCGATCCTGGAACGATTGCTCCGGCCATCAGCCATTTCCGGCACGGAATTCTAACTTTTCACGTGCCTTGCCTGTTTCGGACCGAACCCGGCTACGACCTCGTAGCTCAGGGTCCGATCAACCGCCCAAAAGACGGCATCGCGCCGCTCGCCGGCGTAATCGAAACCGACTGGGCGCCCTACGGCTTCACCATGAACTGGAAATTCACGCGGCCCGGCGCGGCCGTTCGGTTCGAACGTGGTGAGCCGTTCTGCCATATTTTTCCATTCATGCGAGGAGCGCTCGAGGCGATTGAGCCGGAAGTTCGCCCGCTTGCGGAAAATCCCGACCT
Organism: uncultured Alphaproteobacteria bacterium; assembly: GCA_963753355.1. Lineage (GTDB taxonomy): Bacteria > Pseudomonadota > Alphaproteobacteria > Rhizobiales > Xanthobacteraceae > BOG-931. Next base: position 185,234 of record CAVWBV010000017.1, read on the forward strand.
TGCCCGGCAGCACGAAACCTGGGCGGCCACCCGAAAGCATTTCAACAAGGAATTGATGGAGCCTGGGTCGCAGGCGCAAGCGCAGAAATGGGAAAAGCAGTACTATCGCGGTATCACTCCGGACGGCGCTGCGGCGCCCGAATACGGTCATCGCACGCGCCTACGACTGAAAGACTTCACAGGCCTCGTCGAACCGCAACATTTGGCTGAAGTCGAAGCGGCGCGCGACACTTCGCCCGACCAGCTCAACGAGGTCCACACTTCAATCGTGACCGAGCGGACGAGCGGACCAGCCCTCGCCCTCGCGTCGAATCCGGAGACGGCAAAGACCTTTTGGCATGGCGAGCCGCTCAACGCCTACCAGCTCCTTTGTCTTCGCAGCTTCGCCGATCGCGGTCATCACGTTGTGATCTTTTCCTACGACCCGAGCCTGGCCCTGCCGACGTGGATTGAGCGAAGAGATGCGGCCGAGATTTTGTCGCGCGAGCGGGTTCTTTCCCGTTCGGCAACCGGTCCCGAAAGCTTCGTGGCGAACGTCAATCTGTTTCGCTACGCACTATTGCATCGTGACGGCGGCTGGTGGGTCGATCCCGACACGGTCCTACTGAAGGCCGATCTTCCGCAAGACCAATTATTCTTCGCCGCTTCCGGCGAGCGCGACTTCGTGTCACTTGGATTAGTTAAATTTCCTCGCGGGCATCCTCTACTCGCCGCCGCCGTCGAAGAGGCGAGCGCATCCGCAGTTGGTCTTTGGGCACATTCGGGCGCCGCGCTTTTTACCCAGCTTCTGAACCGGCACGGACTGTTGCAACACTGCCGGCCACGAGAGGAAGCCTGTCCGATTCCTTGGTTTGAATTGGAGGCGCTGTTTGATCCGTCGCGCGTGGAGGAAGTTCGCAGCAGGTGCGCCGGGGCCTACGCGCTTGATTTGCACCACGAGTTCTGGCGCGGCGCCGGAATACCGCATCGACTTGCGGCACCGGAGGGTTCTTTCATGGATGTGCTGGTGCGCAAGCACGGTAGCGATCTAAAATTCGCGGCGCGCATGGATTATGCCGACGTGGCGTCTTGGATCAAGCATCTGCGCGACAATATTGGACTTGATGCGCGACTGCGGCTGGTCGAGGCTAGTCATCGCGAATACGAGGCGCGATGCGCCGGGTTGCAACAAGAACTTAATGCATTGCGAGCCGCGCCTGACGGTCGAGCGCGAGGGACATCTCCGCAAACGATTTAGCCAGTTTTTTTCCAACACTCGCGACACCGGCAATGCCGTCCTTAAAAGATCCATACGTCGTCTGTGACGATTTCATGCCGGCGGACTTCGCCGCCGCCATGCGGCAGGACATCGACTCTCATTTTGACAGACCGGGCGCGCACCGCCCTGAGAGGCATCAAATCTGGAACTACTGGCACATTCCGGAGCTTTATACTTACCTGCGGACAAACTGCGATAAGGTTATCGAGCTCGGGCGCGTCCAGCAGTTCATGGCGGCATTGACCGATTGGTCCATCCGAACCTTGGGGATGGGGCACGTCACCTGGCCTTATCTGAGTCTTTACGTCAGCGGGTGCAAACAAGGTATCCACAACGACTCGACTAACGGTCGTTTTGCCTTTGTTTATTCGCTGACCAAGAATGACCGAAAGACGAGCGGTGGCGAAACGATTGTTCTTAAGCAGGGCGATCCTTTTCGCAGCAGGCTGACGAAGCCCGGCGCAGGGGCCTCTTTTTACGATCAGATTGCGCCTCAGTTCAATCGCCTCGCCGTTTTTGACGACCGTATGCCACATGCGGTCGAGCGCGTTGACGGTTCAATGGATCCAGTCGAGGGCCGGTTCGTGTTGCACGGTCATATCAGCGAAAGTGGCCCGATTATTCGGGGGGCGCTTGCGCCCGAAGCCATCAACCCCGTTGTTGGCAAGCTGTCGGATCTCGGCAGCGAGATTGCAGTGTGGCCGGAGCGATATCACGGTCCGGTGGTGCTTCGCTTTACAGTGCAGCCATCGGGAAAAGTTGCAGACGCCGTCATCCTCGTCGACCGCGTAGCCCGCGGCGACCAAGTGCCCATCGATGTGGGCCGAATTGCTGAGAACCTGCGCACGGCGGCAATCGACCTGGATTTTCCTCAAGCTGAAGCGAGCAGCGAAGTCACATTGCCGATCATTATCGGCGGCAAACTGCCTTGGATGCGCTAGCCGGCAGCTCGCGCGACAAGCCGCTACCGATTGGCGCCGCGCTCGATGCGGTACTCCCGGTCGAGCATTTTGATCGCATGATTGAGATCGGATTGTGCGATCAACACCGCGACCTCCTTGCCGCGCAGCATGCCGATAACTTCGGCGAGCCGCCGCGACAGTGCGGGAGCGACGCCCTCGAACGGTTCGTCCAGCAACAACAGGCGTGTGCCGACCACGAGCGCGCGCGCCAGCGCGACCAGTTTCTGTTGGCCGCCGCTCAGCGCCAACGCCTTACGATCGTGCATGGCCGCCACTTCGGGCATGAGGCCGTAGACGAATTCGAGGCGGACGCGAGAATCAATGCCGCGCATGACCCAGCTCGGCAGCAGAACATTTTCCTCCACCGAGAGCTGCGGGATGAGCCGCCGGTCTTCCGGCATGTAGCCGATGCCGAGCTCCGCGCGGCGATGGGTCGGCAATGCGATCAAATCCTCGCCGTCGCACGCGATACGACCGCCGCTCGCAGCGACCAATCCCATGATCGCGCGCAAGGTCGTGGTCTTGCCGGCGCCATTGCGGCCAAGAAGGCCGATCATTTCGCCAGGCGCGACCGCAAGATTGATGCCGCGCAGCACCTCGACCGACTGCAGCTTGACGCGCAAGGCTTCGATTTGCAGAGCGCTCACGCCGCCACTCCGGTGACGTAACGTTGCACCTCTTCGTTGTTCAGCACCGGGCCTGGCTTGCCATCCGCAATAATGCGGCCGGCATAGAAAGCGAGCACGCGATCGGCGTAACCGCCGACGATGTCCATATCGTGCTCGACGAACAGCACGGTCGTTTCGGTGCCTTCGATCGCGTGCATGATCACATCCATCAGCGGGAATTTTTCTTCGACCGCGACACCGCTGGTCGGCTCGTCGAGCAACAAAAGCTTGGGCCGGCTTGTGACCGCCATGGCTACGTCGACAAGCTTGCGCACGCCGCCAGGTAACGCGGCCACCGTTTGCCCGCGATATGGCCGCAAGCCGAAGCGCTCGAGAAGGTCATCGAGTTCGGCCCTACCGGCGTCCGAGCGGGCCGGTTTCCACGACGACATTCCTTCCTCGCGCAAAACGGCGAGTGAAATGAGCAAATTCTGGTCGAGCGTCAGACTCGTGAAAAGCTGAGGGATCTGGAACGAGCGGCTGATCCCGTTGCGGCGGACCTGGCGAGGGGCGAGGCCGGTGATGTCCTTGCCGTCAAGGATGACGCGTCCGGAATTGGGCTTCAGGTGGCCAGTGACGATGTTGATGAACGTGGTCTTACCCGCGCCGTTGTTGCCGATGAGGCCAAGCTTCTGGCCGCGCTTGACCCCGATCGAAATATCGCTGGCGGCGATCACCGCGCCGAATGTTTTTTGCAGAGCGACGGTCTCGAGCAGCGCAGTCATTGGGATTGTTCCAACGACGCCCGCGCCGATTTGCCATCGCGAGAGCGTAAGCGCGGCGCGAGCGAGCCAAGCCCCTCGGGCAGGAAAAGAATGACCAACAAAAGGAAGACGCCGAGCGCGCCCTGCCACGTGTTGGGAAAATACTCGCTGGAAAACGAGCGCACCAATTCCAAAAGAGCTGCGGCGACGAACACGGCGGTGACGCTCATATAGCCGCTGAGAATGGCGAGGAAGACAAATTCGCCCGAAGTCGTCCAGAACGCGAAATCCGGATCGATATGGCCGAGCGAGAGCGCCGATAACGCCCCGCCGATGCCGCCGAGAACGGCAGCAATCACGAAATTGACGCCGTTGATCCATCGTACCGAGGCGCCGAGATATTCCACACGTATCTCGTTGTCGCGGGCGGCGTGCGACAGCAGCCCGCGCACGGAATCGAAATGGATTCGGCACAGTGCGGCCGCAATCACCGTGACCAGACTGGTAAAGACGAACAGCGCATAGCCGGCACTTTGCGATCCCGCCGGGTGATAGCCGAAAAAGCTTGGCGCATGCAGATTCAAGCCGTCAGAGCCGCCCAGCGAATAAGTCTTGTTGAGAATGCCGTAGACGATCATCGACAGCGCCAGCGTAAGGGTGGCGAAAAAGATGCCGCGATAGCCGGCTAGCAGCGGCGCGATGATCACGCCCAGGATCAGGCCGGCGATCGCACCCATCCCGACAAGAAGCGCGGCATCGCCGATTCCCAAACCGTTCGCCGCCATGCCGGCGGCATAGGCGCCGGCGCAGTAAAAGGTGCCTTGGCCGAACGAGACCAGCCCACCGCGCATCAGCGCGACGATCCCGAGCGTCACCAGTCCCTTGGCGAACGCCAAAGTCGCGACGAGAACGAGCCAGTTGGGTATCGCGTATCCGGCGAGAGCCATCGCCGCGAACGCGACCGCGGCCGCAGCGAACGTGCCGACTATGCCTCTCATTCAGATTTTCCGCGCCGACAAGCGCTGGAACAGGCCCTCGGGCCGGAATGCCAGCACCAACGCCATGACCAGATAAACAATGAAGAGTTCCGCCCACGGCACGAGGTGGATGGCGGCGGCACGGGCGAAGCCGACAAAAAGCGCGGCGATAGCCGCACCCTCCACGCTCCCAAGACCGCCGATCACCACCACGGCGAAGCTCAGCAGGATCACCGTGATGCCGATGCCGGGCTGCACTGAAATCTTCGGAGCGGTAAACGCGCCGCCAAGGGCTGCGAGAAACACACCAAGCGTGAAGGCAAACGCGAACACACGGGTGACATTGACACCCATGGCGCGGCAGATGTCGCGGTCATGGATGACGGCCAACACGATCTTGCCGGTGACGGTGCGGTTGATGCCAAACCAGAGCAGAATACCCACGATCAGCGCGAGACCGATCAGCGCGAAATCGTAGCCGACATAACTCAGGCCAAAGAATGAGACATTGCCGAGAAGCGCATACGGCTCCGACGCGTAGTAGGATTCCGCCCCCCAAATGAGCTTTGTGGCGTCCTCAAGGATGAGGAAAAGCGCGTAGGTGACCAGAACAAGCACCACTTCGTCGCGCCGATAAAAGAAGCGCAGCACGCCGCGTTCCAGCAACGGCCCCAACACAAGCGCGACCGCGAGCGCGGCGCCGAGCATCAGCAGATAGCCGAGAAACGGCGGCCCAAGACCGCCGCCATAATACCAGCCGACCGCGCTCGCCGCCGCATAAGCGCCGACGGCGAACAGGCTGCCGTGGGCGAAATTGAGAATGTTGAGCACACCGAAGACGAGCGTCAGGCCGACCGCGACGATGAAGAGCCACGAAGCGTCGATGACGCCGTCGATCAGGATCGCTGCCGCAAGTTTCGCGCTCATTGTTTGCTCACGGAGAGCGAGATCTTTTTGGAAAATCGGCCTTTGTTTTTCCAGCTCATGGGCCGGGCAAAACGGAGTGCATGAAGCGCGCCCCGCTCTTCGCTTTCAGCTTTGGCGGATCGCGTCTCTTAGTCGCATTTCGCGCCAGGGAAACCCTGCGCAATCCAGTCGGCCGCCTTGACGCCTGGCGGCGGATTCACGCACTCGGCGGCAAAGTGTTCGATGTCGACGAGGCGCACCATCTTGGCGTCCGGATCCCACTTCGACCGTCCCGCAGCGTTCGACTGGATGGCCTGATGTCCGTCGCCGAGCGCAAGCTTGATGTGGCCCGGCGGCGCATCCCATTCGATGCCGACCATGGCCGCCGCCATTTCATCGCTGGTGGGCTTCTTGCCGCCATTGGCCGCCATCGCCTTTTCGATGGCGGTTTTCAGCCCGAGCAGACCTTGCGCGGCGCGGTAATGCGGTTGCACTGGAATGAGTCCCGGATACGCCTTGGCCAGGGCCGCCACATACCAATCGTTGATCGGGCTCTTCTCGGCGAATTGGCCATTGGAGCCGCGCGCCCCAATGATAACGCCGTCGGGCATTTTGTTGCCGAGCGGCGGCAGCACGTGATCGGAAGCGCTCAAGACTACCACGCGATCCTTCATTAGGCCGCGGGGCGCTGCTTGCAGCACAAACGCCTGGAGATCGCCGCCCCACAGGCTCGAATAGACCAGGGCCGGATTTTCCTGCAGCAGGGTCGAAATTTCCGTGCCGTATTGGCCGGCGCCAAATTTCGGCCAGAGCTCGACCTTCGTTTTTGCTTCCGGTTCGAGTTGCGCGAGGCTGCCCTTGAAGTCCTTCCAGGAGTCCTGCCCCCAAGCGTAGTCCTGGTTCATGGCGCCGACATCGGCGACCTTGATGCCGCGCTTCACCAGGTAGCGGGCCATGGCGACGTTATCCATCGCGCCATGAGCGGCAGTGCGAAAGACATATTTGAATTTGTTCTCCTCGAAGATGCGTGGCGTGCCGCAGTCGAAGAGGACGAGAAGCTTTTTGAGCGCCTCGGCTGCCGGCGCGACCGCCAGGCAGTCGCCCGAGCTGACATAGCCCAAGACCGCGTCGACATGGTCGCGCTCAAACGCGTTGCGCAATTCCTCGACTTGCTTGGTGGCGCCACCTGCCTCATCAATGAGCTGAACTTCGATTTTCAGGCCGCCAAAGCCGACTTTGTCGTAGGGTTTGGGGAGGCTTCCGGCATTGAGCGCATCGATGACGGTCTTCGCGCCCTGCACGGCTGGCTTGCCGAACAATTCAGCAGCTTGCCCGGAGAGAAACGCGACGAAGGCCAGTTTGAAGACGTTGTCGTCTTGCGCAGTGGCGCTGCTCACCAACGAACCCAGGACGCCGGCGCCGGCGACCAACGCGGCCGCGAACCCACGAAATTTCATGGTCAAAGCCTCCCAATGTGAATTCTTGTTTTTTATTGCTGCGGGACGCTTGGACGGCGCACCCGCTCGTTATGAGTGTGCCCGATGCGCGCGGACCTGTCCACGCCTCAGCCCTAAGGCCGGGGATCATGCTCGGTCATGCAGATGTTGAAAGCCGAGTCGCCACTTTCCACTCCACTTGGTGAACTGGCGTCGGCAAAGATCGGCGCGCGGCGGTGGGCGCACGGATTCGCGCGTTAAGCCCGGACGGTGATTTCGCAAAGGAGCCCTTCCGGGCGCCAGTCAAACTCCGCTTTACCGCCCAATTGTCCGGTCATTTGTTTGATAACCCGGCTGCCAAAGCCCTTGTGGCCCGGCTTCTCGACTTTAGGTCCGCCCACCTCCTCCCAGCGCACGAGGAGTTCGCCATCGGGCGCGCGACGCCAAGTCAAATCGAGGCGGCCCTCACGACCGGAAAGCGAGCCATATTTGGCGGCATTGGTCGCAAGCTCGTGCAAGGTTACGGCGACGGCTTGCGCGGCGGTGGGCTCCAATAAGATCGGCGGACCCTCGATGCGCACGCGGCTTTTTTCGGCCGCGCCGTACGGAGCGAGCTCCCGCGTAGCGATGGCCGATAATTCGGCACCAACCCAACGCAACTCGACAAACAGCGACTGGACATTGGCGAGCGCCTGGATGCGGCCTTCAATTGCATCTTTGAGGCCTTGCGTGGTGTCGGATCGCGAAAGATTGACGATCGCCTGCACGCTCGCCAACAGGTTCTTGCCACGATGCTCAACCTCGCGGGCCAGCGTCGCGATTTGTTCCCGGCTTTGTTTTTGCTCGGTGACATCCCGCGCGATCTTCGAGGCGCCGATAATTCGGCCCTCGGCGTTTTTGACCGGTGAGACGGTCAGCGAAATCTGAAACAAGGTGCCGTCCTTGCGCCGCCGAATGGTCTCGAAATGATCGATACGCTCGCCGCGCCTAATCCGGCTTAGAATCTCAACCTCTTCATTCTGCCGATCTTCCGGAATGACGATGGTAATCGGGCGGCCGATTGCCTCTTCAGCGGTGTAGCCGAACACCCGCTCTGCGCCCTTGTTCCAACTGGCAATGATGCCGTCGAGGTTTTTGCTGACAACCGCGTCATCGCTCAATTCGACGATGGAGCCCAGCCAATGAGCCCGCTCGTCGGCAAGCTTACCATCGCTCAGATTGCGCGTAACGGTCCCGTAGGCGACGATTGCGTCTGACGCACCGCGCACCGGAAAGATATTGTAGAGCACGGGTATGGTCTCGCCGGTGGCGAAATTTCGAAACTTGAGTTCGCCTTCCCAAAATCCGTTATCACGCGCTGCCGGCATCACTTCGTGTAGAACGCGATCGCGATCCTCTGGGGCGAAATAATCGATAATCCGCGTGGCGTGCACGGCGTCCAGATCCGTCAATCCGACGAGCTTGCGGCCGGCTTCATTGACGAACAGAGCATTGCCTTCAAGATCGGCGACCCCCACGAATTCATGCGAGGCTCTTACCAACGACGACAGCATGCGCGCGAAATCGTCGGAGGCGTCGAACTGCAAAAGTCCGCGAGCAATTGCCGGAAGGTCTTCAGACAGGGCCGCAACTCCACTCTGCACAGAAAAGCGCGGAGTGTCGGCGGACACGCACTTCCGCAAGTGATAACCAGCTAGGCGCCGCCGCCGGAGAGCTTGTCGACTTTCTTTTGCATTTCGTCGAGCTGACGCTTCAGGTCGTCGATATCGCCGGTTTTCGGCGCCAGCTTGCCGGCTTCCGTTTCGGCCTCCTCGGCGGCCTCACGACGCGCAAACGGCGCAAACATCGAGAAGGCGCGTTCGAACATTTCCATGTTCCGCCGCACCTGATCTTCCAGTGTTGGGAATCCGCCGACGCCGAACGCCTGCGCCATCTGATGGCGGAACTTTTCCTGCTCACGGGTCAACGACTCGATCGAAACCTCGAGATAGCGTGGCACCAGCATCTGCATGCTATCGCCGTAGAAGCGGATGAGCTGGCGGAGGAACGCAATCGGCAGGAGATTTTGTCCTTCTTTGTTCTCCTGCTCGAATATGATCTGGGTCAACACCGAACGCGTGATCTCCTCGCCGGTCTTGGCGTCGTAGACCACGAAATCCTCGCCGGTTTTCACCATGCCAGCGAGATCTTCGAGTGTCACATAGGTGCTGGTGCCGGTGTTGTAGAGTCGGCGGTTGGCGTACTTTTTTATAGTGACCGGTTCTGCGGTCTTGGTCGAAGTCGTGGTCGAGGGTGCTGGCGTCATATGGTGACCGTCTTGGTTGCAATCAAAATAGGCACTTTCTCGTGGCCCGGCTACCGTTTTGTGGTGGCCTGGCCTCCGCGGTCCGCCGGCGGGGACGTTCGGTCCGCATAGCGGCAATGCTGCGTCGTTCCGACTTGTCGAGCGGCGCGCGCCTCCTTATGACTTATATGAACGGGTCTGCGGCAATCCCGCGCTTCAAAAGAACCCCTACCGAAAGGATTTTGCCATGAAAGACGACATCGTAATTGTCGGCGCAGTGCGCACGCCGGTCGGCGCATTCAATGGGGCATTTGCGGTCGTTCCGGCTCACGATCTGGGTAAGGTCGCCATAAAGGCGGCGATTGACCGCGCCGGCGTCGAGCCCGCGAAGGTTTCCGAAGTTATCCTGGGTCAAATCCTGCAAGCCGGTCAGGGCCAAGGTCCGGCGCGGCAGGCTTCGATAAATGCCGGCATTCCGGTCGAAGTCCCGGCGTATAGCGTCAACATGCTTTGCGGATCGGGTCTGCGCGCGGTCGCTCTGGGCTATCAGGGCATTGTCAACGGCGATTCTGAAATCGCGGTCGTTGGCGGCCAAGAGTCCATGAGCATGGCGCCGCATTGTGCGCATCTGCGAAGCGGCGTGAAAATGGGCAACTTCGAGATGATCGACACCATGATCAAGGACGGGCTGTGGGATGCCTTCAACGGCTATCACATGGGCAACACCGCCGAGAACGTCGCGCGCCAATGGCAGATCACCCGCGCCCAGCAGGACGAGTTCGCCGTCAAGTCGCAGAACAAGGCTGAAGCCGCGCAAAAGGCCGGAAAATTCAAGGACGAGATCGTGCCGGTCACAGTGAAGAGCCGCAAGGGCGACGTTATCGTCGATGCGGACGAGTATCCCAAGCACGGCACTACGCTTGAGAGCATCGGCAAGCTCAAGCCCGCCTTCGACAAGGAGGGCACGGTGACGGCCGCGAGCGCGTCTGGCATCAACGACGGGGCCGCGGCCATGGTGCTAATGAAGGCGAGCGAAGCGGCCAAGCTCGGCAAGACGCCGCTTGCCTGCATCGTTTCGTGGGCTCAGGCTGGCGTCGATCCGAAAATCATGGGCACGGGACCGATCCCGGCTTCACGCGCCGCGCTGAAGAAGGCGGGCTGGAGCGTCGGTGACCTCGACCTGGTCGAAGCCAACGAGGCATTCGCGGCGCAAGCTTGCGCGGTAAACAAGGATCTCGGCTGGGACACCAACAAGGTCAATGTCAACGGCGGCGCCATTGCTATCGGCCATCCGATCGGCGCCTCTGGCGCTCGCGTCCTGGTGACGCTGCTCTACGAAATGCAGAAGCGGAACGCCAAAAAAGGTCTGGCGACGCTATGCATCGGCGGGGGCATGGGCATCGCGATGTGCGTGGAGCGATAAGGACCGACGGCAAAGATCCATAAAATCGTCATGCCCGGCTTTGTCCCGGGCATTCACGACTTTAGTCTTTGAACAAACAAGATGTAGATGGCCGGGACAAGCCCGGCCGTGACGAGAAGAGGGAGGGAGTGAATGGCCCGCGTCGCAGTAGTGACGGGCGGAACCCGAGGCATCGGCGCGGCGATTTCCAAAGCGCTGAAGGCGGCCGGTTACAAAGTCGCGGCTACCTACGCCGGCAATGATGAGGCCGCAAAAAAATTCAACGCCGAGACGGGGATTGCCGTCTACAAGTGGGACGTTGCCTCGTTTGACGCGTGCGCCGCCGGCCTCAAGCAAGTCGAAGCCGATCTCGGTCCCGTCGATGTGCTGGTGAACAATGCCGGCATCACCCGCGATGCACAGCTCCACCGCATGACGCTCGAGCAATGGCAAGCGGTGATCAACACCAATCTCGGCTCGCTGTTCAACATGACCCGCAACGTCATCGAAGGAATGCGGGCGCGGAAGTTCGGCCGCGTCATCAACATATCCTCGATCAACGGCCAGAAGGGGCAGTTCGGCCAGACCAACTACTCGGCGGCCAAGGCCGGCGACATCGGCTTCACCAAAGCGCTGGCGCAGGAAGGCGCGCGCAGCGGCATCACCGTCAACGCCATCGCGCCGGGATACATCAATACCGAGATGGTGCAGGCAGTGCCCAAAGACGTTCTGGAAAAAAGTATCCTACCGACCATTCCCATCGGACGGCTGGGCGAACCGGAAGAAATCGGCCGTTGTGTCGTCTTTCTTGCTTCCGACGATGCCGGCTTGATCACCGGCGCGACACTCACGGCCAACGGCGGGCAATATATTACTTAGGTGTCCTACCGCTCGCCTTCGGCCATCGAAGCACCGGAGATCAGCACCAGCTCGCATCGTCTACGCGCGGCTCGCGCAGAAGCTCCTGAATGTTCGCGTCGATGACGCGAAAGCCGACGTTGCCGTAAAACTTCTGACGTCCTTCGTTCAGCACCAGGCTCGGACTACCTTCAATGCGCATCTTATCCGCGTCCTGATAATCGGCAGCCAACCCGGCGAACGCGGTGCCGGCGTGAATGAGCTTTTCGACCGCATCAATATCGATACCAAGATGTTGTGCTATATCGCATTGAACATTCCAGCACGAAATGTCCCTGCAATCGCGGAAGAACGCGCGGCGAAAGGCTGATGTCGCCCGTTCGAGATCGGTCGCCACGCCGGCGTGGGCCGCCGTTTCCCACTCCCATTGCTGGATTGCCTTTAGAAACAAGTGAGGACTGGCCGAGCTCTTCGGCCGTGTTTTGAGCCAAAGCTCCGGGTGAATCTCAACATGCGGGAATTTCGCTGCGACCTGCCGCAAATGAGAATTGAACCCCTCGTATTCGCCCTTATCCTTCCATGCCGATTTGATCTTGCCGGCGGTGTCACCAAACACCGAGCAAAACCGATAGAAGAGTCGCAGCGAGCCGCCGAACTTCCGTTTTAGCGCGTCGATCCGCGCTTCGGCTATGTAAGCCCAGACGCACAGCACGTCGGAGAAATGCGTGACGTCGACGATTTTGGCGACCTTCGTTACCGGCATTTTGGTTGCGGCACGAACAAATTTTTGCGTCATCGTCAAGCGGTGCCTCTTCGCGCTGTTCCCCGCCAGCATCAAAGACGCCTTTCGCGCCACTTTTCATTGAGGCAAATCAATTCTGCACGCGCCCTTCGGCTCGTTCCTAAAAAACAATTAATGATAAGTCGGCTATATCGGAGCAGTCACGCATCGAAATCGAGCGTGAACAGCTCCTGCGAATGCGACACCCCGCGCAGCGCAAATCGCCCCACTGAAACCAGTCGGCTCTTAATGTCACCGACCTCAGCGAATGCAGTCGACACCAGCAGCGGCTGATCGGCCGAACGGCACATCGCCGCAATGCGGCTTGCTTCGTTCACCGCCGGACCGATGACGGTGAAGTCCAGCCGTTCGTGACTGCCGATGTTGCCGTAAAATACCTCGCCGACGTGCAGGCCAAGATACATATCGGTTACCGGCTGACCCGCCGCCTTCCGCGTCTTTTTCAATTCTGCGACCTCATCGCGCGCCGCAATTGCGGCAGCGAGCGCCGCCGCGCAAGCGTGCTCGCGATCCTCCGCAGTGAAGATGGCGAGCACGCCATCGCCGATCAGTTTGATCACGTCGCCGCCTTGCTCGTGAATCGCCGACACGATTACATCGGCATAGTCGTTCAACAATGGAATCACCTGTTCCGGCGCGGCGTCGGTGATCCGCGTAAAACCGCGCAAATCGCTGAACCAGACCACCGCGTCGATGCGTTCGGTGAGGCCGCGCACGATCCGCCCGCTGAGCACGCGCTGACCGGCGTCGCGGCCGAGATAGGTTTCCATCAGCGTTCTGGTCATGCGTTGCAGCGCCGACGCCTTGAACGCGAGCGCCAGTGTTGGCGCGAGACGCTCCAGCGCAGCAATGTGCGGCTCGCTGAAACCCTCCGCTACGCCCGTCGCGCATGAGATGTACACGCCATCCATCTCGCCGATGATTCCCTCCGGGGCAAAGCGGCAGATTATTGCCACGTAATCGGTCAATCCGGCCGCCAGCCAATCCGGCAGCAGCGAAAAGTCTTCGACCGTGGCGGCATTCAGGCGGAGGCGAAACAGCGTCTCGCCTGACTGCAACATCCGATAGAACGGACTGCGTCGCCAGCGATTCAGCGCCTCGTTATCGCTGGGAGAAGCTCCGGATGCCGCGAGCGCGTCAGGATCGGTGCGGCCATATTCCAGCAGGCGCAAGTCGGCGGCACCATAGTCCCACTGATAAAGACGGCCTTCATGCACGGGATGCAGCGTGTCGATGAACATAATGCAGCGGCTAAGCGGCATGCCGATTTCGACGCACCGGCGGCAAAATCCGGAGAAGATGTCGCCTTCCGATATGCCGGCAATTCCGGCCTCGGTCAGCCACGCCGTCGCTGCGGTGAAGAACGCTTCATCCATGGTGCAATTATAAAGGCGGCCAAAAGAGCCGGGCGCGCAATAACATTATTGCGGCTCCCATTTCACGGGCGCCATTTCGAATTTCGCAAACTCAAAGCCGGGTGCGACCGTACAGCCGACAAGCGACCAGTCGCCGAGCGAGCGCGCTGCCTGCCAGGCATGCGCGGGCACCATGGCTTGCGGGTACTCGCCGGCGGCAAGCTTGTTGCCGAGCGTGATCAGCTCGCGGCTTCCATCGGCTGCGATTTCTAGTGCGAGCGGCGCGCCGGCATAAAAGTGCCAGATTTCGACCGAGTCGATGCGGTGCCAGTGCGAGCGCTCGCCGCGCGCGAGCAAAAAATAAATCGCGGTCGAGGCGGCGCGGCCGCCGCCGACGGCGCGCGCATCGCGGAATGTTTGGCGGTAATGCCCACCCTCCGGGTGTGGTTTTAGATCAAGGAGCCGAATGACTTCCGCGGCGGTTAGTGGGTTGGGAAGCGGTTTGGCCATTTCTTCGCTTTCCGCTCGTCCTCGCCTACAACCATCACGTCATTGCGAACGAAACGAAGCCATCCAGCTACAGTTTTCTGGATTGCTTCGTCGCGTTGCTCCTCGCAATGACGTCAGAACTTATTCTTACGTTCGCGGATTTCGGCGAACACTTTCCAAGCCGGACTGCCGGCGAGACCGACCGTCTTTGCCACATCCGGCTGATCGGCGCGCAAGAACGGGTTCTCCGCTTTTTCCGCGCCGATAGTCGCCGGGATGGTCGGCTTGCCGGCGGCGCGCAGTTTCGTCACTTCAGCGGCGCGCTCGGCAAGCCGCGCGTTATCCGGCTCGATGGTCTTGGCGAAGCGGACGTTGGCCTCGGTGTATTCGTGGCCGCAGAAAAACTGCGTGTCATCGGGCAAGCCGCGCAGCTTCAGCAAGGAGTTCCACATCATCTGCGCGTCACCTTCGATGACGCGGCCGCAACCGATGGAGAAAAGCGTGTCACCGACAAAAGCGACTTTGTCCGCCGGGAAGAAATACGAGATATGACCCGCGGTATGGCCCGGCGTGTCGATGACACGGCCTTGCAGTGATCCGACCCGCACCGTGTCACCCTCGCCCACCGTTTCGTCGACGTCGGCAATCCGCTGCGCCTCGCGGCGCGGCGCGACTACCCGGCATTTGTGTTGCCGCTTTAATTCGGGAATGCCCGCGGTGTGGTCGCCGTGATGGTGAGTGACGAGAATATCGGTCAGCTGCCAGCCGGTCTTTTTCAGCGCGGCTTCCACAGGCGCCGCTTCCGGTGCGTCGATCGAGGCGGTCGCGCCGCTCTCCGGATCGTGGATGAGGACGCCGTAGTTATCGTTAAGGCAGGGGAAAAGATAGGTTTGCGCCGACATGTTTATTCCCCAGTTTCTGTCTCGTTTGGATCATCGGCTTTCGCCGGAAAAGACGCAACACGCGTCGGTTAACATGGGTAGCCGGCACGAATTGACAACCAAATCCGTGCTACTTTCGTGACCATGGACGTTGTCGATCTCCGCGACTTCTATACCCAGAGGCTAGGCACTGTGGCCCGCCGCTTCATTGCGCGCGGCATCCGCGCGCGCTGGACCGACACGGCATCGCTGCGCCTTCTCGGCATCGGCTACGCCACGCCTTATCTTGGCTTGTTCCGGGAAGAAGCCGAACGATGCCTTGCGCTGATGCCGGCGACACAGGGCGTGGTGCGCTGGCCGTCGTCGAAGCCGGCGCTTGCCGCGCTGGTCGAAGAGGACGACTTGCCGCTGACCGACTCGGCGGTCGACCGCGTGCTGTTGGTGCATGCGCTGGAAAACTCAGCCGACCCGGTCGGGCTCCTGCGCGAAGTCTGGCGGGTGATGGCGGGCGGCGGCCGATTGCTCGCCGTGGTGCCGAACCGGCGCGGATTATGGGCCCGCATGGACACGACGCCGTTCGGTTCCGGCCGGCCCTATTCGCGTTCGCAAATCACGCACTTGCTGCGCGAGACCTGGTTCACGCCGACCGGGTGGGGCGAAGCGCTTTACGTGCCGCCGGTTTCCCTTGGGCTATTCCTGCGGTCGGCGGCCGCGTGGGAGCGTGCCGGCGCAACCATCTCCGCGCCGTTTGCCGGCGTGCATATTGTCGAAGCGACAAAGCAGGTCTACCGCGCCATTCCCGCACGCCGCGAGCGGCGCCGGCTGATGCCGGTGCTCAAACCCGTGCTCATCCCCTCGCCCGGCGCGGTTGGCGCCTCGCGTTCGTTCGCGGCGCTCAAGGAAGACGACAGCAAATAAATCACGGCGGCCACGGCTCGGCGGTGACCGCCGCGGCATCGATGCCGACCAGATCGTTCAAAGCTTCGCGCTGCTCGCCCGCGATCGCGGCACTGAGCGCGGCTTTGATCTCGCCAATCAGGCCCAGCCCGCGGAACACCAGAGCGGAGTAAAGTTGAAGGAGCGTCGCGCCGGCGCGGACCTTGGCGAGCGCTGCAGCGCCGGAATCAATTCCGCCGACGCCGATCAGCGGAAACGCGTTTTCCACCCGGACGTAGCTTTCCGCCAGCATACGGGTCGCGAGCGGAAACAGCGGGCGGCCGGAAAGTCCGCCGGCTTCCTTGGCGCGCTCCGGCTCGCGCAGGCTCGGCGGCCGCGTCACTGTTGTGTTGCCGACGATCATGCCATCGACACGCCGCGCGCGCGCAACGCCGACAATATCGTCAAGCGCGGCGAGCGAGAGATCGGGCGCGATCTTTAGCAGCACCGGTGTTGGTCTGGCGTTGCGAGCGGCGCGCTCACGCGCTTCGAGTACGCGAGTGAGCAGATCGCCGAGCGCCGAAGCTTCTTGCAAATCGCGCAGCCCCGGCGTGTTGGGCGACGAGACATTGATGGTGACGTAGTTCGCGACCGGCGCGAACCGCTCGATCAATTGGACATAATCGCTGACGCGGTCGGAGGAGTTTTTGTTGGCGCCGATGTTGATGCCGACAATGGCTCCGTTATGGGTGCGCCGCGCCAGGCGTCGCAGCACGCGACCCGCACCCTGCGAATTAAAGCCGAGCCGGTTGATTACCGCTTCATCGGCTTCGAGGCGAAAGACCCTCGGCCGCCGATTGCCGCGCTGCGGTAATGGCGTGACGGTGCCGACTTCGACGAAGCCAAAGCCCAAGCGCAACAGCGCGTCCGGCACCTCCGCGTTCTTGTCGAAACCCGGCGCCAGGCCGACCGGATTGGGGAAATCAAGCCCGAAGGCACGCACCGCAAGCCGCCGCTCGTCTTTGCCGGCGCGCGGCAACGGCGCGAATTTAAGCATAGCGACGGTAAGCCGGTGTGCGTCTTCCGCGTCGAGCGCCGCAAGCAGCGGCCGCGCGAGATGCTCGAACGCGCCGATCACGGGTACAGCTCCGGCATGGACCTGACGCCGTTCACCTCGTCGGCGATCGGCCGCGTCCAGCGCACGGCCTTAAGCGGCAACGCGGCATAGAGGTGCGGGAAAAGATCGCCGCCACGCGAGGTTTCCCATCTCAGCGACTGGCCGAGCGCACCGGCATCGACGGCGACGAGCAACAAATTCGTCGCGCCGGCAAAATGTTTGGCCAAAGTTCCGACAAGCTGCGCCGCAGTAGAAAGGTGAATGAAGCCGTCCCGCGCATCGTCCTTCGAGCCGGGAAATTCACCATGTTGTTCGGCGGCAAGCCATTCTTTCCGCTGGCAGATTTTGTAGATGATGGTCATTAAACGACTTAACCCTAACGCGAAGTCACCCGGCCGGCGCGAACTACCGCCAAGGGGGCTGTGCTAAAAATAGTAAGTAACCGGTTAAAGCGTGCGTTGGGAATGGTGCATGAGTACGCTGTCCAAAATTTTCGACCGCTTCCAGACCAAGCCCTCCGATGAGGAGTTCGGCGAGCTGTCGCCGGACGCCACCGTCGACGCCGAGATTGAACAACCCGCCTCGGAAGGCTGGGCCGATCTCGGCACGAGAGTCGGCGGCGACAACGAGGCCTTGCGCAACCTTTTGATCGATGTCGGCCGTCGTATCGATGCGCTCGACGACCTTCGCGACATCTTCGGCGAGCTGGTGGTTCCCATCGGCCACGCGCTCAACTCGCTGGAACGCGAAGCGCTCGACAACGCCAATCTGCGCAACGCGCTGGAAGAAACCAGCGTCGGCTACGAGCAGCTGCGCGCCGAGGTCAAGGACGTACGCAAAAGCCTGGCGACGAGCCAGAGCGAGTGCGAGCACCTCAACTACGAGCTCGGACTGTCGCAACAGGCCGTTGGCAATCTCGAAGCCGAGAAAGCCGAACTGACGGCCGAACTCGAACCGGCGCGCGCGCGGATCGCGGACCTCGAAGGCGAATTGGCGCGCGAAACCAGCTCCGTGCGCATGCTGACCGAGCATAAGCAGGTGTTGAGCAAGCATAGCGCCGCCGCCGACAAGCGTGTCGCCGAACTCGAGGGTCTCGTCGCCGCGGCGAGCGAAAAGCTGACCATGGGCGCGAATGAAAACCGTTCGCTGCAAACATCGGTCGATCAACTGGTTGAAGAAAATTCCCGGCTGCAACGCCGGGTGATGGACAGCGAGGCGGCAGTCGAGAAAGCGTTGACGCAAGTCAGCCAGCATCAAGCGGCGCTGAAGGCAGCCGAAGCCGAACGCACTCGGCTCACCGCGGCAGTCGCCGAAGCTAACGACAAGCGCCAGGTCGAGACCAACACGCTGAGCACGCGGCTTGAGGCAATGTCGTCACGCGCCGTCACCGCGGAGAAGCTGCTCGCCGAAGTACGGCAAAATCTGCTGACCCGCACCGAGGACAACAACGCGGCCGAGCGCAAGGTGGTCGAGGCAACCCTCGTGCGCAACATGGCCGAGAAGAAACTCGAACTGGCGACGACCGCGCTGCAAAGCAAAGAGAAGCTTTTGAACGAAGTCGAGCAGTTCCGCGCCAAGCTCGCCGAGCGCGCCAATACGTTGCTCCTCAATGTGCGCCAGCGCGACAAGGCGCTGTCGCGCGCCGAGGAAGAAATCCAGGCGCTCAGCTCCCGCGTCGGTCAGCTCGAGGCCGAGGCCGACCTTCAGCGCGCCAAGGCCGGCGAGACCATCGCCGCGCTTAAGGCGCAGTTGGAGAGCGAGCGTGCCGGGCGCAACGTAGCCGAAGGCGCACTGAAAACGGCGCGCATCAGCTACGCGGGCTTGTCATCGGATTTCGACAATTTTGCCCAGCAGAGCCGCGCCACCAGCAGCCGGCGGACGCCGCCGCGTGAACGTCCGCAGCCACGCCAGGGACGTAAGGATTTGCCGGTGGTGCAGAACGACGCCGATACCGCGCCGGACACCTTCGACCCGCACGACAAGCAAAAGGCATCGACCGGCTGATCGCGTGGTTGAGGCGATAAAGGCGCTCCCGTGGGGTTGAGGGTAGCGCAAATATTCCTATCATGGCGGCGAGGGTTTTAGGCGGACGCCTCCGGGGGGCGGACGCCCCGAGGGGCTTTCATGCT
Organism: uncultured Alphaproteobacteria bacterium; assembly: GCA_963753355.1. Classification (GTDB taxonomy): domain Bacteria; phylum Pseudomonadota; class Alphaproteobacteria; order Rhizobiales; family Xanthobacteraceae; genus BOG-931. The sequence goes on from CAVWBV010000017.1 coordinate 204,338, forward strand.
GACCCACGCGCAAGTCTGGTCGGCCGTCGATCGCCTGGCGGCACGCGCCGGACTGTCGGCCTCGGGACTGGCCCGGCGCGCCGGGCTCGACCCGACCACGTTCAACAAATCGAAGCGCATCACCGCCTCCGGCCGCGCCCGCTGGCCCTCCACCGAATCCATTGCCAAGGCGCTCAGCGCAACGGGAACGCCGGTGGCGATATTCGTCGAGCTGATCAATTCCGACGGCGGTCCGGCAACGCGGGCGGTGCCGTTGATCGGCTTCGCCGAAGCGGGCGCCGGCGGCTATTTCGACGATGGCGGCTTTCCGGTCGGCGAAGACTGGGACGAAATCGCCTTCCCTGCGGTGAGCGACACGCACGCTTATGCGCTCGAAGTCTCCGGCCATTCCATGGAGCCCGCTTATCGCGACGGCGACGTCATCCTGGTTTCGCCGGCGGCGCCGATCCGCCGCGGCGACCGCGTCGTGGTCAAGACCCGCACCGGCGAGGTCATGGCGAAAGAACTCAGGCGCCGCACGGCGAAATCGATCGAGCTTACTTCGCTCAACGCCGATCACGGCGACCGCGTGATCGCCGCAGCCGACGTGCTGTGGATCGCGCGCATTTTGTGGGCGAGCCAGTAATTCTCAAACGCGAGCTGTGCGTGTTTGCGCGGTAGCGGCGTTCGCGGGAGTGGCAAGTCCGCAGGTGTCAATGAAAGACAGAAACGGGGAAATCGTCCTCCCCCGCGGCGCGCCAATGCGGCTCTTTGGATACATTAGCCATCATGCCGAGCGCGCCAGCGCGCCGTCGATCATGTCGACGGTGTTTTGAATTCCGTAAGCGGCGACGAACGAACCGAAGCGCGGGCCCTTCTCCTGGCCGAGCAGCACCTGATAGAGCATGTTGAACCAGTCGAGCGTGACGCCCGGCTTGCCGTCCTTGGCCTTTTTCTTTTCGTCGAGGAACGGCTCGCGGCGGCCGACTTCGTAGACCACGTTCTGGATCGTTTCCGCATTCGCGTCGGTGGGAAGCTGCGACAGCGCATCGCGTAAATCGCCAAGCGCAGCTCGCTCCGCCGCGCCCGGATCGCGAAACTTTTTAGCTGGCAGCACGAAATCGTGGAAGTAGCGGATGGCGTAATCGACGAGCGCGGCAAGATGCGGATGCGTCGCCTTGGTCACGCCCGTCCGGTAGCGGCCGATGAAGCCCCACAGCGTGTCGGCGTTTTCTGCGTTCGACGCCGTGACCAGCGACAACAGCATGGCGAAAGTCACCGGGTGGTCGGCTTGCGGCGGCGCGCCGCCATGGATGTGCCAGACCGGATTGGCAAGCCGCTGCTTGCCGTCCTGCCGGGCATAGCCCTCGAGAAACTGCTGATATTCGTCGACGTTGCGGGGGATGACGTCGAAATAAAGCCGCTTCGCCGACTTCGGCTCGCGATACATGAACAGCGAAAGGCTCTCGGGGCTGGCGTAACGCAGCCACTCGTCGATGGTGAGCCCGTTGCCCTTCGACTTGGAGATTTTCTGTCCCTGCTCGTCGAGGAAAAGTTCGTAATTAAACCCGTCCGGCGGCGTGGCGTCGAGCGCGCGGCAGATTTCGCTGGAGAGCTTGACCGAATCGATCAAATCCTTGCCCGCCATCTCGTAATCGACGCCGAGCGCGACCCAGCGCATTGCCCAGTCCGGCTTCCATTGCAGCTTGCAGCGCCCGCCGGTGACGAGCGTGGTCACTTGCCGGCCGTTATCTGGGTGCTGGTAAGTAATGGTGCCCGCATTGGCGTCGTGGGCGATCACCGGAACCTGCAAGACGATGCCGGTTTGCGGGTCGATCGGCAGAAACGGCGAATAGGTCTGCGCCCGCTCCTCGCGCAGCGACGGCAGCATGATCGCCATCACCTCGTTGAAGCGTGCGAGAACTTTCAAGAGCGCGGCGTCGAAGCGGCCCGACCTGTAGCACTCGGTCGCCGAGAAGAATTCGTACTCGAAGCCGAACTGATCGAGAAAGGCGCGCAGCCGCGCGTTGTTGTGGGCGGCAAAGCTTGGATAGGTGCCGAACGGATCGGGCACTTGCGTCAGCGGCTTGCCGAGATGTTGCGCCACCATCTCCTTGTTGGGAATGTTGTCTGGCACTTTGCGCAGCGCGTCCATGTCGTCGGAGAACGCAATCAGCCGCGTCTTGATCGCGTCGCCGGTCAACACGCGAAAGGCGTGACGCACCATGGACGTCCGCGCCACTTCGCCAAACGTGCCGATATGCGGCAGGCCCGACGGGCCGTAGCCGGTCTCGAAAATCACCTCGCCCTTCGGCTTTCTTTTCAGCCGAGCGACAATCTTGCGCGCCTCTTCAAACGGCCAGGCGTTCGACGCTTCGGCGAGCGCGCGCAGCTCCGCGGGATTATCGATAGAGGCCGAAGTCGTCATGCCGGTTATATATGCCGGTATCTGGCGGCGCTCGTCAAAACGGGCTGATCGGAAAATAGCGCAGCCACAGATCGGTGAAGCTGCCCTTTTCCCAGAGCTGAAACAGCGCCCAGTTCAAGGTCTGCCGGAGAAGATCGTTGCCGCGCTTAACCGCAATGCCGATACCCTCGCCGAAGAACCGGCCCTCCAGAAACGGCCCGCCGCGGAAGGCGCAGCAGCCCGCCGAGTCGGTGCCGTTGAGCCAGAATGCGAGCGCGATGCCGTCGTCGAACAAAAGGTCTACTTCTTTTTGCCGCAACGCCTCGCGCGCCGCCTCGGCCGTCGGATATGACCGTACCTCCGCCTCGGTGAACATCGCTTTCAAATACGCCTCGTGCGCCGTTCCGGCGACGACGGCGACCTTTTTGCCCTCGAGCCGTTCAGGCACCACGTCGCCAACGGGATAGTCGCGGCGCGCGACAAAGCGCGCCGGCGTGCGGTAATAAGGATCGGTAAAGTCGGCGAGCCGCCGCGTTTCCGCGGTCGGGGCGATGGACGCGATCACAGCATCGCCGCGATTGTCGTTGAGCGCCTCCAACAACGAGCCGAACGGGCGCGCCTGAATGGTGCAGGCGACCTTGATCTCGTCGCAAATCAGCCGCGCCAGGTCGACATTGAATCCAGTCGGGTTGCCGTCCGGGCCGGCATAATCGAACGGCGGATAATCGAGATCGGTGAGAAAGCGAATACTCTGCAAGCGCGACAGGTCGGGCCGTTCCGGCCGGCGCCGCGGATCCCAGAAATCGGGAACCGCAACAGCTGCCGGCGGCTCCGCTGTCGTCGGGGCGTCAGCGCCGATTGCGCGAGATCCGCTTCCACCCAGCATCAAGACGACGCAAGCGGCACACAGAAGAAGGTAGGGCGCCTGAGCCGAAAGCTTGGTGTCCGCGCTTGCTGCTTTTCTTAATGGCCCCATCGACCGCATTTGCCGCCGTTGCATATTGCGGCCCGCTTAGCCCGATCGCCGGTAAAAGTCGAGACGTGCCGTCTTGGCAATCCGCTGATGAACGCCGCATTTGGCACATAGCCGATGTCCACCTGCGGCGATATGATAGCGCTCGAGGAAACAAACTCGGCATTTGTCTCAGATGAAGCTGCCGCCGTTCGAATATTCCTGCCCGGAAAGGCTCGCTGACGCGATTGCGCTGTTTGCCGAACATGCCGGTGAAGCCAAAGCGCTGGCCGGCGGACAAAGCCTCGTACCGATGCTTGCGTTTCGCGTCGCCTCCCCTTCGCTGATTGTCGATCTGCGCAAGGTCGAGGAACTCAGGCACATCGGCATTTCCGGAAACGGCGTCACGCTTGGCGCCATGGTGCGTTGGCGCGAGATTTTAGAAAATGCGCAGCTGCGCGCGGCGCACCCGCTCCTCGCCGCTGCGATCGCGCACGTCGCCCATCATCAGATCCGCAATCGCGGCACCGTCGGCGGCAGTCTCGCTCACGCCGATCCGGCGGCCGAGATGCCCTGCATTGCCGTAACTTGCGAGGCCGAAATCGCCGTGGTCGGCGCGGCGGGCGCGCGAACCATAGGGGCGGCCGATTTCTTTCAGGGTCCGCTCATTACTGCACTTCGTCCTGACGAACTCATCCGCGAGATTCATCTGCCGCCTTGGCCGGCAAATCGCCACTTTGGCTTCGCCGAGTTCGCTCGGCGCAGCGGCGACTTCGCTCTCGCCGGCGCGGCGGTGTTCTACGATACGGACCCGGACGGCAAAATCCGCAACGCCCACGTTGGCGCCGTCGGCGCCGCCGACCGGCCGATACGCTTGAAGCCCGCCGAAGACGCGCTCAATGGTCACGTCGCCGACGACCACATTATCGTGACGGGCGCCGCTGCAGGAGCGGCCGCGGCCGATCCGCCGGGGGACATCCACGCCAGCAGCGCTTACCGGCGCGTCATTGTCGGCACTATGATCGAACGCGCGCTAAAGCGCGCCGTCGGGCTCAACTAAATTCCACGACCATTTCATTGCCCGCAGGTGCACATCGGCCAAGCCGGGCCATGGCGGGCTTGCCGTTCCCACCGGCACGGCACAACTACAACAAGACACGCCGCAGGCCTGGAGTGAAAATCATGGATCAGATAACGCCCAAAAGCGAACCGAGCGCAGAGGCGCGAGACCGGCCGCGGCTTCCGGGTCAAGTCGTCCTCGTATTCCAGGGCGGCGGCGCGCTCGGCGCCTATCAGGGCGGTGTCTATCAGGCCCTGCACGAGGCCGGCATCGAGCCGGATTGGGTCGTCGGCACATCCATAGGTGCGCTCAACGGCGCGCTCATTGTCGGTAACGACGTCGCTTCAAGGCTTGAGCGGCTGCGGGAATTTTGGCGGCGGGTCGAGCAGAAACCGTTGTGGGGCGAAACGCCGTTTGGGCAGACGCTCGGGCGCAGTGCGGCTTATATGATGTCGTTGTTTAACGGGGTCGCCGGATATTACGCCCCCAACCAGGCACTCGCCTGGGGCGGGCTCAACGCGCTGGTCGGGGTCGAGCGCGCGGCCTTCTACACCATCGACGGCATGCGAAGCACCGTCGGCAATCTGGTCGACTTTAATCGCCTCAACGGCAAACACCCGCGCTTGACGGTCGGAGCCGTCAACGTGCGAAGCGGCAAGATGCATTATTTTGACAGCCGCAGTATGCCGATCACCCTTCATCATATTCTCGCGTCCGGGGCGCTGCCGCCGGGCTTCCCGGCGGTCCGCATTGACGGCGATCCTTACTGGGACGGCGGCCTCTATTCCAATACGCCGATCGAGGTTGTTTTCGACGACAACCCGCGCCGCAACTCCGTCGTGTTCTCGGTGCAGATATTCCCGATCGCCGGTCCCGAGCCTGAATCGATCATGCAGGTGCTGAGCCGCCAAATCGACATTCAATATGCGAGCCGCGCCGACAGCCATATTCCGCGACAGGAACACATTCACCAGCTTCGCCACATGGTGCGCGAGCTGGTCCGGATGATGCCGGAGAATCTGCGCAACTCGCCCGAGGTCAAGGAGATGGCGGGCTATGGGTGCGGGACGCTCATGCACATTGTGCGCATCAACGCCAACCCGGAACGCAACGACGACTTGTTGCGTGAGATCGATTTCTCATCACAAGGCATCGCCGATCGCTGGCAAGCCGGTTATGCCGACACCGTGCGCACGCTGAAGCGGCGGCCTTGGGAAGCGCCGATCGATCCGATGGTTGGCGTCGCCGTGCATGATTCCGATGCACTCGACCCGCTGCCGAGCCTGGAAAAGGCGAGCTGAAATTCGGCGGCGCTTGCTCTGCTGCGCCGGAACATTTGGCTGCCGCGCGGTTTTCATTTCAGGCTGAAGCTTTGGGACTTGACCATGCCCCGAACCGCATCCCGGCGAAAAGCCGCTCCGCGACGATCGACACGGCGCAAAGCGGGGCCGCGGAAGAATACCCGCTACTGGTCCGGACGTGTGACCCGCGAAAGCGACGCACTCGACCTCGACAAAGGCGTGTTCAGTTCAAACAGTCCCAAGGCCATCGCGGCGTCTCTCAAGCGTTCCGCGGAGCGGAGCCGGCGGCGCAAATCAACTCCCTATCGCTCAGCCTTGTCCATGCTGGTCTTCTATATCAATCGCACCGGTAAAAAATTGCCGGCAAGCCGGCGGCGCACGCTGGAACGCGCCAAAACCGAGCTTAGGCGGCAATTCGGCCGGGAATAGTGGCAAACTCTCCCGGGATTTGACCGCCAATCGGCCGATCAGCGGGGATCGGCGATCCAGACCTGGCGCGCCAATCCTAAACGCATTTTACCGCGAATTAACCGTCGCCGTTAATATTGCGGTTACTGTCCCTGGACCGGCCCTGATGGCGGCTTTTGACTTTTCCATTCGCACCAGGCTCGCGGTCTGGGCGGGCGTTGCCGTCGTCTTGGTGACGGCTATGCTCATTGAACAACAATACAGCGATCATTCCGTCGGCCTGCAGCGCGACGCCGCTGACAGCCGCCAGCTTGCCGCCTTTGAGGCGCTGCGCGCCGCCGACAATTTGCGCAGCATGCAGATCGAGACGCGCGAAATGCGTCTCGCCATCGCGCCGAGCGAAGTCGACCGGGCCTTGAACAGACTCCAGGCCGCTAACGCCGCAGCAGCTGGGCACATCGAAGCGGCGCTCGCTATCACGCACGAGCCCGCCGACCAGGAACGGCTCAACAAGCTCGCCGCTTTGGTCAAAAACTATGCCACCGTCGCCGGTGAACTTGCCGGCGCCGCGAAAGACTACGGCGACACTGTCGAAAAGGTGGCGCGGACCGGCAAAATCGGCCAGCAAATTAATACTCTCCTTGATGCGACAACGACGGCGCTGGTCATCGCGGCCGACGAGCGCAAGGCGCAAGCGAGCGCTCAGACCACACGCGCAAGCCGCATCGATCTCGGCATCGGCCTGTTCGTCATCGTGGTCCTTGCGGGCGTCGCAATGTTCGGCGCACTCGCCATCAGCCGGCCCATCCATCACATCGGCGATGTGCTGTTGCAGCTCGCCGCCGGAAATAAAAATGTTGCCGTGCCCTACCTCGGACGAGGCGATGAAGTCGGCGCCAACGCGCGCGCGGCACAGACTTTCAAGGAGAAGCTGGTCCGCATCGATCAACTGGAAGCCGCCGAACGAGAGAGTGCGCGGCGCGCGGCCGAGCAGCGCAAAGCCGACATGCACGCGCTGGCCGGCGCATTCGAGACCACCGTGGCAAGTGTCGTACGCTCCGTGACGTCATCATCGACCGAACTGGAAGCCGCGGCGGAAGCGCTGAGCGGTACCGCGACGGCGACGCGCGAGTTGTCGGACAACGTGCTCAACGCCTCGACGCAAGCCTCCGAGAACGTCACTTCAGTGTCGGGCGCCGCGGCGCGCCTTATTGGCTCGGTCGGCGAGATTCGCCGGCAGGTCGAGGAATCGACCCGGATTGCGCTACAAGCCGTTGCGCAGGCAGAGAAGACCGACGCGCGGATCACGGAGCTTGCCCGCGCCGCCGGCCGCATCGGCGACGTCGTCAGGCTCATTACCGACATCGCCGAACAGACGAACCTCCTAGCGCTCAACGCCACAATCGAGGCGGCGCGCGCCGGCGACGCCGGCCGCGGCTTCGCCGTGGTGGCCCAGGAAGTCAAAGCGCTAGCGGCGCAGACGGCGAAGGCCACCCAGGAAATCGGCGTGCAGATCGCCGGCGTTCAGGCGGCGACGGAGGACTCGGTCGTCATCATCAAGGAAATCGGCGCCACGATCGGGCGTATATGGGAAATCGCCGGCGCCATCACGGCTGCGGTCACGCAGCAGGCGGAAACAACGCAAGAGATCGCGGAGGACGTACACGCCGCCGCCGGCAGCGCGGCGCGCGTTAAAGCCAATATTATCGAAGTCACCGACAGCACCGCGGGTATCACCGCCGCCTCGTCGCAAGTGCTCGCGTCGGCACAAACGCTTGCGCAGGACGGCAACCGCTTGTCGGCGGAAATGGAACGCTTCCTCAACGCCGTTTACGCGGCGTAGCGGCCACCGCGCTTCGCCTCCTCGCGCTACACGATCCCACTTTTCCCTTGTTCCGTTTCATTGCTAGGGTTCGGGCCAAGAACGCGGCGGGAGGATGGATTTGGCGAACATCGTGGTTGCGCATGGCGCCTGGTCGGCGGCTTGGGCGTGGAAGAAAATGCGACCGCTGATGACGGCGGCCGGGCACTCCTTCTTCACTCCGACCTACACCGGGCTCGGCGAGCGCGCCCATCTGGCTAGTCCGGACAACGACCTCGAAACTCACATTGCCGATGTACTCGGCGTCATCACTTACGAAGATCTGCGCGACGTCGTGCTCGTCGGACACAGCTACGGCGGCATGGTGGCGAGCGGCGTTGCCGATCGCGCCCGCAACCGGATCGCGCGCCTGATCTACCTCGATGCATTCGTGCCCGCGAATGGCCAGGCGTTGGTCGATTTCGCGCCCGAGCCGGAAAAAAGCCGCTTGCTCGGCAGTGTCAAAGCAGAAAACGGCGGCGACGACTGGCGCGTAACGCCCAACCCCACGCCGCCCGACACCTCGGCCGAAGATCTGGAGTGGATCGGCAAATTCCGCATGCCGCAGTCGGTCAAATGCTTCACGCAGCCTTTGCGCCTGAAGGCCGCGCTTACACTGCCGCGCGTATTCATCCATTGCACGCGCTACGCCGACAAAAAGCCCTTCGCCCAATTCGTCCCCGCAACGAAGGGCAAACCAGGCTGGACGTATTTCGATCTCGACGCGAGCCATAGCCCAAACGTTACGGCGCCGGAGGCACTGATGGAGGTGCTGCAGCGGAGCTTGGCGGGATAAGACATGGCGCCGGCCCCGTCGCTCCGAAACTTCGCGCAGGAAGCGTCGACGCTCAACGATCCAGCCGACCGGAGATCTGTGAAGTCGCGGCCTCAACCGAAGCGGCGGGATACGCTTTGAGCGCGGTTCAACGTTCGTTTTGCGTGGAAAGCGAAACAGCGCGCCAGGATGCTAGGTGCCAAAGTCGCCAGTCAGTTGGTGCTTGGGACATGCCCGCTCAACGTTCACGAGAATGAACGCACTGATCCCCGAGCCCACCGCCATTAGACTTGAAACGGTCAAGAGCAACACCAGAGCCGCAGCCGGATCGCTCATCGAGGCAAGCTGGGCGAAACTGCTCGCATAACCGATCATAACCACGGCAGAGATCATCCCCAGCATCGCCCCGCATGCGGCATGACCTATGATCAAGATAGGCAGCGATCTGTGTCGTTGTCGCACAAAGGCGCAACGCCAAGTCGCGAAGTAGGTTCCGATAGCCTTAACCCGCACCTCCGAGCGGGCTCCTGCCAAGCGACAAGCGGTTGGCATGTTATCGAATGACCACAAAGGAGGCATCGGGTGTTGGGATCCGTCGCACAAGCTCCGAAATCGCAGCCGCAAGCTGCCGGCACCAATCTGCGTGCGTGCCCCTACTCTGCGCGGCAAAATCGACACCGTGGAGCGCGCCTGCACCTTTATCGACAAGAACCTGCCGCCAGACCTCGCAAAGTTGCCGCGTTGGACGTTTGCGCGAGCCCTGTTCGCGGAAGCCTTGAAGACCGGCAAATCGCGCGACCTCAATACCGCCGTGCGCCAGTTCCGGCAGGCGCTCAGCAATGAGAAATGGCTCGACGAACAGGACGAGCCGCGCCCGCAGGAAGCCGAGGAGTGACGCCGGCATCCTGATAGGCCGCATTCGGCCGCGCGGTGGCCAGACGAGCGGCGAAGTACCGGCCACCCGGCTGATATTTAGCACAGCGCGAGCGCTTGCGATGTTGACCCATCCCGGGGCGACGCTCACCCTTGCGATGCCTTGCTGCTCGGCTATGCTGCTCTCCGACGAAAGGCGCGGGCGTAGTTCAGTGGTAGAACATCAGCTTCCCAAGCTGAGTGTCGAGGGTTCGATTCCCTTCGCCCGCTCCAAAAAAATCGACGCCGCCACTAAATAAGCGGCGGCTAGGGGGAGACATGAACAAGCGGCGCGATGCGGACTCCGGCTGGAGCTGGTGGTACCTGCTTTTCATTATTCAGCTCGTCGCCGTGATCTGGCCGGCGTTCTACAACAAACTCGAACCCACCTTCATCGGCATTCCGTTCTTCTACTGGTATCAACTCCTCTGCGTGATCATCGGCGCGGTTCTCACCGCCATTGTTTATTTTGCGACCGCGCATGAACCGCGGAGCGGCTGACCGCAATCGGCGCCCATAAACAAAACACTGACGAATTTTGGGGAGGGGACCGTGCAGGAATTGAACTGGACCGCGCTGATCGTTTTCGTTGTCCTGTTCGCCTTTATCACCTGGCTCGGATTTGCTGCTGCGCATTGGCGCAAGGGCGATCTCGACCAGCTGCATGAATGGGGGCTGGGCGGGCGGCGCTTTGGCACCCTCATCACCTGGTTTCTCGTCGGTGGCGATCTCTACACCGCTTACACCTTCATCGCCGTGCCGGCGCTTGCTTTCGGCGCCGGCGCGATCGCGTTCTTCGCGGTCCCCTACACCATCCTGATCTATCCGATCCTGTTTCTGGTATTCCCGCGGCTTTGGTACGTCTGCCACAAGCATAACTACATCACGCCCGCCGATTTTGTACGCGGCCGCTTCGGCAATCGCTGGCTGGCGCTCGCCATCACCATAACTGGCCTGATCGCGACACTGCCCTACATCGCGCTGCAACTCGTCGGCCTGCAAGTCGTCATCGGCGCACTTGGAGTGACCAGCACCGGTTATACCGGCGACATCCCGCTGATCATCGCCTTTATCATTCTCGCCGCTTTCACCTATTCCAGCGGCTTGCGCGCCCCCGCTTCTATCGCCGTAGTCAAGGACACGCTGATCTACATCACCGCATTCGCCGCGGTCATTGTCGCGCCAATTCAACTCGGCGGCTTTGGCAAGATCTTTTCGGCGATACCCGCGCAAAAGGTTTTGCTCGCGGTGCCGCCGGCCCATTCCACCGGGTCGTACGGCGTATACGTGACGTTGGCGATCGGATCGGCGCTGGCGCTCTTCCTTTACCCACACTCCATGACCGGTATCCTGAGTGCGAGCAGCGGTCACGCCATCCGGCGCAACGCGGCGATGTTGCCGGCCTATTCGTTCATGCTTGGATTATTGGCGCTACTCGGCTTCTTCGCCATTGCCGCCGGCGTCGGCGGCCTCCCCGAATTCGCCGGCGGCTTCAAGCAATTCGGCAACAGCTTTGCCGTGCCGGCGCTGATCCTGCACATCTTCCCGGCTTGGTTCGTGGGCGTCGGCTTCGCCGCAATCGGCATCGGCGCGCTGGTACCAGCCGCCATCATGTCGATCGGCGCCGCCAATCTCTATACCCGCAACATTCACCGCGAATTCATCAACAAAAACCCGACGGACAAAGAAGAAGCGCAAATCGCCAAATGGGTATCGCTGATCGTGAAGTTCGGCGCATTGTTGTTCATCGTCTTCGCGCCAACCGCGTACGCGATCCAGCTGCAGCTGCTCGGCGGCATCTGGATCATCCAGACGCTGCCGTCGGTCATGCTTGGCGTTTATACGCGGTGGTTCAACGACTGGGCGCTTTTAGTCGGCTGGGCGGTTGGGACCTTTGCGGGCACGGCGATGGCGATTTCTGCCAATCTGTCGGCGACTTATACGATCGCGCTCGGCGGCTACACTTTCCCCGGCTACGCCGCGTTCTTCACCGTGATCCTCAATCTCGTCGTCGCGATCGTGCTGACGCCGGTGTTCAACGCCATGCGCGGCGGAGCCGCACCAAAGGACCTGACCGTCCCGGCCGATTACCGGGCGTGAAAGGAATCACCTTTCCCGGTAGGTCGAGGTGAAGGTCAGCGCGGTGCAAACTTCCTATAAGTGCGTCACATGCACGTGCAGCAGCGCCGCGCGGCCGCCCCGGACCGCCTTGGCGCAGCGCGCAATTGCTGCCGGCACGTCGGCTGGATCGGCGACCTTCTCGGCGTAGGCGCCGAACGCTTCCGCAACCTTGCCGAATTCGACCTTCGCGGCGAGTTCGGATTCAAACTCCTTGGCTGTGTTGGCCTCGCCATCCGGAAAGACGCGCAGCGTCGACGCTTTCACGGCGCCCCAGCCGGAATTGTCGAGCACGATCGACAAAATCGGCAATCCATATTGTTGCGCGACGGCGAACACCGACGTCGGATTGTTGAAATAAAAGCCGCCGTCGCCCGAGATCTGCACCATCATCCGCGACGGCGCGGCAAGCTTGGCGCCGAGCGCCATACCGCCGGACCAGCCAAGACCCGCGCCGTTGGTGTTGAACGCCGTATTCGGCAGACGGCGGGGAATTTGCAGCAGAACCGCACCGGTATTGGTGACGGCTTCGTTGAAGATGATGTCCTCGTCGTCCAGCACCTTGCCGAGCTCGGCCATGAAGTAATGCGGGTTGATCGCGCCTGGCGTTCCCTTGTCGGCGGCAAGCTTGGCGGCTTGCGCCCGGCGATCTTCGCGGACCTTCGCCAGCCAACAAAGTCGTTCGGCGACAGCGCTCCTAAAAGGCGGCGTCGCTTTCGCCTTCAGTTCGGTCAGCAATTGATCGAGGATACGGGCGGTAGTGCCCTGCATGCGCAGGTGTCCGGGGAAGGTCCACATCGGGGAGCCGCTTTTGAGCACGTCGACGTCAATATGCGCCCAAAAGGATTTTTCATTTGGCGCGACCTCGGCGGGGAACCACGGCACTTCGACATCCACCAGCAATCCGACATCGGCTTTCGGCAAATGCTCGTCAGGCGAAAAGCCGGCGAAGCACGGACTTTCGTAGGAGATGTTGTTCTTCGAGTTCGCCTCGTAAATCGGGATGCCGGCGAATTGGGCGACCTCATCGATCTTTTGCGCGGCAAGGGGGTCGGTTCCGCCATAGCCGGTGATCAGAATCGGGTTTTCCGCGGCAATCAGCCGGTCGGCAAGCTGGGCAATCAGTTTCGGATCGGCCCCGACCGGCGAAAGAGCCCCGAACCGATCGCCGGGATAACGGCGGACGTCGTCCACCCCCCAATGCTCGGTCAATGTTTCGCGCTGCATCATCAGGTAGACCGGACCGCGCGGTTCGCTTTGCATGATGGAGTAGGCGCGCTGTAGCGCCTCCTTGACCACCACGCCTGACGGGAGCGTCCACTGCCATTTGGTGTAGGGCCGCACCAGGCTCGCCTGATCGAACGGCTCCTGGACGAAATGCACGTGGGTGTCGCGGGTGCCGACCAGCTCGCCGTGCATGGTGTAGGGCGCTCTGCCGGCCATGAGCAGCACCGGCAGCCGGCTGCGATACATGTTGTGCATGGCATTGGCGGCGTTGGCGGTGCCGACATCGACGTGGACCAGCACGCCCTGGCCGCGGCCGGTCACCAGCACGTACCCCGCCGCCATATGGCCTGCGGTATTCTCATGCGGACAGCGCACGACCTTTGGCATCGCTTCGCCGCGCTGGCGGCGGTGCGCCATTTCCTCGATGATCGGCGCGTGATCGGTGCCGAGATTACAAAACAAATATTCGATGCCGACCTCTTTGAGGCCCTCGAGCAAATAATACGCGGTTGAGAAGGCGCCGACGTTCCTTCCGCGCGCGACTGACGTGTCCATGGTGCGGCCGATCGTCCTGTTTGGTGAAGAGTTCAGGTTAATGGCGCCCAGCATAGCACGCCCATTGCGGCACCGCGCGCCTCACAAAGTCCTTGTGCCGCAGCGAATTACCGCCGCGGTAAACTTTCACGCGGGGAATGTTGCGCGAAAGCGGAAGTTCCAATTGCTCGAACAAACTTTCATCTTTCCGAACTGTCGCCACAATGGCAAAACATAAAGGCAGGGCGGAACGGGGAAAGGACTCAATATGAAATGGCAGGCAGTTTTGGCCGGCGCATTTGCGTCGGCCCTGATCACGTCTGTGGCTTGCGCAGAGGTGCGCGTCACCAACGATCCGGGAGGCGAGATCTCCTCCTACGTGACCAAGTTCGAAAATTTGCGCGCCTCGGGGGAACGCTTGGTTATTGATGGGCCGTGCCTCTCGGCCTGCACGCTGTTCACCGCCTTCCTGCCGCGGCGGCAGGTCTGCGTCACCCAGCGGGCGGTACTCGGCTTCCATGCGGCATCCTATTACGATGACGCGTCACGCTCGCTGGTGCCGACGCGTGCTGGCACGCGGCTGGTGATGCGGCTTTATCCGCCGGCGATCAAAAGCTGGATCGCCCGGCACGGCGGCCTGACCCCGCGAATCATCGGCATGGGGGGCCGCGAACTCGCCGCGTTCTACGACCCCTGCCCCTGAGCGGCTTTCTGTCTGCGCGCGACTGTCGCACCGCCCCCCGATCTGCGGCGGCTGCGGCGATCACACGCCGTTGATATATTGGCGCTTGCGGCGGCGATCTCGCCTTCAGCCAAGTGAGGCCTCTTTAACCGAGCTTGCCGCGTGCGCGGGCCTATCGGCTTCGGCAAGGAGGACGGCTTGAGTTCGGGCGAATCATCGCGCGTATTGCCGGTCATCGGCGCCTTCGCCTGCGGGCTCGCGCTGGTCCTCGCCGTTATCGTCTATTTTGGCATCCAATCTCCGATCGGGCCGGCAGCGGCCGCCGTTGGCGGACCGTTTCGTCTTGAAGACCAAAACGGCCAGCCGGTGACCGATCAGGACATGAAGGGCCGGCCTTTCCTGGTTTTCTTCGGCTACACCCACTGCCCCGATATCTGCCCGACAACCTTGTTCGACATTTCCCAAGTGTTGCAGAAGCTAGGTCGCGACGCCGACCGTACCGGAGCGATCTTCATCACCGTCGATCCGGAGCGGGACACGCCGACCGTGTTGAAAGATTACCTGTCGAATTTCGACCCGCATGTACGCGGCCTCACTGGCGATGCGAACGCCGTCAATGCCGCGATCAAGGCGTATCGGGTCTACGCCAAGAAAGTTCCACTCGAACATGGCGACTACACCATGGACCACACGGCGATCGTCTATCTGATGGACAAGAACGGGCGCTTCGTTGCCCCGTTCAACCTCAAGCAAACGCCGGACGCCGCCGCGACGGAATTGCGCAAATACCTCTAGTGTCCCGATTCCGAAGTTCGCATGATTATGCGGCGCCCTGGTTTGCGAACTTTGGAATCAAAGGGACACTAGCAACGTAATTGATTTAGTGTGGCTTTGGTTCAGAAGTCCGCATGACGGGCGGACGGCAAAAGTGATGCGGACTTCTGAACCGCCACACTAACGCCGCGGGCGTGCGTCAGTCCGCGATCCGCCCCAGCGCGTAAACGGCATCGAGCAGCAAGCCGGGATGCGCCCCGAAGAACCATCGCTCGAACAGGTCTTTGGTCCGCCCGCTGCGGTAGATGTGTGCGAGCCCGGTGTTGACGGCCAAGCGTAGCGCCCAATCGCCGCGCGGCAGCGTAATGGCGTATTGCTCGATGGAGAGATCGTCCGGCAGGATGACAAACGCGTCTTCATCCTTGAACTTGGCGCCGGCTAGGAGAAGCTTGTCGCTGGCGAAAGCGTCCACCTTGCCGTCTTCCAGCGCGGTCACCGCCTCGTCGCGATTCTTCACCGGCACGAGCGTTACAATAATGCTTAGCTGACGGACGATATTGGTGACGGCCTGCTCGTTGCTGGTGCCGGTGACGAGCGCGATCTTCTTGCCGGCCAAATCCGCCAAACCGCGGATATTCGCCGTGCGAGACACCAGGATGCCGGTCGATTCGACAAAAACCAGATTGGAAAAATCGACCTCTTTCATGCGCGCGAGCGTCACCGTCGACGATCCACACTCGATGTCGGCCTTATTGCCCGCCACAGCCGAGAAGCGCGTCTCGACGGTCACTGGTACCCATTCGATCTTGAGGTCCGGAATCTTGAATTGCTCGGCGATGGAGGTGGTCACCTGCTTGCAGAGATCGATCGTATAGCCGAGCGGCTCCTTGGCATCGTTGAGGAACGAGAACGGCCGGGCATCGGCGCGATAGGCGATGCGCATGACCTTCTTGGCGATGATGGTTTTGAGCCGGCTGTCGGATGGCACAGACGACTGCGCCGAGGCCGCGTATGTCGAGACCGCGATGGCACAGACAAGCGCCGCCAGACGCAACGACAGGCGAGCAGCCGGGCCGGCGAACGAATGAGCCCCCATTAATGGCACCCGTTGGTTTGTTGCGGGAGAAACGAGATTGTCGATCCTAGACTTTGTTGCGCGATCAGGAAAGCTGCGCTTGCGGGCGCGATGTCCTCGCCAAACAATGTTTGGTCTTTTCCTAACGCTGCGCGACGTCCTCGCCAGACCGTGCTCGGTCTTTTCCCAGCGCTGCGGATCGCAGATGAGCTGGACGAGTGCACGCCAGGCGGCAAGCGACAGCAAGAACCAGTAGAACGGCGTCAGCGCGAGCACCCAGCCTTGGCCGAGCAGTCCCCGCCGCTTTAGTCCGATCAGGTCGAGCGCGATGGTCGAGGCATAGCCGCCGAGGAAGGTCGCCGCAAAAATCGGCCACGGATTAACACTCGCCGCCGTGGCCAACGGCCGACCGGCCAGCAACGAATAGCCAAGGAGCGCCGCGAATATCGGATGAACCAGGGCTGCCAGCACATTGCAGGCGAGGAATAACTGGACGGCGATGGCGCCGGCCGGGTTTAAGTCCCGCACTAGCCGTGCAGGGCGGCGCATGTGCACGAGCCACGTCTGCATCCAGCCTTTGTACCAGCGCGCGCGCTGGCTTAGCCACGAGTGAAAGCGCACGGGAGCTTCTTCATAAGTGGCCGCTGCAATCGCCGCCGAACGATAGCCGAGCCGATGCAGCCGGATGCCGAGATCGGCGTCTTCGGTCACATTATAAGGATCCCAGCCGCCGACCCGCCGCAGCGCTTCGGTACGGAAATGGTTCGAGGATCCGCCGAGCGGCAGCGGCAGCCTGAGCGCAGTGAGGCCTGGCAGGAAGGCGTCGAACTGTCCGGCATAATTCGCGGTAAGCATGCGGGGAAGCCACCCATCGGCGGTGTTGTCGATAGTCAGCGAGGCTTGCACGCAGGCGAGACGACGGTCGGCCGCCGCAAAAGTATCAAGCGCGCGCCGAAGTTGATCGGGCTCCGGCACATCCTCGGCGTCAAAGACGACGGTATAGGAGCCGTGGACGAACGGAAGCGCAGCGTTGACCGCCTTCGGCTTGGTCCGCGGCCCGCCCCGCGGTGCGATGATCACCGTGAAAGGCTGACCGAGGTCGAGCGCGGCGACCGCTTGTTGGGTTTCTCGATCGTCCGGCTCGACGACGAGCTTCACGTCAAGTTTCTCCAGCGGATAGTCGAGCGCACGAATGGCATCGACTAATTGGCGAACAACTTTGGCCTCGCGGTGAAGGGGACAAATGACGCTGTAGACCGGAAGGTCGGAATTAGCGGTGCGAGGACGCAGCGATGGCCGCGGTCCGGCACGGAACGCGCAAAGGAGCCGTAACGCGCGGGCGGCCAAAATGGCCGCAGAGCATGATGCCGCCACCGCGTCTATCATCACGCCCGGCGCAGCGGCGAAGATTGCGCCGCTGACTGCGGCGATTGCCGCAATCACAATAAAACTCCAACCGGCAGCCCGGGGCGCCTTGGAGAGGTGCGGCTGCAAGCGCTGCAGCTCGCTGGCCGCGCGCCGCCCGAGCGCCGCTTGCTCGTAGCGATCAGCAAAGTGTGACAACCGTTCTGGCGACGTTAGACGAAACAAACGCGGCCACGGCGACCCGGAGGATCCGAGATTGGCGAGGTTGCGCGCGGTAAGACAGCGCGGCGCGATAATCCAGGATAGCTGATTGCCCTCCCGCAGCGGCAATAGACCGGCAGCGGTGGCTTCAATCAGTTGATCGTCACCGAGAGGGCATTGGGCGCGGGAGACATTCTCCAGCGGATCGAAAAAGGTCCCGAGCGAGGTCGCAAGCGCGGTAAGGTAGCCTTCTTCGGTCATGACGTCGGCGCAGATGACCACCCGATCAGCACCTAATCCGATCGACAAAGCGCGCCTTTCGGCCGCCGCGATGACCCGCGCCGGCAACAGGTCGCGCACGCAGTCGATTTCCGGACAGTGGCTAATCGTTTGCGGCGGCTGACGGCGGGCACGAGTGACCGCCGGCCGATATACGGCAGACCCGCCCGGCGCCCTGGACCGCCGAACAACCGCGACGCCTACGCTACCCAACGGTGCCCCCGCACCAAACGCAGCCGCAACGCGGCGCGCGGTCGTTAAGCCCCTCGCGGCGCCGCGAGGCCATGGTGTTCCATAGGCCGGCGGATGGCAATACGCACGAGCACCCCCCAGACGGCAACCGCAAGCGTTGACGCAAGGCGGTGACGCCCCTATAAGCCCCGCTTCGTTAGTTCGTGTTCAAAGATCATGGCCAATACAAAGTCTGCAAAGAAGGCTGCACGGCAAAGCGCACGGCGAACCGCCATCAACCGGACGCGGCGGACGCGTTTGCGGAGTGTCGTGCGAAAAGTCGAAGAGGCGATTAGCGCCGGCGACAAGTCGCGTGCGCTCACGGCCATGGCCGAAGCCGAACCGGTGATCATTCGCGCAGCACGAAAGAACGTCGTGCACCGCAATGCGGCGCGGCGGAAGGTTTCACGCCTCGCTCACCGCATCGCCGAACTCGGCAAATCCTGAAAGACGCCTGCGCTGGACCGCGGCTTCACGGCCGTGGATTGCCATGTGTCTGTTGCAGAATTGTCACGTCACATCGTAAAATTAATAGATTGTCCGCCGTTTTCGCCTCTAAGCATCGCCTCGGGCGAATCTTTGTTTGCTCCGCAGGAGCGTGCGCGGGGCACCCCTTAAATCTTGATCAAAAGAATTGATGCGCCATGAAAGGGTTATGGCGCATGCCCCATAACGGACTTTGAATCCGCGGTGAATCGCACCGTTTGATTTTTATTTGCTCCGCCGTCCAATTCTGTCGCCTTCGCGGCACGCCAAATTATGCAGGAATTGTGAATTGACCCGTTGAGTCAAAGCGTTGCTGAACGCACCGCGTCTTACGGCGCTGCGTTGAGCTGAGAAAGCCCAATGTTGGCGCGGCGCTTTTGCGGTTGCGGGCCGGAATCCGCGTGATAGCGTTTTTTCACTTCGGCTTCCGAAGGTCTTCAACAATCGGACCCGATCGAACTCATGGTGACATGGGTCGGGAGAGTCGTTGCCGCAGTCGTGTGTCGAGTTTGAACTGGAACAGAACTAATCGGCGATGTTTGCGATCTCGATCACCGACGGTAACGCGCTTTGAGATCTCGCAAAAGGAATGCGCCGGGACAGCGGCAATCGCCATCGGGTCCGGGAGCGATGGAGGTGGGGGATGAAGGCGGCAATAGAGCTTGTGCTGCAAGCGAAGAGGAGTTGGCCACCTGGCGCGTGTCCGCCATTTGCGCCCCTCGATCGTCCCAGCTGCGTCGCAGCGACAATTCCAAGCGGTTGATGCCGCGGGTTCGATCGGCGTTTGCACTCCCGCACTGACTGCCGATCTTTTCCGTTCATGTGTATGTGGCGTTCGCCCGATCCCGGGCATGGTGAGCAAACAACGTCTTTAGTTGCTCAGTCTTTCTTTCAGGCGAACAAGCAGGCCAATATGACGAGCACTGATCAAGAGCGCTGGCAGCGGGTCAAAAACCGGCTGCGTATCGAACTCGGCGAAGACGTCTATTCGAGCTGGTTCGCGCGCATGGAACTTGAGGCGGTCGGCGACGGCAATGTGCGCTTGTCGGTGCCGACACGCTTTCTGCGCAATTGGATTCAGTCGCACTACAGCGAGAAAGTTCTCGGCAATTGGCAGTCGGAAGAACCGGCCATCACGCGCATGGAATTGACCGTCCGGTCGTCCGCCATTCGGCCGCTTCCCATCAAGCCCAAGCACGTTCCGGGTACACCGCCCGGGCGCGAAACCCACGAGACAAATTCAAACGGGACGGACGCGCGCCCAAGCGTGCCGTTTATGAGCGTACACGAAGCGCTCGGCGGTTCACCGCTCGATCCCCGCCTGTCCTTCGAGAGTTTTATTGTTGGTCGCTCGAACACGCTGGCGCACGCCGCGGCGAAACAGGTGGCGGCAAGCCGCCGGGGCGACACCCTGATGTTCAATCCTCTCTACATTCACGCCGGTGTCGGGCTTGGCAAAACCCACCTGCTGCAGGCGATTGCCTGGGCGGGCAATGGCGGCGACCGCAAGGTGCTCTATCTGACCGCTGAGCGCTTCATGTATGGGTTCGTCTCGGCGCTGCGCACCCAGACCACACTCGCCTTCAAGGAAGCCTTGCGCGCCATTGGCGTTCTCATCATTGACGATCTGCAATTCCTTCAAGGCCGCTCGACGCAAGCCGAATTCTGCCACACGCTCAACGCGCTGATCGACGCCGGCCGGCAGGTGGTGATTGCCAGCGACCGGCCGCCGGCTGATCTGGAAAGCCTCGACGACCGCGTACGGTCGCGGCTCGCCGGCGGCCTTGTAGTCGAAGTCGGCTCGCTCGGAGAGGAATTGCGGCTTGAAATCCTCAAGAGCCGGATCGCCGCCGCCTGCGCCCACCACCCCGGATTCGAGGTGCCGGCGTCGGTACTGGTGTTTATCGCCAAATCGGTGACGCATAACGGCCGCGACCTCGAAGGTGCCGTGAACCGCCTGTTGGCGCACAACAAGCTCACCGGCCAGCCCGTAACGCTGGAAATGGCCGAGCGCGAAATGCGCGATCTTATCCGACCGGCCGAGCCGAAGCGCGTGCGCATTGAGGACATCCAGCGCATTGTGGCCCGCCAATACAACGTCAGCCGTGCCGACCTTTTATCGTCGCGCCGCACCGCTAACGTGGTGCGGCCCCGCCAAGTCGCGATGTATCTCGCCAAAGTGCTGACGCTGCGTTCTTTACCGGAGATCGGGCGGCGCTTCGGCGGTCGCGACCACACCACCGTCCTGCATGCCGTGCGCAAGATCGAAAATCTCGCTAGCAACGACACCTCGTTTGCCGAGGAGATTGAAGCGCTCAAGCGCCAATTGCAGGATTGACGGACGATCCGACGCGCCCGGAGCGGTGCGCCCTGGGCGCACCTTTCTGGCCCGGCGCGAAGCTTTCCTGGCACTTCCCGGCATCCGTCATTACTGTGTGAAACGCCGGGAAAAGGCTCACGCGGGCGGGCTCAACCCTTGCCGAAAGGCCCCCGCCGCGCCACTTTTGTCATCCCCGCGTTATGAACGGATTTCGCGATGAAGGTCACAGTCGAGCGCGCCGAACTCTTGAAATCGCTCGGCCACGTGCATCGCGCCGTCGAGCGGCGCAATACCATCCCGATCCTCGCCAACGTGCTCATTCGCGCCGACCGCGCCAAGCTAAGCCTGAAGGCCACCGACCTCGATCTGGAGGTGACGGATACCATCGCCGCCGAAGTGGCGCCGGCAGGCTCCACGACCGTACCCGCGCATATGTTTTACGACATTGTCCGCAAGCTTCCCGAGGGCGCGCAAATCGTCCTCGAATCGTCCGCCGACCGCGCAGCGCTGTCAATCCGCGCCGGGCGCTCGCGCTTTTCGCTGCAGACATTGCCGGAGAGCGATTTTCCCGATCTCGCCCCGGGCGAAATGACGCACAAATTCTCGATCAAAGCCGCCGAGCTCAAGCGGCTGATCGACAAGACCCAGTTCGCCATCTCGACCGAGGAGACACGCTACTATCTCAACGGCATTTACTTGCACGCGGCGAGCACCGCGCAACAACCGACCTTGCGCGCCGTCGCCACCGACGGCCATCGGCTCGCCCAAATGGAGCTGGAATTGCCGAAAGGCGCTACCGGCATGCCGGGCATTATTGTGCCGCGCAAAACGGTCGGCGAAGTTCAGCGCCTGCTCGAAGACGGCGAGACCGAAATTGCCGTCGAACTCTCGCCCGGAAAAATCCGCTTCACTGTCGGCGATGTGGTTTTGACTTCGAAGCTGATCGACGGGACCTTCCCGGACTACGGGCGCGTGATCCCGCTCAACAACGACAAGGAACTCGTGGTCGACAAGAAGGAATTCGAGGCGGCGGTCGACCGCGTGTCAACGGTCGCGAGCGAACGCGGGCGCGCCGTCAAATTGTCGCTGACCGGTGGCCGGCTGCTTCTCTCCGTCACTAATCCGGATTCCGGCAGCGCCACCGAAGAGCTCGAGGTCGAGTATGAGGCCGACCCGATCGATATCGGGTTCAACTCGCGTTATTTGCTCGACATTGCGGCGCAAATCGAGAGCGAGGCCGCGGTTTTAAAGCTCGCCGATCCCGGCTCCCCCACGCTTATCCAGGACAAGGAATCCCGCGGCGCGCTTTATGTGCTCATGCCGATGAGGGTTTAGGGCTTGTCATGCTCCGCGAATGCGGAGCATCCAGTGCACGTCGGCGTCGACAGCCACTACTTAGTCTGCCGAATACTGGATCGTCCGCCTTCGCGGATGATGACACGCAATGCCTTCTTTAGTCCGCCGCCTGGTCCTGACCAACTTCCGCAATTACCGAGCGGCGACGCTCGAAGCCGGAACCCGGCCGATTGTGCTTTGCGGTCCGAACGGCGCCGGCAAGACCAATCTCATCGAGGCGATCTCGTTTCTTACGCCCGGCCGCGGACTGCGCCGCGCCACCCTTGAGGAAATCGCCTGCAACGAGGGCGACGGCTCGTGGGCGGTTTCCGCCGAAGTCGAAGGCGCCCTCGGGCTCGCCACACTCGGCACCGGCATCGAGCGCCAAACCGAGGACGACGCGACGGCACAACGGAAGTACCGCATCGATCGCGAGCCGGTTGGAACAGCTGCGGCATTCGCCGATCACATCCGCATCATCTGGATGGTGCCGACGATGGACTCGCTGTTCACCGTCGCGCCATCCGAACGCCGCCGTTTTCTTGATCGCCTGGCGACCGCAATCGACGGCGAGCACGCAAGCCGCGTCAACGCCTTCGAGCGCGCGCTGCGCTCGCGCAACCGGCTCCTGGAAGACCCGCGGCCGGATGCGCATTGGCTCGACGCTGTCGAGCACGAGACGGCTGAGCTGGCGGTGGCGGTGGCTGGTTTGCGCGCGGAAACCGTAAGCCGCCTGGGTGCCGTGCTTTCGGCACGTGCGCACTCAGCATTCCCACCGGCCGAAATTGCACTCGACGGTTGGATGGAAAGCGAACTCGCCAGCGAGCCCGCACTCGACGTCGAAGAACACTATCGCGAAAGGCTGCGCGAGAGCCGCGCCCGCGATGCGGCGGCCGGCCGCACACTCGACGGTCCACACCTGACCGATCTCGCCGTCGTCTACGCGCAAAAGGGTACCGCCGCAGCCGACGCCTCCACCGGCGAGCAGAAAGCGCTGCTGATCGGCCTGGTGCTGGCACACGCCCGATTGATTAGAGAGATGATTGGCACGGCGCCCGTCCTTCTCCTCGACGAAGTGGTCGCTCATCTCGATCCATCGCGCCGCATGGCGCTGTACGGCGAGCTTGGCGAGCTTGGCGCGCAAGTCTGGATGACGGGCGCCGATCCCGCGCTATTCGCCGAGATCAAGGGCAAGGCCACCTTCGTGGAGGTCGAGGCCGGGCATCCGCGCGTCAGCGACCGTTAAGCTTTATCAGAAGCTAAGTGCCCGCCGGTTCCGTTGCTCACGAATATATCGCCGGCGCAACTAGGGAACTAGTGCACCATCAACGCCTTACCTCTCAGCGACTAGAGATTTGGACTGGAGATTTGGAATAGAGTGGTTATGCCGGACGCCGTGCCAGATACCGTTATGAAGAACCTCATCGAGGCGTTGAATCGTCTGCACGACGATCTCGATCGGGTGGAACTTTGGACTGCGGCGCTGAGATCCTTTCAGGAGCCTGCGCCGGAGTACCGGCCGGGTTGCGATCACGTCTTGCCGCGACGTGACGACGTCCCCCACTAGCCGCAACTTTTGCGCCTTCTGCACTGCACGACGTCCAACTCCGCGGTGCACGATCGCAGGCGGTTTTCTTTCGCCGAGCACCTCTCATTGGACCCACCCAAGCGCACATCTTTTCGGCCCTGATTCACGGCCTCCGCCAGGGCCAAATTACGCATGGCAAAAACCTTGAAAAGTCACGATTCCGCAATATCTTAGTATCGGTCGATTTGACCTGTACGTGCCCGTGTTTTGGTGTACAAGAACCGGGCGATTCTGTTGTTCATCAAAAGCCTTCTGAAAGCTCCTCTGCATGGCCGAAGCCATCCGCAAATCACCCCCCGATTCTGCCGCAGATTATGGGGCGGAATCGATCAAGGTTCTGAAAGGGCTCGATGCGGTCCGCAAACGGCCGGGCATGTATATTGGCGACACCGATGACGGCTCCGGCCTGCATCACATGGTGTACGAAGTCGTCGACAATGCCATCGACGAAGCGTTGGCGGGCTTTGCCAAGCAGGTTGAAGTCACCCTCAACCCCGACGGTTCCTGCACCGTGCGCGACGACGGCCGCGGCATTCCAACTGACATCCATAAAGGCGAGGGCGTGTCAGCGGCCGAAGTGATCATGACACAGCTGCACGCCGGCGGAAAATTCGATCAGAATGCCTACAAGGTCTCGGGCGGCTTGCATGGGGTCGGCGTGTCCGTGGTCAACGCGCTGTCGAGCTCGCTCAAGCTGACGATTTGGCGCGACGGCCACGAGCATTCCATGGAATTCCGCAACGGTGAAGCCGTGGCTCCGCTTGCCATCGTCGGCGCCGCCTACGACCGGCGCGGAACAGAGGTCACGTTCCTGCCGTCGAAAAAAACCTTCACCATGACGGAGTTTGATTTCGCGACGCTCGAACACCGGCTGCGCGAACTCGCCTTCCTCAATTCCGGCGTCACCATCGTGCTCTCCGACATGCGCCATGCGGAAGAAAAGCGCGAGACCCTGCGCTATGAGGGCGGCGTCGAAGCCTTCGTCAAATATCTCGACCGCAACAAGTCGCCGCTAGTGCCGGAGCCGATTGTCATGAAGGCGGAGCGCGACGGCATTGGCGTCGAATGCGCGCTGTGGTGGAACGACGGCTATCACGAGACCGTGCTCTGCTTCACCAACAACATCCCGCAGCGCGACGGTGGCACGCACCTCGCGGGCTTCCGCGGTGCGCTCACACGCCAGGTCACCGGCTACGCCGAATCCGGTGGTGGGGCGCGCAAGGAAAAGGTCTCGCTCACCGGCGACGATTGCCGCGAAGGGTTGACCGCCGTGCTTTCGGTCAAGGCGCCCGATCCGAAATTTTCGTCACAGACCAAGGACAAGCTGGTTTCGTCGGAAGTGCGCCCGGTGGTCGAGGGCGTGATCAACGACATGCTCAAAGCCTGGTTCGAGGAGCATCCGGGCGAAGCCAAGATCATTGTCGGCAAAGTCGTCCAGGCCGCGGCGGCGCGCGAAGCCGCGCGTAAGGCGCGGGAAATGACGCGCAAAAGCGCGCTCGGCATCACTTCACTCCCCGGCAAGCTTGCCGATTGTCAGGAGCGCGATCCGGCAAAATCCGAACTGTTCATTGTCGAGGGCGATTCCGCCGGCGGCAGTGCCAAGCAGGGCCGCAACCGCGAATTCCAGGCCGTGTTGCCGCTGCGCGGCAAGATCCTGAACGTCGAACGCGCGCGCATGGACAAGATGCTGTCCTCCGAGCAGATCGGCACGCTGATCACCGCGCTCGGCACCGGGATCGGCACCGACGAGTTCGCCGCCGACAAGCTGCGCTATCACAAGATCATCATCATGACGGACGCTGATGTCGACGGCGCCCATATCCGCACGCTTCTGCTCACGTTCTTCTACCGGCAGATGCGCGAGCTCATCGACCGCGGCCATCTCTTCATCGCCCAGCCGCCGCTTTACAAAGTCGCGCGCGGCAAGTCCGAGCAATATCTCAAGGACGAACGAGCGCTGGAAAGCTATTTGGTCGACACCGGCTTGGAAGACACGACGCTGGCGCTGTCGTCAGGCGAGATCCGCGCCGGCAACGATCTGCGCAAGCTCGTCGAGGACTCACGCGTCATCCGCAACCTGCTGCGCGGCCTGCACAGCCGCTATAACCGCCACGTCGTCGAACAAGCCGCTATCCTGAGCGTACTCAATGCCGACATTTTCGGCGATGCGCAGAAAGCCGTCGCCGCCGTGCCCTATATCGCCCGCCGCCTTGATGCGCTCTCGGAAGAGACTGAGCGCGGCTGGGAGGGCGAGTTTACCGAGGGGGAGGGTTTCAAGTTTGAGCGCACGCTTCGCGGCGTGAAGGAAGTCGCCGTCATCGACAAGGCGCTGCTCGGCTCCGCCGACGCGCGCAAGCTCGACGAATTCGCGCCGCTGCTTCAGAAAGTGTTCCCGCGCCCGACCCCGCCGGCAATGCTTAAGCGCAAGGACGAGGAGACACCCATCCACGGTCCCGTCAGCTTGTTCGAGGCGGTGATCGCAGTCGGGAAAAAGGGCCTCAACCTGCAGCGCTACAAAGGCCTCGGCGAAATGAACCCGAGCCAGCTGTGGGAAACAACGCTCGACGTCAACGCGCGTTCGCTCTTGCAGGTCAGCGTGAAAGAGATCGACGAGGCCAACACGACTTTCGATGAGTTGATGGGCGATAAAGTCGAGCCGCGCCGGGTTTTCATCGAAGAGCACGCGCTCGCCGCCAGCGTCGACGTCTAGCGCGGCTGCACGTGGCGCTTGTGCCGCTTAGCATCACATAAACGCCGGACGACGCGCGCGGCCGGGACGGTTCCGCTAAGACGCCACGATTGTCCTTTTGACTCCCCGTCACGGTCGCGGGATAAAATCGCGCTTCTTCTCCGGGGAAGGGAGCGTCGCGTTATGAAATTTTCCATCTATTCCGAGTTGCAGACCTGGCCGTGGAAAACCCAGCAGCAGGTCTACGCTGAAGCGCTCGAGCAGTGCGTCAATGCCGACCGGCTGGGTTACTCGACCTACTCGATCATCGAGCACTTCTTCTTCCCGAAATTCGGGGCCTCACCGAACCCGTTCGCGTTCTTTGCCAAGGCATCCGAGCGTACCCGCAATATCAACTTCCGCACGCTGGTGCACGTGCTGCCGTATCACAACCCAGTGGTGCTCGCGTCGCAGATTGCCCAGTTCGACATGCTGGTCGACGGCCGCTACGAGTTCGGCTTCGGGCGCGGGCACGCCTGGATACCGCTCAAGGGCGGTGTGCCGGTCGAGGAATCGCGCGAGCGCTATGAGGAGGCGCTGAAGATCGTCATCGACGCGCTCGGCAACGAGCGCTTTTCCGCCGACGGCAAATATTACAAGATTTACGATTCCCATATCGTGCCGCGGCCGACAGCAGGCCGGAAATTCCGCATCTTCCTTGGCGGCACCAACGATTACACCTACGAACTCGCTGGCGAACGCGGATATGCGATGGTCGTGCCGCCGCTATTGCCGTACGAGGCGCTGCGGCCGCAGCTCGATATCTACCGGGCGTCCTGCAAGAAGCACGGCAACACGCCCGACATCGTCTGGATTCACGCCTGCCATCTCGACTTCGACCGCGACACCGCCAAGCGCGAGGCCGAGAAGATGATGCGCGGTTTCCTCAAGGGCAATGCATCGGTCCTTCTAGAAAACAAGGACGAGCTGCCGTCGAAAGAGGTGCTGGAATCGTCCGGCTACGGCTTCTACGCCTCGGGCATCATGGAGAATTTCTCCGACATGCCCTACGACGAGATGATCAAGAACGACATCGTCTGGGTCGGCACGCCGGCGGATGTCATCGAGCGCATCGAGGCAGTAATGAAATTGTGCGAGGGGCTGACCGAGGTGGCGATCACCGTCAATCCGGGCGGCGTCGAGCACTGGAAGACCATCAAGACGCAGGAAATGTTCGCTCACCACGTGATGCCGCACTTCGCCGGGAAAAAACCGGCGGCCGGTGCATCACGGGCGGCTTAACCGCGATCGCATACATCGTCATTGCGAGCGCCAGCGAAGCAATCCGGAAACAAGACTGGATTGCGTTGGCCCTTTCGGCCTCGCAACGACGGCGCCTAAAACAAATCGAAATATTCGTTCTGCTCCCACGCGGTCACATCACTACCATCGACCGCGCTGCCGGCTTCGGATTTAAAGCGCGCCAGTTCTGCTTCCTTGAGATGGGTGTAATAGTCGACGAAGGATGCGCCGAAGGCCATTTTGAACATCTCGCTCGTGCGCAGCGCTGAAAGGGCGTGCCCCAAATCTGTCGGCAACATCGGCGCTTTGGTCTCGTACGGCGTGTCGGCCGATGGTCCGGGATCGCGGCGCTGCGCCATGCCATCGAGGCCGGCGTAAATTTGCGAAGCGATATAGAGATACGGATTGGCCGCCGGCTCGCCGATGCGATTTTCCAAACGCGTGTCGTCTTGGCCCGGCTGGCCGAGCACGCGGATCATGCAGCCGCGGTTATCGCGGGCCCAGATGACGCGGTCGGGCGCCAGTGTAAAGGCCCGGTAGCGCCGGTAGCCGTTAACCGTCGGCGTCGAAAACGCAGCTCCTGCCTCGGCATGGGCGAGAAGGCCCGCGAGATAGTGCAGGCCGGTCGCCGAGAGCCCGTCGCGTGCGTTGCCGGCAAAGGCGTTGCCGCCTCCGCGTTTTTGCAGCGATTGATGCAGGTGCCAGCCGCTGGAGAACAGATGCGGCAAGGCGGGCCGGCACATGAAGCTCGCCAGCAGGCCGTTCCTGCGCGCGATCTGCTTGGTCGCGGCGCGGAACAAAACCATGAAGTCAGCGGCGGCAAGTGCTTGTTGCGGGCGGAAAGTGAATTCGCACTGGCTCGGTCCGAGTTCGACTTCCAGCGAGCGGAGCGGCAGACCGAGCGCTTCGACACCGTAGCGGATCGGCGCGAGCGCCGCGTCCAATTGGTCGAAGCGGGACTCGGTCAAATACTGATAGCCCTGATTAAGGAGACTCACCTCGGGCGCGCGCGGCGGCCAGGTGGCGTCGGCCGGCGTGAGCCGCGGATTTTCCAGCTTGAACAAATGAAATTCGACTTCAAGCCCGGCGAGAAACCCGAACCCTTCGGCGGCGAGACGCGACAGCGCGTCGCGTAAAATCTGGCGGGTCGAAAATGGCACCGCCCTGCCGTTGGCGAAGTAGATATCGCAGAGGAGCCAGCCGGTATTTGGAGCCCACGGCAGCACTTTGAATGTCGTTGGGTCGGCGACCATGACGAAATCGCCGCCGCCCTGCATTTCCGCCATGTCAAAACCACCACCCGCCGTGAATACCGGCCAGGCGGTCTTGTGCGCGGTGTCCTTGGCAAGCAGCGTCGTCGTCATGGTCACGCCGCTTGCCATGGCGCCGGGCGCATCCGCAGCCATCAACGTCTTGCCGCGAAGCACGCCGTGCTGATCGGCAAACGAGAAGCGAACGAGTTCGACTTTGTCTTTTTTGATCCGCTGCGCGACGGCCTTCGCCACACGCGTTTGTTCGGAAGTCCAAAGACCGTGCCGCTCGACGAAGCTCATGGCAGCGGAGCTGCGGCGGCGGGGAGCCATGACGGGACTGTCAGTGTCCGTTGGACCAAGACTTGGTCTGCTGCCGGGCTTGGTCGGTCCGCTGCCAATAGCCCTGCCAGTCGCCGGCCGGGCCGATGCCATCGACACAAGCCGGCCCGGTAATTTTTTCCGCTGCGTGCGCATCCAGAACCATCATCGGCTTGGCGCCTTTGCCAGACTGCTCGAGCCCTTGGCGCAGCAGCCGCCGATACGCGCTGATCGCTTTGTCCGACGTGCCCAAATGCTCTTGCGTTCGGTCCTGGATCGCGCCCATGGACTCGCAGGCCCACTGATCGTGCACGTTGATGTCGGCGCCCATGCCGGTATAGGTCGTGTGTTCCTGCTCGTGGGCGTCGAAGCCGTAGTCGTTGTTTTTGTTTTTGCGCGGAACGTAGTCAGGCAATTCGTAGAGTTCGAGCCGCTGGCGGCGCATCTCGTCCTTGTTCACAGGCGCGCCGAACGACGTGAAAATCGCGTACCAGTAGTGCTTCACGTCGTCGATCGGCACATGCCACTGCGAGATCGTCATCTCGCGGCTCATGGGAATGATGAAGGCATTGGGAAAAATCAGATTGGTCACGCGTATATGCGCGTTTGCGTCGCTGATCTGACGAAGCGTGACCAGCCGGAAACCGTAATCGGTCGGCTCGACCTCGATGCGCGGGCGCGGAAACTCGCGCATGATTTGGGTCATCGGCATGTCCGAGTCTTTGGACTTGTCGCGGAACATCTTGCCGTAGCCCTGGTCCGGGTCTTCGTCCTCGAAGAAGCGATGCAGAAACGACGTGTGCACCGGGTCGATGCCGACTTCGAGGGATTGCAGCCAGTTGCAATCGATCATGCCCTTGAAGGCGAAAGTGTGAGTGGGTGGCGCGACGAAGCAGTCGAAATCGGGAAACGCCGGCGCCTCGCCGCCGCCGAGATAGGCCCACAGCATGCCGCTTTTTTCCACGACCGGGTAGGACTTCTGCTTGATGTTGGCTGGCAGATTGCTGTTGTCCGGTTCGGCCGGCGTTTGCAGGCAGGTGCCTTTGACGTCGAACAGCCAGCCGTGGAACGGGCAGCGCAGCCCGCCGTCCTCCAGCCTGCCGTACGCGAGATCGGTGCCGCGGTGCGGACAGTGCCGGCCGATCAGGCCGTAGCGCCCCTTGTCGTCCCTGAAGGCAACGAGGTCCTCGCCCAGAAGCCGCACCGGCTTGACCGGCCGGTTGCCGGACAATTCATCGACCAGCGCGGCCGGCTGCCAATAACGGCGCATCAGCCCGCCGGCGGCGGTTTTCGGGCCGGTCAGCGTAATGAGATCGTTTTGTTCGGCGCTGAGCATCGAAGTCCTCGTTTTTCCCGCTGCCATATTAGCGGTTGAGCACGAAGCCGGAAATACGCCCCTCAAAATCCCGGCAACACTAAAATCTTAGGCGTTTTCGGCAGCGTGGTCTTGGAGACGACCAGCGACGGTATGTCGGCGCGTTCGATCGGCCATTGCGCTTCGGCGCGTTTCAGGAAGCCATCGAGGGTGTACCAGCCGAAAAAATGCATCGGGATGATCAGCGGCGCCTTCAGCGCGGTAAGCACTTCCATCATGCCGTCGAGGTCGAGGGTGTAATTGCCGTCGACCGGCGCCATGACCACGTCGACGCGCCCGATCTCGTCGAGCTGCTGCTGCGTGAGCGTGTGATGAAGATGCCCGAGATGAGCGATGCACATATTCGCGATCTCGAAGATGAAGATCGAGTTGCCGTAGCGCTCGGTGCCGCCGCTCCAGTTGCGAATGTTGGTCGGCACGTTGCGCACGCGCACATCGCCGTACTTCAAATCCCAGATCGCAGGCTCTTCGGCGCTCGGTCCCCAGCCGCGCAGCACGTGTTTGATCGCCGGGTCGGGATGGTCGGTGTAGTGGGTGTCATGGGCATGATTCATGGTGGCGATATCGGGCACGACCGGCAGCTTCAAATAATCGTTGTAATCGGTCGCAATGCGGACGTGTTGCGGGCTCTCAATCAGGAAGGTGGCATGACCGATGAAGGTGATGCGCACCTGATCGGGATTGAGCGCCGCGACCTTGAAAGCAGCCTGCGTGACGAGCGGCCGATTGCCGGCGACAAGGCCGGGACAATTCTCCCGCATTTGCGGGGTCGCCGGCGCTTCCGGCTGCGTCTCAGGCGTCTGCGCCGCAGCCTTCCACGGCGGCGCGCCGGCGGCGAGCGCGGCAGCGAAAATGAGTCCGGCTAATACAAAAACCGGAGCGCGTGGCAGGCTCAATTGCCGTCTCCTCGCAACAGCGCCCGGCGCGCCATGGGAGACCGCAAATTCGCACGGAAGCCGGGGCCAGACTATGGCCGGCGCCCGGCGTTTTGCGCAACGCTAACTCGCGTTTGCTGACGCTGTTTAGCGTTCGCCGATGAGCCCTTTATCGGTGAGCACGACCCATTGGCCGTCCTGGCGTCTGATGGTCTGAACATGACCGAGGCCGGGCAACATGCTGCCGACCGTGACGTCGAACACGCCGCCGAAACGGCTCGCCACCAGGGCATGCCCGCGCCGCGCGTCCTGAACGATCCAGTCTTGCAGCAGCTTGTCGCTCTTGGAGGCATCGGCGCTTGCTGGCGGCCCGCCGATAGATCCGGTCGTCTCCGGCGCGCCCAGAGGCGCGGCTGCCGCGACGCTTTTCTTTTCCAGGCGGTCGAGAGCTTCGGAGACATGAGTGAGCTTGGCCGAAGGCTCGGCTTGCGCGTGCTCGACGCGGTCGAGGCGATCGGCGAGCTTGGCGAACTGGCCGTTGGCGCCACGCGTCGCACCGTCAACGCTCGCCTTGAGCGTTGCGAGTTCGGCGAGCTCGGCTTTCATAGTCGAAAGGGCGCTCGCGTCGATCCTGCTGGAGCCTGACGAGCCGAACCAAAGGTATCCGAGCGATGCCCCGGACAGCGAGCCGAAGGCTGCGCCGCCGACGGCGGCCAAAACCACGGCGGCCGCGAGAGGTGTCCGCCAGGATTGGCGTGGAGCTGCGGCGGCGGCCGGAACCGGCATGCTGAAGAATTTCCTGCGGGTTTCGTCCGCCGAGTGGGCAGCCGCCATTTCAATGGCAAGCCGCAGCGTCTGGTCGCCGAAATCGGGCTTTTGGGGCTCCACTTCGGGTAACGCCGATTTGGCCGGCTTGGCGGCCGAAGCGGCGGCGGCAGGCTTAGCGGCGGGAGGCTTGGCGGCCTCGATTGCATGAGCGGCGGCGGCACGTCTTTCGGCCGCGGGCGCCGGATCGGCGGCCGCCGGGATGTCGATCGGCGACACGAGGGGCAACTCGGCCTTTGCCTCGATCTTGGTTTCTGACTTGGTTTCGACGTTGACTTCAGCGTCGGCGTCGGTTTTGGCCTCGATTTCGGTGGCCATGCGGGATCTCCGGATTGGGTTATCTTCCGGTAGTCCCGTTTGGTTAGTAATCAGTTAGCGGTGCGCGGAATTTGCGTCCCAAAAGACAATCCGAGATGCGGATTGCGACCCCCCCCGCGAGATGTGGATCCCGTCGCGGCTGGTTCGAAGGGCGGGACTAGTCGGACAAGCCGTTTTCGCGGGCGAGGTCCCTGAGCGAGGTCTGCGGCCGCGCGCCAAGGTGCCGGATGACTTCCGCCGCCGCCATAGCGCCGAGGCGGCCACAAGTGCGGTCGTCGGCGCCGCGGGCAAGACCGGAGAGAAACCCCGCTGCGAACAGGTCACCGGCGCCGGTCGTATCGACAACGCGCTCGACCGGAAAGGCTCGCACCGCCTCGGTGCCCTCGGGGCTGATCACCACGCAGCCTTTTTCGCTCCGTGTGACCACAGCGGTGCTGACGTCGGCGCGCAATGCCTTCACGGCGGTGTCGAAGTCGGCGGTTTCGTAGAGGCTGCGCACTTCCGCTTCGTTGGCGAAAATTAGATCGACCGTGCGCGAACGCATGAGGTGCAAAAACTCCGCGCGCCAGCGGTCGACGCAAAACGCATCCGACAAGCTCAGCGCCACTTTGCGTTCGGCCTCGTGGGCAATCTTGGCGGCTTTCACGAACGCGTCCTTGGCGTCCTTCGGATCCCACAAATAGCCTTCCAGATAGAGGATAGCGCTTGCCGCCACCGCATCGGCGTCAATGTCGGAAGGTGACAGATTTTGCGCAGCGCCAAGATAGGTGTTCATGGTGCGCTCGCCGTCCGGCGTCACCAGCACATAGCAGCGCGCGGTCGACGGGCCATTCGATGCCGGAGGCGTCGTGAACGCGACGCCGGCGGCGCGGATGTCATGCGCGAAGGCGCGGCCGAGGAGGTCGTCCTTCACTTTGCCGATGAAAGCCGTGCGGGCGCCGAGACTCGCGAGGCCGACGATGGTGTTCGCCCCCGAGCCGCCGGAGGTCTCGACCGCCGGACCCATCGCCTCGTAGATCGCCGCGGCACGCGGCTCATCGATTAGCGCCATCGTGCCCTTATTCATGCCCTGCTTGAGCAAAAAATCTTCTTCGGTGCGGGCGATCACATCGACAATGGCATTGCCGATGCCGAGCACGTCGTAACGGGGGGAGGCCATAGATGGTACTCTTTGAAAAAACTCGCGGCGGGAGCGGCACTATAGCGGCCAGCCCTTGCGGGGCAAGGCACGGCCATGGCAATGGACGCTCGCTTTTACGGAGAAGCGTCCATGGCGTTTCAGGAAGTGGTTTTTTCGGGTGTTCAGCCCACCGGCAATCTGCATCTCGGCAACTATCTTGGCGCCATCAAGCGCTTCGTCGAGCTGCAGGATCGCTACGATTGCATTTACTGCGTAGTCGACCTGCACGCCATCACGGTGTGGCAGGAGCCCACCGAATTGCCCAAGGCGATCCGCGAGGTCACCGCTGCTTTTATCGCCTGCGGCATCGATCCGAAGAAGCATATCGTATTCAATCAAAGCCAGGTGGCCGAGCACGCCGAGCTTGCCTGGGTGCTCAATTGCGTCGCCCGGCTCGGCTGGCTCAATCGAATGACGCAATTCAAGGAGAAAGCCGGCAAGGATCGGGAGAACGCTTCCGTCGGACTCTACGTCTATCCGACGCTCATGGCGGCCGACATTCTGGTTTATCGCGCGACCCACGTTCCGGTCGGCGAGGACCAGAAGCAGCATCTCGAACTCGCGCGCGACATCGCGCAGAAGTTCAACAACGATTTTGGCGACTCGATCCGCACGCACGGATTTGGCGATGCTTTCTTTCCGCTGCCCGAGCCGGTGATTAGCGGAGAGGCAACGCGCGTCATGTCGCTGCGCGACGGCTCGAAGAAAATGTCCAAGTCCGATGCTTCCGATCAGTCACGCATCAACCTCACCGACGATGCGGATGCGATTGCGCTCAAGATCAAACGCGCCAAGACTGACCCGGAGCCGCTGCCGAGCGAAGAGAAGGGGCTTTCAGCGCGGCCGGAGGCGGATAATCTCGTCGGTATTTATGCGGCGCTTGCTGGAACTACTCGGGCTGGCGTCCTCAAGGATTTCGGCGGCGCGCAATTCTCGACCTTCAAAGCATCGCTCACCGAACTCGCCGTGACAAAACTCAGCCCGATCGCCGGCGAGATGAAACGTTTGCTACGCGATCCGGCCGCGATCGATGCGATCCTGGCCGACGGCTCGGCGCGAGCGCGCAAAATCGCCGGCGAAACGATGAAATCAGTCAAGGACATCGTCGGCTTGGTGCACGCCTAAATTTTCGGTAATGGGCTCCCGCTGGCATCATGTCGCGGCTTTGGGAAAATTGGTGATGTTGTGAATGTGATGCAGACATGAGAGGCCGCTACCTGAGCGGATCGCCAGCTTCTTTTTGTTTCTGCCGCTCTTCGGTAAGCAGCTTGGTTATTTGCTTCCGGTCTGATTCCTCGGTCACACGGTCTAGAAGCCTGCAGTAGCGTTCAACGTTTTGTGCGCGGACGAACTGATCCATGTTGCTTCTCCGTCCCGTCGCTTACAGGCTCTTTCAGTCGGAGAAGGAAATCTGAGCGATTTTGACCACCCGAACGGGCTGCCTTAATCAAAGGAGCCCATTACTAGATTTTCGCACCGCTTGTAGAGCAACGGCCGGCCGTGGCAGCATAACGCTTCGTGGCGTTGTGTTGCTCGTGCCGGGAGAGAGCTCGATGTCGCGCCAGCGCCGCAGTTACGAAACCGGCCACAAGCCGAAGCTTCTGGTCGTCATCGACGAAACCGAGGAATGCGATCGCGCGGTGTATTTCGCCAGCCGCCGCGCCGCGCGCATCGGCGGCAACGTGGTCATGCTGCGCGTGGTGGAAACCCTTGACCAAGGCCAGCAATGGCTCGGCGTCGCCGACATTATGCGCGCGGAAGCCCACGAAGAAGCGAGCGCCGAACTCGCCAAATACGCGGCGCGCGCCGAAAGCATAGGCGGCATCACCCCCGAGCAGGCGCTGCGCGAAGGCGACAAGGCCGAGGAAATCTTGAAGCTGATAGACGAGGACGAAGACATTTTCATTCTCGTCCTTGGCGCCTGCGCTAGTGCCGAAGGCCCGGGGCCGCTCGTCACCACTATCGGCCGTACCGCCGGCGATTATCCGATTCCCGTCGCCATCGTGCCCGGCCACCTTTCCGACCAGGAGATTGACGCCCTTTCTTGACACCAAATGTGCTTCTTCGGCTCGTTCACTGGCCTACCGCTAAGCTCGCCGGCGTGAAGTTCGTGCAAGTGGAAGCCGCCTTGAACTTCCAAGCGAATTCGCCATGTAGTAGAGTGAATTAGAGATGTGTACGGCCGCGTAATCGGCGGCCCGGAGAATCCGATGTTCATCCAGACGGAAGCGACGCCGAATCCGGCGACCATGAAATTCCTCCCCGAGCGAACCGTGCTCGAAACGGGAACTTTGGACATCCGCAATCGCGACGACGCCGCACAATCGCCGCTGGCCCAGCGGCTCTTCGACGTTGCCGGCGTCAGCGGCGTCTTCTTCGGTTCCGATTTCATTGCCGTGACCAAGGATGCCAGCGAGTGGCCGCAGCTTAAGCCGATGATCCTCGGCGCCATCATGGAGCACTATATGTCCGGCGCGCCGCTCCTCAACGCTTCCGCCGGAGAGGATGAGGGCGGCGACGAGTTCTTCGATTCAGCTGACGCGGAAACCGTCGCCACCATCAAAGAGTTGATCGACACGCGAGTGCGGCCGGCGGTCGCTAACGACGGCGGCGACATCACCTTCCGCGGCTTCAAGGACGGCATCGTTTATCTCAACATGAAGGGCGCCTGCGCGGGGTGTCCGTCTTCGACGGCGACGCTCCGGCACGGCATTCAGAATTTGCTGCGCCACTTCGTCCCGGACGTTGTCGAAGTGCGGCCGGTGTGAGCCGGCTGTTCGCCGCGTAACCGCTCGTGCGCGTGCTGGCGATCGACACCGCCTTGGCGGCCTGCTCCGTGGCGGTCTTCGACAGCGAAGCGAACCGCATGCTGGCGAACCAAAGCCTGGCCATGACGCGCGGCCATGCCGAAGCGCTGATGCCGCTTGTGGAGCGGGTCATGGCGGAAGCCGGCGTCGCTTTCACCGGCATTGACCGGGTCGCGGTGACTACAGGACCCGGAAGCTTTACAGGCTTGCGGGTCGGCGTGGCGGCGGCGCGCGGTATCGCGATTGCTGCCGAGAAGCCGGCCATAGGCATCACGACACTTTCAGCCTACGCGGCTCCATATCAAGCCGAAGGCCATTTTCCTATCATTGCCGCCATCGATGCGCGGCACGATCACGTCTATTTCCAGGTTTTTGCTCCGGGCGGCCGAGCGGTGGGCGAACCACGATTGGCGCCATTGCGCGAAGCGGCTGAAGCTGCGGCCGCGGCGCCCGCACGACTTGTCGGCTCTGCCGCGCAGACCATCGCTTCGGCGTTGTCGGAAAGCGATGCCGTTCCCGTATCCGTCGAGCCACGCGCCGCGCCGGACGTCGCCTGGGTCGCTCGCCTCGGCGCGCTTTCACCCGAGAGCGCTTCACCGCCGGTCCCGCAATATTTGCGCGCGCCTGATGCACAGCCGCAATATGCCGCTCAACTTCCGCGCCGATGATGGGCTTCGTCAACCGGCTGCTGACGCGCTCCGCTCCGGTGGTCGCCGATGCGCGGCCGGCAGATGCCGCTGCCTTTGCGGCCTTGCATGGGCAATCGTTCCGGCGCGGCTGGAGCGAACAAGAGTTTCAGCGGCTTCTTGCCGAGCGCAATGTTGTTGCGCATCGCGCGAGTTTCGGCCGGACCTGCGCCGGATTCATCCTGTCCTCGCTCGTCGCTGGCGAAGCCGAAATCCTGTCGGTCGCGATCGCGCCGTCCTATCGGGGGCGCGGCTATGCGCGGCGTTTGCTCGACACGCATCTTCGCCGGCTAGCCGGGCTCGGCGCCCGCACTGTATTCCTCGAGGTAGGTGAACAAAATGCCCCCGCCTGCCGTCTTTACCGTCGCGCGGGATTTCGCGAAGTGGGCCGACGCCAGGGCTATTATGACAGCGGAGTGACCGCGCTCGTGCTGCGCCGCGACCTCGGCTGACACATGGGCGCAGAATCGATATGTAGAAGAAGAGAAAGGTTCAGACCCGTCGGGATGAGAGGTTCGCGCAAGCTCTACGTCAAATCTTTTGGCTGCCAGATGAACGTCTACGATTCACAGCGTATGGCGGACACCTTGGCGCCGCTGGGTTATGCCGAAACCGCGAGCCCCGAAGACGCTGATCTCGTTATCCTCAACACTTGCCACATTCGCGAAAAGGCCGTCGAGAAGGTCTATTCCGAGCTCGGCCGTATGCGCCGCCTCAAAGAGGAAGCAGCCGCCGGCGGGCGAAAAGTTCTCATCGCTGTTGCCGGCTGCGTTGCCCAAGCCGAAGGCGAGGAGATGATCCGGCGGGCGCCGGCGATCAATCTCGTAGTCGGGCCGCAAAGCTATCATCGCTTGCCGGATCTCATCGCGCGCGCCGAGCGCGACGGCCACGCCGTCGATACCGAGTTTCCACCGGACGACAAATTCGATCAGCTTGCCGCGCCGAGCGCTGCTGCGACGCGCGCCCGCGGCGTCACCGCGTTCGTCACAGTGCAGGAGGGCTGCGACAAATTCTGTACTTTCTGTGTCGTGCCGTTCACCCGCGGAGCGGAGGTGTCACGGCCGGTCGAAAAGATCGTGGCGGAGGTCAAGCGGCTTACGGCCGCCGGCGTGCGCGAAGTCACGCTGATCGGACAAAACGTCAATGCCTATCACGGCGCTGGATCTGACGGCCGGCAATGGCCGCTGGCGCGGCTGCTCGAATATCTCGCGCGGCTCTCCGGCGTCGAGCGGCTGCGTTACACCACGAGCCATCCTTGCGACATGGATGACGCGTTGATTGCGGCGCATCGCGACCTGCCGCAGCTGATGCCGCAACTGCATCTGCCGGTGCAGTCGGGCTCCGACAAGATCCTCGCCGCCATGCATCGCCGGCACACCCGGACGGATTATGTCGAGACAGTTGCGCGGCTGTTGCGGGCACAGCCTGCCATGGCTTTAACGTCGGATTTCATTGTCGGATTTCCCGGCGAAACCAAAGAGGATTTCGCCGCTACGCTGAGCCTCGTCGACGAGATCGGCTATTCCGGCGCCTTCTCGTTCAAATACTCGCCGCGGCCCGGCACGCGCGGCGCCGAGATGGGTGATCAGGTCGACGAAGCGACCAAGTCTGAGCGCCTGTACCGTCTGCAGGACGCCATCGATCGCAACCAGGCAATGTTCAATCGCCGCTGCATCGGCCAAACATTTTCGGTTCTGTTCGAACGCCGTGGACGCCACAGTGGCCAGATCGTCGGACGGTCGCCCTACTTGCAGCCCGTGAACACGGACGCGCCGGCATCGCTGATCGGCGAGATTGCGCCGGTCACCATTACCGATGCCGGCAGCAACAGTTTGTTTGGAACGCTCGCGCGGGAGCCGGGGATGGAGCCGATCTTGGCCGGCATGGGAGCCTGAATGCGCACACCGGAAATCGAAGAGTCGCTGGTCGCCGCGCCGGACAATGCGCAGATCGCCATCACCTTCGATGATAACCGTCTTGCCTCCGTACTGTTCGGGCAATACGGACAAAACCTTGCGCTGATCGAACGGCGGCTCGGCGTCGTAGCCACCTCGCGCGGCAACCACGTCACGCTGGAAGGCCCGCGCGAGCCAACCGAGCAAGCCCGCCGGGTGCTTGAGACGCTTTACGAGCGGCTCAAGCACGGCGATGAAGTAGCGCACGGCGACGTCGACGGCGCGATTAGGCTGGCGTTGGCGCAAGGTTCGTTATTCGACTTCGATCCGGCCACCGCACGGGAGAATTTCGAAGAAATCAATCTGCGCAAGCGCCGGGTGCGCGCGCGCACGCCGGCTCAGGATGCCTACGTGCGCGCGCTCAAGCGCCATGCCCTTGTTTTTGCCACCGGACCAGCCGGAACGGGAAAGACCTGGCTTGCCGTCGCCCAGGCCGTACAACTGTTCGAGCGCAAGGAAGTCGACCGCATCGTTCTTTCACGGCCGGCGGTCGAAGCGGGCGAGCGGCTCGGTTTCCTGCCGGGCGACATGCGCGAGAAAGTCGATCCTTATTTGCGGCCGATCTACGACGCGCTCTACGACCTGATGGATCCCCGCATCGTCGAACGCGCGCTGCAATCCAGCGAAATCGAGATAGCGCCGCTGGCGTTCATGCGCGGCCGCACATTGTCGAATGCAGCGGTGATTCTGGACGAAGCGCAGAACACCACTGCAATGCAGATGAAGATGTTGCTGACCCGGCTCGGCGAAAACAGCCGCATGGTGGTGACCGGCGACCCCAGTCAGGTCGATTTGCCGCCCGGTCAGACTTCAGGCCTTGCCGAAGCGGTAAAGCTGTTGGAAGGCGTCGAAGGGATTGCCCATGTCAACTTCACGGCCGCCGACGTCATCCGCCACGAACTCGTCGCGCGCATCGTCGCGGCCTACGACGCGGCAACGGCGGCGAAACGCGGGCGGCCGTAAGCGCAGACGCTTGAAGAAGCCATCCGCGCGGCGCGTATTGCCGGCATTGAAAATCGAAATAATCGTCAAATCCAGACGCTGGAACACCCATAAAGACGCTGGAACGGTCATGCGTCGCGCGATTGCCGCAGCTGCAGCTACGCTCTCAACACCGGCCGCGGAGCTTGCTATCGTACTGACCAACAACGCGGCAATGCGTTTACTCAACTTGGCATGGCGCGGCGTCGATGCGGCGACAAATGTGTTGTCATTTCCGAATAGGCCGATCGGCGGCGAACCGTCATTTATCGGCGATATTGTGCTCGCCCACGAAACCGTCGCGGCCGAGGCGCGTCGGGAGGGCAAACCTTTCGCGCACCATCTGGCGCACTTGGCCGTGCACGGCTTCCTGCATCTGTTGGGTTACGACCACGAACGCGAAAAAGACGCCGCCAGAATGGAACGCCTTGAACGCGAGATCCTGCACCGGTTGGCCATCCCCGATCCCTATCGGCGCAGCGGCAATGGCTGAGCATACATCATGAGTCAGTCGCCAACGCGCGGTGAGCAGACCGAGTCCGAGCACCGGGGCCTGCCGATGGTCGTGCCGCCGCCCGGCGAATCGCACGAGGGCTGGCTGTCGCGCGTCATGCGCATTCTTTTTGGCTGGAAAGCCGCCGCGACCCGCGCCGACCTCGAACTTGTGCTCACCGCCGAGCGCGCCGAGTCCGGTTTCTCGCCGGCCGAGGCCGCTATGCTCAAGAATATTCTCGGCCTGCGCGAAACCCGCATCGAAAGTGTGATGGTGCAGCGCGCCGATATCGTCGCGGTGCAACAGGACATCACCATCGGCGAATTGGTGATGGTATTTGCCGGTGCGGGCCATTCGCGGCTCGTGGTCTATAACGACACGCTCGACGACCCGACCGGCATGGTCCACATCCGCGATCTTCTCGCCTTCATGGCCGCGCACGCCAAAATCGAGCCTACCGGCGAAACAGCGCCGCTTCCCGCCACGGATCTCGATCTTGCAAAAATCGATCTTTCCATGCCGCTGGTGGCAACCAAGATCGTACGGGAGCTTCTTTACGCGCCGCCGTCCATGCCCGCCCTTGATCTTCTCGCCAAAATGCAGGCGACGCGGATTCATCTAGCTCTCATCATCGACGAATATGGCGGCAGCGATGGGTTGGTTTCCATCGAAGACCTGGTTGAGCTCATCGTCGGCGACATTGCCGACGAGCACGACGAAGCGGAAACGGCGGCAGTCACCCCGCAGAGCGACGGCTCATTCGTTGCTATTGGTCGCGCCAGCCTCGATGATGTGAA
The DNA here is from genome assembly GCA_963753355.1 of uncultured Alphaproteobacteria bacterium. Lineage (GTDB taxonomy): Bacteria > Pseudomonadota > Alphaproteobacteria > Rhizobiales > Xanthobacteraceae > BOG-931. Next base: position 246,041 of record CAVWBV010000017.1, read on the forward strand.
AGCCGTCATCGGCGATGAGTTCGACGTCGGCGAAGCCGCGCAAGAAGTCGACACGCTGGGCGGCTACTTGGTGATGCGCGCCGGGCACGTTCCCGTGCGCGGCGAATTAGTACCCGGCCCGCCGCCGTTCGAAACACAAGTTCTCGACGCCGACCCTCGCCGGGTGAAACGGGTCAAAATCTACCGCAGCAAGAATAATCGTGCCGGCAAGGCGCGCGAGGCGCCGGTACTGCCCCGTCCTGCGGCGGCACGTCCCGCACCGCCGAACGACGACGCCAAGGCGGCAAATACAAACTCTCGGCAACAGCCGTGAAGACTGCGGCTCTCATTGACATAATAATATTGTCTTCAGGCTGGCGGCGTTGGCTGATCGCTTTTGCCGCCGGCGCGCTATCGGCACTCGCGATGGCGCCTTTTAATGCGTGGCCGATTCTGTTTCTGACCTTTCCGGTGCTGGTTTGGCTGATCGACAGCGTCCGCGTCCGGCCGGCCGGAGGAATGATCGGAGCCGCTGTTACCGGGTGGTGGTTCGGCTTCGGCTACTTCCTCGCCGGGCTTTATTGGGTGGGCTACGCCTTTCTGGTCGATGCGCCGACTTTTGGCTGGCTGCTGCCGATCGCCGTCGTCGGCCTGCCGGCGGGGCTCGCACTGTTTACTGCCTTCGGCGTCGCGATCGCTCGATTGCTCTGGACGCGAGGCGCTGTGCGCATTCTCGCGCTGGCTGCAGCCCTTGCCGCCGCCGAATGGCTGCGCGGCCACGTGCTGACGGGCTTTCCGTGGAACGCCTACGGCTACGCGCTGACCGCGCCGCTGGCGCTTGCACAAAGCGCCTCGCTGGTCGGCATCTGGGGGCTGACGTTTCTAGCCGTCGCCATATTCGCCAGCCCGGTCACGCTCGCCGATCAACGCGGCGAAACGCGCTGGCCGTGGCTCCCGGTCACGCTCGCGGCTGCGGTACTGGTTGCGATGGCCGGATTCGGTGCCGTGCGGCTTACCCTTACGCCTACACGGACTGTCGACGGTGTGCGCTTGCGCATTATGCAGCCCAACCTTCCGCAGGACGCCAGATTCAATTATGCGGCCAAGCAGCAAATCGTCGACCGCTACATTGCGCTCTCAGATCGCATCACCAGTGCTCAATCGCACGGGGTGCACGACGCGACAGTTCTGATCTGGCCGGAATCGGCATTCCCGTTCTTTCTGGCTCGCGAGCCCGATGAGCTCGCCGAGATCGCGCAGCTTTTGCACGGCGGCACGGTTTTGATCACTGGTGCGGTGCGCTTGGCTGAGCCGGTCAATCCCACCGATCCCGCGGCTTATAACTCCATCTACGTCATCGACCACGATGGCTCGATCGTCTCGCTGTACGACAAAGTTCACCTCGTGCCGTTCGGCGAATATCTGCCGTTTCAGAACTTCCTTGAAAGTCTCGGGCTGCAACAACTGACCAAACAACGCGGCGGATTTCTCGCCGGCGACCGGCATCGGCTCATTGCCGTGCCGGGCGCGCCGATGGCGCTGCCGCTCATTTGCTACGAAATTATTTTTCCGGGCGAGGTTACGCCAAAGGGTGATCGGCCGGGTTGGATCGTTAACGTGACCAATGATGGCTGGTTCGGCATTTCGACCGGGCCATATCAGCACTTCCATCAGGCGCGGGTGCGGGCCATCGAAGAAGGGTTGCCGTTGGTGCGCGCGGCCAATACCGGCATTTCCGCCGTCGTCGATCCGCTTGGAAGAATCGTCAAGTCGCTCGGGCTCGGCAGTGAGGGCGTCATCGACGCGCCACTGCCGCAACCGGTCGAGCCGCCGATTTACGCGCGCGTTGGCGACATTCCCGCGGCGGTCATGATGTTTGTTGCGCTGGCCTGCGTTTTTTATCGCCGCTCTCGCGGCTTTCTAAAGCTCTAGTAGCGTCGCACAGCGAACGTACACTCTGAGAAAAGATAAAGTTCGCTGTGACGCAAGTTGATGCTGCGGACAGTTACTCGGCATTGTGGTAACGACCGTTAGATGAGCAAGATTCTGACACAACTATTTCGAGCGAGCTTTAACCAAGTACTCGCCAATAATTTGGAACGTTTACAGTGTGCTATGCATATGTTTGATATTTAAAATAATTGCGTTAAATGTTGCGCAACCGCCATTTTGACCGACGATAGGAGAGCATTTTCAGATGATTGCCAAAAAGGCCCCTAATCCGATCGACAAGCACGTCGGCAGTCGCGTGCGCATGCGCCGCATGATGCTTTCGATGAGTCAGGAGAAGCTCGGCAACAGCCTTGGTCTGACTTTCCAACAAGTGCAAAAATACGAGAAGGGCACAAACCGGATCGGCGCCAGCCGCTTACAGCAAATTTCGCAGATCCTTCAAGTCCCGGTCGCGTTCTTTTTTGAAGGCGCGCCCAACGTCGGCGGTGCGCGGCACGACGGCCTCGGCGAAGCCCCTTCGCCGGCCTATGTTTCCGATTTCCTTGCCACCTCCGACGGCCTGGCGCTGACTAAAGCGTTCACCCGTATCAGCAACTCCAAACTTCGCCGGCGTATCGTCGATCTCGTCGAGCAGATCGCAGCCGACAAACGCTAAATCGGCTTTTCTGCGCCGGTTTGCCCCTCGTCCCGCCCACGTTTCGCCCACATCTTGACCGCGCGAAGGTACGCTGCAACAACCTCTTTGGGACAGCATCCGGCCGCGATCAAACAAACGCGCGAGAGACGAAGGGGAGTGCCACGCAGTGCAACGTTCTAACTACCTGTTCACCAGTGAATCGGTGTCGGAAGGACATCCGGACAAAGTTTGCGACCAGATTTCCGACGCCATCTTGGACGCCTTTCTCGAGAATGATCTCAAGCTTGGCATCGCCGACGAGAGCAAGGTGAATACCCGGCTCGGCTGCGAGACTTTGTGCACGACCAACAAGATCGTCATCGCCGGGGAAGGCCGCGGCCAGGCGCCGCTGTTTCACAAGCACGGCGACAAAGCGGTGGTGAACCGCGAGTTGATCGCTGAGACGGCACGACAGGTAGTTAAGGACATTGGCTACGACCAGGACGGATTTTCCTATTACGGCGCCGACGTCGAAGTTCTTCTGCACGGCCAGTCGCCGGATATCGCCATGGGCGTCGACGCAAAAACGAAGAAGAGCGGCGAGGAGGAAGGCGCGGGCGATCAAGGCATGATGTTCGGCTATGCCTGTACCGAGAGCGAGGTCTACGAAAAGGGCTCGTTCATGCCGGCGCCGATATATTTCGCGCACAAGATCCTCAAGGTGCTCGCGGAAAAGCGCCGCTCCGGCGCTCTGTTCGATTTGCAGCCCGATGCCAAGAGCCAGGTCACCGTCAAATATGTCGATGGCAAACCCGTTGGCGCCACTAAAGTCGTGGTGTCGACGCAACACAACGCGCAAAGCCGCAACGGCAAGAAGTACACGCCCGGGATCGTCAAGGAGATGATCGCGGACGCGGTGGAATTGGCGCTGCCCGAAGGGTGGATGCCGAAGAAGTCCGGCGATTTCCTCGTTAACCCGACCGGAAATTTCGTTATCGGCGGCCCGGATGGCGATTGCGGCCTCACCGGCCGCAAGATCATTGTCGATACCTACGGAGGTTATGCGCCACACGGCGGCGGCGCTTTTTCCGGCAAGGATCCAACCAAAGTGGATCGCTCGGCCGCCTATGCCGCGCGATACCTGGCGAAAAACGTGGTCGCCGCCGGTCTTGCCGAAAATTGCACCATCCAAATCGCCTATGCGATCGGGGTGGCAGACCCGATGTCAGTCTATGTTGACACGCACGGCACCGGCAAAGTCGAAGAGGCGAAGCTGCAAAAGCTTCTCCCCGAACTCTTTCCGCTTCGCCCGACCAGCATTCGCCGGGCGCTGAAGCTGAACCGCCCGATTTATCGGCGCACGGCGGCCTACGGCCATTTCGGCCGTGCCCCCGATAAGGACGGCGGGTTTTCCTGGGAACGCACTGACCTCGCCGACGCGCTTAAGCGCAGCCTCCGCTAAGCCAGATCGAGCGCGGCGGCCGCAAACTTGAAATGCTGCGGCTCCGTGCTCTGGCTTATGATCGACCGCGTGCACTACTTGCAGGCGATAAACCGCAGAGCCGGCGTTGGACCGGCCTGCACGAGCCTGCATGACGGAGGTCGTCGCAATATGAAAGCGATTTTTGCTACCGCGCTATTGGTGCCGGCGCTCGCGCTTACATCAATTCCGGCAGACGCCAAGGGCTGCATCAAGGGCGCGATCGTTGGCGGCATTGCCGGACATTACGCCCATCATCATGGCTTGATCGGCGCGGCAACGGGCTGCCTCGTTGGCCGCCACATGGCCAAGAAGCATCAGCAGGAGCTGCGTGAGCAACAACAGCACCAGCAAGACCAACACGACGACCAAGGACAGCACGACGAGGGACAGAACCAAGACCAATCTCACTGAGATGGTTCGTCCCGTCAGGCCGTAACGCCCCGGCGGCTGCGATGGACACCGGACTTCATCAGGCGCGCAGTTTCTTCGGCCGCCGCAAAGGCCACAAGCTCCGTAACCGGCAAGCGGAGCTGCTGACAACGTTGCTGCCACGTCTTACCATCGACATCGCGCAGCCGGCTCCTGCCGAGCTGGCCGAATTGTTTCCTGCGCCGGTTTCGGAAATTCAACTCGAGATCGGCTTCGGCGGCGGCGAGAATTTGATCGCTCAAGCTACAGCGCAGCCGGCGAAAGGCTTCATTGGCGTCGAACCTTTTGTAAACGGCATGGCCAAAGCGCTGGCCGCCATCGACAGTACGGGTCTGAAAAACATCCGCCTGCACTTCGACGACGCCAGCAATCTTATGAAATGGCTTCCCGACGGTTCGCTCGCCCGCATCGAACTCATCCATCCCGACCCTTGGCCGAAGCGCCGGCACTGGAAACGCCGCTTTGTTCAGGATCCGACCATTGCGCAATTCGCTCGCCTGTTACGGCGCGGCGGCGAAATTCGCTTTGTCACGGATGTGTCCGACTATGCCGCATGGACGCTGCAGCGTTTTCTGCGCTCGGCAGATTTCGAATGGACCGCGCAATGCGCCGATGACTGGCGACAGCCGTGGCCCGCGTTTGGCGGCACCCGCTACCACAGCAAGGCGGCGCGGCAAGAGCGCGCGCCCTGTTTTTTGATCTTCCGGCGGCGTTAGCTCCGGGCCGCGGCCCTTGCAACCGCCCGGGAAACCGCTATATTTCGCGTATCCATTATGGATACCTCATAGCGTTCGGTTGATCTGAACGATTTTGAGAGTGGGCCCCCCGGGACCCGCTCTTTTTTATTACCTGAGCGCCGGGAAATTCCGCGCCGGGTTTAAGAGTGCACAACGGATCGTAGCGAACCAGATGGACGAGAGTCTGACAGGCTTTGCTGACGAGCCGCGGCTCATTGCCGAGCCCGGCCGCGCGGCCCGCGTCGCTGCCCTTGCTGAGCCCGTGCTTGCCGAGCTTGGCTATCGGCTGGTGCGGGTGCGCGTTTCCGGTTCGGCCGGTTGCACGGTTCAGATCATGGCCGAGCGTCCGGACGGAACCATGGCCATTGAGGATTGCGAAGCGACGTCCCGCGCGTTGTCGCCGGTGCTCGACGTCGCCGACCTGATCGATGGTCCCTATCGGTTGGAAATTTCATCGCCCGGAATCGACCGCCCGCTGGTGCGCCGGTCCGACTTCGAGCGCTACGCGGGTCATCTGGCGCATGTGGAGATGCTTGCACCCATCGACGGCCGCAAGCGCTTTCGCGGCGAGCTTCTCGGCACCGATGGCGACTTTGCACGGCTTCGCTACAGCGACAGCGCCGGCGAGAACCGGGAAGTCTTATTGCGGATGGACGATATGAGCGAGGCAAGACTTGTGCTCACCGACGCGCTCATTTCGGAATCGCTGCGGCGGAGCAAGCACGGCGAGGCTGACAAACCGGAAGAGCGCGAGGTGCGCGCGAAAACCAATAAGGGCGGGGCGAGTCGCAGAGCAACGAACGAACGTGGCGCCGAGGCGGCGCGTCAATCACACAACGGAGACTAACTATGGCGACCGTAAGCGCCAATAAGCTGGAACTATTGCAGATCGCGGACGCGGTCGCCCGGGAAAAGGCGATTGACCGCAAAATCGTGCTCGGTGCCATGGAGGACGCGATCGCCAAGGCGGCGCGATCACGCTACGGCAGCGAAACCGAAGTTCGCGCCGAGATCGATCCAAAAAGCGGCGAACTGCATCTGTCGCGGCACATGCTCGTGGTGGACGCGGTAGAAAATCCCGCGTTTCAGATCAGCCTCGAGGACGCGCGCCGGCGGCATCCCGCCGCGCAGCTTGGTGACACTATTGCCGATCCGCTGCCGCCGCTCGAATACGGTCGCATCGCTGCGCAATCGGCGAAGCAGGTGATTGTCCAGAAAGTGCGCGAAGCGGAACGCGACCGGCAGTACGAGGAATACAAGGACCGCATCGGCGACATCGTCAACGGCATCGTCAAGCGCGTCGAATACGGCAACGTGGTGGTCGATCTCGGCCGCGGCGAGGCGATCGTGCGGCGCGACGAGATGTTGCCGCGCGAAGTTTTCCGCAACGGCGACCGCATCCGCGCCTACATTTACGACGTGCGCCGCGAACAGCGCGGTCCGCAGATTTTCCTGTCGCGCACACACCCGCAATTCATGGCGAAATTGTTCGCCCAGGAAGTGCCGGAAATCTACGACGGCATTGTCGAGGTCAAAGCGGTCGCTCGCGATCCGGGTTCACGCGCCAAAATCGCCGTCCAATCGCGGGATTCGTCGGTCGATCCGGTCGGCGCTTGTGTCGGCATGCGCGGCTCGCGCGTGCAAGCCGTGGTGAACGAGTTGCAGGGCGAGAAGATCGACATCATCCCCTGGTCGCAGGATATCGCGACTTTCGTCGTCAACGCGCTCGCCCCGGCCGAAGTCGCCAAAGTCGTGCTCGACGAGGAACGGGAGCGCATTGAAGTCGTGGTGCCGGATCAGCAGCTTTCGCTTGCCATCGGCCGCCGCGGGCAAAATGTGCGGCTCGCGTCGCAACTCACTGGCTGGGACATCGATATCCTCACCGAGCAGGAGGAATCCGAGCGGCGGCATGCCGAATTCGAGAACCGCACCCGTATGTTCATCGACGCGCTCAATGTCGACGAGGTAATCGGCCAGTTGTTGGCGTCGGAGGGTTTCACCTCGGTCGAGGAGCTTGCACTCGTTGACGCCAAGGAAATCGCGGGCATCGAAGGGTTTGACGAGGATACCGCGTCCGAGCTGCAAACCCGGGCGCGCGAATATCTGGCGAAGATCGAAGCCGAACTTGACGCCAAACGCCTCGAACTCGGCGTTGAAGACGCGCTCAAGGAAATTCCCGGCATCAATACCGCAATGATGGTTCGCTTCGGCGAAAACGGCGTCAAGACCGTGGAAGATCTAGCCGGATGCGCCACCGACGACCTTGCCGGCTGGACCGAACGCAAGGACGGCGAGAGCGTGCGCGAAGCCGGCATTCTCGACGGCTTTGATGTGTCGCGCGAGGAAGCCGAAACCCTCGTCATGCAGGCGCGGCTTAAAGCAGGGTGGGTCACCGAGGCCGATCTCGCTCCGCCGCCGGCTGCCGAAGAAGCCGCAATGCCGGAAGTGCAGGCGTGAGGGAGCGATCGCACCATGATCGCGCAGATCGGCGATGACACGCTAGCCGGAGAGCTCGACCGCGGATTGGACCGGCGGCAGTTCTCGAGGCTGTGTGCCGCCACTCACACCGTGCGGCCGGTCGCCGATCTTGTGCGCTTCGTGGTTGGCCCGGTCGGGGAGGCGGTCCCCGACGTCAAAAACAAGCTTCCCGGACGGGGTATTTGGATTACCGGCACACGCGACGCGCTGGAGGAGGCAATCAAGCGCAAGGTTTTCGCGCGCGGATTTAAGCGGGACGTCCGCCTGCCTCCTGACCTGGTCTCGCGAACCGAAACGTCGCTCGAACGTACGGCGCTCGATGCCCTGGCGATTGCCGGTAAAGCCGGCGCCGCGCTGACTGGCTTCGTCAAGGTCGAGACCGCGCTGGAAAAGGGCGAAGTTGTCGCCCTATTGCATGCCGCCGAGGCGTCAGCGGACGGCAAAAGGAAGCTTGAGGCGGCTTGGCGCCGCCAACAGCCGGATGGTCGGCCGCCGGTCATTACATTCTTTACCGCGGCGCAATTGGATTTGGCATTACACCGCCCAAATGTGGTACATGCAGCCCTGCTCGCCGGCCCAGCGAGCGAGACCTTTTTGGCGCGCTGTCAGCGGCTTGAACGGTTTCGGACCGGCGATCAGCACAATCAGGGCCAAGGGGCGGCACGAACTCAACCGGCCGAGAATGCCGGTGTGTACGGAAACGAGCGTGTATGACCGAGACGAACAAGAATAGCGGCGAGAAGCTGAGCGTCAGCTCGACCAAGACGCTGACCTTAAAGCGGGGCGGCGTCGAGCAGGGCGTCGTGCGCCAGAGCTTCAGCCATGGCCGCAGCAAGTCCGTTGTAGTTGAGAAGGTCAAACGTCGCGTCGCCGGCCCGGGTGAAGTCAAGGCTGAGCCTGTTACGACTCCCGACCGCGGTTCCGCAACGGCAAAACGCGCTCCCGGTCCCGCGCCGGCAAGACCCGCAGCCGCCGCGCCGGCAACCACACCATCCGCGCCGGCGGCCGCTCCCGCCAGACCTTCCGGGGTCGTTCTTCGCACCCTGACCGAAGAAGAACGCAGCGCCCGCGCGCATGCGCTCGCCGACGCACGGCTGCGCGAGGCGGAAGAGCGCAAGATCGCCGAAGAAGAGGCGCGCATTCGCCAAAGCCGCGAAGAAATCGAACGCGCCGAACGCGTCGCCGCCGAAACGCGCAAGCGCGATGAAGAGGAACGGCGCAAGCACGACGAAGAAACCAAGCGCAAAGCCGACGAAGTCGCCAAGCGCCGTTTTGGCGCGGAGTTGACACTCAAGCCCGGCGTCGCACGTGTGACGCAGGAAGCCGAGGAAGAAGAGGCGCCGCGTAACGCGCGCCGCGGCCTGCCCGCTCGCCCGGCGCCCGCGCCCAAAGCGCCGCGCGCCGGCGAAAAGCGCCGTGGCCGTCTGACCGTCGTAACGGCGCTTTCGGCCGACGATATCCGCGAGCGCTCGGTCGCCTCGTTCCGCCGGCGCGTTCAGCGCATGACCGGCCATCGCGATGAGCCGAAGGAAAAAATCGCCCGCGAAGTAACAATCCCGGAAACCATTACCATCCAGGAACTGGCCAACCGCATGGCCGAACGCGGCGTAGATGTGATCCGCATCCTCATGCAGCAGGGTCATATGGCGAAGATCACCGATACGATCGACGCCGATACCGCCCAGCTGATCGCCGAGGAGCTCGGTCACACCGTACGCCGAGTCGCCGAGTCTGACGTTGAAGAGGGCATGTTCGATGCCCCCGACGCTCCGGAAAATCTCCTGCCGCGCGCGCCTGTGGTCACCATTATGGGCCACGTCGACCACGGCAAGACATCACTGCTTGACGCCATTCGCTCGACCGAAGTCGCGGCCGGCGAGGCCGGCGGCATCACCCAACATATCGGCGCCTATCAGGTGACGTCGCCGTCCGGAGGCCGCATCACCTTCATCGATACCCCCGGTCACTCCGCTTTCACGGCGATGCGGGCGCGCGGCGCCAAGATTACCGACATCGTCGTTCTTGTGGTCGCTGCCGACGACGGCGTAATGCCGCAAACGATCGAAGCGATCCATCACGCTAAAGCCGCCAAGGTTCCAATCATTGTTGCGATCAACAAGATCGACAAAGCGGACGCCAAACCCGAGCGCGTGCGCACCGAGCTGCTCCAGCACGAGATCCAGGTCGAATCGCTCGGCGGCGACACTCTCGAAGTTGAAGTCTCGGCGAAGGAGAAGCGCAATCTCGACAAGCTGCTCGATGTCATCGCGCTGCAGTCCGAAGTGCTCGAACTAAGGGCCAACCCGAACCGGGCTGCCGAAGGCACGGTGATCGAGGCGCGGCTTGATCGCGGCCGCGGCCCCGTGGCCACGGTCCTCGTTCAGCGCGGCACGTTGAAGCCCGGCGACATCGTCGTCGCCGGCTCGGAATGGGGGCGTGTGCGGGCGCTCGTTTCCGACACCGGGCATGCGGTGGTCGCCGCCGGCCCGTCGATGCCGGTGGAGGTACTCGGCTTCAACGGCACGCCCGAAGCAAGCGACCGCTTGGCCGCAGTCGAGACTGAAGCCCGGGCCCGTGAAATCGCCGATTACCGCGCGAGGCAAAAGCGCGACATCATGGCGGCCCGGCAGACCGGCATGCGCGGTTCGCTCGAGCAGATGATGAGTCAGCTCAAGACAACCGGCCGCAAAGAATTTCCGCTGGTGGTGAAAGGCGACGTGCAAGGCTCGATCGAAGCCATTGTCGGGGCGTTGGAAAAACTTTCGACCGAGGAAGTCGCGGCCCGCGTGATCTTTTCCGGCGCCGGTGGGATTACCGAGTCGGACGTGACTTTGGCGCAGGCATCCAATGCCGCACTGATCGGCTTTAACGTTCGCGCGCATAAGGAAGCGCGTGAAGCGGCGGAGCAGGCGGGAGTCGAAATCCGCTACTACAACATCATTTACGATCTGGTCGACGACGTGAAGAAAGCGATGTCGGGGCTTCTGGCGCCGACACTGCGGGAGACGATGCTGGGCAATGCCACCATCCTCGAAGTCTTCAAGGTCTCGAAGGTCGGCAACGTCGCCGGTTGCCGGGTGACCGACGGCGTGGTCGAGCGCGGCGCCAATGTGCGTCTCATTCGCGACAGCATCGTTGTCCATCAGGGCAAGCTGTCACAGCTCAAGCGCTTCAAGGACGATGCGCGCGAGGTCGTCGCCGGACAGGAATGCGGCATGGCATTCGAAAACTATCAGGACATGAAAGTCGGCGATGTGATCGAATGCTATCGCGTGGAGAGCGTGCAGCGGACGCTGTGAGTCCAATACTCACGTTCGCTTGCTAGCGTGTCATGCCCCGCGGAGGCGGGGCATCCGGTAGTCATCGAGCAACTGGGGTCACTGGATCGTCCGCATTGGCGGACGGTGACAAGCAAGAATAAAGAATTGATCATGCCTCGGCATCACCACCAAAATCACTCCGCCGGCGGGTCGCAACGACAACTGCGTGTCGGCGAACTGATCCGTCATGAACTCGCCGCCATGCTGTCGCGCGGCGACGTCCACGATCCGGTGATCGAAGCGCACATGATTACCATTCCTGAAGTGCACATGAGCCCCGATCTGCGGCTCGCGACGATTTACGTCATGCCGCTTGGCGGCCGTGACGAACAGGCGGTGATCGCGGCACTCGATCGGAACAAGCGCTACGTGCGCGGCGAGATCGCGCGGCGCGTCAATCTGAAATTTGCGCCGGACATCCGTTTTCGCCTCGATGAAAGCTTCGATGAAGCGGACCGGATCGCCAAGCTCCTGCAAACGCCTGAAGTCAAACGCGACCTTGGCGGCGGGAAAGACGATTGATGGCGGGCGACCCGCAGCGCATGGCTGACAACGATCCCTCGCCCCCCGAGGGCGACGTCGTTCAGCTTACCCCCTTCGCTAACCCTCCGCCTCAAGGGGAGAGGGAACATTCCGACCCACCTCACCAAGGGTCGAGGGCGGCCCAGAAGAAGCGGCAAAAGCGCGACGTGCACGGCTGGATCGTGCTCGATAAGCCGATCGGCATGACATCCACTCACGCCGTCGCTGTCGCCAAGCGTCTGTTCGCCGCCAAACGTGCCGGCCATGCCGGCACACTCGACCCGCTCGCATCGGGGCTATTGCCGATTGCGCTCGGCGAAGCGACGAAAACGGTGCCCTTCGTCGTCGACGGCCGCAAGACCTATGCGTTTACCGTCCGCTGGGGCGAGGAACGCGACACCGATGATGCCGAAGGCCGCATCGTGGCAACGAGCGACCGCCGCCCAGATGTGGCTGAAATCACCGCCGCCCTGCCGGGCTTTACCGGCATAATTCAGCAGGTTCCGCCGCGTTTTTCCGCGGTGAAGATCGAGGGGGCGCGCGCCTACGATCTCGCTCGCGAAGGCGAAACAGTTGAAATTGCGCCACGCGCAGTCACGGTCCATCGCCTCGACTTGGTGGAAATGCCGGATCGCGACCACGCGGTGCTGAATGCCGAATGTGGAAAGGGCACTTATGTTCGCGCGCTGGCCCGTGACCTTGGCCGAGTATTAAGCACGCTCGGGCATGTTTGCGCGCTTCGCCGCAACCGCGTCGGCCCGTTCGGCGAAACCGCCATGATTTCGCTGGAACAGCTTGAATCTTTGTGCCATAGAGCGGCCGCCGGTGAGGGAAACCTCGCCGACTTGCTACTGCCGGTCGAGACCGCGCTGGACGACATCCCGGCGCTGGCCGTTAGTCCGGCAGATGCGGCAAGGCTCCAAAGGGGTCAAGCCGTCCTCATGCGAGGGCGCGACGCCACCGTCGTCAACGGCCTGGTACAAGTCGCTTCGGGCGGTCAGCTCGTTGCCATTGCCGAGGTCGAGCGCGGAGAAATCGTTCCCAAGCGCGTCTTTAATCTGGCCGGCATAACAGGCCGCGCACGTAGGTAAACGAAAGGTTTAGTAGACGATGTCGATTACGACCGCACGCAAGGCGGAGGTTATCAAGACGTATTCCGTAAAATCCGGCGATACTGGCTCACCTGAAGTTCAGGTTGCGCTGTTGTCGGAGCGGATCAATAACCTCACCGAGCACTTCAAGACACACGCCAAAGACAACCACTCGCGGCGCGGGCTGTTAAAGCTCGTGTCGCAGCGGCGCCAAATTCTCGATTACCTTCGACGTACCAACGAAGGACGTTACAAGGAATTGATCGAGCGGCTGGGTATCCGCCGCTGATTCAAAGTTTGCGCGCGGACTTTTCCGCGCGTGTCGGCGGTGCGCAATGACGTTTCCGCCATTTACCCGGCAGAATAAGTTCTGCCGATTTGAGACGGGTAAAGGCCCGTCAAATGTCGCGGAAAAGGCCCGATGGCCATGGCAGGATCGCCGGATGCTGTTTGGATTCGCAACCCGGTTGCGAACGACAGCCTCTCGCCGTCTTGCTCATGGCTTTCGCGCCACGCGAAAACCATGAAAGACAATCGCAATGTTCAATATTCATCGTGTACAACTTGACTGGGGTGGACGCACACTCACGCTAGAGACCGGAAAGGTCGCGCGGCAAGCCGATGGCGCCGTCATGGCCACTTACGGCGAGACCACCGTGCTCGCCGCCGTCGTCGCCGCCAAGCAGCCGAAAGAAGGAATCGATTTTCTTCCGCTGACTGTGAACTACACCGAAAAATACTACGCCGCCGGCCGGATTCCGGGCGGCTACTTCAAGCGCGAGCGGGGTCCGACCGAAAAGGACACGCTGACGTCGCGCCTGATCGATCGGCCGATCCGTCCGCTATTTGCCGAAGGCTGGCGCTGCGATACGCAGGTGACCGTTACGGTGCTGTCGCACGACCAGGAGAACGATCCCGATATCGTGGCGATGGTCGCGGCTTCCGCGGCGCTCACGCTCTCCGGCGCGCCGTTCATGGGCCCGATCGGCGCCGCCCGCGTCGGCTTCATCGGCAATGAATACGTGCTCAATCCGGCCCTGGATGAGATGCCGGAAACCCAGCTCGACCTCGTCGTCGCCGGCACGCAGGATGCGGTGATGATGGTGGAATCGGAAGCGAAAGAGCTATCCGAAGACATCATGCTCGGCGCAGTGATGTTCGGGCACCGGCATTTCCAGCCGGTGATCGAAGCCATTATCCGGCTTGCAGAAAAGGCGGCGAAAGAACCACGCGAGCTTATCGTTTCCGATCACAGCGCGCTGGAAAAGCAAATTCTCGGCCTGGCCGAAAAGGATCTGCGCGCGGCCTATTCAATCGTGCGTAAGCAAGACCGCCAGGATGCGGTCGCCGCGGTCAAGCAGCGGGTGATGGCGCACTTCTTTCCGGAAGGCGGCGAACCCAAGCACGACAAGCTCGAGATCGCCGCCGTGTTCAAGGAGCTCGAAGCCAAGATCGTCCGCTGGAATATCCTTGATACCGGGACACGCATCGACGGCCGCGACGTAAAAACCGTTCGGCAGATCGTTTGCGAAGTCGGCGTGTTGCCGCGCACCCACGGTTCGGCTTTGTTCACCCGCGGCGAGACCCAGGCGCTGGTGGTCGCGACGCTCGGTACCGGCGAGGACGAGCAGTTCATTGATGCGCTGCAGGGGACCTACAAAGAAACCTTCCTGCTGCACTACAATTTCCCGCCCTTCTCGGTTGGTGAAACCGGCCGCATCGGCGCGCCGGGGCGCCGCGAGATCGGCCATGGCAAACTTGCTTGGCGCGCGATCCATCCGATGCTGCCGTCAAAAGAGGAGTTCCCCTACACCATCCGTCTCGTTTCCGAGATTACCGAGTCGAACGGTTCGTCCTCGATGGCGACAGTATGCGGTTCCTCGCTGGCGCTGATGGACGCGGGCGTGCCGCTGAAGCGGCCGACCGCCGGCATCGCCATGGGGCTGATCAAGGAAGCGGAACGCTTTGCCGTCCTCTCCGATATTCTCGGGGACGAGGATCATCTCGGCGACATGGACTTCAAGGTAGCCGGCACTGAAGACGGTGTTACATCGCTGCAGATGGACATTAAGATCGCGGGCATCACCGAAGAGATCATGCGCATTGCGCTGGCCCAGGCGAAGGACGGCCGCTTGCACATCTTGGGTGAGATGGGAAAGGCGATTACGCAGGCCCGCGCCGAACTCGGCGAGCATGCTCCGCGTATCGAGTCCTTCAAGATCCCGGTCGACAAGATCCGCGAAGTGATCGGGTCGGGCGGCAAGGTGATCCGCGAGATCGTGGAAAAGACCGGCGCCAAGATCGACATTTCCGACGACGGCTCCGTCAAGGTCGCCTCCGCCAGCGGCGAATCGATCAACGCGGCGATCAATTGGATCAAGTCGATCGCTTCCGAACCGGAGATCGGTCACATCTACGAAGGCACCGTCGTCAAGGTCATGGACTTCGGCGCCTTCGTGAATTTCTTCGGCGCCAAGGATGGCCTCGTGCACATCAGCCAGCTCGCACCGCGGCGGGTGCAGAAGACCTCCGACGTCGTCAAGGAAGGCGACAAGGTCAAGGTCAAGCTTCTCGGCTTCGACGAGCGCGGCAAGGTCAGGCTGTCGATGAAGGTCGTCGATCAGCAGACCGGCGAAGATCTCGAAGCCAAGCAAAAGGCCGAAGGCGCCGAACAGCCGCGCGAAGCCGCTGCCGGCGAGTAGCCGCCACATTTCGCACTAAGACCGAGCGGCGGGCCACTGGCCCGCCGCTTGCGCATTGGGACGACCCATCAGACTTAGTCGTGAACGATCGCCGGCGCCGGCGCGCCGCGCGACGGCCGCTTGAAGAAGATCAGCAGCGGCATCACCACCAGCGTTGCGATCATCAGCATCTTGTAATCGTCGATATAGGCGATGATCTGCGCTTGCCGCGTGATCACCGCGTCGAGCGCGGCGCGTCCGGCGGCGGTGAGCGGATTCCAGGCGTGCGCTATGAGCGGATTTTCGAACCCGCGATTCACCGCATTAACGCTCGGCACAATGGCGGCGTGATTGGCCTGGGTATTCTGCACCAACATGCTGTTCACCACCGAAATGCCAACGCTCGAGCCAATGTTGCGTGACAGGCTGAACAGGCCGGCGCCTTCGGCGCGCTCCGACATTGGCAGTGTTGACAAGGTCGCCGCGCTCAGCGGCACGAACAGGAAGCCGAGGCCGAAACCCTGCACCATGGTGATGCCGATTATCGTTCCCTGCGAAACGTCCGGCGTCCATCCGGTCATTTGATAGAACGACCAGGCGGTGAGCGATAACCCGACGATAAGCAAATAACGCGTGTCGACACGCCCGACGAGACGGCCGACGAACAGCATGGACGCCATGGTCCCGATCCCGCGCGGCCCCATGACGAGGCCAGCGGTGACGACGGGGTAGTTCATCAATTCCTGCAGATAAGGCGGCTGCAGCGCCATGGACGCGTAGTAGGTGAGGCCGACCACGGCGATGAACAACATGCCGGCGGCGAAGTTGCGGTCGCGAAACAGTCCAGGCCGCACGAATGGCTTATCGGCGGTAAAGGTGTGGACGATGAACAAATAGAACGCCGACACGGCGACGATCGCTTCGATCATGATCTCGCCGGAACTGAACCAATCCAATTCTTCGCCGCGGTCGAGCATGATTTGCAGCGCGCCAAGCGCAAGGCTAAGCGTGCCGAAACCGAACCAATCGAGCCGATCTTTCGAGTTCGCCGGGAACTCCGGCAGAAAGATCATGATGCCAATGAGATCGATGATGCCGATCGGGAGGTTGATGTAGAACACCCAGCGCCAGCTGTAATTCTCGGTCAGCCAGCCGCCGAGCACCGGCCCCAGCACCGGGCCGATCATGACGCCGATGCCGAACAGCGCCATGGCGAAGCCTTGGCGCTCCCGCGGATACGAGCCGAGCAGAACGGTCTGCGACAGCGGAACCAGCGAGGCACCGAAAGCGCCCTGCATCACCCGAAACAACACGATCTGATTCAAGCTCTGCGCCATGCCGCAGAGCATCGACGCCACGGTGAAGCCGGTAATGGCAACCATGAACAGACGCTTCAGCCCGAAGCGGCCGGCAAGAAAGCCGGTCGGCGGCGTCATGATAGCGGCGGCGACGATGTAGGACGTCAGCACCCAGGCAATCTGGTCCTGGCTCGCCGATACGCTGCCCTGCATGTAGGGCAGCGCCACGTTGGCGATGGTGGTATCGAGCGCCTGCATGAGCGTCGCGAGGATGACGCAGCAGGTAAGCGCCCCGCGATTACCGCCCTCGGCTACGAGCTCGCCGCCCATTACTGCACACTGTGCTGCCGGTGGCCGAACAATGCGGTCAGGAAATGTGGAAGGCCGCGAGCGTGGCCGGTGTCGACGTCGACGATAACGCTCATTCCCGCGCGCAGCGGCGGCAAATTCCGGTCGCTGGTATCGATGCGGATGCGCATCGGCACGCGTTGCACGACCTTAACCCAGTTGCCGCTGGTATTCTGCGCCGGCAGAAGCGCGAATTCTTGTGCCGCCGCCGGGCTCACGCTCTCGACAATGCCGTGCCATTCGACATCGGGATAGGTGTCAACGGTCACCGTCGCCGTTTGCCCAGGGCGCACGTAAGTCAGCTCGGTCTCTTTCGGCGTGGCGTCGACCCAGACGTGATCGGTGTCGACCAGGAAGAACGCGGTCGTCGAAGCGGCCAGATATTTGCCCGGTGCGATCGCCGGCACATCGGTGACGATGCCGCCGAACGGCGCAGTTATGACGGTATGATCAAGTTGCCGCTGGGCTTCGGCGACTTGCGCTTGTGCCTGCAAATATTGCGGGAGCTCGGGCGTCGGGGTGTCGACGTTGCCGCCGAGCCGCGCCAGCTGCACTTTTGTTTGCTCCTGGAGCGCCTTCAGCTTGCCGGTGTTGTTCTGGAGTGTGTAATTCGCCTGATCGAAGGTCGCCTGCGTGGCGGTGCCGCTGCGCAGCAGCATCTGTGCGCGATCGAAATTGGTCTTGTCGAGATCGACCTGGGCTTGTTGAGCGGCGACGTCGCTCACCATGCGCTTATAGTCTTCTTTCATCGAGTTCGAGCGTTTGCGCGACTTGCGCCAAATTGGCCTTGGCATTGTCGAGCGCAATCTGGAACTGTCGCGGATCGAGCCGGTAAAGCACTTGGCCCGCCGAAACGTGCTCGTTGTCGTGCACCAAAACTTCCTGAACGATGCCGGAAACGTCGGTCGAGATTCCGACCTTTTGCGCGTTGACGTAAGCGTCATCGGTAGACATCACGGCGCCGCCGGTGACGTACCAATAGGCGCCGGCAATCAGCGCAATCGGCAACAGCGCGAACAACACCCAGCGCAGCCGCTTGCGACGGCCGCCCTTGCGCCCTTTGTCCGGTGCTTTGCTTCGATCCTTGCCGCGCTTCTCTACCGGAGAGACTGGCGCGACCGGGGCCGTCCGCGGCGCTTCCGCAATCTCATCGCGGACCGGGGAGACAGTCTTGCGTGCGGGTTCAGCCATAGTGGCGCGCTCCCCCTGCCACGTTGGCATGTCGCTGCTGGATTAACCGGCGCAGGTTGTCTTTAACCGTTACAAGCTCCGACACCATGCGTTCGATGTCGTCTTGTGACAGCCCTTCCGTGGCGCTGTTCATGGTTTCCTCGCCGAGAGCGGCGAGCTGTTTCAACAGCGGACGAGCCGCCGGCGTCAGGAACAGACGCTTGGCCCGGCGGTCCGCAGGGTCGGCGCGCCGCTCGATAAGGCCGCTGTCGCACAGCTTGTCGAGCAGCCGGGTCAGCGTGATGGGTTGCAAATCGAGCGTCTCGGCAAGTTCCGACTGGTTGAGGCCTTCGGAGAGGTCGAGGCGAACGAGGACGGCCCATTGAGCCCTGGTCATACCGTATTGCGCCGCGCGATGATCCGCATAGGTGCGGAGCAAGCGAGCCACGTCATTGAGCATAAAGGCGAATTCTCGCCGTCGCGAAACCGGAGGCATTGCGAACACCTGTTTTTCCAGCCCGCTTAATATAAGCTAGCTTATATTTTATCCAGCGCGCAGACCACAGGGCAGGGTTGCAACAGCCTCAAGCCTTGGGCCCTTTATGTCAGGCCGAGATCGGTAAGAGCATCGAGGTAGTGCTTCGCAGCATCCAGCGAAAAACAGCAGAAAACCACGCGCGTGATGCCGCGAGACGCCGCCGCCAGTTCCGAGGAGACGGCGCCGACCGCAATCCGGCCGCGCGCTCCGGCGGAAAACGATAGACGCCCGTTGAGATCGCGGGAAAGCCGAGCGAGCCAAGACGATGGGCGGCCGCAAGTTCAAGCGCAGTCCGATAACAAGAAGCGAGGTGTTCATCTTCGCCCTTTCGACCGCCGCTCCACACCGGACCCACCGCGTGGATCACGTGCCTGGCTTTCAGCCGATGGCCCCGTGTGATTTTCGCGCCGCCGGTTTCACAGCCACCGAGCGTACGGCATTCGGCCAACATTTCCGGTCCGGCGGCGCGGTGGATGGCGCCGTCAACGCCGCCACCTCCGAGCAAGGTGCAGTTCGCCGCGTTGACGATGGCATCGAGTTCAAGCGTCGTGATGTCGGCAACGCAGACATCGAGCCGGGCGCCGCCGACTTCAGCGGACAACAGCGGCGTCACATCGGCCATTGGTCAAATCGCATCACGCCCACTCGGCGCGTGCTTCGGCCGCGAGGTCGACGGTACCTTTGACGCCGATATCGTCGAAGTGATCGTCGAGGAAACGGCGCGCCGCGCGCTTGCCAGCCACATGCAGCGCTTCGAAAAGGGTGTAATCCGTCGAGACTTTGCTGGCCGCGTCAAACGCCGTGCCGTGGTGGTCGAGCACAATGCGGTGCACGTTGATCCGCCGGTACTGGCCGCGCCCGATGCCGCGGGGCAACCGGCCTTGATCGATCAAGCGAGCAACAAATTCGATGGCGCGATACTCCGAAAGCAGCGACGAGTTGAACGTAATCTCGTTGATGCGATTCATGATCTCATTGGCCGACGTCGGAGTCGCCTGCCGGACCAGCGGATTGATCTGCACGACCAGAACGTCCTCGGTCTTGGTCGTGCCGTAGAACGGAAAGATCACCGGGTTGGCGAGATAGCCGCCATCCCAGTAGGGGATCCCGTCGATCTCGACGGCGCGAAACAAGAGGGGCAGGCACGCCGAAGCCATCAAAGCTTCGGCGGTGATCTTATCGCGGGAGAAGATGCGCACGCGGCCGGTCTGGACATTAGTCGCTGAGATAAAGATCTGCAGGTCGCGAGCCGCGCGCAACGCTTCAAAATCGACGAAACGCTCGAACAGATCCTTCAACGGATTGATGTTGAGCGGATTGAAATCGTAAGGCGAAAAGTAGCGCGCCAGCGTTTCGAGCCAAGCTTGCATCGGCGTGCCCTCGAGCGGAATAAAGGACAGCATCCGCTCGACCACCGCGCGCTGCATGGCTGGGAGATTCCCATTGTTGCTGACCGCGCGCCAGAAATCGGCAAGCCGTTTCTGCGCTTCCTCGGGCCCGCCGTGGATCAGGCCGTCGGCGAGCATGACGGCGTTGACGGCACCGGCCGACGTGCCGGAAATGCCTTCGAAGTGGAGGCGACCGTCGCTCAGCAAATGTTCGAGGACGCCCCACGTGAACGCCCCATGCGCGCCGCCGCCTTGCAGCGCCAGATTGATGCGCTTGGTGATCAGCGGCGGCGTGCTATTCGGCGCGCGGCCCGGCAACAGCGCGGTGAGGGGGTTCTTCATGGCGGTGTCCGGCCAAGGTCCGCGAGCTGATCAAACTCAGGTCGCGCCGAATCTCACGCCGCGGTCCAACCACCGTCGATGGACAGATTGGCGCCGGTAATCGCTTTTGCCGCATCCGAACAGAAATAAACGGCGAGCGAAGCGACTTCGTCGATGGTAACGAATTCCTTGGTCGGTTGCGCGGCCAGGAGCACGTCGTGCTTGACCTGCTCTGCGGTCATGCCGCGGGCCTTCATGGTGTCTGGAATTTGCGCCTCGACCAGCGGCGTCCAAACGTAACCGGGACTGATGCAATTGGCCGTGATGCCGAAAGTCGCGACTTCGAGCGCGACCGTCTTGGTGAGGCCGGCAAGGCCGTGCTTGGCGGACACGTATGCGGCCTTGAACGGGGACGCGACCAGCGAATGCGCCGACGCGGTGTTGACGATGCGGCCCCATTTGCGTGACTTCATGCCGGGAACGGCGGCGCGGATGGTATGGAAGGCCGACGAAAGATTGATGGCGATTATTTGATTCCATTTCTCGATCGGAAAGTCCTCGATCGGAGAGACGAACTGAACGCCGGCATTGTTGATGAGAATATCGAGCGCGCCAAAGGTTTTTTCGGTGGCATGCACCATGTCGGCGATTTGGTCGGGTTTGGTCATGTCGGCCGGCGAATAGAACGCCCGCACGCCAAACTCTTTCTCGATCCCGACGCGCAGTTGTTCGATCGCGTCCTTGTCGCCGAAGCCGTTCAAAGTAAGGTTGGCGCCCTGCGCGGCAAGTGCCCGCGCATAGCCTAAGCCAATGCCTGAGGTGGAGCCGGTGACCAGCGCGGTCTTTCCTTTCAGCATATTGACCCTCAATTATGAAAGTGCCGCCCCGCGGCCGCGTGCTTGTCAGCGGCGTTGCGGCGTGACATTGGCCGAGATCGCGGGAATGTGGGACGGTTCTTGCTGCGGTGCAACATCAAAATTCCAGCCCGCCTCACGTTTTCGCGATAGGACGAGATCATTATCTAGATTGCGGTGAAAATCCCAAGGCGGCATGACCTCAAAAGCCCAAACCGTATTTCCAGCGCCGGACCACGATCACGGTAGCTGCACGAGCACGGCGCTTGCGCACGCCGAGCGGTTATGTACCGCGCGGGCGCAGCGCCTGACGCAAACACGTCGCCAAGTGCTCGAAGCGTTGCTGACCAGCCATAAGCCGCTTGGCGCTTATGAGATCATGGATCGGCTTGGCGCCAAACGGCGGCCGGCGCCGATCACCGTCTATCGGGCACTCGATTTTTTGCGCGAAAACGGATTGGTTCATCGCATTGAAAGCCGCAACTCTTTCGTTGCCTGCGTGCACAGTCACGCCGGCAATGATCCGGTGATTTTCCTGATTTGCGAACAGTGCGGCGCTGTCGGCGAAGCGCCGGGCGGCGCGGCGACCAACTCGCTCAAAGCGTCCTGTCGCGCCGCGGGCTTTACCCCGAAAAGCCCGGTGATCGAAATCACCGGTATTTGCTCGCATTGCCGGCAGCACTAAAAGACGCGCGGCATTTTTGAAGGCGCGGCGTTGGTGCATCCCCCCGCAAATTCCCGCCCGCTTGACGCGCTCGCCATCGCGATCGTGGTCGGGCTGTCGCTGTGCTGGGGCTTCAATCAAGTCGCAATTAAACTGGCCATTCACGACATCCCGCCGTTCCTGCAGTCAGCGGCACGGTCGGTCATAGCCGCGGCACTCGTCGCTGGCTGGGCGCGTTGGCGCGGCATCGCGCTGTTCGAACGAGACGGCACGCTGCTGGCGGGCATAGCCGCCGGCGTCCTGTTCGCGCTCGAATTTCTGTTCATTTATCCGGGCCTGCTTTGGACCACCGCGACGCGTGCCGTTTTGTTCATCTATTTGGCGCCGTTCTTTGTGGTGATCGGATCGCGCTGGTTCATTCCCGGCGATCATTTCCATTCCTCGCAATGGTTCGGGCTGGCGCTCTCGTTCGCGGGCATTGTGATCGCATTCGGTTTGCCGACGCCCGCCGCCGATCCGCGTCAGATGCTGGGCGATATCATGATGGTCGGCGCAGCATTGGCGTGGGCGGCAACCACGCTGGTGATCAAGGCAAGCGCGCTCAAGGACGTCAGGCCGGAGAAGACCATGCTGTATCAGCTCGTGGTCTCGGCACCGCTTCTTGGCGCCGCTTCGGTGGCGTTCGGCGAGCGCATCGAGGCGATGCCGTCTTCGATCGCGCTGGGCGCGTTCGCTTACCAGACAATTTGGGTCGTCAGCGTCACCTACGTAGTCTGGTTCGCGCTTGTGGTGCGCTATTCCGCCACGCGGCTCTCGGCATTTACCTTTTTGACCCCCCTGTTCGGCGTTGCTGCCGGCGCTCTCGTCCTGGGTGAGCCCTTAACGCCGGCGTTTGCCTTAGCCGTCGCATTGGTCGCGGGCGGGCTGGTGCTCGTAAACCGGCCCCGATAAGGCTATATCCATGCCCAGTTTGCGGCCCTGGCGCGGGGCCGATAACGCGTAACAGGAACCGTTCATGATCGAGTATTCCGGCATTGCCGAACGGCACCAGACGGTCGCCGTGAAGGTCGGCAACGTCACCGTCGGTGGCGGCGCACCCGTGGTGGTGCAGTCGATGACCAATACCGACACCGCCGATGTCGAGGGGACGACAAGGCAAGTGGCGGCATTGGCCCGTGCCGGTTCAGAACTCGTGCGCGTCACGGTCGACCGCGACGAGGCGGCGGCCGCGGTGCCGCACATCAAGGACCGGCTCCTGAAAATGAATGTCGACGTGCCGATCATCGGCGACTTTCATTACATCGGCCACAAGCTGCTGGCCGACCATCCGGCGTGCGCCGAGGCGCTCGACAAATATCGCATCAATCCCGGCAATGTCGGCTTCAAGGAAAAAAAGGACCGGCAGTTCGGCGCCATCATCGAGACCGCGATCCGTCACAACAAGCCGGTGCGCATCGGCGCCAATTGGGGCTCGCTCGATCAGGAATTGCTTACGCACCTGATGGACGAGAATGCGCGCTCCAATCGCCCAGTCGACGCACGCGACGTCACCCGCGAAGCCATGGTGCAATCCGCGTTGCTGTCAGCCGCGCGCGCTGAGGAAATCGGCCTGCCCCGCTCCAAGATCATTATCTCCGGCAAGGTTTCCGCTGTGCAGGATTTGATCGCCGTCTATGGCGAACTGGCGCGGCGATCGGACTATGCGTTGCACCTCGGCCTGACCGAGGCCGGCATGGGTTCGAAGGGCATTGTCGCCTCCTCCGCTGCTTTGGGTGTGCTCCTGCAGCAAGGCATCGGCGACACCATTCGCATCTCGCTCACGCCCGAGCCGAACGGCGACCGCACGCTGGAAGTCAAAGTCGCGCAGGAATTGTTGCAGACCATTGGCCTCCGCACTTTCGTGCCGCTGGTCGCCGCCTGCCCCGGCTGCGGCCGCACCACTTCGACCACCTTCCAGGAGCTCGCAGCCAAGATCCAAAACTTCATTCGCAACTCGATGCCGGAATGGAAAACGCGCTATCCCGGCGTCGAAGGGCTCAACGTCGCGGTGATGGGCTGCATCGTCAACGGACCCGGCGAGTCCAAGCATGCCGATATCGGCATCTCGCTCCCCGGCACCGGCGAAGCGCCCGCCGCACCTGTTTTCATTGACGGCAAGAAGGCGATCACGCTGCGCGGCCCGACCGTGGCGCAGGACTTTGAGAAGCTCGTCATCGATTATATCGAGCGCCGGTTCGGTACCGGCAGCGCCGGACAAACCGCGGCGGAGTAGTTCCCGCAAATCGCTATGCGCCGCATCTCGTCGAAGATGACGTTTTTCTACAAGCGCATCTTCCCGGCTTTCTGGTTTGGATTCCTGATCCTGTTCATCGCCATTCCGCTGTTTTTTGCCGGAGCGCGAGACGGCCCCCCGCCGTTTCCTTTCCTCATCGTTCCCCTGATCATGATGGGCTTCGGCTACTTCGTTATGAAGAAGCTGGTGTTCGATCTGGTCGACGAGGTCTGGGACGATGGCGAGGCTTTGCTGATCAAAAACCGGGGCCAGGAAGAGCGCGTCGCGCTTCGCGACATCAAGAACGTCAGTTACTCCACAGTGATAAATCCGCCGCGCGTCACCTTGTCGGTACGTCAGCCGACGACCTTCGGCGACCAAATCGCATTTGTCGCGCCGGTGCGTTTGGTGCCGTTTTCAACAAGCCCGATCATTGCCGACCTGATCGAGCGGGTCGATCAGGCGCGTCAGCGCCGGGCGTAGGATGTCTTGCTTTTAAATTGAAGTGGGCGCGCGCTTACTGCCCGCGCACCAGCCGCTGGACCAGATCATCGAGCTGTTCGAGATTGCCATAGCGGATTGTCAGCGTGCCGTGATCCTCTCGGTGATCGATGCTCACAACCAGGCCAGTCGCATCGGACACGCGTTTTTCGAAGGCCAGCACGTCGGCATCTTTTGCAGCCGCGCCGCGCGCGTTGCGTTTTGTTTGTTTGTTGCTCTTCCCTGCCCGCTCGCGCGCCATCGCTTCGACTTGGCGAACATTGAGTTCGCGGGCGATGATTTCTTCCGCCAGCTCGTCGGCATTCGGCTCGCCGATCAGCATGCGCGCGTGGCCGGCGGTGAGCTTGCCGCTGTGAATGTAGGCCTTCACCGTGTCCGAGAGTTTTAACAGCCGCAGTGTATTGGCGACGTAACTTCGGCTCTTGCCGACGATTTTGGCGATATCTTCCTGGCTGTTGCCGAATTCGTCGATCAGCGCCCGATAACCTTGCGCCTCTTCGAGCGCGTTGAGATCGGCGCGCTGCACGTTCTCGATGATGGCAAGTTGCAGCGCTTCCGCATCGGTCGCTTCAATCACGACGACCGGAACTTCGTGCAGGCCGGCGCGCTGCGCCGCTCGCCAGCGCCGCTCGCCGGCGATAATCTCGTAATCGCCGGTAGCGCCGCGCGTTTGCCGCACCACAATCGGCTGAATGATGCCGCGCTCGCGCAGCGACGCGGTGAGCTCTTCAAGCTCGGCGTCGGAAAACGTGCGTCGTGGATTGTGCGGATTCGGCCGCAGTGACCCGGTCGGCAGCCGACGCGCGCCGCGCGGACGCTCGGCCGACGGCTCTTCGGCGACGTCGCCGATCAACACGGCGAGGCCGCGCCCTAACCGTCTCCGTCCTCCCTCCTCCGCCATCGCCGGATTCCCCGCGCCATCGGTCATTGCCCCTCCATCTGCCGGTTCGTCATCCACGCCTTGATTGATCCGCTCGCGCCGGTGCGCGACCAAACAAAGTCAGGCGCATATTTCTCGTTCGCGCTGAATGACCTCGGTGGCGAGCCGCATATACGCTTCGCTGCCGCTGCATTTGAGATCGTACATCAGCACGGGCTTGCCGTAGGACGGCGCTTCCGACACCCGCACGTTGCGGGGAATGATGGTCTCGTAAACTTTTGCTCCCATGAATTCGCGCACATCGGCGACGACCTGGCCGGACAGCGTGTTGCGCGAGTCGTACATGGTGAGCACGACGCCATGGATGGTGAGTTCGGGGTTGAGCTGATCGCGCACTAAATCGACGGTCTTGAGGAGTTGCGACAGTCCTTCGAGCGCGAAGAACTCGCATTGAAGCGGTACGAGGATGGCGTGCGCCGCCGCCATGGCGTTGACGGTCAGCAAATTCAACGACGGCGGGCAATCGACCAGGACGTAGCTGTAAGCCGGTTCGCTGAGCGTGGGGACGGTGAGTGGCGAAAGCGCATTGCGCAAGCGGAAAGCGCGATCGCGCGCCTGACCGATTTCGAGTTCGAGGCCGGTGAGATCAAGCGTCGACGGCGCGAGATAAAGCCGCGGGACGATGGTCGGCAGAATTGCGTCGTGCAAAGCGGCACGTCCGGCAAGCACGTCGTAGGTGGAAAGCCGGCGGCTGCGCTGGTCGATGCCGAGGCCGGTCGAGGCATTGCCTTGCGGGTCGAGGTCGATGATCAACACGTGCTCGCCGATAGCGGCGAGCGCGGTGCCGAGATTTATGGCGGTCGTGGTTTTCCCGACGCCGCCTTTTTGATTGGCCACCGCCAGGATGCGGGTGTGCCTTGCCGGCTCGGCCCGAATTTCGCTGCCGGGCAACTCCTCGGGTTCATGCGACGGCGGGATCACGGCGTCCGGCTCGCCGATGGAAGAATGATCCGCCAAAACGGATTCCACTTGTTTGCCCAATAGCTTAGAAAAAATCATAGGCCCCGCGCGGTCGAAAGCCTCGGCTCGAGCTCACGCACGACAACAATCTGAGCCTTCGGATCAGTCAGGCTCTGCGTCAGACTAACTTGGACATTCCAACTTTTGGATGCCTCGGTCAATTCTGCAGCCACGTCTTGCCCCTTTGGAAACAGCCCGACCGCACCGCTTTTCAACAGCGGCGCGGCCAGGCCGAGAAGTTTTGGTAGGGGGGCGAGCGCCCGGGCGACGACGGCGTCCATCGCTTCCGGCGGCTTGGCAACGAAGTCTTCGATCCTTGCAGCATGGACGACGGCCGGGACGCCGGTGGTGCGAACTGCCTCACGCAGAAAGGCAATTTTTTTAATGTTGGTTTCCACCAGGTGAATTCGCACGTTCGGCATATTCGCCAGCGCGCATGCGATCACCACGCCCGGAAACCCACCGCCCGACCCGAGGTCAGCCCAGACGCGCGCCTCCGGCGCGAGGCGCAGGAGCTGGAGCAAATCGGCGATATGTCGGGTCCAAAGATTTGCCTCTGTAGACGGCGCGATCAGATTGATCCGCTGCTGCCAACGAAGAAGCACCTCGACAAACCGATCTAGGCGTTCCGCTGTTTCACGTGAAACAGGAACCAGCGCTAGCGCCTTGGCGCGATCGGCCGAAAGGTCAATATTGTTTGGGGACGCTCGGAAGTGGTGACGCGAAGAGGGTGACTGCCCCTTTGCACCGCCCGAAGCGCTCATGCCACGCCGCGGTGGCGACGGCCTCGACTGCGATCCTCGCGCCGCAAATGCACCGCCAACAGCGTCAGCGCGGCCGGCGTCATACCGTCAATGCGGCCGGCTTGCCCGATGGTCCGCGGCCGATGGGCCTTGAGCTTGGCACGGACTTCGTTCGACAGGCCGGGGAGGCCGTCGTAATCAAGATCGTCGGGCAGGGCGAGGCTTTCGTCACGCCGATACGACGCGACGTCTGCGGCCTGCCGTTGGAGATAAACGGCATACTTGGCATCGATCTCAAGCTGTTCCGCGATTTTTGCCTCGATTTCGCCAAAGCATGGCCAAACCTTCTTCAAATGGACGACGCCGATCGAGGGGTGAGCTAATAGCTCAAACGCCGAACGGCGTTGCCCGTCCTGACGCAGCGCCAAGCCGTGCCGGGCGGCTTCGTTCGGCGTGAGTGAATGCGATTCCGCCATGCTGCGAGCCGCGCGCAGGGCCGAAAGCTTGGCCTGATAGGAGCGGGCACGCTCGCCACCGACACAACCGATGGCGAAGCCCCTTTCGGTCAGCCGCTGATCGGCATTGTCCGCCCGGAGCGTCAACCGATATTCCGCCCTCGACGTAAACATCCGGTACGGCTCGGTGACGCCGCGGGTCACCAGGTCGTCGACCATGACCCCGAGATAGCCTTCGGCTCGATCGAACACGATCGCCCCTGCCCCGCCCGCCGGTGCAGCGGCATTGAGCCCGGCCACAAGGCCCTGCGCTCCGGCTTCCTCGTAGCCGGTGGTACCGTTGATTTGGCCGGCCAAGAACAGGCCGGGCACCCGCTTGGTCTCCAATGACGGCGTCAGCTCCCGTGGATCGACGTGGTCGTATTCGATGGCGTAGCCGGGCCGGACCAGGCGCGCACGCTCCAAGCCGGGAATGGACGCGACGATGGCCGACTGAACATCCTCCGGCAGCGATGTCGAAATGCCGTTCGGATAGACGGTGGTGTCGTCGAGGCCCTCCGGCTCAAGAAAGATCTGGTGCCCTTCCCGATCGCCGAAGCGCATGATCTTGTCTTCGATAGAAGGACAATAACGCGGACCGCGGCTCTGAATTTGTCCGGAATACATCGGCGAACGATGAACGTTATTGCGGATAATCGCGTGCGTGGCCGCGCTTGTACGCGTGATGGCACACTTGATCTGCCGATTGGAAATTCGCTCCGTCAGGGTCGAAAACGGCTCCGGCGGGTCATCGCCCGGCTGCATTTCCAGCGCGGCCCAGTCGATAGTTGCACCATCCAGCCGCGGGGGCGTCCCGGTCTTCAGGCGGCCGAGGGTAAAACCCGCGCGTTCCAGCGTTCGGGAAAGACCTAGCGCCGGTGCTTCGCCGACCCTGCCCGCCGGAATTTGCCGGTCCCCAATGTGGATCAGGCCGCGCAAAAACGTACCGGTCGTCAGCACCATGGACGACGTCGCGAATGAACGGCCGTCGGTCAGTAGGACACCGGCAACGCGGCCGTCGCGAAGCGAGAGGTCATCCACCTCCCCTTCGATCACCGTCAAATTCGGCGTTTGGAGAATAGCATGCTGCATGGCAGCCGCATAAAGCTTGCGATCAGCCTGGGCCCGCGGTCCGCGCACGGCCGGCCCTTTGCGGCGATTGAGCAAGCGAAACTGAATGCCGGCGGCATCTGCAACGCGGCCCATCAGACCATCCAGCGCGTCGATTTCACGGACCAGATGGCCTTTGCCAAGCCCGCCGATGGATGGATTGCACGACATGGCGCCGACGCTGGCAAAGCGCTGGGTGATGAGCGCGGTGCGCGCGCCCATGCGACCGGAAGCCGCTGCAGCTTCGCAGCCGGCGTGCCCACCACCGACGACAATGACGTCAAACGCTTCGCTCATGGAAACCCTGCTGCGATTACGGCCCGTTCTATCCGCGGCGCAATTTCCGGTCAAAGACATGGGCCGCTGTGTTTCACGTGAAACAGGCACGAAGGCCGTAAACCGCAGCTGTTCGTTATTCAATCGTTAACGTTAACGGAACGTTGCCCGATAACAGTCATTTACCGATGCAGAAGTCGCGGAAGATGACGTCCAGAAGGTCCTCCACGTCGACCCTTCCCGTTAGCCGCCCGAGCGCCGTTGCCGCCGACCTTAGGTCCTCGGCGATCAGCTCTTCGCTTGCGCCGGCTGCTTGCGCCAAAGCCCGGTCGAGCGCGGCGATCGTTTCCTCAAGCGCGCGGCGATGCCGTGCCCTGGTGACTATCGGAGCTTCGGCTCCCGAGAAGAACCGCTGAACGCACCCCGACAGCTCCGCCAATAAAGGCTCCATCCCGGCGCCGGTTAGCGCCGAAAGTAAAAAAAACCTTGACGGTTCATTTGTGGATAGCAGTTCACTTCTTGGGGGTTGCCTATCGGCGATCAGATCGGCTTTGTTGCGC
The DNA here is from genome assembly GCA_963753355.1 of uncultured Alphaproteobacteria bacterium. Lineage (GTDB taxonomy): Bacteria > Pseudomonadota > Alphaproteobacteria > Rhizobiales > Xanthobacteraceae > BOG-931. The sequence continues at coordinate 275,767 of CAVWBV010000017.1, forward strand.
AAGAGCCAAACTTCGCCTGCCGAGAGATTTGCCGTCGCGACAGCCTCCTCGCCCCCGCCGTCGGCCGATGCATCACTAAGCCAAAGAACGAGGTCGGCCATTGCCACACGCTCGCGCGCTCGCCGGATGCCCTCCTGCTCTATCGGGTCGACGCTGGCGCGAATACCGGCGGTGTCGATCAACGTCACCGGATAGCCACCTAGATTAAGATGGACCTCGATGGCGTCGCGCGTAGTTCCCGGATGGGCCGACACGATGGCAGCGTCGCGCTGCGCCAAGCGATTGAGCAATGTCGACTTGCCGGCATTCGGCGGCCCAGCGATGGCGACGACGAAGCCATCGCGCAGGCGCTCCCCTCGGCCCGACTTGGCGAGCGCGCCTGCAATCTCATCGCGCAATTCTTTTGCCACGCGAAGCGCTGGCCCGACCAGTTCTTCTGGAACGTCGGCCTCGTCGGAGAAATCAATCCGGGCCTCGACCAGCGCCTGCGCGGATATGATTTTCTCGCGCCACGCCTCGGCGCGATCGCCGATCAGACCCTCAAGTTGCCGAAATGCCTGGCGGCGCTGCGCCGGAGTTTCAGCCGCAACCAGATCCGCCAGGCCCTCGATGGCGGTGAGATCGAGCCGGCCGTTGTCGAAGGCGCGGCGGGTAAACTCACCGGCCTCGGCCGGCCGGCACCCTTCGATGTTTTTCAGCGCGTCGAACACCGCAGCGACGACGGCGTGACTGCCGTGGAGTTGCAGCTCCGCCATGTCGTCGCCGGTTTCGCTGTGCGGACCCGGAAACCACAGCGCCAGCGCTTCATCGATAACTTCGCCGGTCGCGGGATCGCGCACGCGCGCGAGCGTGGCCTGGCGCGGTTTCGGAATCCGACCGACGAGTTTTTCCAGAGCGAAGCCGGCGCGCGGTCCGCACAGGCGAACCACGGCGATCGCCGCCGGCGGCCGGCCGGAGGAGAGGGCGTAAATGGTGGCACGATCGTGTGTCACGTCAGTTCTTTCCAGCCGCCGCTGCCGCGCAATGGCGGCAGTTCAATCAGCGCAAGCCGGTGATAGCGCCGGGATCGCCGGTTCGGTATCACTAGTCGCCCGCAGGGCAGAGGTCGATATGACGGCGGCCAGGCAATTGCTCGGGACTTGGAAGCTCATTTCATTTCAGGTCGCGACCGAGGACGGCGACGAGCGCCACGACGTTTACGACGCGCATCCTCGCGGCCTCCTTGTTATCAGCGAGCGACGGTTCACTGCGCTTTTAACGGCGGGTGACCAACCCCGCGACGCGGATCGCGCCACGTTATTCGATCATTTGATGGCTTACTCCGGCGCCTATCGCATTGAGGCGGACAAGGTCATCGTCACCGTTGACATCGCCTGGCATCCGTCGTGGCTCGGTACGGAACAAACCCGCTTCTTCAGGCTTGAGGGCGATAAGCTGTCGGTCATCTCGGCGCCGACGCAGCACCCGAAATTCCCGAATAAACTCGTTCGCGGCATCGTATCTTGGCAGAGAGACTAGCTTCCGTGGCGTCACCAGCTCACGCAGCCGACAATCGCCTCGCGCGCGAAACCAGTCCGTATTTGCTTCAGCACAAAAATAACCCGGTGGCGTGGTGGCCGTGGGGAGCTGAAGCACTCGGCGAAGCCAAGCGCTCCAACAAACCGATCCTGCTCTCGGTCGGCTACGCGGCGTGCCATTGGTGCCACGTAATGGCGCACGAAAGTTTCGAGGACGCCGCGACTGCCGCGGTGATGAACGAGCTTTTCGTCAACATCAAAGTCGATCGCGAAGAACGTCCGGACATCGATCAAATCTACATGGCGGCGCTGCATCATCTCGGCGAGCAGGGCGGTTGGCCGCTGACCATGTTTCTCACGCCCGACGGCGAACCGATCTGGGGCGGCACTTATTTTCCCAATACCGCGCGATACGGCAGGGCGGCTTTTGTCGATGTGTTACGCGAAATTGCGCGGCTGTTTCGCGAAGAGCCGCAAAAGATCGAGCAGAACCGCGCGGCCTTGATGGAGCGGCTAAACGGCGCCGCGCGCAAAGAGGGCGCCGTCGTCATCGGTGAGGCTGAACTCGACAATGCCGCGCGCCAGCTTGGCGGCATCATCGATCCGGTCAACGGCGGCACCCGCGGCGCGCCGAAATTTCCGCAAGCTTCTCTATTCGAACTTTTGTGGCGCGGCGGATTGCGCACCGGCGAGGCGCGCTACTTCGCCGCCGTCGACATCACGCTGCACCACATCTGCGAGGGCGGTATCTACGATCATCTCGGCGGCGGTTTTTCGCGCTACTCGGTCGATGAGCGCTGGCTCGTGCCGCATTTCGAGAAAATGCTTTACGACAACGCGCAACTGCTCGAACTCCTCGCCATTGCGCATCTGCATTTTCGCAAACCGCTTTACCGGCAGCGCGCAAAAGAAACCGTCGGGTGGCTTAGGCGCGAAATGACCAACGCGGGTGGCGCGTTCTGCGCTTCGCTCGATGCCGACTCGGAAGGCGAGGAGGGCAAGTTTTACGTCTGGTCCTACGACCAGGTGTTGCGCGAGCTTGGAATCGAGGACGGCGAATTCTTCGCGCGGCATTACGACGTCACGCCGCAAGGAAATTTCGAAGGCCACAATATTCTCAATCGGCTGATGCCGCAGACTACCAGCGACGCGGATGAAACGCGGCTTGCAGCGTTGTGTGAAAAACTGCTCGCGGCACGCGCGGCGCGCGTCCGACCCGGGCTGGACGACAAGATCCTCGCCGATTGGAACGGATTGATGATCGCCGCCCTCGCCGATGCGAGCCAAATGCTCGGCGAGCCGTCATGGCTCGCGATGGCGGAGCGCGCCTTCGATTTCGTCACGCGCGAGATGACCCGCGGCGACCGGCTCGGTCATTCTTGGCGCGAAGATCAACTGAAATTTCCGGGGATGGCCTCGGACTTCACCGCCATGATCCGCGCCGCGCTCGCGCTTTATGAGGCGACGGGGACGAAGCATTATCTCGAACAAGCGCTTATCTGGCAGAGCGCGCTCGACCGCGATTACGCCAACGGCGAGACCGGCACCTATTATCTCACGGCGGCCGACGCCGAGGGCCTCGTCATTCGTCCTGCTTCAACCGCCGACGAGGCGACGCCGAACCACAACGCGGTCGCGGCGCAGAATCTCGTCCGGCTTGCGCTATTGTCCGGCGGCGATTTGTGGCGCGAAAAAGCCGATCGCCTGATCGCCGGCGTCGCGCCGCACGCGGTCGAAAATCTTTACATGCACATGGCGCTGTTCAACGCCGTCGATCTGCGGCTGCGCGCCGCCGAGATTGTCGTAACCGGGGAGGGCGCCGGCGCCGATGCTTTGCTGGCCGCCGCCCGCAAGATGCCGCCGCTCGACCGCGTCATTCTGCACGCGCGCTCGGCTGATGCGCTGCCGTCCGCGCACCCGGCGCGCGCGCAAATCGAAGCGGCAAAAGGGCAGGCGCAAGCTTTCGTCTGCGTCGGCCAAACCTGCTCGCTCCCGGTGACCGAGGAACCCGGCCTTTTTGGCGCGCTAAAAAGCATGCGACATAATTGACGCCATCCTCCGCGCGGCCCGGAATCGTGCTTTATTGGTTTGGGGAGCAGTGCGGAGACGTAGCAATGCGCGATGCGATCATTTTAGCGAGCGCCATCATGCTGATGGCTATTCCTGCAGCCCAAGCCGAAGAGTGGTGCGGTTACGGAGCACGGGAAAAATCGCTGATCGAATGCGGCTATTCGTCGATCAGCGAGTGCCAAAGCTCGCTCGGCAAAGGCGGAATGTGCTTCGTCGATCCGGAGATCGCACTCAATCATAAAGTCCAAAGGCGGGCGCCAGCACCGCTTGATTCTCTCCGGTCAACAGCAGCGGCGCTCGTGCTGGCGAAATAGTTTACTCCCTGCGCCAAATCAGCAATCGCTGGGCGGCGCGGCGCCTTTGAAGCGTTCCGCCATCCAATCGGCTGCGGCATTCGCGCTGTCGTAGCCGATAAATCCGTGGCTTACGCCCGGCATCATCAGCATTCTCACTTTGCTGCCGGCTTTGCAGAGATGCTCCTTGTAGGCTTGCGTGACCCGTGGAAGCACCAGACCGTCGGCTGATCCCTGCGACAAAAACACGGGGATGTCGGGCGGCAGATCGCCCGCGGTGTTTTGCGCAAGAAGCGAATTCCACGGTTCTATGGTCGCGAGATTCTTCACGGACAAAAATATCTTTGCCAGCGGCGCGGACATCTTTTCCCGGATGTAAAGATCGAATGCGCCTTCGATGCACTGGTTGACGAGCGCGTCGACAACGGGCATGGCCGCGGGCTCGACCACGCTCCGCATGGGGGCGCCGAACACTCTGGCCCAGGACCAGATTGTCATTGCCGTCAGATTGCGGCCGCCGGCGGTATTGAGATCGGCCGTCATCAGCGCGGCGAGATCGGTCGCCGGCGCCGCAGCAGCGACGCCGACGAGTTGAAGCTCGGGCGCATAGGTTTTCGCGATCATCCCAGTGAACAAAGCGGCCTGGCCGCCCTGGGAATGACCCCAGACCGCGTAGCGGGCCGAATTTTCCAGTCCCGGAAACGATCGCGCCGTGCGCACGGAATCAATCACCGCGCGCGCTTCGCTGTCGCCGACGAGATAAGGATGCGGGCCGGGCGTGCCCAGGCCGGGATAGTCGGTCGCTGCAATCGCGTAACCGTTCTCGAGGAGCCGCCGGCTTCCCGCCATTTGCTGAAACACGAACAGCGCGAGTGACGGCGCGCAATGCGGGACCACTCCGGTGGTCGGATGCGCCCAGGCAACAATCGGCCAGCCGCCGGGCGGCGGCGTTCCTGGCGGAATGATGACAACTTCGGATACCGCAATCGGCGTGCCGTCGGGTTTGGTCGAGCGATAGAGGACCTTGTAGGCGGTTGCGCCCGCAGCAGCGCCGACCCGAGGCTCCTTGCGGATGAGGCTGCCAACCGGTCCGGCGATTTCGCTATCGGTCGCCCTGTAGAACGCCCCCTGAGCGGCCGCCGGTGAGGGGCCAAGCACGGTAAGGCAGACGCCTGCCAAGACGAGGAGCCAAGCGCAAAGTCTCGCTGTCATGGTGCGCACGACGATCCTTTTAGCTCATCCGGCGCTTCGAGAGCGCATCACGGCGTGTAGACGACACGCAATGTGCCGGTGGCGCGAGCGATGATCTCGATGCCGTCCTTGAGTAGGACCACTTTCTCAATATTTGCCGAAGTGAAGCTGCCCTGCGAGCGAAAGCCGTTGCCAAGGTCGCGGGTGAGTTTGGCGTTGGCCTGCGAAAGCACCGCATCATATTGCGGCTTGTAGTCCGAGAGCACCTTCTGTCGCGCGGCGTCGAAGATTTTCGAAATATCGAGCGAGCTCCCGTTCGGCGTGCCGGCGAGAAGCTGGGCGCCGTCCAGCGTCAGCGCGTTGCCTCCCGCGTCGGGCTTGAGTTGCGCGGTCATGTAAATCCAGCCGTCCGGCGTCGCATCCACGCCAGATGGGGGGCTGTCGAATTGCAGACCAATCACCAGCTTACCGTTTGACGGGTAGACGTCGACGTCTTTGACGGTCGCGTTGAACGCTTGCGATGCCACCGGCTGAATGACCTCGCGTAAGACCTGATAGCTGAGCATGAGCGGCACCAGGAATTCAAAGTGTCCGGGATCGGCAAGGTCCGAACCAAGCTGCGGCAGCGGAGTAACGCTCACCGCCGGCGCGGCGGCCCCGAAATCCGTCTCGACCGGGCCGGAGAATTCGATGGCGCCCGCAAGCTCATCGCTCGTCGTCTGTATGCCGGCAAACGCCACGCTCTGCGGCGTCATCCGCAGCCAAACGTTGTCGGCAATTTGCACCGGCGTGAACGCGTGCCGCCAGGCGGTTTCAGCTTTGCGCCGGACATCGATCGCTCGCATTCTCGCGGCGACCATGCCTTCGACCCGGCGGCTCTGCGCCCGAATTTGCGGCTCGACGCGTTGCGCGATCGGAACGTCTCTGCCGAAAATGCGGAGCATGGGCGGTTCGGTCCACCGGTAGCTCTGCGCCAAATTCAACTCGACCGTCCAGTCGCGGGTCAAACGCGGCCTGGCTTCGACGAAAACGTTCATCGCGCCTTGCGCGACGCCGTGAATGAGCCGCGCCAATCCGCGCGCGCCTTGAGCGTAGACCGAGCCTTGCAGCTTGACCTCGGCGACCACCCGATTGCCTTCGGCGCGCAGATAAATGGGGGCGGTGCGCTCGATATAACCGGTGACGAGACACTGAACGTCGACTTGCCGGCGAAAAAAGCCGCGGCGATGCCCGCATGTGGCCAGTTGATCGTCGAATGATGCAAGGCGGCGCGGTACCGCGCGATCGAGCTCCTCGGCGAGCCCACGCGCGCTGAAGCTCAAGACCGCCGAGACTCTCGACTGCACGACAAGCGGTGCGTCCTGATCGGGAGCAAGTAGCGGCTTTTCAGCGGCGAAGGCCGGGTTGACCAGCGCCATCGCGGTAATCGCGGCAATGAGCGAAAGGCAGCGGCTGCCGAAGGAACGCATAAACGGACCCTCAATGAACTCGCATGCGGCAAGGGGCTCGGGAGCCGCCCCCGGCGGGTCTAGCGAAATATACAAAGAGGGACCATCACCTGCATGGCATAGCTGGTGCCACGCCCTGCATCGGAGGCGGTCCGGCTTTTACGTATTCATCGAGTCGAAGAACTCGCCGTTGTTCTTGGTGTTGCGCAGCTTGTCGAGCAGGAAGTCGATCGCATCCATGGTGCCCATAGGATTGAGGATGCGGCGCAGCACATACATTTTCTTGAGCTGATCCGCCGGCACCAGGAGCTCTTCCTTGCGCGTACCGGAGCGGGTGATGTCCATGGCCGGGAAGGTGCGCTTGTCGGCGACCTTGCGGTCGAGGATCAATTCCGAATTGCCGGTGCCCTTGAACTCTTCGAAGATTACTTCGTCCATGCGGCTGCCGGTATCGATCAGCGCGGTCGCAATAATGGTCAGCGAGCCGCCTTCCTCGATGTTGCGCGCCGCGCCGAAGAAGCGCTTCGGCCGCTGCAAGGCGTTGGCGTCCACGCCACCGGTGAGCACCTTGCCCGATGACGGCACCACGGTGTTGTAGGCGCGGCCGAGCCGGGTGATGGAATCGAGCAGGATCACCACGTCGCGGCCGTGCTCGACCAGGCGCTTGGCCTTCTCGATCACCATCTCAGCGACTTGAACGTGCCGCACCGCCGGTTCGTCGAAGGTCGAGGAAATGACCTCGCCTTTTACCGAGCGCTGCATGTCGGTGACTTCTTCCGGCCGCTCGTCGATCAACAGCACGATCAAATAGCATTCCGGATGATTGTGGGTGATCGAGTGAGCGATGTTCTGCAACAGCACAGTTTTGCCGGTGCGCGGCGGCGACACGATCAGTGCGCGCTGCCCCTTGCCGACGGGAGCAACAATATCGATGACGCGCGCGGAGAGATCCTTTTTGGTTGGATCCTCGTATTCCATCTTCAGCCACTCGTCGGGATAGAGCGGCGTTAGATTGTCGAAGTTGACTTTGTGGCGGGCTTTTTCCGGATCCTCGAAATTGAGCGAGTTGACTTTGAGCAGCGCGAAGTAGCGCTCGCCTTCCTTGGGACTACGGATGTGGCCATCGATGGTATCGCCGGTGCGAAGACCGAAGCGGCGAATCTGCGACGGCGAAACGTAAATGTCGTCGGGGCCGGGCAGGTAGTTTGCTTCCGGCGAGCGCAGAAAGCCGAAACCGTCCGGCAGCACCTCGACGACACCTTCGCCGACAATGTCGGTTTCGCGCGCGGAGAGTTGCTTGAGAATGCCGAACATCAGCTCCTGCTTGCGCATGGTCGAGGCGTTCTCGACTTCGAGCTCTTCGGCAAAAGAAACAAGTTCGGCTGGAGTCTTGGTTTTAAGTTCTTGGAGTTTCATTTCCCGCATGGGGATGTCCTACGGAGACTAGGCCAGCGGTTCGGTGGGAAAAAAAGCGTCGCTGGCGAGGGAGAGAGAAGGTCGCAGGTCCACGGGCTCTGGGGGCTTTTACGACCCCGGTCCCGATGCATCAGAAGGCTCCGATTCGTATGGAGCCAAAACTCGATTGCATCCGCCTACGTTCGGTGGGATGCCGCAAACATAGGAAAAGACCGCACTTCAGGCAAGAGGCGAAACAGAGTTTGCTTAAAAAACGCCCCGAGGTCAGAACGGTTTCAGCACCACCAGGAGCACGATCAGGATCATGATCGCGGTAGGTACCTCGTTGATAATTCTATAGAATCGTTGAGAATGCCGGTTGTCGTCGGCGGCGAAATCCTTGACCCAGCGGGCGAAGAGGCCGTGAACGGCCGAAAGAAGCAGAACCAGTACGATCTTGGCGTCAAGCCACCCCGCATTGAACCAGCCGAATTGCGAATCTGGCCCGAGCCAGGCGAGCGAGAGGCCGAAAACCCACGTCGCGATCATCGCCGGATTGATGATCGCGCGGAGCAAGCGCCGCTCCATCAGCTTGAACGTTTCCGATTGGATTGAGCCTTTCTCGGCAGCGCAATGATAGACGAAGAGGCGTGGCAGATAGAGCATTCCCGCCATCCAGGCGATCACGGCGATGATGTGGAAGGCCTTGAACCACGCGTAGATGTCCACCGGTCGTCTCCGCCTGCCGCCTGATCAAACCGCTCTCAGCCGCGCGCCGCTCCGCGAACCCGGGCGACAAGCTGCTCGACGTGCGCGATTGGCGTGCTCGGCAAGATGCCGTGACCGAGATTAAAAATAAAAGGCCCCGACGAGAACGCCGCCAGGATTGCATCGATCGACCGATCAAGCGCAGCACCGCCGGCCATCAGCACCAAGGGATCGAGATTGCCTTGAATCGGCCGTAGCGGCTGAATGCGCTCGCGGACAAAACCAAGTTCGGCCATCCAATCGATACCGACAGCGTTGACGGCGACGCTGTTGAGAAATTGCGGCAAGCCCGATGCCGCTCCGCGCGGAAAGCCGATGATTTTCGCATCCGGAACCTCCTTGCGCACCCGCTCGACAATTCGCGCGCAAGGATTGACGCACCAACGCTCAAACTCGCCGGCCGGCAAAATTCCGGCCCAGGTATCGAAAATCTGTACGGCTTCGACACCCGCCGCGAACTGCCGGATCAAGTAGCTTGCCGAAGCATCCACCAAAATATCTATCAGTTCGGCAAAAGCTTCCGGAAAACGATAAGCAAATAACCTGGCGGGAGTCTGGTCCGCGGTTCCGGCACCGGCGATCATGTAGGTCGCGACTGTCCAGGGCGCGCCGCAAAATCCGATGAATGCAACGCTTGCCGGTAGCTCGTCTTTCACGCGCGAAATTGTCTGATAGATCGGGTCCAAACATTTCTGATCGATATCTCGCCGCACACGGCCAAGCGCCGCTGGATCTTCAATCGGCTCAAGACGCGGTCCTTCGCCCTCTTCGAACCTGACGCGCTGACCAAGCGCGTGCGGAACGACCAGAATGTCTGAGAACAAGATCGCCGCATCGAAGCCGAAGCGGCGAATCGGTTGCAGCGTAACCTCGGCCGCGAGCTTCGGATTGAAACAAAGTTCAAGAAAGCTGCCGGCCTTTCCTCGCAGCTCGCGATATTCCGGTAAATATCTTCCGGCTTGCCGCATCAGCCACAATGGCGGAACTTTTTCGCAATGGCCGGTAAGGACTCGAAGAAGCGGCTTATCCATCAGCCCAGCCGTATAAGCCAGTCCTTAAACAAATAAAATCTATAAAGACTCTGTTGTAGTACTTGGTGCGTGGATTGCGGTCACGCATCGCTACCCACATCTCGTTCTATCGCCACCCACATATTCACCACTCGAGTTGAGAGTAGGCGCGATAGGCGAGAGAAAAGCCCGCAGCTTGTGCTTCTGTGCGCTCGCTTATCCAATTGTCCTCCGGCTGTCCACATCTCCTTGCTGCCACGCGCTGCAAATCGTTTTGTGTCCCGCCAGCGAGAATGTGGATGAGATTGGAGGTTATAGGCCGAAGGTTCTTGCGCCTGAGCCAAAGCCGTGGCCTTCTCCCCGTTCATTAACAGGTTATACCGTCCGATGACGCCGGCGCCCGGTCATTTTAATCTGCATTTGGTTTCAGATTCGACCGGCGAGACGTTGATCACCGTGTCTCGCGCCGCCGCGGCCCAATACACAAAAATAGTCCTGGTTGAGCACGTGCATCCGCTTATTCGCACCCCGAAGCAGCTCGATCGGGTTTTGGCCGACATCGAGGAATCGCCGGGAATTGTGCTTTACACCTTGTTGCAGGAGAATTTGGTGGCCAGGCTCGAAGAAAAGTGCCGGGCGATCGGCGTGCCATGCCTGTCAATTCTCGGCCCCGTCTTGCACCTGTTTCAGGCCTATTTGGGAGCTGAATCGACCCACAAGGTTGGCGCTCAGCACACGCTGAACGCCGAATATTTCCGCCGTATCGACGCTCTCAATTACACCATGATGCACGATGACGGGCAGCACGCCGGCGATCTCGAGGAGGCCGATGTGCTGTTGATCGGGGTGTCGCGGACTTCGAAAACACCGACTTCGATCTATCTGGCCAACCGCGGAGTGAAGACGGCGAATATCCCGCTGGTGCCGGGCATTCCGCTGCCGCCCGGTATCGAAGGCCTCAAGAAGCCGTTGGTGGTCGGTCTCTTCGCATCGGCCGAACGCATTGTGCAAATCCGCGAAAACCGCTTGCTCGGGCTGAAGGCGCATCGCGACGGCGACAAATACATCGATCAGCAGGCCGTGGCCGAAGAAATCGCCGCTTCGCGTCGCTTGTGTGCCAAGCATAACTGGCCGCTGATCGACGTGACCCGGCGTTCCATCGAAGAGACCGCAGCGGCGGTGCTTGCGCATTTGGCCGATCGGCGCCGGCATCTGGCGTCTTAAGGATTTGGCCGTGTGGCTTTCCGCGCAACCGCTTGTGCTGGCGTCGCGCAGCGCGGTGCGGCGGACGCTGCTCGAAGCAGCCGGCATCCCGGTCAGTGCGCACGCAGCCGATATCGATGAACGGCGCCTTGAAGCGGAGGCCGCATCGCTGCCGGCGGCGGACATCGCCGCGCTTCTGGCGCGCGCAAAAGCTTTATCGGTCGCAAAATCCTTCCCTGGACGGCTGGTGCTCGGTGCCGATCAGATATTGACGTTCGGCGGCAAGCGGTTCGCCAAACCAATCGACCGCGCTGCCGCGCGCGCGCAACTTCGCGCTTTTGCCGGTCGCACGCATGAGCTTCACTCGGCGGTCGCGGCGGTACAGGACGAGGCCACATTGTTCCAACATGCCGACACCGCGCGCCTGACGATGCGTTCGTTCTCGGATGAGTTTCTCGACCGCTATCTTGACGCCGCCGGCGACGCGCTGACTGCCAGCGTCGGCGCTTATAAGCTCGAAGGGCCCGGCATCCAGCTGTTCGAGCGGATTGAAGGCGACTACTTCACTATCCTCGGATTGCCGCTGCTACCGACGCTCGAGTTTCTTCGCCGACATGGTTGCCTGATGACATGAGCAACGAACGGCCCTTCATTTTGTGCCTCACCGGTTCGCTCGGCATGGGCAAATCGCGAACCGCACAATTTTTCGCGGAACAGGGCGTTCCGGTTTATGACGCCGACGCGGTGGTTCATGAGCTTTATGCCGGCGAGGCGGTGCCGATTATCGCTAAAGCCTTTCCCGGTGCGATCGCGGACGGCAAGGTCGATCGGGTAAAACTCGCGGCCTTGGTGCTCGGCGACGACACTGCGCTGGCAAGGCTCGAATCCATTGTGCATCCGCTGGTCGCCGCGCGAAGGGAAAAATTCTTGGCCGAAGCGCGAGCGAACAACGCGAACGTAGTGCTGCTCGACATACCGCTGCTGTTCGAGACCCGCGGCGAGCGGGTTTGCGATGCGGTGGTTGTGGTATCGGCGCCCGCCGACATGCAGCGCCAACGTGCATTCGAGCGGCCCGGCATGACCGAGGAAAAGTTTACCGCATTGCTTGCCAAGCAGCTGCCTGACGCCGAAAAACGGCAGCGCGGCGATTTTATCGTGGACACTTCGCAGTCCTTCGATCACGCCCGCGCCCAGGTGCGCGACATTTTGCGCCGTGTCGCTACAATGCAAAAAAGCGCCCGTGATTCGTAAAGCGAGCGCTTCTGCCGACGGTTGAAATTTCATGCGCGAAATCGTTCTCGACACGGAAACGACGGGCCTCGATCCGCTCGACGGCCACCGTCTGGTCGAGATCGGCTGCATCGAGCTGATCAACGGTATCCCGTCGGGTCAGACATTCCATACCTATTTCAATCCGGAGCGTGGCATGCCGGCTGAAGCCTTCGCCGTGCATGGACTGAGCGAGGACTTCCTTAAGGACAAACTATTTTTTGCCGAGGTTGCGGACGATTTCATCGCGTTTCTCGGCGATGCTCCGCTTGTCATCCACAACGCCGTTTTTGACCTTGGGTTTTTGAACGCCGAGCTCGAGAGGGCCGGCCGATCGCCGATTGGCCGTGAGCGATTGGTCGATACTTTGCTGATCGCGCGCCGCAAGCATCCGGGCGGGTCAAACCGGCTGGACGATCTCTGCCTTCGCTATGGCATCGATAATTCCCGCCGGACCAAGCATGGCGCGCTGCTCGATGCCGAGCTGCTTGCCGAGGTTTATGTCGAGCTGACGGGAACGCGCCAGGCGCAACTCGTTTTGGCGCAGGCTTCCGGTACGGGCCGGATCGCCGGCGAGCCCATCCTCATCCGTACGCGGCCGACGCCGCTCATGCCGGCTTTAGCGGCGGAAGAACGCGCCGCTCATCGCGCCTTCCTTGCGGAGCTCGGCGAAACCGCGATCTGGCTCGAGTACGTCAGTTTGGGTTAACCGGCTGCGACGGCGGTGGCGCCGCGGTCGCGAGCCGCTGGCGGTAAAGAGCGACAAAATCGACCGGGTCAAGAAGAAGCGGCGGGAAGCCGCCGTTGCGCACCGCGGTGGCGATGATCTCGCGGGCGAACGGAAACAAAAGGCGCGGACACTCGATCAACACAATCGGCTGCGTGCTCTCGGCCGGTACGTTTTGAATTCGGAAAAGTCCGCCAAAAACCAGTTCGAAACTGAACAGCATCATTGGCGTTTGCCCGGGCAATTCCGCTTTGCCCTCGAGCCGCAGCGTAACCTCGAAATCGGTGGTGCTTACCGGCGCAGCCTCGACGTTGACCTGGATGTTAATGGCCGGTTGCTGCCCGGTCGGCGCCATCGAGCGCGGCGCATTCGGATTTTCGAAGGAGAAATCCTTGACGTATTGGGCAAGCACGCCGATGTGGGGCATCGCCTGTGGTTGAGGACCGCCGTTTGTGGCCGACATGCTCGTCTCCCGCGCAGGCTTAAGGTCTGGCTAACATAGCCGTCCGGGGCCGACAATGGCGGGGCTCGGCCCCGCAATTCGCCACGGCGGCTTGGTTTTACCGAGCGCGATCATGTCATCTCCGTGGCAAACCGCCGCCGTAGTGGTGGAGTTATTAAAGGTGATCGGCGCAAGTTGCTTCCGATGTTGGCGCGGCAGCCCCGATCGTCTAGACTTCGCCGCCGGCACGCCAATATCCGGACAGCGGCCACTGGATGGTTCCCCTTGCGTGCCTACATGAACTGGGGACCGTGCCCTGCGGATTTGCTACTAAGATCGCTTCCGGGGCTCGCCGTGCCGTCTTGAGACGCCGAGAGAGTTAGGACGTGTTCGACATCTACACCATTATCTTCCTGGCGCTGGCGGTTTTCATTTTCCTGCGCCTTCGGAGCGTCTTGGGGCAGCGCACCGGCCGCGAGCGCCCGCCCTATGACCCGTATTCGGCTCGCGAGGTGCGTACCCCGGCGACCGATAAGGTCGTGACTTTGCCGCCACGTCCGGCGGCGGAGCCGACGCCGACGCGATCGGTCGAGGTTGCTTCCGCGCCGCCGCCGGATCGGTGGAAAGGCGTGGCCGACACCGGATCGACTGCGGCCGCCGGGCTGGACGCTATCGCTTCCGCCGACGCAAACTTTGACGTCCAGCACTTCATCACCGGAGCGCGCGCTGCCTACGAGATGGTGGTCACGGCATTTGCCGAGGGCGACCGGCGTCAACTGCGCGGTCTGCTGTCGCGTGAAGTCTTTGACGGTTTCGATGCAGCGATAGGCGAGCGCGAGCGCCGCGGCGAAACAGCGGAAACACGCTTCGTTTCGATCGACGGCGCTACCGTGACCGCCGCAGAATTGCGCGCCCGCACCGCGCAGATTACAATTCGCTTCGTCTCCAAGCTGATCACGTCGACGCGCGACAGGTCGGGCGCGGTGATCGAAGGCAACGCCGAGAAGGTGACCGATGTCACCGACGTTTGGACATTTGCGCGCGATGTATCCTCGCGCGACCCCAACTGGAAGGTCATCGCCACCGAAGCCGGACAGTGAGGGGCGATGTCCGTTTATCGTTTCGCGCTTGTCATCGCGGCTGCGATGGCGTTTGCAGGCCTCTCGGTAGCCGGTCACGCCGCGGGGCGCCAGCCGATCAAATTTCCCGATACGCAATATCAGCCGGTAAGCTGGGCAAGCCTTGATGGCTGGGCGAACGACGATCACGCCACCGCGTTTGCGGCCTTTCTCGAAAGCTGCCGCGCAATCAAGTCGGCCACACCCGGCCCAATTGTCGACGCGCTGAAACTTGTCTGTGCTCGCGGCTTTGCCGCCGTTCCACTCGAGGAGGACGGTGCGCGCAAGTTTTTCGAGGACAATTTTCGGCCGCTGCGCATCAGCAAGCTTGGCGAGACCGAGGGCTTTCTGACCGGATATTACGAACCGATCATCGAGGGTTCGCGGGTGCCGACCGGCGAATTCCAGGCGCCGCTGTACCGGCGCCCGCCGAACCTTGTGGTTTCCGGGCGGCGCAAGCTCGGCGATGCGTTTCCGAGCAAGGGTGTCAAAGTCGGCCGCCGCGTCGGCCGACGGAAAATAGTCCCGTACTACGATCGCGGTGAGATCGAGGATGGGGCGCTCGACGGCTGGCATCTGGAAATCTGCTATCTGCGCAGTCAGCTCGATGTTTTGTTCGCGCAAATTCAAGGATCGGCACGCATCAAGCTCGAGGACGGCGCCATTTTGCGCGTCAATTACGATTCACATAACGGCTGGCCCTATACGCCCGTCGGCCGCGCGCTGATTGAACGCAAAATTTTCACGAAAGACGAACTCTCCATGCAGCGGGTTCGCGATTGGATGGAAGCTAATCCCGATCAGGCCAAGGAAGTGCGGCGGCTGAACAAAGCTTACGTGTTCTTCCGGATCACCGATCTCTCAAACCAGGATGAAGCAGTCGGAGGCCAAGGCGTGCCGCTGATGCCCGGCCGTTCCATCGCCGTCGATCGGTCGCTACATGCCTACGGTACGCCGTTTTTCATCGCCGCCGACCTACCCATCACCAACGACAGGGCCGGCACCAAATTTCGCCGGCTGGTTTTCGCGCAGGATACCGGCTCCGCCATTGTCGGCCCGGCGCGGGCCGATATTTACTTCGGCGCCGGCGACGAGGCCGGTCGCATTGCCGGCCGTATCCGCAACGCCGGACAATTCGTCATGCTGATCCCGCGTGAAATCGATCCTGTCGTCGCGGCGCAAAATATCCCGCTGCCGCTTGCACGTCCGGCTGGCGAGATCGCTCAAGTAGGCGTCAACGCGATCGCCGATACGGCGGCTGACGACGTACCGGTGCGTGCGGCAAAGCCGGTCGGGTCACCGAATCTCAAACCCAAGCCCAAAGCAACAGCACGGCGGAAATGGTGAGCCGTCGCCGCCGATTGAGCGACGAGGAAGAGGCGCTGTGGACCGGTGTTGCGCGCTCAATCACGCCGTTGCGGCAGACAAAGACGCGTCCAAAACCGCCGGATCACGCCAGCGCCGTCGTCGCACCCGCTGCGGTTTCCAAGCCCCGACCGGTGCGTGGAGTAAACCCCGGAGCGGAAAGGCCTGAAACACCGCCGCCGCCGCTGGCGCCGCTCGATCGCCGCTTCAAACAGCGCGTTGCAAGCGGCCGAACGCCAATCGATGCGCGGCTCGATCTTCACGGCTTCACGCAAGAGGACGCGCATGCGGCGCTTTTGCGTTTCTTGCGGGGCGCGCAGGCGGCTGGCGCCAAGGTCGTCCTTGTCGTCACCGGAAAGGGCACGTTACGACGGCCGTCGGGGCGCGGCGATTATGCCGAAAGCAGCGAGCCGGGCGTGCTCAGGCGCCAAGTCCCTATGTGGCTTTCGCTCCCGGAGTTTCGGCCGTTGGTCGTCAGTGTGGAAAATGCCCACGTTGCGCACGGCGGCCAGGGAGCGCTTTACGTGCGGCTACGGCGCATCCGGTAATCCGGCATTAACCCTACCCATCGCAAAAGCGGATTTGGCGCCGTTTTACTGGCGAAAAAAGGTCTTCTTTGATGGCAATAATTGCCGCCATGTCGGAGACCAGTCCGAGCGCCACCCCGTCAATGCCCAAGGCGACCCCTTTGTCGGCCCGCGGCGAAACGCCCGATCGGCAGGCGCTGGCCCAAGTCGAACGGTGGATGAATATCATCCGCGAGCTGGCTCACGAGCGGCCGGCACCGACCATCATTCCTTCCGACAATCCGTCGCCTAAAGAATAAACCGGCTCAAATCCGCGTTCTTGGCAAGGTCGCCGATATGCTCCTGCACGTAGGCGCCGTCGATCTTCACCGTCTCGCCTGAGCGGTCCGGCGCGGTGAAGGACACGTCGTCGAGCACGCGCTCCATCACGGTTTGCAGCCGCCGTGCGCCGATATTTTCGACGCTGGAATTGACCGCAGCCGCCGTGTCGGCGACGGCATCGATGGCATCCTCGGAGAATTCGAGCGTCACGCCTTCGGTTTGCATCAACGCGATATATTGTTTGATCAGTGACGCTTCCGGCTCGGTGAGAATGCGGCGGAAATCGTCCCGCGTCAGCGGCTTGAGCTCGACGCGGATCGGCAAGCGGCCTTGCAGTTCGGGCAACAGGTCGGACGGCTTGGCGGTGTGGAATGCGCCCGACGCAATAAACAGAATATGGTCGGTGCGCACCGTGCCATGTTTGGTGGCGACGTTGGTGCCTTCGATCAAGGGCAAGAGGTCGCGTTGCACACCTTCGCGGGACACATCGCCGCCCACGCGGCTATCGCGCGCGCAAATCTTGTCGATCTCATCGAGAAAGACGATGCCGTTATTCTCGACGGCCTTAATCGCCTCCTGCGTCAGTTGCTCGGTGTCGAGCAATTTGTCGGATTCTTCGTTGAGCAGAATGTCGTGGGAATCGGAGACGGTGACGCGCCGGGTTTTGGTGCGCCCGCCGCCGAGCTTGCCGAAAATGTCGCCGATCGAAACGGCGCCGACTTGCGCGCCCGGCATTCCCGGAATCTCGAACAGCGGCATCCCGCCGGAGGCCTGTACCTCGATTTCGATTTCCTTGTCGTTGAGCTCGCCGGCGCGCAGCTTCTTTCGAAATGCTTCTTTGGTGGCGGCGCTGGCGCCTGGCCCGACCAGCGCGTCAAGCACGCGGCCTTCCGCCGCCTGCTGGGCGCGAGCCTGGACGTCCTTTCGTTTGCGCTCCCGGGTCAGCGTGATGGCGATCTCGACCAGATCGCGCACGATCTGCTCCACGTCCCGGCCGACGTAGCCGACTTCGGTGAACTTGGTCGCTTCGACCTTGAGAAAGGGCGCGCCCGCGAGTTTCGCAAGGCGACGCGCGATTTCCGTTTTGCCGACGCCGGTCGGCCCGATCATCAAGATATTCTTCGGCAGCACTTCCTCGCGCAGCCGCTCTTCCAATTTCAGCCGCCGCCACCGATTGCGCAGCGCAATCGCGACCGCGCGCTTGGCGTCGGCCTGACCGACGATGAAGCGATCGAGTTCGGAAACAATTTCACGGGGAGAAAAATCACTCATTTACCGCATACCATCAGCATTGCGCGTCCGTCGGGAGTATCGACAAGACGGTCTTCGCGAAATCCGGCCTTTTTGTAGGCCCGAATTGCGCGCGCATTCTCCGGATCCGGATCGGTGATGACCCGCGGTGCCCCTTCACGGAGCACGTCGGCGACAAAGGCGCGGATCAGCGCCGATCCGTGACCTTGCCCGATCATGTCAGGTTCGCCGATGAATTGATCGATGCCACGCACGCCGTCCGGCTGCGAGCCGAGACCGTTATCGGGCCACGCCGCCGGTTCGTAGCATTGCAGGTAAGCGAACGGGCGGCCGTTCGAGCTCACAATGAATTGCTGCATGGACGGGTGGTTCAAATCTTCGCTCACCAGACCAAACTGCTGTTCGGGATCGCCCCACCATTGCCGAACGTGCGGCATGGCCAGCCAGCCCTTGATCAGCGGCAAATCTGCAACCGTCATGGGGCGAAATGCATAACCGTCAGACACCATGCGTCAGGCGCCTTTGAGTGTCTCGACCGTGACGTTGCGATTTGTGTAAACGCAAATGTCCGCCGCAATGTCGAGCGAACGGCGCACGATGGCTTCCGCATCGAGCGGGCCGTCGATGAGCGCCCGTGCCGCGGCGAGTGCGTAATTGCCGCCCGATCCGATTCCGACGATTCCCGCCTCCGGCTCGAGCACGTCCCCGGTGCCGGTGAGCACCAGCGACGTATCCTTGTCGGCGACGATCATCATGGCTTCGAGACGGCGGAGAAAGCGGTCGGTGCGCCAGTCCTTGGCCAACTCGACGGCGGCCCGCATGAGCTGGCCGCGATATTGCTCGAGTTTTGCCTCCAGCCGCTCGAAAAGGGTGAACGCATCGGCGGTGGCGCCGGCGAAACCACCAATCACCTCGCCGCCGCTCAGACGGCGGACTTTCCGGGCATTGGCTTTGACAATGGTTTGGCCGATGGAGACCTGGCCATCGCCCCCGACGCTTACCATGCCGCCCTTGCGGACGGTTAGGATGGTGGTGCCATGCCAAAGGCCGGAGGGGCCGGGATCGGAAGATTGCATGTGTCGGGGAGCCTTCGCTTAAGCATGATCTAGGGCTTGGCCCCCGGCATTGCAATTGCGCGCCGCGGCGATGGCGAAGCGCCCAAAGCCCTGATAAAAGGCGCGGCGTTGCGGAGAAGATGATGCGCACGGCATCCGTGAAACGGACCACCAAAGAAACCGCGGTCGAGGTCGCGGTCAACCTCGACGGCGAGGGCAAAGCCGCTATTGCTACGGGCATCGGCTTTCTCGATCACATGCTGGAATTGCTGGCGCGGCATTCGCGCATCGACCTGGAAATCAAGGCCAAAGGCGATCTGCATATCGATCAGCACCACACCACCGAGGACGTGGGCATTGCGCTCGGTCAGGCGGTGAAGAAAGCGCTGGGCGATCTGAAGGGAATAACCCGTTACGCCGACGTTCACGTCCCGATGGACGAAGCGCTCACCCGCGTCGCCATCGATATTTCCGGCCGGCCATTCCTGGTCTTCAAGTCGGAATTTGTGCGCGACAAGGTGGGGCCGTTCGACACCGAATTGGTGCAGGAATGGTTTCAGGCCTTCGCCATCAACGCAGCGGTGACGCTGCACGTTGCGACGCTTTATGGCACCAACGACCACCATATCGCGGAATCATGTTTTAAGGGCTTGGCGCGCGCGCTGCGGGCGGCGGTTGCCATCGATCCGCGGGCCGCGCATGAAGTGCCCTCGACCAAGGGCACGCTCAGCAGCTGAGCCAAAGTCGGCTCTCGAAGCCTTGGTGCGAGCACTGGAAGAAAGTCATGCCTGTTTTCACGGTCCATGAACCGCCGTTGCGGGCGACCGCGGCCTTGCCAGACCCGGAGCGCTTCGTCTTCGTGCGCGACGGTGTCTACGTCTGGGCATTTTTGCTGACGCCGCTGTGGCTGTTGTGGCGCGGGCTCTGGCTCGTTTTCATTATCTACGCCGTGGTTGCCATCGCCATCGAGAATGCGATGCACTACGCCGGTTTCGGCTCCGGCAGCATTATTCTGGTGCAGCTTTTGATTTCGCTCCTGGTTGCGGTCGAGGGGGCGTCGTTGCGGCGATTTTCGCTGGCCCGCCGCGGTTGGAAAAATATCGGCATCGTCAGCGGTGACGATCTCGAAGACGCCGAGCGGCGTTTCTATGACTCGTGGATACACGCCGCCTCGAGCGGGCGCGCGGAACCGCCGCCGCTTCCGTCCACTGCGCCGCCGCATACCCCATCTCACGACATTATCGGACTCTTCCCGGAACCCGGAGGCGGCAGCCGGTGAGTGTCGCTATTGTCGACTACGGCTCGGGCAACCTGCATTCGGCCGCGAAAGCATTTGAACGCGCGGCGCGCGACGCCGGCGTCGGCGAGACGATCGTCGTGACGCGCGATCCGGCGACGGTCGCATCGGCGGATCGAGTGGTGCTGCCCGGCGTCGGTGCTTTTGCCGATTGCCGGCGCGGTCTCGATGCCGTCGACGGCATGGTCGCAGCCCTTGAAGAGGCGGTGCACAAGCGAGGCCGGCCGTTTTTCGGCATCTGCGTCGGCATGCAGCTTCTGGCCGAGCGCGGCCGCGAGTACGAGATCACCGAGGGCCTAGGCTGGATTTCGGGTGAGGTCGACCGCATCGCGCCGTCGGATCCAAAGCTGAAAATCCCGCACATGGGGTGGAACACGCTCGAACTTGCCCGCGAGCACTCCCTAGTGAAAGGCTTGCAGCTCGGGGCGGACGGCCTCAACGCCTACTTCGTGCACTCCTACGAATTCAAGGTCGCAAACCGTGCCGATCTCGTCGCGCAAGCCGATTACGGCGGCCCGGTCACGGCCATTGTCGCGCGCGACAACATTGTCGGTACCCAATTCCATCCCGAGAAGAGCCAAAAGCTCGGCTTGGCGCTGATCGCTAATTTTCTGAAGTGGACGCCGTGATTCTATTTCCCGCTATCGATCTGAAAAACGGCGAGGCTGTGCGCCTGGAGCAAGGCTCCATGACGCGGTCGACGACTTTTCATCACGATCCCGCAGAACAGGCGCGGCTATTTGCGGCGCAGGGTTTTCAGTATCTGCACATTGTCGATCTCGACGGTGCTTTTGCCGGACGGCCGATGAATGCAGGCGCCGTCGAGCGAATCCTCGCGGCGGTAAAAATTCCGGCGCAGCTCGGCGGCGGCATCCGCGATCGCGCGACCATTGACGCGTGGCTCGGGAAGGGTGTCGCGCGGGTGATTATCGGCACCGCGGCGGTGCGCGATCCGGCGCTGGTCAAGGAGGCCGCGAAGAGCTTTCCCGGCCGTGTGGCGGTCGGGCTAGACGCGCGCGACGGCAACGTGGCGGTTGAAGGCTGGGCCAAGACTTCCAAGCTTTCCGCGCTCGAGATTGCGCGCCGCTTCGAGGATGCCGGCGTTGCCGCCATTATCTACACCGACATTGCGCGTGACGGCATGCTCAAGGGGCTTAATCTCGACGCCACCGTTTCGCTTGCGGACGCACTGACGATTCCAGTCATCGCCTCCGGCGGCTTTGCGTCGCTTGACGACGTGCGAGAACTCCTGATGCCACGGGCGCAAAAGCTCGCTGGCGCCATTGTCGGGCGCGCGCTTTACGACGGCCGGCTTAATGCCGCCGAGGCGCTCAAACTGATCGGCGCGGCGCAGGCGGCCTGAACATGTACAAAGTCCGCGTCATTCCCTGCCTCGACGTGAAAGACGGCCGGGTTGTCAAAGGCGTCAATTTCGTCAATTTGCGCGACGCCGGCGATCCGGTCGAAGCGGCCATCGCCTACGACGCCGCGGGCGCGGACGAACTCACTTTTCTCGACATCACGGCGAGCCACGAAGATCGCGACATTATGCTCGATGTGGTCCAGCGCACCGCCGAAGCGTGCTTCATGCCATTAACCGTCGGGGGCGGTGTGCGCACCGTCGAAGACATTCGGGTGCTGCTCGCTTCCGGCGCCGACAAGGTGTCCATCAATACGGCAGCCGTCGCGCGGCGCGCGTTCGTCAAGGAAGCGGCGGAAAAATTCGGCGACCAGTGCATTGTCGTCGCCATCGACGCCAAGAAGGTTTCGCAAAGTCCCGCGCCCGATCGTTGGGAGATTTTCACCCACGGCGGCCGGCACCCGACGGGTCTCGATGCGATCGACTATGCGCGCGAAGTCACAGCGCTCGGCGCCGGCGAAATTCTTCTGACCTCCATGGATCGCGACGGCACGCGAAAAGGTTTTGACATCGCGCTCACCCGCGCGATCGCGGATGCCGTATCGATACCGGTTGTCGCTTCGGGCGGCGTTGGCTCGCTCGAACATTTTGTCGAGGGCGTGCGCGACGGCCATGCCAGCGCTGTGCTCGCCGCCTCGATCTTCCATTTCGGCGAACACTCGGTGCGCGAGGCCAAGGAATACATGGCACGTGCCGGCCTGCCGATGCGGCTCGATCCCTGATCCAGCCCGCGCTTTAGCTGGCGCGTTTCGCCCAGGCGAGTGCCGTTTCCAGCCGATCGTTGCCCCAGAACAGTTCGCCGTCGGCAGTGCAAAAGCTAGGCGCGCCGAAAATGTCGAGCTCCTGCGCCTTCGCCGTTTCCGCTCGCAGCCGGTCCTTGATCGCGGTTGTCTGAGCTTGCTCCAGCACGGCGGCGGGATCGACGGACAGGCCGGCGAGAATGCCGCACATGGTTTCCGGTTCGGCGATCTGGCGTTCCTCGGCAAACTCGGCGTGAAACACCGCGCGGCAAAAATCGCCTCCCCACCCCTCGCCGAGGCCGACCAGCGCGACCCGCGCCGCAAGCAGGCTCGACTGCGGAAATGGCTCCGGCCGCCGGAACTTGAGCCCGAGGTCGCCGCATGTCCTTTCCAGGTCGCGCCACATGTGGCGTCCCTTGGCGGCAAACAGGTTGAACGGGGAAGTGCTCCAGCCCTGCATCTTGAAAATCGGCCCCAGCAGGAATGGCCGAAAATTAACCGAAACCGCTTCCCGCCGCGCCAGCGCCCCGACACGCATGATTGCCGGATACGAGTAGGTGGAGGCGAAATCGAACCAGAAATCGAGATAAGGCGCAGCCATCGCAACCCTGAGTGAAAAGCACTGAATAAATGTCGTTGCCGGCCCTACATACCGCCTCTCCCCGGTTGCAGGGAGAGGTGCTAAGGAGGCGGGCTTGGGAAGCACTTTATGAGCACGTTTACCTTGCATGATCTGGAAAAGCGCGTCCGGGACCGGGCCCAGGCGAGCGCCGATGTCTCCTATACGCGCAAGCTCCTCGACCGTGGCGTCGATCATTGCGTCAAGAAATTCGGCGAGGAGGCGATCGAAGCCGCCATTGCCGCGGTGGCCGAGGATCGGGACCGGATGATCGCTGAGGCCGCCGACGTGCTCTACCATCTTCTTGTCGTGCTCCACGCCCGCGGCGTTTCGCTTGCCGAAGTCGAAGCCGCGCTGGCGGAACGTACGCGCCAATCCGGGCTTGACGAAAAGGCGGCGCGTAAAGGCGGCTAGGGCAAATCGCAATGGAGCAACGCACCGAGCCGGATGTCTCGCCGTATCGCGTATTTTCTCGCGCCGAATGGGCGAAGCTGCGCGAAGACACTCCGATGACGCTTGAGACCGAAGAAATCGTGCGGCTGCGCTCGCTGCACGACCGGCTCGATATGTCGGAGGTCGAGGAAATTTATTTACCGCTGTCGCGGCTGCTTTCGCTATACGTCGCCGCGACGCAGCGGTTGTTCCGCGCGCAACAAGGCTTCCTCGGCACCGAGGATGCCAAGATGCCGTACATCATCGGCGTCGGCGGCTCGGTTGCGGTCGGCAAGTCGACCACGGCGCGCGTGCTGCAAGCGTTGCTGGCGCGGTGGCCAAACGTTCCAAAAGTCGACCTGATTACCACTGACGGCTTTTTGTATCCCAACGCGGTGCTCGAGCGCGAAGGGCTCATGGAGAAGAAGGGCTTTCCCGAGAGCTACGACCTGCCGACGCTGCTGCACTTTCTCTCGGACATTAAAGCCGGGCGCCGGCCGGCGCGCGCGCCGGTCTATTCGCACCTGGTGTACGACGTGATCCCGAACCAGTGGATCGAGATCGACCGTCCGGAAATTCTCATTGTCGAAGGCCTCAACGTGCTCCAGGCCGGCCGACTGCCGAAGGACGGCAAAGCCGTTCCGTTCGTTTCCG
Source organism: uncultured Alphaproteobacteria bacterium (assembly GCA_963753355.1). GTDB lineage: Bacteria > Pseudomonadota > Alphaproteobacteria > Rhizobiales > Xanthobacteraceae > BOG-931. The sequence continues at coordinate 299,899 of CAVWBV010000017.1, forward strand.
ACTTCTTCGATTTTTCGGTGTATCTCGACGCTGACGAGGGCGTGCTGCTGGCGTGGTACGTCAAACGATTTCTAGCTCTGCGCGGCACCGCTTTTGCCGATCCGAAGTCCTACTTCCATCGCTACGCGAAGCTGTCCGATGAGCAAGCGATCGAAACCGCGACGTTGATCTGGAACCGCATCAATCTCGTGAACCTGCGCGAGAATATTTTGCCGACCCGGCCGCGCGCCGATCTCATTCTCAAGAAGGGCGAGAGTCACGAAGTCGAGGAAGTGGCGCTGCGCCGATTGTGACGCCAAGCTTCGATTTCGGCTAGCGCTGCTTCCGGCCGCTCGCGGAGGACTTCGCCGCGGCCGCGATAGACGGTTCCCATTTCGCCGTCGATTGAGAGCCAATCTCCCTCGTTGATCGCCGCGCCGGCAAGCTGCGCGCAGCGGCCGACGACATCGACGGCAAGCTGGGCGCAGCCGGCGACGCAGGGTTTTCCCATCTGCCGCGCTACCAGCGCCGCGTGGGCGGTACGGCCGCCGGTCGCGGTCACGATGCCGGCCGATACCGCAAAGCCGCCGATGTCGGCCGTCGTCATCTCGGGCCGCACAAGAATGACCGAACCGCCGCTTGCTGAAAGTCGCGCCGCGCTGTCCGAATCGAAAACCGCACGTCCAACCGCAACCCCGGCCGATGCGCCGATCCCACGCTCGACTGGCTCGCTCGATATCACCAACCGCTCAGTGACGAGGGAGCGTAAGTCAAATCCGTTCAAACGCCGTAAGGCTTCGGCCGGCGCGATGCGGCCCTCCTTGACGAAGTCCACCGCGAAGCGGAGCGCTGCCTGCGGCGTGCGTTTCGCCGCGCGTGTCTGCAAGATCCATAATTTGCCGTTCTCGATGGTGAATTCAACATCCTGAACATCGGCGAAATCCTGCTCGAGGCGCGCCAGCGCTTCGCTCAACTGCGCAGCAACTTCGGGAAGCGACCGGGCGATGGCTTGTTCGGTGTCGGGATTATGAGTTCCCGACACCACGTCTTCGCCCTGAGTATCGAACATCACCTCGATGATCGGCTTGGCTGATCCGGTCGAAGGGTCGCGCGAAAACGCAACCCCGGCGCCGCAGAAACTCCCGGCATTGCCGAAAACCATCGCCTGAACGGTGACCGCCGTGCCCTGCAAATGCTCGAGGTGCTGGAGTTTGCGATAAGTGCAGGCGCGGTTACTCATCCATGAACGGAATACCGCCTGCACCGCTTCCTTGAGCTGGTCCATTGGGTCTTCGCTCAGGATATGCCCGTAGTCGGAGATGACTTGCTCGCACGCTACCGCGAGTCGCTCGAGAGCTTCGCAATCGAACGCATATTCGCTGTTAACATTTTCGCTGGCGATCAGCTCGCTGCGCTTGCGGACAAAGGCGGCGGGATCGATGCCAAACACCACGTTCCCGTAGCTTTCGAGCAAGCGGCGTCGGCAGTCGCTGGCGAAGCGCGGCCGGCCGCTCATGCGCACGAGGCCGCGGACCGCGGCCACGGTGCAGCCGACATTGAGCACTGTGTCCAGCATTCCCGGCATCGATTGCGCGGCGCCGGACCGCACCGAGACGAGAAGCGGTCGGCGTCGGTCGGCAAAGCGCTTGCCGGTTGCCTCCTCAAGAAACGCAAGCCCTTCGCTGAGCCCATCCGCCAGATCCTGCGCTGCGCCATCATCGCCGCGCAGGGTCGCGGCACACAGGCTGATCGGGAGCACGAAGGCGGGCGGCACCGGCAGAACGCGGGCGCGAGCTTTGCGCAAGAGTTCGCCGCCTTGCTGCCGACGAGCTCGGCGGAATACGATCCCGTCGATCCGCCTCCGATGCGCGCGATTTGCATGCCGCCTGCTTCCTAGGCCACCAAGTCGGCGAGCACGTGCTCGCGCAACAGATGACCAAATGCCGCCAAACGATCGGTTGAGCGTTCGAGCGCTCGGGCGAGTTCGAGAACCGACAGCGCAGTTCTTTGGTCAAATTGTGCGGTGAGGATTCGCGCCGTTATCGTACGCTCCGCCGCGTCGGCCCGGTGCTCGATGTCGATCAACCGGCCGACCATCGCGAGCGCGTCCTCCAAATCGACGCGGTGGCCGTCGGGAACTTCTGCCGCGGCGGCAACGCCGATGGCAGCGGCCTCGGTGCCGGAAACCGCTGCAGCGCAAAGTTCGGCCAAGGGGTCGAGAAGTTCGCCGGCCACTTCGTCCGGAACAAGCGAGGCGACGAAGGCCGCCTGCTCCAGCTCGTCGATGGCATCCTCGATTTGATTCACCAGACGTTCGATGCCGCGTCCGGCATCGAATCGCGCAATTTCACCTCGCGCCTCGATAGCGAGGCGGTCGGCTTTCTCCTCGACACGCCGTGCGCGCTCGGCAAGCGCCGTGCAGTCGAAGGGACGTTGCGCCCGCCTTTCGGCAATCAAATGCGCAAGATCGGCGGCGATCTCATGCGCCAGGCCGGCTTGGCGGATCATGGCAGCCAGCAGCGTTCTGTCGACGCGCTGCAAATGCGCGACAAGCGCCGCCTCAATCCGGTTCCGCGCCAGCCGCACCGAGCTTCCCTGTAGCAACGCCTCGGCCGCGATACGCAGCACCGTCTTGAGAAAATCGACCGCGGCGTCGCGCCCGAGCACGCGGTCGAGCCGTTCGCCGAATCCTATGCGCGAAGGCGCGGCGTGCCGGACGGCGGACCCCACCAATTCCGCGCCGCCGAGCTGCAGAAGCCGGTGACCAACGTGATGGCGGGCGGCCCATTCGATGATGTGGACCGCATCGGCGTTGGCGACCCACTCGCGCAGCACCTTGCGCGCCTTATTCCAGTCGATGAGGAAGACGAGCGAGGCGCCGACGTTTTCGAGAAACGCATTGCGGCGGACGGTGCTGTCGAAAGGATAGCGGCCGGTAATGAGATAAAAGGCCCCATCATCGGCGAGGCCGATTGCGCTTTTTCGTTCCAGTCCGCTCCATTGAACCGGGAGATGGCGAAACAGGCCGACGAAGAATTTCGCGCGCGGCAGATGCACGTCGGTGTAAAGGATTGTCGCGGCGTCGGCCTCGACGGTGATGACCACAACGTGCGCGTCGGTTTCTCCGATGTCGTTTTGGATTGTCAGCCGACCGGCGGCGCGCGTTGCCGTCGTTCCCAATCCAGGATGTTCGAACTTGAGTTTCTCTGTCGCCGCTACCCCGCGCATGAACGCTTCGACCGCGGAGCGGTCGTCCGGCAGCAGCGCGTAAGCCTGCGCGCCCGCGATTGTTTCTTCCGCATGCGAAGCCGCGAGCCGATTGAGCGCCTTATGCAGCTCCATGATCAAACGATGCAAGCTGTCGCCGCCGGTCTCGGAAAGTCCGGTTAGTCTGGCGACCGACGGCAGATCAATATCGTCCGAGGAGCCCAACGTCGTCGACGCTTGAATCGCGGCGAGGTGCTTGGCAGCGTCGTCTGCCTGCCCTGGATTGCCGGCTCTGACAGCGCGAATCATCGCCGCCATGTCATCCCAGATCGCGGCTCCGAGGCTGCCGAGACCGGGCGCCGACATGCGCTCGCCTGTTGCCGGGGCGGCGCGGTTGACCAGTGTTTCCAATGCCGCCTCTTCGAGGCCGACAGCCCGGCACTCGCCGGCGAGATCGACCTGCGGACTCATCGGCTCGCGTGCGCGATGCGCGGCAGCCTGCAAGACACTCAACCGGGTCTTCACTCGGTCATTTGCCGCCAAGCCCGCCGCAATAAGGGATGGCAACAACAAATCGCCTTGCCCCAGTTGCTCGATAATTCCAGCTTTCATGGCTCGGCACTTGCACCAGTGTCCTGCCAAGAGAGCACGCGCGTGTGACGGTGTTATTGAGCCAGATCATTCACGGCAGTGTCATAAACGGATTCGAACCGGGAAGATCAGGTCGTGCAGGCGAAACAGGCGCTATGCCGCCAGCGCGGCTGCGCCGGAGGTGAGCGCCGCCGCCAAACTCTCGCGATCTAGCGGCTTGACCAAAAACCCGTCCATGCCCGCGGCGTAACAGGCCTCGCGATCCTCGGTAAAGGCGTTGGCGGTGAGCGCGAGAATGGGCGTTCGCGCGGTGCCGGTTTCGGCTTCAAGAGCGCGTATTCGCCGTGTGGCTTCCAGGCCGTCCAGGCTCGGCATGTGAACGTCCATCAGCACGCGATCGAACGGCGTGTCGGCAGCTTGCGCGGCGCGCCAGAATTCGATCGCCTCGACGCCGTTGGCGGCGACGGTCGGCTGGTGGCCCATCTTGAGCAACAACGCACGCGCAAGCAGCGCGTTGATCTCGTTATCCTCGGCGACGAGGATGGCGAGGCCACCCGCAGATGGCGTTATGCCAGGCGCCGACACGGCCTCGGCCGCCGCGAGGTCGAACGCGTCGTCGTCCGACAGGCGCGCGGCGAGGGAAGCGGCGCGTACCGGCTTGATCAAGTAGCCGCTAAAGCCCGCTTCTTTCAGGCCGGCGAGCTCGCTGCGCATCGCCGGCGTGACCAGAACGAGCCGTCGCGGGATCGCGGCTGCCGCGCGGGCAAACGCCGTGCATGCTTGCGTTCCCAAACTGTGGTCGATGAGCACGCTGGTCCACAGATGCTCGGGTAACAACGTTGCCGCCACATTCTCGTCGGGAACGATTTTGGTGCGGGCGCCCCACCGGCTGAGCCTGCGCGCGATCAGCGAGGCTTCGAGCGCGCCCGGAGCAACAATCAGCACGTTTTCGTTTGCAAGCTCGGGGACGACAAAGGACAGCTCCGCGGGATCACCGGCACTCGGCAGCGGCAGACGGACATGGAACGTCGCGCCCGGCGCGGCTCCGCTTTCGACCGCGATTGCACCGCCCATGGCTTCAACGATCTTCTTGGAAATAGCGAGGCCGAGGCCGCTGCCCCCGAAGCGGCGCGCCGGCCCGCTTTCACCCTGCTCGAATTCGAGAAAAATACGTGCCTGATCGGCGGCCGAAATGCCTATCCCGGTGTCGTGCACCGAGATCACGACTTCGTCGGGCTGCTCGCCCGGCTCGGCGACAATCGACAAGCCGCCGCATTCGGTGAACTTGATCGCGTTGCCCGCAAGATTGAACAACACCTGGCGAAGCCGCGCCGGATCGCCGACGACCCGCGCCGGCAGGCGCTCGTCCACATAGCCGCAAATCTCGAGGCCTTTTGCCTGGGCGCGGGGGCCGAGAAGCTCGACCACCTCTTCGATCATCGCGCCGAGCGGAAACGGCTCTGCCGCAAGCGTAAGCCGGCCGGACTCGATCCTGGAAAAATCGAGAATCTCCTCGATCAGCGACAACAGGCTCGCGCCCGAGGCTTTCACCGCCTTGAGATAGGTTATTTGTTCCGCGGTCAGCGGCGTGTCGGAAAGGAGATCGGCCATGCCGAGAATGCCGTTCAGCGGCGTGCGAATTTCGTGCGAGACCATGGCGAGGAAGCCGGACTTGGCGCGGTTCGCCGCTTCGGCCTGATCGCGCGCATCCGCCAATGCATGTTCGGCGCGCACCCGGTCGGTTACATCGCGCCCGACGCTCTGCACTTCACTGCCGGTGCCCCTGCGAATCGTGACTTCGCGCCACGCGATCCAATGCGTCTGGTCGCTGCTTTGGATTTTTTGGTCGTAGGCGCGGGTGCCATCCGCGAGCATGGTGCATTCGCCATGCTCAAGCACCCGCGGCGCAAAGCTAGAACCCGCGAGTTCTTCCCGCGTTCGGCCGGCCAGCCGGCAGAACGCGTCGTTGGCGTAGGTAATGCGTCCGTCGCGGTCACGGCGCACGATCACATCATCCTGCGCATCGAGGAAGCTTTCGGCCCGTTGCTGGTCTTCGCTCATTTCCCAGGTGCGGTCGGCGGCGTCATCGAGCCGCGTCTCAAGGTCGCGCAAGTCCTGCTTCATTTGGCGGATGCGGGAGACCAGGATGCCGCATGCCCCGCATGCCCCGCCGAACAGCCAGGCCACCCCGATCGCGAATAAGTGAGGATCATAATGAGCCGCCCGCGACGTTGCGCCGACGAGGAAACCGAAGCCGATCGCAAACGACATCGAGCCCAGAACTGCGGCTCGCACGACGAACAGCAGAACGCGGCGGGTGAAAATGGCGGGTTTTCCGAGCGTCGTGCGCGGGCGCATAGGTCCTTTCGCCTGGCACGCTCGGCCGCGGCACTGGTTATGCCGCGTCGGCGCCCTTAGCTTATGGCGTTCACTGTGGGCCTATGAATCTTGCGCATCCCTTGCACGCGGCCGGAACGGTTGGAGCCACGGTTGATGCTTTGTTAACATTGGGCCGAAGGGAAGCCGCCGTCGGACGGCGCGCCGGAGAGCAAAATGGACAATGTCGTAAATGCGAAGCGTTCGCGAAGCAAAACCGCGGACGCGGAGGCGGATAAACCGACCCGCGAAGAGGCGGAAGCTGCCGTGCGCACGCTGATCCGCTGGGCCGGCGACGATCCCGACCGCGAAGGGCTTCGCGCCACCCCCAGCCGCGTAGTGCGCGCCTACGAGGAATGGTTTGCGGGCTATAAGGACGATCCGAACGCCTACCTCAAACGCACATTCGAGGAAACCGGCGGTTACGACGAAGTCGTGGTGCTGCGCGACATCCGTTTCGAGTCGCATTGCGAGCATCACATGGCTCCGGTCATCGGACGCGTGCATATCGGCTATCTGCCGCGCAACCGCGTGGTCGGAATTTCCAAATTAGCCCGCTTGGTTGAAGTCTATGCGCGGCGGCTGCAAATCCAGGAGAAGATGACGGCCGAGATCGCCTCTTGTCTCGATGCCGTGCTGAAACCCCACGGCGTTGCCGTCGTGACCGAGGGGACGCACCAGTGCATGACGACGCGGGGCATCCACAAACCCGGTGTCACCATGGTGACGAGCCGCATGATCGGCGTTTTCCGCGACAATGCCGAAACCCGCCAGGAGTTTTTGGCGGCGATCGGCATGCGCGGGGCGATCGTCTCCCAGAGCAATTAACCGGACCGGGCCGGGTGCGCACCGGTTCTGCGCGCTACTGACGGCGAAAACTTACGCCGCGCGCCGAATTTCGTCGGCGAGCGCGCGATAGGATAAAGCTTCGGCGATGTGGACGCGGCCGACTTTGTCGGCGCCGTCGAGATCGGCAAGCGTGCGCGCGACGCGCAGCACGCGGTGATAGCCGCGTGCCGAAAGCCGCATGGCGTCGGCGGCTTCACGCAGCAACGAAAGTCCGCTCGCCTCCGGCCGTGCGACGTCTTCAAGAATGGCGCCTGAGACCGCGGCGTTGCTGCGAACCTGCGGCAATCCGTTGGCGGCGTAACGCGCGGCTTGGCGTTCGCGGGCCCGGGCCACCCGCTCGGCGACGTCGCGGCTTCCTTCGGTCGGCGGCGGCAGGGGGCTTCTGAAACTGCCTTGTCGGTAAGACCAACAATGGTGAAGGCCGGCATGCCTGGCGCGACTTGCACCTGGACATCGACAGGCTGAACCTCGATGCCCTCGAAAGCGACTGTGGAGACGCGCTGGACCATGTCCCGCCCCTAGCCCTCCTCACAGTAGCGGAAGCCAGCGTCTCAGGTGATGGCCGAAATAGGTTGGAAGTCGGCCATCACCAGCGCCTCAGGGCGACTATACCTATTGCAAACCACGCCGATATAGTAGTAGGCTGATTTCATTGGAGATCAGCCATGCCAACCCTGTCGAAATTGACCAAAACCGCCTTCCACAGTGAAGCCGCTGCCTTTGAATACCTAGAGGCGACCTTGTGGCCGTCCGGGGTCGTTTGCCCGCATTGTGGGACGGTCGGCAACGCGACTAGGCTCCAGACCAATGGCGAGCCCGTAAACGGCAAGCGGCAAGCCCGTATTGGCCTATGGAAATGCAAGGAAAAGGAATGCCGGAAGCAATTCACGGTCAAAGTCGGGACCGTGTTCGAGCATGGCCGTATCCCGCTCCATAAGATGTTGCAGGCCGTCTATCTGCTTTGCTGCTCGAAAAAGGGCATTAGCTCGCACCAGCTCCACCGCGTTTTGCAGATCACGTACAAAGCGGCGTGGTTTTTGAGCCATCGCATTCGCGAAGCAATGCGGGACGGTAGCCTTTCACCGCTGGGCGGCAGCGGCATGACCGTGGAGATCGACGAGACCACGCAAGGCCGGATGCAAGGCGCGCCCGGCCGTCTGCCAGCGCGCAAATTCGGCGGCTGGTCGTATCGCAACGTGGTGCTTACGCTGGTGGAGCGCGGCGGGTCTGCCCGTAGCTTCCATGTGGATGGCACCGCGATCAATGACTTGTTGCCGATCATCCGCGCCAACGTGAAGCGCGAAAGCGCCGTCATGACCGATGCGGCCAGCTGGTACAAATACATGAACCGCGACGGGCTGTTTGCCAGCCATGACCGCGTCGATCATACGCAAGACGAATATGTGCGCCGCGAAGGCGATAAGGTAATCACCACCAACACGGTGGAAGGCTACTATTCGATTTTCAAGCGCGGCATGAAGGGCGTCTATCAGCATTGCGGCGAGAAACACCTTCACCGCTACCTTGCTGAATTTGATTTCCGGTATTCAAACCGCGTCGCGCTCGGCGTTGATGATAGCGAGCGTGCAACTCGCGCGCTGCAAGGCGTGGTCGGGAAGCGGCTGACTTATCGGGGACCTAGTTCGACCGGAACACCGTTATCGGCGTCCTAGGCAGCTCCTACTGCCCCTCTGGCCTGCAACCCGCTGGAAACCAAAGCGAAAAAATACTTGACAGAGGGATTCACAAGGGACTCGCGAATCGCTATATTTGATTCGCGACCCTTACTTGGCAAAAGTGCCCTCGGGCATCTCCCTTACAAGGATAGCCAAGACTTGCGGGTCGCAGTTTTTTTAATAGTACCGCTTATCGCCGAATTTCCAGAGATCAAATTCGGTCTGTATCGCGTGAGCGATCAACTTGTGGGAGCGATCATCGTTAACTCCCCACTTTCTTTGAACTGCCCAAGCACAATAATCAGCCGCCCAAAGCATGGGATCGAGAACGGAGTCCATAAAACAAATTTCCCATTTATCGCGGCTGGTGAACTGCACCCTGTTTCGACCGGACACCGGCGACAGCCGGAGGACCTAGGGATAGTCCTAGGCATACGCCTATGTCCGACACGTTTTCGAAAGTCGAAGTGATCACTGGGTGTAACCGCTCGGTGACGGGCGCCTTGTGCGGATGTAGCTTGAAGCGAGATACATGACGCCGATTGAGCCTATGTCGGCACCATGTCTGGACCTATGTCGAGCCCCACGCACATCGTTATTGCCGGCACTCGGCGCGGGTGGACGCGCGAGCAGAAGCAGGCGATTCTGATAGAGGCGAATAACCCTGCGACAACGGTTTCGGCAGTTGCGCGGCGCCATAGCGTCGCACCGAGTCTGCTGTTTCGGTGGCGACGCGAAGCGCTTGATGCTGAACGTGCCGCGGCGCTGCCGCCGCAGCCTGCCTTCGTTCCGCTGAGCTTGCCGGGGCCGGTCAGCACGGAAGCATGCGAACGTAAGCAGTCCGGCATGATCGAGATTGAGCTTGCGACCGGACATCGTCTGCGCGCTGACACGTCTGTTGACATTGGCGTACTTCGCACTCTCATCGAAGCGCTGGTTCGGCAATGATTTCTGCACCTGCTGGCCCATGCGTCTGGCTGGCGACGGGTTTTACCGACATGCGCAAAGGATTTGACGGCTTGGCGGCGCTAGTGCAAGACCAGCTTCGACGCGATCCGTTTTGCGGCCAGGCGTTTGTCTTTCGCGGGCGACAAGGGCGCCTCATCAAGGTGTTGTGGTGGGACGGCCAGGGGCTATGCCTGTTTGCCAAGCGGCTTGAGAAGGGTCGTTTTATTTGGCCGACCGCAACTGGCGCGGCAGCAGCACTGACGCCGGCGCAGCTTTCGATGCTGCTCGAAGGTATCGATTGGCGCGCGCCAATCCGCACTGAGCGACCACAGCTTGCAGGATGACGCGACATGATGACTTACTCCCATGGTCGCGGTGGCAGAGCCGCGGCTACATGGCTAAAGCTGGTTCATGTCGATCGATCCTGCCGCGCTGCCTGATGACATTGATGCGCTCAAGCGCCTCATCGGCGAATTGGCAAAGGATGCGGTGGCGGCGCGTGCCGAGATCGAGAAGCTTCGCTTCCAGCTTGCTCGGTTAAAGCGCGCGCAATTTGGTCGCTCCTCCGAGAGAATTGATCGCACCGTCGAGCAACTCGAACTGGCGATTGAGACGCTTGATGAGGACCATGCGCAACGGATCGCGGCTATCCCCGCTGGGGCCGAGATGCTCAAGGCGACAGGCGAACAAAGTGCCAAGCCTGCACGCCGGCCACTGCCCGAACATCTACCGCGCGAAGAGATTATCCATCCCGGCGCCTGCAGCTGTCCCAATTGCGGCGGCACTTTGCGCCGGATTGGCGCCGACGTGACCGAGACCTTAGACTTCGTGCCGGGCCGCTTCAAAGTGGTGCGTCACGTTCGGGAGGCCTTCTCCTGCCGCCTTTGCGAGACCGTGGTGCAAACCCCGGCGCCGAACCATACCATCGCTCGTGGGCGTGCGGGTCCTGGTCTTCTCGCTCACATCATCGTCTCCAAGTTCGACGATCATCTGCCGCTCTACCGTCAAGCGGAGATTTACGCCCGCGAGGGTGTTGATCTGGAGACCTCGACGCTATCCGGCTGGGTGGGGGCAACGGCAGCGGCTTTATCGCCGCTGGTCGAGGTGCTGCGCTACGACGTGCTGGAATCTGACGTTCTGCATGGCGACGACACTCCTGTCCCAGTTCTCGCCCCCGGCGCCGGCAAAACCAAGACCGGACGATTGTGGGCTTACGTTCGTGATGGACGCCCGTATCGGGGTGACAGACCACCGGCCTGCGTGTTCTTCTATTCTCCGGATCGCAAAGGTGATCGTCCCGCCGCGCATCTACAAAACTTCGTCGGTGTGCTCCACGCCGATGGCTATGCCGGGTTCAACAGCCTCTATGAAGGCGGCCGCATTATCGAAGCGGCGTGCTGGGCGCACGTGCGACGAAAGTTTTTTGACGTTCACGTTGCCAATAGCTCGGCAATCGCCAAAGAAGCGCTAGATCGGATCGGCGAGCTCTATGGTGTCGAAGCGGACATCAACGGCATGTTGCCCGAGGACCGGCGGCAACAACGCCAAGCACAATCAATACCCGTTGCCGAAGCTCTCAAGGCTTGGGCTGAGGGGATTACGCCGAAGCTCTCGGGCCGATCGGAACTTGCCGGTGCCTTCCGTTATATGCTGGCACGATGGCCGGCCTTGACCCGATGCTTCGACGACGGCCGATTGAACCTTGACAACAACCCAGTCGAACGAGCGCTGCGCGGCGTCGCTGTTGGCAGAAAGAATTACCTCTTTGCCGGCTCCGATGCCGGCGGCGAACGTGCCGCCGCCATGTACTCCCTTATCGAAACTGCCAAGCTCAATGGAATCGATCCGGAAGCCTACTTGCGTGACGTACTCGCGCGGATTGCCGATCACCCAAACAATCGTATCCTCGAGCTCCTACCCTGGAATTGGCAGCCGGCGGAGCAGATCGCCAAGGCAGCCTAAGGGGCCCTTCGCCGAGCGGTTACACTGGGGTCGCTCGCCGACGCCGATTTCCAATGGAGCAGAAGCTGGCGATCGTCGCCGAGACGATGCAGCCAGGCATGTCGATCAGCTATGTTGCTCGCCAGCACGGGCTTTCGCCGAGCCTGGTGTTCCGATGGAGGCGGCTGATGAGCGAAGGCGGCAAGGAGGCGATCCGCGCCGACGAGGATGTCGTGCCTGCGTCCGAAGCCCGCAAACTCGAAGAGCGGGTTCGGGAACTGGAGCGTCTGCTCGGTCGCAAGACCATGGAAGTCGAGATCTTGAAGGAAGCGCTCGACCTTGCACGGGTAAAAAAACCGACCTTGCTGTCACGATTGCCGACGCGGGAAGATTCCCCATGAAGACGATTGCCGAGACCCTCGAGGTCGCCCGCTCCAACATCATTGAACGGGCGAAGGGAGATTGCCGGTCACGGGGACCGCAGATACGGCCTGGCGATGTGGAATTGGCCGCCGATATTCGTCAGCTCGTCGACCAGCGACCGACCTACGGCTATAGGCGGATCGCCGCGCTCCTCAAGCGCGAGCGGCGATCCGCCGGCCAGGAGCCTGTCAACGCCAAGCGGGTCTATCGTCTAATGCGCAAACATGGGCTGCTCCTGCAGCGCCACACCGGACGTCGATGCCCCCGCCAACATGATGGCCAGGTGATCGCGATCCGGTCAAACATCCGCTGGTGCTCTGACGCGCTGGAGTTCACCTGCTGGAATGGCGAGGTTATCCGCGTGGCCTTCGCGCTCGACTGTCATGATCGCGAGGTGATCGGGTGGCTGGCGACCACCGGCGGCATCTCAGGCGAGATGATCCGGGACATGATGGTTCAGTGCGTGGAGCGCCGCTTTGGCACCTTCCGTGCACCGCATCGCGTGCAGTGGCTGACGGACAATGGATCGATCTTCGCGGCTCACAAGACGATCGAGATCGCGGTGGCGCTCAATCTCGAACCCTGCTTCACCCCCGTCGAGAGCCCAGAAAGCAACGGCATGGCCGAAGCCTTCGTCAAAACCTTCAAGCGCGATTATGTCCGCGTTGCTGCGCTTCCTGACGCTGGCACCGCGCTCGCCCTGATCGAAACCTGGATGGAGGATTACAACACCGTTCACCCACACTCGCGACTAGGCTACCGTTCACCGCGCGAGTACATCGCTACCCAATCGCAACACGTCGCGTGTCCGGTTTAATAGGGTCAACTCCAGCTGGCGATTTGTTGAACCGTGTTGTTCACGGCGTTCTTAAAGGCAGCCCTTGTCTTCTTGTGCCCCAACGCTGCCGCTGTAATCAAAAGTTTGTCGGTGTTTTTTAGAAGCCTAGGGCCAACATGCCTGAAGTGATAAAACCAAGCGTATTGGTAGAAAACGGCCTCGGAGGTCCTGGTCTGCGGCTGGGCCTTATTCTTTTCGAGCAACGTCACATCGACGCGAAGCTGATGGTTTCTTAGGGCCTGAAATACGCTGTCTCTTGTGGATTGAAGATCTTCCGAAGCGTGCAATTGCTGCCGCTCGGCGTCGCCATCGGCACACAATGTCCTACGAATATGCAGCAATTCATGCGATAATGCACAGTCATCGGTGCTGAGGGTGCAAAGTAGGAAGTACTTGCTTGCCCCTTGCTTGTTCTTAAATGTGAAATCGCCAGCCTCGTCGGCAAACACAAATCGCACGGACATGACGAAGCCGTCCCGAACTACCCCAGCGCGAGACGAAAACAAACAGCAACTCGCTGCCTTCCGCAAGGCCGCGCGCGAAGCCGGATGCGACGATAACGAAGAACGATTTCAGGACGCGCTGCGGACGGTCGCCAAGGCGAAACCGTCAGCGGAAAAACACCAGAAACGCGGTGAGAGCCAGCGCAGGAACGAGCGCAATAACGAGAGCGCTAAGGAACGACGGTAGAAATAAGGCCCTGCCGCGGCTGTTTGATTGCCGCCAATAAGGATCGCGGTCTGGGCTTTCCTCGTATCCGGTCATCCTAGAAGCTGGCCTGCTGGCTGAATTGTTCTAGATGCGTGTTATCGTCAGAACCATTCGGACAATCCTGCTGTAACCCGAGGTAGTGCAAGTCCAATCCATAGCCGCCAAGGCGGCTAGTGGTGTCGATATTCATTGGCCATAGGAACGATCAAGGTTTTCATTGAGATATTTGGTCACCTCATCCGCCCAAACTGTGGCAGCAGCGGCAGCGGTATCGGCCGCGGCTGCGGTGTCATGGCAAGCTTCATAAAATGATTTCCACTCTGGATGAACTCTCCCAACCTGGCTCTAACTTCCTTGTTTCGTCGTCCCGCGGTCTCTCGTTCGGTCACTATTTGGTGCTGGCTGTAGAAAATTGCCCCGATCGCGGCGACACCTAGTAACGCCGCGGTGACAACCAAAAGCACCTTGGCAATGGGGTGATCTTTAAAAAACTGAGCGACCAGCACGGCGATGAATCCGTTAACTATCGCCGCCGTTGGCGCGACAAGCGTGCCGCAATCGTGCAAAAGGTTGTCCATGGTCCTGCATACCACCCATAGGGGGTGGTTTGCAAAGGACATAATCCCCCGCCTAATCAAGAACATTTAGTGAACAAAGTTCGAGCGCGACGAATTCATCAGCGATAGGCGGCGGTGCGCAATTCCTGCCGGGCTGCGTCGAGGATTTCTTCCGAGAGCACCGGATCGTCGACCGCACGCGCCAGAGTCACGGCGCCAACCATGGTCGCCATGGCGGCGACGGCTTTGCGCCGTTTGGCCGGTTTGGAGAACCCGGGGAGGGCGTCCGTGAGGATATCGACGAGGCGCTGCAAGCCCTCCGCGAACGCCCCGCGCAAGCCGGGGCTGCCGCGTGCGGCTTCGGTGCCGAGCGCCGACAACGCGCAACCGGACGCCGGGTCGCCGCAATGCCGCGCGGACAGGTAATTTTCAATCAGGGCCGGATAGGGCTTGTCGCGGGTGTCTGCGACAATGCGCTGCCAGCGCGCCGCCGAGGCGGCGAGCGCCCGTTGGCTTGCTTCCACCGCAAGATCATCTTTGGAGTCGAAATGCCCGTAGAAGCCGCCGTGCGTAAGTTCGGCGCTTTTCATGATATCGGCGACGCCGACCCCGCTAAACCCCTTGGCACGAAACAGCGCGCTCGCTACCTCAACAATGCGGTCGTGCGTTTGGGCGGCTTGTTCGCGGCTTACCTTCATTCCCTCACCTCGATCGTGCGATTGGCAAAAACGGCATTGACATTTTACATGATAGCCATCATCAATAGCAACTGTAATGATGATTGTCATCATCTAAAATGACCCTGCAATAAAGCGTAGAGAGATCAATGTTTTCGACTGCGCTCGCCACCGCCCTAGCCCGGCGCCGGATCTACTACGGCTGGGTCGTCGTCGCGGTGACGTTCCTGACCATGCTGGTGACGGCGGCGGCGATGAGTGCGCCGGGGGTGATGATCGTCCCGCTCCAGCGCGAGTTTGGCTGGAGCAACGAAGCCATCTCCACCGCGCTGGCGATACGTATCCTGTTGTTCGGACTGTTCGGGCCGTTCGCGGCGGCGTTCATGAACCGCTTCGGCTTGCGGCGGGTCATGATCGTCGCGCTGGCGCTGATTGCGGCCGGCCTTCTCGCCTCGCTGGCAATGACGCGGCTGTGGCAGCTCATTCTGTTCTGGGGGGTCGTCCTCGGGATCGGCACCGGACTTACCGCCATCGTGCTTGCGGCGACCGTCGCCTCGCGCTGGTTTACGCAGCGGCGCGGGCTCGTGATTGGGCTTCTTTCCGCAAGCTCGGCGACCGGTCAGTTGCTTTTTCTGCCGCTGATCGCGGGACTGACCGAGCATTTGGGATGGCGTGCGGCGCTGGTCCTTGTGTGCGCATTTTTGGCCTTGGCGGCGATCGTGGTGCTCGATGCTGATGCGCGACCGGCCAGGCGATCTCAATTTGCCGCCCTACGGCGAGACTGCGGTGGCGCCGTCCCCACCCGCCGGCGCAGGATTGGTGTCACTGCTGGCTTCGCCGCTGGCGGTGCTGGGGCAAGTGGCGCGCGTTCCGCAGTTTTGGGTGTTGTTCGCAACCTTCTTCATCTGTGGCTTAAGCACCAATGGCTTGATCCAGACCCATTTCATCACGCTGTGCGCCGATTACGGGCTCGCTGCGGTGGCTGCCGCGAGTGTGCTGGCCACGATGGGGGTGTTCGATTTCATCGGCACCATCGGCTCCGGTTGGCTGTCCGACCGCTTCGATAATCGCTGGCTGCTGTTTTGGTATTACGGTCTGCGCGGCTTATCGCTGCTCTATCTGCCGTTCACCAATTTTACCTTCTACGGCCTGTCGCTGTTCGCGGTGTTCTACGGCCTCGACTGGATCGCGACCATACCGCCGACGGTTAAACTGACAGCGGATCGTTTTGGCCGTGAGCGCGCCGGCATTGTCTTCGGCTGGATATTCGCCGGTCACATGATCGGCGCCGCTTGCGCCGCATTCGGCGCCGGGTTTTCGCGCACGGAGTTTGCCAGCTATTTGCCGGCATTCTTCTTCGCCGGCGCGATGTGCCTTGTCGCCGCGGGCTTGGTGCTCTTCATCGCCAAACCGTCGGCGACCGGATTAGGCGTGGCAACGCCGCAACCGGCGCGCGGGTAAGATCGGCGACATTCGCGCCCAATGCACGCGTTGAAGCATTCATGACAAGCTCGCTCAAGCGAAACCACCGCGCGGCGCTGCCGCTGGCCGCCATCGCAGCGCTGGCGTTGCTGTCGGTGCATGGTCACGCCCAAAGCGCGAAGTCGCCCGGCGGGACGATCTGGACCGTGCCCGAGGTCGGTGCGCTGCCTGACAGCGATTACGGCCGGGTGGTGCGGCACGGCCGCGATCTCATCACCGCAACCTACGCGCATATCGGACCGGAGGTGAGCGATCCGGCAAAGCGCTACGCCGGCAACAATCTCGCCTGCGGCAATTGTCACCTTGAGGCCGGAACAAAAAGATTCGGTCTGCCGGTCTTTGGTCTCTACGGCGACTTTCCGAAATACAGCGCGCGGGCCGGCGCCGAGATCAGCATCGAAGATCGGGTGAACTCTTGCATGACTCGCAGCATGAACGGCCGCGCCATACCGGCGGACGCACCGGAGATGCAAGCCTTCGTCGCCTACATCAAATTTCTGTCCACCGGCGTGCCGCCCGACCAGCGCATCCCGGGACTCGGCGCGGGTAACATTCCCGAGTTGGATCGCGCGGCCGACGCCGTGCGCGGCCGCGCGGTCTATGTCGCGAAATGCCAAGTTTGCCACAACACCGATGGATCCGGCATCCGCCGCAGCCTGCCGACGACCGATCTCGGCTACATGGTGCCGCCGTTGTGGGGTACGGACTCGTTCAATAGCGGCGCCGGCATGAACCGTCTCATCACCGCGGCGAACTTTGTCCACTCCAACATGCCAGAGGGAGCGGACTATTTGAATCCGGTCCTTTCAACGCACGATGCCTGGAATGTCGCAGCCTTCGTCGTATCGCAGCCGCGGCCGGTCAAACCCGGACTCGAAAAAGATTTTCCCGATCTAGCGCTAAAGCCAGTCGATACGCCCTACGGTCCGTATCTCGATCGTTTTAGCGTGCAACAGCACAAATACGGACCCTTTGCGCCAATCCGCGCGGCGCTGGCACGCTTGAAAAGCGAGGCTAAACCCGCCGCGAACCCGCGCCGTTAGCGGCGCGTTTTTCCTCGATCTTGTCCCAGATCAGCGCCGCGATGTCGGGGCCGCCGAGATTCTTCACCGCGCGGATGCCGGTAGGCGAGGTGACGTTGATCTCGGTGAGAAATCCATCGATCACGTCGATGCCGACAAAAAGCAGCCCCTTCTCCCGCAGCGAAGGTCCAAGGCGGTCGCAAATTTCGCGCTCGCGCTCGCTCAAGTCGGTGGCCTTGGGCACGCCGCCGCGCACCATATTTGAGCGCAGATCGTCGGGCGCCGGCACGCGGTTGACGGCGCCGGCAAACTCGCCGTCAACAAGGATGATGCGCTTATCGCCGTCCTTCACCGCGGGCAAGAATTTCTGCACCACCCATGGCTCGCGGAACATGGTGGCGAAGAGATCGTACAACGAGCCGAAATTGAGGTCCTCGCGCGCCAGACGGAAAACGGCTTCGCCGCCCTTGCCGTAGAGCGGCTTCATGACGATGTCGCCTTGCTCGGCGCGAAACGCCTTGATCGCTTCCAGATCCCGGGTGATCACCGTCGGCGGCATCAAGTCGGGAAATTCGGTGACAAAAATCTTCTCCGGTGCATTGCGCACCTGCGCGGGATCGTTGACCACGAGCGTACGCGGGTGGATGCGGTCAAGAATGTGCGTCGTCGAAATGTAGGCGAGATCGAATGGCGGGTCCTGGCGCAGCAAAATTACATCGAAGGCCGAAAGGTCCGTAAGCCGCGGCTCGCCGAGCGTGAAATGATCGCCGGCGGCGTCACGCACCCCGAGCGGCCGGACAGAAGCGAAGACTTTTCCATCCCGCAGCGCCAGCCGGTCCGGCGTGTAATAGCAAAGCGAGTGCGCGCGGCGCTGCGCCTCCAGCAATAGCGCGAATGTGGAATCGCCGCGGATGTTGATCCGCTCGATCGGGTCCATTTGTACTGCCACATTCAAGGGCATGAGCGTTTCACCGCGGCCGACATCGTCACGCTCTTACGCAATTTTGGCTTCGGCGGCTATGGGAGCCGCGAAGCGCACTTAACGGCTCGCGTCGAACGCATTGGCAAAATGCCGCGGCATTTTGCCGGGCGACACCAGAATGACGTCAAAGCGGATGAGGCGCTGCGCATCCGCGGGATGATGCGCAAGCCACAGCTCGGCGGCGCCCACGATGCGCCGCTTGCCGCGTTCGGTGACCGCCAAAGCGGCATCGTCGGCGGTTTCGCGCGCCTTGACTTCAACGAACACGAGCGCATTCCTCCGCCGCGCCACAATATCGATTTCGCCGAAGGGCGTTTTGAAGCGCCGCGCCGCGATGCGGTACCCTTTGGCCATGAGGAGCATGGCGGCGCGGCTCTCAGCGGAAAGACCAAGCCGGAATGCCGCGACACGGTGCTGCTGTGGCTCGGCGGGCCGCGCCCGTGGCTTTGCCTGCCGTATCATGTTTCCGGCTCTTCTTTCACCAGTGCCAGCGCGCGCTGGTAGACCTCGCGGCGCGGCAGTCCGGTCGCCTGTGCGACCTCGCTGACGGCGTCTTTCAACGAAGCTCGCGTCAGCGCCGCGCGCAAAAGCGGATCGGCATCGCCGATATCAGCCGGCGGAGCGGCGGCAGGCGGCCCGATGATGAGCACGATCTCGCCGCGCGTATCGGCTTCACCGAAACTTTGCGCCAACGCTGCCAAATCGCCTCGGCGCACTTCTTCGTGCAGCTTGGTGAGTTCGCGGCATACCGCCGCTTCGCGCTGGCCGAGACCCTCCGCGAGATCGCTAAGCGCTGCTGCAATACGCGGCGCGGTTTCGAACAGGACGAGTGTCGCCGGGATGGCGACGAGGTCCGCGATCCGCGCGCGCCGCGCCGCCTGTTTCGGCGGCAGGAAGCCCGCGAACAGAAACTCGTCGGTCGGTAAGCCGGCGAGGACCAGGGCGGCGAGCGGCGCCGAGGCGCCGGGAAGGACCGTCACTTTATGGCCCGCTTCTTGCGCGGCGCGCACGAGTTTGAAGCCTGGGTCGGATAAAAGCGGGGTGCCGGCATCCGAGACGAGCGCGACCGCGGCTCCTTCGGCCAAACGCTGCAACAATTTCGGCCGCGCGGCGGCGGCGTTGTGATCGTGATAAGCTGTGAGCGGGGTGGCGATAACGTAGCGATCAATGAGCTTGCGGGTGACGCGGGTATCTTCGCACGCGATCAGGTCGGCCGCGGCGAGCGTCGAAAGCGCACGCAGCGTAATGTCGGCGAGGTTGCCGATGGGGGTCGATACAATATGAAGGCCCGGAGCGATCGTGCCGGCGGCAAAACTGTGACCTTCGAGCGCGTAGGTTGCCCGCGCCTGCCCGGGTCGGCTGGCGCGCTTGGAAGGCGCGTGGTCCATGGGAGATACCCTAGCGCCAGGCCATTGCGCCGTCATGTTCCTGAAGGGTTCCGCGGCCTTCTGGCTTGGTTAACGATTTGCCTCCAGAATGACAGATTGCCGCTACCCTAGTGTTCTGGCACCCACGCCGGCCGTGAGGAGAACCGTTTTGTCCGGGGAATTACGGGATAGGGGGTCGGCCGCGACGCGGCGGGCATCGCTGGCGGCCTTGGTGGCCGCTGCCGCTGCCGTGCTGGCGGCTTGTTCGTCGAATTCCACTTACTTCTCGTCATTCCCCACGACGCCGGCGCCAAGCGCGCAGCCGGCCGCCACACTCGGCACCGGCCAGGTCAAGGCGGCCCTGATCCTTCCCATATCGGCTCCAGGCAATGCCGGAATAGCCGGCCAAGCCATGCGCAATGCCGCCGACATGGCGCTGGCCGAGTTCAATGCCCCCAACGTCCAGCTTCTGGTGAAGGACGATGCCGGAAGCGCGGAGGGCGCGCGGCAAGCCGCGCAGCAGGCGCTCAACGAGGGCGCCGAGATCATCCTCGGGCCGCTGTTCGCTCAATCGGTGACCCTGGTCGGACAGGTGGCCCGCGCCCGCAACGTTCCAGTCATCGCCTTTTCGACCGACGCCAACGTGGCCTCTCCGGGCGTTTACTTGCTGAGCTTCCTTCCGGAAACCGACGTTGCACGCATCGTGCAATATTCCTACTCGGTCGGAAAACGCTCTTATGCGGCGCTCATCCCCGACAACCCTTACGGGACGGTGGTCGAGGCGGCGTTTCGCCAGGACATCGGGCGTCGGGGTGGCCGAATTGTAGCGCTGGAACACTATCCGCATGACAAAGCCGGCATGGCCGGGCCGATCAAGAATGTGGCTGGCGCGGCGGCCCATGCCGACGCCCTGTTCATTCCCGACGGGAGCGACGCGGTGCCCGACGTCGCACAGCAATTGGTCGGCGACGGCGTGAATCTTAAACGGGCGCAGCTTCTCGGCACCGGACTTTGGGGCGACGACCCGCGGATCAACGCCACGCCCGCGCTCGATGGCGGCTGGTACGCGGCGCCGGACGCTGCAGGCTATCGCAATTTCGCCAACCGCTATGCCGCGCGCTTCAAGCAACAGCCGGTTCGCACGGCCACGCTCGCTTACGACGCAGTCGCACTCATCGCCGCGCTGGTGAAGACGCAAGGCACGCAGCGCTTCTCGCCGGAAGTTTTGACTAATCCGTCGGGCTTCTCCGGCATCGACGGGCTGTTCCGTTTCAAGGCCGATGGGACCAACGAACGCGGACTGGCCGTGCTTCGGGTGACGCCGACCGGGCCGCAGATTGTCGCGGCTTCGCCCCGCAGTTTCGGCGCTTCCGGAATTTAGCTTCTCACGCGGCGAGATCCGCGACCACAGCATCGAGTATCGGAAAGCCGGGGAGAGTGACGCGCAGCCGATCGGGTGAAACGTTCTCGATCAGGCCGGCGTCACGCAGCGCGGCAAGCCGCTCCGGGTCGAGCGGGCGGCCGGACAGCGCGACGTAGCGCCCGACGTCGATGCCTTCGGTCAGTCTCAAGCCCATCAGCAAAAATTCGTCGGATGCTTCCTCGCGCGTGAGCAGTTCATCGGTCACGAGGCCGTGGCCGGTGCGCTCAACTTGCTCGAGCCACGCCTCGGGACGCTTTTCGGTCGCGGTCGCATGCCGGTCACCGTCAATATCGAGCCGGCCATGAGCGCCGGGGCCCACGCCGGCGTACTCATTCGCACGCCAGTAGACGAGATTATGCCGGCATTCACCGCCTGACCGCGCGTGATTGGAAATCTCGTAAGCCGGCAGGCCATGCGCGGCACAAACTTCCTGCGTCGTGTCGTAGAGCGCGCGTGCCGTGTCGTCGTCGGGAGTTTTCAGCTTGCCGGCAGCGTGCAAGGCGGCGAACGGCGTCTCCGGCTCGATGGTGAGCTGATAAAGCGAAAGATGATCGCCCGCCTCCGCCAACGCGAGCTTTAGTTCCTTCGCCCAGTCCTGCGACGTCTGCTGCGGGCGGGCGTAGATCAGATCAAACGAGTAGCGCGCAAACGTTTGTCTCGCGACCGCGACGGCGGCGAGAGCCTCCTTTGCCGTATGCAGTCGTCCAAGTTCGGCGAGCACTCGGTCATCGAGCGCCTGCACGCCGAGTGAAACGCGATTGACGCCGGCGCTGCGGTAGCCGCGAAAGCGTTCGGCCTCGACGCTGGTCGGATTTGCTTCGAGACTGATTTCGGCGTCCGGCGCGATGCGCCAATGTCGCGCGATCGCGTCGAGCACTGCCGCAACGGTTTGGGGCTGCATGAGCGACGGCGTGCCGCCGCCAAAGAAGATCGAGGAGACAGTGCGGCGGGGGGCGCGCGCCGCGGTCGCAGCTATTTCGGCGGTGAAAGCCCCCACGAAGCGCGGCTCATCAATAGCGGCCCGGCGCACATGGCTGTTGAAATCGCAATAGGGACATTTCGACAGACAGAACGGCCAGTGCACATAGACGCCGAACGCGGCAGGTTCATCGCTCAAGGCAGGCCTCCGCGAGTTTTACGAACGCGCGCGCCCGATGCGACAGTCCCAGGCCGCGAGGAGGCAGGCCGTGTTTCTCTTCGCTCGTCATTTCGCCGAAGGTGCGTGAATAGCCATCGGGAAGAAACATCGGATCGTAGCCGAAACCTTTTCCGCCGCGCGGCGGCCAGACCAGCGTGCCGTCGACACGGCCTTCGAAATCTTCCACGTGGCCGTCGGGCCACGCAACACAAAGCGACGACACGAAATGCGCCGCGCGGCGGTCGGGCGTCGCCGCGCCTTGCGCCCGGAGCTTCTGCTCGACCGCTTCCATGGCGTGGGCAAAATTCTTTTCGGGTCCGGCCCAACGCGCCGAATAAATTCCCGGCGCGCCGTCAAGCGCATCGACAACGAGCCCGGAATCGTCGGCAAACGCCGGCAAGCCGGATGCGAGCGCGGCCGCGCGCGCCTTGATGCGCGCGTTATCGCGAAAGGTCGTGCCGGTTTCCTCAGGCTCGTCGAGGCCGATGTCGCCTGCTGATATGGCGTTTATCCCGAACGGCGCCAACAGTTCGCGCATTTCCACAAGCTTGCCGGAGTTATGTGTCGCGATGACGAGACGACCGGTGAGCAGACGACTCACATCACCGCCATTTTCTGCAAATCGATGAGCTTAGTCACGCCCTTGCGGGCGAGCGCGAGAAGCGTGGTGAGTTGCTCCTCGGAAAACGGCGTCTTTTCCGCCGTGGCCTGCACCTCGACAATATTGCCCGAACCGGTGAGCACGAAATTGGCGTCCGTCTCGGCTTGCGAATCTTCGGCGTAATCGAGATCGAGCACCGCCACGCCCGAGCAAACACCGCAGGAGATAGCCGCGATATGGTCACGCAGCACCTCCTGCTCAACCATCTGCCGCGTCTTCATCCAGGCGATGCAATCGTAGAGCGCGATCCAGGCGCCGGTGATTGAGGCGGTGCGCGTTCCGCCGTCGGCCTGAATGACATCGCAGTCGATGGTGATCTGACGCTCACCGAGCGCCTTGAGGTCGACCACCGAACGCAGGCTTCGCCCGATCAGGCGCTGAATTTCGACCGTACGGCCGTTCTGCTTTCCGGCCGAAGCCTCGCGCCGCGTGCGTTCCAGCGTCGCCCGCGGCAGCATGCCGTACTCGGCGGTGATCCAGCCGCGCGCCTGGCCTTTGAGCCAGGGCGGCAGACGGTCCTCGAGCGTGGCGGTCACCAGCACGTGGGTGTCGCCGAAGCGGACAAAACAGGAGCCTTCGGCGAATTTAACCACGCCGCGTTCCAGCGAAACGGGCCGCAATTCGTCGGGGTGTCGGCGGCTCGGCCGCATCTTTAGTGCTCCTTGTCCGTGGGCCGCCAGCGTAACGGCGGTCAGTCTTTTAGTAGGGAAGGCTTGTAGTAGGGAAGCCTTGCGCCTCACAAGGGCAATGACGTGCCAAGGCGGCGCGATTGCCAGGCGGCGCGGGTTGCCGGTACGGTCGGGCATGCAAGGGCTCGCGGCGAAAACCGTAGTAAGAGCCGGCTTGCCGCCGGTGCGGACGCAGGGGATTTGGTTTTTCGCCGCCCTATCCGTTGTTTTTTTCGGTCTTCTCGTCGGCTTCGATTTCCTTCGCTTTCCGATCCGCGCCGACGAGTTGCATTTTTGGCCGGCATCGGTTGGGCTTTTTCAAAACGGCCTTCCAACTCTCAAACAATTGCGAACCTACAACGAGCTGAGCACGCCGCTGCCTTTTCTGATTTTCGGCGGGCTTGAGAGCGTCTTTCATGGCGGGATCATCGTCGGCCGCGCCGTCAACCTGGCCAGCTCCTTCGCGATCCTTGTCATCATCGGCGCAGTCGGCAAATTTTCGTTGCGGGCGTTTCTTTGCGCGGCAGGACTTCTCCTGTTCCCGTACTTCGCCCTGGTCGGCACGCACCTCTACACCGATCCGCTGGCGGCATTATGCACGGTCGCCGGTGTCGCGCTTTATCTCCGCGGGCGGCCGTGGGGCTCCGCTGTTTGCTTTATCCTCGGGATTGCTTGCCGGCAATATATCGTCGCTTTTCCGCTCGCGCTGTCGGCGCGCGGACTTTTGCTACAAGCACGGATCAAACAAATTGCGTTGCGCGGCGACGTAATCGCCCCGGCGATCGCAACGCTTTCACTTGCCGGCTGGTATGTTTTGTTTGGTGGGTTCGCGCCGCAGACCGCCCTGCATGCGCAGAACCTCGCGGTCCATTTCTATCCGGAGCACGGCCTCTATTTCCTCACCTGCATCGGAGTTTATTTCGTCGTCATGGAATGCATCTTGTTTCGATCCGTCGCCCCCTTACTCGAGCCGGGTCCGGGAGCAATCGCGATTGCCGTGGTGATCTCCATCTGTTTTTTGCTTTTTCCACCCATCGAAAACGTCAATCCGCCGGTGCCGACGATGGGCTATTTGGATATTGCCGTGCGTTCGGTCATGCCGATCGCGGCGCGGGTCATTCTGTTTTGGGCGTTGGCCGTAATCGCTGTCTTAAGGTTGCGGCCGCTCTCCATCGGCGGCTTGATGTTTTATGCTAACGCGGCGTTATTGGCTTGCGCCCACGTGGCTTGGGACAAATATGCCCTTCCCATGCTGGCAACACTGTGGTTGTTGAAATCGGCAGATCGGCTCGATGAGGCCGAACCGGCGCCAGCGCCGGCCCCGCTGCCGGCGTGAAGAGGTCGTCTTGGCCGCTCATGATCATCCGTTAGCATCGAGTCAGTTCAGCGTTGCGCAGCTGAACGAACGCTCACGCGAAATCTTTCGCCAAATCGTCGAAAGCTATCTGGCGACCGGCGAACCGGTAGGCTCCCGCAACCTTGCGCGCATCCTGCCGATGACGTTGTCGCCGGCCTCGGTGCGCAACGTCATGTCGGATCTCGAACAGCTCGGTCTGGTTTACGCGCCGCACATCTCGGCCGGACGACTGCCGACCGAGCTGGGGCTGCGCTTCTTCGTCGATGCGCTGATGCAGGTCGGAGATTTGTCCGAAACCGACCGCAAGACCATCGAGGCGCAGGTGGCCGGACAGTCGAAGTCGTTCGAGGAGGTGCTCACGGAAGCTTCCGGACTCCTTTCCGGACTAAGCCGCGCCGCCGGCGTCGTGCTGACGGCAAAGTCGAACCAGCGCTTAAAGCATATCGAATTCGTACGGCTCGAGCCGGAGCGGGCGCTGGTGGTGCTCGTTGCCGAGGACGGCCAGGTCGAGAATCGCGTGCTCAACATTCCGGCGGGATTACCGACGTCGGCGCTGATCGAGGCGGCGAATTTCCTGAACGCGCGCGTCCGCGGCCGGACGCTGGCCGAGGTCAAAGCCGAGATCGAACGGCGGCTCAAGGAAGGCCAGGCCGAGCTCGACGAGCTGACGCAAAAGATCGTCGCCGCCGGGCTGGCCAGCTGGTCGGGCGGCGAGCGCGACGAGCGCAAGCTGATCGTCCGAGGGCAGGCTCATTTGCTCGAAGACTTAAAAGCGCTCGCCGATTTGGAGCGCGTGCGGCTGTTGTTTGATGACCTGGAGACGCGCCGCGAGGTCATCGATCTTCTTGGCCGGGCCGAGCAGGCCGAAGGCGTTCGCATCTTTATAGGCTCGGAGAACAATCTGTTCTCGCTCTCCGGCTCATCGACGATCGTCGCGCCGTACCACGACGCGTCGGGTCAAATTGTCGGCGTGCTCGGTGTGATTGGGCCAACCCGGCTCAACTATGCACGCATCGTTCCGATGGTGGACTACACCGCCAAGGTCGTGAGCAAGCTACTCGCGGGATGATCCGGCGCGCCCGCAGACTAGAATTTGAATAATTCTAACCTATTGATCCGACACACGCTTTTCGTTGACGGCGGCCCCGTTTGGGATCAAGTCTGCGGCAATCATTGCCGCGGGAAAATTCATGCCATCGCAATTCATGTTGCTGCCGAGAGCGCGCGTTGCCGAAACGCGCGCCGCGCTGATCGCGTTGGTCTGTGTGGTGCTTGCTGCCGCAGGCGCGCACGCCGCCGAAACGCTTGCTGCTGGCGCCAAGAATTACAAGCCATATGCGGTCGAACAGATCGGTGAGGCGCTGGCGGCCGGCAAAAGCCTGCAAGCTGCGGTCAGAGGTGGCGACGTAAAAGCCGCGCAGGAAGCGTGGATCAAATCGCGCCGCAGTTGGGAGGCTGCCGAGCCGATTACCGGCGAATTTTTCCCCAAGCTCGATGAGGCGATCGACGCCTGGCCCGACGCCAAGCAAGGCTATCACGCTATCGAAGCGGCGCTGTTCGCGGGCAAGCTCGATGCGATCAAGGCGCCGGTCGATAAGCTCGTTGCCGATTTGGCGGCCTTCAATACCAAGCTTTCCGCGCCCGGCTTTCAGTTTGAGCCGCAAGGTCTGCTCAATGGTGCGACCAAGCTCGCTTACGAAGTCGGCGAGAATAAATCGAAGGGCGGAGAGTCGCCATATTCCGGCACGTCGCTGAACGACATCCAGCAAAACGTCGAGGGCATCGAAGCCGTCTACAAGCTGACCTTTGCTCCGAGCTTGCAGGCGCGGGATGCAAAGCTCGCCGCCCGGATCACCGATAAAATCGAGGACGTCGAAAAGCTCGTCAAGGTGACGGACATGAAGAGTGTCGATCAGCCCGCGCTTAAAAATGCAGGCGAGGAATTGGCGGTGCTGCTGCAGAGCGCGGCGGCCAAACTCAAGCTCAAGAAGCCCGCAGTAGGCGAGTGACACGTCATCTACCATACGCAATCGCCTGCTGCGCGGCTGTTGCGGTTGCGCTGACGATGGCCGGCGCGAAATCCGCCCCTATCACCAGCCGGGAAAGCGTTTTGCCGCCGGGCACCGAACTGAACGAGGAGCACCTCGACCAACCGACCGAGTTGTTTGCTTCCGAGCTTGCCGGTGGCAAGCGTTCTTATCAGGTCAATCTCGGTGACTTGTTGTTCTCCTCGCCGATCATTTTGGGCGGCGTCGCCCGGCAAGCCCGCATTAGTTGCGGGACGTGTCATCAGCAGGGCCACAACAATCCGAAATTATTCGTCCCCGGCCTCTCCAGCCGGCCCGGCACGTTCGATACGACCGGAGCACTATTCGAGCCCAAGTCCGACAATGGCGTTTTCGATCCGGTAACACCGCCGAGCCTGCGCGGCGCCAAACACCTGGCGCCCTACGGCCATGACGGACGCTTCGCGGCGCTGCGAGACTTCGTGCGCAATGTCATCGTCAACGAATTTGCCGGCGCCGAGCCGTCGAACGAAATTCTTGATGCACTCGTCGCCTACATTGAAGATATATCGTTCCTGCCCAATCCGAAACTTGGACCGGACGGCCGGCTTGCCAGCGCGGCGTCGGCGGCTGCGCGCCGCGGCGAAGCGCTGTTCAACAAGCCGTTCCGGCACGACGCGGCCATGAGTTGTGCGTCCTGTCATCAGCCGTCCACCGGCTTTGTCGACCACAAGGTGCACGATGTCGGGACCGGCGGCGCGTTCAAAACCTCGACGTTGATCAACGCCGATTTCAGTGCGCCTTATTTTCACGACGGCCGCTACGACACTTACGAGCAGGTGATCGAACATTTCGACCGCCATTTCGATTTGGGGCTGACGGCCGACGATAAGTACGACGTTGTCGCTTATCTCGACGCGGTCGGCGATGCGGCCGAGCCGACAAGCCGCACCAGCGTTCAAGCCGAGCTTGGCGAAATCGGGAATTTGGCAAGCGTGCTCGACACAGCGATTCCGGTGCACAATAAGGGAATCATTGCGCTCGCCGTCGACGTGGTCGGCAACGAATGGCGTGAACTCGGCGAGCACTTCCCCGGCCAAGGCGATACCAGCGTCTCGGGCGGTTTGAGCGAACGTCTCCTGGCGCGCGGTGCGGTGCGCGGCGTGGTGTTGGCCTTGCGGAAGGTCGCGATGGCTGCGGCAGCCGACGATTACGACGCCGCGAGCCAAACGTATGCCGACTACAAGGCGCAGGTGATGGCGGCGGTGCCGATACTAAACGCCGCCGAGCCGTGGTCACTGTTTAATTCGCAGATTCGTGAGGCGCATTTCGGAGCGCTGCAGAGCCTCGCCAGGCTCGCGCGATAAAGATCGGCCTTGATTGCGGCGAGACGGCAAGGGCCAAGGCGGCGGGCGGCTCGCTGGCCGCGTGATCCTTCTCGCGACTCACGCCCGACCCGCTTGAATTTCGTGGCGCTGGCGCCGACACTCTATGGTGTGGCGGGTGACGCGATTGGGCTTCGCCCTTCGATGTTGCTGGTTGCGATGGTTGTCCCCCTGATCCTGCCATTGCTGCCTCTGTTGCGTCCGGCGATAAGGCTGACCCCGGCGGCATGACAATGTTTCTTAACATTCGAGACCATTAGAATGACCTCCGGGAGGCGTAGGGTTGAGCGCGAAGGGAGCCCGCATGAACAAATCCCTCTCCGTCCAAGTCAACATCATCTGCCTGTTGCTGTTTCTCATCGGTTGGGCGGCGATCGTCGAACATTCTGAATGGTTTCAATAGTCGCCCTTTGCTGATAAGGGCGGGCCACGCTTCCTGGGGTGGGCCGGCTCATGCGCTTGATTTTTGGCAGTGGAGCCCTGATATGCGGCACAGTAAACGGATGGATACCAAGATGACGGAACAGACCGCGCGTGCTGAGGACGCGGCGGCTCCGCAACAGGACGCCGCGACGGCGCCCGAGCAAGCCACGCGACCGGAAGGCGGCAATTCGGCAACGCTCGCCGCCGAGCTCAAGGACAGGCTGCTGCGCACGCTTGCGGAGATGGAAAATCTGCGCAAGCGCACCGCCCGCGAAGTGACCGATGCACGCGTTTATGGCGTGACGTCGCTGGCGCGCGACCTTCTCGGTGTCGCCGATAACATGCGGCGTGCGCTCGAAGCGGTGACGCCTGCCATGCGCGGGAGCGTCGAGCCGGGCGTCAAAGCCTTCATCGAAGGCGTCGAGCTGACCGAGCGGGAGCTGGAAAAGGCGCTGGAGAAGAACGGCGTGCAGCAGTTCAATCCGCGCGGCGAAAAATTCGACCCCAACTTTCATCAGGCGATGTTTGAAGTGCCGAATGCCTCGGTGCCGGCCGGCAGCGTCGTCGAGGTGATGCAGCCGGGCTATAAGATCGGTGAGCGCGTGTTGCGGCCAGCGTTGGTCGGGGTGTCAAAAGGCGGCCAGAAACAGGCCCCCGGCGTGTCGTCGGCGAACGACAACGCTACCAATCCAGGCGACAATTCTTAAGCCGCCGCCGCTCGTTACTTCAGTTCGATGCTGTCGCGCACCGTCCGCAGCCGCGCGAGAACGGCGGCCCATGAATCTGCCGGTGCAATCCCGATCATCTGCAGAAATCCACCGCCGCCAAAGCGCAGCCATTGCACGACTTTGACGTCCGCTCCGCTGCGGGCGTCTTGGGCATCCGCCATGGTCTGATAGCCGGATTGTCCGCCGACGCGCAGCGGTTCGGACATGGTCAGGCGGACGTTCCTGATACCGCCGATCTCGTCGAACGAAAGCTTCGCAAAATTCCCGCGGTCGGCCGGATCGCTTGGACCGCCGGGCACGGCGGCGATGAGGAAATGCGCACGCGCATTGCTGTCCGCATGGTCCTTCCCGCCGTCGTTGGAGCCAGACGGCAGCGGGTCGCTGAGTATGAGCGCGCGGCCGCGCAACACACCATCGATCTGAAATCCGGCGAGATCGCCGACCTCAAACGGCAACAGCGTGAGTTCTTCGCTTTCCGGCACTTTGGCGCGCACGGCTAATGTGGCCAGAGCGTCACGTACGTCCTTGTCGGGATAACTGGCGTCCTGATCAGGGACCTGGATTGTGAGCAGCACGGTGAGATCGTCCGCCGCAAGGAGCAGAAGGTACTTGCGGAACCTAGACCCTTCGGCCATTTGCCAGCCGCTCAGCAGAACTCCCTTGCCGGCGCTCAAGGTGATCGGCTCGCGTTTGTCGATGTGCACGCCCTGTTTCTTCGCCGCTTCCGGATCCACGGTCTTTTCGATCTGCGAATAAGCCGCTGCCGGCAGCACGTTGATGAGAATGGCGGCCTCCTCGTTGGGGTCGGCGAAGCCATCGAATTTGTCGCTTTTCACCATGCCCGCCGGGGGGACGAGCCCGACGCGCGAGCCAGTCGGGTAAATCGGATCTGCGGCCAGCGCCGGCGCCGCGATGAGAGACAGTCCCAAGGCCGCGACCAACGCGATAAGGGGCGCAGCCGATTTGCGTTTGTGATTAGCCATGATGCCGAGCCTTTGCTTCCGCTGGGGCGGAAATTAACTTCGCGCGCTGCCGCGTTACCCGGCGCAGCGTCAAATTGATCCGTCCGCCATCCGCGAGCAAGCTCGAGGTGCCGGGATAGATCCGATCGACGCCGTGGAAAACGAGACGGGCGTCGCCACCAAGCACAAGCACATCTCCTGACCTTAAGCGAACGGATTTGGTCGGATTACGGCGCTGCTGGCCGCCGATCCGGAACAGGCAATCGTCGCCAAGCGAAATCGAGATGACCGGCGCGTCGAAATCCGCCTCGTCCCGGTCTTGGTGCAGGCCCATTTTAGCTGTCCCATCGTAGAAGTTGATGAGGCAAGCCTCGGGCAGGCCGGCGTATTGGGCGACGTTGCGCCAGAGCTCAATGAGCGGCTCAGGCATCGGTGGCCAGGGATGTCCCGTTTCTGGATGGGTCGACCGATAACGGTAGCCGCTTTCGTCCGAAGTCCAGCCGAGTGATCCGCAATTCGACATGCGGACGCTGAACGGCCGGCCCGATTTCGGCATGCGCGGCGTGAACAAAGCCGCCGCCGCCAAGACGTTATGTATCTCGTCCAGCAATTCGGTCTGCGCCGCGCGGTCGAAGTAGCCGGGGTAGATGCGAAGCCCGGCCAACTTCGTATCGAGGTTCATGATCGGGCGCTCGCAAGGTTTGTCAGCATCGGCAGCGGCTTATAGAGCCCGTCACGGTGCCGCCTGTCTTGCGGCCGGATAGCGCCCTCCTATATGAGCGAAGGGAAATCGCTGGCCAAGTAGCGCCAGCGGATAGTGATACTAAAGGGGGTCGGACAAGGGCGCCATTAGGGCCAGCCCGACCTGCCGAACAAGAGAGGATTACCAACCATGGCCAAGGTCATCGGTATCGATCTCGGGACCACCAATTCGTGCGTCGCCGTTATGGAAGGCAAGACGCCGAAGGTCATCGAGAACGCTGAGGGAATGCGCACGACCCCGTCGATCGTCGCTTTTACGGATGAGGGCGAGCGGCTCGTAGGCCAGCCGGCCAAGCGCCAGGCGGTCACCAATCCCGAGCGGACAATCTTTGCAGTGAAGCGCCTGATCGGCCGTCGTTACGACGACCCGATGGTGGAGAAGGACAAGAAGCTCGTTCCCTACAAGATCGTGCGCGCCTCGAATGGCGATGCTTGGGTCGAGATCGAGGGCAAGACCTATTCGCCTTCGCAGATTTCCGCTTTCATCCTGCAGAAGATGAAAGAGACTGCCGAAGCGTATCTCGGCAGCAAGGTCGAGCAGGCGGTCATCACCGTTCCGGCCTACTTCAATGACGCTCAGCGTCAGGCCACCAAGGATGCCGGCAAGATCGCGGGCCTTGAAGTGCTGCGTATCATCAACGAGCCGACCGCGGCTGCGCTCGCGTATGGACTCGACAAGAACAAGACCGGCACCATCGCGGTTTACGATCTCGGCGGCGGTACGTTCGACATTTCCATTCTCGAAATCGGCGACGGCGTGTTCGAGGTGAAGTCGACTAACGGCGACACCTTCCTCGGTGGCGAAGATTTCGACATGCGGCTGGTCAATTATCTGGCCGACGAATTCCAGAAGGAGCAGGGCATAGATCTGCGCCGCGACAAGCTCGCGCTGCAACGGCTCAAGGAGTTGGCGGAAAAGGCCAAGATCGAACTGTCGTCGACGACGCAGACCGAAATCAACCTGCCGTTCATCACCGCTGATGCTTCCGGTCCGAAACACCTGACCATGAAGCTCACGCGCGCCAAGTTCGAGGCGCTGGTTGACGATCTGGTGCAGAAGACCATTGATCCGTGCCGGCAGGCGCTCAAGGACGCCGGTCTCACTCCAGCCGACATCAATGAGGTTGTTCTGGTCGGCGGCATGACGCGCATGCCGAAAGTCCAGGAAGTCGTTAAACAGCTGTTCGGCAAGGAGCCGCACAAGGGCGTCAACCCCGACGAAGTGGTCGCGGTGGGCGCGGCGATCCAGGCTGGCGTGCTGCAGGGCGACGTCAAAGACGTTCTGTTGCTCGACGTGACGCCGCTGTCACTCGGCATCGAGACGCTGGGCGGCGTGTTCACCCGGCTGATCGATCGCAACACGACGATCCCGACCAAAAAGAGCCAGGTGTTCTCGACCGCCGAGGACGGACAGACCGCGGTGACCATCCGCGTGTTCCAGGGAGAACGCGAGATGGCGGCCGATAACAAGATGCTCGGTCAGTTTGATCTGATCGGCCTTCCGGCCGCGCCGCGCGGCGTGCCGCAGATCGAGGTCACGTTCGACATCGACGCTAACGGCATTGTCAACGTTTCGGCCAAGGACAAAGGCACCGGCAAAGAGCAGCAGATCCGGATCCAGGCGTCGGGCGGTTTGTCCGAGGCCGATATCCAGAAAATGGTAAAGGACGCCGAAACGCACGCCGAGGAAGACAAGAAGCGCAAAGCCGCCGTCGAGGCCAAGAACCACGCCGAGGCTTTGGTGCATCAGACCGAGAAGACGCTTGCGGAGCACGGCTCCAAGGTAGGCGAGGCGGATCGCCGTGCGATCGAGAACGCCATGGCCGACCTCAAGGAGGCGCTGAAAGGCAACGATGGCGAGGCCATTTCGGCCAAGACCAACGCCTTGGCGCAAGCGTCCATGAAGCTCGGCGAGGCGATGTATAAGCAATCCGCCGAGCAGCAGCCGGGCGGTGGCGGTCCGGAAGGCGGCGCCGAAACCAAGAAGGATGACGTCGTCGACGCGGAATTCACGGAAGTCGACGACGACAAGAAGAACAAAAAGTCTGCTTGATCCGGCAGGGCGTTTCCATGCCGCAGCGATCCGAGACAATTGCACCCCCGCCAGAAAAACGGGGGTGCACGTTTTTCTGGACCTGTTTGACCTGGCAACTTGCTCACAGCACTACTGAGACTGACCGAGCGCAATCGGGTGGGGACTGATGACGAAGCGCTGCTACTACGAGACCCTTTCAGTCGAGCGCACCGCAAGCGAAGTCGAGATCAAATCCGCCTTTCGCAAGCACGCGATGCTGCACCATCCCGATCGTAACCCCGGCAATTCCGACTCCGAACATCGGTTCAAGGAAATCAACGAGGCCTACGAGATCCTGAAGGATCCCGACAAACGGGCCGCATACGACCGCTTTGGCCATGCGGCGTTCGAGCAGGGCAACGGCATGGGCGCGGCGCACGGTTTCGGCGCTGATTTTGCCACCACCTTCTCCGACATTTTCGATGATCTGTTTGGCATGAACGGCCGCCGCGGCCGCGGCTCGGGACGTGAGCGCGGCGCGGATTTGCGCTACAACATGGAAATCTCGCTGCAGGAAGCTTTCGCCGGCAAGAACGCGCAGGTACGCATCCCGACGTCGGTCACCTGCGAGTCGTGCTCCGGCACGGGCGCCAAGCCCGGCACGAAACCCAAGACCTGCCCGAGCTGCGGCGGCTTCGGCAAAGTCCGTCACGCTCAAGGCTTCTTCACGCTCGAGCGCACCTGTTTGACGTGCCAGGGCCGCGGTCAGGTGATCGAAAGCCCGTGCGCATCGTGCGTCGGATCGGGCCGGGTCACGCGCGAGCGCACTCTGTCGGTGAATATTCCACCGGGCGTCGAAGATGGCACGCGCATCCGGCTGGCCGGCGAAGGCGAAGCCGGCGTCCGTGGCGGCCCTGCTGGCGATCTCTACATTTTCCTGTCGATGGCCGCACATCCGTTCTTTCAGCGGGACGGCGCGGACCTCCATTGCCGCATGCCGGTCTCCATGGTTGCTGCGGCGCTTGGCGCCGATTTCGAGGTACCGACCATCGACGGCGGCAAGACCCGCGTTAAAGTCCCGGAAGGCACTCAATCCGGCCGGCGCCTGCGCCTCCAAGGCAAAGGCATGCCGGTTTTGCGGACACGCCAGACGGGCGACATGTATGTGCAGGTGATGGTCGAAACGCCGCAGAAACTCACCAGGAAGCAGCGCGACCTTTTGGCCGAGTTCGACCGGCTGTCGTCGGAGGAAACGCAGCCGGAATCGACGGGATTTTTCGGCAAAGTAAAAGAATTCATCGACGGCCTCGGCAGCAAGAGCACGACCTCGGCTTAACCGCCGCTGCCCTTGGCTTACTGGCCTTTGCCTGCCGGATATTATAACTTGTCCAGTCAGTTAATATAAAAACCAGCAATTTCGTCGCGCGTGATTAGCCATGTCGCTTCCCGCCTTGCGCAAATTCGAAGACGAGATCGAGCGGCATTTGCGGCTGCTGGAGCTCAAGAAAACAGAATTCGAGCGCAACATCGGACGCCGCATCAGACTGTTCGAGGAAAAGCGCGACGGGCTCGGCAAAAAGATCGAGCAGCAGATCCGTCAATTCGAGCGCAAGCGAGGCATTCGGCTCGACGACGAGGTGCGTTTCCTTCGCTCCTGGATCGAGCGGCCGCTGAGCATCGGCGCGGTGACGCCGTCAAGCAAGATGCTCGCGCGCGCGATGGCGCGACACGTCGATCCCGACAGAAACGGGCCGGTCGTCGAACTAGGACCAGGGACCGGGCCGGTGACGGAGGCGCTGGTCCAGGCCGGAGTGGCGCCGTCGCGTCTCGTGCTGGTGGAGTTCAACCCGGGCTTCTGCCGCATCCTGAAAGCGCGCTATCCCGACGCAACCTTGGTGCAGGGTGACGCCTATAGCCTGCGCCGGCTCCTGGAGGCGTTGCTCATTCAGCCGGCGGCGGCCGTCGTCTCGGGCCTGCCGCTCGTCACCAAGCCGATCCGCATGCGGCTCCGGCTTCTTCGCGACGCCTTCGACCTGATGCTACCGGGAGCGCCGTTTGTACAGTTCAGCTATTCGGTCGCTTCTCCGCTGCCACGCCGCTTCGGCGGATTTTCAGTGGAGGCGTCCGAGCGAATTTGGATGAACATTCCGCCCGCGCGGGTGTGGGTGTACCGCAGGTCCTGATTTGCTGTCATCATCGGCGAACGCCGATGATCCGGTAACCACGAAAGTCGGTTATCGTTCTGCAATAACAAAACTGGATGCCCGTCTCCGCGGGCATAACACCGATGCCAACTCCTAAAATACTGATCATGGCCGGCTCGTTGCGCGCCGGCTCGCACAACGCGCGGCTTGCGGCACTCGCCGCCAAAGAGTTTGCTCTTGCCGATGCGGAAATGACGCGCATATCGCTCGCCGATTATCCGCTACCGCTGATGGATGCCGATTTTCTCGCCGCATCCGGACTGCCTCGCCAAGCGGTCGAACTCAAGGCGATGCTCACGGCGCATCAGGGCGTATTCATCGCCAGCCCGGAATACAGCGCCTCGATTTCTCCGCTTCTGAAAAACGCCATCGACTGGATGTCGCGCCCCGCCGAGCGGGGCGAGCCCTCCTATGCCGCCTTCAAGGGCCGCGTGTTTGCCGTCGGTGCTGCCGCCAACGGCGCGGCCGGCGGCGTGCGCGGGCTGATGGCGCTTCGCCAGGTTCTTGAGCTGGGCTGTGGTGCGCTGGTCATTCCGGAGCAGATCAACGTCGGCCGCGCCGGCGAAGCATTCGACGATATAGATAATCTCAAGGACGAAAACCTCGCCGCCGCGCTGAAAACTTTGGTGCGCCGTCTCGTCGAATTCGCGAGCTTGATGCCGCGCGCCTGAGCGATATAAGGAACGCTTGCCATGCGAGTCGCGCCGCGCGAGCGCCTGATTGTCGCCCTCGACGTTTCATCGGTCGAGGCGGCAGAGGCCATGGTGAAGCGGCTCGGCGATGCGGTGACCTTCTACAAGATCGGCTACCAGCTTGCTTACGCGGGCGGACTGCCATACGCGCGCACGCTGGCCGACGCGGGCAAGCAAGTCTTCCTCGATCTAAAATTGCACGACATCGGCAACACCGTCGCCGAAGGCGTCAAGAGCATCTCGCGACTCGGCGCGACCTTTCTCACCGTGCATGCCTATCCGCAGACCATGAAGGCTGCAGCGCATGCCCGTGAGCGAAGCCTGCGAATCCTCGCGGTCACTGTGCTGACCTCGTACGATGATCGCGATCTCGCCGCGGCCGGCTATGGCGCCGGCGTCCGCGCCACCGCTACCGAGCGGGCCAAAAATGCCTTGGAGATCGGCGTCGATGGACTGATCTGCTCGCCCGAGGAGGCGGCGAACTTGCGCGCAATTGTCGGCCCCGACATGCTGCTGGTTACGCCGGGTATCCGTCCGGCAGGCGCGGCGGTGGGAGATCAGAAGCGCGTGGCTACGCCCGCGGCAGCGATTGCCGCCGGCGCCGACTACCTGGTGGTGGGACGTCCCGTGATTGCCGCGGACGAGCCGAAAGCGGCGGCCGAAGCCATCATTGCCGAAATCGCCCAACAGCAAGCGAAGGAGTAACGACATGGCCAAGGGCTACTGGGTCGCACGGGTCGATGTGAGTGACGAGGAAGGCTACAAACCTTACGCGCTTGCCAATCCGGCGATTTTCAAGAAATTCGGCGCCCGCTTTATCGTGCGCGGCGGCAAGTACGAAGCCCTGGAAGGCAGCAGCCGAACCCGCAATGTCGTGATCGAATTTCCCGACGTCGCCACCGCGCTCGCCTGTTACCGCTCGCCCGAATACCAGGAAAACATCAAGCGCCGGCTGCCCCATTCCACCGCAGATATCATCATCATCGAAGGCTACGACGGTCCACAACCTTAAACTCGAGAATCGTTCCCCCCTTTCAGGGGATGGAAAATCCGCTATACCCGCCGCCACCGGAGTTGGATCAATGGCCGCGGCAAATTCCGATATGCGATTGGTGATCGCTGGCGCCGGTGGGCGCATGGGGCGAGCGCTTATCTATGCCATTGCAGGGACCAAGGGCGTCACGCTTGCCGGCGCTGTTGAAGCTTCCGGTTCAGCAGTGATCGGCCGCGATGCCGGCGAGCTCGCCGGCCTTGGCGCCAACGGGATCAAAGTTACCAGCGATCCGGCGCCGCTTTTGAAAGGGGCCGATGGCCTTGTTGAGTTCACCATTCCGGCGGCGACGCTGGCGCTGGCCGAACTGACGGCCGCCGCCGGCATTGTTTACGTCATCGGCACGACCGGGCACTCGGCCGAGGAGGAAGCCGTGATCGCCAAGGCGGCGACGCGAGCGCCGACAGTCAAATCCGGCAATATGAGTCTCGGCGTCAATCTGCTTGCGGCGCTCACCAAGCGTGTCGCGCAGACTTTGGGCGCTGAGTACGATGTCGAGATTCTGGAAATGCATCACAACAAAAAAATCGACGCGCCGTCCGGCACCGCGCTCATGCTCGGCCGCGCCGCGGCCGCGGGCCGCGCGATCGAGCTGGCGCAGCATTCGGCGCGCGGCCGTGACGGCATGACCGGAGCGCGCCGCAGCGGCGATATCGGCTTTGCCGCGCTGCGCGGCGGAACCGTCGTCGGCGATCACATGGTCATTTTCGCCGGGCCGGCGGAGCGCATCGAGCTTACCCACCGCGCCGAGGACCGCATGATTTTTGCGCGCGGCGCGTTGCACGCGGCGTTGTGGGCGCGCGGCAAGAAGCCCGGCCTCTATTCAATGGCGGACGTGCTCGGACTAAAAGACGTCTAGCGGCTCGCGGCCTTCTGCGGTCTTTCACCGCGCATTAACAACGTTGTCCCTGGCCCGCGACTCGCATAAGATTCCATTTAATTCTTCGTCATTATTGTTGTTGCGAGGGTCGCGGGCGAGTTGGCGTCGTCCGGTGAAGCATTTCGCATCAGCCGGCGCCGGCTTCGTTTCACACAACGGGGAGGGGCATGGCCATGATAACACGCATTCTGTCTGTCACGATCGGAACCTTGGCGCTCAGCGCATCGGCGGTCTATGCCGCCGACATGGCGCCGCCGATGTATAAAGCGCCGCCGCCTCTTCCACCGCCCTATACCTGGACCGGCTTCTATATGGGCGCCAACGGCGGCTTTGGCGGCAACAACGTCAATTATTCAGCAACGGTCGCAGGGATTCCGGCGAGCGCATCGCTCAACTCGAGCGGGTTCTTCGGCGGTGGACAGGCCGGCTTCAACTGGCAAGTCGCGCCACTCTGGGTGATCGGCGTGGAAACCGATTTCGACGGCGCCGACATTGCGAGCAACGCAAGCGCGACAACGCCGCTTGCCAGCGCCAATGCCGGAACCAAAGTGGACTGGTTCGGCACGGTCCGTGGTCGAGCCGGCTTCCTCGTCACGCCGAATGCGCTGCTCTACGGCACCGGCGGCTGGGCGTACGGTCATACCACCTCGTCGGCTTCCGCAGCGGCTCTCGGCGCGGCGGCTGGCATTTCGAGCGGCAACTCGCAAAACGGCTGGACTGCCGGCGGCGGTCTCGAATACGCCTTCAATCCCTGGCTCTCGTTCAAGACCGAGTATCTTTATGTAGATCTCGGCAACGCGAATATCGCCAGCGGTGCAGTTGGTCCAGTGGTATTTTCGGTCAACGAGAAAACCACGTTTCATACCGTCAAGGCCGGTCTTAATTTCAAGTTCGGCGCTTGGGGTCTCTAGCGGCGGTCACAAGAGCCTTTAAGGCTGTTGGCGCTCGCCCGGTTTAAGGCGCCGATGGCAGCGACCAAATGGCGGCCAGTTCGACTGGCCGCCATTTCGCTTTGAATTTTTCCGCGCTCGCCTGCAGGTATGCGAGTTGGCCCGCCGACTTGGCCCTCGTGCGCCATGGTGCTGCACGCGGTATTATGGGCGCTCGGTAAGAAGCCGGGCCTCTATTCAATGGGCGGCGTGCTCGGACTAAAAGATATCTAAGGGCAGGGGCCATCCGAGGGTTAAGGAGACGATCATGACGGCGGTCACAAAAGCGCGGGACGGCAGTGTGGCGCTGCGCAAGGCGCAGATGCTGATCGGCGGCAGATGGGTCGACAGCGCCGCGGGCGAAGTGTTTCGAGTTGAGGATCCCGCACATCGCGCGCCGATCGCCGAAGTCCCGCGCGGCCGTGCCGAAGACGTCGATCGCGCCATGAAGGCCGCGGCCGAAGCTTTCCCGGCGTGGTCGCGGACGCCGCCGCGTGAGCGCGGACGGATTCTGGGACACATTGCGGATGCGCTCGAGGCGCGCGTCGAGGAGCTTGCAGGCGCCATTGCATTGGAGACCGGCAACGCCATCCGCACGCAATCGCGGCCGGAGGCGAAAAACACCATCGACATCCTGCGCTACTTCAGCGGTCTCGGCAGCGAGCTCAAAGGCGACACCATCCCGCTTGGCGAGAGCGTGCTCTGCTATACGCGGCGCGAGCCGCTCGGCGTCGTCGGCGCCATCGTTCCCTGGAACGCGCCGGTGCTGCTCTCGGCGGTCAAGATCGGGCCCGCGCTGTGCGCCGGCAACACCATGGTGCTCAAGGCGGCGGAAGATGCGCCGCTTGGCGTTTTGTTGCTCGCCGAAGTGTGCCAGCAATTTTTGCCGCCCGGCGTGCTCAACGTGCTGACCGGGTTCGGCGAGGAATGCGGCGCGCTGCTCGCCAGGCATCCGATCCCGCGCAAGCTTTCGTTCACCGGCTCGACCGCCGTTGGCAAGAGCGTCATGCACGCGGCCGCGGACCGCATTGTGCCGATTTCGCTTGAGCTCGGCGGCAAGAGCCCGTCGATTGTTTTTCCCGATGCGAACGAGGACTGGGTGCTCGACGGCATGGTCGCCGCCATGCGCTTTAGCCGTCAGAGCCAGTCCTGCACCGCGGGCTCGCGGTTGTTCCTGCATCGCGACATTTTCGACGATTTCCTCGACGGGCTCGGCCGCAAGGTCAAGGCGCTCAAGATCGGCGATCCGCTCGATGAGGCAAGCGACATCGGCACCATCATCAACGAGAAGCAGTTCAAGAAAGTCTGCGGCTATGTCGAGGAAGGGCTCAAGCAGCACAACGCGCGCGTCGTGATCGGTGGCCTGCCGCCGACGGACGGACCGCTGAGCGAAGGCTATTACGCCATTCCCACCATCTTCGCCAACGCCGCCAACGATTGGCGGTTGGCGCGCGAGGAGATCTTTGGACCGGTGCTGGTAGCTATTCCCTGGTCCGACGAGGCGGACGCCATCCGCATGGCCAACGACAGCCATTATGGACTTGCCGCTTACGTCTGGTCGCACGATATCGGCAAAGCGTTGCGCACCGCGCACGCCATCGAGTCCGGTTGGGTGCAAGTCAATCAGGGTCTCGGTCAGAGCCCCGGCCATTCCTACGGCGGCTATAAGGAAAGCGGCATCGGCCGCGAGTTCTCGCTCGAAGGCATGCTCGACAGCTACACCCAGGGCAAGAACGTCACCGTCAACCTGACGCATTAAAAAAACCGACACGAGAAAAGGAGACGGAATGGGTCAGCGTCTGCTTGTGCTCGTGCGCCACGGCGAAAGCGAGTGGAACAAGAAAAATCTGTTTACCGGCTGGCGCGATGTCGATCTGACCGAGAAGGGGGTCGCCGAAGCGCGGAACGCCGGGCGCGCGCTCAAGGCGCAAGGTTTGCGCTTCGAAATTGCGTTTACTTCGGCGCTCAAACGCGCCCAGCGCTCGCTCGAGCTGATGCTTGAAGAGCTCGGGCAGAACGACGTTGCCGTCGTCGAGGACCAGGCGCTCAACGAGCGCGACTATGGCGATCTCTCCGGATTGAACAAGGACGACGCGCGCGCCAAGTGGGGCGAACATCAGGTGCACATCTGGCGCCGCTCGTATGACGTCGCGCCGCCCGGCGGCGAAAGCTTGAAGGACACCGCCGCGCGCGTGCTGCCTTATTACATCCAGGACATTCTTCCGCGCGTCCTCAATGGCGACAACGTGCTCATCTCCGCGCACGGCAATTCACTGCGCGCGCTGATCATGGTGCTCGAACGCCTGTCGCCGGAGAAAATTGTCGCGCGCGAGGTCGCGACTGGCGTGCCGCTGATCTATCGTCTCAACGCCGATTCAACCGTGGCGGAGAAGAAGGATTTGGCGGGGTAGTTCGCAGAATCACAAACGCGTCGTGCCCGCGCTATGTCGCGGGCATCCACGTCTTTGCTTCGGGTTTT
This sequence comes from uncultured Alphaproteobacteria bacterium, assembly GCA_963753355.1. Lineage (GTDB taxonomy): Bacteria > Pseudomonadota > Alphaproteobacteria > Rhizobiales > Xanthobacteraceae > BOG-931. Next base: position 341,287 of record CAVWBV010000017.1, read on the forward strand.
TTAAGGCGTGGATGGCCGGGACAAGCCCGGCCATGACGGAACGCGAGGTGAGCTTTATTACGCCGCGGCGCCGACGCGGCCCGCTTCCCAGCCGAGCATCGCGCGTTTGCGGGTGATGCCCCAATGATAGCCGGTGAGATCGCCGGATTTGCCGACCACGCGATGGCACGGCACCACGAACGACACCGGGTTTTTGCCGACCGCGGCGCCGACGGCGCGTGAGGCATTGGGCTTGGCAAGCTTGGCCGCGATGCCGGAATAGGTCGCGAGCCGGCCCATCGGGATTTGCAGCAGCGCGTCCCACACCCGCACCTCAAAGTCGGTGCCGATCAGCAGGACGCGAAGCGGCTGTTGCGGCTGCCATTGCGCCGGGTCGAATATCCGTTTGGCGATAGTGGCGGTGCGGGCGCTGTCCTCGATGTAGGTTGCGCGCGGCCAGCGGCTCTTCATGTCGGCGAGCGTCGCCCGCTCCTTGCCAGGATCGGCGAAAGCGAGACCGGCCAGCCCGCGCCCGGTCGCCATTACCAGCGCGCTCCCGAACGGCGAGGGATGAAAGCCGAAATGGATGGTGGTGCCTTCGCCGCCCGACTTCCATTCGCCCGGCGACATCGCCTCGTGCGTGACGAACAGATCGTGCAGCCGGCCGGGGCCTGACAGTCCCACTTCGTAAGTGGCATCGAGCACGCTCGCCGAGTCGCGAAGCAACTGGCGCGCACCGTCGAGCGTCAGCGCTTGCAAAAACGCTTTCGGCGTTAGTCCGGCCCAACGCCGGAACAGGTGATGCAGCTCGGTCGGCGTGACGCCGGCGGCCTCAGCGATGGCTTCGATCTCGGGCTGCTCGCGCCAGTGGCCGCGGATATGGCCGATCGCCTTGCGCACCACGTCATAGTCGGCGGCGGCGCCGGCGAGCGGCATCGGGTTTGAAATCCGGTCGGGTGACAACATGGGAGTCTCCATCATCTGTCTCCCATTTGGCCCGCGGCCAAGGCCCAAACCACCCGATTTCTGCCGCTCAATCAAACACCGCGCGCGTCGGGCCGCGCTTGGCTTCACCGAGCGCCGACGACAGTGCCTTGGCGAAACTCGCTTTCTCGTCGGGGGAGAGGCACGACGCGATCGAAAGCCGGCGGCCGCGAGACACCAGAAACAGCCGCTCAATGCCGAATTCGTCGTGCACAATGCGCTCGAGCCGCACCCACACCGGATTAAGCGTCCATTGCCGCACCCGTCCGCGGGGATTGACCTTGCGCAAGGTCAGCTCGGTCGACGTCACGACGACCTCTTCATAAGCCCGCGCCGCACGATAATTGGCGCGGAACGCGACATAGACCAGCAGCACGTCGAGGCCGAGGAAACCGAACACCGGCCAGGCGCCAAGCAGCAAAAACACCATGCCGGAAACGAAGCTCACAGCGCCGATGGCGAGCATGAGAATGAGAAAACCGCGTGAGCCAAGCGAACGATGCGGCGTGATCACCGCCGAAAAGATCGCCGGCTCGGCGGACGGAACGATGCTGTGGCTCGTGTTGTCGGAAGTCATGGCGGCAACTATACGGGAAAGATGGCGCGCAAAACTAGCCAATGGAAGACCACTCAACAAAGCCTGAAGGCGGCCCGCAAGGGCAGGGCGGCGTACGTCAAAACCACCAAGGCGCAAGTGAAGGCCGACCAAGAAGCCGCGCACGGCGAATTGCCGCAGTGGACCGAGGCCGAAGTCGAAGAAGCGTTCCGGCGCTTCCAGGCCGCCAATCCGGCGCCGAAAGGTGAATTGCAGCACATCAATCCGTTCACGTTGCTGGTGGCGGTGGTGCTGTCGGCGCAGGCGACCGACGCCGGTGTGAACAAGGCGACGCTCGCATTGTTCAAGCTCGCCGACACGCCCGAGAAGATGGCCAGGCTCGGCGAAGCGCGGGTGCGCTCACTGATCAAGACCATCGGGCTCTATCGCACCAAGGCCAAGAACGTCATCGCGTTGTCGAAGCGGCTCGTCGCCGAGCATGGCGGCAAGGTCCCGCACGATCGCGAGGCGCTCGAAGCCCTGCCCGGAGTCGGCCGGAAGACCGCCAACGTCGTCCTCAATATCGCGTTCGGCGAGCCGACCATCGCGGTCGATACCCACATCTTCCGCGTCGGCAACCGCACCGGGCTTGCCGTCGGCAAGACGCCGCTCGACGTCGAGATGAAGCTCAACGAAGTCGTGCCGGAAGAATATCGCCTGCACGCCCATCACTGGCTCATTCTGCACGGCCGCTACACCTGCATCGCGCGGCGGCCGCTGTGCGAGAAATGCATCATCGCCGATTTGTGCAAGTGGCCGGGGAAGACGGTGAATGCCGCCACCACAGCTAGCGCCGCTTCCTGATGTTCGCCTCCGACCTCGCTCCCGGGCTCGCCGCGGCCTGCGCCATCGCGCCGGCGTTGCTGCTTCTGTGGCTCGTCATTGCCGCCGACAGCCGTCCCGAGCCGCCGCGCGTGGTGTGGATGTGCGTCGCACTCGGCGCCGTGAGCGTGGTGCCGGTGGCGGTGGTGGAGCTCTGGCTGCTGCACCACCTGTTGTTCTCCATTAATCCGCTGGTCGAGGCCGGCGAGAATGCGCTTTGGATCGCGGCGGTGCCCGAGGAAGCGGCCAAGGTCGCGATCATTGCCGCGGTGGCGCTGCGCTCTCGCGAGTTCGACGAGCCGATGGACGGCGTGGTCTACGGCGCCGCGGTGGGCTTAGGCTTTGCGGCGGTGGAGAATTTTCTCTACGTGACGCAAAACGCCAACGTGTTCGCGGTGGCCGTTATTCGCGGCGTCATGAGCGTGCCGTTTCATGGCGCGCTCGGCGCCATCGCCGGAGCCTATCTGGCCGGCGCGCGGTTCGGCGGCGCGCTCGGCGCGCACAGGCACGGCGGCTGGTGGCGGGCGCGCCGGTTTGTCCTGGCGTGGCTCATACCGGTCGTGCTGCATGCGCTGTTCGATTGGTGCGTGTTCTCGCTCGGCGCGCTCGGCAAGCAGAACGCGGCCGCGCCTTCCGTCGGCGCCGGCGGCTTGATTTTGTTGATCGTCCTCATCTGGCTCGTGGTCGGGTTTGGCAGCATGGCATTCGCCGTCGTTCTGGCGCGGCGGATTGCGCGGCGGCAAAAGGCTTACCTCGACACCAAGCGCGTGCCGCCCATCCACTGGCGCGCCATCTGGGCGCGTTCGTTGTGCGGGCTCGGCTTGAGCGTCGTCGCCGTCGTGCTGCTGGTCAGGGGCGACCTCACCGGGAAACTCTGCGGGCTCCTCGTCGGCGCCATCGCCGTCGTTATTTCCGCGCACTGCGCCAAGTATCTCAACGCGGTCGCGCAAGCCACGGAGCGCGGCATCGCCGCGGCGCGTGCACGGGCCGCGGGCTAGTTCGCCCGTCCACGCCGTCACTTTTTCCTTGACACTCTGTCCCTTTTTTCGGTTACACGGTCACCTCGCCTTGTGCAGGGCGCCGTTCCGGACGGCATGCCGAAACAGCGAAGGCGAGGCGAGGTGCGGTGCCCGCGCGCGGATTTCTTGCCAATCCGCTCCCGGGCGGCTTCGGGTCCCCGGTCGACCGGCATAAAGACCGGTCTGCACGGAGCGTGCTTAACCGCGGCATCTTTTTTTCTTTGGTTGGCGAAGCGGGAGAAACGCCCGTTAGCGGCCGCCGCGGGAAACCCGGTTCTGGAGCTGAGCCATCGGGGTAGAAGCCGGTGGCGAGTGCCGCAAGCGTGAGCGCCGAAAGGTGCGCGCGCAAATAAACTGCGCGCACGCCGCGCTTGACGCGGACATTGGTAGGACAATGCGCCTTTCGGCGCTCCGCTTCCCTGTTTTTATCGGGAAGCTTTGTAGGGTGGGCTGAGCGTAAGCGAAGCCCACGCGGATGAAGCTTAACAGAAAGACGTGGGCACGGCGCATCGCGCCTTTGCCCACCCTACTCCGTCGTACCTCGGCAAAACTCGGACGCAGAACGCGCCGCGGGAACGAATCTTTATGTCGTCATTGCCGGGCTTGACCCGGCAATCCATGCGGGAAGGACGCTCGCTCGGATTCACCGCGCTGTTTGATTCGTTGGACGTCAGCATGGACCACCGGGTCAAGCCCGGTGGTGACAAAGGTAAAAAAGCGCGCGGGGGCCTCAGGATGGGGTGCAGTACTAAGCGTGGGAGGGCCAGTGGCGCTCGCGGAACCAGTTGCGGTAGCCAATCATCTTCGCGCGCTGCGCCTCCGGCGCACGCCGCTTGCAGGTCGACGCTTCCTCGCTGCCGTCGGGCGCGGCCCAGCGCAACTCGACACAGTCGTTCGGGTTGTAGGCCATTTCCAGACTAGGCTCGCGCGCGACGACGTCCTTGAGCGTCAAGGTCCAGGCCGAGCCGTCGCTGCGCGTATAGGAGAACTTGCGCGAAGAAAGTTCGGACGCGAGCGCGTTCTGCAATTCGGCTTTCACCTCGGCAGGGCTTTTGCCGAACGGAATGGCGTAACGCTCAGGCCGCCGCTCGACGCGGTCGGGAAATCCGCGCACCACGTCGATGGCGATCAGCAGCCGAAAATCGCGCGCCGGCGTGGAAAAATCTTCCCAGGCGCCGGTGGTTTCGAAAATCGCCGCTCCGTTCGGCATTTCGGCCTCGCCCTTCCCGCTGTTCTGGTACTTGCGCCCGTTTTCCACCGCGACCACGCGGGTCTGCACTTGTTCTTGCAGCGAAGTGATGGCGTCGGTCATGGCGCGCAATGGATCGAGCGGCTGCGGCGACATCACCTCATCCATGCGATCGTAAAAGGCTTCGCTGTCGAGCTTCGATTGCTCAAGCGAAAAATCGCCGTACTGCGGATTCTTGGCGATTTCAGCGTTGGTCAGCCGTCGCAAGGCGCCGTTCGCCTCGCGCACGATCGGCCGGAAGCGCTTGAAGCCGGGGCTGCCCAGCGCCGGCTCGTGCACAAACAGGAAATTGCCGCGCCAAAAGCGCTTGCGCGTCACGGTGCCGTCGGGCTCGGCGTCAACGGCGAGGAAAACGCCGGGCGCGCCGTTTGCTTCCGGCACGAGCCGCACCAGCATCAGAACGTGACCGTAGGGATCGGCGTACACCGTGCCGGGGCGCAGCGCCTCCTGGGAGAGCGGCACCGTGTAAAAATCGGTGTTGTCGTCGGTCGCCGCCACGCGCACCGCGCCGGATTGGACGACGTCGCCGACGTCGCGCAAATAAGCGCTGAACGAGGACGGCGCCGTGGACCGCTTCGGCGCCGGCGTGGCTGCAACCGCCGGAGCGGGCGCGGGATCCGGCGCGGCGGCTTGCTGCCCCAACATCTGCTGCAAAAGATTAGCCGGCGGTGCCGGCGGCGCGGCGGTGGCTGCGCTAGTTGTTTCGGCCTTTTGTTCCGGCGGCGACGGACGCGTTCGTCCGGGATGCTCGATGTCGAACCACTGATAGCACTTCGGCGGCGCGCCGCCGAAGCCGCGCGAGCAATTCGAATAGCCGAACGGCAGCCCCATCTTGTAGGCAAAATAGGCGCGCAGGAAATAGACAAAGTCGGCGCAGTCCGGCCGTACCCGCTGCATGGTGCCGTCTTCGCCGGCACCGAGATAATCGAACAGAAAATTGCGCGAGCGGTCGTGCAGCACTTCGTGCCACGCTTTCCACGACGGCTCGGCGTCGAGCGGCGCATCGAACAGCTTTTCGATCCAGGCCGAGTAAAGGTTCTCGGTCGCACGCTCCCAGACGGCATGGATCGGCCAAACACTGCCGGCCGCGCCGTGCGGCGCGGGCGGCTTTACCTCGCTCACCACGATGTCGCGGGTGATGGTCCCGCATTCGCCGGTAGCGCCGTCGCGCACCAGGCGCGCGTGCCACGTTCCCGCCGCCGGCGTAGCGATTTCCGCGAACCAGAAATAAGGCGGACCGCCCCGGCGGTCGCGGGTCGTGGCGGCAACGCGGCCGTCAGGCGCGATCAATGACAGCTCGCCGGCAAGCGGTTTTTCCGCGGCGAAAAGGACGTGCAAGGGCGCGCCTTTCCACGGCGCAAGCGGCGACGGCAAAACTGCGATCTCGGCGCTTTCTTCGCACGACGCCGCAGCGCGAGCCGGAGCAATCCCGAGCAAACAAACGACGCCGAATACTGCGATCGGCAAAGCTTTGGCCGGCGCGAATTTCAAGATCGGAAACAAACCAGGCCCCTCCGTGTGCGCCCCTCGCCAAACACCATTAAACCATATGGCGAGCCCTTTGGCGCAATCATGGCGAAAGGCCGCACCTCCGCGGGCGCAGCCGCGCTGCCTCCCAGGCCGGCGGATTTTCCGTTCACATTTACGGGATTTCGTAGACCGGGACTTCGCCGGCGACGCCTTGAGCGTGGCCTGCTGCGGGCGCGGCGTAATCCCTGCTCTGGCCAAAAGCGCGGCGGTTTGAGGGTCCTCGATCGCCGGCTTGGTCGCAAACATTGCGTCGGAGACCGCTAGCCGTCGCGGAATGACGAGCGATCAGAACAAAAAATACCTTTGCGCCATCGGCAGCACTTCGGCCGGCGCGCAAGTGAGAAGTTCGCCGTCGGCGCGCACCTCGTACGTCTCCGGATCGACCTCGATCTCGGGGGTGGCGTCGTTGTGAATCATGCTTTTCTTCGAAATCTTGCCGCGCGTGTTCTCGACCGCGAACAGCTCCTTCTGAATGCCGAGCTTCCTGCCAAGCCCGGCTTGCACTGCCGCCTTCGAGGTGAACACGACCGACGACGCGGTGCGTGCGCGGCCGAAGGCGCCGAACATCGGCCGGTAGTGCACCGGCTGCGGGGTCGGGATCGAGGCGTTGGGATCGCCCATCTGCGCGGCGGCGATGGTGCCGCCCTTGATGATGCAGTCGGGCTTGACGCCAAAAAACGCCGGCGACCACAAGACAAGATCGGCGAGCTTGCCTTTCTCAACCGACCCGATCAGCTTCGACACGCCGTGTGCGATGGCCGGGTTGATGGTGTATTTGGCGACGTAGCGCTTCACCCGCGCGTTGTCGTTATCGCCCTTCTCTTGTTTCAGCCGCCCGCGCTGCTTCTTCATTTTGTCCGCGGTCTGCCAGGTGCGGATAATGACTTCGCCGAGCCGGCCCATGGCTTGGGAGTCCGACGACATCATCGAGAGCGCGCCGATGTCGTGCAGAATGTCCTCGGCGGCGATGGTCTCCTTGCGGATGCGGCTTTCGGCGAAGGCGAGATCTTCGGCGATCGACGGATCGAGATGGTGGCACACCATCAGCATGTCGAGGTGCTCGTCGATGGTGTTCTTGGTGTAAGGCCGCGTCGGATTGGTCGAGGACGGCAGCACGTTCTTCAGGCCGGCGATCTTGATGATGTCGGGCGCGTGCCCGCCGCCGGCGCCTTCGGTGTGGAAGGCGTGAATGGTCCGGCCCTTGAAGGCCTTGATGGTGTCCTCGACAAAGCCCGACTCGTTGAGCGTGTCGGTATGGATCATCACCTGAATGTCGTAATCGTCGGCGACCGACAGGCAGCAATCGATCGCCGCCGGTGTCGTGCCCCAGTCTTCGTGAAGCTTCAGCGCGCAGGCGCCGGCCTTGATCATTTCTTCAAGCGCCGCGGGCCGCGATGCATTGCCCTTACCCGAAATGCCGAGATTGACCGGGAATGCGTCGAACGACTGGATCATGCGCCCGATGTGCCACGGACCGGGCGTGCAGGTGGTCGCGAACGTGCCGTGCGACGGTCCGGTGCCGCCGCCAAGCAGCGATGTGACGCCCGACATAAGAGCGTCGTCGATCTGCTGCGGGCAGATGAAGTGGATGTGACTGTCAAATCCGCCGGCGGTGAGAATCTTGCCTTCGCCGGCGATCACGTCGGTGCCGGGCCCGATAACAATGGTGACGCCGGGCTGGATATCGGGATTGCCGGCTTTGCCGATCGCGGCGACTTTTCCGTCCGTGATGCCGACGTCGGCTTTGACGATTCCCCAATGATCGAGGATCAGCGCATTGGTGATGACAGTGTCGACGGCGCCTTGTTTGTTGGTGATCTGGCTTTGTCCCATGCCGTCGCGGATGACTTTGCCGCCGCCGAACTTCACCTCTTCGCCGTAGGTGGTGAAATCCTTCTCGACCTCGACAATGAGATCGGTGTCGGCAAGCCGCACGCGGTCGCCCGTCGTCGGGCCGAACATTTCGGCGTAAACCGAGCGCGAAATTTTTGCGGGCATTTGCAGCTCCTGCTAGGCGGCGAGTGTTGGGGGAAAGTATTGTTTCAATGCAGCGCTGGCCGCGTCGTAGCCGCGGGCGCGGCGCTGTTCGATGCCTTGCTGCGTGAAGTCGCGGAAAGCAGCGGGCTCGGCGTAAGCGCCGTCTTGCGAGAGCTTGACCTCGACCGCGTCTACTTTCTTAAGGCGATCAAGCAGTGCCAACGGCGCTGCCTGCTGGTCCGGCGGCGCGTAGCGCACGAGGTTTTCAATGATCGCCAAAAGCTCGTTGATGCGGTTGGCGTTGCTGGCGTCCTGGCTAAGCCGATTGCCAAAGCGCAGCTGATTGATGCGGTCGTCGACCTGCACGTACGATTTCGGGAGGTTGGCCTGCTGCGGGAACAGATTCATCACTGCGAGGATGCGCGCAACGCCGGCATCGTTGGTGAATGCGTCGATGGCGGCGCCGAGCGGCGTGTTGTCGATGAGACCGCCGTCCCAATAATAACGGGCATTTTTGCCGTCGCCGATTGCTGTCCAGGGAAACTGCGGCGGCAGGCTGCCGCTTGCCAGTACGTGCTTCCGCTCGATCGCCCGCCGCGCAATCTGGCCCACAGGCCGATTGGCGAACCACGTCAGCTCGCCAGTGTTCACGTCGACCGCGGTGACGACAAAAGCCGTTTCGCTGCCATTGAGCGCGACGAAGTCCACGTGCCTGGTGAGCGTGCCAAGAAGCTCGGTTGTTTGATAGAGGTAAGTCCAGCTCCAGTCCGGGGCAAACTTGTAGAAGTTCGGCACTTCGTACAGCGCAAAATTCTCGACGATCGCTTCCGGCACGAAGGCGGGCGCCTTGATCATAAAATCATTCCACAACGCGGTGAGCCGCATGCGCGCGTCGCCGCGATTTGCGGACCCGACAATGCAGGCGGCGTTGATGGCGCCGATGGACACGCCGGTGACGACGCGCAAGTCGATCTTTCTTCCGAGTTTCTCAGTTTCGTCCATCAGATCAAACAGCGCTTCAATGGCGCCCCATTCGTAAGCGCCAAGCGCGCCGCCGCCCTGCAAAACAAGTCCGACTTCGATTGTCGACCCTTTGTTCGTTGTACCGGCCATCGCTTATCCTCCGGTTTCAACAAATCCCCAACGTTATCCCCATTGCATTGCACCGGCGTGTCCGCGCGTGCTTTTGCTTGCATCGGGCCGCCGCGGCGATATTCTCACTTTCAGATCCCTCGCGTTTGGTTCGCCAGATGAGAGAGGTCGCCAAGATCGGGTCGGACCGGGCGCCGAAGCCGCTACCAGCGTCGCGCCAAGCTGCCGATAGATTTTGGTCCCAGCCGCGGTAGCAGCGCTGAGAACGTGACGGGCGGGCTTGCGCAAGCCGGCCCGTCATGATTTTTGCGGCCGCTTTTTTTGTGACCGCTTGTTTTGCGACGGCTTGGCGTTTTTCTTGGCGCTTTTCTGATCCAGCTTCCCCATGACGTCTTGCCGGAAGCCGTAAACCGTGCGCGTGCCAGCGAGCTCCACCAATTTCACCTCGCGCGTTTGTCCCGGCTCGAAGCGCGCCGCCGTGCCGGCCGCAATATCGAGCCGCATGCCGCGCGCTTTGCCGCGGTCGAAATTCAGCGCCGGATTGGTTTCGAAGAAATGGTAATGCGAGCCGACCTGGATCGGGCGGTCGCCTGAATTGGCGACGGTCAAGGTCGTGCCCTTGCGGCCTTTGTTGAGCTCGATCTCGCCGTCTTTGATGAAGTATTCGCCGGGAATCATGGCGGCTGCTCCTTATGTGCGTGACGAGATCGCGCCACGCGCTTCTGCCGCCGCGGCGTCGAACAAAGTGTCGAGATCAGCATTCACGCCGCGGCATCCGGCGACTACTTGTTCGGCCCAGTCGACGTATTCCAAAGCTCGCCCGTTGTCCCAATCGGCAGGTGGACTCGCGGCGAGCGATTTTAGATTACTGATCTTGTCGGCGAGCTTGAGGAGTTTGGCACGCGGAATCGCCCTGGCGGCATGTTCGATTTGAAGCCGTTTGCGCTCGGCTTTGGGCAGACTCTTGTCATCGGTTACTGCGCCGACCAGAATTGCCACGTCGTCGCCGAAAATCGAGAGAAGCTCTTCGTATTCCGTCGGCGTATCTTCCAGCGTGTCGTGCAAATAGCCGGCGGCGACGAGCGCCGCATCTTTACCCTTTGTCGCGCCGGCAAGGAGCGCGGCGACCTCGGCGAGATGGTTGACGTAGGGTTCAGCCTGAGCGCCTTTTCGCCGCTGATTAACGTGCCGCTTGGCAGCAAATTCGGCTGCAGTGGCTGTGAGGAGCACTCCGTCAACGTTCATCTTATCGGCTCGTGTACGGTGACGAGCTTGGTGCCGTCGGGAAACGTCGCCTCGACCTGAATTTCCGGAATCATTTCGGCAATGCCGTCCATCACCTGCGCGCGGGAGACGACGTGGCCGCCGCGCTCCATCAGTTCGGCAACGCTGTTGCCGTCGCGCGCACCCTCGAGAATGAAGTCGGAAATGAGCGCGACTGCTTCCGGATGGTTGAGCTTGACGCCGCGCTCAAGCCGCCTGCGCGCGACCATCGCCGCCATGGCGATCAAGAGTTTGTCTTTTTCGCGCGGAGTGAGGTTCATCGTGGAGCCCTTAGTTTAGCCATAACCGCGGCAGCGGCATATCACCCAAAGCCGTCAATACGCTAATCAGATCGCGGCGCAGCGCAGCCCCTTCGGGAGCGACCAGACGCGCCAGCGCAAGTCCATTGAAGGATGAGATGCCGACCTCGCCGGCGAAGGTGCTTTCCTTTTGCCGGACGGCGGCGATATCGGCGTCGCTCGCCGGGAATTTCAGCACGCTGGCGATGGCGCAGCCTCCGCCCGCTGAAGCGCGCTGCGCGAGATTTTCGGCGATCGCGCCATCGAGCCGCAGGCTCTCGGCGAAAATGAGCGCGCCCCCGGCGCGAATGCGCCAGCGATCGAAGAGGTTTCCCCGCGCGAGCGTCTCGCCCATGGCCGAGCGGCCGAACACCAGCATCTCCGCGATAACGAGCTGCCCGTCCGCTGCCAGATCGGCCTCGATGGTGCGCCGAAGCCGCATCCGGTCGAACAGAATTGTCTCTTGCGGCAACCAAGCCAGCATCGCGCCGGTGCCGACCGTGAGCCTCACGTTCACAACCGTATCCGTCCCCAGCGAGCGGTAGATCTTTTCGGCCGCCGCCGTGCTGACGGTCAGGCGGGCGCCGGCGCCGACGTCGAAATCGAGATCAAAGCGATCGCCGCCGGTCATGCCTCCCGCGGTGTTGATGATGACCGCGTCGAGCGCGCCGCCGGGGGCGATATTCGGAAAGCGGACCCGCAGCGAGCCTGCTTCGCACACGCGGCGCCGGCTGTTGCCGCGCGCCTCCGCTGCCACTGAAAGCTCAATACGTCCGACCGCCCGGTTGCCGGCAAAAGTCGCATTGTCGGCCGGCAGCTTGGCAAGCACGTTCTCGCCCCGTGGCGTTAGTCCATGCGGCGTCAGATCGCCATCGCCCGATGGAGCGCGCCTTCATCGAGCGTATCGCGGTCGCAGGAATAGACGATGGCGCCGCGCTCCATCACCGCGAAATGGTCGCCGAGTTCGCGGGCAAAGTCGAGATACTGTTCGACCAGTACAATGGCGATTTTGCCGAGCGAGCGCAAATAGCTGATGGCGCGGCCGATGTCCTTGATGATGGACGGCTGGATGCCTTCGGTCGGTTCGTCGAGCAGCAATAATCGCGGCCGCATCACCAGCGCGCGTCCGATGGCCAGTTGCTGCTGCTGGCCGCCCGACAGATCGCCGCCGCGCCGGCGCAGCATTTCCTTGAGCACGGGAAACAGCTGAAACACGTCGGGCGGCACGCTTCGCTCTTCGCGCTTGAGCGGAGCAAAGCCGGTCCGCAGGTTCTCCTCGACGGTCAGAAGTGGAAAAATTTCACGACCCTGCGGTACGTAAGAGATCCCCCGCCGGGCGCGATCCGGCGGCCGCAGCCCGGTAATATCTTGCCCCTCCCAGGTGATCGTGCCGCGGGTGACGGAATGTTGACCGGCCAGCGCATCGAGCAAGCTTGTCTTGCCGACGCCGTTGCGGCCAAGGACGCACGTCACCTTGCCGGGTTCGGCCTTGAGCGAAACCCCGCGCAGCGTCTGTGCCGCGCCGTAATGCAGATCGATGCCGTTCACCTCGAGCATGGCGGTTATCTTCCCAAATAAACTTCGACGACGCGGGCATTGGTTGAAACTTGCTCAATGGTGCCTTCGGCTAGCACCGAACCTTCATGCAGGCACGTGACCTTGACACCGAGCTCACGCACGAACGCCATGTCGTGCTCGACCACAACAACCGTGCGATCGATATTGATGTGCTTGAGGAGGTCCGCGGTCTGCTGGGTTTCGACGTCGGTCATGCCGGCGACCGGTTCGTCGACTAGAAGAAGCTTCGGCTCCTGGGCGAGCAGCATGCCGATTTCCAGCCATTGCCGCTGGCCGTGCGAAAGGCTCCCGGCCAAACGGTGGCGCACCGCGGTCAACCGTATGATGCCGAGCAATTCGTCGATCCGGCGGCGTTCCTCGACGCCTTCGCGCCACCACAAAGCGGCGCGGGCGCGGCGGTCGGACTTAAGCGCGAGTTCGAGGTTGTCGTTGACGGTCTGGCTCTGAAATACCGTGGGCTTCTGGAACTTGCGGCCGATGCCGAGTTCGGCGATTTCGGCCTCGTCGAGCCGGGTGAGGTCGTAAGATCCGTCGAACATGACGTCGCCGGTGTCCGGGCGGGTTTTGCCGGTCACCACGTCCATCATCGTGGTCTTGCCGGCGCCGTTCGGGCCGATGATGGCGCGCATCTCGCCCGGCTCGATCGTCAGCGAGAGATTGTTGAGCGCCTTGAAGCCGTCAAACGAGACGTTGACGCCGTTCAGGTAAAGAAGTGCGGAAGTCAGCGCTTCCATATTGCGGTCCTTCGCGGGTTCTTCATTCGGCCGGCAATGGCTCGGTTACCCCGTCCTCGGCCGCGGCGGATGCGCGGTCGCGCCGCAGGCCGGTCCAGTGATAGATCGTGCCGATAATGCCGCGGGGCAGCAGCAGGGTGACGGCGATGAACAATCCGCCGAGCATGAAAAGCCAGTACGGGGCAAGGAATCCCGATGTGAAGTAGGTCTTGGCGTAATTAACGAGCACGGCGCCGACGACCGCGCCCGTCAGCGTGCCGCGGCCGCCAACCGCGACCCAAATCACTGCCTCGATCGAATTGCCCGGCGCAAACTCGCTCGGATTGATGATGCCGACTTGCGGGACGTAGAGCGCACCGGCGACGCCCGCGATACATGCCGACAGCGTGAACACGAACAGCTTGTAGGATTCCACGCGGTAACCGAGAAACCGCGTCCGCGCCTCCGCGTCGCGAATCGCGATCAGCACCTTGCCGAATTTCGAGGTGACGATTGCCCGGCATAGGAGAAACGCCACAATGAGTGCTACGCATGAAATCGAGAACAGTGCGTTGCGGGTCGTTTCCGCCTGCACGTTGAAGCCGAGGATGTCCTTGAAATCGGTCAAGCCGTTATTGCCGCCGAAGCCGAAATTATTGCGGAAGAAGCCGAGCATCAGCGCAAAAGTCAGCGCCTGCGTGATGATCGAGAAGTACACGCCGGTTACGCGGCTGCGAAACGCGAACCAGCCGAACACGAAAGCGAGCGCGCCCGGCACCAGCACCACCATCAATAGCGCGTAGGGAAAGAACTGGAAGCCGTACCAATAGATCGGCAACTCCTTCCAGTTCAGGAACACCATGAAATCCGGTAGATCCGGATTGGCGTAGACACCGCGTGTGCCGATCTGGCGCATCAGATACATGCCCATGGCGTAGCCGCCGAGCGCAAAGAACGCGCCGTGGCCAAGCGAGAGAATGCCGGCGAAACCCCAGATCAGATCGATCGACAGCGCCAGCAGCGCGTAGCAGGCATATTTGCCGAACAGCGCGACCAGATAAGTCGGAATGTAGAAATTGGACGATGCCGGGACCGCAAGATTGAGCACCGGCACCATAACCGCGATCAACACGACCGCGATCAAAAAAATGATCGCGCCGCGATCGATGGTGCGGATGAGGATGTGCCCCGTCATGCTTCGACCGCGCGGCCCTTGAGCGCGAACAAGCCGCGCGGGCGCTTCTGGATGAACAGAATGATCAGAACGAGTATTGCGATCTTGCCGAGCACGGCGCCTGCGTAAGGCTCGAGAAACTTATTGGCGATGCCGAGCACAAACGAGCCGACGAGCGTGCCCCAAAGATTGCCGACACCTCCGAACACGACGACCATGAAGCTGTCGATGATATAGCCCTGGCCGAGATTGGGACTGACGTTGTCGATCTGGGAAAGCGCAACACCCGCCATGCCGGCGATGCCAGAGCCGAGCCCGAAAGTGAGCGCGTCAACGCGGCTGGTACGGATACCCATTGACGCCGCCATCGGGCGGTTTTGAGTGACGGCCCGCATTTCCAGCCCGAAACGCGTGAAGCGCAAGAGCGCGAGCAATGCGACAAAAACCGCAAGCGCAAAGCAGATGATCCAGAGCCGGTTGTAAGTGATAGTGATGCCGCCGAGGTCGAAAGCGCCGCTCATCCAGGACGGATTGCCAACCTCTCGATTGTTCGGGCCAAACGCCGTGCGCACCGCCTGTTGGAGGATCAGCGAGAGGCCCCACGTGGCCAGCAAAGTCTCAAGCGGCCGGCCGTAAAGGAAGCGGATGATGGTGCGTTCGATGACGATGCCGATGGCGCCCGCTACTACAAACGACAACGGCACCGCGATCACCAGGGAGTAGTCGAACAATGCCGGATTGTTGTTGCGGATAATCTCCTGCACGACAAACGTGACATAGGCGCCGAGCATCACCATCTCGCCGTGCGCCATGTTGATGACGCCCATGACGCCGAACGTGATGGCGAGACCGATGGCGGCCAGCAGCAGGACCGAGCCGAGTGATAGGCCATACCAGGCGTTCTGCACCGCTTCCCACAGCGCCAGGCGATTCTTGATGGCGCCAATGGCCGCCGTGGCGCTTTTCATGACCGGCGCCGAGGTGGTCGAGGGAAGGCTCGCGAGCAGTCCTAACGCCTCCTGGTCGGCGCGGTCGCGGATCACATCGACGGCCGCGAGCTTTTCTTCGTCGCTGGCTTTATCGCCCGAGAGGATGATAGCGGCGCGGGCTTCTGTCATGGCCCGGCGCACGGAGGCGTCCTGCTCCTTGGCGAGCGCGCTGTCGAGCGTGGCGAGCACGCTCGCCTTGCGCGACTTGAACACCGCTTGAGCGGCCTCGTAGCGCGCGCCGGGATTCTTGGACAGGAGCGTCAGTCCGCCCAGCGCCGCATCAACTGCGCCGCGGACCCGATTGTTGACGCGCACGGTGTCGATGTCGGCCGGTACGTCGCCTGAGATTGGCGCTCCGGTCGCAGCATCGGTCAGCTTTCCGGCTTCATCCTTGACGTAAACCGTCTTTCGTTCGGCGCTGTAAACGAGCCTGCCGTCCTGCAAAGCGCGAGTAATGATTTCGGCGCGCGGACTGCCGGTTGCGATGACGTCGTTGATGCCAGTGGTGGTTTCGCTGAAATCGTCGGCGGTGAAATGGCTCAGTGCCTCATCGAGGCCTGCGGCGTAAGCAGCCGCTTGCCCGAGCACCAAGGAACTCAAGGCCAATAGCAAAGCGACGAGGCAAGCTCGGCTGACACGCATGGCAAGGTTCCCGGCCTTGATGTTGCGGGAAGGCGATAGACCGCCTTCCCGCGTGGTCACTGTCATGACGCCGTCGTTATTAGGCGCCGCCGCACTTCTTGGTCACGGTATTGTAGTTGCCGCACTTCATCTTCACCCAGTCGCCGATCAGGTCCTTGGAGGTCGCGATGTAAGGCGACCACGCCGCGCCGGGCACGAGATCTTTGGTCTTCCAAACGACGTCGAACTGGCCATCCGGCCTGATCTCGCCGATGAAGACCGGCTTGGTGATGTGATGGTTCGGCAGAAGCTCTGAGATGCCGCCGGTGAGATTCGCCTGCTTCGTTCCGGGCAGAGCTTCGATGACCTTGTCGGGATCGGCTGACTTGATCTTCTCCACCGCCTTTACCCACATGTTGAAGCCGATGTAGTGAGCTTCCATCGGATCGTTGGTGGTGCGCTTCGGGTTCTTGATGAAGTCATGCCACTCTTTGATGAAGGCCTCGTTCGCCGGAGTCTTGATTGACTCGAAGTAATTCCAGGCGGCGAGATGGCCGACCAGCGGCTTGGTGTCGAGACCGGCAAGTTCCTCTTCGCCGACCGAGAAGGCGACCACCGGAATGTCTGTCGCCTTGATGCCCTGGTTGCCGAGCTCCTTATAGAACGGCACGTTGGCGTCGCCGTTGATCGTCGACACCACCGCCGTCTTCTTGCCGGCAGAGCCGAAGGCCTTGATCTTGGACACTTCGGTCTGCCAGTCGGAGAAGCCGAACGGCGTGTAATTGATCATAATGTCTTCGGGCGCGACCTTCAGCACGTCCTTGAGGTAGGCCTCGAGAATTTTGTTGGTGGTGCGCGGATAGACGTAGTCGGTGCCTTCCAGCACCCAGCGCTTCACGTTGCCGCCTTCAGGTCCTGCGAGGTAGTCGACGGCCGGAATGGCTTGCTGGTTCGGAGCGGCGCCGGTGTAGATCACGTTGCGCTCGCTTTCCTCGCCTTCGTACTGCACCGGATAGAACAGAAGGTTGTTCAGCTCCTTGAACACGGGCAGGACCGATTTGCGCGATACCGAGGTCCAGCAGCCGAACACCACGGACACCTTGTCCTTGCTGATCAGCTCGCGGGCCTTCTCCGCGAATAGCGGCCAGTTCGAAGCCGGATCGACTACGACGGCCTCAAGCTTCTTGCCAAGCACACCGCCCTTCTTGTTCTGCTCGTCGATGAGCATGAGAACGACATCCTTCAACGTCGTCTCGCTGATGGCCATGGTGCCTGAAAGGGAATGAAGAATGCCGACCTTGATTGTGTCTTCGGCCCAGGCGGGCAGCGCCGCCGTGAGGCCAAGGGTAAGGCCCGCCGCAGCGGCCAGCCAGCGGCGACCTCGCGGTCGCTTAGCGACCGCGCCTATTGGGTTGAGCATCGCGTTTTCCTCTGTTAGACGCGCGCGATCAGCACGTCGCCGTCGCGCGCAAAGGAAATCGCAAGGAGCGTGCCAAACGATTTGGAAGGTTAAGTCACTGGCGTTATTCGCCTAATCTGCGGAGCGCGAGTCACTGGCGACATAGTAACGCCCAATTTGACTCCGCCCAGGTTTTGTTCATTGCACATTTTTTAAGCAGGGATTGGGAAGTGTTATGAACGAAAAGGAAATCCGGCAAAATGCGGGCGCTTGCTGTCTTAGCGGCGTGTCGGCCGTCTAGTCTTTCGGGCGTACCCTAAACATGGGCAGTCTCATCTACCGGCGGAGTTTTTCTCTCGAATGGGGGCACTGCGATCCAGCCGGGATCGCCTTCAATGGCCGGTTTTTTGAATTTTTCGACTGGGGTACGTGGGGGCTGTTCGAGGCGGCGCTAGGTGTAAAGCCAGCCGAGATGGCCAGCGCGTATGGTCTCGGTTCCCAGCCGCTAATTCCCTTGGTCGAAGTTAACGCTCAATTTCTGGCCGCAGTGCGCTTCGGCGAAGTCATGGATATGACGTCGCAGATCC
Organism: uncultured Alphaproteobacteria bacterium; assembly: GCA_963753355.1. GTDB lineage: Bacteria > Pseudomonadota > Alphaproteobacteria > Rhizobiales > Xanthobacteraceae > BOG-931. The sequence goes on from CAVWBV010000017.1 coordinate 359,157, forward strand.
GCGAATTTCGCCGCTCAAGCTTTGAGGTCGAGCATCGCATCAGCGTGGGTGCCGAACTCGCCGTCACCGGAATCGAAAAGCGAGTCTGGGTCATTCGCGACCCGGCCGATCCTTCGACCATTAAGGCGCGGCCGATTCCTGCCGAGATCATCGAGCGGTTTGACGTGCGATAAGCGCCGATGCATCGCCGGCAATGCGTGGCTTGAGCCGGCAGGACGATTGTTCAGCCGCTATCGCCTCAATCGCGCCTGCTTGCCGTCGACACCGAAATCCTTCGACCGCTGGCCCACAGGCGCAAGCGAGAATCCCTCAGCCGCGAGCCCGCGGCGAAATAATTCCCGAACCGTGGCCGCTCGCGACGGCATCCGCTTGGCAAAACGAAAATCGTCGATTAGCTCCAACTCCTCCGGCGACAGCATGATTTGCAGGCGTTCCCCACGCAAACGATCGGCCATGATGCCCCTCCCCTGCTCCAAATTGTGTTAGTATAATTAGCGAACAAGCGTTTTACTCGTCAAGAATGCTAAGCGAGACGTTGATGACTTTGACGTTTTACTACTTGAGAATGCAAAAAACATGAATTAAGTCAAAATGTTATGCCGCAAGCCAAATTGACAATTGGCCTCTGCGCGGCGTATCGATATTGGAACATTGGCTTTTAGCCGCGGACGGGGACCGCATGGGTACCATTGTTCCATTTCTGAGAGGCCAGCCCGTGTTCGATCCGGAGGCCTTGCACGCGATGTCGACGGCACTCGATCAAGCGTGTGATGCGCTTAAGCTCCCGGAGACCGCGGCACGCGAGCGCGAAAGCGTCGCCGTGAGAATTATTGAGCTTGCACGTCGCGGCGAGCGCGATGCGACGCGACTTTGTGAGCGTGTCTTGCACGAGGCCGGCTCGCGATAGCCGCTCTGCTCAATCGCCACCGCCAGGCGGCAATCTAGTCGCATGCAAAAAAAGGGCGCCGATTATATCGGCGCCCTTTGGCTAGACGTCGGCAGCGTTCTTTAGCCAAACAGTGTCGAGAAGAACCAGTAGAGAATGCCCGAGATCGCCATCGCCGCCGGCAGCGTGAGCACCCAGGCGAGCGCAATGTTTCGTATCGTCGAAAGCTGCAGCCCCGAGCCGTTCGCCGCCATCGTGCCGGCAATGCCGGACGATAAGACGTGGGTGGTCGACACCGGCAATCCGTACATGTCGGCGGCGGCGATGGTTGCAGCAGCGGTGATCTCGGCGCAAGCGCCTTGCGCGTAAGTCAAATGCGTCTTGCCGATTTTTTCGCCGACCGTGACCACAATCCGCTTCCATCCGATCATCGTGCCGAGCCCCAGCGCGATCGCCACCGCAACCTTGACCCAGGTCGGAATGAACTTGGTCGCGCCGTCAAGCGAAGCCTTGTACGAGTTTAGCGCCTTGACTTCGTCGGACGAGAGATCGGCCGCCTTGTCTTTCATCAGGAAGCGGATCGCCTCTGACGCGAGATACATGTCGTTACGGGTATTGCCGATCGTATCCGACGGCATCCGGGCGAGCGAGCCATACTTCGTAACCTGGCTCGCGATATCGCCCACCAGCACGGCCAGCGAGGGATAGGTTCCTTCGTTGAGCTCGTGGCTGGAAACATAAGCCGTTACTGCCGGACGCGGATTGCCGAGCACGGTATAGCCGGACGCCTTCTGCTCGATGACCTTGCTCGCCGCCTGCGATCGCGCGGCAAAGACTTGCAGCTGGTTTTCCGGCAAGGCGCGGTTAAGAGCGTAAGCGGTCGGCACGGTGCCGATCAGAATGAGCATGATCAGCCCCATGCCCTTTTGCCCGTCATTCGAGCCGTGGAAAAAGCTGACCAAGGTGCACGTTAGAATGAGGATGCCGCGGATCCACCACGGCGGCGGCTGATCGCCCTTCGGCTCGGCGTAGAGCGCAGGAATGCGGATGATCGATTTCAGCAGCAGCAGCAATACCGCGGCGAGGGCAAAGCCGAATAGGGGTGAGACCAGCAGGGCTTCGCCGACCTCCTTGGCCTTGCTCCAATCCACGCCCGACGTGCCGCTGCGGCCATGCAACAGTGCGTTGGTGATGCCGACACCAATGATCGAACCGATCAAGGTATGGGAGCTCGACGCCGGAAGGCCGAATGCCCAAGTGCCGAGATTCCAGATTATTGCCGCGATCAACAACGCAAAGACCATCGCAAAGCCGGCGTGACTGCCGACTTGCAGGATCAGCTCGACCGGAAGCAGCGAAATAATGCCGAAGGCTACCGCCCCGCTGGAAAGGAGGACGCCGGCTAGATTGAACATTCCCGACCACACCACGGCGAAATTCGCCGGCAGCGAACGCGTATAAATGACGGTAGCGACCGCGTTGGCGGTGTCGTGAAAGCCGTTGACGAACTCAAAGCCGAGCGCGATCAAAAGCGCGACGAAAAGCAGAAGGAAGGGCGCGTAGCTCGTAACTTTGGCGCCGGTCGCATCAATATCGGAATAGATGCTGTAGGCCACGAACAAAATTACTGCCGCAACCACGCCGCCGAAAATTATCCCGGTGAGCGGGTTGATGGCGCCGCTAAGGTCCGGTCCTTTGCGGGCTGCCGGTTCGATAGATCCGGGCAGAGCGATCTCACTCATTGGTGTCCCTCGCATTCGGAGTGAGGGCGCACCTTGCGCGTGCTGTGTGACACTTCGATGAAAAATGTGTGCGACTACTGTGAGGACCGTGACCAGCACGGCCGTCAAAACCGCAGCGGTTAGCTGTTATGCTGCTGCGCAGCGACTTTGGGTTTGGCGAGAAGTTTCAAACCCATACCGATCTTGTCCGTCAGATTTTTCTGCGACAGGCAGGTAAACAGGCACAGCGTTTCGCACGCTACAGTCTCCTTGCGCCGCTCGACGCCCTCCTTGCCGTGCCAGATCTCTCGGGCCGTCTGGGTTCGCACGTTGCCGATTGGAGGAAAATTCCAGCACACTTCGACCCGGCCATCGGAGCGGATGAAGAAATTTCGCAGTCCGATACGGCACGGCATCGCCTCCCGGGGCGCTTTTTCCCGCCGGAAATGGTTTGGCCACAGATTGAGCAGCAGCTCCGAATTCAGGATCGGCGCCCCGGCGCGTTTCATCGCCAGCAGCCGGTCTCTTACGGCGATCAGATCGTCGAGTTCGTCGGGGCCGATCCAGAATTCGTCTTTGGCTTCGGCCGTATGCTGTTCGAGCGGCTGGAAGTTGATCGCGGTCGCGCCGATATCGCGCGCCCACGCGATCATCTCGGGCAGGAGACGAAAGTTCAGCTTGTGAACCACTGGCTTGACGATGATGGGAAAGTCGGCGCCGTGCCTGGTCCTGGCGCGGATCACGTTGCCGATGCCGGCGACGATGTCCGCGAGCGAGTCGTCAATGCCGCGCGAATAGTTGTGGATCTTCGCATCGTGCGAATCGATTGAAATGTTGATGTTGAACGGCCCGGCCGCAACGGTCCTGTCAACCACCTTCTCGTTGCCAAAGGCGCCGCCGTTGGTGGTGACGCCCCATTTGATTCCGGCCTCGCCGCAAAATTCGATGAGATCGAGGAAGCCCTTTTTGATGTACGGCTCGCCGCCGGAAAATTCGATGTGATAGTGCCCGATGAATTGCTTCAGATCGCGCAGCGCCGTCTTCCATTCGTCGATCGACATCTCGTCGCGATAGTGCGCGAACCGCCAATACTCGCAATAACGGCACTTGTAGTTGCAACGCTCAATCACTTCGCCATAGATCGACACCGGCACGGTCATGTCGCGGCCGGTACGCAGATAAATCTCTTCTGCCACGGCGTTGCGGGCGTGGTGGGCACCAAGGCGCGCCAGCTCCAGTACGTTCACAAATGACCTCTTGCGCGGCATGGGGAAACCGCGAGGTGAAAGTCCCACATGCGGCACGCCGCTAGAAGCGATAGAGCGCGTAAAGGTTAATTCGATGGAGTTTTGCGGCGGGCCTGCGCCTTAGCGAAGGCCAGCCCATAATGCGGGATCGCGCGGGATTGAAAAGTTCCGCGGGCATTCGCAAACACGACAACAATGCTCTCACGCCGACAAACATTTGCAACTGGCGCCGGCCTGTTTGCAGCGCTGGCCACCGCCTCCGGCAACGCAGCAGCGGCTTCGCGTCCGCGCCGGCGCGTGCCTTATGGCGCGTGCGTGAACATTGCGCCGTTGCAGGACGAGCCCGAATACCGCGCCGCGCTCAAGAATTATTGCCAGCAAGTCACTCCGGAATACGGCCTGTATTGGGATTATCTGCGCCCGACGCGCGACCAATTCAATTTCGATTACGGCGACAAGGTGCTCGCCTTTGCCGAAGCGAACGAAATGCTGATGCGCGGTCACACGCTGGTCTGGTACGGGGCGATGCCGGAATGGACCAAGCAGATCAGCAGCGCCGCGGGGGCCGAGCGAGAGCTCGCGAACCACATCGAGCGCGTAGTCTCCCGGTATCGCGACAAGATCAAGACCTGGCACGTTGTCAATGAACCGATCGCAGAGACAAAGACGAATGTTGCGGGGCTGCGGCCTTCGATCTGGCTGCGGTATCTCGGCGATCGTTATATCGACACGGCCTTTCGGTTAGCGCACCAGGCCGATCCGTCCGCCCGACTGATCATCAACGACTACGATATCGAATGTGTCGGCGATAATTTTGCGGCGCGGCGACGGGCGCTCTCAACACTGGTGCACGGTCTGCTCGATCGCGGCGTGCCGCTGCACGGGGTAGGGTTGCAAGGCCACGTCCAGGGCAAATATCAGATCGACAGCGACGGTGTGACCGGCTTCGTATCTGAAATGAAATCGCTCGGGCTATCGGTGCACGTGACCGAGCTTGATGTCATTGACGAGGATTTGCCGCCGCAGGTCTCGCTGCGCGATGCTATCGTCGCGGCGCGCGCCCACGATTTCCTGGCGGCGGTATTTGCAGCGGCACGTCCGGAAATCGTCGCCACTTGGGGAATTACCGACCGCTATACTTGGGTGCCGACGTGGTTCAAACGCCGGGATGGGTTGCCTAATCGGCCGCTCCCGCTCGACCGGGATTATCAGCCGAAGCCGCTCTGGACCGTCATCGATTATTTTTGCCAGAAGGAATAGGCGGCGGCTTGCTGTCCGAGCGGGCGCCCGTCAGAAAGGCTCGCTCAAGGCTGCTCGTGCGGTTGGGCAAATTTGCGCGGCAGCGGCAACAAATTCGCTTCGCCGGGCTGCGACCGAAGAAATGCGATCAGCAAGGAGCGAAATCCCGCCACGTCGAAGGCAAGCGCGGCGATGGCATAAGCCATTCCGCTGATGAGCACGAAGCCGACAAGTTGCAGCAATCCGTGATCGGTCGGCGTCATCTTAAGCGCCAGCGTCGTCGCTGCCATCACGCCGGTCGCCGCAACGACGCGGATTATTCCCCGGATATTGAGCGGCAATCTGAAGGCCCGACGCGAGAGGACAATGCCGATGACAATGCCAAGCGCTTCGGCCAATAGCACTGAAGCGGCCGTACCGCGCAATCCAAACGTCAGCGTCAGAGGGAACAGCAGCGCCATGTTCAGGACGAGGATGAGAACGTCGTGCGTGACTTGCAGCAGCGGCTTTTCCGCCAGCTGGAAACTGGCTTGCAGGTAGTATTGGTTGATCGCGCCGCACATCCGTCCGAACGCAAGCAGCGGCAGGAGCGCAACGACGCTGTCGCGGAATTCCCGGCCGAGCAGCGCGCCAGCGACCACGTCAGAGGAAAGTGCCAGCCAGACGGCGACCGGCGCGAGCAACGCCAGCAAGATTTCGAAGCCTTCGCTCAAGCGTTCGCGCGTCTCTGCGGCGCCTTTTTCAGCAAAGCTGCGAAACGCAATCGGAAACATGGCCGAGGCGACGCTGGCGGCAAGCACGGCGACTAGCTGCCGCGTCAGATCGGCGGCAAGACCGTAGTGACCGGCGCCGCTTTCGCCGAGCAAATAAGCAACACCGAGACGGTCGAGTGCGGCATGAAGGGAGAAGGCGAACGCGCCAAGCGTGAATGGCAAACCATAGCGCAGAAACTGCACCAGATTTTCGATCTTGAATACCGGCAGCGTCCGTACACCGCTATTACGGAGATTAATCACATTGACAGTAAGGTGGCTCAAGCCGACCGCGATAATGAGGCCGAGTCCGCCGGCTCCGAGCCTGATGGCCGCATAACCCAGCGCCAGTCCGGTCAGGCTACGGATCATCGCAATGGTCATGAAGCGCATCGGATTGAAGCGTGCGCGCTTGAATTCCTGACTGATCTCGAAAGCCGCAGATGACAGCGAAAGGAAGAGGCTTGCCGCCACAAATCCCAATCCAACGTCCGGCCGGATGATGAGAATGACCAGCGGCGTGACGCAGGCAATGACCAGGACGGTGCCGCCATAGCCGACCGCTGCTTCGCCGCGCAGATCGAGATCAGGCGACCGTGCCTGATACCGCGATACCGATAGCCGCACCCAGGTGAAGAACAGCGCCGAGACAATGCCGGCGATGCTCACCCCGACGACATAGACGCCGTATTCGGCCGGAGACAAAAGGTGCGTGTAGAGGATCAGCGCCAGGAAGCCGATGGCCGCGGGCACCATGTAGGCCGCGAGATAGATCACCGCGTACGGGTTGATCATTGTCCGGCACCCGGAACTGTGAAGGATCGTGCGGTCATCCGCCCGTCCGGCTGGAACTGAGCGCAGCCGCAGGCTGCGGCTTGGGCCGGCGCAGGCCGCGCAGAAAGAGATAGACCAGGCCCGGCCGAAAAATGCTGTCCGGATAGCGGAGTGCACCAACAAGCATGTAAGTGAGGAACTCGATGGTTCGCCCCTGAACGTAAGCGTTACGTGCGGCGGTCCAGAAGGCATCGATGTGCGCGAGCCGCTTGCGGTGTTTTAGTTCGGCGGCGGGCAGCCGCCGCTGGATGTCGGCGTTTGAATACACAGCCTCGATCGCTTTGTAATCGGGCCGGATCGGTGAATTGCGCCAGCGAAAATTCGCACTGCCGCCGTGTTGCCGATACATGAGAACGACGTCGTTCGGCATGGCGGCGAAGTCAGCCAGCACGGCAAGACGGCACCAGAACTCCCAGTCTTCGCCCCACTTAAGCTCGGGGTTAAAGCCGCGCACGCGGCGCGCCGCTTCTGTCCTGATACAGATTGCGCCGCACACAATGAAATTTTTGGCGACCAGATTGCGCAGCGTGTCTGCGGCCGGAAACGTTTTCAGCGGCAGGTCGGACCGCCGCGATAGTTCGGCGCCGTCTTGGGTAATCCTTATGTGGTGGGCAAAGCACGCGACGCGATCCGGATTGTTGTCCAGTGTCGCGATCATGCGTTGCAGCGCGTCCGGAAGCAGAACGTCGTCGGCATCGAGAAAGAAGATGTAGGGGGCGCGCGCCAGCGCCAGCCCGGCATTTCTTGCCGCACTGACCCCGCCATTGGGCTGGCGCAATACACTGAGACGCCGGTCATCGATGGTGCGCAAGATGGCCGCCGTGCCGTCGGTCGAGCCGTCATCGACGACAATCAACTCAACGTCGCGCAACGTCTGCGCAAATACGCTGTCGAGCGTCTGCCGGATGAATCGCTCGGCGTTATAGGCTGCGATCACCACGGTGACTTTCGGAGCGGCCGTATCGGCGGCTGAAAGCTTTATGGCTAACGTTTCCATGTTACGGCACCGTATTTGCGAGATGTCCGTCCTGCGCGGCTCTGACGAATTTCAGCGTTTCGGCAATGTTGGCCAGAACGCATCCGGCGCGTTTTGCAGTGTTCACCGCCCATTCGAGCAAGTCGGGCGAGACGCCGAATCTGCCGTGGTGTTCGGCGACTTCATGGCTGTAGAAGATGAGCCACCCTCGCCGGTGCACCGTTTCGGCTATGAGCCGGACGATCTTGTCGTGGTCGAGAGCGGCATTCTGCAACGGCCAGGCTTTGAGCGCGCCGAGATCGGCGAGGCCGGTATTTATGCCGGCATGGCTCGAGCGGCACGAATTGAAGCGGGATTCGAGATAGCGCTTGGTGCGGACTGAAAGATCGCCGTAGGGATAAGCGAAATTGCGCAAGACGATGTTGCCGTTGATCTCGGTAAGCGCCGCCTGGTTACTATCGAGCTCGGATTTCAACTCCTCGATCGTCATTTGGCGAACGGCAGGATGCGAGTAGGTGTGGCATCCGATCTCGTGCCCGTTCGCCCAGATCGGCCGCAACTGGTCAATTGAAGCGCACGTCGGACCGTCCGGACTGGTCCTGCCGCATCCTCTGGCGGCGACGAAAAAGGTTCCGCGGGCGCCAAAGCTCTCGAGGATGCCGGCTCCCAGTTCGCACGCCGATACGGGGACATCGTCGAAAGTGAAAGTCACCATCGGCGGTGTGCTCCGCAAATCGAGGAGCTTGCTGCGGCTGTTGCGCGCAACAAATCGGGCCGCCATGCCGCTGACACGCATCGACAGCGAGGTGGTATTCGGATCCGGAAGAGGTTCGGCGAGCATGCTACCGGTATTCCTCGTAAGAAATTCCAAATTCGGCCGCGATGCGGCCTGCGCCGCGGGCCGTCCACATCAGGCTGCGCATCATCCCGGTTCGGCCGGTGAGCACGGCGAAGGGCAGTGAGAGAGTCCCCGTGCCGATCAGGCCGAGCGCCTTGCACCAGCGGCGCAGCGGGCCGTCCACGGTTCCTGCCAGTTTGCGGTCGATGCGGGTCGCCTCGGTGCCGGTGCGAAATCGCCGCCGCAGCAAGTAGCCGACCGTGGTCCGCGAGCGCGGCGTGGTTTCAAACACGTGCGCATCGTCGGCCCAAGCAAAAGAACGGCCGTCCTTGCGGCAGCGCCAGAAGAAATCGTAATCGCTGCCGCCGGTGAAGGCGAAGGCGTGGTCGAAGGGCTCGTCGAGGTAATGTTCAAGCATGCCGCGCCGGATCAGCATGTTTCCGGCGCCATAGATCATCTCCACGGGTCCAGTCTTGTAGCGCGTCGGCGCAAGAAGGCCACTGCGCGCCAGCCAATGCTCGGGAGCATCGAACACCGGGAACGCCGGGCCGCCGACAATATCGGCTTCGGTGCTTCTCGCGACGCCGATGATTTCGCTGAGCCAGTCCGGATGCGGATATTCGTCGTCATCGAGTACCGCGACGTAATCCGGCGCCGGCATCGCGCAGCAGGCGGTTACGAAGGCGCGGTTATACGCGTAAGTGTGACCGCGGCGCGGCTCAACGAGGCACCGCAGGGGGAACCGGTAGGCAGTAGCCATTTGATCAACGACCACTTCGCCGCTGCGGGTCACCGCGTCGTTGTCGACGACGACAACTTCGATTATTCCGCCATACGTCGATTGCTCGAGATGCGTAAGCAATTTGCGCAAGCCCTCAGGACGACGGAACGTCGGCACGCAGATGAACACGTGAGGTAGAGCGCGTCCGGTCATGGCGTGCAAACAGTGCCGATCATCGGACTGCTCTCAATTCGTCGGATGGCGTGTTGCTTTGCGTGCCAAGCGCTGTGCGGGTGAGCAACAAAAACAAGGCGTGAGGATTGGTCGCGAGATAGCGGCCGGCGAGACGCCGCGGCTCGAGGTAGGCGCGGAAAGCCCATTCGAGGCCGGCGTGCTGCATCCAGGCCGGTGCGCGAGCGTTTTTGCCGGAAATGTAGTCGAACAAACCGCCCGAGGTTTTGATCAATCCGACGCGCAGCCGGTTGCGATTCCGTACGGCGAAAGCCTGCTCGGCGGGTATGCCAAGCCCGAGCCACAGAATGTCGGGCCGGGCGGCGTTGATGAGCTCAATAACTCGCTCTTCATCTTCTGCGCGCCGCATGTAGCCGCTGGCATGGCCTGCGAGATCAAGCGCGGGATAGAGCCGGCGGATGCGCCGCGCTGCCTCGTCAATCACTTCTTTCGTCGCGCCAAGGAGAAACATGCGCGCGCCGCGAGACGGCGCCACACGTGCGACGTCGTGGAACAGGTCGGTGGTGCAGACGCGTGCCGGCAGCGGCCGTTTGTGAAACAGCCGCGAGACCAAGACCAGCGGCATGCCGTCGGCGTGAATGAGATCGGCGGCGAGAAACAATTTGCGGACCATCGGGTGTCGCGCGCTCATGGAGAGGACTTGGCCATTCGCGGAAGTGAAGATAACCGGCGGCAACGTGCTGCCCCGGCGGCGTAGCGCGGCACCGAGCATGAGCTCGGCGGAGTTGGCACGATTGATTAATGCAATCGGCAAACCGCCGATTTGCGCCGCCGGAACGGACCATCGGCGATCGGCCGTTCCGTCGAAATGAAGACAGCCGATCTGTCCGGTCATCATCCGGCTCCTTTCGCCAACCTTTAGGCGGCGGGAGCGGGCAAACAAAGTTAATGCAGGTATTAGTGTTAAGAGCGCAGCGATGCGAACAACGCGTGTCGCGCGCCGGCCATTTCACGATGGCGTGTTGCGTAAACCATAAAATTTCAGACGCGCTTCGAGTTCGCGCTCTGCTTACGGTTTGATCCGCCCCAGCGAAAGAAACCGCATGCCAAAGGCGGCTGTGAAAAGAAACAGGCCGCCTTCCTGCAATAGCAGGCTCTCGAAGCATGAAGCACAGGCCGCATACATGCAGGTGCGCAAGAATAGAAGCTTAAGCGGGGAGGCCGCCGGATCGGACGGCCCCCGGTAAAAATCGATCAGCGGAAGCACAACGAGCCAGGCGGTGACCAAGAGCGATCCGGGGATGCCGACGGTCAGTGCGAGATTCAGATACGCGTTATGGGCATGAGCAACGGCATTGGCCCAAATGGTGGCGCCGCTCATTCCGTAGACCACCTCGTGGGTGCCCCAAAATGCCGCAAAGCCGTAACCAGTGATCGGACGCTGGGCGATGTGATCGAGGGCGAATTGCCAAATGTCCGTTCGCCCAGTGAAAGACGCATCGGGCAAAATCAAATCGAGCAGGTCGCGCACCTGTTCCGAAAAAAGCGAGCCTATCGACAGAACAAGGAAAGCGCCGATCACCAGCAAGCCGAATCCGATGCCGATGGCGGGCGTGCGGATGCGGTTGATCAAGGCGACAACGATCAACGTGATCGGGAGCATGGCGATTGCGGTCTTCGACTGGGTTAAAATCAGGAACACAAGCGCCGAAACAACGATGAGGCTACCGAGGGTCAGACTGCGCACGCGCGCAACGAACATTCCGATAAAGACAAAGAGGACCATCGCCACGCTGGCTTCGTTCTTGTGCGAGAAGACGCCGCGCCAATCGCCAGCGAGTTCCGGCTCTGCAAGGTCGCTAGTTTGGTGAATGGTAAGCGTTGGGGCCAGAAGCACGCCCAGATAACAGGCGGCAAGCACAATCAAGACCACAGCGGCCATTACGCCGGCGAAGTGCCGCTGACTCGTCGGCAGCAACAGCACCATGGCGGCGAGGCTCATGGTTATGAGCGTGAACATCAGCCGGCGGACGGAGAGCGCGGGTTCCCAGGAGGTCGCGACGGTGAGGGCGAACCAGAGCAACATTGCGACAAAAACCGGCCGCAGCAGAACAAGCAGCCGGCCCGGGTCGTGGGCTAAACACCACGCCGCAAGCACAATCAGCAGCAGCGAATAGGCGATTTGATTGGCGACGCTTCCGGCTTCGGTCAGTTCGTCGGGATCGCCGAGACTGACGAACGGGTGAAGCGAAATCCACAACAACAAAAACACGGCTGCGAGCAAAACGCTGCGCAGCAGCGTGTCAGCTTCGCCACTGGCGGCAATGGGCTGACTTTCCTTGCGGAAGCGAGCGAGCGGCGTCAAGGCTACTCTCTCTTGTACGTGTTCGTGCGGTCTGCGGGCCGGTATCCTGCCGCGGCGCGCGCTCACGCCGCCCCGACGCCGGTCAGCACCGCACCACGCACTTTGCGGGCGTCGCGGCCAAGATCGGCCATGAGTCGTTCAATTGCCTCGGTGTTTTGTTCGTCGGCTCTGGCGACCAGGATGATGTGGTCAACGAGGTTCGCGAACATGCGCGTGCAAGGCTCACCGTTCAGGCGAATGGCGGCGACGATCACCATGTCGAAGCTTTTGGTCTGCTCGAACGCCTTTTTGACGTCAGCTTCGCGCAGCGAGCCGTTGCGGCGGCTGCCGGGGGCGACGAACGGCAACAGATTGATATTGGTATCGGCATCACGGACGACGACGTCTGCGAGGGTACGGCGTCCGGTCGCCACATCGATCAGGCCGGCATTGGTGTGGTCGGCGTCGAGCGCCGAAAGCGTCCGCCGCTCCACGTCCGCGTCGATCAACAATACGTTGTGTTTTACAGTCGCGGCCGCTGCGAGCATGAGAGCGATCGCAACCGTGTCGTCTTCATCGGTGGAGGTAATGACGAGGACGCTCGGATTGCCGCGGCCGGTATGACTTTCGCGCACCGCGTCGTAGACCTTTTGGATCTCGGAGGCGAAGCGCGATTTTGGATCCTCTGCCGCGCTCAATCCGTAGCTGACGTCGACATTTGGCAACACGGCAAGAATCGGCAGCGCACTTGTGTCGCGAGCAGCCGGCCGCAGCTTGTTGGTTGCCGCCGCGAGCCCGCCGAACCACGCGCTCAGCCGGCCTTGGCGCGGCTTCGTTTCGGCCGGACCTGATCCCGGTCCCCTCAGCACAATTCCGACACCTGAAGCGACGCCGATGAGCAGCGCGCCGACCGCAATAAAGAAATTCGACGGCGGAAAGCTGCGGCGCAGCGGCGTATCGGCGGGTGAAATCACCCGAATGTTCTTGGTGTCGACCCGCTCCTGTTCGCCGGTTTCCCGGGCGCGGACCAGATACGCCTCATAGACCGCGCGGCTTGCCAGCACGTCGCGTTCAAGTTCGCGCAGCGATACCATCGCTTCGTTGGTCGCGACCGCATTGCGCTTCAGCTTTTCCAGATTGGCTGCCAGGGCGTCCTCATTGGCGCGCGAGCTGTCGTAATCCGTCCGCGCCGAAAGCGCGATGCGCCGGATTTCATCCTCGATATTTCGGTGCAGCCGTTCTGCCTCGGCCTTGATTTCGATGACCGCCGGATGCCGCGGTCCGAGCGTGGTCATCTGTTCGGCCTGGCGGCGCATCACCTCTGCATATTGGGTTCGCAGCATCGCGATAGTTTGCGATTGCACGGCCTCGGGAAAAGCGCCCGTTTCAACGCCGGACGCCTGCAAACGCTCGACCTGGTCAAGCCGCGCCTTCGCCGCGGCCGTCCGCGCCCGCGCAGTTACCAGTTGATTGTTGAGCTCGGCGAGTTGCTGCTCGCTGATGAGCTGGCCGCCGGCGCTAAAGATATTGTTATTGACCTTGAAGTTTTCGGCCCGGTTTTCAGCCTCGTGCACCCGCTCCTTGAGCTCGTTGAGATGTGAGGACAGCGACTGAGACACCTGGCGCGCGGCTTCCGACCTCACGTACGTCTGTTCGGCGAGGTAGGCGCGGGTCACCGCGTTGGCGAGCCGCGCCGCCTTTGCCGGATCACGGCTGGTAACGCTGACGTCGACGACGTATGTGCGCTCGGCGCGCTTGGCCTGAACAGTACGCTTGAGTGCGTTCAACGCCGCGACCGCGTTGTCGATGTGAGAGCCTCGTCCGAACCACGACGTAGAGCCGATAAATTCGGGGTCGTGGTCAAGACCTTCGGCGCTGACGACGCGGCGCAGTACGGTGTCGGACGTAAGCACACGGACCTGGCTCTCAACCTGCAAGGCCGCAGCGTCATTTGCCGGGTTGGCCGGCGTGAGGTCGCTTCCGACCGCGTGCAAATCGGTAGGATCGATAAGGATCTGGGTGACCGCGGTATATTTGTGCGGTACCACAATGACGAAAAGCCCGGCGAGCAGCAGAGCTATCGCCGTCGTTATCAGGATGGTGGTCTTGCCGCGCCAGATTTGGCGCATCGCTTTTTGCAGATCGAATCCCGACGCGGGCGCGGAGACGAGTGAGTGGCTTCGCCGGCCGGCGAACGCGGGTTGAAATTGGCGCGGCGTTTCAAACATTACCGACAATCTTCTTCGCCCCGACGCCGCCGTGCTGATGGTTTCCAACAGCGTCTTTTTTCAGGCGCCAAGCCCCAAGTCATGCGCCGGTAACGAGCCCGATGAGCAGGCCATCTGCCGGTCCCAAAACGGCGCGTCATGGTTAAGAATTGTTAAAGAGCCAGGGTTAACGTCAGGTATACGGCGCCTCGTCCAAAGCGCCCCACGACCGGCCGTGTTCAGCGGCGCAACATCCGCACGACTGCGCCGGCCAGCACCGCCCCGACCAATAAAGGTATCCAGATCAGCACCGCTCCCACCAGCGCGAGCAGTAAAAGGGCGACGAGCACGCCCAAGATGAGAAAGACCAGGGCGATGCCAACCGGTCCGAGCGGGCTGACATAGATCCGGTGCGTTGCGTAAACGCGGTCTCGCGGCCACTCGAAGGATCGCGCTCGTCCGGGCGGAATGATTTCCGGCTCCACCGCCGGTCGACGAGGGCGGTCGATATCGTCGCTCATGCTGCCATCACCAGACTTGTCATGCTAAGAATATGTAAACTCGGAACGCATTCACAAGCGGCCTCGCCGCGACCAGTCGTCACCGCGCGATCATGACGGCGCTCAGTCGGCATGCTAGCGTTGCCCAATGATTGGGTACGTCCGAAGCGCCAGACTCGGCATTGCATTGACCCTCTTGACCGCAATGAGTTTTTTCTCTGGCGTTTGGATGATGGCTTTTGCCGAGGACGTCGCGGCGCCGAGCGATCCGGCGAGCGCCGTAATCGGCGGCTGGGAATTTTCCAACGCCGACCACGACAAAATCTGCCGTTTCATTTTCCGGCCCGACCGGGTCGCGAACGGCTACAAGCTCGACATCGACAAAAACTGTCCCGCGGTTTTTCCGGTGACGCGAGATCTCGTTGCCTGGATGGTAGACAATTATGGCGGTTTGCAATTGCTAGACGCCGCGGGCAAGGCGGTGATTGAACTCGCCAAGGCGGAAGATGGCATTTACGACGGGTTTGATCCGGTGCAAGGCCGCTACGTACTGCAAAGCGCGGCCGCCGCGCCGGTTCGCTCCGCGGACGACATGATTGGCGATTGGGAGATTGCGCGCGGTACCGGCAAGCCGATCTGCACACTCACACTGGCGCGGGGGCCCGCCGATACTGACGCCATGACGATCAAGGTCAAGCCCGGTTGTGACGCCGGCGTGATGCGCTTTGCTCCAACGTCCTGGCGCATGGACCAGGGCGAACTGATTGTGCTTTCGGCGCGCGGACAGAATTGGCGCTTCGAAGAGGATGATGCCAACACCTGGCAGCGTGTTCCGGAAGGTACAGATCCGATGCTGCTGGTCCGGCAACAGTGACGGCTTTCAACATTCGGGTCGCACCATGGACGACGCACCGGCGATCTTTCGCGCTAAGCAAAGCGGATTTCTGCCCGACATCCTCGGCCTCGATTGGATCGAGCTGCGGCACGGCATCGCGCGTGGCCGTTTCGACGTAAGCAAACAACATCTGGCGCCGAACGGCTATTTGCACGCGGCGACCGTCGTCGCTCTGGCCGACACGGCATGCGGTTATGGCTGCATCATCTCGTTGCCCGAGGGTGCCACCGGTTTTACCACCATCGAGCTCAAGGCCAACTTTCTCGGCACCGCGCTTTCCGGCGGCGTGGGCTGCGAAGCGCGCTTGCTACACGGTGGGCGCACCACGCAAGTCTGGGACGCAGAGGTCAAGAGTGAGCAGACCGGTAAAACCATCGCTCTGTTTCGATGCACCCAGATGCTTCTTTCCAAACCACGGGGCGCGCAATAGCGGCCGTCGTTATCGGTCGTCCCGTTCAAGGACGCGGAGTTTGCGGACGGTCAGTTCGTCGACCTCGATGGCGCCGAACCGCGCCCGACCGATCGCCAGGCGTCCAACGGCCATGCGCCCGATGGCAAGCGCACCCACGGCCATCGCGCCGACCGCGGCCGCGCCTATGGCCAGCGCCAAGAGCCTCACCGCGGGAGGAGTTTCCCGACGCCTCGCAATTTCTCGCGCCATGACTACTTTCCTTTCATTCTGGTTTTGGTCTCGTGATACTGCCACGCCAATTCTTGCCGGCGCCAGGACCGCGCGAACCGGCACCCATCCTAACAGTGCATGCCCATGAAAAAGATTGGATTCCTATCATTTGGTCACTGGACCCCTTCGCGCCAATCGCAAACGCGATCGGCGTCCGATGCGCTTCTGCAATCGATCGACCTGGCCGTCGCCGCCGAAGAACTCGGCGCGGATGGCGCTTACTTTCGCGTTCACCATTTCGCCCGGCAGCTCGGTTCGCCGTTTCCGTTGTTGGCGGCGGTGGGCGCTAGAACCAAGCGGATCGAAATCGGTACGGCCGTCATCGACATGCGCTATGAGAATCCGCTCTACATGGTCGAAGACGCCGGTGCTGCCGACATCATCGCCGGTGGCCGGCTGCAACTCGGCATCAGCCGCGGTTCGCCGGAGCAGGTGATCGATGGTTGGCGGTACTTCGGTTATGCCCCGCCCGAGGGGATGAGCGATGCCGAGATGGCGCGGCACCACACCGAGGTTTTCCTCGAAGTGCTGCGCGGCAATGGTTTTGCTCAGCCGAACCCGCAGCCGATGTTTCCGAATCCTCCGGGTCTGTTGCGTCTCGAGCCCTATTCGGAGGGCTTACGCGATCGCATCTGGTGGGGCGCCGCCACTGACGGCACGGCCGAGTGGGCCGCAAAGCTTGGCATGAATCTGCAGAGTTCGACGCTCAAAATCGACGAGAGCGGCCGCCCATTCCACGTCCAACAGGCGGAGCAAATCCGGAAATTCCGCGAGGCGTGGAAAGCGGCAGGCCACGCGCGCACGCCGCGGGTTTCGGTAAGCCGCAGCATCTTCGCGTTGGTCGACGATCGTGATCGCGCCTATTTCGGGCGCGGCGAGGAAGAGAGCGATACCATCGGTTATCTCGGCAGCAACGAACGCGCCATATTCGGCCGCAGCTACGCCGCGGAGCCAGACGCGCTCATCGAGCAGCTCAAGAAGGACGAAGCTATTGCCGAGGCCGACACGCTGCTACTGACCGTCCCCAATCAACTCGGTGTCGAATATAACGCCCATGTCATCGAGGCGATCCTCAAGAACGTAGCTCCCAGTCTCGGCTGGCGCTGACGTTTGTCAGTCTGCCATCGGCCGGGCTCACCTCGACAGGCGCGGCACCGCCGTGAAATGATCGTGCAACGACAGCGGCACTGGTGAGCTGCCGCTGAAGGGGAGGGGATGGCGGACGCCAAACAATCAGATCGTGCGAAGCTGGTCCGGTTCTGGGCGAGCGCGCGCGGATTTTGGCGCGGCAAATCCGCCATGATCGCGTGGCCGTTGACGGTTGGCCTTGTGGCAATTGCAGTGGTGCAGCTTGCCGTGCAGTACCGCCTCAATTACTGGAATCGCGACTTCTTCAACGCGCTTGCCCGGCGCGACGGCGACACCTTGTGGCGCCAGGTCGGGGTGTTCGCGCCGCTTGCGATCATGAGTGTCGGCTTGGCTGTCGTCTCGGTCTGGGCGCGCATGACCACGCAGCGGAAATGGCGTCAATGGTTGGCCACATACGTTCTCACCGACTGGCTCACCGACGAACGTTATCGCAAGATCGAAGCGGTGGGTGGCGAATATAAGAACGCCGAATACCGCATCTCCTACGACGTGAAGTCGGCGAGCAATTCGCCGGTCGATTTGACGCTCGGACTGGTCAACTCGGTGATGACGGCCGGCGTCTTTACCAGCGTGCTCTGGTCGGTCGGCGGCGGGCTGACGATTGCCGCCGGTGGCCTGATGCTCACTGTTCCAGGCTATCTCGTTATCGGTGCGATCATCTATGCGCTCGTGTGCACCGGTGGCATGTTGGTGATCGGCCGTAAGCTGCCGTCTGTTATTCAGATGCAGAGCCAGGCCGAGGCGGAATTTCTGGCGGCAGCCAATGATATCCGCGAGTCCGCAAGTCATCCCGCGGACGGTCAACTCCCAAAGCGGCAAAGCGTGGTTTGGGACGCGCTGTCGCAAGTGTTGCTGCGCTGGCGACAACTGCTCTGGCAGTTGATGGGTACGACGTTCGTCTCGCAGACCGACCTTCTGTTTGCGCCGGTCTTCGGCTGGTTTTTGTGCGTGCCGAAATATCTTGCTGGCACCATGACACTTGGCGAACTGACCCAAGCTTCCGCCGCCTTCGTCACGGTCCAGGTGGCGTTCAACTGGCTGGTCGACAATTACCAGCGCCTGTCGGAGTGGCGCTCCGCCGCCGCCCGCGTCGCGGTGCTGCTGTTCGCGCTCGATCAGGTCAGGCAGCAGGAACCGGCGAAATCGAACTTGCCTTCGCCTGGTCCGCAAACCAGCGGAACGAGTCCTTCGGCAGCCGGCGCTGCGTAGGATAGTCGACGTAAACAAGGCCGAAGCGCTCGCTATAACCCGAGCTCCATTCGAAATTATCCAACAGCGCCCAGACGAAATAGCCGCGCACGTCGACGCCGGCCGCGATCGCTTCGTACATCGCCGCCGTATAGGCCTTGAGATAGGAAATGCGCGGCTCGTCGTGCACCTTGCCGTCCGCCGTCGGCTTGTCGGCATAGGCGGTGCCGTTTTCAGTCACGTAGATCGGCAAGCCGTAGCGCTTGTGCATTCTCGTCAGAATTTCCCCGAATGCAGCCGGCTCGACCGGCCAGCCCATGGTGGAGCGGGGCACATTCGCCGGCGCATCGCCGAACCACAATCCGAGCGGAGTGCTGTCGCTCGCGACGACATAATTTGGAGAATAGTGGTTCAACCCGAACCAATCGACCGGTCTGTTGATGTGCTTTAGATCATCGGACTTCAGATAAGGCGTCATCAATTCGTCAATTGGCGGCGGATAGACGCCCCGCAGTTGCGGGTCGGGAAAAGCGAGATTCCAGTAGGCATCAAGCGTTTCTGCGGCGACGCGATTCTCCGGCGTGTCGGTCGCCGGCCGGCACGGCTGGCAATTGTGAATGGCGCCAAGCGATGCGCCTTTCACGGCTGCGCGCATCCGGTCGATCGCAGCGCCATGACCAAGATTGACGTGATGAATGGCGCGCAACAGCATGCCGCGGTCGACAATGCCGGGCGCCTGGCCGCCAAGCGCGAAACCGAACAGCGTGAACACGCTGGGCTCATTGACGGTCGCAAAGCGCTTGACCCGGTCGCCGTAATGGTGCGCGACCACGTCGGTATAGTCGGCGAACCATTGCGCGCAATCGCGATTGGTCCAGCCGCCTTTGTCGCCGAGCGCCTGCGGCAGATCCCAGTGATAGAGGCAAAGCCATGGCTCGATGCCCGCGGCGAGGACGGCGTCGATGAGGCGATCGTAGAAAGCGAGCCCGGCTTTGTTGATCGCGCCACGGCCCTCCGGCAGGATCCGCGGCCACGCCACCGAAAAGCGGTAGGCCTGGACGCCAAATTCCTGCATCAGCTCCACGTCTTCGCGATAGCGATGATAATGGTCGCAGGCGACGTCTCCGGTATCGTTGTTTTTGATTTTGCCGGGGATGTGAGAATAGGTGTCCCAGATGCTCAAGCCCCTCCCGTCTTCGTGGGCGGCGCCTTCTATTTGATAACTCGAGGTAGAGACACCCCATAGGAAGCCGGGCGGAGCTTTCGCGGGAGCGGAGCGGGTGGTCATGGCGCGACCTGTCATGGGCAAAGTATTGCGATGCAGCGGATGCAGTATCGTTAGCAACAAACAAAAAATATTAAAACGGCCGTGAACCTCGTACGCGGTTGCGCAAGATCTGCCGTTCCATTTCCGCAGCCCGCTCGTCGACGCTGACGTCCGGCGCCGGCGCCAAGGCAGCGGTTGCGGCCGACGTAGCCACGGCGCGCACCAGGTCGGCGCGGGCGATCATGCCGACGAGTTTACCGCCATCGAGCACCGGCAATCGGCGCAGGCGATGGTCATGCAATAGGCGGCACGCATCGGCGATCGATGCGTCCGGAGTAATGGCGATGAGCCGACGTGTCATGAGGTCCGCGACCTTGCGCGTGCCGAGCTCGAGCGAAGCGGCGGGTCTCCCGTCGTCTCCGATCATAATGTCCAGCCAGGGCGAGCCCTTCTCGCCCTGCTCGCGCAACAGATCGCTCTCGCTGAAAACCCCGATAATGCGGCCTGCCGCGTCCACGACCGGGAAGCCGCCGACGCGATGCTCAAGCATTAGCTTGGCGGCGGCGAGCAACGTCGTGTCGGGCGTGATCGTAATCACGCTGCGTGTCATGAAGTCTTCAACCCGCACGTCAGAGCTCCGAATCCATCCGGCGTACTGCAGCATCAATATAACGAATCACTTTGTTGGCGGCCATATGCGGGCTCAAAAATGGGACCGGCAAACTCGACGGGGTTCAGATCAGCTTCAGCCCCTTTAGGCTGGCGTGGCCTTCCTTGCCGACGATGACGTGGTCGTGCACCGAGATTCCCAGCGGGTTGGCCACCGTGATGATTTGCTGCGTCATCTGAATGTCGGCGCGCGATGGTGTCGGATCGCCGGAAGGGTGATTGTGCACCAAAATAATCGCCGTAGCCGAAAGTTCGAGCGCCCGTTTGACCACTTCGCGCGGATAAACCGGCGTATGGTCCACCGTTCCGATTTGTTGCGTTTCGTCGGCGATGAGCTGATTACGCTTGTCGAGAAAGAGGACGCGAAATTCTTCGCGGTCCGCAAACGCCTGCGCCGTGCGGCAATAATCGAGCACGGCTGACCACGATGACAGCACCGGCCGCTTTTTCACTTGCCCCCGCAGGAGCCGGCTCGCCGCCGCCTGTACGAGTTTCAGTTCGGTGATGGTCGCTTCTCCGAGGCCTTTGACTTGACCGAGACGGGCGACCGGCGCGGAAGTAACTTCCGCGAAGGAGTCGAATGTCGCAATCAGTGCCTTGGCCAGCGGTTTGACATCGCGCCGGGGCTGGGCGCGGAACAACACCGCTTCCAGGAGTTCATAATCCGAGAGCGCATCGGCGCCAGTCTCGCGAAAGCGCTCGCGCAAGCGCTCCCGATGGCCGTAATAATGCGGCGAGCCCTCGGCCAACCCGCCCTCGCGCTCGCGCTTTTTCAGCATTGAAGGTCCAACCAGGCCAGCCGGCGGTAAGCCCCATCCGCGGTTTGGCGGATCCAAGGATGACGCGATTGCGGTATTTTGCAATCGGGTGGGAGGAAATTCCGGCAACGCGGCTTCGGCCGTAGCGCGGAGCAAGGGAGGAACGAGAAGTGCTTCAGGCGGGCAGCTACG
The DNA here is from genome assembly GCA_963753355.1 of uncultured Alphaproteobacteria bacterium. Lineage (GTDB taxonomy): Bacteria > Pseudomonadota > Alphaproteobacteria > Rhizobiales > Xanthobacteraceae > BOG-931. The sequence goes on from CAVWBV010000017.1 coordinate 380,414, forward strand.
CTTATCTTCCGCTGGAACGCGTTGTTTTTGGCCGTCCGGCCGCGGACGCGGTGGTCGACGAAATGACACACGTCGGGGCGACGAAAGTCTTCATTGTGGCGGCCAAAAGCGTGGCGCGGAATACGCCCGTCGTGGCCGCCATCGCCGACGCTCTCGGTCCCCGCCGCTATGCCGGGCTGTTCGACGACTGCGTCCAGCATTCGCCGCGGGAAAGCGTTATCGCCGCGGCGCGCGCGGTCCGTGCCGCCGCGCCGGACCTCATCTTGACCGTCGGCGGCGGAACCGCAATCGACACGGTCAAGGTCCTGCAAATCTGTCTCGCGCACAACGTGGACTTCGCGGAAGGACTCGATGGTCTGCATGCGACCGTCGGCACCGACGGCAAGCGCCACGTCCCTGACATTCGGCCGTCGCCGGTCCGTCAGATCGTTGTGCCGACGACGCTGTCCGGGGCTGAATTTTCCAACCTGGCGGGCATCACCGATGAGCGCATCCGTCAGAAACACTCTTTCATCGGCCCCGACATTGGCGCGCGCGCCGTTATTCTCGACCCGGAGGCCACACTCTACACGCCGGAGTGGCTGTGGCTTTCGACCGGAGTGCGCGGCGTCGACCATGCAGTGGAGGCGCTTTGCTCGATGGAGGCGCATCCTTTTTGCGACGGTCTGGCGCTGCATGCACTGCGGCTATTCGCGCAAGCGCTGCCGCGGCCTGACGACTTGGCCGCGCGCCTGCAGTGCCAGCAAGCATCATGGCTGGCCGCGTCTTCGATTGCGCGCGTCAATTACGGGGCAAGCCACGGCATTGGCCACGTCCTAGGCGCCTTCGCCGACGTTCCGCACGGCCACACCTCGTGCGTGATGCTGCCGCATGTGCTGCGATACAACGCCCCCACAACGGCGGAGAAGCAGCGCCTGATTGCGGAAGCGCTCGGCCGTCCAGGCATCCCGGCTGCCGATGCCGTTGCGGAGTTGATTGGAGCGTTAAAACAGCCAGCGACGCTGCGCGAGGTTGGCGTCAAACGCGAGCAGCTGCCGAAGATCGCCGAGGGGGCAATGCGCAATATCTGGGTGAGGACCAATCCGCAGCCGATCCGCTCGCCCGACGACGTGATGCAAATCCTCGAGGCCGCGTGGTGAGCCGCGCTTCGGCGTCCGGTTTACTTTTTCTTCCAATTCGCAACCGGCGCTAGCGGGTTCGTTTTGAAATAGTCGCGCGCCGCTTTGACGAAAACCGCGACATTGGCCGACGGAATTCGCCGCAACGGATAAATCGCGTTGACCGGCGACGGCGGCGGCGCGAACTGCTGGAGGATTGGCGTCAGGCGGCCGGCGCGCACTGCAGCTTCGACCTGATACGAGAGCGGTCGCGTTATGCCGACGCCGGCTTTCGCCGCGGCGATCGCGGTGTCGGCGCTGTTGACGGTCAGGCGCGGCTCAAGCCGCACGGATCTATGGCGAGGGTCGAAGCGCCAGTCGTCGATTATGCCGACGCCCTCAAACGCGATGACGTGGTGATCGGCAAGTTCGTCGGGCGATTTTGGAATACCGTGCTTTTTCAGATAGGCGGGGCTTGCGACCACGACACGGCTGACCTCTGCTAACTTCACGGCGATCAAGCTTGAATCCGCGAGTGTGCCGATGCGGACGGCGGCATCGATGCCTTCGTCCACGAGGTGGACGTTGCGGTCTGAAAGACTCAATCGGATCGATAGATTGCGGTACGCCTGCAAGAGCGACCTTATCACCGGCAGGACGTGCAGCCGGCCGAATACGATCGGAGCCGCGATCGTTAACTGGCCGCGCGGTTCGGCGTCTTCGCCGCGCGCGCGGCGTTCGGCACTGTCAACGTCCGCCAAAATCTGCTGGCAGTTTTCCAGATAGACTTCGCCGCCTTCGGTCAGGCGCAGTGAACGTGTGGTTCGCAACAGCAACGCGAGGCCAAGCTCGTCTTCGAGCTGTGCGATGGCCCGGGTGACCACCGAAGGCGAGCGCCGCAATTTTCGGGCGGCTTCGGCAAAGCCGCCGAGCTTGGCCACGGCGACGAAAGTGCGCATCGCCTCGAGACGGTCCATGTATTATTGCTGAAGCAGCAATAATAACTTGTCAACAGCGCCGATTATCCACCGACCGTCGGGCTCCTACATTCCGTCGGCAGGGGAAATGTCGCCATGAGCTACAAATTTCTCGACATCGCTTCGACGCCGAGCGTGCGGGCCGCTCAAGCGGCGAACGGCAGCCGCGAAATGTGGGAGAAGTTCAAGGGCCATCGCACATTCGATCGCTTCACGGAGGACGAAGCGGCCTTCATAGCGGAGCGCGACAGTTTCTACATGGCGACCGTTTCGGAAACCGGCTGGCCTTACGTGCAGCATCGCGGCGGTCCCCTCGGTTTCCTCAAAGTGCTCGATGAGAAGACGCTCGGCTTTGCCGACTTCCGCGGCAATCTGCAATACATCAGTGTCGGCAACGTTGCTGCGGACGATCGCGCGGCGCTGATCCTGGTGGACTATCCGAACCAGGCGCGTTTGAAGATTCTCGCCCATGTCGAGATGCGCAACATTGACGCCGATTCCGAACTTGCCGCGCGCCTCGGCCTCCCCGGTTACAAGGCCAAGCCCGAGCGGGCGTGTTTACTGCACCTCGAGACGTTCGACTGGAATTGCCCGCAACACATCACGCCGCGTTACACGATGGATGTGATCCAGGCGGCGGTCGCGAAATTGCAGGCGCGCATTACGGAGCTTGAGGCGGAAAACCAGGCGCTTCGCGCGCAGGCGGGGAGCTAGAGCCGATAGGGCGGTTTGGTGTGGCCCTTCGGCGAAAGCGTGAAGACTTCGACGCCGGTATCGGTGACACCGACCGAGTGCTCAAACTGCGCCGACAGCGAGCGGTCGCGGGTCACCGCGGTCCAGCCGTCGGACAGCACCTTCACATGCGGACGCCCGAGATTGATCATCGGCTCGACGGTGAAAAACATCCCGGGCTTGAGTACGAGGCCTTCGCCCGGTCGGCCGACGTGCACAATGTTGGGCTCATCGTGGAACAGCTTGCCGAGACCGTGGCCGCAGAAGTCGCGCACCACGCTCATGTGTTGCGCCTCGACGTAGGTCTGGATCGCATGACCGATGTCGCCGGTAGCGGCACCCGGCCGGATCGCCGCAATGCCACGCATCATCGCTTCGTAGGTGACTTCGATAAGCCGTTCGGCGCGGCGCGGAATTTCGCCAACCGCATACATGCGGCTGGAATCGCCGTGCCAGCCGTCGAGGATCAACGTGACATCGACGTTGACAATATCGCCGTCGCGCAGCGGCTTTTCCGAGGGGATGCCATGACAGACAACGTGATTGACGGACGTGCAGGTGGCCTTGCGGTAACCCCGATACATCAGCGTCGCCGGGGCGGCGCCGTGATCGTGTCCGAATTCGTAAACCAGGCGGTCGATGTGGTCAGTGGTGACGCCCGGATTGATTTCGCTTGCCAGCAGGTCGAGGCAGGTCGCGGCCAAGCGGCCAGCCTTGCGCATGCCCTCGAAGGCCGCGGGGCCGTGGATCTTGATCTGTCCGGTTTTACGCAGCGGCGCGATGGCCGCGTCGACATAGGTCATGATGTGAAGTGTCAGCCGCATTCAAAGCGGCCAAACACGCCGCTCGCGGCGTAGAATGTAAGCATACGCGCGCCGGGTGCAAGCGATCCGGCACCTGGGAAATGCTTAGATGGGCGCAATCGGAACCCGGGCCGCAATAGTAAGGCCGTCGACTTCGACGTTGCAGCGCCACGCCAGCATCTCGACCCCTTGCTCACGCGCTTGCCGGAATCCTTCAGCGTAAACCTTGTCGATGTCGCGGGCGACCGCAAAACTGTCAGCCGAGCCGATCTGGATGACAAACAGAAGCACTGCGCGCGCGCCGGTGATGCGCATCGCGATCAGTTCGCGCAAATGCTTGGCGCCGCGTTCGGTCACGCAGTCCGGGAATTCCGCCAGCCGCGGCTGGCGCATCAGATGGACGTTCTTGATTTCCAGATAACATGGAGGCCGCTGCGGCGCGGTCAGGAGAAAATCGATCCGCGAGGATACGCCGTATCTAACCTCACGGCGCACCGACGAATAATCGCGGAGCTCCGGGATCAGTTGCCGCTCAAGGGCTTCGGCGACCAATTGATGCGGCAGGCCGGTATTTACGCCGACGATCTCCGGACCGCTGCCGAGATCAGCCTCCACCAGCTCCCAAGTGTAGCGCAGCTTGCGCAGCGGATTGGCGGAATCGGAAAGCCATATCCGTGAAAACGGGCGATCGAGGCCGGTCATAGCGCCCGGATTAGCAACGTGCACCGTGGTTACGTCGCCGGTGTCGAGCACCACATCGGCAAGGAAGCGCTTGTAACGGCGCGCCAATGTCCCTGGAATGAGAGGCGAAGCAAAGTGCATAAGCCGCAGTTAAACGAGCGGCGGGATTCGGAAAAGGATTTTATGCGCGATGCATCCAATTCCGCGCGGCGTGGTTTACAGCGCCATGCCGCCGTCGACGAGATGGGTCTGCCCGGTGATGTAACTTGACTCGTCGCTGGCGAGAAAGAGTGCGAGGTACGCGACCTCCTCCGGCGTTCCCAGCCGGCCCATGGGCTGGCGGCCGACAAAATCTTGCCGCACCGCTTCGAGCGAGCGTTTGGTGTCGCGCGACACCGCCGCGATGCGTTCCTCAAGCGACGGCGATTCGATCGTGCCTGGGCAGATGGCGTTGCAGCGGATGCCCTGTTTGATGAAATCGGCGGCGACGGCCTTGGTCAGCCCGATCACTGCCGCTTTGGTGGTGCCGTAAACGTAGCGGTTGGGCACGCCGCGGATCGATGACACTGCGGACGCGATGTTGATAATCGAACCCGATTTCTTCTCGAGCATTGGCGGCAGGAATGTCTTGATGGTGCGGTGCATGGATTTGACGTTGAGATCGAAGGAAAAATCCCAATCGCGGTCGGAGCAATCGAACACCGTGCCCTGGTGCACGTAGCCGGCGCAATTGACCAGGATATCGAGGGGGCCGAATTGGCGGGCAACCTCGGCGCCGAACGCCTCGATATCCTTTTCGGCGCGCACGTCGAATTTGTGCAGGCTGCCGCTCAGCCCTCGCAGTTTGTCGGGGTCGAGGTCGGTCGCGATCAATTTCGCGCCCTCGGCGGCAAATTTCTCGGCAATGGCGCGCCCTATCCCCTGCGCCGCAGCGGTCACGAGGGCCACTTTGCCCTTAAGTCTGTCGGTCATGTTGGCCTCACGCTTCTTCCAGTGCTTTGTGCGCGTTCAACGCGGCAAGGCTGATCTTTTGCCGGCCGTCCGTGTCAAAATTTTCGGGGGCGAGCCAACGCTCGAAGCTTTGCCGCCGCTCCGGCCACTCGCTGTCGATCATCGAGTACCAGGCGTTATCGCGGTTGCGCCCTTTGGCAATCATGTATTGCCGAAAGATACCTTCGTAGACAAAGCCGTAACGCAACGCCGCGCGCCGCGAGGCTGCGTTGAGTGCATCGCACTTCCATTCGTAGCGCCGGTAGCCGAGCTCTTCGAAAACATAACGCGCCAACAGATATTGCGCTTCGGTGCCGAGCGGAGTGCGCTGAAGCGCGGGTGAATAAAGAACGTGGCCGACCTCGATTACGCGCATCTCCGGCACAATCCGCAGCAACGTGAAAAGGCCGACGGGACCGTCGGCTACGTCGATGATGGCGTAAGCGTAAGGATCGTCCGCCGCCGCACGCATCGCAATATACGAGGCGAAGTCCGCGGCGTTCGCGAATGGTCCGTTCGCGCCAATGTACGTCCACAGCTGATCGTGCCCGGCGAACACCCGCCACAAGTCGCCGGCGTGCTCGGCGCGCAGTTTTTCAATACGGCCGTAGCGGCCTTTTAGCGTTACCGGGCCGGGGCGCGGCGCGGGCGTCGTCCTCTCGACCGGCAAGCCTACCGGCTGGCCGGTCTGCGGGTGCGGCACGGAAGCGGTCATGACGATATCTTCTCGCGATCCTCGCTGAAGAACTTATTCAGCTCCTGGTTCGTCATCAGGCCGGCAAAGCCGGTAAATTTGCCTTCTTTGGCGATCTCCGTCGCGGCTTTGATGAAGGCTTGCATGGCGACGCGGGCCAGCGAACCACCGACACTAATTCGGCGCACACCCATGGCGGCGAGATCGCCGACCGTGAAACCAAAGTCGCCGCTACCGAGGAAATTCACCGGCTTCGGCGCCACCGCTTTCACCACGGCCTCGATTTGATCCCGCGTCTTGATGCCCGGCGCGTACAGGCAATCGGCGCCAGCCGCTGAGTACGCCTTGAGTTGGCGGATGACGTCCTCGAGATCGGGCACGCCGCGGATGAAGTTTTCGGCGCGGGCGGTGAATACGACATCGCCGCCGGCGCGATCGATCGCCGCGCGTGCGGCTTCGACCCGCGCCACCGACAAATCGAAATCATAAAGCGGCGTGTCGGACTTCGGCGAGTCTTCAACCGAAAGGCCGGCGACACCGCTGGCGATGCAGCGCGTCACGTTCACGGCTACGCCGTCGGGATCGTCGGCGAAAGCGTTCTCGAAATCGGCGTTGAGCGGCACGTCAGTCGCCTGGACCAGTTCCCAGTAATGCGACAGCACGACGTCCAGGCTTTGCGCGCCGTCGGGATAACCGAGCGCGTGGGCGTGGCCCGCGCTCGTCGTTGCCAGGGCCTTGAATCCCAGGCCTTGAAGAAAGCGCGCCGTTCCTACGTTCCACGGGTTGGGGATGACGAAACAGCCGCTCTCATGCAGCTTGCGGAAAGTCTTGCGCTTTTCGGCGACGGTCGGACGTGCTGGCATTGCTGGCCCCGGTTTCGGCTCAACGGGCGAGAACGGATTAGTGATTGTCGCGCGGAATGAATTTTTGCGCCACCCGCTGATATTTGACCGCCGGCTCGAGCACCATGCCGTTCGCCAGCTGGTCCACTATGGCGCGTTGGATTTCCTGCCACGGCGTTTGGCTTAACGGATAGTGATAGCCGCCGTTTCGTTTCACCGCCGCGAAGCGTTCCGCCAGCTCCGCAGGCGAAATCAGCATATCGGCCGCGCCTTTGTTAAGGTCGATACGCACCCGGTCGCCGGTTTGCAACGCAGCAAGTCCGCCGCCGTCGGCCGCCTCCGGCGAAGCATTGAGGATCGACGGCGAGCCCGATGTTCCGGACTGCCGGCCATCGCCGATGCACGGCAGCGAAGTTATTCCTCGTTTGATCAGCGCCGCCGGCGGTTGCATGTTGACGACCTCGGCTGAGCCCGGATAGCCGATCGGCCCTACGCCGCGAATGAACAAAATCGAGTTTTCGTCGATCTCAAGCGAAGGATCGTCGATGCGGTGATGATAATCTTCAGGACCGTCAAACACCACGGCGCGTCCTTCGAAGGCGTTGAGATCGCCGGGGCGGCTAAGGTAACGGCGGCGAAAGTCTTCCGAAATCACGCTCGTCTTCATGATCGCGGAGTCGAACAAATTTCCGCGCAGCACCTTGAATCCGGCCTGCGCTTTCAGCGGATCGTCGTAAGCGCGAATGACAGCTCGGTTGGTTGCTTGGGCCGACGCCACATTGTCCGCCACGGTCTTGCCGTTGACGGTGAGCACGTTGCCGTGAATGCGTCTGGCAGTGAGCAGTTCGTGCATCACAGCAGGCAAACCGCCGGCGCGATAATAGTCTTCGCCGAGATACTCTCCGGCCGGCTGCATGTTCACAAGCAGCGGCACGTCATGACCGACGCGTTCCCAATCCTCGATCGAAAGTTCGACGCCGATGTGACGGGCGATGGCGTTCAAATGGATGGGCGCGTTGGTAGAGCCGCCGATAGCCGAGCAGGCGACGATTGCGTTCTCGAAAGCGGCGCGCGTGAGAATATCCGAAGGTTTTAGATCCTCGCGCACGATCTCGACTGCGCGTACGCCCGTCTCGTAAGCAATTTGCCCGCGTTCGCGATAAGGCGCCGGGATTGCGCCGCAGCCGGGAAGCGACATGCCGAGCGCTTCCGCCATGGCGTTCATGGTCGATGCCGTCCCCATGGTGTTGCAGTGGCCGATCGAGGGCGCAGAGGCCGCAACGATGTCGAGAAATTGTTTGTAGTCGATCTTGCCGGCGGCAATGTCCCCCCTTGCCTGCCACAGGACGGTGCCGGAGCCGGCGAGCTTGCCGTTATAGTAGCCGTCAAGCATCGGTCCGCCGGAAAGGACAATCGCCGGGGTGTTGACGGTCGCCGCCGCCATCAAAGCCGCGGGTACCGTCTTGTCACAGCCGGTGGTCAGCACCACGCCATCAAGCGGATAACCGAACAGGACTTCGACCAGTCCGAGATAGGCGAGGTTGCGATCGAGCGCCGCCGTCGGGCGCTTCCCGGTTTCCTGGATGGGATGCATCGGGAACTCAAACGCGATGCCGCCGCCGTCGCGAATGCCGTCGCGCACGCGTTTGGCAAGTTCCAGATGATGCCGGTTGCAGGGGCTCAGGTCGGAGCCGGTTTGCGCGATGCCGATGATCGGCTTGCCGCTGGTAAGCTCGGCGCGGGTGAGCCCATAGTTGAGGTAGCGTTCCAGGTAAAGCGCCGTCATTCCCGGATTGTCGGGATTATCGAACCACAATTGCGAGCGCAGACGCGGCGAACGCTGTGAGCCGTTCCCGTAGCTCATCGCATGACTCCGAAGGCTCTTCGCTATGCATTAGATAGGTCGGCTTGGGCGCGGGTGCGACACCCGGCCCTGCCACTAATTATGAGGTCCAATCAGAAGCCGCTGCGGCAGGGCGTCACCACGAGCCCGGTTGTCCAGGATAGTAGGACTGGCCGCGGCGCTGGCGTGTAGCGCTGTCTTGAGAGGCTTCGGAGTTCCAGTCGTGCCAGCGATTGAAGCTGCTGAAGAAGCCGTTGTCCAAGCCGTTACCAAACGCAGGCTCGGCTTCGGGCGGAGGCTTTCGCATCGCCAGGCCGCCCTGTGGCTGATTGTTCAGCACCACGACGAACTCCGTGCGATAGTTTGTCTCGCGGTTCGGAGGTTCGTCCGAGATAATGATCGAGGACCGCGGCAACACGGTCGGTGCGATACGATCGAGCACTTCCGGCGGGAAGGTAATGCGGTCCAGCGCGTCTTTGGCGCTGTCGCCGTTATCGATCGTGACCGCGGTCCAGCGCAAGCCATCTTTGGCGCGCGCTACCGCCGTAAAGATGTGCGTCCCAATCGGCTTGCCGGGATTGTCGATCGTAACCGGCAGCTCAATGGTGGTATCAAATCTCTCGCCCCCGTCCGGCTCCCGTTTGTGCGTGTCGCGCCGCACATAAAGTTTATGTGTCGCGCGGCTGATGAAGATCGAAACCGGCTCGAGCGCGAGCTTCGCATCCTTCGCGGCTTTGACAGCCTCGATCTGTTTGGCCTGTGTTGTTTTGGCAAGCGCTACAGCGTCGGCGATGGCGTCTTGCTTCGTCTTTTGCTCAGCCTTGGCTGCATCAAGTTGCGTGCGCAGCTCCTCGGCTTTGGCGGCGGCCTTTTGCTCCGCGTCCTCAACCTTGGCTTCGTTGGTCTTGGCCGCCTCGATCGCGCGCTCGGCATAGGCGAGCTCGGCGTCCGCGCGGCTGTCGGGGGACTGGAACTGCGCGCGAAGCTGCTCGGCTTTGGCGGCCGCCTTCTCCTTCATGTCCTCGGCCCTGGCTTCGCTCGCCTTGGCAGCGGCGAGCGCCCGGTTGGCATAGGCGAGCTCGGCCTCGGCGCGGCTCCTGAGGTACTCAAGTTTGCGCATCTCGGCCGGCGCCGCTGCCGCCTCGCGCTTTGCGGTCGCGAGAGCGGTCTTTGCCGCGGCAGCCGCCTTGGTCGCTTCGTCCGCCGCGCTGGCAAGTGCGTCGGCCCGCGCCGGCGCTGCGTCGATCGCCTCCTGCTTGGGCACGAACAGAGACGGATCGGAAAATTCGACCGGCTCCGCATCCTGCGGCGAAATAATCACCCGCATGCCGATCCGTGTCTTGTCGAACAGCTTCTCGGCGAAGTCGTAGGGCATGCGGACGCAGCCGTGCGAGGCTGCGTAGCCGGGCAGCGGTCCACCGTGCAGCGCGATGCCGCTCCACGTGATGCGCTGCATGTTTGGCATCCAGGCATCGTCATAAAGGCTTGAGTGGTGGTCCTTGTCTTTCTCCACCACGGCGAAGACACCAGCCGGCGTCTCGCGCCCCGTTGTCCCGGTCGATACAGGTGCGCGCAGGATCCAGCCATCGGCGTCGTAAAAGGTCACGTGCTGGCCCTTGATCGACACGATGGCCATGATCGGCTCGCCTGCCTCACGCGGAGCGGTGGCCTCGACCGTGGGTGCGGGCCGCGCTTGCCGGGCCGCCGCAGCGTTGGCGGAAGGCGCTGTGGTCAGCGCCGTTAGGGACGCCGTGAGCGCCACAGTGACGGCAGATGCCGCCCGCCGCCCGGCGTAGCCTCGTGCGCCGAAGCGCGCCGCGCGAAGGTGAACGGATCGCGCCGGAGTCAAATGATTTGTCATGCCCGATTGAACCGTATTTCCCCGGTTGAGCCCGATTCGCGGCGGATGGTAGTCGTGTTCGCGGCTTGCCGGAAGTAGTGACTTGGCGGATGCCGCTCATCCAGCGGCACGGATCATCAAAGAACGATTTCGGCGCTCTCCGTGACATAGCGGGCATAACGGAAATCGCGAATTATGCCGATTTGGCCGGCCATCCAGGACAGCAGGATAAAATACATTGGCCGACGGGCAGAATCGTTCCGATCACGTACAACCAGCGCCGGCCTGCGATCGACAAAACCGAGTTCTAGATGCCAGTCGTGCGCGCTGGCGTAATTATCGAAATAGCGGCCAACCTCTGTGGCCCCTTTCATGCGCGTCTTGTTCACAAGCTCAAGCCGCACGTCCTCCGCGAGCATGTTGCGTACCGCATCGAAGTCACGCGCGTTGAAGTGTTCCACGTAGGCCGAGAGTTGCGCACGCTCTTCCGCGCTGAGTGTCGGCGGCGGACGATCGTCTGGCTCAGCGATTACAGCCCGCAAGCGCTCGCGCCCGCGATGTAAGGCTGCCTTCACCGCCGGAATACTGCTGGCGGTGACGTTGCCGATTTCCTCGAGCGAATAGCCAAGAACATCCATCAGTATAACGGTACTTCGTTCCGCCACCGACAGGCGCATGAATGTATGCAGCCCGGCGGCCGCCGCCTGGCGTTGGTGAACCTGATCGATCGGGTCGGCGATCATCGTTACGTCCTCATCGCCACTCAAGCTTCGCCGCCGTGACTGCCGTCGCACAAAATCCAACGCCGTATTGTGGGCAATGCGAAATAGCCAAGCCTCCACATTTGAAATTGCGGCAGGCTCCCGAAATGCCTCGATGGCCTTTAGCAGGGCCTCCTGGACAATGTCTTCGGCGTCAACCGCGGAGCCGACCATACGCGCACAATAGCGATGCAATCGTGGCCGCAGGTGAGCGAGGGCGCTTTCGAATACGTCCTTGCTCATCGGCTCGGGCGCCGTAGTGGTGTTGGCCGCGGGATAATCCATGCTGGTCAGAGTTCAGGCCTCGACGAGCGTACGATAATTGCCGACCACGGTAGCTTCCAATTGCTCGGGTTCCTCAAGCCGCCGCTGTTCGCCGCCGTTCCGGAATGCAGCAAATGCCTCGAGAGTGGGAATTGTCTTCGAGTTGTCTTCGAACAGATGGCAGAAGGTCCCATCGCTCAGTTTGATCACCAGATACCGAACATCCTTGGGCGACTTCGCGTGCAGCTCGCGAAATACTCCCTCGATGAGACGCTGATTTTCCTCGATTTTCTCCGGTTTGACGCGGTATCGCACGAGCTTTTGTGACATAGCGTATCCTTTCGCGGTTTGTGCCAGTAAGACGTTTCGTGAAGGCTGAAGGATTCCTCCCGAGCGGAAATTTTTTCAGCCTTATGGATACCCGCGCTCAATGGTCCCTCAGCCTAACATGGTGCCGCACCAAAACTCGCCGGTGTTTGCCTTTGTCCGGCAATTGGGTTGAAGTGCTCTCATGCTCAAGACGATTTCCGCTTTCGACCGTATTGGCGAAGAGAACGCTTTTGCCGTGCTGGCGCGCGCGACCGAACTCGCGGCCCAAGGCCGCGATGTCATCAATCTCGGGATCGGCCAACCGGACTTCCGGACGCCGGATTTTATTGTCGAGGCGGCAATCAAGGCCTTGCGCGACGGCCACCACGGCTACACACCCGCGGTTGGCATTCTGCCGTTGCGCGAAGCGGTCGCCGCCGACCTTCACAAGCGATTTAAGGTCAGCGTCTCGCCCGACTCGGTAATGATTTTTCCCGGCGGCAAGCCGACCATGTTCATGTCAATCATGATGTTCGGCGAGCCCGGCGCGGATATTCTTTACCCGGATCCCGGTTTTCCAATTTACCGCTCAATGATCGAATTCACCGGCGCACGCCCGGTCCCAATTCCGATCCGCGAAGAGAACAATTTCGCGTTCTCCGCGGACGAAACGCTTTCGCTCATTACGCCGCAGACGCGATTGATCATCGTCAACTCTCCGGCAAATCCGACCGGCGGCGTCACGCCGAAGCGGGAAGTCGATAGACTTATCGCCGGGCTGGAGCACTACCCCGATGTCGCGATCATGTCGGACGAAATCTACGACCACATGCTCTACGACGGCGAAATGCATGTTTGCCTGCTGCAATATCCTTCGATTCGCGACCGGTTGATTTTGCTCAACGGCTGGTCCAAGACTTACGCCATGACCGGCTGGCGGCTCGGTTACGCGGTCTGGCCGGGAAAGCTTTACGATCAGGCGCGCAAGCTCGCGGTGAACTTGCATTCGTGCGTCAACGCCGCCGCGCAATATGCCGGGCTCGCGGCGCTGACCGGGCCGCAGGACGCGGTCGGCGAGATGGTCGCCGAATTCGACCGGCGCCGGCGGATCGTAGTCGACGGGCTCAATCGGCTGCCGGGCATTTCGTGCGCGACACCCAAGGGCGCGTTCTACGCATTTCCCAACGTCAAGCGCACCGGATGGAAGGCAAAGCCGCTCGCCTCGGCGCTTCTTGAAGACGCCGCCGTCGCGCTCATCGGCGGTCCCGACTTCGGGATACTCGGCGAAGGTTATGTGCGAGTGTCGTACGCCAATTCGACGCAAAACATTCTGCGCGCGCTGGAGCGCATCGGCGAATTCCTGGCGAGCCGCAAGGCGGCGTAGCCCGCCTCATCCCTGTTGGGTCAGTCGGAAGCCGACGACGACGACCGCCAATCCCGCAAGCTGATAAACGCTAGGCACGATGCCGAGTGCCAGAAATCCGATCAGCAATGTGAAGGGCGGCACCAGCGCCGGGAATACTGCCGCGCGGGAGGCGCCGAGAAGCACGACGGCGCGGGTGAACAAATAGATCGCGCCCGCCCCGGCGAATACGCCCTGCACGACGGCTTGCAGCAGATTCTCGGCAAGTCCCGTGTCGGCAGGGTTGCCGATGGCTATCAGCAGAATCGGTATCCCAAGCAGGGACAGGATTCCGGTCACGGCAACCGCCGGCATCGGTTCGAGACGCCAACGGCGGAGCAGCATGCCGAAGGTTGCGAACGAGCACCCCGCAGCCACGTACATGAGGTCGCCGATCAATCCGTGCGGGCCGATGGTTTGCAGCGCTTCGATGCCGATGATGATGAGACCAAGAACCATTGCCAGAGCGCCGGCGATGCGCCGCGGGGGCAACGGCTCGCGCAGTACAAACGATGCCAACAGCAATCCGCCGAGCGACGCACACGCGGGCTGAATCACGCCGCCGTGGCCCAGCGGGACAAGAAGAAACCCGGCATAGCTTAAGATCGCCAGCGGCAACCCGCCGAAGAGTGTTAGCGTAAGTGCGCGCGGCCAACCCAATCGCCTGATATCGCCAAAGCCGTCGCGCGCGGCGAGCGGCAGCAGCACCAGCCCGGGCCAGAGAAAGCGGTGCACCGCTATAATCAGCGGCGACATGCCGACGTCCACGCCTTGCCGGGCGGCGACAAAACCGATGGCCCAAAAAAGCGCCGCGCCGGCGCCGCACGCCACTCCGAGCGCGGTCGAGTGTTTTTGCGGCAGCGAAGAAGCAAGTTCCATTCGGGCTTGGCCTACGACGATTGCCGCGCACATTAGTGGCTAACGGGCGGTGCGCACAGTATCCGGAAAGTCGAGGCTGGTTTCGCCAAATGCAAAGCTTGCGCTACGTCGGCGCAAAACCGTCGGCGTCTTTCAATAGCTCAAGGCCTCCGACCGCCGTTACCCGGCCAGCTTCAAGCCGCACGACGTTCGTGGCGATCAGGCGCAATTCGGCGGCGGTGTGGCTCACATAGACCATGGGCACGTTCGAAACGTCCCGCAGGCGGATGAGATGAGGAAGGATCTCGCGCTTGTGTCCGGCATCGAGCGAGGCCAAAGGCTCGTCGAGCAGCAAGAGCCGCGGCCGCATCAGCAGCGCGCGGCCGATGGCAACGCGCTGGCGCTCACCGCCGGATAGGAGCCGCGGCCGCCGATCGAGCAGCGGGCCGATGTCGAGGAGCGCGACAATGCGGGCGAATTCAGCTGCATCGCGCGGCCGGCCGCTCATCCGGCGGCCGTAATCGACGTTTTGGCGCACGCTCAAATGCGGGAACAGCCGGCCTTCCTGAAAGACGTAGCCAATGCCGCGGCGATAAGGCGGTAGATTTACTCCTGCTTCGGCATCGAACATCACCGTTTCGTCGAGGATGATCGAGCCTTTGTCGGGCTTAAGAAGGCCGGCGATCATGTTGACAATGGTCGTCTTGCCCGAGCCCGACGGCCCGAACAGCGCAGTGACGCCGGAGGACGCCTGAAAACGCGCGACGACCGCAAAAGTTGCCGAGCTTTTTCTCGACGTCCACGTCGAGCACGGATCATTGCCCCTGAAAGCGCATGCCGGCGCGGCGCGCGAACCACTCGGAGGCAATCAGCGCTGCGAGCGCGATAACGATAGCGATAATGACCAAGTCG
Source organism: uncultured Alphaproteobacteria bacterium (assembly GCA_963753355.1). Taxonomy (GTDB): domain Bacteria; phylum Pseudomonadota; class Alphaproteobacteria; order Rhizobiales; family Xanthobacteraceae; genus BOG-931. The sequence continues at coordinate 395,419 of CAVWBV010000017.1, forward strand.
TCCCGCCGCAGCATCTCCGTCGGGCACTTGCAGAAGCGAATAGATCGCCGCCGAGATGGTTTGCGTCTCGCCCGGAATATTCGAAACAAAGGTGATCGTGGCGCCGAATTCCCCGAGAGCCCGCGCGAAGCACAACACCGCGCCGGCGATGATGCCGGGCAAAGCCAGCGGCAAAGTAATCGTCAGAAATACCAGCACCGGACTCGCGCCGAGCGTGGCGCCTGCATCTTCCAGCCTCCGGTCGATCGCTTCAAGCGCAAGCCTGATCGGCCGGACCATGAGCGGAAAACCCATGATGCCGCACGACAACGCCGCGCCGGTCCAGCGAAACGAAAAAACGATGCCAAGATAGTCGGCTAGGAAAGCGCCAATCAGACCCCGGCGCCCGAACGATATGAGCAACAAGTAGCCGGTGACGACCGGCGGCAACACCAACGGCAAATAAACGATGCCGTCGAGCAGGGTCTTGCCCCAGAATTCCTTGCGCGCCAGTACCCAGCCGATGGCAATGCCGAACGGCAGCGCCACAGCGGTCGCGACAATGGCGATGCGAAGCGACAGCTCAACAGCCGTCCATTCCGTGGGGGAGAGGCCAAGCACGGCAATCGACTTTTAGTTCGTCGGCTTTACGAGAACGTTGAAGCCGTATCGCTCGAAAATCGCTTTCGCCTGCTGGGTGCGAAGAAACGTCAGATAGCTCGCCGCATCCGGTTTGGCGCTTATCGTCAGTGCCACTGGATAGACAATCGGCGGGTGGGAATTGGCGGGAAATACGCCGACGATTTTTACCGCTGGCTCGATCTTGGCATCGGTTTCGTAGACGATCCCAAGCGGCGCTTCACCGCGAGACACGAGGACAAGCGCCGCGCGCACGCTTTCGGCCATCGCGAGTTTCGGCTCAACGCCAGCCCACGCGCCGAGCTTTTCAAGCGCCGCCTTGGCATAGAGGCCCGCGGGCACCGCGCGCACGTCGCCCACGGCGACACGACCGCTGCCGGCGAGAGCGGCAAGATCGAAACCCGGACCGATGTTGACTTTGCCGATCGTGGAGTCCTTCGGCGCAATGAGCACCAGCCGGTTGCCGAGCAGATCAAACCGCGTGTCGTTCTTGATGACGCCGTGTTTGGCGCCGTAATCCATCCAGTCGACGTCGGCCGACAAAAACACATCCGCCGGCGCGCCCTGTTCGATCTGTTTCATCAGCGCCGAGCTGGCGGCGTAACTGGCGACGACCTTCGCGCCGCCTTGTTTGGTAAACGCGTCATTGACCTCGTCGAGCGAATTCTTCATCGACGCCGCGGCGAAAACCAGGATTGATTGTTGTTGCGCGACCGTTTGACTGGCGGTGGCGGCAACCAACAGAAATGCGGCGAAGGCCGCAAAGACATGTTTTCCTGCAGGCACGGCCGGTGTCTCCCAGATAGCAATCGCGGGCGTAACCGGAGTTGCCGGTTGCGCCGCCAAAATCGATCGCCTTGGGAACCGTCGTTCCAGGCTTCTGCGCCACGCGCCCAGCGCGGTGCATTTAGAGGCGCGACCATACGCGCTCGTCGGCGCTGCGACAACCGCACGGCAAGAGGGCCAGTCACCGTTCGCGCGCGGCAGTCGCGGCAGGAAGCTCGTTGGTGAACGGGGGTGCTGTGTTATGATTCCGCCGGAATGAGGAGGCCTTGATGGATCATGTCGCCATCTCCGCTTTGGGAATTGTCGGCACCATCCTGTCGACCGTTTCGCTGATGCCGCAAGTCATTCGCACCTGGCGCACGCGTTCTACCGACGACATTTCGGCAGCGTGGCTCCTGGTGGCGCTTGTCGCCATGGCGGTCTGGATCGCCTATGGCAGCCTGATTGACGCGCCAGCCGTCATTCTGGTGAACGTGCTGTCGGTATTTCAATGCGGCTCCATTCTGTTCATCAAAGTGCAGAACATGCGCGCGGCAACAGCCAAACCGCGGTGATCTTGCGCGAGCGGAGTGACGATGAGTGAACAGATAAGCGACGAAGGCGAGTACGACTACATTATCGTCGGCGCCGGCTCGGCCGGCTGCCTGTTGGCCAATCGCCTTTCGGCGGATGCCGACAAGCGCGTGCTGCTACTCGAAGCCGGCGGCCGGGACAACTGGATATGGTTTCACATTCCGGTCGGATATTTGTTCGCCATCGGCAATCCGCGTTCGGACTGGTGCTTCAAGACAGAAGCCGAGGAAGGCCTTAACGGTCGCAGCCTGAGTTATCCGCGCGGCAAGGTGATCGGCGGCTCTTCGGCGATCAACGCCATGGTCTATATGCGCGGCCAATCCGCCGACTACGATCATTGGCGTCAGCTTGGGCTGACCGGCTGGGGCTGGGACGACGTGCTTCCTTATTTCAAGAAGCACGAAAATCATTTCCTCGGCGAAAGCGATCTCCACGGCGTCGGCGGCGAATTGCGCATCGAGGAGCCGCGCGTACAGTGGGATCTACTCGAGGCCTTCCGCGCCGCCGCCGAGCAAGCCGACATCAAGTCGGTGCCCGACTTCAACACCGGCGATAACGAAGGCTGCTGTGCTTTCCACGTGAATCAGAAGCGCGGCCGCCGCTGGTCGGCGGCCACGGCCTTCCTCAAGCCGGTTCTGGGGCGCGGCAATTTGCGCTTGGTGACCGGCTGCCTGGTGGAGGCCGTAGAGTTCGAAGGCAAGCGGGCCGCAGGCGTCCGCTGGCGGCAAAACGGTCAGAGCCGCAGCGCGCGCTGCCGCGGCGAAGTCGTGTTGTCGGCAGGCTCGATCGGCTCGGCGCAGATCCTGATGTTGTCGGGAGTGGGGCCGGGAGCCGAATTGCAAAAGCATGATATTCCCGTTGTGGCCGATCGGCCTGGCGTCGGCGCCAATCTGCAGGATCACTTGCAGCTTCGCCTCATCTACAAAGTGAGCGGCATCAAAACGCTCAACGAGCGCTATCACACCCTGCTCGGGCCGGCCTCCATGCTTCTTGAATACGCGCTTTTCCGCCGCGGTCCGCTGACCATGGCGCCATCGCAGCTTGGCCTGTTCACGCGTTCCGATGACGGCCAGGTGCGCGCCAATTTGCAATATCACATCCAGCCTTTATCGCTCGACCGCTTCGGCGAGCCGTTGCATAAATTCCCGGCCTTCACCGCGAGCGTCGCCAATCTGCAACCGACCAGCCGCGGCCATGTGGGGCTGCGCTCGCGCGATCCTGCCGCCGCGCCGATGATCAAGCCGAATTATTTGTCGACCGATCAGGACCGCCGCATCGCCGCGAAATCCATTCAGCTGACCCGGCGCATTGTCGCGCAGCCGGCGCTGGCGCCGTACACGCCTTCCGAATATTTGCCTGGAGAGTCCGTCCACAACGACGACGAAGCGGCGCTGGTGAAGGCGGCCGGTGACATCGGCACTACCATTTTTCACCCGGTGGGGACGGCGAAAATGGGTCTCGTCAGCGACCCCTTCATGGTCGTTGACGGCGACTTGCGAGTCGCCGGGGTCGAGCGGCTGCGCGTCATCGACGCTTCGGTGATGCCGACAATTACGTCGGGCAATACTAACGCGCCGACAATGATGATTGCGGAAAAGGGCGCGGCCGCAATTCGCACCGCGGCGAAGACGCTGCGGGCATGAACGCGCTACGGCGGATTTTCGCGATCCTTGCCGATCCTGCCACCGAATGGGCTGCGATCGGGAAGGAGCCCGCCGATGCAGCGTATCTGTTGACCCGGTACGTGGCACCGTTAGCGCTTATTCCGGCGCTGTTCGGCTTGATCGGTGCGTGTGTCGTCGGCGCTGTTGTGCCGGGTGCGGGCCTGGTGCGGTCGCCACCCGCAGCCGGTCTGTTAGGAGCGGTATTTGCCTACATCATGTCGTGTGCCACCGTCGTTTGCCTGGGGGCGCTGATCTGGCTGTCGGCGCCGTCGTTCGGTGGTCAGCGCGATTTCAACACCGCCTTAAAGCTCGCAGCTTACTCGTACACACCGGTCTGGCTTGCCGGAGTTTTTCTCCTGGCGCCAGGGCTGCGGTTCCTCGAGCTCACCGGCTTCTACGGCGCATATATCCTTTGGATCGGAGCGTCGCCTTTGACGAAGGTGCCCGCGGAAAAAGTCCCGATGTTCACCGCGCTCCTCGTCGCCGGCGCATGCGTGCTCATTTTCATTAGCAGCACCCTGCAACACACACTCTTCGGCGGAGTGGGACGATAATACCGGCGCACTAGGGAGCCATGACGACGCGGCGGCACGCATGCGGCAGCTTCGCCAAGGTTAGACTCGGTTTGGGTTTACTCGGCTCCTCCGGCGGTGGCTCGTGATGCAACACGCTTTCTGAAAACCAATAATCAAGCTCATGGCCGCAGCCGTCGCCCGCTTCCGTTGGCGGCTGCGGCTTGCACTCGGGGCTATCGGGCGGGCAATTCAGGCGTACGTGAAAATGCTCGGCGTGGCCGAACCATGGCCGTACCTTCGCGAGCCAGCCGTGGTCCAGTCCCGCTTCTTTGCACATCTGTTTCTTGATGGCGGCGTTGACAAAAATGCGCGACACGGCGGGATCCTCCGCTGCGACATGCAGGAGCGCGGTGCGCGCAGGCGTCCACACGGCGGGATCGACTCCGAGGCGGTCCGCCGCGACCATGTTGACCGCCGAATCGAACTCGCGCTCTTCACGGGAGAGCACGTGATCGGGCATCGGCTTGAACCAGATGTCGGCATCGAGCCCGATTTGATGACTGGCGTGGCCGGTCAGCATCGGACCGCCGCGCGGTTGCGACATGTCGCCGACCAGGAGGCCGTTCCACACCGACTTGGCCCTGGCCGAAAAACCCTCAAGGAAGGCGATGAGCTTCGGATGCCCCCAATTGCGGTTGCGCGATAAGCGCATCACCTGCCACGCCGGCCCGGTAATGGGCAGCTCGATGCCGCCTTCGAGGCAACCGTCGGCATAGCCGCCGATGGCGTGTGCCGGTCCGGCAAGCGGCTTCGTCTTGCGTCCGAACAATTCCTTCGCCGGTAATGAGGGATCGTTTGGATCGGCGAGTGGCGGCAGCGGTGTCGCCTCCAGCGTGCCGGGAGGCGTCGGATCGGGCGAACTCATGTCCTCGGCGAGCGCCGCACCGCCGCTGATGATCAGCGCGAGGAGGAGCCAGCGAAAGCAAACGAGTTTCATCTGCGCTCTGCTGCGAAGGCTTTCTTGGGCTTATTCGGCGGTCGCCGATAAGCAGCCGCGTGTGCGCGATGACGATACGCTGCCGCGAGTCGCGCATCATGTCCAGACGCGAACAGGTCGCAGCCCTCGCCGGCAAGCGCCAGAAGCCGGCGCTCGATCTCGGTGTGCGGCTCGATAGTGCCGTCGTGCAAAATGTGGCCCACCGCGAGGCCGCGTTCAGCGAGGCTGCGCGCGACCAGAAGGCAACGATGGCAATCGAGCGGCTCGCGTTCCGCGCACATCAGGCAGAGGCGCGAACGCCCGGCTTCTGCAATCACTCGGCCAAGCCCGTCCATATAGGGCGGTTCTTTCGCTGTAGCCTCATAGTCGGCGACGCCGTCGCGATAAAGCCGCTCATGGCGCGGCCGGCCGCCGAGCGCATCGCCTTCGAACGTGTACGACATGCCGGCGGCAGCAAGGCGCGGCGCTAACTGCTTTTGCGAGAACCATGGGCACCAGCGCGAATGCGGTACCGAGCGAACGTCCACGATGGCGTTCACACCAGCTTGCTGGAGCAGCGCGACGAAGCGGTCGATCGCAATATTCGAATGGCCGATGGTGAAGAGGTCGAAAGCCGGCGCAGCCCGCATCAACTCACACATCCACCTTCAGCGCGGCGATGAAGGCCTCTTGCGGGATGTCGACCTTGCCGAATTGGCGCATGCGCTTCTTGCCCTCTTTTTGTTTCTCAAGGAGCTTGCGCTTGCGGGTCACGTCGCCGCCGTAGCACTTGGCGGTGACGTCCTTGCGGAAGGCGCGCACGGTTTCGCGCGCGATAATCTTGCCGCCAATCGCCGCCTGGATCGGCACCTGAAACATGTGCGGCGGAATGAGCTCCTTCAGCTTTTCCGCCATGGCACGGCCTCGGTTTTCGGCGCGCGTTCTGTGCACCAGCATGGCGAGCGCATCGACCGGCTCGGCATTCACCAGCATTTGCAGCTTGACCAGGTCGGCCGGCCGATAATCGGTGAGGTGATAGTCAAACGAGGCGTAGCCGCGCGAGACCGATTTGAGCCGGTCGTAGAAATCGAACACCACTTCGTTAAGCGGCAGATTGTATTTCGCCAGCGCGCGGTTGCCGACATAAGTCAGCTCCTTTTGCTCGCCGCGGCGGTCCTGGCACAATTTGAGCACCGCGCCGAGATATTCATCGGGCGTGAGGATCGTCGCCTCGATCCATGGCTCGCGCATTTCTTCGATGTGGTTCGGATCCGGCATGTCGACCGGATTATGGATTTCCAGTTCCTGGCCGTTACGCAATTTTATCTTGTAGATGACCGACGGTGCGGTGGCGATGAGGTCGAGATTGAATTCGCGGTGCAGCCTCTCCTGGATAATTTCGAGATGGAGCAGGCCGAGAAAGCCGCAGCGGAAACCAAAGCCGAGTGCGGCGGAAGTCTCCATCTCGTAGGTGAAGCTCGCGTCGTTAAGGCGAAGCCGGCCCATCGCCGCGCGCAGATTTTCGAAATCCGCGGCGTCGACGGGGAAAAGCCCGCAGAAGACGACCGGGATCGCCGGGCGGAAACCCGGCAGGGGCTCGGCGACCGGTTTTTTTTCGTCGGTGATGGTGTCGCCGACGCGCGTGTCGGCGACTTCCTTGATCGACGCGGTCAAAAAGCCGATTTCGCCGGGCCCGAGTTCTTCGAGTTCGACGCGCTTGGGCGTGAACACGCCGACGCGGTCGACCTCGTAGGCGGCGTCAGTGCCCATCATGCGGATGCGCTGGCCCTTTTTCAGCACCCCGTCGACGACGCGGAAAAGCACGACCACGCCGAGGTAGGCGTCGTACCAGGAGTCGACCAGCAGCGCCTTTAGCGGCGCCGCCGCATCGCCCTTGGGTGGCGGCAAGCGATGCACAATGGCTTCGAGCACCTCCGGGACATTGTCGCCGGTCTTTGCCGAGATCAGCACCGCGTCGGAGGCATCGAGCCCGATGACGTCCTCGATCTGCTGCTTGACCTTGTCGGGTTCCGCGGCCGGCAGATCGACCTTGTTGAGTACCGGCACGATCTCGTGGTTGTTGTCGATAGCTTGATAGACGTTGGCGAGCGTTTGCGCCTCGACACCTTGGCTCGCGTCAACCACCAGGAGCGAGCCCTCACATGCGGCCAGGCTTCTGTTGACCTCGTAGGCAAAATCGACGTGGCCGGGCGTATCTATCAGGTTGAGCACGTAATCCTTGCCATCGCGGGCGCGATAGTTCAGGCGCACCGTCTGTGCCTTGATGGTGATTCCCCTCTCGCGCTCGATGTCCATCGAATCGAGGACCTGATCGACCATCTCGCGCTGGGTCAGTCCGCCGGTGAGCTGAATGAGGCGGTCAGCCAGCGTGGACTTGCCATGGTCGATATGAGCTATAATCGCGAAGTTGCGTATGCTGTCGATCGGCGTCGCGGACATGCGCCGCAGATAACATCGGCCTTAAGGAGCGGCAAGCGCCGCGCGCGGTTCACCGTTGGTTTCATTGCTTAACTCATCGCATAGACTGTCGATTGCATTTCACGAGCCTTGCGCAGCGTATATCCGGTGCCGCGCCGGGGCCGGCCGGCGCGTAGGGCCCAGGCGGTGACGGGAACGCGATGAAGATCGACACCATGCGCCGCATCGACCGGCGGGCCGGCGTTCCGCTCTGTGCCGCCGCCACGGCGCTTTTGCGGCTTTGGGCCTGGCTGCGGCCCAAGCCGGCGCGTCCGTTGCGCCGGATCTTGTTCATCGAACTGTCGGAAATGGGCAGCACGGTACTTGCCGAGCCGGCCATGCGCAAAGCGCGCGAGCAGTTGAACGCCGAGCTATTCTTTGTTGTGTTTGCCCGCAATGCTGGCTCGGTCGATCTGCTAGGCACGTTTCCGCGCGACCACGTCTACACCATCTCCGATCAATCCATGTTCGCGCTCACGCGCGACACGCTGGGCTTTTTGCAATGGGCGCGGCGGATGGACATCGACACGGTCGTCGATCTGGAGCTGTTCTCGCGGTTCACCGCGCTATTGGCCGGATTGTGCGGCGCGGACAGACGAGTAGGTTTTTATCGCTTTCACGGCGAAGGGCTCTACCGCGGCGAAATGCTCACTCATCGCGTCGCCTACAATGCGCACATTCACATCGCAAAAAACTTCATTGCGTTGGTCGATGCGCTGATCGCGCAATCCCCGACGGTCCCATATAGCAAGACCTTTATCGGTGACGACCAGGTCAACGCACGGATCAGGCCGGCGCTCGCTGAAGAGCGCGAACGCGTACTTGCCGGTATCCGCTCGCTCACACCCTTCGATCCGGACAAGAATCGGCTGGTGCTGATTAATCCGAACGCGAGCGAATTGCTGCCGCACCGGCGCTGGATGGCGAGCCGGTATGCGGAACTGATCGGCCGGATTCTTGGGGCGTTCGACGACGTCATTGTGTTGATTACCGGCGGCCCGGAAGAGCGCGCCGGCGCCGAGCGGCTCGCCGCCGCAAACCCGCGTTCGATCTCCTTTGCCGGCCATTCGGCGTTGGCCGATCTGCCCGCTCTCTACGCAGAATCCGCGCTCATGGTGAGCAACAATTCCGGTCCCGCCCATTTTGCCGCCGCCGCCGGCCTGCCGACCATTGTGCTGTTTGGGCCGGAGACGCCGAAACTTTACCAGCCGCTTGGGCCGTCGCGCGCCATTTACGCAGGACTTGCCTGCTCGCCGTGCGTGAGCGCGCATAATCATCGGCAAACAGCATGTACCGACAATGTTTGTATGCGGGCCATTTCCGTGGACGAGGTTTTCGCGGCAGTCGCGGAGCTGCTCCGCGCCTCGCGTCCGGCGGCGCTCACGGCGCGCGCACAAGCTAACCCCTAGCGCTGAGCAGGACGCCACACAAAGGCGGATGTGACGGCGTAATTCCAGACCGCTCCAATAACCACGCCGGCGAGACCAGCAAGCCACCAAATGTGCGTGCTGCCGTAGATAAAGATCGCTAGTCCGACATTCGCGACTGCACCGATGGCGCAAATCAGCTGGAAACGGAGCAAACCGGTCAGGAAGCGCCAGCCGGAAAGCCTCTGGTCGCGATAAGTGAAAACGTTGTTCAGTATAAAATTCCACGTCATCGCGCCGATCGCGGCAACGGACTGCGCGATGGCAAACGCTGCGCCTGCTAAAGCACTGCGCGCTTGCTTGTGACGCCGCGCGAATATCGGCAAGATACTGCGTGACCATCTCTCATCCCGATCCCGCCGACGGTCTGCGTCCGCAACGCGCGAATTTCGGCTCGCAGTTGATCCATTCGGCGGCACAATTTGTTACTGCAAGCGCCGAAGGGCGCATCGTTGCCTGGGCGGTCGCAGGTTTCATCGCCGTTTGGACGGCTTACGACACGGTTTCGCTTTGGCCGGTTGCTTTGCACTGGGACGCCAGCGAAGCGGCGCTCTGGGCGCAGCATTTTGCGTTTGGCTATAAGCATCCACCGATGACCGCGTGGCTGTTTGCCTCGTGGTTTGCGGTCTTCCCACGCGCCGATTGGGCCGCGCATCTGCTCGCCGTCGTTATCTGCGGCGTCACGCTTGCCGTGAGCTGGCGGTTGACACGCGATCATCTCGACAAAAACAAAGCCCTGTTCGGACTGGCCGCGCTCTCGTTGATCCCGATTTTCACTTTCAAGGCGACCGAATTGAACGCCGGCACGGTGATGATGCCGTTCTGGGCCGCGGCTTTGCTGTTCTATCTGCGAGCTCGTCGCGGACTCGGCGTCTGGAATGCGCTCCTTGCCGGAGCCTTCGCGAGCCTCACCATGCTGGGCAAATATTGGGCGATTTATCTGTTTGCCGGCATGGCGGTGGCGGCGGTTGTCGGCGCCGACGCACGGCGCTTTTGGCGCTCGCCCGCGCCCTACCTGATGGCCATCAGCGCCGCGGTTGTGATCGCTCCGCATCTTTACTGGTACATCTCGCAAGCCGGCGGCACCAATTATGAGTTCATGCGGTCAAGCGTCATGAACCGGGCGTCGTTCGGCGCAACGCTTCTCGTTTCGCTGCGCTATCTCGCCGGCGTGATCGCTTACGCCGCGGGGCCGCTTGTGCTGCTCGCCGCGCTGCGGCCTAGTCCCGCGGCGCTGCGCGATATCATCTGGCCGGCCGATCCCGAACGCCGGCAGGCCCTAATCTTGCTGGTTGTGCCGCTGGTGCTGCCGGCGCTGGTTAATCTGTTCTTGCCGCATCGGCTGACGGCGGTCTGGACCTATCCGAATTGGGCGCTGTTGCCAGTGGTGCTCTACGGTTCGCGCCAATTGGCGATCGGCGCGACGGCTACCGCCGCGGCTGGATTGGCCGCGATCGGAATGGCGGCACTCGCGCTCCTTGCATCCCCAGTGGTCGCGTATGAGAAGCTCAAGGCCGGTCTCGATCCCAACCGCCCGGATGCGCCGCGAGTGGTGGTGACAGCGGAACGTCTCGCTGCTGGCGCTCCAGTCCGACTGTTCTGGGGCTCGGCAGCGTTGGCGAGCGGCCTGCCGTTCTATATGCCGGGCGTACGTCCGCTTGGTGCGGACCCATCGTCAGCAGAAGGCCGCGCAGCAGCTAAGAGCGCGGGCCTTTTACTGGTGTGCCTCGACGGTGATGCGCCGTGCCGGGCAAGCGTCGCGGCGCTGGCCGGCGAGACCGAAAAACGGTCGGACGAAATCGTTATCCGACACACCTTTTTGGGCTTCACGGGACCGGCGACCGTAGCTCACGTCACGGTCGTGCCGCCCGCCGGTCAGTAGCGGTACTGATCGGTCTTGAACGGTCCCTCGACCGGGATGCCGATATAGGTCGACTGCTTTTGAGAAAGCTTGCTCAGCTTCACGCCGATCTTGTCGAGGTGCAAGCGCGCGACCTTCTCGTCGAGCTGCTTTGGCAGCGTGTAGACCTTCTTTTGATATTTGCCGGGGTTGGTCCACAGCTCGATTTGCGCCAGCGTTTGATTTGTAAACGACGATGACATGACGAAGCTCGGATGGCCCATGGCATTGCCGAGATTGACCAACCGTCCCTCCGACAAGAGGATGATCCGCTTGCCGTCGGGGAATTCGATTTCATCGACTTGCGGCTTGACGTTCGACCACTTCAGATTTTTCAGCGCCGCGACCTGAATCTCACTGTCGAAATGTCCGATGTTGCAGACGATAGCGCGGTGCTTCATCTGGCGCATGTGCTCGATGGTGATGACATCGACATTTCCCGTCGCCGTGCAGAAAATGTCGGCGCGCGGCGCGGCGTCTTCCATGGTGACGACTTCGTAGCCTTCCATGGCGGCTTGCAGCGCACAGATCGGGTCGATCTCCGAGACCAGGACCCGGCAACCGGCTTGGCGCAGCGAAGCCGCCGAACCTTTGCCGACGTCGCCGAAGCCCGCGACCATCGCCACCTTTCCGGCCATCATCACGTCGGTGCCGCGGCGAATGCCGTCGACCAGCGATTCACGACAGCCATAGAGGTTGTCGAATTTCGACTTGGTCACGCTGTCATTGACGTTGATCGCGGGGAACAGAAGCTTACCCTCCCTCTCCATCTGATAGAGGCGGTGGACGCCCGTGGTTGTTTCTTCCGTGACGCCCCGGATTGCGCTCGCCGTTTTGGTGTACCAGCCGGGCTGTTTCACCATCCTCTCCTTGATGGCGGCGAACAGGACTTCTTCTTCCTCGTTGCCGGGGTGATGCAGCACGTTCGGCGTGCGTTCCGCCTGCGAGCCGAGGTGCATGAGCAGCGTGGCATCGCCGCCGTCATCGAGAATCATGTTGGGGGCGCCGCCATCGGACCATTCGAAAATGCGATGAGTGTATTCCCAGTATTCCTGGAGCGACTCGCCTTTGACGGCAAAGACCGGCGTGCCGCCGGCAGCAACCGCGGCGGCGGCGTGATCTTGCGTCGAATAGATGTTGCAGGACGCCCATCGGACATCGGCGCCAAGCGCGGTGAGGGTTTCGATCAGCACCCCGGTCTGGATGGTCATGTGCAGCGAACCGGCAATCCGCGCGCCGCGTAGCGGCTGCTCCGGCCCGTATTCCTCGCGGGTTGCCATCAGTCCGGGCATTTCGGTCTCGGCGATATCGAGTTCTTTCCGCCCCCATTCCGCCAGCGCGATGTCCTTGACGACGTAATCGTGCGCGGGCGCGGGTTTAGCCTTGGTCGACGTGCTCATGACAAATCCTTCCGGCCTGATGGTCTTAAAAGCGTGACGAGTCGCATGCTGTTGAGTGGGTGCGCCGCCGGTGGTCGTTTGCGCTCACCGGCACGCGGTCGGCGCGGCGGCACTAAAGACATAAAGATCCCTTTATGTCCATGGTTGAACCGCTACCGCCGCGTTTGCATTCTGCCCCTATGACCACCGATCCGGAACCGACAATCAAATCCCTGCGTCAGCTCACCCTTGCCGAGGAGGCCTGCACCCGCTGCCCGCTTTACAAGGACGCCACCCAGGCCGTGCCCGGCGAGGGTCCGAGCAGGGCGGCCTTTATGCTGGTGGGCGAACAGCCGGGCGACAAAGAAGACCTCGCGGGCAAGCCTTTTGTCGGGCCCGCAGGCCGTATGCTCGATCAGGCTCTGCACGACGCGGGGATCGCGCGGGAAGAAACCTTCGTCACCAACGCGGTCAAGCATTTCAAACATGAAATGCGGGGCAAGCGGCGGCTGCACAAGCGACCCAATAATTACGAGGTCGAACGCTGCAAAATCTGGCTCGATTGGGAGCGCAACCTCGTCAAACCTTCAACGATTGTCGCGCTTGGCGTGACTGCGGCGCGCAGCCTGACCGGCCGGACGGTCACTATAGGCAAAGTGCGCGGTAAGCGGCTGGCCCTGGCGGACGGAACGCTTCTGGTCGTCACCATCCACCCTTCGGCGCTATTGCGGATCGAGGATGCCGACGAGCGCCACGCCGCGTACCGCAGCTTTGTCGCCGACCTCAAGGCGGCCGCGGGTGCCCGGCGGACCACGGAGAAAAAGGCGAGCTGAGTGCTACCCGTCCTGCGTCTGCGCGGTCGCGCGCGGCGCGTTTCGTGTCGCCAGACCGGCTTGCGTCAGCGCCTCTCCGATCTGTTGCATGCGATTGATCAAATCGGCGGCGGCGGCCGGCGGTAACACGAGCCGGCACGCCGGGTACCGGCGCCCGGTGATCGGTGCATTCGGTTTGATCTCATCGAGGCGCGTGACCGCAAAATCAATCCGCAGTGTTTGCCCATCGAACACAAGCCCGCTGACCGAATCCACAAAAGTCTCAGCGAGATCGGGTCGATCAACAAGGCGAATGGTCGCCGCTTGTCGGTCGCGCTGCATGGGCGACGTTCCCGGCGGTGTTTGCTCCGTGGTCATGATTTTCCTCCGCATTATGACGACGTCAGTCGTCTTCACCGAAACGCGAATTGATCAGTTCGCTCAATGCGTCGATGACTTGTGCCGCTTCTTTGCCGGTCGCTTCGATAGTAATCGCACAGCCCGACGCGGCCGCAAGCATCATGAGACCCATGATGGACGTGCCGCCAACGGTTTCGCTGCCCCGCGTCACGCGCACGTCAGCATCGAATTTTTCTACTGTCTGCACAAATTTGGCCGAGGCCCGCGCATGCAAGCCCTTGCGGTTGCAGATAGTGAGTTGGCGGACTACTGCACCTTCAGGTGACGGTCGGCCTTCCGGCACGGATTCATTGCCGCGCTCCTCCGCCACGCTTATTTTCCGCCCAGCACGCGGCTCGCAATCGTCACGTATTTGCGTCCAGCATCTTGGGCGGCGGTGACGGCTTCCGCCAGCGGACAATCGCCGCGAACCTTCGCGAGTTTGACCAGCATCGGCAGATTTATTCCGGCGACCACTTCGACTTTGGGCCGGCTCATCACCGAAATCGCCAGGTTCGACGGTGTGCCCCCGAACATATCGGTCAGGATGGCAACCCCATCGCCGGTATCGACGCGCTTGACGGCCTCAATGATGTCTCTGCGGCGTATCTCGACGTCATCGTCCGGACCGATCGTAACGGCTTCGATCTGGTTCTGAGGCCCCACGACATGTTCAAGGGCCGCGCGGAACTCAACAGCCAGCCGCCCGTGGGTCACAAGCACAAGGCCAATCATGGAACTCCTCGCCGGCGCGTCCCGGTTGCACCGCACGAAAGGGCGCTCATCATGACTATCCGAAGCCTCAGCGCAAGAGGCATTTTTGGATAGATCCGAGTTCTGCTGCATTGCAATAGGACAAGCGAAAATCCGCAGACTACGGCCGGATTGCGCGGTCTATGCCTCGCCGAAGTCTATAAGCCGCATGGTTAACCAATCGCCAATTTCGGGATCGGGAAGGCGGTCAAAGCCAGCCATCGCTTGAGGAATTGAGAAGCGAAATTACGGCTGGCAAGGGTGCGGCGCCCGATGCGACGGCAAGTCGCGGTAGCGAAATACCTTCAATGATCGTCTCGCGCATTTCGGGATCGGGGAGGCGGCTCGCATCCGCGGCGTCCAGATCGACGACCAGACCGACAACGGCACAAGCCTCGTAAGGAAGCTGCAACAGCCCTAGTCCGCGAACCTCAAGCAGGCCTGCCAGCTGATCGGCTGGGCGCGCCAACAGGCGTCCATCGGCGGATGCAAGGCGAACGCGATCGTCGGCCACCAGGTGCGCAAAGCGCAGATCGCCACGCTTGGCCGCCTGGATGAGCTCAAGCGCGAGCCGTGACTTGCCGGCCCCGGACTTCCCACGGATGAGTACGGCGCGCGCGCCGACGAGCACACAGGACGCGTGCACCGTCGCCGATTGTGTCACCATCACGATGCGGGCAAGCGAACGACGAAGCGGGCGCCAACGACGGTCGATATGCCGTCGACGTCAAGCGGACCCGGGCGATTCTCTACCCAAATGGCCCCGCCATGCGCCTCGACGATTTGTTTTGAGATGGACAATCCGAGTCCGGAATTCTGACCAAATCCCTGGTGCGGCCGGTCGGTGTAAAAGCGCTCGAATACTTTATCGAGGGCGTCAGGCCGCACGCCGGGCCCGTCGTCATCGACGATGATCTCGACAATGTTCTTCAGGCGGCGGCAGATCACGCGCACCGTACCCCCTTGCGGCGAGAACGAACGCGCGTTCTCGATTAGATTATCGACCACTTGGCCGAGACGGGAATCGTGCCCTGGTACCTGGAAGGCGCGGACCCCGACGCCCTCAAAGCGAAGTTTGACGCTGACCTCGTCGTCGCGTTTCACTTCGTTGGCGACGGTAACGAGTGTGCTGAGAAGCTTGGTGAGGTCGACGGGCGCAGCTTCCTGCCGCTGTAGCTCTGCATCCAGACGGCTGGCGTCGGAAATATCGGAAATCAGCCGATCGAGCCGTTTGACATCGTGCTGGATAATGCTGAGAAGCCGCCCGCGGCTGTCGTCATTTCTCGCAAGGGGCAATGTCTCTACCGCCGAGCGCAACGACGTAAGCGGATTCTTCAGCTCGTGCGCGACGTCAGCGGCGAAGCTCTCGATGGCCTCGATCCGGCTATACATCGCATTGGTCATATCGCGCAGCGCTCCCGACAGATGTCCGATTTCGTCGCGGCGCCGGGTAAAATCGGGGATTTCCACGCGCGACCGGATGCGGCGCCGCACGCTTTCAGCTGCGTCCGCGAGCCGGCGCACCGGCTCGGCGATGGTGCCGGCCAAGAGGATCGAGAGTACGACCATAACGCCGGCCGCTACCAAAAAGACTTTGAGGATCGCGAGCCGTTCGGCTTCGACCATGTCGTCGATGTCGGCGCCTTGCGTCGAAAGCATCAGCGCGCCGCGCACTGCGCGAAAACGCTGCACCGGCACTGCCACAGAAACGATCACGTCGCCCCGATCATCGATACGCACCATGCTGGCGTTCTGGCCGTTCAGGGCCTGGGTTACCTCCTGGTAGCCGCGCCCATTGGCCGGACCGAGTTCGCGATAGAGCGGCAGGTCGCCACGCCCAAGCCAGCGGCGCACGGCGATAAAGACGCGCTCGAGGAAACCCGGCCTTTCGGCGTTGGGCGCCGGCAAATCGAAGCGCAAGACGTCGCCGCGGCCGAACAGACTGCGGCTGTCGACCAGAAGCACGCCGTCGCGATCGTAGATACGCGCACGCGTCTTGGTCGGAGAAACCAATCGGCGCAACACGGGCGCGACCCGCTCCGGATTGATCGGAAAGTCGAAACCGTAAAGCGCGTCCTCGGAAGGCCCATAACTTTCGCCGGGATGCAGTTCGAGCAATTTGTCCGGGTCGATGGTGATCGAGGAGTCGGTCTCGACCGTCGCCGAGGCGGCGATTGCGCCGGCGATGATCTGGCCTTGCACCAAAAGGCTCTGTACCCGCGCATCGATCAGACCGGCGCGGAACTGAGAAAGAAACGTGATGCCGATCGAAAGGGCGAGCAGGCCGGCGACGTTGAGGAACACGATGCGCCGGGTGAGACTCGAAAAGCTCTGGACGATAAAGAATTGCCAGACGCGCAGCAGCCATACGCTGATCCGCGCGAGTCCACGCGGGCCAACCTTAGCGTCGCGCTCGTCGAGCGCCGCCTCTATTTGGGCCTCAGCCGGGGTCGGTGCGTTGGTATCGTTACCGACCCCTGCGCTTTCTGCGGTTCGATCGAGCACGTGTCTGCCGGGGTTCGATCAGCCTGCATCCTGCCAATCGGCGGGTGCGCAAACGCCATTATTACCGCACGTCGGGGGCCTGCGTCAGGCCATTCGGGGCTTAAATTCCGGCGCTCAAGCCGCGGCGGTCCGGCGCGCCGGCGGCGTTAATCTTCCTTAAAGCGATAGCCGACGCCATAAAGCGTTTCGATCATATCGAAGTCGTTATCGCTTGCCTTGAATTTCTTGCGCAAGCGCTTGATGTGGCTGTCGATCGTGCGGTCGTCGACGTAGACTTGGTCGTCGTAAGCCGCATCCATTAGCGCGTTGCGGCTTTTGACCACGCCCGGGCGGCTCGCCAAGGCCTGCAAGATGAGAAACTCGGTGACCGTAAGTGTGACTGGCTCGTTCTTCCAGGTGCAAGTGTGACGCTCGGGATCCATGCGTAGGAGCCCGCGCTCCAACACCTTGCTGTCCGCTTCCTTTACGACGGTCCCGTCCTTCGGGGATGCCCGCCGTAACACCGCCTTGACGCGCTCGACCAGAAGCCGCTGCGAAAACGGCTTACGGATGAAATCGTCGGCCCCCATTTTCAGGCCGAACAGTTCGTCGATCTCTTCGTCTTTGGAGGTGAGGAAGATCACCGGGACATCGGACTTCTGCCGCAACCGGCGTAGCGTCTCCATGCCGTCCATGCGCGGCATTTTGATATCGAGAATGGCGAGGTCGGGCGGCGCGGACTTGAAACCGTCCAATGCCGAAGCGCCATCGGTGTAAGTGGTGATCCGGTATCCCTCGGCCTCAAGCGCGATTGACACCGAAGTCAGGATGTTGCGGTCGTCATCGACGAGAGCGATGGTCGGCATGGCGGCCTTCTGCAATAAGTTGGCCGCAAGCATTAACAGCCCCGGCCCCATAAGTCTTTGAAGACTCATGTAGGGGCGGAAGTGTGACGAGACAAGGCAAAATCGGGGCAATTGCACGGGCGTCCGGAGAGCGGGAAGGGCATGGCCAAATCGTCTGAAGTTCAATCGTCAAAGGCCGCAGCATTGCCCGGCGCCATGCCAAATCGCTTGCCGGAAGGCGCCCCCGTAGCCGAGTTCGACGCGAAAGCCGTTGCCAAAGCGCTGTTGCGCGCGACGCGGGCAGGCACGCTCGCGACAATCGACCGCAATACCGGTCATCCCTTCGCGTCTTTGGTTAACGTGGCGACCGACATTGATGGCTCGCCGTTAATTCTGGTCTCGCGGCTCGCGACCCATACGGCCAATCTCGAATGCGACGCGACGTGCTTCGCTATTGCTCGTAATCAGCGGCCGCGGCGATCCACTCGCGCATCCCCGGCTGACCGTGCTTGGGGCGTTTGCGCCTATTACCCCCTCCACGGAAGCGGAGCTGCGAATTCGTAGGCGCTTTCTCGCAAGGCATCCCAAGTCCGAGCTTTACGCGGGATTTGGTGATTTTTCGTTCTGGCGACTCTCGGTCGCTTCGGCTCACCTCAATGCGGGCTTCGCGCGCGCTGTGGATCTCAAAGGAGAAGAGATTACGACTGATCTTTCCGGAGCAGAGAATTTGCTCGCGGCGGAAGAGGGGGCGGTTACGCACATGAACAACGATCATGCGGACGCCGTGCGACTATATGCGACCAAGCTGCTTGGTGCCGAGGATGGCGCATGGCGGCTGACCGGCCTCGATCCCGACGGCCTCGATCTTGCGCTCGGCGACGCGACTTTGCGCTTGCCGTTTGCTGAGCGCGTCACCAACGCGGAGGCCTTGCGGAAAGCGGTCGTCGCGTTGGCGGCTGCGGCGCGCGCGACATAAGGCCTAAGCCCAACGACACCCTGGCGGCGCGAACCCTTTTGCACTGCAGCGCGGAACGCGATGCATACATCGCTAGTTAGGGTTGCGATGGGGTCTGCCTTGGCACATGCTAAGATGATGATATAGAACGCACGCCGGATGCTCTGGCGGGCTCCCGGAAAACAGGTGGCTTCCGCCAAAGCGGGACGGATTGCGGAGGTAAGCGTGAAGGAATTCGGTCTGCGCAATCGCGCCCACGGCGTTGAAAAATTCGGTCTCAAGGACCTCGCAGCCGTTCATTGGAATTTACCCGACACGGCTCTCGTCGAACATGCAATCGCCAACCACGAGGGCTCTCTGGTTGAAGGCGGCGCATTTTGCGCCGAAACGGGAGTCCACACCGGCCGCAGTCCGAAAGACAAGTTCGTCGTTGCCGACGCCCAGAGCGAGAAGTCGGTATGGTGGGAAAAGAATGGCCGGCTTTCGGCCGAGAAATTTCAGCTCTTATTTGACGACTTCATTGCCCACGCCAAAGGCAAGACGCTATTCGCTCAGGATCTCTACGGCGGCGCCGACCCGCGCTATCGGATCAAGACGCGCGTCTATAACGAGCTTGCCTGGCATTCAATGTTCATTCGGGCGCTGCTGATCAGGCCGGAGCACTCCGAACTGTCGCATTACGTTCCCGATTTCACCATTCTGTCGCTGCCGTCGTTCAAAGCCGATCCCAAGCGTCATGGGGTGCGCAGCGAAACCATCATCGCGCTCGATTTCACCAGACGCATCATCCTCATCGGCGGCACCTCCTATGCCGGCGAAATGAAAAAATCGGTGTTCACGACGCTCAACTATTATCTCCCGGCCGAGAGCGTGATGCCGATGCACTGCTCCGCCAATGTAGGATCAAGCGGCGATGTCGCCCTGTTCTTTGGCCTTTCCGGCACCGGCAAGACGACGCTGTCGGCTGATTCCAGCCGCACCCTGATCGGTGACGACGAACACGGTTGGGGTCCGCAGGGTGTGTTCAACTTCGAGGGCGGCTGCTACGCCAAATGCATCCGGCTTTCCGCGGAAGCCGAGCCGGAAATCTACGCCACCACCAAACGCTTCGGTACGGTTCTGGAAAACGTGGTGTTTGATCCGGACACTCGCGTCTGCGACTTCGACGACGACTCGAAGACCGAAAACACCCGCGCCGCTTATCCGCTTGACTTCATCCCCAATGCTTCGCGCACCGGCCGCGCCGGAATGCCGAAGAACATTGTGCTCCTGACTGCGGACGCCTTCGGTGTCATGCCACCGATCGCCAAATTAACGCCCGCCCAGGCGATGTATCACTTTCTCTCCGGCTATACCGCCAAGGTCGCAGGCACCGAAAAAGGCCTGGTGGGCGTGCAGCCTGAATTTTCTACCTGCTTCGGCGCGCCGTTCCTGCCGCGGCACCCTTCCGTCTACGGCAATCTGTTGCGCGAACTCATCAGCGCTCACGACGTCGATTGCTGGCTGGTCAACACCGGCTGGACCGGCGGAATTTACGGCGTCGGGCGGCGCATGCCGATCAAGGTCACGCGAACGCTGTTGACGGCCGCACTCGACGGCTCGCTCAAGAACGTAAAATTCCGCACCGATCCGTATTTCGGATTTTCCGTACCCACCCAGCTCCCCGGCGTCGAGCCGCATCTGCTCTATCCGCAAAAGACCTGGCAGAACAAACTGGAATTTGATCAAACTGCGCGCAAGCTCGTCGGCATGTTCCAGAAGAACTTCGTCCAGTTCGAGGATTACGTCGAGGCTGATGTGCGCGCGGCAGCGCCGGAAGTGCGCATCGCCGCCGAGTGAGAAGCTAACGCCACTTCCGCCATGGCGTTTCCGGCACCGGCGTCAGCGGCGGTTCGCCGCGCGACCAGGCGAGCAAATTGTCCACCAAAAGCTGGTCCATTTTTTCGCGGGTAAACACAGATGCCGAGCCGAGGTGCGGCAACAGCACCACGTTGTCGAGCGCAAGCAATTCCGCCGGCACGTCGGGCTCATTGACGAACACGTCGAGGCCCGCGGCAAAGATCTTGTGGTGTTTGAGAGCGTCGATCAAAGCGCCTTCGTCGACCACGGAGCCGCGGGCCACGTTAATGACAATGCCGTTGGGTCCGAGGGCTTCCAGTACTTTGGCGTCGATCATGTGGCGCGTCGCTGCGCCGCCGGGCACGATGGCGATCAGCGTATCGACATCTGTCGCCATGTCGAGCAGCCGCGAATAATGGCGGTAGGGCAGGTCAGTGCGCGGCTGCCGGCTGTGATAGACGATCGGCACTCCGAAAGCTTCGAGCCGGCGCGCGATGGCGCGGCCGATGCGTCCCATGCCCACCAGGCCGACGGTGCGATTGCGCAACGTCGCGCGGCTCAAAGGATAGTTGGCCTTCGGCCATTTGCCTGCACGCAAATAGCGCTCGGCCTGCGGGAGTTCGCGCACCGTGGAAATGAGAAGGCCGACGGCGGTATCGGCGACTTCCTCGGTCAGCACGTCGGGTGTGTGGGTGACAATAATATCGCGCCTCGCCGCCGCGGCGGCATCGATGTGGTCGTAGCCGACGCCGAAACTGGCGACGATTTCAAGCTTCGGTAAGCGCGCAAACAAGGCTTCGTTGACCGGTTCGATCGGAGCGCTGACGGCCATCGCGCCCGCGTACTGGGCTGACGGCCAGAACTGTTCGCGCTTGGCTGCCGCGGCAAGCTTATGGATCGTGAAATCCGCGAGTCCCTTTTCAAGGACGGGACGCAACGGCCCGATCAGCAGGATCTCATTGCGTTGCTCAGGCAAGATATTTCTCCCGCGGCATTCGGAAATTCAAACGATGAATGGAATTAACGCGGGCACTTCGGCCCGATAGCGCGCGTATTGCTCGCCAAATGTTTCGCTCATGAAGTCTTCTTCAATCCGAAGCTTCAGCACAAATCCTGCAGTAATCAAAACGAAGGCGATAAGACCGCGCCATTCCCCGATGGCGACCGCAGTACCGAGGATCGCGAGCAGCAAGCCGGTGTAAATCGGGTGCCGTACCAGAGCGTAAGGGCCGGAGCGGATGAGTTCATGATCCTGCTTGACGGTGACAATGCCGCTCCAGTTGCGCCCGAGACAGCGGCGCGCCCAAACGGCGAAGCCGAGCCCGGCGGCGAGCATGAAAAGGCCGATCCAGTAAAACACTTGTGACAACGGCAGGAAGCGTGCCGATAGCCAGAAGAACGGTTGCCGCTCAAACGCCAGCAAACACGCACCGATCGCGAGCGGAGCACGGTTGAGGATGAGTGAGCCGAAGCGCTCGCGGCGTTCCGTTCGTTTGACGTTGAGCGCCGCGACAAACCAATAACCGAGCCAAGCCAACCACAGAATGGCAAATGGCACGCCATGAAGCGAAGAGAGCACGCAAGCTCCGAACTACACTAGGATGGTTACTGGCGTTTCCAAGAGCGCCTTGACCGCAGCCAAAAGCTCCGCACCGAGTGCGCCATCGACGACACGGTGGTCGCAGGACAGTGTCGCCGTGAGCATGCTCGCGAACGCCACTCCCCCATCCTGGCGCTCGACTGCCTGCCGGCGCGCGGCGCCGACGGCGAGGATCGTCGCCTGCGGCGGATTGATAATAGCGGCAAACTCGCGGACGCCGTACATGCCCAGATTGGAAATCGCCGATGACCCGCCTTGGTATTCCGCAGGCTTCAGCTTTTTGTCGCGCGCCCGTGAGGCCAATTCTTTCATTTCAGCAGAAAGGGCGGACAGCGATTTGGCCTCGGCGTTGCGAATGACCGGAGCAATCAGTCCGCCGTCGATCGCCACTGCCACGCCAATGTCCGAATGCTTTAAGCGCAAGATTCGGTCACCCGCCCAGACCGCGTTCGCCGCCGGCACCTGCTGAAGCGCCAGCGCCAGCGCCCGGATGATGAAATCGTTGAGGGAGAGCTTGAACAAAGCTTTGCCGTCGCGATCCTTCGGAGCGGCGGCGTTTGCTTCTTCGCGCAGTGCGATGAGGCGATCGATCGTGATGTCGGTTGTGAGATAGAAATGCGGAATGGTTTGTTTGGCCTGCTGCAGCCGCGCTGCGATGGTCTTGCGCATGGCATCGAGCGGCACTTCCTCGTAGCCCGCCGGATCGAACAGCGCTTTGACTTGATCCGCACTTAAGCCTTCCGGAAGCGGTGCACGTGCGGCTGGCCGCGGCGCCTCTGCGACGTCGCGCGCGACAATGCGGCCGTGTGGACCGGATCCGCGCAGGCGCGAGAGATCGATGCCGGCTTCGCTCGCCAGCCGCCGCGCAAGCGGCGTAACCGATGTGCCGCCGGGCAGTTTTGCCGGCCCGAAGTTGCGAGCGGGCGTGCGCACTTCGAAGAAAGGATCGAGCTTAATTGGCTGCGCTGCTATGGCGGACGATGTCGCCGGTGCCTCGCTCTCGTAGCCGGTCGGTGACGAAGCTGCCGGGCTTCGCCGGCGCGGATGGCGGCGCTTTCGGCGCCACTACAGATGGCGCCGACGCGGATTTGGCGGGTGCGCTGGCGACCGCGCCACCGGCCGCGCCAATAACACCGACCACGGCACCGACTGGTGCGACCTCACCCTCCGTAACGCGGATTTCGTTGAGCACGCCGGCTTCCGTCGCCGGCACTTCCATCGAGACCTTGTCGGTTTCGATCTCGAACAGATTATCGCCCGGCTTGACCGCATCGCCGGCCGATTTGAACCATTTTGTGATTTTGCCCTCGGCGACGGTCTCGCCGAGTTGCGGCATCAGGATGTCCATTGCATCAACTCGCGCAGCCGGCTCATTTAATCCGTTCCCACGTAACTTCGAGCGGCGCGTCGAGCCCCCGCAGGATTAGTCGGTCGCCGTTGAACTCGTAGCGGCGCACCAAATCGCCGGTGTCGCCCGGTTGAATCGTATCCTGGCGATGATGCGTCACGGTGCCGGCCGCTTCGTCGACCGTATAGGTGCCGAAGTAGGCGATGTAATCGGTCAGAGCGATCTTGGCTTCGTCAGCCGTCATCACCGCCCCGGCCCGTTGGCGTTTGACATCAGGCGCAACCTGCACCGACATTTCGCCGTGCGGACCGTAATAGATCATGCCCTTCGGTTTCGGACCTCGATCGAATTTCTCGCCGTTGACCCGGGTGCCGGCATAGCGCCAGGCGCCGATCAGCCACTTCCCCACTTCACCGCCCGCCATGGCTGCCGGCGTCACCACGCAACCGAAACGTATTGCGTCTCCAGGAATTCCATCAGCCCTTCGTGGGCGCCTTCGCGGCCCAGTCCCGACTGCTTCATGCCGCCGAAAGGCGCCGCTGGATCAGAGACGATGCCGCGGTTCAATCCGACCATGCCGAAATCGAGCTTTTCCGAAACACGCAGCCCGCGTTTCAAATCGTTCGTGTAGAGATAGGCGACGAGCCCGTATTCGGTGTCATTGGCGCGCGTGACGACTTCGTCCTCGGATTTGAACGTTTGCAGCGACGCGACCGGGCCGAAAATTTCCTCGCTGAGCATCTTGGCGTCGTTGGATACATTCGACAGCACAGTTGCGGGATAGAAAAATCCTGGGCCATCGGGCGCCTTGCCGCCTGTCAGCACCTTGGCGCCTTTATTCACGGCGTCGTCGACGAGCTCGATTACCTTGTCGAGACCTTCCTTGTTGACGAGCGGGCCGAGCGCGACGCCGTCATCGAGCCCATTGCCCATTTTCAGGCCGGACATCTTGGCGGTGAGCTTCTTGGCAAACTCGTCGTGCACCTTCTCGTGCACGTAAAAGCGGTTCGCCGCCGTGCAGGCTTCGCCCATATTACGCATCTTGGCGATCATAGCGCCGTCGATTGCCGCGTCGATGTCGGCGTCGTCGAACACAATGAACGGCGCGTTGCCGCCAAGCTCCATTGCCGGACGGATGATGTTATCCGCTGCTTCGTGCAGGAGTTTCCTTCCGACTTCGGTAGAGCCGGTGAACGACACCACGCGAACACGTGGATCATGAAGCATGGCACCGACCACTTTGCCGGAGGAGCGCGACGGAATGACGTTCACGACGCCCGCGGGCACGCCTGCTTCCTCGAGTATCGGCATCAGCGCCAGCATGGTCAGTGGCGTATCGGACGCGGGCTTGAGCACGACCGTGCAGCCGGCCGCGAGAGCCGGACCGATCTTGCGCGTCGCCATCGCCGCCGGAAAATTCCACGGCGTCACCAGCACGGCAATGCCGGCCGGCTTGTGATGGACGAGAATGCGCGCGCCCGTTGCCGGCGCCACTGAATTCTGCCCGACGTTGCGTACCGCTTCCTCGGCGAACCAGCGGAAGAACTCCGCAGCGTAGGCGACCTCGCCGCGCGAATCCGACAGCGCCTTGCCGTTCTCGATGGTGATCAGCTTCGCCAGCCGCTCGGCGTCGCGCATGATCAGTTCGAACGCCTTGCGCAAAATCTCGCCGCGCTCACGCGGCTTCTTTGCCGCCCAGCCGGGAAACGCCGCGCCCGCTGCGTCGAGTGCCGCCTTCGCGTCCTCGACGGTCGCGCTTGCGACGGAGGCGACTTTGTTCTCGGTCGCCGGATCGATAACGTCGAAGCGCGCGCCGTCGGAGGGTTTACACCACTTGCCGCCGATCCAAAGATCGGTCGGGACGTTGGCCAGGAGGTTGTCGTATCGGGCAGTCATGGTTGAACGCTCACTTGATATTGTGTTTGCCGTTCTTCAGCTCGACCAGGATGTTCTGATAGAGCCCGCCCGAGAGATTGCGCAGCTCGTGTTTTTGACCGGCGTCGTTCCAGATCACGCCGCCGACCTTGTCGTCGGCAATGATGGTCTTACCGTCGACATTCTCGAGCTCGATCCGGCCGCCGGTGACGTTGATAATGACGTAATCCATGGTGTGGTGGTGCCAGGCTTTCTTGCCGCCGGCCGGCACCTTCATGTCCCACACCCGCACCTGATCGTTCTCAAAGATCACCTCGGTGCCAATGGGGCCACTCGGATTTTCGCGTGTCGGTTCGGTTGTCGTCGCGCGTTCTTTAAGGTCTTGCTCTGCCATAGTAGGTCTCCGTCAGGAATTGAGGCTGCGCTGCACGCGTTCAGTAATGCGGTCGACGCTTGGCAGCGCCAGGTCTTCAAGAATATCGGCGGACGGCAGCGGGATGTGCGGCGTCGTGATTCGAACCGGCGGTCCGTCGAGTTCGTAGAATGCTTCGTCGGCGGCGATCGAAACCAGCTCTGCACCCCAGCCGCACAGTCGCGGATTTTCTTCGACCGTGAACAGGCGGTGCGTACGTGCGACCGAGCCGAGGATCGTCTGGGTGTCGAGCGGCACCAGCGAGCGCACATCGATCACTTCGCAATCGATGCCATGCTCGCTCTTGAGCTTCTCCGCGGCGGCGAGAGCCCGAGGCACCATCAAGGCAAGCGCGAGGATGGTCGCGTCCTTGCCAGGACGCACGATCTTCGCGGTGCCGAGCGTGTCGACAATTTCGCCGTCGCGCACTTCCCCTTTGGTCGCATAGAGCGACTTGTGCTCGAGGAAGATCACCGGATCGGGATCGCGCACGGCGGCCGCCAGCAGCCCGATCACGTCGGTCGGTGATGACGGCGCCACAACTTTGAGTCCCGGGATCATCATGCACCAGTTCTCGACGCTCTGCGAATGCTGGGCGCCAAAGCGCGCGCCGCCACCGTTGCCGGTCCGCACCACCAGGGGAATTTTCACTTGGCCGTTGGTCATGTACCGGCTCTTGGAAAATTCATTGGCGATATAGTCGAAGCACACCGCGATGAAGTCCGAGAACATGATCTCGGCGATCGGCTTTAGTCCGGTCATCGCCGCGCCCATGGCGGCGCCGAGGATCGCCTGTTCGGAAATCGGCGTGTCGCGTACGCGCAACGGCCCGAACTGGTCGTAAAGACCGACGGTCGCCTTGAACACGCCGCCCGCCTTGCCGATGTCTTCGCCGAGAAACACCACGTCGGGATCGCGCGCCATCTCCTGCGCGATGCCGCGGATGACGGCATCGCGGTAGGTCAGTTCCGCCATGCGAAACCTCCGTCGGCATAAACGTCGGTGGTCAGGAGATCGAGCGCCGGTGGCGGCGCCGCCTTGCAGGCTTCGGTCGCCTCGTCCACTTCGCGTTTCACGTCGTTCTCGATGCGCGCGATTGCCTCGTCGCTGACGCCAAATTGTTTGAGCCGCTCGCGATAGAGCTTGATCGGATCGCGTTCTTTCCATTTTTCCAGCTCGCCCTCGGGCCGATATTTGGCCGGATCGGCGCGCGAATGCCCGCTGTAACGATACGTCATGCATTCGATCAACGACGGGCCCTCGCCGGCGCGGGCTTTGTCGTAAGCAGTCGCGGCGGCGCGATAGACCGCGTCAGCGTCGTTGCCGTCGATGATGATGCGCGGCAGTCCGTAGGCCGCGGCGCGATCGGCCGCTGGATGTTCCACCGCGGTGACGTCACCGATCGGCGTGTATTCCATGTAAAGATTGTTCTCGCAGACAAAGACTACCGGAAGCTTCCACACTGCGGCGAAGTTCAACGCCTCGTGAAACGCGCCGATATTGGTGGTGCCGTCGCCAAAGAAGCAGACCGACACGTCCTTCTCGCCTTTATACTGGGCGCGCCACGCCGCGCCGCAAGCGATCGGCAGATGCGCGCCGATGATGGCGTACGAACCCATCACGCCGTGATCGACCGAAGTGAGATGCATCGAGCCGCCCTTGCCGCGCATGAGGCCGTTGTCGCGTCCCATCAGTTCGCCAAGCACTTTGGTAATCGGAACGCCGCGGGCAAGCGTATGCGCGTGGCCGCGGTAGGTGCAAAACGAAAGGTCGCCTTTGCGCATCGCCACGGCAAATCCGGCCGCGACCGCTTCCTGGCCGAGTGAAAGATGGCTGGTGCCTTTCACCAGGTTCTGGAGAAAGAGATCGTAGGCGCGCTGCTCGGCTTCGCGGATAACGACTTGGGTGCGGTACATCGCGAGGCGATTTTCCTCACCGATGTCATCGTTGAGGTTTGCCTTGGCGGCGGGCGCGCGGTCCTCGATCGTGGACATGCAAAATCCTTTTGAAGGCCCGGATAATCGCGGGCGCGGCGCAACTTAACGCCACTTGCGAAGCCGAGGCAACGGTCATCCGCGCATGCCCGATTGGGGCTGCGTCGGGCATGTCCAGAACCGGAAATAGCCGGGTTTGACGCCGCCGATTACCTTTGCGGTCAGTCGTCGTTCTGGCGCGAACCGGACGGCGTATCGCCGCCTTCGCCGCTCATGGAATGGTCGCGCGGGCCGCCGCCGCGATGACGCCGCCGGCGTCGGTGCAACGGAAAACGGTCGGATGAACCATCATAGCCATTCTGACCATTGGAATTGTTCGGTCCGTGCCCCTGTTGCGGCGGAGCAGCCGGCGGCTGGCCGCCGCCGGTGATGAATGACGGCAGCCGATCGACATCGTCTTCGTTGCCGTTCGCGGAATCATTTCCGGATTGAAACTGCGGCCGCTGCTGAGACTGTTGCGGCTGGCCTTGCTGGTGATGCTGGTCGCGGGGATAGAACGGCTGTTGTGTGTCGCGCGGCGCAAACGGCTCGCCCTCCACGGAGTTTTGCTCGTTGTCGCCGTCTTCGTAACCCTCCTCGGAAGCATTGACGCGCGGGTCGCCGCCGGCTTGTTGCTGGTAATAGGGCTGGGTCTGACGAAACTGCTCCTGGGCGGCTGCGATCAGACGAAAATAATGCTCTGCGTGTTGATAGTAATTTTCCGCTGCAACCGGATCGCCCGAGCTCTGCGCATCGCGGGCGAGCTGAAGATATTTTTCCGCGACATGCGCCGCCGGCCCGCGAATTTTCACGTCCGGCCCGTTCGATTCATAGACCCGGGACAAGGGATTCTGATGGTGGTGGTGGCCGCCGCCTTTGCGATTACGACCGCGCATGCGCTTGTTCTGACCGTTTCTCATGGTTTGCTGTTCGCCAACCCCCTCGTTTGCAACGGCAACTGCGCCGCCATTTTACTCAACACCGTTACGTCGTGCCGGGCGCATCTCTGCGGACAAGTTGCTCATTTTTCGTTGCACTCGTCGCCGTATCAACGGCAAATGGGCCCTGCCAACGTCACGCACGTACGCAGCCCCAGCGCTCGACTGCGGCGTTGCGAACCTCTAGGAAAGCGCGACATTTCGCAAATGCGCGCCGAACCGACTGAGCTTCTCGGTCTGAATCTTGGCGATCCCGTTTGCCGTCCGATCCGGCTTCGCTGTTCCAGCTTTCGTTTCAACTGGCCTGCGCGGCCAAGCCTCTAAAAAGCGATGCTCTGAGCATTTGAGGCGGCGCGGCACTTTATCTGGGGCCGATTCCGTTGGCGCAAACTAGTAGGTTCAGAGCGATATTCCAAGCGCTTTTTTGCCGACTTTTTGCCGGGGGGTCAATGCATGTTGCTCATAGCCCGCCATTCGCTTTTCTCGCCAACAGCGCCCGCGGCACGCCATTAAGATCGGGATGCGGCGTAGCCGCCACAAGCCCCGTGGCCGAGAACAATCGGGCGATTGCGTCCCCTTGCCCCGCGCCGATTTCGACCACGAGCGCGCCGCGGGATGTTAACAGCGGCGGCACCGAGAGGCTCAGGGCGCGATAGTAATCAAGTCCATCGGGTCCGCCGTCGAGCGCCGATCGCGGGTCGAACGCGCGTACTTCGGGATCGAGCGCGGCGAACTCTCCGGCGGCGATGTAGGGTGGATTGGAAACAATCAGGTCGAACGGCGCGCCCAACGGAGACGCCATGTCACCGGCGGCGAACGCCGCTCTGGTTATGCCGAGCCGTTGGGCGTTGGCCCGTGCCATCGTTAACGCTTCGACGCTAATGTCGGTGCCGACGCCGTGGGCATTCGGCAATTCGCTGAGCAATGCGAGGAGCAGCGCACCCGATCCGGTTCCAATATCCGCAATCCGCAGCGCTTGCGTCCGCTGGCCACTTGCGTCGACGGCCGCGAGCGCGACTTCGACGATGGTCTCTGTTTCCGGCCGCGGCACGAGCGTCGACGAATTGATGGCGAGCGGCAGACTCCAGAATTCTTTGCTGCCGACAATGCGCGCCACCGGTTCGCGCGTGAGCCGCCGCTGCGCGAGCGCGGTAATAGTCTCGCTTTCTTTTGCACTGACGGAACGGTCGCCGGCCGCTGCCAATGCAGTGTGATCGAGGCCGAGCGCGTGACCGACGAGAATACGTGCGTCGGCACTCGGTGAATCGAGGCCGGCTTCAAGAAAGAGTTGCACCAGCGATCGCCGCATGCCGGCCACGGTGAGCTCCGATGCGCCGCGCGCCGCCGGTACGAACACTTCGGCCGCGGGCATCACGCCTCCTCGGAAGCTAGTAGAGCAGCCTGGTGCTCGGCGACGAGGGCGTCGACGATTTCGCCCAAAGCTTCGCCCTCCAATATCTGGGGTAGCTTATAGAGCGTCAGATTGATCCGATGGTCCGATACGCGGCCTTGCGGATAGTTGTAGGTGCGGATGCGTTCGGATCGATCGCCGGTGCCGACTTGGCCACGGCGTTCCGCCGCTCTCGCGGCATCCAATTTCTGGCGCTCGAAATCGTAAAGGCGCGTGCGCAGCACGGCCATCGCCTTGGAGCGATTGCGGTGCTGGGAACGGTCCTCCTGCATCATGACGACAATTCCCGTAGGGATGTGAGTGACGCGAACGGCAAATTCCGTCTTGTTGACGTGTTGTCCGCCGGCGCCTCCCGAGCGCAACGTGTCAATTCTCAAGTCTTGCTCGTTGATGGCGATGTCGAGATCTTGCGCCTCCGGCAGCACGGCAACGGTCGCCGTCGAGGTGTGGATGCGGCCGGAGCCTTCGGTGTCGGGCACGCGCTGGACGCGATGCACGCCGGATTCGAATTTCAGTTTGGCGAAGGCGCCGCGGCCGCGGATTTCAGCGATGATTTCCTTGTAGCCGCCCATGGAGCCTTCGCTCGCGTCCATAATCTCCACCTTCCATCCCTGGGTGGCCGCGTAGCGTTCGTACATACGAAACAGATTGCCGGCGAACAGCGACGCCTCGTCTCCGCCGGTGCCGGCGCGAATTTCGAGAATGACGTTGCGCTCATCCATCGCATCCTTGGGAATGAGCGCGAGCCGCAACTGGTGTTCAAGCGAGGCGCGCCGGGCCTCAAGCTCCGGCCGTTCCGCCGCCGCTATGGCGCGCATCTCCGCGTCGGTGGAAGGGTCCTCGATCATGCTCTCGACGCCTTCGAGCTCATGCCGCGCCGCCCGATAGGATTTCACCGCCTCGACGACCGGTGCGAGTTCGGCGAATTCGCGCGATAGCTTGACGTAGGCTTCGGCCGGCATGGCGGCCGAAAGGTCGCGTTCAAGCGCTGAGTGGCGGGCGATAAGCGCGTCGAGTTTTTGTTCCGGCAACATGGTGTTTGGTTAAGTAGAGGACACAGATGGCAGCGACAAGTCCGGTCCTCGCCGCCGTCCGAAAGGCAATGCTAAATCTGTAACAATTCGGCCGCCGCGAACTTTTCCAGTTGCTCGCGAATAGGCGTAGCGCCAGTCGATTTCTCGATCAGCGGCGACAGGAAGCCGGCGGCCTTGCTGCTGTCGAGTTCGAGCAGCATCGCCTTGACCGGCCCCATGGCCGAGGGCGTGAGCGACAGCGAGCGATATCCGATCGCGACGAGCGCCAGCGCACCCAACGGCTGCGAAGCCAGTTCGCCGCACACCGTCACCGGCTTTGCATGTTCCTGGCACTTGTCGGCGATGTCTTTAAGCGCGCGCAAAACGGGTTTCGACAGCGGATCGAAGCGGCCGGCGACCCGAGGATTACCGCGATCTACGGCATAAAGGAATTGAACGAGATCGTTGGAGCCGACTGAAAGGAAATCTACGCGGCTTAGTAATTCGTCCAGTTGATAGAGGAGCGACGGGACCTCGACCATGCTGCCGACCTCGACTTCGTCAGGCAGCTTGTGACCGTGACGGCGCAAATGCGTGAGTTCGAGCTCGACGAGCGCCCTGGCCTGGTCGAATTCAGCGACCGTCGCGATCATCGGGAACATGATTTTCAGCGAACGTCCGCCGCCGGCGCGCAATAGCGCCCGCAATTGCGTGCGCAACAATGCCGGCCGGTCAAGCCCGAGGCGGATCGCGCGCCAGCCAAGCGCCGGATTCTCTTCCTCGACGTTGCGCATATACGGCAGCACTTTGTCGCCGCCGATATCGAGCGTGCGGAAAGTCACCGGCCGTTCGCCGGCGGCGTCGAGCACAGCCCGATAGAGCGTGTACTGCTCGCTGGCGCGCGGGAAGTTCGGAGCCACCATGAACTGCAATTCGGTGCGGAACAGGCCGATCCCGGCGGCGCCGGTATCGGCGATGTGCGGCAGGTCGACATTCAGACCGGCATTGATCAGCAGCGCTATTTTCTGGCCATCTTTGGTCACGCACGGTTGATCGCGTAATGCCTGATATTGTTGCTGACGCCGCGCCCGCAGGCGCACCCGCTCGGCATAGGCAGCCTCCATGTCGGGCAGGGGACGCAATTGCACATCGCCCGACGCGCCATCGACAATGATGGCGTCGCCCGGATCGGCGATGCCGGTGGCGTTGTCGACGTCGCCGACGGCCGCGATACCGAGAGCCCGCGCGACAATAGCGACGTGCGAATGCGGTCCGCCTTCTTCGAGCACCAGCCCGCGCAATCGCTTGCGGTCGTAGTCGAGCAGCGCCGCTGGCCCCATGGACCGTGCGACAAGAATGGCGTTCTCCGGCAGGTTCTCCCGCGAAGGCGCATGATCCCGGCCGGTGAGCTGCCGCATCAAACGATTGGCAAGATCGTCGAGATCGTGCAGCCGCTCGCGCAGATACGGATCGGTCTGGCGCAGCATGCGTGCGCGGGTGTCGGATTGGACGCGCTCGACCGCGGCTTCTGCGGTGAGCCCAGTCATCACTGCTTCCTCGAGCTTGTGCACCCAGCCGCGGTCGTGGGCGAACATGCGATAAGCCTCGAGCACATCGCGATGTTCGCCGCCTTCAACGACGTCGCCGTGCTCAAGAAGCTCGTCGAGTTGCGTGCGCAGCGCCTCGACCGCCGCCTCGAGGTGCTTCAATTCCTTCGGAATGTCGTCGGCGATGTAGTTGGTGACGACAACGCGCGGCTCATGCAGCACGACGTGCCCGAGCGCGATTCCGTCCGCGAGCGCGCGTCCGGAGAGATGCAGCGAGCGGCGGGCGGCGGGCTCGGCGCCCGGAGGCGCCAGCGCCGAAAGCTCGCCGGAGGCGATCATTTCGGCGAGCACCATCGCCGTCGTTTGCAGCGCCTCGACCTCTTCTTCGGAATAGGTGCGGCGCGCGCGGTTTTGTACGACCAGCACGCCCAGCGTATTGCCTGCCCGCAGTACCGGCACACCGAGGAAGGCGTGATAGCTTTCTTCGCCGGTTTCCGGCCGATAGGAGAACGCCGGGTGAGCCTGCGCGTTCGACAGGTTTATTGCGCTTGCCTGACTCGCGACCAAGCCGACCAGACCTTCGTCCGAACGCAGCACCGTGTGGTGCACGGCATCGCGGTTGAGGCCTTCGGTGGCGTAGAGTTCGAGGGTGGCATCGACGCGTAGCACGTAGACGGAGCAGACCTCCGCCACCATGTTGGCGGCGATCAGCACCACGATCTTGTCAAGGCGTTCCTGCGCGCTGACCGGCTCCGCCATCACTTCGCGAAGTCGGCGTAACAGCACACGCGGCCCGCCGAGCGCGCCACGCATAGCGTGAACTCCTCGGACGTCTTAATTGGGCCGGACGCAAAGCCTGCGCCGCGCCGGCCGGCAGCAAATGGAATCGCCCAGGCCCGGGCCGTGGCGAGCACCTCAGCCTATATCGAATGCCCCACGCAAACCGCAAGCCAAAGACATTCGCGTGACGGCGATTTGTGCGCCGCAGCGACGCGCGAATTTTGTTGCTGAATCCAAAAAGCCCGCGGCGATCAGGCTCCCGCGTGATCGAGACCGTAGAGCGAGTGCAGCGTGCGAACGGCAAGCTCGGTAAAGGCGGCGTCGATCAAAAGCGAAAACTTGATCTCCGAGGTGGTGATGGCGCGGATATTAACGGCGCGCTCGGCCAGGGCGCGGAAGGCCTCGGCCGCCACTCCGGCATGGCTGCGCATGCCGATGCCGATGACCGAGATCTTGGCGACGTCGGTGGCGCCGTCGAGGCGCTTGAATCCGATTGCCTTCTTCGCCTTGGTGATCACGTCGAGCGCGCGCTGATAATCGGTGGCCGGAACGGTGAAAGTTAGATCGGTGGTTTTCCCGTCGGGGGAAACGTTTTGCACGATCATGTCGACGTTGATGTTGGCTTCCGCCAATGGAATGAAAATCGCGGCGGCAACTCCCGGCTTGTCGGCGACTTCGCGGACCGAAATTTGCGCCTCGTCACGCGAGAAGGCGATGCCGGTGACAACTTGCTGTTCCATGATCTCCTCCTCGTCGCAAATCAGCGTTCCGGGCGGAGTACCGTGAGGATCGATATCCTCCGGCCGGTCAAAGCTTGAGCGGACGAAAATGCGCACGTTGTGAACCATGCCAAGCTCCACCGAACGCACCTGCATCACCTTGGCGCCGAGCGATGCGAGCTCCAGCATTTCTTCGAATGCGATCTTGGCAAGCCGCCGGGCGCGCGGCACGACGCGCGGATCGGAAGTGTAGACGCCGTCGACGTCGGTATAAATGTCACAGCGCTGAGCTCCGATCGCCGCGGCAATTGCCACGGCCGAAGTATCCGAACCGCCGCGTCCGAGCGTGGTGATGCGCCCAGTTTCCTTGTGCACGCCCTGGAAGCCGGCGATGACGGCGACTTCCTTGCGTTCGCCGAAACGGCGGATCAGTTCGGTGCCGTCGATGTCGAGAATGCGTGCCGAAGCGTGCACGTTGGACGTCACGATCGGAAGCTGCCAGCCGAGCCAGGAGCGCGCATTGATGTCCATGTCCTGAAGCGTGATAGCGAGCAGGCCGGCGGTCACTTGCTCACCGCTGGCCACAACGGCGTCGTATTCGCGGGCATCGAAGATCTGCCGCTGCGCCAGAGCTTCTTCGCACCAGCCGACCAGTTGATCAGTCGTTCCAGACATGGCGGAAACCACGACGGCGACTTCGTGCCCGGCGTCGACCTCGCGCTTGACGTGGCGCGCAACATTGCGGATGCGCTCGATGTTGGCGACCGAGGTCCCGCCGAATTTCATGACAAGACGAGCCATGGCCGTCGTCTGCGCTTTTTCAGGCAATCGCGCCGACCAATTATCAGCCGGCGCTTAAAGGCGCGTATTGATAACGGCGTGATACGCTTCCTGCAACCTGACGCGACCAGCCGCGGTTTCCCCTTGGGATCGTGCTTAATCGGGCTGCCGCGCGCGGCTTTTCCTGCTCTAGCTCCGGCGCAAAAACGCTAAGCGCGCCGGGTTGTGCGGCGCGCTTAGCGTTTATTGCACCACAGATAAGAAACTAACTCGGGCGGTGATCGCGACGGTCTTTTGTCCCAACGCGCACGGGCAGCATGGTCTCCTGCCAGCCGTTTGCCACCCCCAGCAAACCTGACCATAACGCGATCCACATAAGCAACGGCATGGCATGCTCCTTTGCAGATCGACACTCGCATTGATAACGTTTGGAGGACCGCCGGGTTCCCTTCCTGGTCTGCCACCGGCGACGAACTGAAGGCGGCGCCCACTATCGCGCCGGCCTAATACGGCAGCCCCACGTAATTCTCGGCAAATACGGTCGCTGCCGCCTTTGAGCGGAAGAGGTAGTCGAGTTCGGCTAGCTGCAGCTTGTGGTCGAACGGATTTTCGGAAATCCTGTGGAGCATCGTGGTCATCCACCACGAGAAACGCTCGGCCTTCCAGACTCGCGCCAGCGCGCGGCTGGAATAATGCTCAAGTCCCGCATCCGAATTTTCCTCGTAGTGCTCGACCAACGCCTGCGCCAGATAGCGAACGTCGCTCGCGGCAAGGTTCAGTCCCTTCGCGCCGGTTGGCGGCACGATATGCGAGGCGTCGCCGGCGAGGAACAAACGGCCGAAGCGCATCGGCTCGGCGACGAAGCTGCGCAGCGGTGCAATGCTCTTTTCAATCGAAGGACCCGTCACTAGCTGCTGGCGCGCCTCGTCATCTAATCTCGGCTTAAGCGCTTCCCAGAAGCGTTCGTCCGGCCAGGCCTCGATGGTGTCGGCGAGATCGCATTGCAGGTAGTAGCGGGTGCGCGTCGGCGAGCGCATAGAGCAGAGCGCGAAACCCGACGGGTGGCGCACATAGATCAACTCGTCGGACACCGGCGGCGTATCGGAGAGAACCCCGAGCCAGCCGAACGGATAGAGGCGTTCGTACGTTGTGATCGCGCTCGGCGCGACGCTCATGCGGCAAACGCCGTGAAAACCGTCGCAGCCGGCGACGAAGTCGCACTCAATCTCATGCGTCTTGCCCCCGGCGTGATAGGAGACGCGCGGTTGGCTGCCGGATATGTCGTGCAGATTCACGTCGTGCGCGGAGTAGACGGTCGGTGCGCCGACCGCCGCGCGGCCATCCATCAGATCTTTGGTAATCTCGGTCTGCCCGTACACCATCACCACTTTGCCGGTCATTTCCTTGAATGAAATGCGGTGGCGTACGCCATCGACACAGATTTGGACGCCTTCATGCACAAGTCCGTCGGCATGCATGCGGCCGCCGACACCGGCTTCGTCGAGCAAGTCCATTGTGACTTGTTCAATGACGCCCGCGCGGACGCGGCTCGCCACGTATTCCGCGGTTTGACGTTCGAGAATGATGTTATCGATACCGTGTTTGTGCAGGAGCTGACCGAGCAATAACCCTGCCGGACCGGCGCCGATAATGGCGACTTGGGTGCGCATGGTCTTTCATAGCATCGCCGACAGAGATCAAAAGCTTTTGCATCCGCGTGCTCGCCAGCGGCCCTGCTTTGTTACGGCGCTCAAGCCGGCTTTCCCTTTTTTGTGCTGGGATATGCGCGGAAATCTGCCCTTTGCTGCAACAAGGCCGCCCCGCGTGTCGCACCGGCATCGCCTTCCGATGGGTCGTTCTGGCTCGCCTAGGGGATGGTTTCTGGCTTGCACGGCCATCGGGCGTTCCCACCATAGAATACGGTTTATTCACGGAAGCTCTGGAAACCCGTTTCCACTTTTCCGGATGATGCTCTAGGGTGCGGCGTGAAAGAGGCCCACGCAGAACCCAAGGAATAAATTATGCTGCGTATTCTGTATCTTGCCGGCTGGCTGGCGTTGCCTGCCAGTCTTTTGTTAGCCGGAGCAGGGAGTGCCAGCGCACAATCCGACGAAGTCCGCCAGGCATGCACGGGGGACGCGATGCGGATTTGCTCCGATTTCGTTCCCGACGTCCCCAAGATTACAATATGCATGAGACGCAATTACCGGAACCTGAGTTTGGAATGCCGCCAGGCCATGGCGCGGCAGCACGCGACCTACCACCGCCGTTATTATCGGCGTCATTAGCGGATAGATCCGCGCTCTTGGTGTTTTCTGACAGAAGCCAGCGCCGCACGGTTTGAACAATCGTGCGGAAGCGCCTCGGCCGGTTTATCGCACGCCCGCGGCCTTCGCGGCGGCCACTCCGTTGCGCCAGTACCTAAGATCTGCGGCTAGCTTTCGAGGCCGGTCGGCACGTTCTGGTTCTCGCTTTCAAGCTTCATCCCGGCGGCAAGCGCCATCGTTTCTGCGAGCGCTGAAAAATCCTTTTGCAAATACTCTTGCGGGTTCTTTTGCCGCATAGCCGCGCCGAAATGAGTTTGTAGAACTTCGCGCGCCGCCGCCGTCACCGGCATTGGCACATCAATTTCCCGGCCAAGTTCGAGACCGAGATCCAAATCCTTGCGCAACAGTTCCGGCGTAAATGTCGTGGTCCAGTCCAGATTGACCAACGCCGGCGATTTATAGCGCGTGAACATCGAGCCCATGGCGCTGTTGTTGAGGAAAGCGAGCCAGGCGTGGCGTGGCACGCCCATTTTGTTGGTCAAGAGCGTCATCTCGATCAGGTTCTCGATGATCACCCCGAGCATGACGTTGTGAGCGATCTTGCACACGCGCGCCAATTCGCCCTCGCCGACATAGGAAACGCCGCGCGGCGCGAACACCTCGATAAGTGGCATCACGGCCTTGCAGGCCTCCTCATCGCCGGAAACGACAGCCGACAGCTTTCCAGCTTTGATGACTTTGGCGTTGCCGCTCACCGGCGCGGCGACGAAATCAGCGCCGAGTTGTTTGAGGCGTTCGCGGACCGCCGCCGACTCCTCAACTGCGATGGTCGAGCAATCAACCACCGTGGGCGGTATTTTGCCGCCTTGGCTGCAAACGCCGTTCTTTCCGTACAAAACCTCCTGCACATCCTTGCCGGTAGCGACGATGGAGAACAGCACGTCGACGCCTTTCAGATCGGACAGGTGGTCAACCACCTTGCCGCCGATCTTTTGCAAAGGTTCGGCTTTGGCGCGGGTGCGATTCCAGATACTCACGTCATAGCCGGCCTTGATCAGCCGCTCGGCCATGGGAATGCCCATGCGGCCGGCGCCAATCCAGCCAATCTTTAAGCTTTTTCCGTTCGTCGGCATGAGCTACCTCCCTGTTCTGGCGCCTGTCTTAGCACACCGGAGCAAAGACCGGTCGCGCGGCAGCTTTGCATTTCTTGACAGGGATTTACCGCCCCGTCATAAGGACGCGGGCGATACTGGGGCGAGCCGGTCCCGCGCGCCTTAACCAGCAGAATTGACTGCAAAGAAGCCGGTCCGGAACAACCTTCCGAGCACCGGGAATGAACACGAGGACAAAGATGTTCGCGGTCTTCAAGACAGGTGGCAAGCAATACCGTGTTGCCGCCGAAGATGTACTTCAGGTCGCCAAGGTCAAGGGCGACCCCGGCGACATCGTCGAGTTCGGCGAGGTTTTAGTCGTCGGCGGCGATAGCGTAACGCTCGGCGCTCCAACTGTATCCGGCGCGGCGGTTGCGGCCGAGGTGCTCGATCAGGCGCGCGGCCCGAAGGTGATTGCGTTCAAGAAACGGCGGCGGAAAAATTCGCGGCGCAAGCGAGGCCACCGCCAGGAATTTACGCTGATCCGCATCACCGAGATCCTGACCGAGGGGCGCAAGGCGAACAAAACGCCGCCGCCGCGTCCGCGGCGCGCGCCGGTAAAAGTCGCCGCGGAATCGGCGGATTCGACAGCCCACGCGTCCGAAGGCGCCGAAGCGGCCGGCGAAACCCGGGCGAAGGCAAAAGCGCCGGCGGCTAAGGGCAAGAAACCGGCGGCTAAAGGCAAAGCCAAAACTTCGCCGCCGAAGAAGAAGAAGAAATAAGCGAAAGTGGTGATGCTTTTGTCATGAATCGGGTATAGGTAGCGGATCAGAAAGGTTTGAGCGATGGCTCACAAAAAAGCAGGCGGCTCCTCGCGTAACGGCCGCGATTCCGCCGGTCAACGGCTCGGAGTTAAGATTTTCGGCGGTGAAGAAATCACCGCTGGCAAGATCATCGCGCGCCAGCGCGGCACTAAATGGCACCCCGGCCGTAATGTGGGCGTCGGCCGCGACCACACCCTGTTTGCGCTGGTTAACGGCCGGGTCGAGTTTCGTACCAAAACCAAGGGCCGCGTGTTCGTATCGGTACTTCCGGCAACGGAGGCCGCGGCCCAGTAAATACGGTGGATCATCGGAGTCCGCCGGCGTTCAGTCGAACCGGCGGGCCCAAATGGGCTTCGAAAAGGGGGAGACCGGATGCCGGCTCCCCCTTTCGGTTTCTTGCAGGAGCCCGCGATGACATTCGCGCCGGAAATAGTCGCCTACATCAGCGAAGATGTACGTGTCCCTGTCCTCGAGACGGCGCGGCTGAAGTTGCGCGCGCCGCGTCGCGAAGACGCAAAAGCCATCAGCACGCTCGCGAATGAATTTCGCGTGGCGGTGAACACCGCACGCATTCCGCATCCGTATCGCGTCGCCGATGCCGAGGAATTCATTGCCGTGGCCAACTCACGCGAAGGCGAAGCTTGTTTTGTCGTGATCCGCGACGGCCGGTTGATCGGCGCTTGCGGCATTGATCCGCGCGAGGACGGGCCCTGAACTCGGATATTGGCTCGGCGTGCCGTTTTGGGGCCGCGGTTATGCGACCGAGGCCGCACGGGCTGTCGTGGATTATGCTTTCGGCGATCTCGGCTGTGAGACGTTGCTCTCCGGCGCCCGGGTGACTAATCCGGCGTCGCGTCGCGTGCTGGAAAAATGCGCGTTTCAATGGACCGGGGTACGGCTCACGCGCATCCGCTCCATCAACTCCGCGGCTCCCGTGGATCGGTTCCGTCTCGATCGCGGATTGTGGGCTTCGC
The DNA here is from genome assembly GCA_963753355.1 of uncultured Alphaproteobacteria bacterium. Taxonomy (GTDB): domain Bacteria; phylum Pseudomonadota; class Alphaproteobacteria; order Rhizobiales; family Xanthobacteraceae; genus BOG-931. Next base: position 435,374 of record CAVWBV010000017.1, read on the forward strand.
TCAAGTCGTGGGGCCAAGTCAGGTGCGTGGCTTGAGCGCTGGCCGCTCTAGTGCTCCGTGCCGGCGTCCGGCCGGAAGAACGGCTCCAGCCTGGCGACTAAAGCCGGCCCAAAGTGCGCTTGCGGGTTGGACGGTTTTGCTCGGTCCATCATCTCCCAGCCGCTGATGAGAAGGCGCGCGTTCTCGAATGTGTGCTGCAGATCGCGGCCGCGACGTATGCTTTGCCGGAAAAAAGCGTCGCCGAAATAGGTCCAGTCACGCTCCGGTGCGCATCCGAAAGAAGTGTTTACGGCGTCCGCCGCGGTAAGCACGATGGTGTCGTCGTTCGCCAGCGGCGGCACAAACACACCGGAAAAGCACGCCGAAACGATGACGATGCGGTTTTTGATTCCTTCGTTGTTGAGCGTGGCTGCAACGAACTGCGGCGTCAGCTCGCTTGCGGTCTCGTTGGGGAATTTCAATGCGAAACCCGTGTGCTCACCGTGCGACGTCATTAACAGTAGGAGCACGTCGTCGGTTTTGTTCATCACCTTGCCGATAGCCTGAACGGCGGCGATGAAATTCCGGTCGGTCGCCAACGGAACATGTTCGGCGCTGGCACGATCGTTGACGAGGCGCAGCGTGCGGCCGCGGATCGGGAAGATGTCGCCCATCGCCGCCAATCCACCGTCGAGTTCTTTGACAAACACGTCTTGATCGGCCCAGCCGGCGATGCCTAGCGCGTAAACGTTGGTCGCGCCTTTCACAGTGGGGGCGAGATCCGCAGTCTCGGCCGCGAGAAGCGCGCCTTGAGCTTGCGTGTCGCGCGCCGTCTGACCTTTGGCCCCTACCGGGCTCGCCAGGCGTGCTGCAAGCATCTCCCACCAATTGGCATCGCGGATATCGAAATCGCGGGGGACAAAAATGGGCGCGTGCGGCACCGCGGCGGTTATAGCGGCAAGAGCGAGCCACAGTCCGGCCATCCGGCCGAACGCAACAAGCCTCGGCTGTGGGGAAAAGCTTCGCAATACTGCGGCGGTGGCACCAACCCACCACACCAATATGCTGGCAAACAGCACCAGGGGCACGGCGCGCTCGCGCCAAAGGGGATCGGCGATCGCTGAAGCTGGAATGAGTGGCGCGCCAAACTTGACTGCCTCGAAGACCACTTCGCCTACGAGTGTGAGCGCAAACATGGCCGACAGCGCCGTGCAGCGCGCGGCCGGCGGCACGAACAGGGCCGCGACCGCCGCTTCGAGCGCGAGCCAAGCGACGACGGCGTTTAGTCCGTAAGGATTAAATCCGGCGCCCGATCCGGCCTCGGCCAGTTGAACAAGCATGCGAAGGACGCCAAGACCCGCTAGCCATCCGAGCAGGCTCGGCAGGCCGGCCAGTCGCGAAAGGCGCGTCGTTCTCCAAATGCCCGCGCGGGAGGCTAGTTTGAGGACCAGCAGAAAGCTGCTCATTGGCCACTCGACTGCGCCGAAATCCAGCCACGTTAAATCCAGGTACCGTGATCAAATATTCGTACTATATCAATCGGTTTGAAAGAGCACTCATCCCATTGAACACGTCGCCCGCGCGGCTCAATTGGATGTTGTTATTGCGCGCCAGATCCGGATCAGCAGCATGAAATTCCTCGATGAGGCCAAGGTCTATATCCGCTCCGGCGATGGCGGAAACGGCTGCGTGTCGTTCCGCCGGGAAAAGTTTATCGAATTTGGCGGGCCGAATGGCGGCGATGGCGGGAAGGGCGGCGACGTCATTGCCGAAACCGTTCCGGGCCTCAATACGCTGATCGATTACCGGTATCAGCAGCATTTCTTCGCTAAAAACGGCGACGGCGGAATGGGCAAGGACCGCCACGGTGCCAATGGGGCCGACGCCGTGCTGAAGGTGCCGGTTGGGACGCAGATCTACGAAGAGGACGGTGAAACGCTCCTTGCCGACTTGACCGAAACCGGCGAGCGCATGGTGCTGGCCCATGGTGGCAATGGCGGTTTCGGCAACGCGCATTTTAAGTCCGCCACCAACCGCGCTCCGCGCCGGGCCAACAGCGGCCAGCCAGGAGAGGAGCGCACCATCAGGCTCAGGCTAAAGCTTATCGCGGATGCCGGCATTGTCGGCTTGCCGAATGCCGGCAAGTCGACGTTTCTCGCCGCAGTCAGCGCGGCGAAACCGAAGATTGCCGATTATCCCTTTACGACGCTCCAACCGCAGCTTGGCGTGGTCCGTGTCGATGGCCGCGAATTTGTCCTCGCCGACATCCCAGGCCTTATTGAGGGGGCGCATGAAGGCAGCGGGCTTGGCGATCGGTTCCTTGGCCATATCGAGCGTTGCCGCGTGTTGTTGCATCTCGTCGACGGAACGGCAGGTGACGCCGGTCAAGCGTACAAGACCATAAGGGCGGAGCTTTCGGCCTATGGCCACGGTCTTGCAGAAAAACCCGAACTGGTCGCGCTCAATAAAGCGGATGCGATGAGTGCCGACGACGTCAAGCTTCAAACAGCGCGGCTCAAGCGCACCGCGAAAAAGTCGCCGCTGCTGCTTTCAGCCGTCAGCGGGGAAGGCGTCACCGAAGTCCTCCGTGAGCTCTTTGAGTTCATCGAACAGGCGCGCGGTGGGGCCCAACCGGAAGTGCAGCCTGCTGCATGGCGGCCGTAACGCTCGCGACCAAAGCCTACCTGAGGAGCGTCCCGCGGTTTATTTGGATTAGCTTTCGCCAGTCGCTACATTAGCTTCATGTTCGAGCTGCCCCAGTCCCATCACCGGCCACGGAATGTGCGCCTCGATACACTGGTGCGGTTACGCTGGCTCGCCGTGTTTGGTCAGGCTGTCGCTGTCCTTGTCGTCCATTTCGGTTTGGAATTCGACGTTCCGATCTGGCCGTGTCTTGCCGTCATTGCCTTGTCCGCCCTGCTCAATGTGGCGCTGCAGCTTGGCTTTCAAGCGCCCGCAATGGCTTGAGCCTGACCGCGCCGCTTATCTGTTGGGCTTCGATCTGGCGGAGCTTACGGCGTTGCTGTTCCTTACCGGCGGCGTCGAAAATCCTTTTTCCTTTTTGTTGGTCGGCCCGGTATTGATTTCGGCTACCGCGCTGCCGCCGCGCATGACATTGCTGCTCGGCATTTTTGCCGTCATCTGCGCCACGGTGCTGATTTTCGCGCATTATCAGTTGCCGTGGGAAAGCGAAGAGCCTTTCGAGTTGCCGGAAACTTACGTAGTGGGCGTCTGGCTCTCGATCTTGTTGGCGATCGGCTACATCGGCGTCCACACCTGGCAGGTCGCGGAGGAGGCGCGTCAGCTTTCGCAAGCGCTGGCGGCGACCGAACTGGTGCTGGCGCGCGAGCAGCATCTTTCACAGCTCGACGGTCTTGCCGCCGCAGCCGCACATGAGCTCGGCACACCCCTTGCCACCATTACCGTCGTCGCGCGCGAGCTCGAGCGCGCGCTGGAGGCGGATTCGCCTTATTCCGACGATGTGAAATTGCTGCGTGAGCAGGCGCGCCGCTGCCGCGAGATCTTGGCGAAGATCACCGAGTTGCCGACCACCGATCCTTTCGATCGGGTGCCATTGTCGGCCCTGATCGACGAAGCGATGGCGCCGCATCGCAATTTCGGCGTTGCGCTGGTTTTGAACAACGCGACCAAGGACGGTGCAGAGCCGGTCGGCGCTCGCAATGCCGCGGTCCGCTATGGCCTCGGGAACCTGATCGAAAACGCGGTCGATTTCGCCAACACTCGCGTCGAAATCTCACCGGAATGGACGGCCGACGAGGTGCGAATGACGATCACCGACGACGGGCCGGGCTTCGCGCCGGAAGTATTGGATCGCCTTGGCGCGCCCTATGTCACCCACCGCCAGCCCGGGCCGGCGCGCGATGACGAAGAGGCGGCATTCGGCCTTGGCTTGGGCTTGTTCATCGCCAAAACACTACTCGAGCGCAGCGGGGCCAAATTGTCATTCAAGAACCAGACGCCGCCGCTGCAGGGGGCCGTGGTCACTGTCACCTGGAGCCGCTCGGATTTCGAGCGGCCGCCCGTGGCGCCGCCTCTTGAGCCCATCGCTGCTGTATCTTAATTATTCGGGTGCGAGGGCGATCGGTAGGAGACGGAGTATTTTGTTATGACCAGCTCGATAATCGGCGCCCTGCCCAGCATGGTTCCTGCCGCAACCTTGAATGAACGATCGCTTCTGATTGTTGAAGACGACAAATCTTTCTTGCAACGCTTGGCGCGCGCCATGGAAACACGTGGTTTTGCCGTGAGCACGGCGGAATTGGTCGCGGACGGCCTGCTGCAAGTCGAGAAATCCCCGCCTGCTTTTGCTGTCGTTGACATGCGTCTCGCCGACGGCAACGGGCTCGACGTGATCTCGGCGATGAAGAAGCGCAGGCCCGATGCGCGCGCCATCATTCTTACCGGTTACGGCAACATCGCCACCGCGGTGAATGCCGTGAAGCTCGGCGCTGTCGATTATCTCGCCAAGCCGGTCGATGCCGACGACGTCGTCGCTGCGCTGCTTGCGGTCGAGAACAAGAAGATCGAGCCGCCGGAAAATCCGATGTCCGCCGACCGCGTGCGCTGGGAGCATATTCAGCGCATTTACGAATTGTGCGGCCGCAACGTTTCGGAAACTGCGCGCCGCCTCAACATGCACCGGCGCACACTGCAGCGGATCCTCGCCAAACGGGCGCCGAGATAGCGCTTGCCGAACCGGCGCAGCTGCCGGCGCTACGCGATCGCGCAATTTTTAACGAAATTCCTTACTCCGATTATACCGCATTTCTTGCGATCGCGGAAAAACGTCGAATTCGGTGCGCACGTTAATGCAACTTTCGACGCCTTCACCGATTATTCGCCGCGATTATTCATTACTGCAATATCAGGCGGGTTGCATGGGTGGACAGGCGCTGGCGGCGGATGAAGGACAACGGGACGGTACGAACGACGCGGCGCGCGCGCCGCGGCTGCTCGTCATCGACGACGATAACCTTCATCGCATGATCATTTGCCGAGCGGCGGCCAAGTCCGGCTACGTTCCGGTCGGCGCGGCGAACCATCGCGAAGCGGTGAAGCTTTCGCAAGAGGGCACGTTCGATTGTGTCACGCTCGATATCGCGCTCGGCGATCGCGGCGGCGCTGTGACGTTGCTCCGCCATCTCGCCGCGGCCGGCTGTACGGCGCCAATCATCGTGGTTAGCGGCTGCGATGACGAGACGTTGCGCGAGATCCTGCGCCTCGCCCGGTCACTGAAGCTCAACGTCGCCGAACCAGTACCGAAACCGGTCGATCTTTCCATACTGCGGCGTATGCTGGAAGGTTTTAGCGCCCAGCCGTCCGGCGCCGAGAACGCCGCGTAGCATTTCGCTCCTACCGCCTTTCTACTTCGTCTCCGCTTCGTAGACGCCGTTCCAATCGGGCGGCGGCGGATCGTTCTGATAGGCCACGATCCGTTCGAGATACATGTCGTACAAGCCGTCGGCGCCGAAGCCGCTGGCGAGCTTTCGACAGCGCTCGATCAGCGTCTTGGTCGCATCCCATTGCTGCTTGCGATAGCTTGCAAGCATCTGTGCATTGAGTTCGAGCAATTCTTTGCAACTCGGGTCGTCGTCGATCTCTGCCCGTCCAAGCACCGTGAAAACCGCCTCCGGCTGCTTCTTGCCCTTCACCTGAATGAGGTCGATTTCCATGGTGGTGAACTTTTCGCGTGCTCCTTCCGCGGTGCGCGAACCGATCACCATGGAAAGCCGATAATCCTTGGTCCGCGATTCCAGGCGGGAAGCCACATTGACGGTGTCGCCGAGCACCGAATAGTTGAAGCGGAAATCCGATCCCATGTTGCCGACGACGCAGGGGCCGGTGTTGAGCCCGATCCCGACGCGCAACGGCATGTAAAGACCGCCGTTGGCTTCAGCTTCGCGTTTGAGTTCGACGTTAAGCGCTTCGGCGCGCGCCAGCATCTCCAGCGCGGCCTCGCAGGCATTGGCTTCGTGGTCCGCATCGTCCACCGGAGCATTCCAGAATGCCATGATGGCGTCGCCAATGTATTTGTCGATCGTGCCCTTGCGTTCGATGATGGCGTTGGTCAGCGGCGTGAGGAAGCGGTTCATCAAGTGGGTGAGGCCCTGGGGATCGTCCTTGTAGTGCTCGGAGATCGTGGTGAAGCCTCGAACGTCCGAGAACAGTATGGTCATCCGCCGTTCCTCGCCGCCCAGTACCAGCTTCTCCGGCGACCGGGCGAGCTGCTCGACCAGTTGCGGCGAGAGATAAAAGCCGAAGGCGGAACGAATTTGATGACGCTGCTGCTGCTCGCGGAAATAATTGAAGAACGTGAGCACCAGATAGATGAGCCAGCAGGACATCAGCGGGTAGGTGAAATCGATCAGTAGATTGTGCGCGAGGAAGAAGTACCAGGACATGCCGACGAGGCCGGCGACCAAAAGCACACCGAGCGCGACCACGATCGAGGCCGGCAACAGCGGGGCGGCAATGATGATGGCAAGGCCCAAAACAATCGCGGTCAGAAGCTCGGCGCCGATCGCGTAATTCGGCCGCGACAGCAGCGACTTGGTCAAAATGCTTTCGAGAATTTGCGCGTGAATCTCGACGCCCGGCATGGTCGGTTCGACCGGCGTGGTTTTCACGTCAAGGAGACCGACCGCGGACGTCCCAATCAGCACCAGCCGGCCGCGCAGGCGGTCCGGATCGACGCGTCCGTGCAGTACGTCGGTGGCCGATACATAGCGCTGCGCATCGTGCTTGTTAAAGTGAACCCAGAATTGGCCGTTGAGGTCGGTCGGAACTTCAAGCCCAGGCACCGCCGCGGCACGCACGCCAGCTTCGTCCGTACGTACGAGAATGGCGCCGCTATTGGTGACGACGCGCAACATGTCCATGGTCAGGGTTGGCACCAATTGTCCCTGGGCGTTCATGACCACCGGTACGCGGCGGATGATGCCGTCCCGCTCCGGGTTGATGGAGAAGAGACCGCGGCCTGCGGCGGCCTGCTCGATAGGCATGATGTTGCGCAGCAATCCGGGAAACGTGACCAGGAACGGGCGCGGGTCCGGGCCGACAACTGCGAAACCGGTCTGCAGCGCGCTCTCCGCTTGCGTCAACGGCTCCGGCGTCGGCGAGCCAGCCTGGCCGACCACCACACGCGCGCGCCGGATGGCGTCGGCGAAAATATCGTCGTTGCTGGCAAGTCCGTCGAGTTTTGCGCGGGTCTCCGGGTCGAGGCCCCGGAAGCTCTTTTCCGCGACCGAGGGTGACATCCGGTCGGGTTCGGGAAACACAATGTCGAAGCCAATCGCAACCGCGCCCGCGCGGGCGATTTCCGAAACCAGATCGGCAAGCACCGTGCGCGGCCACGGCCACTGACCGATTTCTTTCTGGCTCTTTTCGTCCATGTCAACGATGACGACCGGCCGCGCCGTTTGCTCGCGCGGGCGCAGAGCCTGAAAAAGATCGAAGGTGCGCAGCCGCGCTTCTTCCAGCGGCCGCGGGTCGGTGATGCGCAGCGGCACCAGCGCAATCAACAGCAGCGTGCACACGGCCCGCGCCAGACCGAATTGCCGCGCCCAGCGAGCGATCAGCCTCATGTCAGTCGGTTCCGGGTTGGCAGGTTTCGGTTATAGCAGTCGCGGCGGCCGCGGCGAAACCACGCGCCGTCCGGGCGCAAGTGTCCGGTTTGTGAACCCGTTTGCACTGAGCACGGAGCCGCCGCTCACCTCTCCCGGAACGCGCGCATCAGCTGATCGTGCAGCGGCTTTATCAGATAGGACAGCATGGTGCGTTGTCCGGTCTGAATGAAAGCCTCGACCGGCATACCCGGCGTAAGCCTGACATCCCCGAGCCGGGCAATTTGGTCGGGCGTCATGCCAATGCGCACAACGTAATAGGTCTGGCCGGTGCGCTGATCGGTGCTGGTATCGGCGGCAACGCGGGATACGGTGCCGTTGATCTCCGGCGTGGTGCGGATGTCGAAGGCGGAGAAGCGAAGCAGAACCGGCTGGCCGAACTGCACCTTGTCGATATCTTTGGGATCGACCTTCGCTTCAACCAACAACGTATCGGATTCGGGAACAATAAGCATGATCGGATCGCCGGCGGCGACGACGCCGCCGACGGTGTTGGCGGTGGACTGAAAGACGACGCCGTCTTGCGGCGCGCGGATATCGGTGCGTTTAAGCTGGTCCTCGGCGGCAACCTTGCGCTCAACATATTCGCCGATCTTGCCATCGGTCTCGCGCAGCTCCTTGGCGACGTCGCTGGACAAGTCCTGATCGACTTGCAGCACCTGCAATTCGGTCTCGGCGATTTTGCCCTTGGCTTGGGCGGCGGAAGCAATGAGCTGCCCGCGTTCGCCTTGCAGCCGCGCCGTTTCACGTTCCAATGCCGTCAGCTTGTCGATCGGAATAAGGTTCTTTTTCCACAGTTCGCGCATGCCGCCGAGCTCTTGCTCGATCAGTTCCGTTTCCTTGGTTTTGGCGGCCTGTTGCGCCTCGAGTCCGCGGATCTCTTCTTGAAATTGAGCGATCCGCTGCCGCAATTGTTGCTTTTATCCCAGCCGCGCGGCCCGCCGTAGTTCAAAGAGCTTGCGTTCGCTTGCCAAGGCCTCCTGCACATCGGCATCGCCGATGCTGTCCGCCAGCTCCTTGGGCGTGGCGACTGCCTCCGCGGTCACGTTCCGCCGCCAACCGCGCCTTACGCGCATAGAGCTCGATCAGCCCCTTGTGGACGATCGCCAGGTTGGCGCGGGTCACGGTTTCATCGAGACGCACAAGACTGTCGCCGGCTTTGACGTGATCGCCGTCGCGCACCAGCACTTCCCCGACTACGCCTCCGGTCGGGTGCTGCACCTTCTTGACGTTGGAATCGACGACCACGAACCCCGGCGCAATCAGCGCGCCCGAAATCTCCGCGGTTGAAGCCCAGCCGCCAAGGCCAATGGCGAGAAACGCGACGACGGCCGTGCCGACCACCACATGCCGGCGTATGGAAGAGCGGGCGCTGGGCATCGCGGTGTTCACGCTGCGCCTTCCTGATCCGGCACCACTTTCAGGGCGCGCGGCGTCGCGCTCGCGGGAATAACACGGCTAAGTACTTCTTCTTTTGGTCCGAACTGCTGCTGCCGGCCTTTGCCCATAACCAGAATATAGTCAACGGCGGCGATAGCGCTCGGGCGATGCGCGACAACAATAGCAATGCCGCCGCGTTCGCGAACGCTCATGATCGCGCGGGTCAGTGCTTCATCGCCCTCGGCGTCCAGATTGGAATTCGGTTCGTCGAGCACGATCAGGAACGGATCACGGTAAAGCGCCCGCGCAAGCGCAATGCGCTGCGCCTGGCCGGCGGAAAGGCCGCTGTTGTTGTCGCCGATATGGGTCTCGTAGCCGTCGGGCAGATTGACGATCAGATCGTGAACGCCCGCGGCTTGTGCGGCGGCGAGCACGGCCTCGGCATTCGGTGGATCCTCGAACCGGCGATGTTTTGCGCCACGTTAGCGGGAAACAGTTCAACGTCCTGGGGCAGATAACCGATATGGCGGCCAAGCGCTTCAGGCGACCATTGATCGAGGCTGGCGCCATCAAGGCGCACAGTACCGCGCACCGGTGTCCACACGCCCACCAGCATGCGCGCCAGTGACGATTTTCCCGATCCGGTCGGGCCGATCACGCCGATCGCCTTACCGGCGTCGAGTGAAAAGTTCACGTCCTGGCAGACGACCTTCGGTTCGCCGGGCGGAGTGACCGCGGCATTTTGCACCAAAAGCATTTTCTCCGGCGCTTGCAGCGGCATCGGCTCGGAACGCGATGGCAGGTTGCCGAGCAGACGCGACAGCCGGTGCCAACTTTGCCGTGCGGCGACAAAGCCCCGCCAGTTGGCGATAGCCAGATCGACCGGAGCGAGCGCGCGGCCGCCGAGAATGGAGCCGGCGATGATGATGCCGGCAGTCGATTCCTGATGGATCACGAGCCAGGCGCCAACCGCGAGGATGGCGGATTGCAACAGCAGCCGCAAAATCTTCGAAAGCGAGCCGAGTCCGCCGACCACGTCGCTGGCGTGGCCGCTCGAAGCTACATAATTGCGATTAATCTCGCTCCAGCGATCGCCGATTTGGCCGACCATGCCCATGGCGGTTATGGCTTCGGCGTTGCGCCGGCTCGCATCCATCAGGGCATTACGGGCGGCGGCAAGGTGGGTGGCTCGGCCGGTAGGCCGCCGTGTTCGCAGCTCTGTCACGATCGTAATGGCAATAAGGATGACCGCGCCGGTCAGTGCCGTCAGGCCGATATAGGGGTGGAACAGGAAGCAGATGGCGAGATAAACCGGCATCCATGGCAAATCGAACAGGGCAACAGGTCCGATACCGGAGAGAAAACCTCGCACTGTATCCAGATCACGGATTGGCTGGGTGCCGCCGCTCTTGCTGCCGAGTTTGAGAGGCAGCCGGACGATGACCTCATAGACGCGCGTGCTCATCGCCTCGTCGAGGCTGTGGCCAACACGCACCAGGATCCGGCTGCGGATCGCGTCGATAAATCCCTGAGCCGCATAAAGGCCGCCCGCAAGGATCAACAAGGCCACGAGTGTCGGGACCGAGCGGCTTGGCAGCACGCGGTCATAAATTTCAAGCATAAACAACGCGCCCGTTAGCATGAGCACGTTGCTCATTCCGCTAAAGAGCGCGACAGCGAGAAAAGCCCGGCGGCAGGCGGCGAGCGCGGCGCTTAATTCTGAAGCCGCAAAATTTTGCCCCGGCGGGCGTGAGAACTGCGTCATCGCGAACTGCCTGGCACCGAACCGGGTAATATCATGACCCGGTGTCCCAATGGTTATCCATCGGCCGGATGATCATACCTTGGTTTACGGCCAAGCGGCATCCACGCCGGGCGCGAATTTGCCCCGGGCGCAAAAGGGGCGGTCCGGTCGGCTTGAGATCAAACAGGAACGGAAAGCGCCCGGCTAAAAGGCCAAATCATTAAACTAAATCATTAAAGAAGGACGCTACGCCCAGGCCGGGCATGGCCGCGTTCCTGTCGCAAAAACGCGCTTGCGCACCAGCCCTTCACGGGCTGGTGCTCATCGCAATTTGGGAAAGCTTGGAGGATGGAATTTCAGGAACGAGAGTTGAGCGAAAGCCCGATGCTGAACGCCTTTTGCCGCGTTGCGCCCTCAGTCCTTCGCAACTTCTTGGCAATCCTTGCCGCGGTGGTTTTCTTTTTCGCCATGCTCTTCAATTCACGCACTTCGGTCGCTGTCCACGCGCGCCGTTTCTTTGACTTCTTAGCCATAAATCCTCCCTTTCAGGAAAGGCACTACATCATCTCTTTAACAGACGCGAAAGAAATTCAACAGATCGGTTTGAGGTTCATCAGTAGCGCAGTGTTTGATCGGAAACAACACTCGCAGATACGCGGCACGGGTTACAATCAAAATTGTTAGATTGTTCTTAGCAACCTCTTGGCCGCTAGGCAAATCGAACTTTCGCGCCGCGGCATCTTGTTGATAGCGCGACGGCTGGTCGCGAAGTTGGCAAATTCAACAAGTTTTCGCGGAGAGTCTTGTCCCTCAGCGTACGTTGACGGGAACAAAGACGCAAATCCGCCAGCCGGGGAGGCATGTAGAAAATCTGATCGAACAAGGGCACTGGCGGGTTTCCCCGCAGGAGATTCCGACGTGCGTTCCGGGTCTTGCAGCGCCGTTCCAGTCTTCCTAAGTCTCGTCTTACGAAGAGCCTTTGAAGCGGGGACGCCTCATGGAGGAACTCAAACTTGTCGCCCTCGACAAGGACGACATCGAAGTCGTTTCGGCTCATGTGCAGGATGCTCTCGTCAAAATCGGCGACATCCTCTGGAAGCCGCACGAGCAACGGTTCCTGGTGGCGTTCGATCGTTTCGACTGGATGAATGCGGTCGAAGCCAACGGCAACAAAGGCATGGGACCTGACTATCGCCGCTGCAGAACGGCCTTGCGTTTTGAGCGGGTCAAAGCATGCAAGTGCCGGGGTCTGGATCAGGCGAACAAAGATGCAACACTCAATCTCTTGGCGATCGAGTTCGCCGAGAACGACGCGCCCGCCGGTACCGTGCTGCTGACGTTCTCCGGAGGAGGCGCCATTCGCCTCGAGGTCGAATGTTTGGAAGCTGAGCTTGCCGACCTCGGTGAGGCATATGCGGCAGTCATCTGCCCAGATCACTCTGCCGGCACGACAACCGCGTAGCGATAAGTCAGGCTGCCACCGGCCGCCGGACGTGCGGCACCGCAAAAGCCTTCATCAAACCGGCCATGACGATCAGCGTCGCCACATAGACAATGAGCTGCATGGCAGTCGGCTGGTCGACGTAGCCGACGAGCGTATGTAACGCCCGCCCGAGCCAACTGTCGTCCCGCAAAATCCATGACGTGTCCCACACGGGCTGATCGAATGCCGTCAGGATGTTCGCCTGCTGCAGGAAGGCGATCGCCTGCGCGGCGAGACCGGCAGCGAGCAAGGCGATCAACGTGCTGGTGACGCCGAACAGGTACCGGGTCGGGATCGCCACAAGGCCGAAATAGGTCAGTAAGCAGACGAAAGTCCCGAGAAGGAGCCCGATCGCACTTCCGACCAGCATGCTGCTACCGCCGCCGCCGGCGGCGGCCACGCCGTAGAGGAACAGGACCACTTCCGAACCTTCGCGCAACACTGCGATGGCCACGACGAGCGCCAAGGCCGCGAGCGACTTTGAGCCTGCGACCACGGCTTGCCCGGCAGCGCGTATCTCCGCCGCAAGCTCGCGGCCATGACGCGCCATCCAAACATTGTGCCAGGTGAGCATCAGCACCGCGAAGCTGAGGATGCTGGCGTTAAACACTTCCTGGCCGCTTCCACCGAATAGAGCCGAGAGCCGGCTGGTAAAGAGTGCAACGGCACATGCGCCCAGCACGCCTGCCGCAACGCCGCCGGAAATCCAGAGTGCGCGGCCGGCAACACCAGAGGTAACCGCCATAACGATGCCGACGATCAAGCCGGCCTCGAAAACTTCGCGAAAAACAATCACAAGCGAAGCAAACACGAATACCTCATAATATCGGTCACGACGTCGGCACCGACATAAACCTAACATCCGAGAAATTGGTGAACGGCACGGTTTTGTCAATCGGAGAAGCCGACATTAGAATTGTTATAAGATGAAAGACCTGATACTGCGCTTCCGTTCGAGCAAACACTGGTCGCCGCTCATTTGTTGGCAGCGATGATGAGAAATTCGTTATGGCCATCCGCCTCGACACGCGCGCTGCCGATTTCGCGCAAAGGTTTCGCCGTTTTCTCGACAGCAAGCGCGAAGTCGCGACGGACGTTGAAGCGTCTGTGCGCGCCATTATCGCCGACGTGGCCGCGCGCGGGGATGCCGCGCTCTACGACTATACGGCGAAGTTCGACGGGTTCGATCTCGCCACCACGGGGCTGCGGGTAGGGGAACAGGAGTTAGCCGCTGCGGTCGCCGCATGCGAGCGCCCTCTGCTCGACGCGCTCGAGTTCGCGCGAGGCCGCATCGAGACGTTTCATCGCCGACAGACGCCCAAGGACGATCGCTTTACGGACACAGTCGGCGTCGAGCTTGGCTGGCGCTGGACCGTTATCGAGGCGGTTGGGCTTTATGTGCCTGGCGGCTCCGCTGCCTATCCGTCATCGGTTCTGATGAATGCCGTGCCGGCAAAGGTTGCCGGGGTACCGCGCTTGGTCATGGTAGTGCCGGCGCCCGGCGGCGTCGTGCCAGCGCCGGTATTGGCGGCGGCAAAGCTTTCCGGCATTGACGAGATTTACCGGATCGGCGGGGCGCAGGCGATCGCGGCGCTTGCGTTCGGCACGGCCGCCATCGCTCCGGTCGCGAAAATTATCGGGCCCGGCAACGCCTATGTGGCCGCCGCCAAGCGCGCCGTGTTCGGAAAGGTCGGTATCGACCTGGTTGCCGGACCGTCCGAGGTCCTGATCCTCGCGGACCACACCGCCAACGCCGATTGGATAGCGGCGGATTTGTTGGCGCAAGCCGAGCATGACGAAAGCGCTCAGGCGATACTCTGCACCGACGACGAGAGGCTTGCCGCGGCGGTCGAGCGCGCGGTTGAGGGGCAGCTCGTTCTTTTGACGCGCGGCAAGATTGCCGGCGCGTCGTGGCGCGATTTCGGCGCCATCGTTCTGGTGCGCGACCTTGACGAAGCGTTGCCGCTTGTCGACGCCATAGCGCCGGAGCATCTTGAGATCGCGGCAACCAATGGCGACGCGCTGGCGCGGCGCATTCGCAACGCTGGTGCTATTTTCATCGGGTCGCACACTCCGGAAGCGATCGGCGATTATGTCGCCGGGTCCAACCACGTGCTGCCGACGGCGCGGTCGGCGCGATTCTCGTCCGGACTTGGCGTGCTCGACTTCATGAAGCGCACGTCGTTGCTCAAATGCGGTCCGGAGCAAATGCGCGCGCTCGCCGAGGCTGCCATTACCCTCGCCACCGCGGAGGGGCTTGATGCGCACGCCCGTTCGATTGCGATCCGGCTCAACCGCTGATGGCGCGCACAAGCAGCGATGAAAAACCAACCGGCCAACTCATAGCGGTTACGCTTGATGAGTCATCCATCGGACGCGCGAACCCAGACGTCGAGCACGAGCGGGCGATCGCGATTTACGATCTTATCGAAGAGAATTCGTTTCGCCCGTCCGGCCACGACGGCGGCCCGTTCGAGCTGAATCTGAAGATCGACGGCAATCGGCTGGTGTTCGACATTCGATTAGTTGACGGTCGACCGGTGATCGCACACCTGCTTTCGCTCGCGCCGTTCCGGCGCATTGTGAAGGATTATTTCACGGTGTGCGATAGCTACTATGCGGCGATCCGCGGAGCCACGCCCGACCGCATCGAAGCTCTCGATATGGCCCGCCGCGCACTCCACGACGAGGGTTCGCAAATCCTGATGGAGCGCCTTAAGCGAAAAGTCGAGCTCGACTTCGATACAGCGCGCCGGCTCTTTACGTTGATCACCGTGCTGCATTGGAAGGGGTCATGAGCCGCGATGCCGGACTCCGCCAACCGGTCCCCCGCGCAGCCGCTGGCCGTGCTATTTGCCTGCGGCCTTAACGCCATCCGTTCGCCGATGGCGGCGGCCATGCTCCGCCAAATGTTGGGGGCGTCGATATATGTCGGCTCTGCTGGCGTGCGCAAAGGCGAACCCGATCCATTTGCCGTTGCCGTTATGGCGGAAATCGGTCTCGACATCTCACGTCACAAGCCGCTCACCTTCGAGGAACTCGATGATTTGGAGGGCCTCAATTTCGATCTGATCGTGACGCTCGCGCCCGAGGCGCATCATCGGGCGCTTGAGATCACGCGCACCAACGCGGTTGACGTTGAATATTGGCCGACACCCGATCCGAGCGTCATCGAAGGCAGCCGCGAGCAGCGGCTCGAAGCTTACCGCGCGGTCCGCGACCAGCTTTTGGCACACATCAGCGAACGCTTCGCCGGTAAGCGGCCGGGCAATGAGTAGCAATGGCATGGTCAGTTTCCCGGCGCGGCAGTTGTGGAATGGCGCATCATCCGCTAGGTTCCGCGCCGATTTCGGCCGCATATTTGCTAGGAGCGGGGGCGGCCGCAGGTCAGCAATCTCCAGGTAGCGAATGGCGAAGGAAGAACTTTTGGAATTTCCAGGTGTCGTGACGGAATTGCTTCCGAACGCCACTTTCCGCGTCAAACTCGAGAACGAACACGAAATCATCGCCCACACCGCCGGCCGCATGCGCAAGAATCGCATTCGCGTGCTCGCCGGCGATAAAGTGCTTGTGGAAATGACGCCTTACGATCTCGCCAAGGGCCGGATCACCTACCGGTTCAAATGATTGGTCGCCCAAAATTCGTGCTTGCTTCCGGTTCGCCGCGCCGGCTCGCACTTGTCAATCAGGCGGGCATCGAGCCGGACGCGCTGCGGCCGGCCGATGTCGATGAAACCCCGAAAAAGGGCGAGCTGCCGCGGGCTTGCGCCACGCGGCTCGCGCGCAACAAGGCCGAGACCGCATTGGCGATGGTGCGCGTCGATGAAGAGCTCAAAGGCGCTTTCATTCTCGCCGCCGATACCGTGGTCGCCGTCGGGCGGCGCATTCTGCCGAAGGCAGAGTTGCTCGACGAGGCGGCGCAATGCTTGCGCCTTCTGTCCGGCCGTAATCATCGCGTTCATACCTCTGTTTGTTTGGTCACGCCGAAGGAGAAGTTCCGGCAGCGGCATGTGGAGACGCGGGTTCGCTTTAAGCGACTCTCGGAAGATGATATCGAAGCATATCTCGCGTCCGGGGAATGGCGCGGCAAAGCCGGCGGCTACGCGGCCCAAGGCATCGCCGGCACTTTCATTGTCAAGATCGTCGGCTCGTTTTCCAACGTGGTTGGTTTGCCGCTTTACGACACCATGGCGTTGCTCGGCGGCGAGGGTTACCCGATCCACTTCGGATGGCTGAACGCTTTGTAAGCGAGGGGAAGCTGGCGTCTCCGGCCTTGCGTCCCATATCCCTTGCATGAAGGAAACGCGGCCGCCCGCCTGTCCGATCTGCGCAAAACCCGTCGTCGCAGAGTTCCGCCCCTTTTGCTCGCGGCGCTGCGCCGACGTTGACCTCAATCGCTGGCTGTCCGGCGTTTATGCCGTGCCCGTAACGGAAGATGAGGAGGAAGACGAGAAGCGGAGCGAAGACGGCGAAACGGCGAATTAAATTGGTTCTCGCCTATTCTGGACAGCCGGGAACCGAGCCTCTATAACGCGCCGCGCTCGCGTACATGCTTTGAGGGCGTTCGACGAACGCCTTCACTGTGGGCCCAGGTAGCTCAGTTGGTAGAGCACTGCACTGAAAATGCAGGTGTCGGTGGTTCAATTCCGCCCCTGGGCACCACTTGCTTCGCCTACCGCGTCTTGCTGTGCGCCGCGTGATCGTGCCCGTGCCCGGCCCGGTCGCGCCATCGCTTCATGGCGGCGAATAGCGGCATGCGCTCCAGCGGCTTCTTTTCGCCGGAGAACTCCCGATAAAGCGACGCGACGTTGATGATCATCCGCTCGGGATCGAGCCACGAGGCGAAACGATCGAGGCTGATTTTCTGGGCCGCGACTTCGGACGGTACGCCATTGTCGAAATGCCGGCGCGCTTCGGACGCGATGTATTCGAAGTAGGACTTCAAGTCGCGCACGGCCGGCTTCTCTGAAATGGGTCCATGGCCGGGCACGATAACGTCGACGTCGAGACCCAAAATGTAGTCGCAGGTCTTTATCCAGTTGCCGATCGGGCCTTCCCAGATAACCGGATGGCCGCCAACGAACAGAAGATCGCCGGTGTAGAGAATGCGGTCGGCGGGCACGTGGACCAGCACGTCGCCACGGGTATGCGCCGGGCCGAGATGCGTCAGCACCAGCTTTTTGTCGCCGACCGTCAGCTCCATCGTCTGGTCGAACACCGTTGTCGGGGGCGTATCGACCAGTCCGCGCCAGTCGAATTTGCTGCCCATCGCTTCATAGAAGAAGGCGCCGCCATCGCCGTTGTTTTTCCAGTCAGCGGCAATCTTCAGAAAGTGCGACGGCGACCATTCGGCATATTCGTCGGCGCAGGCGCGACACGCGATGATGTCGGCGCCCTCAACGAGCTGATTGCCGAAAGTATGGTCGCCATTGGCATGCGTGTTGACCAGCTTCTCGATCCGTCGCGCCGCCGGGACGGCGTCGCGCATGGTCGCGAGCATTTCCGCGGTCAGCGGCAAATCGAACAGGGTATCGACCAACAGCGTCTGATCGCCACTTACGATCAGGCCCGCGTTGCTCCAACCCCACGATCCATCCGGCTGCAAATAAGCAAAACAGCCGCGGCCAAGATCGTGCAATCCCTTGGTGTATTGCCACTTGCTCATGTGTTTTAGGCCGCCTGTTCGCGGCTTGCCGCCGACAGCAGTTGAATGACTTCGTCGGTGCTGGCGACGTCGCCGAAGACGCGCAGGACAGAACCGAGCGTCGCGTTATGCTCGTCATCGGTCAATGCCGCATTGGCGTCGGACACAAAGACAAGCTTGTAGTTAAGCATCATGGCGTCGCGCGCCGAGGATTCGCAGCAAACATTCGTGAGGGTGCCGACGATGATAACGGTATCGATACCGGCTTCGCGCAAACGGCGGTCGATGTCGGAGGATCCCTGAATAAAGGCGCTGTAGCGCCGCTTGACGACAATCTCGTCCTTGGGCCGCACATCAAGCTCGGCGTGAAGCTCGAAGCCGTGCGCGCCGGGAGTGAGCTCGGCGAGCGTCGCCCGCCGCGGGTCGCCGTCAAAAAATACCGGCCACGCTTCGGTTTGGCCTTCGAGACACATTTTGACCCACACGACCTTGCCGCCGGCGGCACGGGTTGCTGCCGCGAGTTTGTTCACATTGGGGACGATCTCGCGTGCCGCGGGCACTTCGACAGGCATGCCGGGCAGCATGAATACGTTTTGCAGATCGATGACCACCAGCGCCGTCTTCGGGCCGAAGAGACGGTCGTAACGGTTGAGCTTGCCGCGCTGCGCCTTGACTTGGGCGACGATGCTCTCGGGTATGGACACTTTGTGCACGGACTTCCTCCTTCATCGATCGCGGCACGGCCGTTCGGACTTCGATTGATAGCATCGGCTCCGCCCTGACTCCACGCCCCGCGTCGCTTGCGCCACTGACTTCGCTGCATCGGCGGGTTGCACGAACTTCAATGCACTGTGCTAGGTATCGCGGCGCTGGAGGATGCGATGACGAAACAAATGCAGGACAAAGTGTGTGTGGTCACCGGCGGCGCGGGCAGTATCGGAGTTGCCTCCGCCAAGCTTCTCGTTGCCGAGGGCGCCAAGGTGCTGCTGGTCGATTTGGAGGAGGCTGCGCTGAAGAACGCTGCCGCAGCAATCGGCGGCGGCGAGGCTGTCGCCTGGTGTACGGCCGACGTCACCAAGTCGGATCAAGTCAAAAATGCTGTCGCCACGGCGGTGAGCCGCTTCGGCAAGATCGACCTCCTCTTCAGCAATGCCGGTAATTTCGGCGTAGTCGCGCCGATCGCCGACTATCCGGAAGACATTTTCGATTCGGTGATCGCGGTACATGTCAAAGGCGCGTTCCTGTTCGCCAAGCATGCCTTGCCCCAGATGCACGACGGCGGCTCGATCATCATCACCTCGAGCGTCGCCGGCGTTAGAGGCGACCCAGGCGTTTGCGCGTACATCACTGCCAAGCACGCGCAAATCGGTCTGATGCGGGTTTTGGCCAAAGAGGCTGCGGCGCGCAATATTCGCGTCAACACGCTGCATCCCGGACCGGTCGATAACGACTTCCAGTTGAATGTGGAAAAGCGGCTCGGCGCGGCGATCGGACGCGACGGCACGGAGTTTTTCAACGAGATCATTCCTCTGCGTCGCCACGTCCGCGCCGAGGAAGTCGCGCGTTCCGTACTCTTTCTTGCCTCACCGGCTTCGAGCTTTACGACCGGCAGTCTGTTGATGGTGGATGGCGGCCTGAGCGCGTGAGGTGTTAACGAGTCGTAAACGCAGACTCGCTTAGGTAGCAGTGGGAAATGTCCGGCCGGGAACGCCAGCATTATGGTTCGCGTCTTTAGCCGACTAACGCGATTATTGAGAAATCGCGGATTGGGCGGCGGCAGCCTCTTGGCGCTGACGCTCAACAACATGACTCAAGGCGTGGTGCTGTTCGAGCTTGGCGGCCGTCTCGTCGTTTGCAACGACCAATATCTGCGGATGTACGGACTCTCCCCGGATTTCGTCGGCCCGGGTTCGCACCTGAAAGACATCGTCGCGGAGCGGGTCAAGACCGGAAGTTTGCAGCGCGATCCCGCAGAGTATTGCGCTGAATTGATCCACGCCATGGCCGCCGGCCAGATCGTGCGCTTTGTCTCGGAAACTTCCGACGGACGCGCCGTCTCGGTCGTTAATCGGGCGATCCCGGGTTCCAACTACTGGGTCGGAACGCACGACGATATTACCGAGTGGCGGGCCGCCGAAAGACAGAGCGCTCTCCTCGACGAGCAGGAAGCGCGTCGCGCGACCATCGAGCAGGCGATTGCCTGGTTTCGCGAAAGCGTCGAGGGAGCGTTGCAGACCGTGGCCGAGAGTGTAGCCGCGATGCGATCGACGGCAGAAATACTGTCGGCAAACTCCAACCAGACCAACACGCACACCACAGGCGCGGTCAAAATCTCCAACGAGGCGTTCGCCAGCGTCGAGGTGGCGGCGACGGCGGCCGACGAATTGACCAAATCGATCGCCGAAATCGATCGCCAACTGGCCCGGGCCTCGGATGTGGTGCGCGGCGTCGCCACCGAGGCGCAGTCGACCAACGAGGAAATCGCCGCGCTCGCGCGGGCGACACAAAAAATCGACGACGTGGTCAAGCTTATTCAAAGCGTCGCCGGCCAAACCAACTTGCTTGCGCTTAACGCCACAATCGAAGCGGCGCGGGCGGGCGCCGCGGGAAGAGGGTTTGCGGTTGTAGCCTCTGAGGTCAAGGCGCTCGCGGTCCAGACAGCCAAGGCAACCGAAGACATCGCCGGACAAATTGCGTCGGTTCAGTCGTCAACCCAAAGCGCGGTCGGTGCCATCGGCAATATTGCGGAGCGTACGCAAGACATCAAACAATTCACCGCCGCCATCGCTACATCCGTGGAACAACAGAGCGCGGCAACTCACGAAATTTCGCAAAACGTCGAGCAGGCGGCATCAAGGACCAAATCGGTGGTCGCCGTGCTGCAGCGCGTCTCTGCAGCGTTTGCCGAGATGCAGAGCTCCGCCGATACGGTGTTGAAAGCCTCGCAGGCCGTCGAAAAGGCCTCTCAATCCCTGCGCGGCAGCGTTGACGCGTTTCTCCGGAAGGTTGCCGTTTAAAAAAGCGTCGCGCCGGCCCGCCTGGCCGCGTGATGCGGCTTGGCGGCTATTGCGCCGAGGCGGTCGGCGAACCGGCAGCAGTTGCCAACACAATAACTTTCGTGCCGACCGGCGTGCGGTTATAAAGATCGGTAACGTCTTCGTTGGTCAGGCGTATGCAGCCCGAGGAAACGTTTGTCCCGATAGTGGTCGGGTCGTTGGTGCCGTGGATACGATAAAGCGTGTCCTTGTTGCCCTGCCATAAGTACATAGCGCGCGCCCCAATGGGGTTGTCGGGACCGCCGTGCATGCCCAGCCCGCTCTGCAATTGCACCATATGGGCCTTGAGTTCGGGTTTGCGTTCCAGCATGTCGGCCGGCGGGTACCAGTCAGGCCATTCCTGTTTGCTGTGGATGGTCGCCATGCCGGACCAGAGAAACCCCTCCGCGCCGACGCCTACGCCGTAGCGGATGGCTTGTCCCCCCGGTTCCACCAGATAAAGAAAATGCGCCCCCGGATCGACAATGATGGTGCCTGGCGGCTCGGGGCTCGGGTACGCCACGACCTTGCGGGCCCATGCCGGATCGGCTTGCAGGGCCGGCGGGGGCGTAGTCGTGCAGCCGACCAGCCCGGCGAAAGCGCCGATGGCGATTGTTGCGGAAAGCGCTGCGCGGCAGAGGGAATTCATTTGTTATCTCAGGTCTCTTTATAGACCATCGGCGTTTAATATGGCGTCTACACCCCCGTTAGCCGCACAAAACGGATTTTTGACGACCATCAAACTCCGCCTCGCCCCGGGTCGGCCCCGAGCGGGCAGACGACGCACTGGCGTCGGCATACCCCTTGGCTATTCAAAAACCGGATGGGCTGGCGCGGGCGAGATCGTGGCCTCCGGCAGTTTATCAATACGCGGCCGGCCCAACCGATTTCACATCGGTTATTGAAAAGGAAACGCGGGAGGAGAAAGATTCATTCGGCCGACATGCCACCGCAACCATCTGGAAAGTGGCAGTGCCATAGGGTCTTCTCGGCGGCGTTAGCCCGCAGTATCTTGGCGTTGGCGCGGCGGCGGGTATTTTTTGGAGCACATGTCGTGCGTGGATCGAATATTCCGTTTCTGATGATTACCGTCCTTGTGGCTGGCGCGGTGAACGCACAGGCGGGTCCGTGCACAACGCAGATCGCGGCGCTCGAACGCTCAATCCAGAAGTCTGTTCCCAGTCCGGATACTGGCGCGAGCGCACCGCAATCGGTCGGCGCTCAACTTCATCATCAGCCGACACCGGGTTCAGTCGAAGGTGCCGAGAATAGAGCGCGGGCCGACGGACTGGCGGCGCTTGACCGCGCGCGCAAAGCCGATGCCGCGGGAGACGCCGCCGCCTGCGCGAAGGCGATCGAGGACGCCAAACTCATTTACGGATTGGACTAGCAGCAGGGCGCGTCTGTCGTACGGATCAAGCCCCGGCGATGGCGAACGGCCCTAATAGGCCTCTTCGTCGTAGATCGGCTCGACTGAACCAGCCCAAGGTCCGCGGAATTTTTCCAAAAGCTCCTCCGCCGGAGTCGTGCCGCGCGCGAGACGATCGTGCAGAGGTTCGAGGTAACGCGTTTCGTCGTGACCGGCGACATCGAAGCGTTTGCGCCGCGCTAAGCCTGCATGGGCAAGGCGCAAGGTGTCGTTTGCAATTTCGAAGACCGTGCGACCGCACACCGTCGCGGCGAGGCCCGCTTTCGGTACCTCATCGCGAAGCTTTTGGCGTTCCTCGGCTGTCCAGCCTTTGACCAGATCCCATGCGGCATCGAGGCTCGTTTCGTCATAAAGAATGCCGGCCCAAAACGCCGGCAGTGCCAGCAAACTCGGGAGCGGCCCCGAATCGGCGCCACGCATTTCCAGATAACGCTTGAGCCGCACTTCCGGGAACGTCGTACTGAGATGATTGGCCCAATCGGAAATGGTCGCGCTCGCTCCAGGCATGCCAGGAAGCTTTCCCGCGATCAGGTCGCGGAACGATTGGCCGGCCACGTCGACATACTCATCGCCGTGTTTGACGAAATACATTGGTACGTCGAGCGCGTAGTCCACCCAGCGCTCGAATCCCATGCCGTCCTCAAAAACCCACGGCAACATTCCGGTACGGTCGGGATCGGTATGGCGCCAAATTTCCGCGCGGAACGACAAAAAGCCGTTGGGCTTGCCTTCAGTGAAGGGCGAGTTGGCGAATAGCGCGGTCGCTACCGGCTGCAGCGCGATCGACACGCGCAGCTTCTTGACCATGTCGGCTTCGGAGGAAAAATCGAGATTAGTCTGTACCGTGCACGTCCGATACATCATGTCGAGGCCGCAGCGTGCCGACCTTCGGCATGTATGCGGTCATGATCCGGTAGCGGCCCTTCGGCATTTTTGGGATTTCGGCGCGCGTCCAGTTTGGCGTCATGCCCATGCCGAGAAAGCCGATGTGCAGGGGCGCCGCCACTTCGCGCACTTGCGCCAAGTGTGCCATCAGTTCGCTCGACGTCTGATGCACCGTTTCGACTTGTGCGCCGGACAACTCGAACTGCCCGCCGGGCTCCAGCGATATCGCGCCGCCGCCGGTCACATCGGAGAGCCCGATGATGTGGTCTCCCTCGGTGATCGGCTGCCAACCGAGCAAATGCTGCATGCCTTCCAGCAGCGCGCGAATCCCGCGGCGGCCTTCGTACGGCACCGGCCGATGATCTTCGAGGGTGAACACGAACTTCTCGTGTTCGGTGCCGATGCGGAACGCCGACTTCGGCTTGGCACCATGCGCAAGCCAATCGACGAGTTCATCGCGCCGCTCGATCGGCCTCAGGTCGACTTGATCACGCGCCATGGAATTGCAGGGAAATGGGTCGCCGCATCAATGAAGCAAGGCAGTTACGCCGCCGCCTTGCGCCTTTCCGGTGGAAAGCGGCCGTAAAAGGTTTCGCCGGTGCTTGCCAAGTCCCGCAACAGCCTGCCGGGCTTAAACCGCGCGCCGTAACGCTTGGTCAAGCCTTTGCACAGCTCGACGAAGGCCGCAGTGCCCATACCGTCGATATAGGAGATCGTACCTCCGGTGAATGGCGCGTAACCGAAGCCGAGAATGGACCCGACGTCGGCTTCCCGCATATCGGTGACGACGCCTTCCTCGACGCAGCGCGCCGATTCGAGAGCCTGAATCGCGAGCAAACGCGTCTTCAGTTCCTCGACGTCAAGCGAATCGGGATCGAGCTTGGTGGCTTGCAGTTCAGCGAGGCCGGGCCACAGCCGTTTCGGCCCGCTTTGCGGATAGTCGTAGAAGCCTTTGCCGTTCTTGCGTCCATAACGGCCACGCTTTTCAACCATCTCCTCCAGCAGCGACTTTTGCCGAACGTCAATTGCATCAGGCCCGAGGTCTGCTTCAGTTGCTTTGAGAATTTTCCAGGCGAGATCGACCGCCACCTCGTCGTTGAGCGACAGCGGACCGACCGGCATTCCGGCCATGCGGCCGACGTTTTCTATCATGGCTGCCGGTATACCCTCCGCCAACATCAAATGGCCCTCGCGGATGTAGGTGCCGACTACGCGCGACGTGTAGAAACCGCGCGAGTCGTTCACCACGATCGGGAGTCTTGCGAATGGCGCGCACGTAATCGAGCACCATCGCGAGGGCGGCATCTCCGGTCTTTTTTCCGAGAATGACTTCGACCAGCATCATACGGTCGACCGGCGAGAAGAAATGAATGCCAACAAAGCGGCGCGGATCCTTGAAGCTTTTTGCCAAGGAGCTTATCGGCAACGTCGAGGTGTTGGAGCCGAACACCGTGTCCTTGCCGATCGCAGCTTGCGCTTTCGCGATAGCCTCTTCCTTGATGGTGCGGTCCTCAAACACCGCTTCGATGATGAGATCGCAGCCGGCGAGCGCCGCGTAGTCCGGCGTCGCCGTGATGTGCGCGAGCAGGGCGTCGCGATCGGCGCTGGTGGCGCGGCCGCGATTGATCTGGTCCGAAACCAGCTTTTGCGAATGCGCCTTGCCCTTGTCGGCGGTTTCCTGGTCGCGGTCGATCAAGACGACGTCGATGCCGGCTTGAGCGCTGACATAGGCGATGCCGGCTCCCATGAAGCCTGCGCCGAGCACGCCAATTTTCTTGATCGGCTTCGCCGGCACTTCCGCCGGCCGGCGCGCGCCTTTGTTGAGCTCCTGCATTGAAACAAACAGCGACCGGATCATCGCGGCGGCTTCAGGCGAGCGCAGAATTTTCGCGAAGTAACGCAATTCCACGCGCAGCGCCTGATCCATCGGCAGTTGCAGCCCCTCGTAGACGACCTGCAGGATGGCGCGGGCGGCGGGATAATTGTCGTAAGTTTCCCGCCGGTAGAGCGCGTTCGCCGGCGGGAACACCATCATGCCGGCCTTCGAATAGACTGGCCCGCCAGGCAGTTTGAAGCCGTCGGCGTCCCATGGCGCTTTCGCCGACCCGCCCGCTTTGATCCAGTCCTTGGCCTTCTGCGTCAGTTCGGCCGCGGGCACGACTTCGTCGACAAGTTTCATGGCTCTGGCGCGGTTCAGCCGAAGCTGATCGCCCTTAAGCAGGAACTGCAATGCGTCAGCAGGCATCATCATGCGTGCAATGCGCTGGGTGCCGCCGCCGCCGGGAAAGAGACCGACCTTGATTTCCGGCAGGCCGAGGCGGGTCTTATCGTTCTCGGCGGCAACGCGGTGATGGCAGGCAAGGGCCAGTTCGAAGCCGCCACCCATGGCGGTGCCGTTGAGTGCCGCGACCCACGGCTTGCCGCAGGTCTCAATCCGGCGCGCAATCAACGAGAGTTTGCGGCCCTCCTCGAACAGTCGCTTGTTCGCGGCCTCTTCGCCCTGCGACTTGAGCAAGTCGACGAAAGTGCGGCTCTGTGCTTCCAGCATGGTGAGATCGGCTCCGGCGCAGAAAGCCTCCTTGCCGGACGTCAACACCGCGCCCTTGATGCCGGCTTCGCTTGCCACGCGCTCAACGATCGCTGTGAGCTCCTCCATCACCTTGACGTCGATCACGTTCATCGAGCGGCCCGGCATGTTCCAGGTCAGAAGCGCGATACCGTCGGCGTCAACGTCAAAGGAAAAATTCTGGAATGTCATTTGGGTCTCCCGTCACACCTTTTACGCCTCGCCCCAGCAGGAGAGGGAGAGATTACTTCGGATAAGGCGTGCCGTCCTTGTGCGTATAACGACCGCCGGTTTCATCGCGAACCACGACGAGATCGACATCCGGATAGTCGGCGCGCTCATGGCTTGAACGCGTGCCGATCTCCAGATAGATCGCGTTGCGGGTTGATTTGTTGACGAGGTGATGACCGTTCGCGACGTTGGCCTTGAACCCGGCCGCATCGCCCGCTTTCAGCAGCGTTTCGCCCTCGTCCTCGATTAATGTCAATTCGCCTTCCAGTACGTAAACGAGCTCGTCTTCCTTATGGTGCCAATGACGCAACGCCGAGGCCGCGCCGGGCGTGAGCGTTGTCAGATTGACACCGAACTGCTCGAGCCCGGCAGCCACGCCCAGGCGCTTGCGCGAACGGCCGGCGACAACGTGAGTAAACGGCTCCGGATAGGTCGAGCGGGCGTCAATTGGCAATTTGGCAATGTCGATTTTCGGCATTCAACCTTCCTAATACGCTCCCTTCGCAGCGGGAAGGAGAATGGTCTTTAAAGTCGCTCGATAATCGTCGCCGTGCCCATACCAGCGCCGATGCACAATGTGACCAGAGCGGTCGAGAGATTGCGCCGCTCAAGTTCGTCGAGCACCGTGCCGAGGATCATCGCGCCGGTGGCGCCGAGCGGATGGCCCATGGCAATAGCGCCGCCGTTCACGTTTATCTTCTCCGGATTGATGTTGAAGGCCTGGATATAGCGCAACACGACCGAGGCGAACGCCTCGTTGAGTTCGAACAGGTCGATGTCATCAAGGGTCATGCCCGATTTTTTCAGCACCTTCTTGGTCACGTCGACTGGGCCGGTAAGCATGATCGCCGGCTCCGAACCGATATTGGCGAAAGCCCGCACGCGCGCCCTTGGTTTCAGACCGGCTTTCTTCCCGGCCTTGCTGTTGCCGAGAAGCACCGCGGCGGCGCCATCAACAATGCCGGATGAATTGCCGGCATGATGGACGTGATTGACGAATTCGATCTCCGGATGTTTCTGCACGGCAACCGCGTCGAAGCCGCCCATTTCTCCCATCTGCACGAACGAAGGCTTCAGCGATCCGAGCGACTGCATGGTCGTATCGGGCCGCATGTGTTCGTCTCGGTCGAGAATGGTGAGGCCGTTGACGTCTTTTATTTTGATGACGGATTTGCCGAACCGGCCGTCGGCCCACGCCGTCGCGGCACGCTTCTGGCTTTCGACCGCATAGGCGTCGACGTCGTCGCGCGAAAACCCATATTTGGTGGCAATAAGATCGGCGGAAATTCCCTGCGGCATGAAATATTCGACGACCGCGCTGCTCGGATCAACCGCCCACGCGCCGCCTGATGCGCCGATACCGACGCGGCTCATCGACTCGACACCGCCACCGATGGCCATGTCCTGTTGCCCTGACATGATCTGAGCAGCGGCGAAATTGACGGCATCGAGGCCGGAGGCACAGAAACGGTTGATCTGCACGCCGGCGACGGTTTCGCCATATCCGGCATGAAGCGCCGCGATGCGCGCGATGTCGCCGCCGGCTTCGCCGACCGGATCGACAACGCCCATAACCACGTCATCGACCAGCACAGGATCGAGTTCGTTGCGCTCCTTGATGGCGCCGAGCGCCTGGCTCGCAAGATTAAGCGCGGTGACTTCGTGCAGCGAGCCATCCACCTTGCCGCGGCCGCGCGGCGTTCGAACGTGGTCGTAGATCAATGCGTCGGGCATGGATTCCCTCCTGGCAGGCGGGCGCGTCGCGATCGGGTCTTGGGGCCCGGCTGATTCATATAGTCCAAGTTCCGGAGAATTGCAGCCCGACACTACCCGTCGAATCCGGAAGGAATGCAGGTGGACGCGAACAACTGCACGGGCCGTTAGAACGCTTCGGCCGGCAGCGCCATCATGGAGGCGGCGCCCGACTTGATTCGCGCCAGATGCGTCGTGGCCGCCGGTAGCATGCGCTCGGTGAAGAAGCGGCCGGTGGCAAGCTTCGCCGCCATGCGCTCACCCGACCCGTTATCTCCTCCGGTCATTTTGGCTTTCGCCGCCTCGGCGATCAGGCACCACATGTAACCGAGAGCCACGAGACCGAAGAGGTGCATGTAATCCGTCGATCCGGCGCCCGCATTGTCGGGATTGCCGAGCGCGTTCTGAACGAACCACATGGTCGCTTGCTGCAACTCACCAAGCGCCTGCGAGAGGGGTTTGACAAAGGGCGCGAGCTCGGCGTCGGCGCCGTGATCCTTGATGTAAGCCGACACCTCGGCGAAAAAGGCCTGTAAGGCACGGCCGCCGTCGCGGGGCAACTTGCGGCCGACGAGGTCCAGCGCCTGGATGCCGTTGGCGCCCTCGTAAATCATGGCGATGCGGGCATCGCGCACGAATTGCTCCATGCCATGCTCCGCGATGTAGCCGTGTCCGCCGAAGATTTGTTGCGCCAGCACCGTATTGGCGAAGCCCTGGTCGGTGAGCACGCCCTTAATCACCGGGGTCATCAAACCCATGTGATCGTCGGCGGCCTGACGCTCCTTCGCATCGCCCGAACGATGGGCGACGTCGCTTCGCAGCGACGTCCACAGGACTAACGCCCGCGCCGCCTCGTTAAACGCGCGCATGGTCATCAACATGCGCCGCACGTCGGGCTGGACGATGATCGGATCGGCGGGCTTGTCCTTGAACTTCGGCCCAGTCAGCGCCCGGCCGGCGAGCCGTTCCTTGGCATATGCGGCGGCGTTTTGATACGCGACCTCGGATAGAGCCAGTCCCTGCACACCGACGCCAAGCCGCGCTTCGTTCATCATCACGAACATCGCGTTCAAGCCGCGGTTCGGTTCGGCGACCAGCCAGCCGGTCGCGCCATCGTAATTCATCACGCATGTCGAATTGCCGTGAATGCCCATTTTTTCTTCGATCGAACCGCAAGACACCGCATTTCGCGGACCGAGCCCGCCATCTTTGTTCGGGGGGAATTTGGGCACGATAAAGAGCGAAATTCCTTTGGTGCCTTCCGGCGCTCCCTCAATGCGCGCGAGCACGAGGTGGATGATGTTCTCCGCTAGATCGTGCTCACCGGCGGAAATAAATATTTTTGTACCGGTGATTTTGTAGCTGCCGTCAGGCTGCGTCGCCGCGCGGCTGCGCACCAGGCCGAGATCGGTGCCGCACTGCGGCTCGGTCAAGTTCATGGTGCCGGTCCACTCGCCGCTGATGAGCTTGGGCAAATAAAGCGCCTTTTGCTCATCCGACCCGTGGACGTTTATCGCGGCGGCTGCCCCTTGCGTAAGGCCCGGATACATGGCGAAAGCCATATTCGCCGAGCAGAGAAATTCGCCGATCGATTGGGTTAAAACCATTGGCAGGCCCTGACCGCCGAAGTCGGCGGGCGCCGATGCGCCGATCCAGCCGCCTTCAATCAGCCGTTTGTAAGCATCTTTGAATCCGGTGGGCGTGGTCACGCTGCCGTCTTCGCGGCGATGACAGCCTTCCTTGTCGCCGACGCGATTGAGCGGCGTCAGCACGCCTTCGCAGAACTTTGCGGCTTCGCCGAGCACAGCTTCAAGGAGGTCCGGCGGGGCGTCGGCAAAACCGGGCAGATTGTTGTAGCGCTCGATGTGAAAGACGTCGTTCAACAGGAACATGACGTCGTCGACAGGAGCCTTATAGGTCGGCATCAGTGCGTATCCTCCCCGGCCGCAACCCCCGGCCTGAAGTTCAAAGGGTATAATGTTGCGGCTTCGCGTCAACGGCCGGTCAGCCGCGATTTTTGCGTGTCGCGGAAAGCGAGCCCGACCAAGGCAACGGTGCGCCCGTGGCCAATAGGTTACCGCAAGGTTAACGGCGTGCCGCCGCCAACGCCGCGGAAAAGCCGTAGCTGGTGAACGAGCGGTGACCGGCCGCGCGATTTCTTAACCGGTTATTTACCGTAATCCTGAAAAGTCCCGTTTCGGAACAGTAAGGATTCACTTCCGCATTGCTGTTCCGCGAGCTTCGGCTCAGGGGGCACATCAATTTCTCAGGCATCAATTTGGGCGCGAGAATGAAATCGGGCGGTCCATGGAATCTCAGAGGTCTCCGTCCTGAAGCCCGCGCGGCGGCGCGAGACGCTGCGCGCCGCTCCGGAATGTCCGTAGGCGAATGGCTTAACGCAGTGATTCGCCCTGCCGAAGCGCGCGAAGCAGAATCTCGAGGCTCTGAACGCTCGGACCGCATGGAATCCGGCCGAGAGCCTGTTCGGCATCGCGAGCCGCCAGAGCGGGATTACGACCAGGACCGAGAGCGGGAACGCTATTCCGGGCGGCGAGAGTCACACCGCAGCGAATCACACGGGCGTTCGTCGCCTGAGCGACAAGAGTCCTGGGACCGCGGCTTCGGCGATGATGACTTGAATCGCTCGCGGGATCGCGAGCAACATTACGATCGGCCCAAACCGCCGCGGGAACGCCAACGAAATGAAGCGCGGCGGCACGACACCCGCAGTGATCCGCGTGATCATGCGCAAAGCCGGTTGCCGCATGCCCCGTCCCGGGAATGGGAAGATGAACGGTTCGAAGCATCCGGTGCCGCCGAACGCCAAGCGCCGCGGGACCGGTATCGTGATCCGCAACGCCGGTCCGACCCGGCGCAACGCGAAGTGCGCGGTGAAGATTTCCGCGAAAGCATTTATAGCGACAGGCCGGATCGCGACAGCCAACATCACCGCGAATCGCCCAGGTCAATCAAGACGCGCGACGACGACGAGCGGTCGCAGGAAGGTTATCGGCCCGAAGAATCGAGACGGGACGATGAGCCCGACGACAAGCGCCAGCGCGAAAGGAACCGAATCCTCTCGAATCGAGAGCCCGATGAAGATCGATTTGAGCACCGGAATATTCCTGAGAGCGACCGCTATCCGGAATGGGACCGCAGCTCACCTCGGTTAGCGTCGAAACGGCAGCCGGAAGATTCGTGGCAAGGCTTTCCCGGCGAAGAGACGGACCAACATTTCGTCAAATCGCCGCGCCGTGATGATAGCGAGAAAGCGGACGGCGAACGTTCGAATTTCGATCATGAGCGGGACCGCGCACCGCGCCGCCGCGTTTCGTTCGAGTCGGAAGAGCCCTTCGAAACCACCCCGCGTGAAGGTCGTCACCTGCGCGAGAGCGATTCCGCGCCCGGCCGGTACGCTTTCGAGCCGGACTATCGGCCAGAAGCCGAGCGAAGCGACGAGGATGCATTGAGGACAGGCCGGGCAAAGGCCGGTCGTCATTCGGGCAGCCGACAATCGGCAGATCAATGGGGCGAGCGATTCTCCGCTGAACCAGACGAGTCCATGCCACGACGTGATGCCGGCGCGTGGACACGCGCCGGCGATCCGGAAGATCTGCCGCCGCAACGCGTGCGATTCAGTAATCGCGAAGAGCATCGCCAGCGTCGTGACACCAGCCGGCAACGGCCCGGCGGCGCGGACGACGAAACGTGGCCACCTGAACAAGATGCGTTCGGCGACGAAAACACCGGCCTGGGCGGGCCCTATCGCGACCTTGGCGCGGCCGCAAGAACGTCGCCGCCAAGCCACGATCGGGAAGACCGGGATGCGGCGGTCAACAAAGCGATCGCCGAGATCACAGTGCGGCAGCGCGCGCTCGAGGAGGCTGCGGCCGCCGAAATGGCGGCGCGCCTGCGTCGCGCGGAAGTTCTGGCTGCACAGCAGCAGGCTGCGCCGGATTTCGCCGCGAATACGCGGCAACCGTCGATCGATACTCCAGCTCCACCGCGCCCCGACACCGCGAAACCATCGGCGCCGCACAAGGTAACGAGATGATTTGGTCGCCGAGATAACGGCGAGAATGCGGGCGCTCGATAGCGAGGCCGCCGCGGAACGCCAGACCGGAGCCGGAAAGTCTGCGGCGCAGCGGTCGTTCGTCGACGATGTGGCGGACGACATTCTGGCGGAAAAACTCGAACGCGATAGCGGCGTCGGCGGCGGCTCATTCAGCCTCGATCCGGTCTCGCCCGATCTGCCGGCTGAACGCGGTTCCCCTGCGGGGGCTGACAATGGCAGGAAAAATGCGCCGGCGCTCGGGGTGGAAATCGCCACCATCGAGCGGCAGCTGCGCCAGCTCACGGGCCGAATCGAAGGCATGCGGCCGGGGGGCGGCGATCTCAAGACCTCGATCGACGGCCTTCGCCGCGAGTTGTCCGAGATGGGCAAGACGTTCACCGATGCGTTGCCGCGGCGCGCATTGGAATCGCTCGAGTTCGAAATCAAGAAGCTGGGGCGCCGGCTCGATGACAGTCGTCAGACCGGGGGCGATCCGTCGGCGCTCGCCGTTATCGAAGGCGGACTGGCGGAAGTGCGCGACGGGTTGCGCGCCCTAACGCCGGCTGAAGAACTGGTCGGTTTCGGTGACGCAGTCGCGGTGTTGACGCAAAAAGTCGACGCCATCGTTGCCAAGAACGATAGTGGGGCGATCGAGCAGCTGCGGATCACCCTGGGTGATTTGCGCCACGCTGTTTCCCACGTTGCTTCCGATGACTCCTTGAAGGCGGTTGCCGACGATGTGCGTCTGCTTTCGGGTAAGATCGAAGGTCTCGGCGACCTCGCCAAAGACAACTCGGCGGCGCTGGAACAACTTCACGACGCGATCGGCGGTCTGCGCCACGCTGTGGCCGGTGTTGCTTCCGGGGACGCTTTAAGCGCGGTCGCCGACGAGGTGCGCCTGCTTTCCGGGAAGGTCGACGGCCTCGGCGATTTCGCCCAAGGCGATACGGCGGCGTTGCAACAACTTAACAGCGCGATCGGCGATTTGCGCCACGCCGTTGCCGGGGTTGCTACCGGCGAGGCCTTGAGCACCGTCGGCGACGAGGTGCGGCTGCTTTCGGCAAAGGTCGATAGCCTCGGC
Source organism: uncultured Alphaproteobacteria bacterium (assembly GCA_963753355.1). Taxonomy (GTDB): domain Bacteria; phylum Pseudomonadota; class Alphaproteobacteria; order Rhizobiales; family Xanthobacteraceae; genus BOG-931. Next base: position 468,280 of record CAVWBV010000017.1, read on the forward strand.
GATATCGCCAAAGGCGATCCGGGAGCGCTGGAACAGCTGCACATCGCGATCAGCAATCTCCGCCACGCCGTTTCGCGGGTTGCTTCCGACGACGCAGTCAGCAGGCTTGGCGAAGAGGTGCGTCTGCTTTCGGCGAAGATGGACGATCTTTCGCAAAACGCCGCCGACAACCGCACGCTTCTGACAATCGAGAGCCGCATCGACGCGCTGACGACCGCGATCCATGCTTCGACGAAAAACGGCCACGCCATGCCTCGCGAACTCGAGAAGCTCCTCGCCGCGCTCATTGACAAGCTTGAATTGTCGCAGCTCACGCAAACCGACCACACCGCGCTGACACATCTTGAAGATCGCATCGCCATGCTGATGCAGCGGCTCGACGCGTCCGACGCGCGGTTGGGTCTACTCGAGGGCGTGGAACGCGGATTGGCCGACCTCTTGGTTTATGTCGAACAAATGCGCGACGGTGCGGGTAGCCACTCGGCGTCGGGAAAGGTTGTCACCCCGAATTCGATCGATCACCAATTCACGGATTTCAAGGACAGCGAACGCCGTACACAGGATTCGATCGAGGCGGTCCAGGGCACGGTAGACCATGTCGTCGATCGCTTGGCGCGCCTCGAAAGCGACATGCGCATCAATCGCACATGGAGCGACGCAGACGACCCGTTAGGCCCCCAAGAGCTGGATCTGGCGCCTTCCCTATCGCCGATCGAGGAACACGAAGCGCCGGCAGCCGCCGGCTACGCGGCGGACAACGAGCCCGGCGCCAATCGAGGCAGCAGCATCGCCCGCACGCCCATCGATCCCGATCTGCCACCCGACCACCCGCTTGAGCCGGGACGCACGCGTCGAACTATGACACCGATCGAGCGGCTCGCTGCATTGGATTCGGCAGTGCCGGGAGGACCTCCGATTATTCCCGATCCGCCCGGCGGCAAAGCGGATTTCATCGCCGCCGCACGCCGCGCCGCACAAGCCGCGTCATCTTCGTCCAACGATAAATCGAGCGTCAAAACCAGCGCCGCTGCTCCGAGCAGTTCAAAGAAACTGTCCGAACGGTTGCGTACCTTGTTCGTCGCGGCCGCCGTCGTCGCGATCGTCGTCGGCGGCTTCCGTGTCGTGTCGCAAATGTTCGACCACAGCAGTCCGTCGCCGCAGGCGCCGACGGAGACGCCGCGCGTCTTGACCGAACCGTCGCCAGGTTCGCCCATGCCGTTGACGCCATCGGAACCCGGAAAGCAGCCGTCCGCGCCGGGGAGGTCGTCAGACGCAAATACAACGAACATGCCGAAAACGGTGATGGTCCCGGGTTCGAGCGCCGATGCGGAGCAGAATCCCGCGGCGGCCCAAGCGTCCGCTCCGGCAGTCCGGCAGACGCTCGTGAGTCCGCCCGGCAACTTCGCCATTAACTCCGGCACACTTCCGGACATATCCGACGCCGCTAGCAAGAATGCGTCGGGGGTTTTGCCAGGTTCCGATGTTACCGGCTCGCTGCCGCCGCCCGCGTCGGCAAATTCGGCGCCGCTCTCGGCTGACAAACTGCCGATGGCCATCGGCGGCCCGGGCTTGCGCGCTGCGGCCTTGGCGGGCGATCCGGCCGCCTCTTACGAGGTGGGCGTGCGCTTCGCGGAAGGCCGTAACGTTCCGCAAAACAACGAGGAAGCGGCCCACTGGCTGGAAGCCGCGGCCAAGAAAGGCTTCGTGCCTGCACAGTTCCGCCTCGGAACCTTGTTCGAAAAAGGCGTCGGGGTGAAAAAGGATCTGCCGCAGGCGCTTTCGTTCTATCGCGCCGCCGCGGACAAAGGTCATGGCAAGGCCATGCACAATCTTGCTGTCCTCTATGCCGAGGGTGCGACCGGCGCGCCCGATTATCGCAGCGCCTCGCAATGGTTCCGCAAAGCGGCCGAGCTTGGCGTCACCGACAGTCAATTCAATCTGGCCATCCTTTACGCACGCGGGGTCGGCGTCGAACAGAGCTTCCCCGAGTCCTACAAATGGTTCTCACTCGCGGCCAAGCAGGGGGACAAGGACGCGTCGCAGAAGCGTGACGAGGTTGCCGCCCGTCTCGACCCACAGACGCTCGCGGCGGTCAAGTCGGCAGCGGACCAATGGACCGCCCAGCCGCAATCCGCCGAAGCCGTCGCGGTCAAAGCCTCTGAGGCATGGGATCCGCCGGCCAAACCTACGTCCGCCCTCAAGCCGAAATCACATTCCGCCGAGAAGGTGCCGGCGCCCGACGTCATGAAGGTCAATTGACCTCAGTCGCCGCGGCTCCGGCAACCGGCCGGTCGCGATCACTGATGACGCATGTCCGCTCACGCGGAGGGAAGATTTGTCCCGCGTTCGCACCGCGCCCGACCGCCATTTTAAGAATGCGATCAACTCTGCGGACCGGGCGCGGATAAACCGTATGCCGGTTGCCGTCGCGCGAGTAGAAGGAGGCTGATCGGAGAAGATCCGTGGACATCTACCTTCCCATCGCCGACATCCCGGTCAACATTTTCCTCGTGCTGGCGATGGGACTGGCGGTCGGTTTTATTTCCGGCATGTTCGGTGTCGGCGGCGGGTTTCTGATGACGCCGCTGCTGATTTTCATCGGCGTGCAGCCGGCGGTGGCGGTGGCGAGTGTCACTACACATGTGGCCGCGTCGTCCTTCTCCGGCGCTATCACCTATTGGCGGCGCAACGCTATCGACGTCATCTTGGCGTTGACATTGCTGGCCGGTGGCATCCTCGGCAGCTGCGGTGGCGTGGCGCTGTTCACCTGGCTGCGCACGCTCGATCAGCTCGATCTGGTCATCGGCCTTTCCTACGTGATCCTGCTGGGCGTTGTCGGCGCGTTGATGGTCGGCGAGAGCGCACGCGCCATCATCCGCAGCCGGCGAGGCAAGCGAATAGAGTTGCGGCGTCCGGGCAGCCACACCTGGATACATGGGTTGCCGCTGAAGCTGCGGTTTAAACGCTCGAAAATCTACGTATCCGCCATCCCGGTTCTAGCGATCGGGTTCATCATCGGCTTCATCGGCGCGGTTATGGGAATTGGCGGCGGCTTCTTGCTTGTGCCGATGCTCATTTATCTGCTGCGCGTTCCGACCGCGACGGTCATCGGCACCTCCATGGTGCTCACGTTCCTGACCATGATCTCGGCGACGGTACTGCACGCGGCGACCAACCATTTGGTCGATGCCGTCCTGGCGCTGATTTTGATGGCCGGAGGAGTGGTGGGTGCGCAATTCGGCGCGCATGCCGGCCAGCGTATCCGAGGCGAGTGGCTTCGCTTGCTGCTCGGTCTCCTGGTGCTGGCGGTAGGTTTGCGGTTTGCCTCGCAACTGGTGTTGCGGCCCGACGACCCGTATTCAATCCGCTTTCTCGGCGGGGCACCGTGATGCGCCTGTCGCGGGCTGCACTCGTTCTCGCGGTCCTCTTTGCCGGCAGTGGCGAAGCACCCGGCGCCGAGCGTCTTGTCGTCTCACTCACCAATCATCGGGTGATGATCACGTCGAACTATACCGGCGTCGAACTGGTTTTGTTCGGCTCGGTCGAACGTGATGCGGCCGCGGCCGCGCGCGCCGCGCCTTACGATATTGTCGCTACCATTATCGGGCCGCGCGAGTCACTGCGCACGCGCCGCAAGGAGCGCATGCTGGGCATTTGGGTGAATACCGAATCGCGAACGTTTGTCGATGCTCCCGCATACCTCGCCGTATTGGCGAGCCGGCCGCTCGACGCCATAGTCAGCCCCGAAACTCGGCGTCGGCTTCAGCTCGGGATCGCCAATACGCCGTTGCCGGAACTCGTGCACAATGACATCGGCGAGGTCAGCAACGATCCGTTTCGGGCGGCGTTGGTGCGGCTGATGCGCGACCGGACCCTGTATAGCGAAAAGCCGAACGCCGTGACTTTCTTGACTCCGACATTATTCCGCGCCTCGCTTTCGCTGCCGGCTGGGGTTCCGATCGGCAGCTACGCGGTCGATGTAAAGCTGTTTTCCGAGGGCGCCTTCATCGCGCAAACGGATTCGGCGTTCGAGATCGTCAAGGTCGGTTTCGAGCAGTTCGTTGTCAGCGAAAGCCGCGAGCACGGCCTGCTCTATGGAATGACGACTGCGGCCATGGCGCTTTTGACCGGATGGATCGCGAGTGTCGTCTTCAGGCGCGATTAGGGCATGATCCCGAAAAGTGGACGCCGGTTTCGGAAAAGAACACGCCGTATGAGAAACTAAGCGGCAGAACAGTTTAGAAGAAACCTCACCCCGCGCTGGCGCTAATCCGGAAAACATCGCGCCGCCGAAAGCGCATAAATCCGTTGCCCGCCGAGCATCAGCGCCGAGTAGGCGAGTGTGCCGAACAAGCCGAAAAACGCATCGTCCCGTATGTTCAGCCCGCCGGCATAGGCGCCGAACGCCGGCATGATGAGGCGGCGGCCATCGCTGGTGAAGCAGCGCCGGCTGACCGAGCGGCCCCGCTGGGCGACGCGCGCAACCGGATGCAGGTGGCCCGCAACTTCGCCATCGGCAGCGCCCGCGGACGGTAGGTGCCGAAAAATCAGCGGACCGACAGCGAGGGACGCAGCGAAACTGCCGCCGATGTCGCGCGGCAGCTCGGCGTCGTGATTACCCGCGACCCAAATCCAGTCGCGTCCGCTTTGCAGCGCGCGCAGCGCACTCGCATCGGCGGATGACATGCGGCGAGGGCCGTCGCCGTCGTGAAAGCTGTCGCCGAGAGCGATAACAAGGCGCGGCGCGTAGCGGTGAAGCAAGCCCGTGAGCCGCACCAGTGTCGCTGCCGTGTCGTAGGGCGGTAGCAGCACGCCGCGTTTGGCAAAGGCGGAGCCCTTTTCCAAGTGCAGATCGGCGACAACAATCATCCGCTCATCGGGCCAGTACAGCGCGCCCGAGGGATCGGCGAGAATCTCAGCGCCGGCCAGCGCGAAGGCGTGCTCGTCGTCTCTTCGCGCAGTCTGGCTCGCAGACCTCACTGCGTCGCTTCCTTCACCAATTCCGCCTCCGCTTCGGCGAGCAGGGATTCCGTCGCCTCGCCGTAAACCGCTTCGCGCCCGATCTCCAGCATAACCGGCACGGCAAGCGGCGACACGTGATCGAGCGCTTTATGAACGATTCGCCCCCTTATACGCGAGAGCATGTCGGCAAGACGGCGCACGTCAAGCAGTCCGGTCGCCGCATCGGCGCGGGCCGCGCGCAGGAGAATGTGATCGGGCTGATGACTGCGCAGCACGTCGTAAACCAGGTCGGTCGAGATGGTGACCTGGCGGCGGGTTTTTTCCTGGCCGGGAAAACGCCGCTCGATCAAGCCGGCGATAATGGCGCAGCTGCGAAATGTGCGCTTCATCAAGGCCGACTCGGCAAGCCACGCCTCGAGGTCATCGCCGAGCATGTCTTCGTCGAACAATTCGCCGAGCGAGAATTCGCTGCGGGCAATGCGCTCTGCCACGTCACCAAGGCCCCACACCGCGAGCGCATATTCGTTGGCGACGAAACCGAGCGGGCGCAGCCGCGCTCGTTCAAGCCGGCGCGTCAGCAGCATGCCCAAGGTCTGGTGCGCCAACCGCCCCTCGAACGGATAGCAGATCAAATAATGCTTGTTGGCGCGCGGAAATGTTTCGACCAAAAGCTCGGTTGAGCCGGGCATCTGCGAGCGCCACGCCTGGATTTCGAGCCATTCGCGAACCTGCTGCGGCAGCTCCCGCCACTCTTGCGTATGAGCGACGAGGCTTCGCACCCGTGCCGCAAGATACGTCGACAGCGGAAATTTGCCGCCTTCATAGGCGGGCACTTTTGGATCCTCCGCGGCGGACCGCGACACGTAGACGGCATCCTCTACGATGGCTTCGTATTTGAGGATCTCACCGGCGAACACGAAGGTATCGCCGGGCACCATGGTCTCGACGAAATATTCCTCGACCTGACCGAGCAGCCGGCCGCCGCGCGGCACCACCTTGGCGCCGTGTGAACGCACCAGGCGGACTTTCAGCATATCGGCTTCGACGATGGTGCCGACATTGAGGCGATAGCGCTGGGCCACGTTCTGGTTGGCGATGCGCCAGCGGCCGTCTTTGTCCTGGCGGATTCGGGCGAAGCGGTCGTAAGCCTTAAGCGCATAGCCGCCGGTGGCGACGAAATCGACCACGGCGTCAAAGTCCTCCCGCGTCAATCCGGAATACGGCGCGGCCGCTGTCACCTCGGCGTAAAGCTCCGAACCGGTGAACGGCCCGCTGCACGCGCATCCGAGCACGTGCTGTGCCAATACGTCGAGCGCGCCGATGCGCAGCGGCGGGGTGTCCTGTGCGTCCTCGGCAATCGCGTCGAGCGCGGCGCGGCATTCGAGTACCTCAAAGCGATTGGCCGGCACCAGCACGCCCTTCGAGGGCTCGTCCATACGGTGGTTGGCGCGGCCGATGCGCTGGAGAATGCGCGAGGCGCCTTTCGGCGCACCGACATTGATGACGAGATCGACGTCGCCCCAGTCGACGCCGAGATCGAGCGAGGAGGTGCAGACGACCGCGCGCAACTGCCCAGCCGCCATGGCGCCTTCGACTTTTCGCCGCTGCGCCACGTCGAGCGAGCCGTGATGCAGCGCAATGGCGAGATTGTCTTCGTTGATCCGCCACAGTTGTTGAAACACGGCCTCCGCCTGGCTGCGGGTGTTCACGAATACGAGCGCCGTGCGATGCGCCTGGATCAGCCGGTAAATTTCGTCGAGCGCGTGCCGCGCCGAATGCCCGGCCCAAGGGAGCCGCTCGCGCGTGTCGAGCATGGTGACGTCAGGCGGTGCCCCGGCCGCCGCGAAAATGATGTCGGCGCGCGCAGCGCTGCCGGCGCCGCTTTGCGGCACCATAAAGCGCGCGAGCTCTTCGGGCTCGGCTACCGTGGCGGACAGACCGACGCTGGCGAGATTTGGTGCGATGCTGAAAAGGCGGGCAAGCCCGAGCGAGAGCAAGTCGCCGCGTTTTGAGGTGACCAGCGAATGCAGTTCGTCGAGAATGACGCGCTTGAGCGAGCCGAACAGATACGGAGCATCCGCGGATGCGAGCAACAGCGCCAGTTGCTCCGGCGTGGTCAGCAGAATCTCCGGCGGGTCGCGGCGTTGGCGCTGGCGCTTCGATACCGGCGTATCGCCGGTCCGCGTCTCGATGCGGATCGGCAACTCCATTTCGGCAACCGGCCGCTCCAGATTGCGCGCAATATCCACGGCGAGCGCCTTGAGCGGCGAGATATAAAGAGTGTGCAGACCGCCCTCGCGGCGCACGTTACGTCCGGTCGAGATAAGCCTCGAACTTCTTCCCGAGCCTGTGGGGATGTTATGGCCGCTCAATTCCACCAAAGTCGGCAGAAAGCCGGCCAGTGTCTTGCCGCCGCCGGTTGGCGCGATCAGAAGAACCGATCGGCCGGCTTGCGCCTTGGCGAGCAATTCGAGCTGATGCGCGCGCGGCGTCCAGCCGCGTCCGGCAAACCAGCGGGCGAAGCGTTCAGGAAGAAGGCTGGTGCGCTCGAGAACGGTCATGCGCGGGGTCCGGATGGCGCCGGCTCGACCAACTTTTGCGCAACGACGACGAGACTCTCGACCGGCCGCCCCTTTTCGTTGCGCACCGATGTTTCCTTAAGATGCGAAACTGAAAATCCCGCGGCGCTGAGCGAGACGCGCAGGTGAGGCTCGGCGTGGGCGTAGCGCAGCGTCGGCAACAGCTTCACGCCCGACCCAGCATGGGTTTCTGCGGTGAAAGCGAACACGCCTCCGGGCGCGGTCACACGCGCTACCGCGGCGAAGATTGGCGAGAGCTCGTTCACGTAAACGAAGACATCCGCGGCAATGACGAGATCATATCTCGCTTCGCGGCCCGCTTCCTGCTCGAGAAAATCGGCAAGGTCGGCGCTGACAAGACGGTCGTAAAGATTCTTCGCCGCGGCTTTAGCGACCATTGCTTCTGAAAGATCGACGCCGGTGAGCCGAGCGCAGACACCGCGAAATGCCGCCCCGGCAAGCCCGGTGCCGCAGCCGAGGTCGAGCGGCGCGTCGAAGTGAAAGGGCCGTCCGGCCGCCTTCATCGCGCGCTCGACCGCTTCGTGCAAAATGGCCGGTCCGCGATAGGCCAGATTTGCCGTGAGCGAAGTGTCATAGCGGACGGCGTATTGGTCGAACAGCCGCCTGACGTAGGCGGGCGTCATGGCCGGTGTGGCTTCGCCGGCGCCAAGGCGCGCGAGCTGCAGCCGCGCGCCGTGGTAATCGTCCGGATCGAGTTCTCGCGTACGCTCGAATGCGAGCGCCGCACCGGCATGATCGCCCAAACGGTCACGGATGGCGCCTAGCGCAAACCAGGCGGTGGCAAAGGCCGGCGCCAATTCGACCGTCTGCACCAAAATTTCGGCTGCGCCGGCAAAATCGCCTTCCGCGGCGTGATCGAGCGCCCACTTGTAACGCCGGTCGGCGACGAGATCGCCGGAGGAGACAAACAGCGGGCCGGTCTGGGTCATCGCTCGCGTCCAACCAGGAAGTGCTTATTTATCACTGGCGATGCGTCCTGAAGACATCCTCACACCGACCCCGGTCGGCACGTTCTGCAAGCTCGGTTCCTTTCACATCGATCCGACACGGCTGGTAGAGCGGGCGCTGATCACGCATGCTCATTCCGACCACGCGCGGGCGGGGCATGGCGCGGTGCTGGCGACGCAGGAAACGCTCGACCTGATGCGTTTGCGCTACGGCGACAATTTCGCCGCTACGACGCAGGCCGCGCACTATGGCGAAAGCGTGAGCGTCGGCGAGGTGAAAGTAACGTTGCATCCTGCCGGTCACGTGCTGGGCTCCGCACAAGCGCTGGTCGAGGCCAACGGGCTGCGCGTGGTGGCTTCCGGCGACTACAAGAACGTGGCCGATCCGACCTGCGCGCCATTCGAGCTCGTACCGTGCGATCTTTTCATTACCGAGGCGACGTTTGCGTTGCCTGTGTTCCGTCATGGCGACCCGCGTCTGGAAATTGCCAAACTGCTCCACTCGCTGGCGCTGTTCCCCGAGCGTGCCCATCTCATCGGCGCTTATTCGCTCGGCAAAGCGCAGCGCGTCATCGCGCTTTTGCGCCAGCAAGGCTATCAGGCGCCCATTTATCTGCACGGCGCCATGGAGCGGATCACACAATATTATGCAAGCCGCGGCATTGAGCTTGGCGAATTGCGTATCGTCCGCGGCGCCACGAAGTCCGAATTGGCTGGAACGATCACGCTCTGCCCGCCGTCGGCACTGAGCGACCTTTGGGCGCGCCGGTTCCCGGACCCGCTGACCGTGATGGCATCGGGATGGATGCGCATCCGCGCTCGCGCCCGGCAATACGGTGTCGCGTTGCCGTTGGTGATTTCCGATCATGCCGACTGGAGTGGACTGACCGCTACGGTGGCCGCAACCGGCGCCAGTGAAATCTGGGTGACGCATGGCCAGGAGGACGCGTTGGTGCACTGGTGCGGGACGCGCGGTCTGAAAGCGCGGCCGCTCGATATCGTGGGCTACGGCGATGAAGATGAGGAAGGGCTGAGTTCCGGAGCGGCCGATGGGCAGGATGGTAAAACCACGAGCCCCGAAGGCGCCGCGGATGCGGCGCAATCGGACGCGGCACAATCTGCGCCGAACGACGACGGCGATCTGATATGAACCGTTTCGCCGAGCTTCTTGACCGTCTCACCTACGAGCCGGCGCGTAACGCCAAGCTTCGCTTGATGACGGATTACTTCCGCTCGACGCCCGACCCCGAGCGCGGCTGGGCGCTTGCGGCGCTCACGGGCGAACTGACTTTTCCCTATGCCAAGTCCGGGTTGATCCGCAATTTGATCGCCGAGCGCACCGATCCGCTGTTGTTCGAGATCTCTTACGACTATGTCGGCGATCTTTCGGAAACCGTGGCGCTGATGTGGCCGTCGCCGGACGCCGCGACATCCGTGGAACGGGGTCGCGAAGAGATATCGCTCACCACTGTCATCGAGACGCTGGCGACCCTGGGCAAGGCCGAGCTGCCATCGCGGTTGGCGCGCTGGCTCGATGCGCTCGATGAAACCGGACGCTGGGCGCTGATCAAGCTGGTCACTGGCGCATTGCGGATCGGCGTGTCGGCGCGATTGGCGAAATCCGCGCTGGCGGCGATCAACGGCACCGATCCCCAGGACATCGAAGTCCTCTGGCCCGGATTGGCGCCGCCTTACGTCGATCTGTTCGCGTGGCTGGAAGGCCGCGGTGAAAAACCCGCAAGCGAGGAGCCTGCGCCATTCCGGCCGCCGATGCTCGCGCACGCCATCGACGAGCCCGATTTTGCCGCGCTCGACCCGGCCGCTTTCATGGCCGAATGGAAATGGGACGGCATTCGCGTCCAGGCGGTTGCCGCCGATCATGACGGCAGACTAGTCGCGCGACTCTATTCCCGCACCGGCGAAGACATTTCCAGGAGCTTTCCCGATCTGGTCGAAGCGATGCGGCTTCCCGGCGCCATCGATGGCGAGCTTCTGATCAGGCGCGACGGGCGCGTGCAGTCGTTCAACGTGTTGCAGCAGCGGCTCAATCGCAAAAGCGTCACTGAAAAACTGATGGCCGACTTTCCGGCGCATTTGCGCGCGTATGATCTGCTTGCTGACAGCGACGAAGATCTGCGAGCACTACCGTTCGCGACGCGGCGTGGCCGCCTCGAGCAATTTATCTCCCGGCTCAATGAGCCGCGCGTTGATCTCTCGCCGCTCGTGCCGTTCGCGAGCTGGGCCGATCTTGCGCAGGCAAGGGCTAATCCGGCAGCCGCGGGAGTCGGCGTCGACGCCGATGCGGTCGAAGGCGTCATGCTCAAGCAGCGCGAAGCGCCTTACGTGCCTGGCCGGCCAAAAGGCCCGTGGTGGAAATGGAAGCGCGATCCATTCACAATCGACGCGGTGTTGATGTATGCGCAGCGCGGACATGGCAAGCGCTCGTCGTACTATTCGGACTACACATTCGGCGTCTGGACACGTGCCGGAGAAGGCGACGAACTCGTCCCGGTCGGCAAGGCGTATTTCGGCTTCACCGACGAAGAGTTGCTGCAGATCGACCGCTTCGTACGAAGGAATACCACCGACCGTTTCGGGCCGGTGCGCGAAGTCGTACATGAGCAAGACAAAGGCTTGGTGCTCGAAGTCGCGTTCGAGGGACTGCAACGCTCGACGCGGCATAAGTCCGGCTTGGCAATGCGCTTTCCTCGCATTAGTCGCCTGCGCTGGGACAAACCGCCGGGTGAAGCGGACCGGTTGGAACGGCTTGAGGCCATTCTGGCGCAGATCGAACCGGCGGTGGCGCAGTAGTTATTGCGGCTTCGATTCCGAACCCGGCGCTTTTGTTACATCCTCAAGCGGCCAACGGGGACGCGGCGCAAAACTCAAGGAATCGGCCAATCCGGCCGCGAGCCGCTCGGCGCCCGCCCAGGCGATCATCGCGCCATTGTCGGTGCACAAAGCCGGGGGCGGCGCCACGAGCGACACGCCGATCTCAAAGGCGGCGCGATGCAAGACTTTGCGGATCGCCTGGTTAGCGGCGACTCCGCCGGCGCAAACCAGCGCGGTCGGCGTGCCGACGCGCGCAACAAACATCTGAAGACCGATGCGCAGCCGGTCCAGCACCACGTCGCCCACCGCTTGCTGAAACGATGCGCAAAGATCGGCGACGTCGGTGTCGCTGAGCGGCGCAATTTTTTCTGCTTCCAGCCGCAGCGCCGTCTTCAGGCCGGATAGCGAGAAGTTGGCGTCACGGCGTCCGGTCATGGGACGCGGCAGGGCAAATCGTTGGGGATCGCCGCTGGCCGCTTCTTTTTCGACCAGCGGTCCACCCGGAAATCCGAGGCCAAGCAATTTGGCGGTTTTATCGAACGCCTCACCGATGGCGTCATCTACTGTGCCGCCAAGCCGCAGGTAATGCCCGACGCCCAGCACGGCGAGGATTTGGGTGTGGCCGCCGGACGCGAGAAAGAGACAATAAGGAAAAGGGGTGTTGTCGGTGAGCCGCGCGGTCAGCGCATGCGCTTCCAGATGATTGACCGCGATCAGCGGTTTTTGGTGGACCAGCGCGATTGCCTTGGCCGTAGTCAGTCCGACGATGAGGCCGCCGATGAGCCCAGGACCGGCGGCCGCCGCAATGCCGTCGAGGGCGCGAAACTGGCGACCCGCTTCGCGCATTGCCTTGGCAATGATGGAATCGAGCGCCTCGACGTGGGCTCGCGCGGCGATTTCCGGGACCACTCCGCCGAAGGCGGCGTGTTCGGTGATCTGCGACAGCACGATGTTGGACAGGATACGGCCACGACCGTCGACCAGACGCTCGACTACTGCCGCGCTGGTTTCGTCGCAGGTGGTTTCGATCCCGAGAATGAACATCGGTGTATTATAACTGTGCCATGGCAAAGTCTTCGACGGAAACCTCTATTTTACGTATCGGGACGCGCGGCTCACCGCTCGCGCTGGCGCAGGCGGAGGAGGTTCGGGGCCGGCTGGCGGCGGTGGCGTGCCTCGAGCCCGATCGCATCGAGATCAAAGTCTTCCGCACTACGGGAGATATGGTCTTGGACCGGCCGCTCGCCGACGCCGGCGGCAAAGGCCTGTTCACCAAAGAAATCGAAGAGGCGCTGCTGGCGGGGGCAATTGATGTCGCCGTCCACTCGGCGAAGGATTTGCCGACGTTCCTGCCGGACGGTTTGGTCATCGCCGGATTTTTGCCGCGCGAGGATGCGCGCGATGTGTTCATCAGCCGGAAGGCCAAAACGATAAGCGATCTGCCCGCAGGGGCGCGGGTCGGCACCGCGTCGCCGCGCCGCCAGGCCATGGTCAAACGGCTGCGTCCCGATGTTGCGGTGACGATGCTCCGGGGCAATGTCGAAACGCGCCTGCGCAAAGTCGACGATGGCGAAGTGGACGCCACCGTGCTCGCCGCCGCGGGCCTAAAGCGGCTCGGGCTTATGTCGGCCGCCACGGCAATTTTCGATGCGGACGAGTTTTTACCGGCCGTCGGGCAGGGCGCGATTGCCATCGAAACCCGGACAAACGACTGCAAAATCCGCACCCTGGTCGCCATGGTCGACGACATCGATACCGCGACGGCGCTTGCGGCAGAGCGCGCGTTCCTCGCGATACTCGATGGATCTTGCCGTACCCCAATCGGCGGGCACGCTGAGGTTTTCGGCGACAGCATCCGGTTTCGCGGCATGATCCTCAAGCCGGACGGCAGCGATGCACTCGAAGTCACGCGCGAGGGGCCGCGCGTCTCGGCCGCCGAACTCGGCGCCGCCGCCGGCCGCGAATTGCGCAATCGCGGTGGCGCCGATTTCTTTGAGCGAGCGTAACTGTGCGACTTCTGCTGACGCGGCCGGAAGCTGATGCTGAGCGCACCGCTGCAGCGTTGCGCAGCCTCGGCCATTCGGTTTTTGTGACGCCGCTGTTGCGTATCGAAACGTTTGCCAATGCCGAAATCGGCCAGGGACCATGGGCTGGAATTCTGGTGACCAGCACCAACGCTGCGCGGGCTGTTGCGCAGCATAGGGCTTTACCTGATCTCTTGGGATTGCCGGTGATCGCAGCCGGTAACAGCAGTTCAGAAGCTATGCGGGCTGCGGGCTTTCGCGACGTTGTCTCCGCCGCGGGCGGAGAGAAAGAAGTTGTGGCCTCGGCGGCGCAACGGTTCAAAGCCGGGGCATTGCTGCTCTATCTCGCCGGCGCCGACCGTTTTGGCGATGTAGCCGGCGATTTAAAAGCTCACATGATCGCGGTAGAAACGGTCGTGGTTTACCGCGCGCTGCCAGTTGCCTCACTTCCGGCTCCGAGCGCCGAGGCTCTCGCCGGCGGCATCGACGGCGTCATGCATTTTTCCCGGCGCAGCGCCGCCACCTATGTCGATGTCACGCTTGCGGCGCACCTTCGCCAACAGGCGCTGGAAAAACCGGTCCATTTTTGCCTGTCCCGGAAGGTTGCAGAGCCGCTCGCCGAGGCAGGCGCCAGGCACATTCAAATTGCAGTAGAGCCGACCGAAGTCGCCCTGATTGCGCTCATTCCAGGGGTTTGAGGGCCGTGGATTGTTTATTTAGCGTGTCCGAGCATCGTGTTGCCGCCACCCGGCCTCCATACTATGCCGGAAGCGGCGTAGCTGACGTTCCGATACCGGTCTTTGACCGTGGAGAGGCCATGAGCGACCCCGACAGCGCCCAGCGCCGCCGGCCGCCGACCATCGATTTGACCGCGCAGGAAGTCGCGACCGAACGGCCGGCGGACGCGCAAGCCTCGGCTGCCGCCTCCGCCGCGGCTGCGGACAGTGCTGGAACAGGCGGGGCGAACGAATCCCAGTCTGGTCGCCGACTTCGACGGGCGACACCTTACATCTCCGCCGGGCTTATCGGAGCCGCCGTAGTGGCCGTGGCCGCTGCGGGCTTGTGGTTCTCTGGCCTAGCCCCGCAGCGGGTGACTGAAGGCTTACAAAGCGCCAGCGGGCCATCGCTCGCGCCGGCGCCCGACTCAGCGAGAATGGGCGAAATCGAGGCTCAACTCGAAAAACTCCAGAGAGCGGCGCAAGCGAAACCGCCCGATGCAGGATTGACGTCGCGCATAACCGGTATGGAGACACAGACGAAAGCAGTGGGCGATACTGTGACGGCGCTAACCCACCGCGTCGATGAGATTGCGACGTCAACGCGCGATCTCGCCACGGAGGGCAAGGCAGCAGCAGCCGCCGCCGCTGCCGCCGCGGAGGAAGCCAAGGCCGCGGCACAAACCAAAACTCCATCCGGCGATCTCGATCAGATCACCCAGCGCCTGGAGGCGCTTGAGAACGCCGTTAAAGCGCTGACTGCCGACACGGCTCGCGCTTCGTCGAGTGCAGACGATCATTTGGCGCGCGCTGCGGCGGCTGCCGCGGCGCTTGCGGCCGGGGTGGAGCGCGGAGCTCCCTTCAACACAGAGCTCGCCAGTGTGACCGCGCTCGACGCCGATCAAAACGCGATCGCGGCGCTGGCGCCGTTTGCCGCCGAGGGCTTGCCGAGCAATGCGACACTTAGCCGTGAGTTGACCCAGCTCTTGCCGGCGCTCCGTAACGCATCAATGGCGACGTCGAAGGAAGGTTCGCTCCTCGCGCGGTTCGAGCTCAACGCCCAAAAACTGGTCCGCATCACCCGAACCGATTCCGCGTCGGCGGGCAACGATCCCTCCTCGATTATTTCCCGCATCGACTTGGATGCGCGAAATGGCGACATCGCGGGCGCGCTCGCCGATATCGCCCGCTTGCCGCCGCCGGCGCGCGCTGCGGCGGACGAGTGGGTGAAGAAAGCGCAAGCGCGCGAAGCTGCCGTCGCAGCAAGCCGCAGCATCGCCGCCGAAGCGGTCGCCGCACTTGGCAAGCCGGCGCCGCAATGATCCGGATCGTTGTCTTCCTCATTGTTGTCGGCGCGCTTGCGCTCGGCGCCGCGTGGCTCGCCGACCGTCCCGGCGAGGTGGTCGTAACGTGGCAGGGCTGGCGTATCGAGACTTCGCTGATGGTGCTTGGCGCCGCGGTGCTGGCGGCGGTTGCCGTGCTTTTGTTCGTATGGACTGTGCTGCGCGCCATCTTTCGATCGCCGTTCGCGTTTGGACGGCATCTGCGTCGGCGCCGCGGCGAACGTGCATATCAGGCGATTTCACAAGGCTTGATCGCGGTCGGCGCCGGCGACATCGAGGCTGCGCGCAAGCATGTCGCTGAAGCCAAGCGCATCGCGCCCACCGAACCGCTCGCACTGTTGCTCAGCGCGCAGTCGGCGCAGCTTGCCGGCGACCGGGAAACCGCCGCCGGTGTGTTCCGCGACATGGCGAACCGCCCCGATACCAAAGCGCTTGGTCTACATGGCCTGTTCGTCGAGGCGCGCCGCAGCCACGACTACGAGAACGCGCGGGCGATTGCCGAGGAAGCGGCGCGGGAGAATCCGGCGCTGACCTGGGCTGGCAAAGCTGTTCTCGAAGCGCGCTCGTTGGCCGGCGATTGGGCGGGCGCGCTGGCGCATCTCGAAGCCAACAAGAAAACGCTGGACAAGGATGCTTACCGGCGCCAGCGCGCGGTGATGCTCACCGCCCGCGCGCAAGCGCTGGAAGAAACCGATCGCGACGCCGCCAAATCTTTCGCGCTCGAGGCGGCAAAGCTCACGCCGACTTTTGTGCCGGCCGCCACGCTCGCCGGCCGTATGCTCGCGGAAGGGGGAGAGCTTCGCAAAGCCGCTCGGATGATTACCCGGGCGTGGCAGGCCAATCCGCATCCCGATCTGGCGCAGGTATTTTCAAATTTGCGTTTCGGCGATGCCGCGCGCGACCGGCTCAAGCGGGTCGAGGCTTTGGCCAAAGCCGTGCCGGGTCATATCGAAGGAGCCTTGGCCGTCGCGCGCGCTGCGATCGATGCTGGCGATTTCGGCAAAGCGCGCGCCGCGCTCGCGTCATATCTCGCGGCGCCGACCAAAAGGGTGGCGTTGGTGATGGCCGAGCTCGAACGCACGGCATCGAACGACGAAGGCCGCGCCCGCGAATGGCTTGCGCGCGCGCTCAGTGCCGCGCCGGATCCTGCCTGGACGGCGGAAGGCTATGTTTCCGACCGGTGGTTGCCGGTTTCGCCCAGCGGCCGGCTTGATGGCTTTGAGTGGCGCGTTCCGCTCGTGGGCATTGCGAGTCCAGCGCCACTGATCGAACCAGACTCCGCGGATCCCACCCCGAAGGCGATCGCTGACGAGCAGCTCGAGTCCCGTGAGCCTCCGCGCGGTCCCGCGGCCGACAACGAAAAGGCAGACCAGACTCCTGCCGTAACGGCCGCCGCCGCACCCCCTAGCGGCCCGCGCCAGACTGGAGCGTCCGAACCGGCGATAGTCGCGCCGGTCATACCGCTCATTCATGCGCCCGACGATCCCGGCCCGGACGAGAATGAAGAAGCCGAACCGCGCGCCGAACCACAAACCGGTACGTGGCGGAAAATGTTCGAGTAAGCGCGCCTTGCAAATTCGGCGCGCCGTATGCAATATAACGCATGAATTATAATGCATGCGGATTTTGATCTGTGGCGACCTCCGAACCAGAGGCAACGGCTTCCGAACATTCCCTTGGCTTACAGAGCCAACCCGCGGAGACTGCGGCATTCCTCGCCGCCATCGGCGCCGAGCTGCGCAAGCACCGCGCCAAGCGGGGCCTGACGCGCCGGCAATTGGCGGAAAGCTCCGCCACCTCGGAGCGATACCTCGCGCAAATCGAGAGTGGGACTGGTAATCCTTCAGTGAGCGTGCTGCGCGCCATTGCGCGAGCGCTCGAACTTCCAACCGCCGCCTTGTTGCCCGAGACAGGTGTCCGCAATGCCGCGTTTGGCGCTGTCATCGATCTAATCGGGCAAGTGCCGGACACGGACCTGCCGGCGCTGGCAAAAGACATCGAGCTGCGGCTGGCGCGGCAAAGCAGCGCCGACCGCGGGCGCCGCGTCGCATTGGTTGGTCTGCGAGGAGCAGGCAAGTCGACGCTCGGACGGCTGCTGGCGCAGCACTTCGCCTGGCCGTTCATCGAGCTCGATAGCCGGGTCGAAGAGGAATATGGCGCCAGCGTTCCGGACTTGATCGAAATGGCCGGCATGGCGACGTTCCGCCGCCAGGAGCGCGGCGCGCTCGAACGCGTTATCGCCGAGCAGGAGGCTGCGGTCATCACGACGGCGGGCGGCATTGTCTCCAATTCCGAAACTTTTGCGCTGCTGCTGCGCCGGACCCATACCATCTGGATCAAGGCACGGCCGGACGAGCATATGAGCCGCGTGATGGCACAGGGCGATTTCCGGCCGATGGCGCAGAACCGCGCTGCCATGGCTGACCTTCTTGCGATCCTCGAAGCGCGGCGTGCCGATTACGCGCGCGCGGAAGCTGAGATCGACACATCGGGCGAGTCGATTGAGCAAAGCTTTGCCAAGCTTTTGCGCACGGTCAATGACGTGCTCGGCGCAGAGTCGTCTCGTAGGGCGCAGCCGTGACCCTCGCCGATATTGGCTTTCTCGATCTGCCGACGATGCGGCTCGAATATCGGATGATCGGACCGCGGCCCGATGCGGCACCGACAATCGTGATGCTGCACGAAGGGCTCGGCTCTGTCGGCTTGTGGGGCTCGTTTCCGGACGAGCTCGCGGCGGCGACAGGTGCGGGCGTGTTTGTTTATTCGCGCGCCGGATACGGCAAGTCGAGCGCGGCAAGGCTGCCTCGCGGCGTGGACTTCATGCAGGAGGAATCACTCATCACCTTGCCGCGTGTGCTCGCGGGCATCGGTTTCCAGCGCGGCATTCTGCTCGGCCACAGCGACGGCGCTTCAATCGCCACGATCTATACTGGGAGCGTGCAGGATCATCGCGTGCGCGGGCTCGTTCTGATCGCGCCGCACTTCTTCACCGAGCAAATGGGTCTCGACCAGATCCGCCGCACGCAGGATGAATTTGTCGCCGGCGAGTTGCGCGAAAAACTCGAGCGCTGGCACGCCAACGTCGACGGCGCCTTCCGCTCGTGGTCCGAACCCTGGCTCGATCCGAGATTTCAGCATTGGGATATTACCGAAGCGCTCGCTTACATCCGCGTGCCGATCCTCATTGTGCAGGGCCAGGACGATCAGTACGGCACGCTGCGGCAGGTCGAGGTGGCGCGCGAGGAGTGCTTTTGCCCGGTCGAAACCGTGGTGCTCGCCGGGGCGCGACATTCCCCGCAACGCGATAAGCCCAAGGAGACGCTCGCCGCGGCGGCAGGCTTCATCAACCGCCTTCTTCGCGATCATCGCGAAGCCGAAAGAGGAGCGGCGTAGGGGTTGCAGTCGTATGCATTATAATGCATATTAGGCAGACTATTGATGCACTATAATACATCTGAGGCTCGCCGTTATGGCTGACTCCCGGCAACCCGAACGCGCCCTCGCCAACGGCAAAAATCGCATCGACTTTCAAACCGAGCCAGGCCGCTACCGTCACTGGAAACTTACGGTCGACGGCGAGATCGCGACGCTCCTTATGGACGTCGACGAAAAGGGTGCGCTGTTCGAGGGCTACGAACTCAAGCTCAATTCCTACGATCTCGGCGTCGATATCGAACTTGCAGACGCGCTTGAGCGGCTGCGCTTCGAACATCCACAGGTCCGGGTCCTGGTGCTGCGCTCAGGCAAGCCGCGGGTGTTTTGCGCCGGCGCCAATATTCGCATGCTTGCCGGCGCGAGCCACGCCCATAAAGTCAATTTCTGCAAATTCACAAACGAGACTCGCAACGGCATCGAGGACTTGAGCGAGCATTCCGGGCTGCCGACGATCTGCGCGATCAACGGCACCGCGGCGGGCGGCGGCTATGAGCTCGCGCTTGCGGCCGACCACATCATGCTGGTCGATGACGGTTCCTCGTCCGTGGCGTTGCCCGAGCTGCCGCTGCTCGCGGTGTTGCCCGGCACCGGCGGTCTCACCCGCGTCGCCGACAAGCGCAAGGTGCGCCGCGACCACGCCGACGTGTTCTGCACCACCGAGGAAGGCGTGAAAGGAAAGCGCGCGGTGGAGTGGCGGCTGGTCGACGAGGTGATGCCGAGCTCGAAATTCGACGACACTGTTCTTGCGCGAGGCAAGGAATTTGCGGCGAAGTCGAGCCGCAACGGAGCAGGGCAGGGCATCAAGCTTGCGCCGCTTGCCCGCGAGTTCAGCGCCGACGGTGTCGAGTACGGCTCGCTTGGCGTTTTATTTGATCGCGGCGCGCGGATTGCGACAATCACGCTGCGCGGTCCTGTTGCGCCGCCACCGCCGTCTGCGGACGGCATAGCCGCGCTTGGCGCGGCATTCTGGCCGCTGCAGCTCGCGCGCGAGCTCGATGATGCGATCCTTCACATCCGCCTCAACGAACTGGACGTCGCGGCAATCGTCTTCAAATCATCGGGCGATGCCGCCGAGGTGATGGCTTACGAAAAGCTACTCGACGCCAACAGCAATCACTGGCTGGTGCGCGAAATCCGCTTGTTGTGGAAACGCGTGCTCAAGCGCATCGACGTCACCTCGCGCTCGCTGGTGACGCTGATCGAACCGGGGTCGTGTTTTGCCGGCACGCTGGCCGAAATCGCCTTTGCCAGCGACCGCTCCTACATGCTGCTCGGCCAGCGCGACGGTGACAACAAATCGCCTGCGGCCATCGTGCTGAGTGCGGCGAACTTCGGCTTCTACCCGATGGCCAACGGCTTGACGCGGTTGGGGAGCCGCTTCCTTGGCAATCCCTCGGCGATCGAAGCGGCAAAATCCGAGGTCGAAAAACCGCTCGACGCCGAGACCGCGCAACAACTCGGCCTCATCACTTTCGCCCTCGACGATATCGATTGGGACGATGAGGTGCGCGTGTTCCTGGAAGAGCGCGCGAGTTTTTCGCCTGACGGCTTGACCGGCATGGAAGCCAACCTGCGCTTTGCCGGACCGGAAACAATGGAATCGAAAATCTTCGCGCGCTTGACCGCCTGGCAGAACTGGATCTTCCAGCGGCCCAACGCCATCGGCGAAGAAGGTGCGCTGAAACGTTATGGCACTGGCCAGCAGCCGGTGTTCGATACCCGGAGAGTTTGAATCACCGGCGACGCGTGAAAAGAGGCGACCATGGACATTGAGAACGTCGATTACACGACCAAGATCCCCAACAACGTCAATCTGGCGCAAGACCGCCAAGTGCTGCGCGCGCTGGAAAGCTGGCATCCGGGTTACATCGATTGGTGGATGGACATGGGGCCGCAAGGTTTCCAGGAGTCGCTCGTCTATTTGCGCACCGCCGTTTCGGTCGATCCGAAGGGCTGGGCGAAATTCGACTATGTAAAAATGCCCGAATACCGCTGGGGCATTCTGCTCGCGCCGAAAGAGGAAGGCCGCACTATTCCGTTCGGCCACCACTATGGCGAACCTGCATGGCAGGAGGTGCCCGGCGAATATCGCGCCATGCTGCGCCGTCTGGTCGTCATTCAAGGTGATACCGAGCCGGCCTCGGTGGAGCAGCAGCGCCATCTCGGTAAGACCGCGCCATCGCTCTACGACATGCGTAACGTCTTCCAGGTCAATGTCGAGGAGGGCCGTCATCTGTGGGCGATGGTCTACATCCTGCAAAAATATTTCGGCCGCGATGGACGCGAGGAGGCGGCCGAATTGCTGCAGCGCCGCTCCGGCGATGCCGACAAGCCGCGCATGCTCGGCGCCTTCAATGAGGCGACGCCGGATTGGCTCTCGTTCTACATGTTCACGTTCTTCACCGACCGCGACGGCAAGATGCAGCTCGAAAGCCTGGCGCAATCGGGCTTCGATCCGCTGTCGCGCACCTGCCGCTTCATGCTGACCGAAGAAGCGCACCACATGTTCGTCGGCGAGACCGGCGTCGGCCGCACCATCCAGCGCACCTGCGAAGCAATGCAGGCGGCGGGAATCGCCGATCCGAACGAGATCGATAAGGTCCGCGGCCTCGGCGTCATCGACCTGCCGACCATCCAGAAAAAACTCAACCTGCACTATTCTTTGTCGCTCGATCTATTCGGCTCGGAAGTTTCCACTAACGCCGCGAATTCATTCAACGCCGGCCTCAAAGGCCGCTTCCAGGAAAACAAGATCGACGACGACCACCGGCTCGAACATTCGACTTATCCGGTGCTCAAGATGGTCGATGGCGAAATCAAGCGCGTCGACGAACCGGCGCTCACGGCCGTAAATATGCGATTGCGGGACGATTACACCGCCGACTGCCAGCGCGGTCTCGATCGCTGGAATAAAGTCATCGGCAAGACCGGCGTCGGCTTCCAGTTCCAGCTGCCGCATGTCGGTTTCCACCGCAATATCGGCGAGTTCAAGGACGTACAGGTTTCACCCGCCGGCGCGCTGATAGACGAGGCGACCTGGAAGCGCGACATTGGCAAGTGGCTGCCGTCGAAGGACGACGGCGATTACATCGTCAGCCTGATGCAGCGGGTGGTCGAGCCAGGCCAATTCGCCAACTGGATCGCGCCGCCGCGCATCGGGATCGACAACAAGCCGGGCGACTTTGAATACGTGAAGATTGCGGCGTAAGCCGCGATTCCAGGTCGGGAAACTCTGCCGCCGATTCAGGTTCGGCCAGCGGCTTCCAGAATGAGATTCGCAATTGTCTCGGGCTGCGAGATCAGCGAAAGGTGACTCGCTTTGACCTCGATCGTTTTGGCGCCCATGCGTTTGGCCATGAAGCGTTCAAGGTCTGGGTTGATCGTCCTGTCTTCCGTGGACACCGCATACCAGCTCGGCTTCGATCGCCACGCCGCGTGCGTCGTCTTGCCGGTAAGGAGGGCCTTATTGAACGGCCATTGCACCGCGTACAGCACCTTCGCCTTCGCTTCCGGCAAGTCACCTGCGAAATCACGTAAGAAAGCTTCCAAGCCGAGGCGTCCTTCGTCGCCGTCGAATACGATGCCGGCGGTAGCCGGCGGCGTCGGAAAGTTCTTGGCCAAGGCGGGGTAGTCTTCGCCGGCGTCCGGCGCTCGGGCTGCCACGTAGACAAGCGCCGAGACGTTTGGATGCACGCCAGCGTCAGTGACAATCATTCCCGAAAACGAGTGACCCACAAGAACCGTCGGGCCATCCTGCCGGGCGAGCACACGCAGCGCCGAATCGACGGCTTCCGGCAGCGTGGTCAGGGGGTTTTGCACTGCGGTCACGTTCAATCCGGCTGTTTGCAATCGTGGAATTACTTCGGACCAGCACGACCCGTCGGCAAAGAGACCATGTACCAGCACGACATTTTTTGCCTTGGGCGCTGGCTGCGCGTGAGCCGTTCCGGCGAGCAGCGAACTTGCCGCGGCGGCGGCTGTCCCGCTCATGAATGTACGCCGATCCATCGACGTCTCCTCTCTGTTCGAGTATCAGCTTTGTTTCCTGCTCCTTCTGCTTGGCATCGATTACGTCAGGCTTTCAAGAATGCGAGCAGATCCGCATTGATGGTTTCGGCATGCGTCGTCGGCATGCCGTGCGGGAAGCCTTTGTAGGTTTTCAACGTGCCGTTCTTCAGAAGCTTCGCCGACAGCGGCCCGGAGTTGGCGTAGGGGACGACCTGATCGTCTTCGCTATGCATCACCAGGACCGGGATGGTGATCTTTTTCAGGTCTTCAGTTTGGTCGGTCTGCGAGAAGGCGACGATGCCGTCGTAATGCGCCTTGGCGCCGCCCATCATGCCTTGGCGCCACCAGTTTTCGATCACGGCTTCCGAGGGCTTTCCGGTCTTGTTGTAGTTGTAGAACGGGCCGGCGGCGAAGTCGCGATAGAACTGCGAGCGACCGGCGGCGAGCTGTGCTTGCAGGCCGTCAAAAAACTCCTTGGGCAGTCCGCCGGGATTGGACGGCGTTTTCAGCATGAGCGGCGGTATCGCAGAGATGATGGCCGCCTTGGCTACGCCGCCGTCGCCGTGGCGCGCGAGGTAACGAATGACCTCGCCGCCACCGGTGGAGTGGCCAACGTGAATGGCGTTTTTCAAATCGAGGTGCGCCGTCACCGCGGCGAGATCGTCGGCGTAGTGGTCGAGATCATGGCCGCCGCCGACCTGGCTGGAGCGGCCGTGGCCGCGGCGGTCATGAGCGATGACGCGATAGCCGTGATTGAGGAAAAACAGCATCTGCGTGTCCCAATCGTCGGCCGATAACGGCCAGCCATGGCTGAACACAATGGGCTGACCTTTTCCCCAATCCTTGTAGAAAATCTCCACACCGTCTTTGGTTTTAATGAACATGATATCTCCTCCGCGCGGATAAAATACTCGGCCTATCAAATCTTCAGCGGTCCCTCTTTCAGCCGTGCCAGATCGAAGCGATCGATCTCGCGCAGCAACTCGACGAAGGCGCGCGCGCCGTGCGCGAGCGCGGCCTCGCCCTTGGCGGCGGTGGCGAGCGTGGCGTCGCCCAGCGCGCCACTCGTGTGCAGGTCCTGCGTCATCCAGGCAAATCCGGCTGGACGGCTGGCGCTCAACCACCTGAATTCGTCCGCCATGTCGAGACTGGCCGGCGCGGCGTGCGCTGCCTTGTTCATGCGCACGGTATCCGGCCGGGCGGCAAGCATGAGTGACGTTTCGATGTCACCGCCGTGAATGCCGTGTTTTCTTTCTTCGCTGGAAAACGTCTCTGGCGGATAGCCGAAGCGGTGCCAGCCGACGGTGACGGCGAGCATGCCAAAGCGCGCGCGCAAATTGCGGGCGACCAGCTCCATCGCCGCGACATTGCCGCCATGACTGGTGACGAGAACGAGCTTCCGCACGCCGGCGCGCGCGAGGCTTTCGCCGATCTCTGTCCAGGCGGCGACCGCAGTCGCCGCCGATATCGTTAGCGTACCCGGATAATCCACATGTTCGACGGAGACGCCGATACGCTGGATCGGCAAAAAAGTCGCCGGAAGGTCGGCGGGCAGGACCTCAAGCACGCGCGACAGATAGGCTTCGCTAATGAAGCTATCGACGCCAAGCGGCAAGTGCGGGCCATGCTGCTCCACGGCGGCAAGTGGCAAAACCGCGATCCACCGGCGCACCGCATCGCCGGCGCTGGCGATGTCCTCCCAGGTCATATCCGTCCAGGCGCCTTTCGGTAGTGTCATCGGCATTGCTCTTTTCCGCTGGCGCCCTGTTGTCGGGACACAAACTTGCCCGGAAGCCCAAGCCTTCCGTGCCGAGGCCGGAGGCAGGCTTTTTTCGGGATCATGCGGTATTCTCGCGTCGCCGCACGAAAGGAGCAACTATGCAATTGGCCGTTACGCTAAAGGCACTATTAACCGGGCTTACAGTCTCGGCGGCAGTGCTTGTGGGGCCGGCGTCGGCGCAGCCGCTCGACAAAATAACGTTCGGTTCCAATTGGGTCGCTGAAGCCGAGCACGGCGGCTTCTACCAGGCGGTTGCCGACGGGACCTACAAAAAATACGGCCTCGACGTGACCATTCTTCCCGGTGGCCCGAACGCCAACAACCGCATGCTGCTTCTGGTCAACAAAATCGATTTCTATCTCAGCGCCAACACGCTGCAGGGGTTTGACGCGGTCGCGCATAACGTGCCGACCATCCAGGTCGCAGCTTTGTTTCAGAAAGACCCGCAAGTCCTCATCGCACACCCGGACGCGGGTGTTGGAAAATTCGCCGATCTGAAAAAGCTGACTTTGTTTATCTCGAAGGAAGGAATGGCGACCTACTATCAATGGCTCAAGGCGGACTTCGGCTTCAAGGAAGATCAGGTCAAACCTTACACCTTCAACCCGCAGCCGTTTCTTGCCGACCCGCATAGCGCGATGCAGGGCTACGTGACGTCCGAGCCGTTCGCGGTCGAGCGCCAGGGTCATTTCACACCGCAGGTTTTCCTGTTAGCCGATCAGGGCTTTTCCGCCTACTCAACGCTGATTGAAACCCGGCGCGATCTCGCCGAGAAAAAACCCGATCTGGTACAGCGATTCGTCGATGCGTCCATCATCGGCTGGTACAATTACATCTATGGCGACAACAAAGCGGCGAACGCGCTGATCAAGGAACAAAACCCGGAAATGACCGACGATCTACTGAGCTACTCGGTCGCCAAGATGAAAGAATATGGCATTGTCGATTCCGGAGACGCCTTGACGCTGGGTGTCGGTGCCATGACTGACGCGCATATGAAAGATTTTTTTGACAAAATGGTACGCGCCGGCGTCGCCCCGGCCGGGCTTGATTACCGCAAATCCTATACGTTGCAGTTCGTCAATAAGAAGCTCGGGCTCGATCTGCGGCCGAAGCAATAAGCGAACCAATGCCGCCTGCGACCGCAACTCAAGATGCCCCGCTCGTCTCGCTGCGCGGTATCGGCAAATCCTTTCCCAACGGCGTGCGCGCTTTGGCCGGGCTTAATATCGACATTCGTCCCGGTGAGTTTGTCGCCTTGCTGGGACCGTCGGGTTGCGGAAAGTCGACGGCGCTCCGCATCATTGCCGGACTGACCGAGCCGAGCGAAGGGGTTGTCGAATGGGATAAAGCGGCCGCGAGCCGGAGTGAAGGCCGGATCGGATACGTCTTTCAGGAGCCGACGCTCATGCCGTGGGCCTCGGTTTTCGAAAACGCAGAGCTGCCGCTGAAGCTCAACAGGATGCGCGCCGCCGGGAGGATGGAGCGCGTCGAAGCCGCGCTTGATCGGGTCGGCCTCGGCGCATTCCGCAATGCTTATCCGCGCGAATTATCCGGCGGCATGCGAATGCGCGTTTCCCTCGCGCGCGCGCTCGTCACTGAGCCGCAGATTTTGCTGATGGACGAACCGTTTGCCGCGCTCGATGAGATCACGCGCTTTAAGCTCAACGACGATCTCCTGCAAACGTGGGACGCCTTGCGCACCACCATCGTCTTCGTCACCCACTCGGTGTTCGAGTCTGTGTACCTCGCCAATCGCGTGCTGGTGATGGCGGCGCGGCCCGGCCGCATTTCCACCGAGGTCGCGATCGACGCCCCGTATCCGCGCGGCCGGAGCTTTCGTACCTCAGCCGAATATGCGGCCTTGTGCCGGCGGGCATCGGAAGCGCTCGCGGTCGCAATGGCGGTGGGAGGCCCACCATGAGCGCGCGCGACAGGCCTCTGCGCGTTGTGATGCCGATCCTTGTGTTGGCGCTCGGCATTGCGGCTTGGGAAGCGGTGGTACGGTACAAGGACATTCCGCCCTACGTGCTTCCGGCGCCCGATCTAATCGCGCAGACCTTCGCTACCGATTGGCCATTGCTGCTGCGATCATTGCTGGTGACGGTTATTACGACGCTCGAAGGCTTTTTGCTGGCCGCCTTCGGCGGCGTCTTTTTGGCGATCCTGTTCAACCAGTCGCGGTTCCTCGAATATTCGCTCTATCCCTACGCGGTGGTCTTACAGGTCACGCCGATCGTCGCCGTCGCGCCGCTCTTGTTGATCTATCTGCCGCAGCACGCTGCGGTCCTGGTCTGCGCCTGGATCGTCGCGTTCTTTCCGGTCTTGGCCAACACCACGCTCGGACTGCGTTCGGTCGACCGCAACCTCGCCGATTTGTTTGCGCTCTATGGCGCGTCACGCTGGCAGATTTTGCGCCGCCTGAAATTGCCGTCGGCGCTGCCCTACATTCTCGGCGGATTGCGCATTGCCGGCGGCCTGTCGCTGATCGGTGCGGTCGTTGCCGAAATCGCTGCGGGCTCAGCCGGGGCCGGCTCGGGCCTGGCCTACCGGATTGCCGAGTCGGGCTATCGCCTGAACATTCCGCGCATGTTCGCGGCGCTCATCCTTCTTTCGCTCGCTGGCATAGTGATTTTTTATCTGCTCTCGCTGATCAATTATCTGGCGCTCCGGCGCTGGCACGAGAGCGCATTGACGGCGGAGAGTTAACGGCCCACGGCCGTATGGGGCGTTTCCCAACCTTTAGACCTGCGGCGCCAAAAAGGCTTGACCGCAACGGCGCATTCGGGGATCAAAGCCGCGTCGTCGCGGCGCCTTCGGACCGGCGCAGCCGGGACTTTGAGCGCGTTTTCCGTAAGGGCGGTTACGCTTCACGAAAGCCGATCTACACTCGCGTCCGAAGGATTTTCGAGTCATGCCGCAGAATGCTTCGCGTCTTCCCGGACGCCATTTCCTGCAGATTCCAGGACCGACGCCGGTGCCGGACCGGATCATGCGGGCGATCGATATGCCGCTCATCGATCAGCGCGGTCCGGAATTCGCAAAACTTGGCAAGCGCGTGCTTGAAGGCATCAAGACGATCTTCAAGACCACGCAGCCGGTCATCATCTACACCGCGACCGGAACAGGTGCCTGGGAGGCCGCACTCACCAACACGCTTTCTCCCGGAGATCGCGTCCTCATGGTCGAAACCGGCCAGTTCGCGGCCTTGTGGAAGACCATGGCGGACCGGCTCGGGCTCAAGCCGGAATTCATCAAGACCGATTGGCGCGTTGGCGCCGATCCGAAGGTCATTGAGGAGCATCTGCGCAAGGACAAAGGGCACGAGATCAAGGCGGTCTGCGTGCTGCACAACGAAACCGCCACCGGTTGCCTTTCGCCGATAGCGGCCATTCGCAAAGCGATCGATGCCGCCGGCCATCCGGCGCTGCTCCTGGTCGATACCATCTCCTCGCTCGCGTCGACCGACTACCGTCACGACGAGTGGGGCGTCGACGTTACTGTTGGCGGCGCGCAAAAGGGGCTGATGATGCCGCCCGGCATGTCGTTCAACGCCGTAAGCGAAAAGGCGTTGCGCGCGTCGAAGACGGCAAAGCTGCCGCGATCGTTCTTTCAATGGGACGATATGCTGAACATGTACAAGCAGGGCTTCTTCCCCTACACGCCGGCGACGCAAATGCTGTACGGCCTCGATACGGCGATCGAGATGCTGCACGAAGAAGGCCTCGACAATGTGTTCGCGCGTCACGACCGGCTCGCCGAAGCCACGCGTCGCGCCGTGCGCGCCTGGGGCCTGGAAACTCTTTGCCGCGATCCGCAATACTATTCACCAACCGTCACCGCGGTGCTGTTGCCGGACGGCCATGACGCCGATCAATTCCGCGCGGTGGCGCTCAATACCTACAACATCGCCTATGGCGCGAGCTTTGGGCCTTACGCCAAAAAATATTTCCGCATCGGCCATCTCGGCGACATCAACGATGCCACGTTGATCGGCGCGCTCGGCGCCACGGAGATGGCGCTCGCACTTGCCGGCGTCCCGCACAAGAAGGGCGGAGTACAGGCGGCGATGGATTACATCGTCTCGGCGCAATCGGGCGGGTCGCGCGCGGCGGCGGAGTAGGGATCACGTTATTGCGAACCCAGACAATGGGTCCGGGGCAAAGTGGTCGGTCCCGTCGACAAGTTCTGCGACTTTCCGGATTTGGACCGCGCCATCACCCGCGCGTTAGCGCCGCACGTCGCCTCGGTCAAATGCGCGATCGAAATCGGCCTGCGAAACGGTGCTGATCTCCCACCACGTGTTGTTGAGATCGAGTAGCTTGAAGGCGCGGTGTCCGTCCGATTTTTTGACGTCCAGCACGCGCTTGATGCCGAACTCGTCTTTGTGGGCAAGGGCCGCCGTATGGGCGGCATCGACGTCGCCGTCGGTGGCTACGGACAGCTTGAAGTGATTTTGAGGACCTTGTTGTTTCGCCTCACCATCCTCGACGCGAACGCAGATGACGGACCAGGGGCCGCCTTTCCACATGTATTGAGCCTCCGGCAGCGGGCGGACGATATCGAGTCCAAGGAAGTTCGCGAGGAACCGCCTGGTGGCGGCCATATCGCTGCACTCATAGGTGCCATGCGAAAACAGTTCGTTATGAATGAGGGGCGTCGTGGACATTTGTGTTCTCCCGAATTTGATCAATCGGCGAACTGGTCGCCCTTTTCGCGCAATGCCGTGTAGACGAGATCGGGGGTGCGATACTCGACCTCCCACCAGTTGAAATCTTTATCCACGCAGTAGAGCGCGTAAGAGCCATTACGAAACGCGGGCTTCTGCACTCGCACGAGCCCGTATTGGGATTTGTTCGCGCTTAAGTTCTGATAGGCCTCGTCGACCGCGGCCTGGCTCGATGCCTCGAAACCCCAGTGATTCAACATTTCCTGCGGCACTTCGATGTCGGCGACCTCGCGCACCTCCAGAACCCAATATGGCTTGCCAAATTTAGCCTCACCGGGCCGATGTCCTTTCTCGCGCACATACATCAGGCCTTCGGATGGCTCGACGCACTCCATGTCGAACGCTTCTTCCTGCATGCGGCGCGCGCGCTTCAAATCGGTGGTCACAAGCGTGCCGCAAATAATCGACCGGGTTTTTACGTGAGGCGAAGTCGCATCCGCCTTGAATTGCACATTCATAATGGCCTCCCCTGGAGTTACTTATAGATCGAGAACGAGCGTCTCGCCGGGCAGCGCGCGCGAAACGCAAACTTGCAGAAATGTCTGTCTTTCGTCGTCGTCCAGCACGTCGTCGCGATGGTCGACCTTGCCGGACAAGTAGCGAACCCGGCACGTGCCGCAGCGGCCCGACGTGCAGAGCGTTTTGATCTTGAAACCCTCGGCCTTGAGGACGGCGAGAATGCTTTTCTCGGCGGGCACGGTGAAGATCTTGCCGGCTTTCTTCAGTACGATGTCGAAAGGCTGATCGCTGCGATCAGGTCGAAGATCGGCATTACTTCCCTTGAACAATTCGTAATGTACTGTCCCCTGCGGCCAGTCCGCGGTAACGGCAATCGCGTCGCGTATGAGTCCGATCGGGCCGCAAACATAGACATGGGCGCCGGGCCGCCGGACGCCGAGCAACATTTTCAGATCGAGACCTCGCTTCGGATCGCCGCCATCGAAATAGGTCTGCAGATGGTCACCATGCCTGACGCGTAGTTCTTCCAGAAAGGCCGCCTCGTTTCGGGCCCGCGCGCAGTAGTGCAAAGAGTAATCTCTGCCGAGTTCGGCAAGGCGGGCGGCCATCGACATGATCGGCGTGACCCCGATTCCACCCGCGATTAGTATGCTGGTTTCGCCGGCTTCGTAGAGCGGGAAGTCATTGCTTGGCGGTGATGTCTTCAGCGTGTCCCCGACCGCAACGCTGTCATGCAAGTAAACCGAGCCGCCAAGGCCATCGGGTTCGCGCAGCACGCCGAGCACGTAGTGACTAGTTTCGGCGCAGTCGTTGAGCAGCGAGTAAGATCGCCGCTCCTGATTGGGCAGCTCGACGTCAATGTGGGCGCCCGGCGTGAAGGCCGGAAGTCGAGCGCCGGCGGCCGATGAAAGTTCAAGCCGGCGAATTCGGGGGGTCATCGCCTCGATCCGATCGACTTTCAATTGCAACAATGGCCCCCCCTACACCTGTGTCGCTATCAACGGCGTGCTTGGACGTACAGTTACGAACGTAACAAATATTAGAAGGTCGGGCCGAGAGCGGCTTTGATCCAAATCAACCCGGCCGCGCGCCCGCTGGACGCGTCGTTCCGGCAATATCGCCTTCACCGGTTTTTGAGGATCGCGGCTCGCGCTCACGCGGCCTGGAATGACAGCTAGGCCAGCTTGACCGCCGCGACTTGATCCTTAAACGCCTGTCGCGCCGCGATGGCCGCGTACCAGCGCTCGAAACTCCGAAATGGTGGACGCTCGGGAACAAGCTGCCGATAACGGTTGGCCATCACAGCGGCAGGAATATCGCCGTAGGAAAAACCGTCGCCGGCGAGATAGGCTGTCTTGGCAAGCTCACCGTCGAGGATCGCAACAGCGGCGGTCGTTTTCCTCTTCGAGTCCTCGATGACTTCGTGGTCGCGCTTTTCCGGCGGAGTGCGGATGAGCCCGATGAAAGCCGGTGTGATCGCCGGTCCAAGGACGCTGAGTTGCCAATCCATCCACGCCGCCGCGCGCGCGCGGCCCCGCAAATCGGCGGGTTCAAGCATCTCGGCGCGGTGCTTGGCGGCGAGATACCGCACAATCGAGTTCGATTCCCAGAGCAGGAAGCCGTCCTCTTCTTCTAGCGTCGGCACCAACCCGTTCGGGTTCATCGCCAGGTAGGCCGGGTCGCGGTTTTGACCGAACGGACCGCCGATATCGATGCGCTCATACGGCAGGCCGATTTCGGCCACTGCCCACATCACCTTCTGCACGTTCGAGGATGTATTGCGGCCCCAGATTTTGATCACGTATTTTCCTCCAAACTTACTCCCGTCACCCGCGGGCTTGACCCGCAGGTCCACGCTGACGAGCCGAATGCGCAGAGCGGCCGCATGGATTGCCGGGTCATTTAGCGCCAAGACGGCGTTTCACGCCTGTTGCCTCGGCAATGACCAACGAAGGTTAGTCAATCCGCCGCGCTTCTTCAGGCAGCATGATCGGTATGCCGTCCCGGATCGGATACGCGAGCTTGGCCGAGCGTGAAATCAGCTCCTGGTTTGCCGCGTCGTATTCGAGCGGGCCTTTGGTCAGCGGGCAGACCAGGATTTCCAGGAGTTTTGGATCGACGGTGTCGGCGGCGTGGTCAGGCGGCATGGCGGGGCTCCGGGTGATCTGTTGCTAACTTTGGCGGTCTGAGGATTGCGCATAAGCCGGGTGGAAGTCGATCGGCGGCGAGGTCACGGAAATATAAACGAACGGCGTGTCGCCGGTGTTATGCAAGCCGTGGAGGTCACCGTCGGCAAAGCGGGCAACATCGCCGGCGCAAAATGGCTCGGTCCGTTCTTGGTCGAGCAGCAGCGTTCCGCGGCCGGCGAGCGCCACCCATATCTGTTCTGAGCTTTCGTGCCGATGCGGCGAATTGATCGCCTGAGGCGAGACGGTGACGCGAGTAATGGTGACGCGGCGCGAAGGCGAGTTATCAGGAAAAATCAGCTGCTCCGATTCCACGCCTGCCTTTGACAGGATGGTGGCCGAACCGTTGCGGACGATTTCCATTTACGGCCTCGGCCTTTCGCTATTGCAGCGGCGTCTCGCCGGTCTTGCCTTTGGCCAATTCGATTTCGGTCACCGCAACCAGAATTTCTGCCCGGGTTTTTAGATCAGGCGCCTCTAGCAGCGCCTGCTTTTCGGGGGGGCCGTAAGGCGACATCATCGCCAGCGCGTTCACCAGCGCTTCATTGGGAGCGTTCTCGATACCGCCCCAATCCGCCTTGAGATTATTGGCTTTCAGGAAATCGGCCAGCGTGCGCAAAACCGCCTTGCGGTCGACTTCATCCTCGCCTCTGCGCGCAGTGAAGTCGTCGATGAACGGCTGATAGCTTACGCGGCACTGCCGATAGGGCGTGCCGACGGCGAGTTCTTCTTCGATTCGAAAGCGCGCAACTCCGGTGAGCTGGATAAGGTAGCGGCCGTCGCCGCTTTCGGCCAACTGGCTGATGCGGCCGACGCAGCCGATGTGAAATAACTGCGGCTTGTTTTCGTCCTGTCCGGGATGGGCCGGGTCCGGCTGGATCATGCCGATGACCCGGGTGCCGGAACGAAGCGCGTCATCGATCATCGCCAGATAACGCGGTTCGAAAATGTTGAGCGGCATCTGCCCGCGTGGCAGCAGCAACGCACCCGGCAATGGAAAGACCGCGATCACATTGGGCAGGTCTTCAGGGCCCTTATAGATCGCGTTGATCGACATGTCGTGCTCCGCACGCACCACCGGGCCGGCTCGCCACCCGCTTAAATCGCCGTTGGCGGCTTAAGCGAAAAGAATTGACGAAAGGCGTTTCCGCCCCTCGATCGTGGCTTCGTCGGTCGGACCCCATGCGTCGAACAATTGAACCAGTTGCTTGCGCGCGCCGTCGTCGTTCCATTTCCGGTCGCGCTTCACAATGTTGATCAGGTGATCGAGCGCGTCCATGCGGCGCCCTTGTCCGTTGAGCGCGAGCGCCAGATCGAAGCGCGCTTGATGGTCGAGCGGATTGGCGAGCACTTTTTGCTCAAGATCTGCCACCGGCCCGAGCGTCTTTGCCTGCTCGGCGAGTTCGAGAGCGGCGCGCGCCGCAGCAACGGCGGAATCGTTGTGCTTTGATTCCGGCACCAGGGCGAGCGTCTGCTTTGCCTGTTCGATGTCGCCGGTCTGTACGTAGGCGCGAGCCAATCCAGCAAGCGCGTGGATGTTGGTGTTGTCCTCGGCGAGAAGCTCGGCATAGAGATTGGCGGCGCCAGCGGCGTCGCCGCCGGCAAGCGCCGCATCGGCCGCGTTGAGCAGGTCTTTGGTTTCGGCGTCAATGCCGCCTTTGGTGAGGCGGTCGAGAAAAGCCGTAACCTGGCTTTCCGGCAACGCCCCCATAAAGCCGTCGGCGGGCTGGCCGTTGACGAAAGCAATCACCGCCGGAATGGATTGGATGCCCATTTGGCCGGGAATGGCGGGATGCTCGTCAATATTCATCTTGACGAGTTTCACCTTGCCTTTGCCGGCGCGCACCGCCTTCTCGAGTACGGGGGTGAGCTGCTTACACGGGCCGCACCAAGGCGCCCAGAAATCGACCAGCACCGGCTGCCGCTTCAACTCTTCGACGACGTCTTTGACGAAGGCCTGAGTGGTCGTATCCTTGACCAAGCCGTCGGCCGCGCCGATTTGAGCTTCCTGCAACATCTCCTTGATATGCCTTCCCTTTCGGCCACGCAGGCCGGAAATCTACCCACTTGCCTGATTAAATGGGAAGAACGCCGCCGAATGCAATCGGAAACCGTTTAGCGCGAAGCGCCGGAGACTGGTTCGATCCGCGGCCTATGCCCGGTCGCCTCCAGGAATTTCAGCAGTCCCTCGCGAGAAATCGTGGTGGTGCCGGTATTGACGAGCGGATGGAAGTTGAGCTTCGGCTCGTGCATCATTGCGGCGTCCAGGACGACGGTTACCCGGCCGTCTTTATCGTTGATCGCGGCAAACGGCGTCACCGAACCAGGCTCGACGCCGAGTATCTCACGCATCGCGTCCGCTGAACTAAACGAGAAACGTCCCGAGGCGCCAAGAAGACGATGAAGCGATTTGAGCTCAATCGCCGCGTTTTCGGACGTGACCACCAAAAACAGCCCGCCTTTCTTGTCGCGCAGAAACAGGTTCTTGGTGTGGCCGCCGGCGACCTTGCCGCGCAGCGTGCGCGCCTCTTCGACGGTGAACACCGCGGGATGTTGTACCGTCTGGTGCGGAATGCTGAGAGTGTCCAAATAAGCGAATAGTTCGTCCGGCGAGCAAGCAGGCATGCGCCGATACCTACAAGCCATGAGTCTGAATGTAAAAGCCTTGCTCGGGCTCGCTTTCCTCGCGCTGGTGATGGCGCTGTGCGTGTTTATTGCAGCGGGAACGCTCCGCTATTGGCAGGGCTGGCTGTTCCTCGCGGTATTTTTTGCCGTGGGGTTCCTGCACACCCTTTATGGGATGAAGAACGACGCGGCGCTGCTTGAGCGGCGCCTTGCCGGCGGTCCGATGGCGGAGAGGCGGGGCACGCAAAGAACCATTATGTTCTTCGTCTCCCTCGGCTTCATCGGGCTTCTCGTCGCGCCGGCGCTCGGCTGGCGATTCGGATCGGGCACGCTGCCGCTCGCCGCCGTACTCGGCGGCGACGCACTAATTGTCATTGGCTTTTACATTGTCGCTCTCGCCTTTCGCGAAAACACATTCGCCGCCGCGAAGGTTGACACTTTCGCGGGCCAGACGGTGATTTCATCCGGTCCTTACGCAGTGGTACGCCACCCGCAATATGCCGGTTCGCTTCTTTACCTTGGCGGCATGCCGCTCGCGCTCGGCTCCTGGTGGGGCCTTCCGGTATTTGCCGCGATGGTGCCGTTTCTCGTCTGGCGGCTCCGCGACGAGGAAAGGATGCTGGTGAAGGAACTTCCGGGCTATGCCGATTATCGCAATCGCGTTCGCTGGCGTTTAATTCCCGGCATTTACTAGGGATTACGACGCCGTCGGCCGGCGGTTGCAAAGCGTGCCGCTCTTTGGCATAGCTCTGGCGCGGCTGACGTTGCCGACATACTCTTATTACGGATGCGGGTGTAGCTCAGGGGTAGAGCACAACCTTGCCAAGGTTGGGGTCGAGGGTTCGAATCCCTTCGCCCGCTCCAAAATCAACGGGTTAGTCGCGGTCAAAAAAATCCAGTTTTCTTTACATGCTTCTGGCTACAGGAGCAGGTCACCGCCTGCCAATTACAGCGGCTTTCCAATAGAGACTATTGATCGACCGGGTTGTTGCGGACAATGCTGCGGCACTGCTGTAGACGCCTTCTGCCGACAACGCACCGTCAACGGCCATGAGTACGACTGAAGCACTGCCGCTTTCCGCCGACGTCGTTGTTGTCGGCGCGGGCAACGCCGCCTTCTGCGCCGCATTGGCGGCGGCCGAGCACGGCGTCTCGGTCCTCGTGCTCGAGCGCGCGCCGGAGGAAGAAGCCGGCGGCAACAGCCGCTTCACGGCCGGAGCGTTCCGCTGCGTCTATAACGGCGTGGAAGATCTGCGCGCGCTGATGCCGGATTTGACCGACGAAGAAGTCGCGCGATCTGATTTCGGCACCTACACCGAAGAGAAGTTCTTCGATGACATGGGCCGTCGTCACCGAATACCGCACCGATCCCGACCTGTGCGAGATCCTGGTCACGCGCAGCAAGGACACCATGCGCTGGATGCGCGCCAAGGGCGTGCGATTTCTCCCGATCTGGGGGCGTCAGGCCTACAAGATCGACGGACGGTTCAAGTTCTGGGGCGGCTTGACCGTTGAATCCTGGGGCGGCGGTCCTGGCCTCGTCGAGGCGCTGACGCGGATTGCGCGCAAAAACAGCGTTGCCGTTGCGTACGGTGCCCGCGCGACGTCGCTCATCGCCGACGATGACGGCGTCAAGGGCGTGCGGGTGAAATACAACGGCAAAACCGTGGAAGTGCACAGCAAGTGCGTCGTGCTCGCCGCCGGTGGTTTTCAAGCCAACGCCGAAATGCGCACCCGCTACCTCGGACCGCTGTGGGAGCTCGCCAAGGTCCGCGGCACCCGCTTCAACACCGGCGACGGCATCAGAATGGCGATCGAGGTCGGCGCCATGCCGACTGGAAACTGGTCGGGCGGTCATGCAGTCGGCTGGGATCGCAACGCGCCGGAGTTTGGCGATCTATCCGTCGGCGATAATTTTCAAAAGCATTCCTATCCTTGGGGCATCATGCTCAACGCCGACGGTCTGCGCTTCGTCGACGAGGGCGCCGACTTCCGCAATTACACCTACGCCAAGTACGGCCGGGTGATCCTGATGCAACCCGGCCAGTTCGCCTGGCAAGTGTTCGACAGCAAGATCATCCCCATGCTGCGCGACGAGTACCGTATCAAACGCGTCACCAAGGTGCGTGCCGATTTGCTGGAGGAGTTGGTGCGTAAGCTCGACGACGTCGACGCCGAGAAAGCGCTCGAAACCATCAAAGCTTACAACAAAGCCGTGATGACCGAAGTGCCGTTCGACCCCAATGTGAAAGACGGGCGCGGAACCCGGGGCGTGAGCATTCCGAAGTCGAATTGGGCCAATACCATCGACCAGCCGCCGTTCGAAGCCTACGCCGTGACGTGTGGGCTTACGTTTACTTTCGGCGGGCTCAAGATCGATACCGGCGCCCGTGTGATCGACACTGACGGCGTGCCGATCCGGGGCCTTTATGCGGCCGGCGAATTGGTCGGCGGCATCTTCTACTTTAATTACCCCGGCGGCACGGGGCTCATGAACGGCGCAGTGTTTGGCCGCATCGCCGGCACTTCAGCGGGCGAGCTGGCGGCGCAATCGCGGTGACGGATCGGTGTTCTCTGATCGACGTAGATATCGCAGCCCGACGTCAATCTTGGCGGCGCCGGCGCCTGAGAATTGCGCTAGGCGCTCAACTCAATATCCCGACCGCGCGCGACGCCACGATCGCAATGGTGCACATAGAGATTGCCGCTTCGGCCATCATCAGGAGCTTGGCTCTTTGCGTCAGCGGGAAGGTGTCGGCCGGAGAAAATGCCGTGGCGTTGGTGAAGGCGAGAAACAGATAATCGATAAATCCCGGCGACCAGTTTTTGAATTCCTCGCACTCGGCGAGGCCGCCTTGTTGCTGGGTGAAAACGAAATCGCCGGCGGGCTCGATGAGCCCTTTCGCGGCCGGGCTGCCGCGATCGAGCGACCAAAACCACAGTGCAAAGATGACGACGTTTGTGGCCCAAATATTGGCGGCGTCTAGCAACATCACCTTGCCGGTGCCCGCATGACCGGCCAGGATCGCCGCGATCAACCGGACCAGTGCGCCAAAGTTCATGAGCGTGCAGATCGCCGTTAAAGCGAAAGCCAGCCGCCGCACCATTTGGCGATAGCGGCCGATACTGTCCCACTGTGCGCGGGTCGAGGCGCGTCTGGCGCGGGTCTGCGTCCAGGCGGTGGCGACCGATAATGGGATCAACAGCGCGAGCTCTAGCGCCGGTGCGAGCCAGCGAGGTCCCACCGCGAGATCATTCACGATCCCAATCTGCAGCAGGACGATGACGACAATGGCGCCGCGCGCCAGCCAAAAATCCTTGGCGCGCAGAGTAAACTGCCGGTTCAGATGGTCCATTCGATTAGCCCGCGTTAAAAACAGCGGCCTCTCTTGCTTATGCGCCCGAATTGGGGAAGCGTGCGCTGCATCTTTGCCGGACAAAGCGTATGCCCACTCCGAAGCCGCCCGCGTTCGAAACTTTGAGCCTGCATGCCGGACAACATCCCGATCCGGTGACGCGCTCGCGCGCGGTGCCGATCTATCAGACCACTTCGTACCTGTTCGACGACGCCGACCACGCCGCCGGCCTGTTCAACCTGGAACGTGCCGGCCACATCTATACGCGAATCTCCAATCCGACTACCGCGGTGCTCGAGGAACGGCTGGCCGCGCTGGAAGACGGCGTCGGCGCGGTGTGCACGGCAAGCGGCATGGCGGCGATGCATTTGGCCATCGCGACGTTGGTTTCCGCCGGCGACCATATCGTCGCTTCCGCCTCGCTCTATGGCGGCACCATCAATCTCCTCACCCACACTCTGCCACGCTTCGGCATTACGACGACTTTCGTCAAGCCACGCGATCTCGATGGCTTTCGCGCGGCGATCGGACCGAAAACCCAACTCGTCATCGGCGAGACCATCGGCAATCCCGGCCTCGAAGTGCTCGATATTCCGAGGGTCGCGGAGGTCGCGCATGCGGCAGCGGTGCCGCTTCTTGTCGACAATACCTTTGCCACGCCGTATCTGGCCCGGCCGCTTACACTCGGCGCCGACATTGTGATGCATTCCGTCACTAAATGGATCGGCGGCCACGGCGTCGCCATCGGCGGCGCGCTGGTCGATGGCGGCCGGTTTGATTGGCGGGCTTCCGGCAAATTCCCCACCCTGACCGAACCGTATGCCGGCTATCATGGCATTGTTTTTGCCGACGAGTTCGGTCCGGCCGCTTTTGTCATGCGGGCGCGGGCCGAGGGGTTGCGCGATTTCGGCGCGTGCCTTTCGCCGACTAATGCGTTTCATTTGCTGCAAGGCGTGGAGACGCTGGCGCTGCGTATGGAACGCCATATGCAGAACACGGCGGCCGTGCTCGGTTTTCTGCGCAAGAATCCCGCGGTCGATTGGGTGCTGCACCCATCGCTGGAAACGCATCCGGATCACGAGCTGGCAAAAAGCCTGCTGCCGAACGGCGCGGGCGCGATTGTCAGCTTCGGCGTCAAGGGCGGCCGCCCCGCCGGGCGTAAATTCATCGAAGCGGTGCGGCTGTCGAGCCATCTCGCCAATGTCGGCGACGCCAAGACGCTGGTCATTCATCCCGCGAGCACCACGCATCAGCAAATGG
Organism: uncultured Alphaproteobacteria bacterium; assembly: GCA_963753355.1. GTDB lineage: Bacteria > Pseudomonadota > Alphaproteobacteria > Rhizobiales > Xanthobacteraceae > BOG-931. The sequence continues at coordinate 507,542 of CAVWBV010000017.1, forward strand.
ATGCCGCTGCGCTCGCCGCCGCGGGCGTCGGCGAAGAACTCGTCCGCATTTCCGTCGGTCTCGAAGCCGCAAGCGACATCATCGATGATCTGGCGCAGGCGCTACGCGCGTCGCAGAAGGTCTAATCTGTGCAGCTGGCGGTCGGAAGCAAACAAGTTTTCGTCGGCACTGGCGGCCGTGACTTTGATCCGTCGCTCCCCGCGATCGTCTTTCTGCATGGCGCGGGTATGGATCACTCGGTCTGGGCGCTGCTGGCGCGCGCATTCGCGCACCACGGCTTTAGCGTGCTCGCGCCGGATCTTCCCGGCCACGGCCGTTCCGCCGGGCCGGCGCTAACGTCGATTGCGGCGCTCGCCGACTGGACCGCGGCCCTGATCGACGCCGCACGCGTTACCACCGCGAGAATTATCGGCCATTCCATGGGATCGCTCGTCGCGCTCGAAACCGCGGCGCGTCATCCGCAAAAAGTCACCGCGCTCGGGTTGATCGCAACCGCGGCGCCGATGCGCGTATCCGACGATCTGCTCAACGCGGCCAAGGCCGACGATCATGCTGCCGTCGAGATGATCTCCATCTGGGGCGAAGGCTATCGCGCGACCTTGGGCGGCTCGGACGTTCCAGGTCTGTGGATGCTCGGCGGCAGTGAACGCCTCCTCGAAAGCGCCCAGCCCGGAGTGATTTTCGCCGATCTTTCAGCGTGCAACGCCTATCACGACGCGCTGACGTCGGCCGCGAAAATTGCTGTTCCCTCGCACGTGATTCAGGGCAGCCGCGATGTAATGACGCCGCTGAAGAGTGGCAGAGCGGTTGCTGACGCCATTCCGGGTTGTCGGCTCACCATACTGGAAGGCGCCGGTCACATGCTCATGAGCGAGCGTCCCGATGAGGTGCTGAAGGCGCTGCGCGATTGATGGCCTCGAATACTACAAGAAAAGCACACGAGGGCGGCGCTGTACGGTGTAACCGGCCTATGCTCCAATGCATCCAAGTGAAAACTTTCAGGGAGCGGTTTCGTGAACGTCACTGAGCTTGTTGCCATCGATGTGCATACCCATGCCGAAGAGCCTTGCGGCACGCATCCGGACGACGGGTATGACGAGCTCCAGGCGCAGATGGCGATTTATTTCAACCAGCCAAACAACCGGCCGACGATCGAGGAAACTGCGGCCTACTATCGCGAACGCAAAATCGGCGCGGTGATTTTTCCGGTCGATGCCGAACGCGAGACCGGCTACCGCCGCTACGCCAACGAGGAAGTCGCGGAGAAGGCGGCCGCCAACAGCGACGTGCTCATTCCCTTCGCCAGCATCGATCCCGCCAAAGGCAAGGCCGGTGCGCGTGAAGCGCGGCGGCTCATTCGCGAGTTCGGCGTTCGCGGCTTCAAGTTTCATCCCTCAATGCAGGGCTTTTACCCGAACGACCGCAGCGCCTATGTGCTCTACGAGGCGATTGCGGAAGCGCGCCTGCCGGCGCTGTTCCACACCGGCCAGACCGGAGTCGGTTCCGGCATGCCCGGCGGCGCCGGGATCCGGCTCAAATATTCCAATCCAATGTACATCGACGATGTGGCGGTCGATTTTCCCGAGATGCCGATCATCCTCGCGCACCCCTCGTTTCCGTGGCAGGAGGAGGCGCTGTCGGTCGCCCAGCACAAGCCAAACGTGTACATCGACCTTTCCGGATGGTCGCCCAAATATTTCCCGCCAATTCTGGTCAGATACGCCAACAGCCTGCTTAAGCATAAAGTGCTGTTCGGTTCCGACTGGCCGGTTATCACGCCCGACCGGTGGTTAAGCGACTTCGATACGCTCAATATCAAGCCAGACGTAAAACCGCTTATCCTCAAGGAAAACGCCATTAAACTGCTTGGTCTCGGCGCATCCAAAGCGTGAAATGGAGGGGGCTAGCACCCACGCCTGAACCGGGTCGCGGACGCCGTGTCGCCATGACGCAGCCATTAATCTTTCGTGGTAATCTGCCCGTTGTTAGGTAAGTTTTCGGCTGGGCGTGGCGCTGGTTGGTGTTTTTGCGCAATGTCACCGCAGGGGGCTGTCGGGAGAAGTGGTACAAGTGGAATTGGCGCGCGTGGCAGCGACTAAGGTTGCCCGAAGGTATTTAGATTTTGGCACCCGGGCGGTGTCCGGTCTGCCGCGTAAAGCCGGCGGGTGGATTGCGCGCGTCGACGCTTACGATTTCGCGGCGGCGCTCGTTTTCCTTACGCTGATCGGCCTCGTCGCCTTCACGTTCGGCGATTACGGCATCTCTAACGACGAGGAGGTGCAGCAGCGCTACGGCGAGCTGATTGTTCGCTATTATACCAGCGGCTTCACCGATCAGGCGGTCTTTCATTTCAGGAATCTCTATCTCTACGGCGGCCTGTTCGACCTTCTCGCCGTCGGGCTTCAGAAAATTCTTCCGCTCGACCCATACGCCGTTCGACATCTGCTGTCGGCACTGACCGGCGTCGGCGGCATTGCCGCGGTCTGGGCGACGGCGCGTTCCATTGGCGGTCCGCGCGCGGGACTGCTTGCGGCGGTCGCGCTTGCGGTGTGCGGCGTCTGGTACGGCGCGATGTTCAATCATACCAAGGACATTCCGTTCGCCGCCGCAATGATGACGGCGACTTATTTGTTGTTGCGGATCGGCCGACAATTGCCGCGCCCCAACTGGGGATTGGTCGTGCTGTTCGGGCTCGCTTGCGGCTGCGCTGTCGGCCTACGCGTGCTCGGATATTTCCTCATCAGCTACGCGGCGGTTGCCGTTGCACTGCGCATACCGGCGGCGACTAACGCGTGGGATAGGCTTTCGGATAAATGGCGCGCCGCTTTCGCTTTCGCCGCGCGCTCCGCCTTGCCGTTCGTCGCGGCTTTCGTCATCGCCTATTTGATTATGATCGTGGTGTGGCCGTGGGCTCACCAAGCGCCGCTCAATCCGCTGCGCGGCTTTTCGGCCTTTGTCGATTTTCACTATCCGATTCAGACGACCTTGTTCGGCCACGTCTATCACATGGCCGACGTTCCCCGCTGGTATGTTCCGACTTACATCGGCATCAAGCTGACGCTTTGGCTTTTGATGGGAGCAGCAGCGGCGCTCGCCTTTATGCTGCGCTCGCCGCTACGGGCGGCGGCGACAAGTGGGGCGTGGCGGCAAGAGACGATCCTCGTTACTTTTGCCGCATTCTTTCCGCTCGCTTGCGAGGTGATTGCCGACGGGCCCGCCTTCTCCGGGTTGCGCCACTTTCTGTTCACCGTGCCGCCGATCGCGGTCCTGGCCGGTCTCGGATTGAGCGGCGTGCTCGCGCGGCTCGGAGAGATGCACCGCGCGGCCGCGTTTGCAGGCTTGGCTTTGATATTCTTAGGGTTTGGGTGGGATGCGACCACGCTCTATCGGCTGCATCCGGACGAGTATCTGTACTTTAATCCCCTGGTCGGCGGATTGGCCGGAGCCTCGCGGCGCTACGACACCGATTATTGGTTCAACATCATGCCTGAGGCCGTCGGAGATCTCGAACATTTTCTTGATCGGACCGAGGGCACTGCCGGCCTTGCTCGCCCGCGGCGGCATTACAAGGTCGTTGTCTGCGGCGAACGCTTGCCGTTCGAGAAAGAAGCCGACGCGCGGCTGGAATGGACAAAGGATATCTATAGCGCCGACTTTTTCATCGCTCCGACCAATATGAACTGCGATCGCTATCTCGATGGGCGTGTCATCGCTACGATCGAGAGGCTTGGCGTTGTGATCGGCGTCGTCAAGGATCGCCGCGAGCTGGTCAAGCGGAACGTTGCCGGCATTAACGGCGTCAATGTCATACCCTAGCCGTGCAAGCCGGTACTATCGCCGCTCTGCCGCGCTAAGCGCGCGCTACCGGCGGCACGTAAGTCTCCAGCTCACTCGTTGGGAAGGTCACGACCTGTCCGGTCTCGGCTGAGCGGTAAAGCGCCATCAGCATCTCGGTCACGGCTACGCCGTCATCGAAAGTTTCGAGCGGCGCCCGGCGATGGCGAAACGCGTCCACCATGTGGCGGTCTTCGCCGACGTAACCGTAAATGTCGGCCTCGTTTTCAACCACCGGCATCAGGCCTTGCTCGGCGTTTTGCTTTTCGACCAAATCTTCACCCTGGCCGCCGGTGACGTCGCGCGACAAAAATACCTTCAGGCCGGTATTCAGCGAGGAAAATTCCATGGAATATTCCGGCCCCAAAAGTTCGATCAGGATACGCAAGCCCGCGCCGACATAGGCCCAGGAATTGGTTGCTTCGACCATGACCTCGTAGCCCTCGCCGGTGCGAAAGGTCAGCGCTCCGCGGGCAAAATCCTCGGCCGGCCGCTTCGCATAATCGACGTCGGGGCCCATCATGTTTTTCAGCCGTGTCACATATTCCGGCCGCGTCCATTTCAGATTGCCGACGCTGGCGCTGGCGCTGATGAGTTTTAAATCGCTGCGCGGTGCGCCGGGCTTGCTCAGCAGAAATCGTCCGACTTCGACGCTGTGACAGGTCATGTCGGAAAGGACGCCGCCGCCCTGGCGCTGCGCCTGCCAGAACCAAGGCGTATGCGGGCCTGAGTGCTCTTCGGCGGCGCGCGCGAGATACGGCCGTCCGCAAATCGGCACCGCACGCCGCCACACGATGTCTTTGCCGCGCTGCACCGCGCTCGAGAACACCTGGTTTTCCAGGTAGCCGTGCAACAGCGAGGCATCTGTCGCCAGCCGCAGCATCTCACGGGCTTCCGAAAGCGTACGTCCGAGCGGCTTCTCACAGGCGATGCCAATGAGCTTGGTCCAGCCTGACCGGACCAGGCGATGGATCTCGCGCATGGTGTCGAGCCGGGCGAAATTCGGCGCTCCGATCCACACTGCGTCGACATCGCCGGAAATCAACATGGCTTCGAGCGAAGGGAACGGCCGGCACGGGCCAAGCTCAAGCGCGTTCGCCTTTGCTGCCAGTGCTTCGCGGTGAGCCGCGGTCGGACTGTAAATTCCGGTGACCGCGACGTGGCGCACGGACATCAAGGCCTGGAGGTGAAAGTTGGCAATGAAGCCTGAGCCGACGAGGCCAATCCGAAGCGTGTCGATGGGCGCGTAGCCATTCATGAAAACGTCCCCCCTCGGGATTTTCTGCGCCGTTCCGGCGTCAGGTGGTCGTCAGGCGCGATGATGCAGCATCAATATCCTGCCGCCAACGCACCGCGCGTGCGTGGATCGGCGGCGCCGACGAAACCAGCGGGTGTGACCATGATCGAATTGGCTGAGGTAGGCGTCTGCAGAACGACTACATCGTCGCCGCGCGCTTGAAGCGCCGCGACCAGCTCTTGCGGCAGCGCGGACTCGACGAAGACGCGATCGGGCATCCATTGATTGTGCACGCGTGGCGCCGCAACGGCACCGGCGATATCCATCTTGCGATCAATCACATTGACCAGGATCTGTAGCACGGTGTTGATGATCCGGCTGCCACCCGGCGACCCGGTGACCAACCATGGCTTCCCGTCCTTGAGCACGATAGTCGGCGTCATTGACGACAGCGGCCGCTTGCCCGGCCCTGGCGCGTTTGCGTCGTAGCCGAGAAGACCGAAGGCATTCGGTGCGTCGGCCTTCGCGGCAAAATCGTCGAGTTCGTTATTGAGGAGGACGCCGGTACCGGCGGCGACGAGGCCAACGCCGTAGCTGAAATTGATGGTGTAGGTGTTGGAGACGGCGTTGCCGAAGCGGTCGATGACGGAAAAATGCGTGGTGTTATGGCCTTCGGCAGCGGTCCCCGCGCCGGCATGAATATCGCTCGCCGGCGTTGCCTTGGCCGGATTGATGGTGGCGCGCCACTCGGCGGCGTATTTTTTCGAAGTCAGCCGTGCGACCGGCACCTGAACAACGTCCGGATCGCCGAGGAACCAGGCGCGATCAGCGTAGGCGCGCTTCATCGCCTCGATCATCAGAAAAAGTTCCTGGGCCTCGCCCGTTTTCGCCAGACTATAGCCTTCGAGGATGTTGAGCATTTCAATGAGCGCGATGCCGCCGGAGGAGGGCGGCGGCATCGAGACGATGTCGTAGCCGCGATAGCTGCCGCGCACCGGCTTACGCTCGATCGCGCGATAGTTTTTCAGGTCGTCGGCGGTCATCACACCGCCGGCGGCGAGGACTGCCGCAGAAAGCTTTTCCGCCACCGGCCCTTCGTAGAAGGCGCGCGGTCCCTTGTTCGCGACGGCTTGCAGCGTCGCGGCGAGGTCGGTCTGTACCAGCATGTCGCCCGGCGCCAGTACCGATCCGTCGGCTTTTAAAAAGATCTGCGCCGAGGACGGCCAGCGCGCCAGCCGCATACGGTCTTGCGGCAGCGAATCGGCGGTGTCGTCGGCGACAGGAATGCCGTCGCGCGCGAGCGCGATTGCAGGTTGGATCAGATCGGCGAGCGTGAAATGCCCGGAGCCGTATTTTTCTTCGGCGAGCGCAAGACCTGCGACCGTGCCTGGCACCCCGATGCCGAGCGCCGAATCCCGCGACTTTTGCGGGTCGGCATTGCCCTGCGGATCGAGGAAGGATGTCTTATTGATCGCCGCTGGCGCGGTCTCGCGATAGTCGATGGTGGTGTCGTCGCCATCGGCCCGATGGATGATCATGAACCCACCGCCGCCGATATTGCCGGCGCGCGGATAAGTTACCGCCATGGTGAAGCCAATCGCAACGGCGGCGTCGACGGCGTTGCCGCCCTTTCGCAATATATCGGCGCCAATGCGCGCCGCGATCGCTTCCTGGGCGACGACCATTCCGTTCGTGGCGGTGACGGCTTGTGCGCGAAATGTTGCCGGATCGGCGCGGGCCGCGCTCGGCCCGGACAACAACAACGCCAAGGCGCCGGTCAGCGCCCACGAAGCTGCTCTGCAAGCGAGACGCGGCCCGTCCAAGGATGTCATTGCACCGGCGCAGCCGTCGGCGTACCGATCTTGCTGATGAGGACGTAGCCACGCGTCTGGTTATTGTTGACCGCGTCCGTCGTGTTCATGGCGTCGAACAGGTCGGATGCCTTGACCCAGACCGGCGGGTATTTGTAACGCGCCACATCGAGGATAAGAAAGCGGTCAGCCTTGGCGTCGTAAGCCGCGAGCGGTGAAATATGACCGCCGATCTGCTGGCCGATTGCCTTGCGCAGGTAATTCACCAGCACAAAATGATCCTTGGAGCTTAGATAATCTCGCGCCGCGGCGCGGAAGGCGTCGAGACTTGAGTCGCCGGCGTGATGAACTTCAAGCGCTACCGGATGTAGCGCTATGAGTTTGCCGAGTTGATCGAGCGTCATCCCCTGCCGCGCCAGCACCGCGCGCGGCAGCACGGCGTCGGTCATATCGTCGAGCAGATTGTCCTGCGTGAACGTATGATAGGGCTGATAGTCCGGCGTAGTCGGGGCCGGCACGCCCAAAGCGTTGAGCACCATCACGATGCTGGCGACGCCGCAATAAGACTGGGTCTTCTGGGTCACGAAGTTGTCGGCGATCGGGAAGTAGGCGGTGAACGAACCGCTTTCGAGAAAGAACTTCTGGCCTTCTTCTGAACTGAGATCAGTCAGGTTGGGCGGCAACGCCAGCGTATCGGCGTGCGCGAGCGGCGCGGCAATGCACAGCGCGAGCGCGAGTGACTGAAAAAAGCGGGCAACGCGTCGAGACATTATCAGACTACTCCTGCAGCAAATTTGCTGCGCGTCAAACATTTTGTGTGCCGCGTTTTGGCCTGCGTCATTGACGCGCCGCCTTCACCTCGGCGGGGTTCACGGCGTCCGGGTAATTATTGCCAAAATGCGTGCGCACATAGTTGACGACTGCCGCTACCTGATCGTCTGTCATGAAATAGCCAACTGGCGGCATGCCGCGGAGTCCGTGCAGCACAACGGTCACCGGATATCCAGCGGCGGCGAGATTTTGGTCGCCGACGAGCGCGGGATAGGTTCCGGCACCGGTCGCTCCCTTGCCGTCCGGCATATGGCAGGCCTGGCAAATGCTGGCGTAAAGCCCTTCGCCGGTTGTCTCGCTGAAGCGGAAGCCCGAACTGGGTAGGCGACCGGGCGGAGCGGACATCGCGCTCTGCGCGAGTGCCGCGCCTGCGGCGAGCACGAGCGATCCGACGATGATGGCGGCACTGGAGCACAGCAATGTTTTTGTTGCGCGTTTCAACTCGATCGCCTCACGTCTTGACCACGCGCTCGTGCAGCCGGGTGATGGCGTCGAGCGAGGAGAGGATGGCGCCCTCTTGCCACGCTGGGAGGTAGGACGCGTGTTCGCCGGCGAGCGCGATCCTGCCGTCGATCTGGCAGAGGTCGTCGTAATGTTGCGCCCGCGCCTCGTCCGTCCAATAGCCGGCACAGCCAAGTGTGAACGGCACGCGATGCCAGGCGACGGCAACACCGTTTTCGAACTCCTCGTGGTATTGCGGATGAATCCGGCCGCCGAAATCGACAGCGCGCGCGATGCGGTCGGCTGGCGGCAAGCCGGCGAACTCGTAGGCGCTCGCGCCCTCGAAAATGTAGGCGCCGAGCAGCACGCCGCGGCCGCTCCGGTTGAGGTCCGAGCTCGGGTAGGCGATCTGGCGGATCGGCAGGTCGGTAAAGCTGATGCCACCGTAGATCGCTTCGTCTTCCTCCCAAAAGCGGCGCTTGAATTGTAGGCCGATCTTGACCGCCGACGCATAGGGCACGGCATCAATCGCCGCTTTCATTCGCGGGCCGACAGTGAGAGGAATTTGGCTAAGAATGGAGAGTGGAATGGTGCAGATGCACCAGTCGGCCCTTGCCGTCTGGACCGCCGCAGCGTCTTTGCTGTCGACGAATTGGACCGTCACGCCGCCGGCGTCCTGGGTGATGTTCACAACCTTGGCGCCATAGTGAATGACATCGCCCACTTCGCGGGCGAATGCCTTGCCGATCATGTCCATGCCGCCGACCGGCTGAAACATCGTCGTCTGAAACAAGTGCGCGGCAAAGTTCTGCAGGTATCGCCAAAGCCGCGATTTGAGAATGTCCGAAAGCGCGATGGTTTCGCCGGCGACCGGCGCTGCGCTTAAGCCCCCGCCAGGCCCTTTGGCGTAGCCGCGAAACTCGGCGGTCTCGAGGTCCGCCTTGTAGGCGTAGTTCTGATCGAGCGCGCCCCAGGATTTGAGCGCCGCGAGGAGCATTTCGCGGTCTTCGGTCGAGACTGCTTCGTCGAGCTTGCCTTGTGCGGTAGCCTTGGCGAGCAATTCCGCGACACTGCCGCGAAAATCTGTCTCGATGTCGCGGATGCGCTGCGGTGTCCCGCCGAACGCCCCCGACGCATGCAGCAGGGCATTGTGATTGAGTTCGACGAACGGTTCGAGCGCGACATTGAGGCGCTTGCAATAATCGAGCACCGCGCGGTGGTGATATGGAATCCGCCAGGGCCCCGGATTGAAATAATGCCCTTCGGCGAACTCGCAATTCTGCGTAAAACCGCCAAGCTCGGTATAGATGTCGCCGCCGCGGAGCGTCCAATTGCGGCCGCCGGGGCGGCGATTGTACTCAAGCACCTTCACCTTGTAGCCGGCCTTGCGCAATTCCAGGGCGGCCGTCATGCCGGCAAGGCCCGCGCCAAGGATGAGGACCGATGCATCCTTGACTTCGCCTGAAAGTGCGACCGGACCCCTGTAGGCAGAATCGGAAGCAAGCCCAAGGCCGGTCATGGCGTTGTACATCGCCGCGCTGCCGGCAATGGTGCCAATCAATGCCAGAAGCTCGCGCTTGGTGACGACCGTCGTGCTGCCGTTCCGCATCAGGACCATGAACTCCTGACAGCAACGTAGACACGCTGCCGCGGCATGGGTAGGGCGAATTCAGCAGCTATTGCGCGACCCGGGCTGCATTATTTGCAGGATGTCCCGCGGGGCAGCGGACGCGGGGCGGGTCCACGGAAATGAACAATGAAAAAGCCGCGCTGGAGCGCGGCCGATATTAGGCTGATCGCCAAAGCCACGAAACCAGAGATTCGCGGCTCGCGCGCGTAAACCCGGCTCTGGCCGGGTCAGTTTGTGCTGATGCAGTCGGCGTGAGCTGCCTGGGCAATGGTGACCGCGTCAATGACTGTGCCGGCGGCCAGCGCGAAGGCCAGAGCCAAAATCACCAAGAGCTTGTTCATGACCGTGCTTCCTTCTCTCTTCCGTTCACCATATTGCAAAGCGTCGCCAGTGGTGTGACGGGCATCACGCAATTGCATATTTGCGAGGGGGCTGGGGTGGTCGAATCGCAAGGGTTGCGTCGGCTGCGCGCTCCTCCCTTATTCCGCCCCGGCCGTTTTCGAGGCAGTATCCGGTGACTGGCCAGGCTCTCCAGCGAGGGACTCGATGCTGAACGAAGAAACCGACCGGCAAATCGACAATACCCGGGCGCGGGTTACCCGGCACAAAATGGCGCCCGGCGCCAGCACCGGCTTTCACCGCCATGACTACGACTACGTCATCGTCCCGGTCACCGACGGGCGGATGCGCATTGTCGAAGGCGGTCGCGAATCGATCAGCGAGCTTGCCGCCGGCGTATCTTACTTCCGGCCGGCGGGCGTCGAGCACGACGTCATCAATGGCGGCGATCGTGATCTCGTCTTTGTCGAGATCGAACTCCTGCCTTAGGGAGGGCAAGTCATCATGAGCGCACGAAGGCTGGTGGTGGGCGCCGCACAGATGGGACCGATCGCCCAGTCGGAGACCCGCGCGCAATGCGTGCGCCGCCACAAGGAGCTTTTGCGCCAGGCCAAGAGCCGCGGCTGCGATCTGGTGGTTTTTCCGGAGCTTGCTTTCACCACTTTCTTTCCGCGCTGGTATTTCGCGGAGCAGGCCGATATCGACAGCTTCTTCGAAACGCAGATGCCCGGTCCGGAAACCATCGACCTGTTCGATGAGGCCAAGCGGCTCGGCATCGCTTTTTGCATCGGCTATGCCGAACTGGTCGAGGAGGGCGGACGCAAGCACCGCTTCAACACCTCGATTCTTGTCGACAAGTCGGGTCGCGTTGTCGGCAAGTATCGCAAAGTGCATTTGCCCGGACACGCCGATCACCAGCCGCAGCGCCGCTTCCAACATCTGGAAAAACGCTACTTCGAGCCTGGCAATCTCGGATTTCCGGTTTGGCGCGCGCTAGGCGGCGTGATGGGCATGTGCATTTGCAACGACCGGCGCTGGCCCGAGACCTATCGCGTCATGGGACTGCAGGGCGTCGAAATGGTCATGCTCGGCTACAACACGCCGAACGATCACACCGGCCACGCCGACATCGACGGCCTAAGCCTGTTTCACAATCACCTCTCGATGCAGTCCGGCGCGTATCAGAACTCCACCTTCGTCGTCGGCGCGGCGAAGTGCGGCTGCGAGGAAGGTTCAAACATGATCGGACAGAGCGTCATTGTTGCTCCGTCCGGAGAAATCCTCGCCATGGCGGCGACGCTTGGCGATGAACTCATCACCGCAGATTGCGACCTGGAGATGGGCCGGCGCTATCGCGAAACGATTTTCGATTTCGCCCGCCATCGCGAGCCGCAGCACTATCGGCTGATTGTCGAGCGCAAAGGCGCGGTTGCGCCACCGGCGGATGAGCCGGTGCTGGAGCCGGCGGAAAGCGACGGGTAAGGCGATCCGCCTCAAGAAAACTGTCGCGGCTCAAACTTTTTCGAGCGCCGGGGTGCCGAGCCGCCCGAATGCGTTCAGCGAGCGCTCGATCGCCTCGCGCGAAAGCCCCCTGACAATGAAAACGATCCGCGAACTGTGATCGTCGTCAGGCCATTGCGGCAGGTGATCGGGCGGGTGCACGAGATGCTGGACGCCGTGGACCACCACTGGGCCCGGGCCCGAACCGACGTTCAGCATTCCTTTCACGCGCAGCACGTCGGTGCCGTGGCTGTGCAGCAGCATGGTCAGCCAAATGCCGAACGCAGTCCAATCGAGTGGCTTCTCGAAGCGTAAGCTGAAGGCATGAATTTGAGCGTCATGGCGATTGACGTCCGCGTGCCGGTGCGGGTGAACGCCGGTGGCGGCGTTCTCGCTCTCAATGGCAAGCCACCTGCGGACTTCCGCGGCGCGGCCGTCGAGATCGTAGAGGTCGCGCGTGAGCAGCGCATCCGGATCGACCGGAATGTCAGGCGTTATTTCCAGATGCGGCGCCGCCGGATTGAGCTTGTGCAAGCGGCGCCGCAGTTCGGCGATCTCGCTCGCCTCTGCAATGTCGGTTTTGGTGATGACAACGCGATCGGCGACCGCAGCCTGCTTGGCCGATTCAGGCTGGCGCGCGAGGTGGAGAAGCCCGTTGACCGCGTCGACCGTGGTTACGACATTGCCGAGCCGAAAATGGTAGCGCAGCATCGGCTCGGCCATCACAGTCGACAGTATCGGCACCGGATCGGCGAGGCCGGTCGTTTCAACCACCAGCCGGCGAAACGGCTGAATCTGGCCCGACTCGCGGCGGGTATAGAGATCGCGGATTGCCGCGCTGAGGTCGCCGCGAATGGTGCAGCATAGGCACCCGCTTTGCAGCAGCACGATCTCGTCGTCGACGCGTTGCAGCAAATGATGATCGAGACCGACCTCGCCGAATTCGTTGACAAGGACGGCGGTGTCTGCGAGCGACGGTGAATTGAGCAATCGCCGCAGCAGCGTGGTCTTGCCGCTGCCGAGAAAGCCGGTGATGACGTTGACCGGTATGGAAGCTGTCTGATCGGTCACGCCGTTCAACCCGCCCGTTCCATCCGCGCAATCACCGAAGCATCGAGCGGATCGCAGGCGCGCCCCAAAATACGCTCGGCCGCTTGCCAAACCTGCGACAGGTTATCGACGAATTCGGTTCGGCCGGTGCGGTTGGAGAGCTGATATTGCGCGCCCTGCCAGTCGCGCAGCGAAAGCCCGAACTGGCCAAGCACGAGATTGACGACCTGCACACGGTGGAGACGTTCTGCCCGCCGCGTGCCGAGCCGATTGAGTGACGGCATGGCGGAAGCTTCCGTCCAATCGCCCTCGGCGCCAAGAACTCCGCACAGACTGCACATTGTTACGCCCGATTATTCTTGTTCGCCCGAAATTGGCGCAGAGGCCGCTCACCTCTTTGCCTGACGATCTTTACATACATTAGAATGCAAGCCGCCGCCAACTCGGTTGGCCCCTTCGGCATGAGCGGCTTGCTCGCCCGCACGGTTCCGTGCATCCTTTTTGGCGGTCGCGCCGGCCATTATCAATTGCATCAAGGGGAGTCGCAAATGGCTAAAGAAATTCTTTGCTCCATTGGAGTCGATATTGACGCGGTTGCCGGCTGGCTCGGATCGTACGGTGGCGAGGACTCGCCGTCCGACATTCAGCGCGGCGTATTTGCCGGCGAAGTCGGCACGCCAAGGCTGCTCAAGTTGTTCGATAAATTCAAAATCAAGGCGAGCTGGTTTATCCCGGGCCACTCGATCGAGACTTTTCCCGAACAGACGAAGATGATCGCCGCGGCGGGGCATGAAATCGGCGCGCACGGATATTCGCATGAAAATCCGGTGGCCATGACGCGAAAACAGGAAGAGGACGTGCTCAAGAAATGCATTGAGCTCATCGAAAAATACTCGGGAAAGAAACCGCGCGGCTACGTCGCGCCGTGGTGGGAAATGTCGGCGGTGACGGTCGAACTCCTGCTGGCGAACGGTTTCCGCTACGACCACAGCCAGGGATACAACGATTTCGTCCCGTTTTATGCCCGCGTCGGCGATTCATGGACCAAGATCGATTTTTCCAAGTCGGCGGCGGAATGGATGAAGCCGATGCAGCACGGCAAGGAGGTGGACCTCGTCGAGATCGGCGCCAACTGGTACGTCGACGACCTGCCGCCGATGATGTTCATCAAGAAGGCGCCGAACAGTCACGGCTTCGTCAATCCGCGCGACATTGAGCAAATCTGGCGCGACGAGTTCGATTGGGTATATCGGGAAATGGATTACGGCATTTTCCCCATCACCATTCACCCCGACGTAAGCGGCAGGCCGCAGGTGCTTTTGATGCTGGAACGCATCATCGGCCACATTAATTCGCACGCCGGCGTCCGCTGGATGACCATGGAAGAAATCGCCGAGGATTTTCGCCGCCGTCATCCGTTCAAGACGAAGTAATTGCGAACGCAGTGGCCGGAGGCGCTATGGCAACGGACCGCCCGAAGATCGCGATATTTTCGACCGGCGGGACGATTGCGTCGGTCCGTGGCGATCAGGCTGCGGCATCCCCGAAGCTCACCGCCGAGCAGCTTGTCAGCTCGGTGCCGCAGCTTGCTCAGGTTGCCGATATCGAGACGGTGCGCTTTCGCCAAGTCGCTTCCTCCGATTTGACGGTGGCAGACATCATTGCGCTCGCCGAGGCGATCGGCCACGCGGTCGACGGCGGCGTCAGCGGCGCGGTCGTGACCCAGGGCACTAATACGCTTGAGGAAACCTCCTTCATCCTCGACTTACTTTGGGACCGTGAAGAGCCGGTCGTCTTGACCGGAGCGATGCGCAATCCCGACCTTGCGGGCGCTGATGGCCCGGCGAACTTGCTGGCGTCGGCTGCGGTGGCGGCGAGTCCTGTTGCCCGAGGCTTCGGTGCGCTGGTGGTATTCAACGATGAGATTCATCTGCCACTGTTCGTGCGCAAGACGCATACGACAAGCCCGGCAACTTTTCGTTCGCCGCAAGCGGGACCGATCGGCTGGATCATGGAAAATCGCGTGCGCCTCGCACTTCGTCCCGTGGTCCGACATCACATTTCGCTGCCGCGCGCCCCCGAAGACGTACCGTCCGTCGCGCTGATCAAGGTAACGCTTGGCGATGATGGGCGCCTGCTCTCGGCCATCGGCTCGCTTGGCTACCGGGGCTTGATTGTCGAGGCGACCGGCGGCGGGCACGTGCCGAAAGCCTACGTCGACCCGCTCACAGCACTCGCCGCAAGAATCCCGGTGGTCCTCGCCTCGCGCTCAGGCGCGGGAGAAATCCTCCGCAGCACATACGGCTTTCCGGGCTCCGAAACGGATTTGTTGAAACGCGGCTTGATCCACGGCGGCATTCTGGACGGGCCGAAAGCAAGGCTGTTGTTGACGCTTCTTCTGGTCGCTGGAGCGAAAAACGAGGTTATCACTGAGGCGTTCGCCGCAATCGGCGTTCCCGGCAGCCGCCCGGCCTTCCGCCTCCCTTAGTAGGGAGCGGCGTCCGCCGGGTCATTCATCTCAAAACTTGAGGACGATCTTTCCGAAATGCTTTCCTTCCCGCATGTAGCGAATTGCGGCGACGGCGTCGGTCCATGGAAATACCCTGTCGATGACCGGGTGCATGTCATTCGCCTCGATCGCACGGTTCATCGCTTCGAACGATTCTCGCGATCCAACCGGAATGCCGCGCACCGTGGCGCGATGGTAGAGGATTTCGAGTGGATTGATCGCGCCCTGCTTACTGCCGATGTAGCCGACCATGTTGATTTGGCCCCCGAGGCGAATGGCCTGTAGCGATTGCAAGAAGCTCTCGGGTCCGCCGACCTCGATCACATGATCAACGCCTCGTCCGCCATTGAGCGCGCGAACCTCCGGATGCCAAACCGGCGTCTTCACATAGTTGATCGTATGAGTGGCGCCGAGCGACTTGGCACGTTCAAGCTTCGTATCACTGCTTGATGTGACAATGGTGCGAGCACCAAACATCGCCGCGAATTGCAGACCAAAGAGAGAAACGCCTCCGGTGCCTTGGATGAGGACCGAGTTGCCGGCTTCGAGGCGGCTCTCGGTCACCAGCGACTGCCAGGAAGTCAAAGCGGCGCAGGGCAGGGTGGCGGCTTCTTCATCTGTCAGATTTGAGGGCGCGTGAACAATGCCCTGCTGATCAAGACATATGTATTCCGTCAGCATTCCGTCAGCCGATCCGCCGAGTTGAGGAGTGTCCTCCTCGTAGCGGCCTGCGATCCAGCTTTGGTGGAAGGTGCCGAGGACACGATCGCCGACCTTGGCGCGGGTCACGCCTTCGCCTGCGGCTACCACTTCACCGACTCCGTCTGAGGTCGGCACGAGCGGCAACGGAAAGGAAAAAGGATAGGTGCCGAGCACCATGTCCATATCGCGGTAGTTAAGCGAGACGGCAGACATCCGAATGACAACTTCGCCATGCCTCGGCTCAGGCATCGGCCTTTCGATCAGCTTGAGATGTTCGAGGCCAAACTCCCCGACAATTGCCATTGCCCGCATCGCCGTTTGGTCCCCTTCGTCGTCGCCGCGCCAGATCGTCTCAAAATCGGCGTACGTTATAGCCCGCGGGCTTTGTGCCCTCGTACGCCGCCGCCGCTCTGACCACGTCATACTCGCCGAGCGCCCGTCCGACGAGTTGAATTCCGACCGGCATGCCGTCGCTGGCGATACCGGCGCACACCGTCGCCGCCGGCTGGCCCGTCAGGTTGAACGGATAAGTGTAATAAACCCAAGACACCAGGTTGCGGTCTTTGAGGCTTGGCGGAATGTTCAGGCCCGCATCCAAAGAAGAGACCGGCAGGACCGGCGACAGCAGCAGGTCGTACTTTTCAAAGAAGGCGCGGGTTTTCTCGCGAAAGGCGTAGCGCTCGAATACTTTTTCGTAATAGGCACGCATGTCCTGGGACAGCGCCGCGTCGAGCACCTCGGCCACGGCGGGATCGAGAAGCTCACGCTGCGTTTGCACGACTTGGCGAAGCCGCGTGCCGACGCCGGCATAAAATTCGGCCGTCCACAGATCGGCAGGATCTTTGTCGAACACCTGCTCGACCTGTTCGACCGCGCAGCCGAGGTCCTCGAAAGTACGCGCCGCGGCCGTCGCGATCTCCGCCACCTCGGGATCGGGGCGCGCGTAGCCAAGCGTGGTGCTGAACGCGATGCGCAAACCCGAGACGCCGGCGCGGCACGCCGCCACAAGGTCTGGCATCGCTTGTGATACGCTGAACGGATCGCGCGGGTCGTAGCCGCCGATCGCCATCAGCAAGAGCGCGGCGTCGGCCATGTTCCGCGCGATCGGCCCGACATGGGCGAGCGTAGGCGTCGCTGAAACCGGCCATACGGGTACGCGGCCGAAATGGGCTTTGATGCCGGCAAGCCCGGTGAAGCAGCAGGGAATGCGGATCGAGCCGCCGCCATCGGTACCGAGAGCGAATGGTGTAATGCCGGCGGCGACCGAAGCCGCTGCACCGGCGCTCGACCCGCCGGGCGTCTTGCCGAGATTCCAGGGATGCCGCGTTATGCCGGTGAGCGGATTATCGCCGACCGGTTTGCATCCGAACTCACTGGTCGTGGTCTTGCCGATGAGAATGGCGCCGGCGGCCTTGGCCCGCTCGACGGCGGGAGCGTCAACCGCGGCGATATTGTTCGCCATGGCGCGCGAGCCCGACGCATACGGCACGCCGGCGACCGCCATCAGGTCCTTCGCCGAGAACGGGATGCCGTGCAGCGGGCCGAGCGGCCGTCCCTGCATGACGGCATCCTCGGCCGTCTGGGCCGCGGTAAGTGCCGCCTCCGGCAGTAGGACGAAAAACGCGTTCAGGGTCTGTTGCGAAGACTCAGCTTTCGCCAGCGCCCGCTTGGTCAGCTCGACCGGCGAAATGTCCTTGCTGGCAATCCGGCGGCGCAGCTCCGCTGCGCTCGCATAATCAACGTCCGCATCATCCACACTCGTCATGGGAGACTGGCAACAGGTAAAGATGCGACGCTGATTGTCCCGTCAGCTGTTGACGATGGCGAAGGCGCGGACCGGAGAACCCGAGCCGCCCTTGAACTTCAACGGGACGCCAAAAAACTGAAACTCACCCTTGCCGAGCAGTTCCTCGAGGTTAACCAGCCACTCCCAGTGGCTGATGCCGAGTTTGCGGCAGAGCCGATGTTGCGAGAACACGTTGTCGCTCGGCCGGTCGGTGGACGGGCCTTCCACGCCGTGCATGCGGGAGCCGTGGTCGTACAGCCACTGCGTGGCTTCAGTCGTCAGTTGCGGATTTTTCCACACCGAGTCCAGCGTCGGATAGGTGCGTTTGTGAAATCCCGTGCACAGCAACACGATATGGCCGTCGACCTTGACGCCCGCTTTCTTCTCGGCCTCCACCATATGCGCTTCAGTGATGTCGCCGAGATCGGGGATATGGCGGAGGTCGAAGCACACCGCCTTGCCCATGAATAATTCGAGCGGCATCTCGTCGACCGGCAACCCGGTGGGGCTGACGTGGCGAAATGCATCGACGTGCGTGCCGACATGGTCGAGGGTGGCGATGAAGTTCGTTTGGAAGGTCATGGCGTCGCCGGGCACGCCCAGATTGAAGGCTTTCGAGGTTTCGTGACTTAAGTGCGTGGTGATCACCGGGCGCTGAAATAGTTTGTGCGCCGGCATATTGTCTTCGATGAGCAGACTGAGATCGACAACGCGCTGGACCACGGGACGCTCCTTAAAATTGCTGTCCAAAGGGTTTTGTTCGCGATGGTAGCTAAACCGATCCTCTATCTTTTCCTCCGAGGCCGCAAGGCGAGCCACGCTCGTCTCAGGGATGGGTGGCGGCAACGTAGTCGAGCAAGCCGCGGTCTGCGCCGCGCGGCGCGATCAGCGACAGACCGATCGGGCAGTTTTCCATTGTGCCGAGAGGAAGCGAGATTTGCGGCAAGCTCGCTAGACCAGCGATGCACAACAGCGCAAAGGCCCGTGCGCGAAACGTCTCAAGCTCCTCGCCGGACGTCGCCAGCTTCGGCGCAATCCCGGGTGCGGTAGGCAGGCACAACACGGCATCGTCGCCGAGCAACGCAAGTGTGCGACGTGAGATCTCTTCGCGCTTTGCTTTCATGCGCTCGACGTCGGCGGCCTCGATGGTGCGCGTCCACTGGAAGCGCTCGGCAATACCGGGTCCGAAATGCGGATGATGTTCGTCGATCCAAGC
The DNA here is from genome assembly GCA_963753355.1 of uncultured Alphaproteobacteria bacterium. Lineage (GTDB taxonomy): Bacteria > Pseudomonadota > Alphaproteobacteria > Rhizobiales > Xanthobacteraceae > BOG-931. The sequence goes on from CAVWBV010000017.1 coordinate 526,428, forward strand.
GCCGTGCCGGCGGCGGATTTCGTCACCTTGCAGGACGCGGAAAACTTGTGGACCTATTGTTGTGTCGCCGCCGTGTATCTCGACGTTTTGGTGCCCGGAAAATGCCGCTTTGAGCTCGGCCACTCCGTCGGCCAAAGCCGCGCGCACTCCGGGCCCTGCAAATTCGAACGCGTCCTCGGCGATGAGCAGACGCCGGGGCGTAAACCCGGATGCCTCCGGCAACAAAACTTTGGCAACGCGCCGCATCATTTGCGCGTCGCGCGCAAACCACCCAACAGTGTCGAAACTCTTTGCCAGATCGACGAGGCCATCGACCGCAATAAGGCCGTGTGTGGTGCGGATGCCATAAATGCCGCAATAACTCGCCGGCAAGCGCACCGATCCACCGCAGTCGGTGCCAAGCGCAAAATCGACAAGACGTCCCGCAACCGCGGCGGCCGATCCGCTCGACGAGCCGCCTGGTATCCGTCCCGGCGCGTTCGGATTGATCGGCGTGCCGTAGTGCACGTTTTCGCCGTTGAGGCTGTAGGCCATCTCGTCGGTATGGGTCTTGCCAACCATGCGCGCGCCGGCAGCAAGCAGACGCTCGACCGAGGAAGCGGTGCGTGCCGCGGGCTCGTGGGTCTTGAGCCACACCGGATTGCCATTGCCGGTGCGGTGACCGGCAATGTCGAACACATCTTTGACGGCGAAGCTCAAGCCGGCGAGGGGGCCTGCCGGCGCCCCGTCGAGCTCGACATGGGTATGCCGGCAGAAAGCGTTATACGGATCGTGCACGTTCATTGCGGACGATGCAGCGTCGGCGCCTGTCGCGATACCGTCTTGCGTCCGCGCTTGAACGCAAAGAGTACAGGGGTCAGTTCGGCCACGGCCATTTCCGGGCTTCGCGAATCCAGCACCACTAAATCGGCGGACTTGCCGACCTCGAGCCCGTAATCCTTGAGCCGCATCATTTCGGCCGGCCGCCGCGTGACCATGTTGAAACACTCGCGCATGTCGGCTTGTTTCCCGACCTGACAGATGTTGGCGTAAATATTTGCCATGCGGATCTGTGAGCAGTCGCCGAACGGCGTGAACGGATTGAGGATGTTATTGCTCGACAGCGAGCAGTTCACGCCATGCTGCAGCAGTTTGTGCGCCGGGACGACGCCGCGCGTCACGTTGTGGTCGCGAGTGTGATGACGGCCCATCAAATAAAGATCGGTCGACGGCAGCACAGTCAGCGCCACGCCGGCGTCGGCAAGCCGCGTGGCCATGGCATCAAACTCCGCCACCCCGAGGCTTGTCGCCTTGGTGACATGGCCGATAGCGACGCGGCCGCCGTACTGAAATTCCTGGGTGCGGCGGCAAACGTATTCCAGGTCCATGCCGGCCGCCGTCGGACCGAAGTCCAGGTGCATGTCGATGTCGACGTCGTACTCGCGCGCCAGTTCGAAAATGCGGTCGATCTGACCGTGCGAGTCGGAATCGACATAGGGCGCGCCGCCGATGGCGCGGCAGCCGCCAGTCGAGACCTTGGACCAGCAGCTCGTCAGTGCCGGGATTGTTAAGGAGCCCCTCCTGGGGAAAAACGCAGATCTGAAGGTCGATCGCCCAGGCGTATTCCTTGATCAGCGGCAACACGCCTTCGAGCGAACGTAAGCCCACGCCGGGATCGACTTCGAGATGCGTCCGCATATGGGTGGTGCCTTGCAGGATCGCCTTCTCCAGCGTCCGCGTCGCCCGCGCGCGCACGTCTTCAGGGGTGAAACCGCGCTTCGCCTTCGCGGCTTCGGCAATGGCCTCGTCGAGGTCGCCCTTTTGCGACTGAACGCGATCGAGAATGCACGACTTGTCGAGATGGATGTGGGTCTCGACAAAGCCGGGCGAGACCAGGCGGCCGCCAAGATCGATAGTCTCGCCTTCAGCCTTGAGATTGGGCTCGATGGCGGCAATGCGGCCCGAGTCGACGCCGATGTCGGTCAGTTCGTGTTCGGCGCCGACGCGGCGCGCATTTCTGAGAATGAGATCCATGGTTTGCCCCGCACTTTGACGCCAAAAAATCTACAGGAAAATATCGCCGCCGTTCGGGCTGATACACTGCCCCTGAAAATGCCGCGCCTCGTCGGAAGCAAGAAACACGTAAGCCGGCACGATATCGTCGACTTCGCCGAACCGGCCTTTGGGGATTTGACTGCGGATAACTTCCATTACTTCATCAGAGATGTTGGCAATGAGCGGCGTGCGGGTCGCGCCGGGCCCAACGCAATTGGCATTGACGTTGCGGGTGCCGATTTCAAGCGCCAGGCAACGAGTAAAGCCGACGATCGCCGCTTTGGCCGCCACATAGTGAGCAAGACCCGGCGAAGCCTTATAGGCGAGTTGCGAGGCGGTATTGACGATTTTGCCGTAGTCCTGCTTGTACATCATCGGCAGCACCAGCCGCGTCACTAGAAAGACGCTACGCAGGTGGACGGCGATCATGCGGTCCCATTCCTCGATCGGAATGTTCTCGATAGTGTTGGTGGCGGCGATGCCGGCGTTATTCACGAGAACGTCGATCCCGCCGAGATGCGCAACCGCGCCCTCGACGAGCTTTGAGACCTGCGCGGCATCGCTAACGTCAGCCTGAATGGCCGTGCTGCGCCGGCCCTGCGCCTTTACCCCTTCTACGATTTTCTCGGCGGCGTCCTTTTGTTGCGGCGTCGGGTAATTGACGACGACGTCAGCCCCCTCGCGCGCGAAGGCAAGCGCCACGCCGGCGCCGATACCCGAACTGCTGCCTGTCACCAGCGCGCGTTTCTTTTCCAGCCTGCCCATATCGATCTCCCCTTTTGCTAAAAACGAGTGTGCCATTTTCCGGCGGCGCGGTTGCTCAATCCGCGCCGACGCTGAGTACCTTCTGCGAATCGGCCTGAAAGCGGGCGAAGTGATCGACTGTCTGATCGACGGCCGCGACCTTGTCGTGATGATAGCAGCGCGCCGTGTGCCGCGGCGCCACCGGAAACGCCGGCGGCGGCTCGGCGCGGCACCGCGTATCCGTAAAAGGACAGCGTCCGGCAAGCGAACAACCGGGCGGCAAGTCGATCGGGCTTGGGATTTCACCTTCGAGCTTGATGGCAGAGGTGCGCTTAAGTGCGGGATCAGGCAGCAGGACGGACGCCAGCAGGCCGGCCGAGTAGGGATGCAGCGGCCTCTCGAACAGATCCTCCGCGTCGGCTTCCTCAACGATCTTGCCGAGGTAAAGCACCGCGACGCGATGGCTCAGAAAGCGGACGGTGCTGAGATCATGAGAGATGAAAAGATACGCAGTCCCAAGGTCGCGCTGCAAGCGCCGCAACAAGTCGACGATTTCGGCGCGTGCGGTGGGATCGAGCGCGGATGTCGGCTCATCGAGTACGAGCAGCTGCGGCCTGGTAACGAGCGCGCGCCCAATCCCGACGCGCTGCTGCTGGCCGGCGCTCAGTTCCGCGGGAAAAAGGTTGAGGGTATGCTCCGGGAGACCAAGCCGCATTGCTACGTCGCGCACGCGCGTCTCGCGGTCGGCTCGCGCCATCCCCAGATAGCGCAGCGCTTCGGCCATCGTCTCGCCGACGCGGATGCGCGGGTCGAGCAATTCAGCCGGCTCCTGGAACACCAATTGGATGCGGCCGCGTATCCCGCTCGAGCGGATGTTGTTGCGGCGTCCCATCGGTTTGCCGTCAAAGACGATCTCGCCGGCGCTCGCTTCAATCAGGCCGACGACCGCGCGACCGATCGTCGTCTTGCCGGAGCCGGATTCGCCGACCAGCGCCAAAGTTTCGCCCTGGCTGATTGTGAAGTCGACGCCGTTGACCGCTTGCACCACTTTGCGCGAGCCCGCGATCGGAAACAGCTTCACCAGATCGCGTACTTGCAGAAGCGCACTCATGCGGCTGCGGTCTCAACTGGAAAGTGGCAGCGTACGTGGCGTCCGCCGGCGAGGGGGCGCGAGCCCGGAACCTCATCGTAGCAGCGCTTCTGCCGGCGTACGCAGCGTGGAGCGAAAGCGCAGCCGCCGGGCGGCGCCGTTTCTCCCGCGGCGGGAAGCCTGGTCCAGCGCGCGCGCAATTCAGGGCTGTGCGAGAAGGCGGCAAGCAGCATGATGCTGTAGGGATGCGCCGGCCGCAAAAAGAACGCCGCGGTTTCGGCAAGCTCTACGATTTCGCCAGCGTAGATGATGGCAATGCGCGAGCAGAAATGCGCGGTGATGGCGATGTCGCGGGTGATGAACAACGCCGCCGCGCCCTTCTCGCGCACCAGCCGCTGCAACAAATCGAGCACCTGCGCCTGAACGGTGACGTCGAGACCGCTCGTTGCGTCATCGGAGATCACCAGCTTGGGCGAGCAAATCAATGCCATGGCGATCGCCACGCGCTGCGCCATGCCGCCGCTGAGTTCATGCGCGAACGCCTTGAAGCGGCGCTCCGGATCGGGAATCCGCACCGCGCGCAAGATGTCGAGCGCAAGGCGCTCGCTCTCGGCGCGGCTCGTTCCCAAATGATAACGCGCGACGTTGGCGATCTGCCGGCCGACAGGAATGACCGGATTGAGCTCGGCGCGCGGATTGGCGATCACCATCGCCAGCTCGCGGCCGAGCACCGCGCGGCGCGCATCGTCATCGAGCCGGCTCAAGTCGCGTCCGTCGAACAGGACTTGGCCGCGCTCCACGAAACCGGGCGGCGGAATAAGCCCCATTGCGGTTCGCGCCAGTGTGGTCTTTCCGGCTCCGGATTCGCCGACCAGGCCAATGATCTCGCCCGGATCTATACGAAGTTCGATGCCTTTAAGCGCGCGAACCGGCGCTTTGCGGTAGGCAGGGAAAGTGACCCAGAGATCGGACACCGTGAGGATTGGCTTCGTAAGGTCCGCCATGCCGTTCAACCTCGCGTCCGCGGGTCGAGCGCGAAGTAGATCAAATCGACGACCAGATAAATGATCAAGGACAGCACGGCGGAGAAAAGCACGAAGCCGAGCACCGGATTGACGTCGGCGTTGAGCACACCCTGCACCGCGTATTGCCCGGCGCCGCCCCACGAGAACACGATCTCGACCAGCACCGCGCCGCCAATGAGAAAGCCGTAAAGCACACTGATGATGGTGACGATGGAGGGCAGCGCTGCACGCACCGCTTGGCGCATGATAACCCGCCGCGGCAAGCCGCACATCTCGGCGTATTGGATGAACTCGGAGGATAACGCCCGAGCCACCATGGTCTGGGTCATTTTCAGGATCGGTCCGGCGCTGATGATCCCGAGCGTCAGCACCGGCAACACCAAATGCCCGAACGAGGAGCGCAAGGCGTCGAGATCGCCGGCAAGAAGACTGTCGATCACGAGGCTGCCGGTAATGGTCCGAGGCGGCAGGATCGCGAAGTCGATGCGGCCGAGCGGCGCCGCGATCCAGTTCAGGCGCGTGTAAAAAATGTAGATGAGTACCAACGCCAGCCAGAAATCCGGCATGGCTCCGGCCAGCAGCCCGTAGTAATCGGCAAACTTGCGGATGGGACCGGAGCGATAGCGCGCGCCGGCAACGCCGAGCGGAAAGCCGATGGCGATGGCGAGGAGAAGACCGAAGGTGACGAGTTCAAGCGTCGCGGGAAAGCGCTGAAACAGGTCTTCGGTTACCGGCCGTGTCGTCTGCCACGAGGTGCCGAGGTCGCCGTGCACGACGTCGCGGATATAGTACCCGAACTGCTGCCATAACGGCTTGGTTAAACCCATTTTGTCGCGCAATGCCGCGAGACTCTGCTGGCTCGCCGTCGGACCGAGCATCATCACCGCCGGATCGCCCGGTATCAGCTTCACCATGAAGAAGCTGACCAGGATGATCCCGAACAATTGTGGAATCACGTAAGGAATGCGGCGAGCGATGTAGCGAAGCAGCATAGGTCAACTCAGCGAACCGGACAGCACCCTGCGACGAGCCGGATCGGCAAGCACCTCGACGCTGGCGCCGACAAGCGCGAAACCGAGCACGGTGAGGCAGAGCGCGATGCCGGGAAACACCGACGGCCACCATTGGCCGGTGACGATGTTCTGAAATCCCATGGCGATCATGCTGCCCCACTCCGGCGTCGGTGCCACCACTCCCGCGCCGACGAAGCTCAATCCGGCGGTCAACAGCACCGACCAGCCGATGTTGACGGAAAGCTGCGCCAACAGCGGCGCGGCCGCGTTGGGCACGACATGGCGCCGCAGGATCGCGATGTCAGATGCGCCGGCGACGTACGCCGCCTCGATGTAACGGAGCTTGCTGATCGACAGCACCTGAATGCGCATCAGCCGCAGGTAAATCGGCGTGTTCACGAAAGCGATCGCGAGCACGATGCTCTTGACGCTTTGCCCGAACACGGCAACTAGCGCGATGGCGAACACGAAAACCGGAAACGCCTGCAACACGTCGGCCGAGCGCATGACGATTGTGCTCATCGCCCGCCGCCATGCGCGCTGGCCCTCGTAATAGCCGACCAGGGCGCCAATGGCGCCGCCGATCACTGCCGACAGAAATGTCCCGATAATGGCAATGGCCAGATCGACCCGCGGTGCAAACAGCACGCGGCTGAAAATATCCATGCCGGTCCCGTCGGTGCCCAGCACGTGACCGCCGCCCGGCGGCAACAGATAGACGTTCGGATCGGCGGTCACCGGGCCGTAAGGCGCGAGCCACGGCGCGAACAGCGCAACGAAAATGACGACGATTACGATCGCGTAGCCGACGGCGAAACTCGGACGCGAGCGCAGGAAAGCGAGGAAAAACCTCAGCCGGTGAAATTTTGAGGTTTCACCGGCGAGGGCCGGCGACGCCGCCGGTATGACTGAACCGGATGTCGCCGTATTGCTCATGCCTCCCGGCTGAAATCCTGGAAGCGGATATTATTTGAGGTGTAGTAGGTGAAGCCCTTGAGGTTGGCCCGCCGCGCGAAGTGATAGCCGGGGTAGGCGATGAACGTCCACGGCGCTTCGGACATGACGATTTCCTGCGCCTTGGTCATCATCGTCAGCCGCTGCGACTGATCGTTGGTCCGCGCCGTATCGCGGATCAGCGCGTCGACATCGTCGCTCTTGTAGTTGCTGTAATTGATGAACGATTTGGAGTTGAAGTAGAGCGTCATCGAGTAGCCGACGTCCGGACACCATGGACTGTCGACGTAAAAGATCATCGGCTGTTTGCGCTCGGACACAGTGTTGTAGAACGTGGCCGGCGGGATTTTCTTGAGCTCAAGCTCGACGCCGACGTCGCGCAACGCCGTCTGATAGAGGATCGCGATCGGCTCCTGTACCGGGTCGCCGGCGTTGTAGGCCAGGCTTGTTTTGAAACCGGATGAAAGACCGGCCTCTTTAAGCAGGGCTTTGGCTTTGTCCGGATCGAATTTGTAGGAAAAGAACTTGTCGCTGAAGCCGGGATAGATGTTCGGCATGCAACCGTTGAGCGGCGTCGCCAGTCCCTGGAACACCGTCTTCAGAACTTGTTCTTGTGGGAAGGCGTAGTTCATCGCCTGCCGCACTTTCGGATTGCCGAACGGCTCGATTTGAGCGTTGAGCTCCAGCCAGATCATGAATGACGCATCGACGCTGTCGACGGCCACATCCTTCTGGCTGCGCAGTTTGATGATCTCCAGCGGCTGCAAATATTGCGCGATATCGACGGCGCCGCCTTGCAGCAGCGAGGCGCGGGTGGCCGAGGTCGGCACTTCGCGAAATACGACCGCATCCATCGCGGGCTTGCCTTGCCAATAATCGTCCCGCGCCTTGAACACCGCCTGCTGCCCGCGTTGCAGCTGATCAAGACGGTAGGGACCGAAGCCGGCCGAATTGTTTTCGATGAACTTGCGCGCCCACGGATCGTCGGCGTTCGATACCTCTTTGCATTTTGTTGAATCGTAGATCGGCGCGTAGAGGTTGGGCTGCAGCTTTGCCAGCAGCGGATTGGGATGATCGAGATTGATCGAGACCGTGTATTTTCCTTCGACCTTAACCCCGTCCTTGTTCTCAAGCCCGAGGGTGGAGAGATAGAAAGCGCCAATCGCGCCGAGCCCGAATTTGCGGTCCCAGGTCCATTTCACGTCTTCGGCGGTCAGCTCGTTGCCCCAGTTGCTCTTGACGCCTTTGCGCAGCTGGAAGCGGATAAATTTGCCCGCGGGATCGAGCTCGAACAACTCCGCCAGTTTCCCCTGAATGGCGAGGCCTGCCGGCATATCCGGATGATCCGTAATGTCTTCGCGGAATGCGCCTGGCTGCTTCGGATCGGGAATTTTCTTGAATTCGAGGAGATTGTCGTAAAGCGCCGCGACAGCCTCGAAGGTGCCGAGGCTGACGTCGAAATTGCAGTCGAGGCTTTGCGGCGTAGCGGGTGCAGCGATCACCAGCGTGTTGCTTGCGGCTGCGGAGGCGGTATCGACCAATGCGCGAGGCAGCGCTGCGCTACCTGCCAAAGTAGCTCCGGCCTTGAGTACATCGCGACGATGCGGCCAACGATGAGACTTACCTTTACTCGACATGAATTTCCCCCTTCCACCAAAATGGATGCTGGAGTGAACGTGCTGTCGTCCTCCCGGCTCAGACAATGATAAAGCCAAGCGCGTGATCGTAGCGCCGCAAAGTACGGTATCACATCAAAGACGTGCTGCAACCGCATTCAAGCGCAGAGTGCGCGCGCATCTTCAGACGCGTGCGGTGTCAGGATTAATCCGCGTGCGCGACAAGGAGCCACCGCATCGCCGCCCGGATTTTTGCTGCCGATTTAGGCGCGCGCTGCACGCTTTATTTGCTGCAAGCGTTTCGCCAACTTCACCGGAGCACGAGTGGAGACACGCGACGCACGAGCGGCAGAGCACTCACAACATCGACGGCAGCACCCGGTCGGGAGGACGATGGCCGTCCATGAAGGTGCGGATGTTGACGATAACTTTTTCGCCCATATCGATGCGGCCTTCGATGGTCGCCGATCCGAGATGCGGCAGCAGCACCACCTTGCCGGCGCGCGCGAGCTTGACGAGCTTGGGATTGACCGCGGGCTCATGCTCGAAAACGTCAAGGCCTGCGCCGGCGATGTCGCCGGATTCGATCAGGCGCGCCAACGCATTCTCGTCGATGACCTCGCCGCGCGCGGTGTTGACGATAAAAGCCTCCGGCTGCATCAGCTTCAAGCGGCGCGCGGACAAAAGGTGATACGTCGCCGGAGTGTGCGGGCAGTTGACTGATACAATGTCCATTCGCACCAGCATCTGGTCGAGGCTCTCCCAGTAAGTGGCGTTGAGTTCTTCCTCGATGTGCGGCGCCACGCGGCGGCGGTTGTGATAATGAATTTGCAAGCCGAACGCTTTAGCGCGGCGTGCGATCGCTTGGCCGATCCGGCCCATGCCGACAATGCCGAGCCGCTTTCCCCAGATGCGATGACCGAGCATCCAGGTGGGACTCCAGCCGGTCCAGTCTTTATCGCCGGTCAGCACCTGCGAGCCTTCGGCAAGCCGCCGCGGCACAGCGAGGATGAGCGCCATGGTCATGTCGGCGGTGTCCTCGGTGAGGACGCCCGGCGTATTGGTCACGGTGATCCCACGCTGTAATGCGGTGGCGACGTCGATATTATCCACGCCGTTGCCGAAATTGGCGATGAGTTTGAGCCTCTCACCGGATTGGCTCAGCACCGGTCGGTCGATCTGGTCGGTTACGGTCGGTACGAGAACATCGGCGATCTTGACCGCCTCGACGAGCTCGGCCTGGCTCATCGGTTTGTCGTCAAGGTTGAGCCGCGTTTCGAACAACTCGCGCATGCGGGTTTCGACGCTGTCCGGCAGCTTGCGGGTCACCACGACCAGCGGCTTCTTGCCCGATGCCATACGCTGCCTGTCCTCCGCGCCAGACTTTTTCCGCGCCGCATGATCGTCGAGAAACTCAACGGGGTTCCCGATCAAACCTCGGCCGGCGGCTGCGGCCGTTTCCTCACACTCGCCGTTCAGGTCTCGTTAACCGGGCTCGCCGACACTGAACGGCCGGGAGGCGGCACCATCGTTTCTCTCTAGCAGATGGCTGCGCTCCCACAAAGCGCGCGGGGACTTAGTCGTTATCGCGCTTTCGAAATGGCGGGGACGTATCGTAGTGGCGTTGCGTTTTTCTGGCAGTCGGACTGCCGCCCGCGACCGATGGGCGGGAGCGCCGCTTCTCATGCAGGCCTTGGCCGCGCTCGCGGCCGTCACGTTGCTTATTGTTGCCGCCGCTCCGGCGCGCGCGGGTAACGATACGACGAGCAGCCTGCCGGTGCCGCGCTTCGTAAGCCTCAAAACCGACCGGGTGAACGTGCGTGGGGGACCCGATAAGGACCATGAGGTCACCTTCATTTACACCCGGATCGGTTGGCCGGTGGAAATCACCGCCGAATTCGAAAACTGGCGCCGTGTCCGCGATTCCGATGGATCGGAAGGCTGGGTTTATCACTCGATGCTGTCGGGCAAGCGCATGGCGGTGGTGCGGCTCAAGGCCGGCGCAGATCTGGCGCCCCTGCGCGCCAAACCAGATGCGCAAAGCTCGGTGACCGCGAGGCTCCAATCCGGCGTGCTTGGCGCTGTGAAGCAATGCACCGGGACTTGGTGCCGGCTCGTCGGCGAAGGCTTCGACGGCTGGGTCGAACAGAGCCGCCTCTGGGGCGTCTACCCGGACGAAAAAGTCGAGTAGCATGCGTTTGCGGCTAATGGACGTTTGTTATTTTTGCGCGTCCAGGAGCGCGATCAGACCTTTGAGGATTTCAGTCGGCGACGGTGGGCATCCGCGAATGTGCAGGTCGACCGAAACCACGCTCGAAACCCCGCCGGCGACGGCGTAGCTCCCCGCAAACACGCCGCCGTCGGCGGCGCAGTCGCCGAGCGCCACCACCCATTTCGGATCCGGTGTCGCCCGGTAGGTCCGCTCCAGCGCCTCGCGCATGTTCTTGGTCACCGGGCCGGTCACCAGCAGGACATCGGCGTGGCGTGGCGACGCGACAAAGCGCAAGCCGAAGCGTTCGAGATCGTAGAAGACGTTGTTGACGGCGTGGATTTCCAGTTCGCAGCCGTTGCACGAACCGGCATCTACCTCGCGGATCGAGAGGCTTCGGCCGAGGCGGCGTCGCGATGATCGTTCGAGGCTCGCCGCCAGTTCGGCCAGCGCCACATCATCACGAGACGGCGGCGCTTCGGTGAGCGGACCGTGGGTGAGACTCTCGAACAGCGTCCTGCGCATCAGAGATCATGCCCCGAATAGGAGCAATTGAACGATTTATTGCAGAGCGGGAAATCGGCGACGATGTTGCCCTCGATTGCAGCTTCGAGGAGCGGCCACTGGAACCACGACGGGTCGCGCAAGTGGCAGCGGCTGACGCGGCCGCCGTCGATCCGGATCCAGACCAGCACCTCGCCGCGGAAACTTTCGGCAAAGGCCAGTCCTTCGCCGCCGGCCTCGTTGATCGTGGTGGCGGTCGGCCCCGCCGGCAGACGCTCGATAAGCTGGTCAACGAGCGCCAGACTTTGCTCGACCTCGCGGATGCGGATCCAGACACGGGCGTTGACGTCGCCCTCGTTCAGCACCGGCACGTCAAAATCAACGCGATCATAGGGTGGATATCCCGGCGTTTTGCGTGCATCGAAAGCGCGGCCGCTGGCCCGCCCCACATATCCGCCGGTTCCGAATTGTCGCACGAGGCCGCCATGCACGATGCCGGTGCCGACGGTGCGGTCCTGCAGCGAAGCGGTATCGTCGTAGAGCTCGATCAAGCTTGGAAACCGCCGCCGGATGTGTTTGAGCAACTCTTTGACGGACCATCAGAGAGTCAGTGCGGAGATCAGCCGCAACGCCTCCGGGAACAACCCGGTCCAGCATTAGCCGATGCCCGAAACAGCTTTGCGCGGCGCGTAACACCAGCTCGCGCAGCGCACCGCAATGGGCGTGCATCAGCGAAAACGATGCGTCGTTGCAGATGGCGCCGATGTCGCCGAAATGATTGGCCAGCCGCTCCAGTTCCGCCATCAGCGCGCGCAGGTATTGCGCGCGTAGCGGCACCTCGACGCCCAACGCTGCCTCGGCGGCATGGGCGAATGCGATGCTGTAAGCCACCGTGCTGTCGCCGGAGGTGCGCGCGGCGAGCTTAGCCGCACGTTCGATGCTCGCACCCGCCATCAGTGACTCGATGCCCTTGTGCACGTAGCCGAGACGTTGTTCGAGCCGCACCACCGTCTCGCCCGAGGCCGTGAAGCGGAAGTGTCCGGGCTCGATGATGCCGGCATGCACCGGGCCTACGGGAATCTGATGCAGGTTCTCGCCTTCCGTCGGCAGGAAAGCATAAGCGCTGCGCGCGTCCGGCGGTGGCGTGCGATTGCCGAGCGGATGCTGCACATCCCAAAAGCCGAGATCAAGCCAGGGCCGCGCATCCGGCGCGCCCACTGGCCGCAGGCCGTAGAGACTTTGAATTGCGCGTTCGAGACGGATGGCGGGCGCATGCAGCGCACCGACCGAAGGGAACGTTCCGTCGGGACATTCAAGGCTCGCCACCGCAATGTCGTTGGCGTCTTCGCCGCTGATCGCCATGTGCACGGCGAACGAAGCATCCTTGTCGCCCCACAGCCCAAGCAGCGTCGCGCGGCCGACGCTGAGGGCGCCCGCAACATCGCGCCACGTGTCGGCCGTTACGACGACACGCGGCCAGGGGCGATGATCGTCGACTGGCTTGCCCGCAACGATGTCGGTGAGTGGGGCCACTGCCTAACCGAGCAATCCGGCGACATGCTGAAACCAGACAACCAGTGCCGGCGGCATGTAGATGCCGGCGACGAGCACCAGGGCCAAGTGGGTGAACATCGGCACATAAGAGGCCTGCGCCTTGCCGACCGGGCCATGCGGTTCGCCGAAGGCGATGCTGTTGAGGCGCAGCAGCAACGCGCCGAAGGCGACGAGAATCCCGAACACCAGAATAAGCGCGAGCAGCGGCGCGCGGGCGAAGGTCGAGCTCACCACCAAAAATTCGCTCATGAAGATGCCGAGCGGCGGCAGTCCGGCAATGGCGATCACGCCGAGGATCAGACCCCAGCCGAGCAACGGATGGGTCACGGTGAGACCGCTCATGTCCGAGATCCGCTGCGTGCCCTTGACCTGCGCGACATGGCCGACAGCAAAGAAGATCGCCGACTTGGTGAGCGAGTGCATGGTCATGTGCAGCAGCCCAGCGAAATTGGCGAGTGGGCCGCCCATGCCAAACGCAAACGTGATGATGCCCATATGCTCGATCGACGAATAAGCGAACAGCCGCTTGATGTCGCGTCGGCGGTACAGCATGAACGCCGCGAATACGAGCGACAGCAATCCGAGCGCCACCATCAGCGGCCCGGGCGCAAGCGCCGCCGAGTTCGCCGCCAGCAACATCTTAAAACGCAGCAGCGCGTACAGCGCGACATTCAGCAGCAAACCGGACAGCACCGCCGAGATCGGGGTCGGGCCTTCCGCGTGCGCGTCGGGTAGCCAGGCGTGCAACGGGGCGAGGCCGACCTTGGTGCCGTAGCCGAGCAGCAGAAAAACGAACGCGACATCCAACAGCGCCGGATCGAAGCTGCCGGCGCGGGTGACGAGCACGGACCAGACCATCGCGTTGAGGCCTTCGCCGACCACCGGCCGTGCCGCCATGTACACCAGGATGGTGCCGAACAAAGCCAGTGCAATGCCGACGCTGCCGAGGATGAAATACTTCCACGCCGCTTCCAGAGCCTCGTGGGTACGGTAGATGCCGACCATCATCACGGTGGTTAGCGTGGCGATTTCGATCGCCACCCACATCAGGCCGATATTGTTGGCGATCAGCGCAAGATTCATCGCGAACATCAGGATCTGATACATGGCGTGGTAGAAGCGCACCGAGCGCGGCGTCAGCCGGCCGATATCGATCTCGTGGCCGATATAGCTGGCGCTGAAAATGCTCGTGGTCCAGCCGACGAACGTCGTCAGCACGATGAACGTGTTATTGAGATCGTCGACCAGAAAATAAGCGCCGGGCACCGGCTTGGCGAAGAACAGCGACAGCGCACAGAGCAGGGTCAGCGTCGTCGCCAACACGTTGATCCGCGCCGTCGCGCGATAATTCGGCAGGACGGCGAGCAGGACCGCGGCGACGGCCGGGATCACCAGCACACCCATCAGGGCGTTGAACGCCATTTCGTCGGGCGTCATCGGCGCTCTCCGCGGAAGCGGTCGAGCGCTTGCACGTCGATGGTGTCGAAGCGTTCGCGGATGCGGAACAGGAAGATTCCGATGACGATGAAGGCGATGAGAATCGAAAACGCGACGCTGATCTCGACCACGAGCGGCATGCCCTTGGCGCCGGTCGCCGCCAGCACTAGGCCGTTTTCCAGCGACATGAAGCCGACTACCTGGCTGACCGCATTTTGCCGCGTCACCATCATCAACAGGCCGAGCAGCACGACGGCAAGCGCGAACGCGAGATCCTCCCGCGCCAGGGGATCGGCGGTTTGCGTCACCCGCAGCATCACCACCATGGACAGCGCGACCAGACCAATGCCGGCGAGCATTGCGGTGCCGACGCCCACGACCTTCTCGATCTCGCGGTGGATGCCGAGCCGTACGATCAAACGGTGCAGCGTCACGGGAATGACGATGGCCTTGAAGACCAGCGCGATGATTGCGGTGACGTAGAGGTGCGGCGCATCCTGGACAAACGCCTGCCATGCCACCGAAGCAGCGAGCACCAAAGCATGCGCGGCATAAACATTCAGGAGCGCATAAAGCCGGTCCTGATAGAGCTCAAGGAAGCTTACCAGCACCAACGACCCGGCGAGCAGATGCGCGATGTCGAAATTGATGCCGTTCATCAGAAGCTCCCCGATACGAAGCGCAGTAGCGTCGCCAGCAGTCCGAGCATAAGCGCCGCGCCAAGGAATTCCGGGACGCGGAACACCCGCATCTTAGCGATTGAGGTCTCGAACAATGCGAGGAGAAAACCGCCAACCGCGAGTTTGCCGATGTAGGCGGCGACCCCGGTGGCAAGCATCGGGATCGCGGCACCGGCGGAGTCGATGCCCCACGGCGCGAACAAACAGGCAATCACCGAAACGTACAGCAGGAGTTTGAGCGAACTCGAAAGCTCGATCAGCGCCAGATGCCGGCCCGAATATTCGAGCACCATCGCCTCATGCACCATGGTCAGTTCGAGATGCGTTGCCGGATTGTCGATCGGAATGCGGCCATTCTCGGCAATCGCCACCATGGTGAGCGCGATCAGACCGAGGCCGAGCGATACTCTTAAGCCCACGGCGGAAGACGCCATGAAGGCCGCCATAGTGGAAAGCTGCGTCGAGCCGGCGATCAGCGCCAGCGTGAACACAATCATGATCATCGCCGGCTCGGCCAGCGACGCGATCATCACCTCGCGGCTTGAACCGATGCCGCCGAAGCTCGTGCCGACATCCATTCCGGCTAGCGCCAGCAGAAAACGCGCGCTGCCGAGCAACGCGATGATGGCAATGAGATCGGCTGACCAGGAGAACATCAGGCCGGTGCGAAACGTCGGCACCAGCGAGGCCGCAACCCAGATCGCAGCGAACACGAGGTAGGGAACGGCGCGGAAAAGCCATGACGCGCTGTCCGCCAGCACCACGTCCTTGCGCACCAGGCGAACCAGATCGCGATAAGGCTGCAGGAGCGGCGGACCCTGCCGGCGAACCAGCCGCGCCTTGACCTTGCGCACATATCCGGTGAACAGCGGCGCCAGCAGCAGCACCAGCATCATCTGGCCGCCCTGAATGACCAAGTTGCCGATCAGGTCCATATCGCGAGCACCAGGAGCAGAACGATCAGCGTGCAGAACACCAGCGTCAAAAATTGGCGGATGGTGAGGGATTGAAAGCGGTTGAACCGGTCTGCGGCAAAATTGATGCTGGCGGCAAGCGGTGCGTAGATCGCTTCCCAAACGAGATCGTGCAGTTCCACCGTTAGCCGCGCCGGCCGGGTGTCGCCGGGCGGCGGCATCTCGACCCGCTCGCGTGCGCGAAACACCACGGTCCCGAACACGCGCCGAATAGGCTGCGCAAAGCTTGTCGCCGAATATTGTGTCACCGGGCTAGCGTCGGGATAGCCGCAATCCCAGGCCGGCGCGCGGCGCAGCCGGTCCGAGGCCAGGCGATGAATGGCGAATGCGGCGAGCATGCCAGATATCGCCATGAACAGAAAGACCAGCAGCCCATCGTAGGAGCTGCGGCTCGCGGCAATCGGGACAATCGAAAGCCATTGCCCGCCGATCTGCGTCGGCATGTGCTCGCCGATCAGGGCGGAACTGACCGGTGCCAGCGCATCAATGAATGCGCCCGGCAGAATGCCGACCAGCAGGCACAACGCCGCTAGAATCAACATGGCGGCCAGCGAATAGGAATCAGTCTCTGTCGCGGCTTCCGCCGCCGGCGTGCGCGGGCGGCCGAGAAAGGTCACACCGTACGCCTTGACGAAACATGCAGCCGCAAGTGCGGCGGCAAGCGCCAGCAGCGCGCCGACCGCAGGCACGAGCAGCTTCAGCCCCCATGACGGCAGCTGCGGGCTGAGCAGAATGGCCTGAAAGGTGAGCCACTCGGAGACGAAACCGTTGAGCGGCGGCAGTGCCGAGATTGCCGCGCAGCCGATCAAAACCAGGAACGCGGTCTTGGGCATGCGATGAATGAGACCGCCAAGATGCTCCATGTCGCGTTCGCCGGTCGCGGTCAGCACCGCGCCAGCGCCGAAGAACAACAGGCTCTTGAACAGAGAATGGTTGAAGACGTGCAGCAGCGCGGCGGTCAGCGCCAGCGCCGCGGCAAACAGCATGCCGTGCGCCTTGAACGCGAGCGCGAGCCCGAGACCGATGAAGATGATGCCAATGTTCTCAACCGTATGATACGCGAGCAGCCGTTTAAGATCGTGCTGCATCAGCGCATAAAGCACGCCCATCACGGTGGTCGCTCCGGCGAGCGCAAGGACGACAATGCTCCACCACCAGGCCGGTCCGCCGGCAAGATCGAACACAATGCGGACAAACCCGTAGACGGCGACCTTGGTCATGACGCCGCTCATCAGGGCGGAGACGTGAGTCGGAGCGGCCGGGTGAGCGAGCGGCAGCCACACGTGCAGCGGCACCAGCCCGGCCTTCGAGCCTGCTCCGATCAGCGCCAAGACAAGAGCCAGCGCGCCCAGCGTGGCCGAGGGATGCGTCGTGCGGATCTGCGCAAAGCTGTAGAGGCCGTCGGGCCCGGCGAGGAGGCCGAACGCCAGCAGCAAAGCCATCGTCCCGAAACTTGCCATGACCAGATAGACGTACCCGGCACGCACGTTTTCCGGCACGCGATGATGCGCCATCACCAGCGCCCATGACGTGAGCGACATGAACTCCCAGGAAAATAGAAACGTGTAGGCGTCGTCGGCGACCAGAACGAGCGTCATGGCGGCGAGAAAGGCAGGATAGAACGGCAACACACGCCCCGGCGCCGTCTCGTGCCGCCCGTAGCCTAGAGCAAACAAACTTGCGCTCATCGCGCCGAGATCGATGACGACAAGAAAGAAGGCGGAGAGCGCGTCGAGGCGCAAATGCGCGCCGAGCCACGGCACGCCGACGGGCAGCACGATGGTTTCAGGCGCCGCGGCGCCGAGCAGATGCGTCAAGG
This sequence comes from uncultured Alphaproteobacteria bacterium, assembly GCA_963753355.1. Lineage (GTDB taxonomy): Bacteria > Pseudomonadota > Alphaproteobacteria > Rhizobiales > Xanthobacteraceae > BOG-931. Next base: position 544,081 of record CAVWBV010000017.1, read on the forward strand.
CGGCGACCAGAGAAATCGCCGCCGCGACCAGGCTGACGCCGTACACCAATGGGGTGGCTGCATCGCGGTGCGCCAGCGCGACGGCCATCGGGGGCAGCGCCAGCAAGACCGCGGTACAGACAAGAACGATTGTCAGCATCACGGCGCGGCCCTCTTGAGCCGCACGCCGCGGCCGCCGCTCTGGCTCGCCGCATTGTCGGAGATGAGTTCGATCCCGAGTGCCTCGAGGGCGGCGACAAGCTTCATCAGCGAGTCGACGTTGCCGCGAACGACGCCGTCGCTAGCCTCCATCCGCTGAATTGTCGGCAGCGACAATCCAGCCGATTCAGCGAGCGTCCGCTGATCGATACCAAGCAGGGCCCGCGATGCCCGTAGCTGGCCGGCCGTGATCATGCATCAAGTCGCAAATTACATCAGAATTGATGTTTAATACATCCATTTTCCTGAAAATCAATTGTATTGTGATGTTATTTTAGAGACTTGATGCTTGCCGACGGCGGGATGTTTTTTGTGCTGTCGAAGCAATCGCCGAAGCGGCATGGCTAGGGCGTGGCGCCTGGCCTGTCAGCGAGCGCGCAATTACCGAGCACGGCTAACGAAATAGCTTTTCGCCGGGAAACCGGCGGCGGCCTTTACGACAAAGAGAAGGAATTATTCAGCGCCGCTTACGCCGCAGCCGCACCACGACATCGATGCGCGCGATCTCGTAACCTTCGGGCGGCACCGGCGCCTTGCCGACCACCACGTCCGATGCGGGAATGTCCAAAAGGTCGTTGGCATCCTCGACGAAAAAATGATGGTGCTCGGTATTGTTGGTGTCGAAATAGGCCTTCGATCCGTCGACCGCGACTTGGCGCAAAAGGCCGACATCGGTGAATTGGTGCAGCGTGTTGTAGACGGTAGCAAGCGACACCGGCACTTTGGCGTGATTGGCTTCTTCGTAGAGCATTTCGGCGGTCACGTGCCGGTCGCCTTTGGCGAACAGGATCCAGCCGAGCGCCATGCGCTGCCGCGTCGGACGCAGCCCGACCTTGCGGAGCTTCGCCTTCACGTCATGCCAAGGGCATCCGGTAAGATCGCCGCGCCCGTGAGCGTGTGGCTGCGCAATCGGCGGGGCCGTGGGGAGTGGCGGACGCGATTGGATCATTGTCGTCACCTAAGGCGATAAACCAAGGCGCAAAAGCCAGATTGTTACATTTGAAATCATTATACGCCCCCCAGCGTTTTGCGCAACCGGCCTGAAGGTCCTGCGCGCGCGGCGTTTCGCGGTGCGGCATACAGGGGCACGGGGCTGCGGCTTTGCCACTATTGACCCATATGTTAGGAACCCAACGGGCTAGCCGGGGGCGGAGACGGGGGATGCAGGAGCGCCGATCGAGCTTCGAGTACGAGGATCTCCTTGCGTGCGGGCGTGGCGAGCTTTTTGATAAAGGTCCGCAACTTCCATTGCCGCCGATGCTGATGTTCGACCGGATCTCCGAGATTGCCGAAGTCGGCGGCGAATATGGCAAGGGCTTGGTGCGGGCCGTGCTCGATTTGAAACCCGACTTGTGGTTCTTCCCTTGCCATTTTAAGGGCGACCCAGTGATGCCCGGTTGCCTTGGTCTCGATGCGCTTTGGCAACTGCTCGGCTTCTTTCTCGGCTGGCTCGGCGCGCCAGGTAAAGGCCGTGCACTCGGCATGGGCGAAATCAAGTTTTCTGGCCAGGTGCTTCCGACCATGAAAAACGTCGTCTACGGGCTCGACATTAAGCGGGTCATGCGCTCGAAGCTCGTGCTTGGTATCGCCGACGGCTGGCTGTCGGCAGACGGCACCATCATGTTCCGCGCGCTTGACCTTAAAGTCGGGCTGTTCCACGACGCGGCGCCGCGACCAAGCGGCGCCTGATCGCAGAGCCGCACGGCTCAGTGGGCAAAAGCAAGGCTGACGAGGCGAAAGATGAGGCGGGTCGTCGTCACCGGGATGGGTATTGTCTCATCGATCGGTAACAATACCCAGGAAGTGCTGGCCTCGTTGCGTGAAGCCAAGTCTGGCGTCGTGCGCGCCGAAAAATACGCCGAGCTTGGCTTTCGTTCGCAAATCCATGGCGCACCGACGCTCGACGCCAGCGAAGCGGTCGACCGCCGCGCCATGCGTTTTCTCGGCGGCGGGGCCGCCTGGAACCACGTCGCCATGGAGCAGGCCATCCGCGACGCAGGACTGGAAGCGAACGAGGTTTCGAACGAACGCGCAGGCATTGTCATGGGAGCGGGAGGACCTTCGACCCGCTCCATCGTTGAGGCCGCCGATATCACCCGCAGCAAGGGGCCAAAGCGGGTCGGGCCGTTTGGGGTGCCCAAATCCATGTCGTCTTCGCCATCCGCGGCGCTCGCAACCTGGTTCAAAATCAAGGGCCTGAGCTATTCGATCTCTTCGGCGTGCGCCACGTCGAACCACTGCATCGGCAACGGTTACGAACTGATCCAGCACAACAGGCAGGATTTGGTTTTCGCCGGCGGTTGCGAGGAGCTGGACTGGACGTTGAGCGTTTTGTTCGACGCCATGGGGGCGCTGTCGTCAAAGTTCAACGATACGCCGGCCAAGGCCTCGCGCGCCTACGACGCCGACCGCGATGGTTTTGTCATCAGCGGCGGTGCTGGCGTGCTGGTGCTTGAGGAGCTTGAGCACGCCAAGGCCCGAGGCGCCAGAATCTACGGCGAAGTCGCCGGCTACGGCGCGACCTCAGACGGAGTCGACATGGTCGCGCCGTCGGGCGAAGGCGCCGTGCGCTGCATGCGCATGGCATTGAAAGACGTGAAGCCGCGCGTCGACTACATCAATCCGCACGCCACCTCGACGCCGATCGGCGATCTCAAGGAGATCGAAGCGATCCGAGAAGTGTTTGGCTCCGGCGACAAATGCCCGCCGATTTCGGCCACCAAATCGCTCACCGGACATTCGCAAGGAGCCACCGGCGTGCATGAGGCCATCTACTCGCTCTTGATGATGAACAACGGTTTTATCTGCGAGAGCGCCAATATCGAGAACCTCGATCCGGCGTTTGCCGACATGCCGATCGTGCGCGAGCGGCGCGACGACGTCACGCTCGGATGCGTGCTGTCCAACTCGTTCGGGTTTGGCGGCACCAACGCGTCCATCGCTTTCAAGCGGGTGGATGCGTGACCGCATGACTGAACTGATGCACGGCAAGCGCGGCCTGGTCATGGGGGTCGCCAACGATCACTCGATCGCTTGGGGCGTTGCACGAACGCTTGCGGCGAACGGCGCCAAGCTTGCCTTCACCTATCAAGGCGAGTCGCTTGGCAAAAGGGTCAAGCCGCTGGCGGCTTCAGTCGGCGCCGACCTGGTGATGCCCTGTGACGTCGAGGACATCGCTTCGGTCGACGCCGTGTTCACGGAAGTGGCGCGGAGCTGGGGCATGCTGGACTTCCTCGTCCATGCCATTGCGTTTTCGGATCGCACTCAGCTCACCGGCCGCTATGCGGATGTCACCCGCGAGAATTTTTTGCGCACCATGCTGATCTCGTGCTTCGCCTTCACCGAGGCGGCAAAGCGAGCGGCGGCGCTGATGCCGAATGGCGGAGCGATGGTGACGCTGACTTATAATGGCGGCGACCGCGCCATGCCGAATTATACCGCCATGGGTCCCGCCAAGGCCGCTCTCGAAGCCTCGGTTCGTTACCTCGCGGTCGATTTCGGCAGCCAGGCGATCCGCGTCAACGCCATCTCCGCTGGACCTATCCGCACGCTTGCGGGCGCCGGCATCGGCGACGCGCGCATGATGTTCGCTTTTCAGCAGCGGCATTCGCCGCTGCATCGCGGAGTGACGCTCGACGAACTCGGCGGCGCCGGTCTTTATCTGCTTTCAGATTTGTCGACCGGCGTGACCGGCGAAGTTCATTTCGTCGATTGCGGCTACAACGTCATCGCCATGCCGCATCCGAACGCGCTGCGCGCGGATCGCCAGCAGACCGACGATTAGTCCACGCGAGCCACGGCTTCTTCCCGATGCTCTTTGCGTTGCTTAGGTCAAAAGAGCCGACCTCGAGCGCAGAACGCCGCGCGTTGGCCCTCGCTGACGATGCGACGATCTGCTGATTAAACGTGAAAGAAGTGAGGGCCACAGCGGCAAGGCGAGAAGCTTATCGAGTCTTTGGCTCGGTGGCGTGGCTGGGCACGGAGTCAGACTTAAGGATAAGCCGTCAGCATCAGCATGCCGATAAAGACCGCCACCCCCGCAGCTAAGACATAATAGCCTACTTTGATGACAAGGCTGGTATTGCCATAGCTCGTTGTCACGATCCGCCCTCCGATTTTGGCAATGTTCGCAATTAAAGATCGCTGCTCACAAATCAGATTCAGAACGATCTGAAACCAAGAACCCCGCCGATGGCGGGGTTCTTTCGGATTTACGTCTTGCTCGCGTCCTGGCCGGGCTTCTGGGACGGCTGCTGCGTTTGCTGCTGCTGTCCCGGGTTTTGCGCAGGTTGCTGCTGACCTTGCTGGCCTGGCTTGTCGCTTTGACCACCGCCCTGCTGCGGCTGGCCTTTGTTGTCTTGATTCATATTCATTCTCTCCAAGAATTTGCTGAAAAATCATTTGAATGCACATCACTCAAACAACAACCGTACATGGCGACGATCCGGCACAAACACAGGGGAAGACGCTCGCTTTTCCAAAATAAAATTCGTTCGCATTGATCCGACCAAATAAGGCAGTCGCGGAAGCCCAGCATCGTCAGCAATTTGCACGATCGGGCTGTCCGATAACGCGGAGCCAGGGTGTACCCACTTCGGGCCGGAATTACCTTAATCGGGAAACTCGCCGAGGAACAAATACAGCGCCCGTTTTCCTGCGCGATCGGCCTCCGCCATTGACTCAAAAAAGATTTTCGAGCGCTCGATCGGGCTGGTTCTACCCGTGCGGTAGATTTCCCATCCCCAGGGCTTTGGAAGGAGTGCCGTGCTCTTTATGACAACGGAAAAATCCGGGTGTTCGATCACGGCAGAGACGCTTTCAACATCATGAAAGACTTTTTATGGCGCGTTACCTTTATCGGTCCGCGTGAACGTCGAAGCCGCTCCATGGAGCGGCTTCAAGTCGTTGACCGGGCGTCATGCCGTCTTGATGTTGGCGACTGCTGTCTTGCCGGTGCGGCGGTCTTCTTGGGTATCGAAGGAGACCTTCTGGCCTTCGACGAGCCCGCTTATTCCCGCGCGCTCAAGCGCGGTGGCATGGACGAATACGTCCTTGCCGCCATCGTCCGGTTGTATGAAGCCGAAGCCTTTCTGCCCGTTGTAGAATTTCACAGTGCCCATATTCATGGGAGTATCCTTTCGCTGACGAGGTGCAATTGAGCCCACGGCGCGCGATTACGCGACGCGAGGCGTACGTTTCGATGTTTGGAGGGTCTGAACGTGCGCCTGGCTTTCAGCGTAGGCGTAACGGCCTGATTGTCCGGCCAAATGTCGATAATCTTTACGTACGCGATAAAACCGTTTTTTGCAAGGAAGCGGACAGATTCGCGGTCCTGTAAACGCCAGCCCACTGGTTAGCAGGTCGTTTTGATCTTATATTTGGCTCAGTTGTTTGGATGATCGTCGTCCAGATAATGCTTAATGTTTGAGAGGTTGTCGGCGATGGCTGAATTCGACTATTGCGCAGCCGCCGAGTTGTTTCCGGCTCGACGACGATCATTCGGCCGTCAGTTTTTTGGATATAAGCGCTTTGAGCAAGCATCACTGGCCATCCGGTTCGCTATCGAGGATCTTCCTCCCGAATGCCTCTCCGGCGCGTTTCTTGAAGTGGATGAGCAACGCTACGGGAGTGACGATATCCGCCGTCTGTATCAAAGTGCCGCATACCCTCTGACCCGTCGCGATCAACCATCATGACCAACAAGACTATTGACCTCGATCAGCATCGCGGAATGGCTGCACAGAAAGCTACCAACCTTCGTCGCCTATTGGCCGACGTAGATGCAAACGCGAAGGCATTACGCGTTCGGCAAGAGGAACTGGAATCTCAATTGCTCGCGGCACCGGCGGCGAGTTGGCCTGAGGCTGCTGAAAAAGCCCGCTATCTGCTCGAGTTATTTTCGGCAGCACTTGCCGGCGAGGATCCGCGCCGCCAAAAGCTGATTGCCGCCGTCCTAGCCGATTTCGAGCGCCTGTCCGACGAAACATAGCGGCTCGGTCGCTTGCCCACGGCGCGATGCACTATCAAAAATCCGCGGCTACGAGTTCATAGGATCCTTTGTGTTCTCGCGCGTATGCAGTTTCGGCTGCCGCGTGGATTTTTGCTCGGTTCGCATCGAAAACGCGAAGCAGGTTCGCCTCGTCGTGCGCCGCGTTCGGCTGCATTCGCTTGAGTGCTTCCTCGGTTATAAAGAACGACCATTCCATAGCGCTGTCATGGCCCCAGAACCGAACTGCCCGTCGGGTCGCATCAAAAACGCGGCTTGGATTTGGGAAATTGAGCATAGCGGCGGCAGCTTTCAATCAATACTGGAAATCCTGCATTTTCGCAGGCCTTCCGCATCCCGCGCCCACCAATAATCGTCTTCTGGGTTGCGCCCAGAAGCCTTGAATTTCTTCAGATGGACTTTGATTGCAGCCGTGGCTTCTTCGCGCGTGGAATATCTGTGCCCGACTTCCGTCGCGTCGGCGAAGCCAACTCCTTTGAACTCGAGAATCTTGAACATCATGGGCAGCTTTCCGCCGTCTTCCAGGTTCGCGGCACGGTCATAATTGCAAAAATTCGCCATTGTGACTTTAGTCATCAAAATTCTGAATCGAGAAAGGTGTGAGATCGCTCTCTGCAACAACTCGCTCGTAAGCTTCGCTTCTGCTCCTGACGCGATATTGAAGGCCGACACCTTCAGACGGCCTCAGACTGACTATCTGATAGTATCCGCTTGCCGCCGCTCGCGATATTGACGGGATGAGCTCGACGGTCTGTCCGACCTTGAACTTGTGCGTCAGGTTGGTCATCGCAAACACTCCTTGCGCTACGTTTCGCCAGCCCTTCGAAGATGATTAGGCCGCTTGCTTATTCCGCGTCCTTCTTGCTCATCCGCCAGAGCTGAAAACCCTGAGTTTTGATGGCGTCTTCGATCACATTGCGTGACAGCTCATGTGGAGGCTTCTGATCGGGCGCAACGGCGCCTACCGCGTGCCACGGGCCAAGCTGTTTCGGCAGCTGGCCGCCGGCCAAATCGCCGCCGAATGCGCGCAGGTCAGGGCTCGCGTCTGATTTGAAAATGAATATTCGCATGCGCCTGCCTCGCTTCAAAACCACGTCGTTGTCGTTATCGACGCCCGCTGACCACGACTAAATCACTGCGGCGGAATGACTACGCTGCGCCGAAAGGCTTTTTGTCTGCGCGTAGACCAACCGCTGCGCAATGCGCCGCAGCCGGGTTTGCGGGTCAAAGGCACCCGCGCGCGGTCTAGGTGTCGCAAAATGCCAAGTGAAAGCGAGCCAGGGACCGTTTGACGGGAATCCGCACACGCGGCTCGCAAGAGCCCAATGGGGCCAGTGTATCCAATGTGGGACCTCGATGTGTCCGTTTCAAGGCGCGCGGATGGGCAAGCGCAGGTCGTGCGTAGGGCGAAGGTCAAACAATCGTTTGCGAGCCGACAAACGGTCGCGAACAGAAAAGCATTTTTGTTCGTTTGTTTGCTACGACCCATGGCGCGCAGAACGCCGAGCGCCTCCTCTAAAAGCCGTCATTCGCCTGCATTGAAGCATTCAGCGCGGTGGGCCACCGAGGTCATTGTGTGGGCAGACTGTTGTTTGGGTGTTTTGACGCTAAAGCCATCTCTTCTGTGCCATGGCCCTGAAATGATACAGTTCGCAAACGTGCCCTAGCCGAGCACGGACGCGGAGAGATTCTTGAAGACGACAATATCTCGCCATTCGCCGGCTGGCATTCCCGGGCCGCCGGAAATGGCAGAGCGAGTCCGTTCCAAGGATTGGCCAAAAACCGTGCTCGGTGCGGCCGAGAATTGGCCGCCCAGCCTGACGCTTATTGTAAACGTTATGCTCGCTTCCGGCTTCCCAATGTGTGTTCGTTGGGGACCTGAATTTGTAATGATTTATAACGATGGCTACCGCCCCATCCTCGGCGACAAACATCCGGCGGCTTTGGGTCGTCCGTTTCATGAGGTATGGCCGGAAGTCCAACCGCAGCTCAGGCCATTGCATGAGGCAATTCTGAACGGAACGAGTGGCGCCTTCTTTGCCGAAGACCTTCTCATTAAAGTCCAGCGCCACGGCGCTTCGGATTGGGAAGACGCTCGCTTTACCGTCAGCTACAGCCCAATACCGGACGAAACTGCTTCCTCAGATGTGGGCGGTGTGCTCGTTACAGCGGTTGAGACCACGGACCGGGTCCGGACCGAGGAAGCGCTTCGCACCAGCGAGGAGCGTTTTGCCGGCATCTTCGAGCAGACCGGGGTCGGCGTCATTCAATGTGAATTGGACGGCCAATTCCTTCTCGTGAACAAGCGATATTGCGAGATCGTCGGCCGTTCGGCGGATGAGCTTCTCGAGCTTCGCGTGCCCGACATAACCCATCCCGATGATCGCGATACGGACGCGGCGCTGCGGCAGCGCCTCGTTACCGACGGTGTCCCTTTCTTTGTCGAGAAGCGTTACCTGCTCCCCGGCGGGTCGGAGGTGTGGGTTAGCGTCAACGTCTCGATAATGCGAAGTCCGGACGGGACGCGGCAGCAATTGATTGGTGTCGCTCAGGATATTACGGAGCGAAAAGTCGCGCAGGAACAGCAGGGTCTATTAGTCAGAGAGCTAAATCATCGGATTAAAAACTTGTTTGCGATCACCGGCGGGATGATCGCGCTAAGCGCCCGCTCTGCGACCACGCCAACCGAATACGCAAACAACATTCGCGGCAAACTCGATGCACTCGCTGCTGCACATGATTTGATACTTCCAAGCTTCAGCGGCGATGGGGTTAGCCCTCCGCAGCCCACGGCTTTGGGGACGTTATTGCGAAGGATTTTATCGCCATACGTCGACGCGCCGTCTGATCGCTCTGATGGGCGTCTTATCCTGGACGGCCCAACCGTACCGCTAGGGGCGCGCACCGTCACGACCTTCGCTCTCATCCTGCACGAACTGGCGACGAACGCCGCGAAGTACGGCGCGTTGTCGGTCGAAGAGGGAAATCTCCGCGTCACGTGGCAGTGCGTGGACGATGTAGTGACCTTGAAATGGGAAGAAAGTGGCGGCCCGACTCTTAAAGGGTCACCGGAGTCGGAAGGTTTTGGGACGGTGATTTCCGATCACTGCATCCGCCGGCAATTTGCGGGGGTTATGTCCCGCAAATGGGATTTGAAGGGTCTCTCCGTAGTGCTATCTGTCCCGATGGAGCGCTTGAGCGATTAAGACGCTTTGCTTTGGACCAGACTGGCTCGTCGTTCCCGCCCGCGCATCTCTCCTGAGCCCAAAAGCGGACCGCGAGCCGACGCTACAAGCCGAAGGCGCGCCGATTGGTCGTAGCCGTGCGCTAATGGTCAACGCCCTAAAGCCTGGTCAAATGCGGCATGACCTCGCTCTTGAACAACGCGAGCGAGCCGAGCGCCTCGTTAAGCGTCATGGTTCCAAGAAACGGGTAGGTGAGCAGATAATTGATGCCGAGCTCGCGCGATTGTTTCTCGAGTTCGGCGCGCACTGTCTGCGGCGAGCCGGCGACGACTCCGCCATGCTCGACCATTTCCTCGTAGCTTCCGCCGTGTGGAATTTTCAGCCGCGAAGTGAGCCCGGTGTCATTCTTTTTCACCCGCAGCCAATTGAGGTTTTCGAGGTGTAGGTCCATCGCCGGTTTGAAGATGCGATGTGCGGCCTCGTCGGTGTCGGCCACAAAGATGTGACGCTGCACGCCGATAACGACGCCGCCGGGAAATTCCGGCTTCGGCTGTGCCGGTGCGCCGCGTTTGGCTAGAGCGGCCTTGAAGGCCCCGATATTGGCCTTGGCCATCGCTGTTGAGCCGAGCGTCACGTAGTGCAATCCGTGCTCGCCGGCCCAGGTCGAGCCGACTTCGCTCGAAGACGCGTACCAGAACGGCGGATGCGGCTCTTGAAACGGCCGAAGCGCAATCGGCACGTCCTTGTAGCTGTAGCGGCCACTTTTATAAGTCAGCACCTCGGACGTAAGGCCGGTACTCAGGCAATCGAATGCGTCCATGAAAATGTCGCGAGTTTCCTCGTGCGCTACATTGTGAAACTCGACCTCGTATGGCGACACGCCGCGGCCGACGCCAACATCAAGCCGGCCGTGGCTCAAATGATCGAGCATGCAAATCTCCTCGATCAGGCGCAGCGGCGAATATAGCGGCAGCAGATAGACCAGAGGCCCGAGCCGCATGGTCTTGGTGGCGCGCGCGACTGCCGCGAGATAGATGCTCGGCGCCGGAACAAGATTGAGCGGCGTCGCATGGTGCTCGGCCACGTGCAGGCAATAAAACCCGGCCGCGTCCGCGGCCGCCGCGAATTGCAGCCGCTCGTCGAACAGAACCGAGACCGGCCGTCCCGCTTCTTCGACGTGGTCGAATAGTCCGATTTTCATGATGCCTCTTGCCTTTGAGTCCTGACGTTGATGATGACGGCCGGAGCGTGCCGAGCGGGCGAGCCTGAGTTGTGCCATCTCCGGCGGCGGCAATCCACTGTGCCCCGCTCATGCGCGGCGCGCGCCAGCTCCTCTTGCTTCGTTGGCTGGTAAACGCCACATCTGCGCCGGTCATGCCCGCCGCTGCCGCCATAAAAGTCGAGCGCCTGGTCAAGATTTATAAGAAGGTACCGGCCGTCGACGATATCTCGTTTTCCATCACGCCCGGTTGGATTACCGGACTGCTCGGCGGCAATGGCGCCGGCAAGACCACCACCATCGCCATGATCATGGGCCTCCTGGTGCCCACGTCAGGCCGCGTAACGGTGCTCGGCGCCGACATGCCGCAACAGCGCTACCGCGTTTTGCGCCGGATGAACTTCGAGAGTCCCTATGTGGACATGCCGATGCGACTTACTATCCGGCAGAATCTCAAGGTGTTCGGCATGCTCTATGGCGTTCCGAACCTGCGCGACCGGATCGAGGAGCTCGCGGACGCTCTCGATCTGACCGAGCTTCTCGATCGTCCGACCGGCAAACTTTCCGCCGGGCAAAAAACCCGGGTCTCGCTCGCCAAGTCGCTCATCAATTCCCCGGATCTGCTGCTGCTCGACGAGCCCACCGCCTCGCTCGATCCCGATACCGCCGATTGGGTGCGGGCACATCTCGAGCGCTATTGCCACGAGCGTGGCGCGACCATGCTGCTCGCCTCGCACAACATGGCCGAGGTCGAAAGGCTATGCGAACGGGTCATCATCATGAAACGCGGCCGGATTGAAGATGATGACACGCCGCCGCGGCTTCTGGCTCGCTACGGCCGCCGCACGCTCGAGGAAGTCTTCCTCGACGTGGCCCGCGGCCGCGGCGAAGCGCGCGAGGCAGCGCAGTGAGCACGCTGAACGTCCACACCGAAAGCGCGTTGGCTTTCTCGTCGCGCCGCGTTGCGGCGATGATGCTGCGCTACTGGTATTTGTTGCGTTCGTCCTGGCCGCGATTGGTCGATCTGATTTATTGGCCCACGGTGCAGATGATCACGTGGGGTTTCATCCAGATTTACGTGATGCAGAACGCGAGCTTCTTTGCTCGCGCTGGCGGCACGCTGATCGGTGCAGTGTTGCTTTGGGACATTCTGTTCCGCGGGCAGCTCGGCTTTTCCATATCGTTCCTCGAGGAGATGTGGTCGCGCAACATCGGCAATCTGATGATGAGCCCGCTGCGACCGTTCGAATTCATTATCGCGCTCATGGTCATGAGCATCGTGCGGCTTCTGATTGGGGTCATTCCGGTCACCGCGCTGGCGCTGATCTTCTTCGGTTTCAATTTGTACGGCTTGGGCTTTGCCCTGGTGGCGTTCTTTATCAACTTGATGCTGACCAGTTGGGCGGTGGGCATTTTCGTTTCTGGGCTGGTGCTACGGAACGGACTCGGGGCCGAGAATCTTGCCTGGTCGATCATGTTTTTGTTCCTGCCGCTGACGTGCGTTTATTACCCGGTGACCACGCTGCCGGTCTGGCTGCAGCCTGCGGCGTGGCTGCTGCCGCCGACCTACGTGTTCGAAGGAATGCGAGAACTCCTGATCCACCAGACCTTTCGGGCGGACCTGATGCTCGACGCGTTAGGACTGAACGCGCTCTTCTTTGCCGCGGGCGTGTTCGGATTTCTCAAGCTTCTACAGAGCGCCCGCCGGCACGGTTCGCTGATGCAGACCGGCGAATAGCGTTAATTCGCATCGCCGAGATCGGTGTTGCTACCTATATAACGAATAAGGAAAAATTTGATTTTACCCTTATCGTATGACAGACAAATCGGCCGTTGCTGCAGCGCAGCAGACCGGGCAGGGTTGATCAATGGCTATTGGTGAGTTCGGCGGCGCTCCCGCCCTTCCCGGCAGCGTACTGACCTCGACGCCACTGTATTGGCTTTACGAGACCAGCCACGCCGCGTTGAGCCCGGCGCGCGTCCTTGCCGACGCCACGAAGCTCGCCTTCAAGAATCCGTTCAATCCGCTTTATTCCACGACCTTCGGCAAATCGATCGCGGCGGCTGCGGAACTTTTCGAGCGCTCCACCCGCCGCTATGTCCAGCCGGACTGGCGGATTTCTTCAACGCTGGTCGGCGGCGAGCGCGTGCCCGTCCACATCACCAGTGTATGGGAGCGGCCGTTTTGCCGGCTTCTGCATTTCGAGCGTGTTTTTGAACGCGTCCCGCGGCGGCCGCAACCGCGCCTGCTGATAGTCGCGCCGCTTTCCGGTCACTACGCGACGCTGCTGCGCGGCACCGTCGAGGCTTTTCTCCCTAATCACGACGTCTATATCACCGAGTGGCGCGACGCGCGCACCGTTCCGTTATCCGAAGGGCGTTTCGATCTCGACGACTACATCGACTATCTGATTTCGATGTTCCATGCGCTGGGCGGCGACACGCACGTGATTGCGGTGTGTCAGCCGGCCGTGCCGGTCATCGCCGCGGTCTCGGTTATGGAAGCGGACGACGATCCCTACGTGCCCATTACCATGACGTTGATGGGCGGTCCCATCGACACCCGCGCCAACCCGACCGCAGTCAACAAGCTCGCCGAACGCCGCGGTATCGATTGGTTTCGGCGCAACGTTATCACCAAGGTGCCATTTCCGAACGCCGGCTTTATGCGCGATGTCTATCCGGGCTTTTTGCAGCTCAACGGTTTCATGAGCATGAATCTTGATCGGCACCTTCAGGCGCACCGTGATTTGTTTCTCCATCTCGTAAAGGGCGACGGCGATTCCGCGCAAAAGCATAAAGAATTCTACGACGAATATCTCGCGGTCATGGATCTGCCCGCCGAGTACTATTTGCAGACGGTCGATACCGCCTTCGTCCGCCATGCGTTGCCCGACGGCGAGATGATGCATCGCGACCGTCGTGTCGATCCGAAACAGATCAAGCGCGTCGCGCTGCTCACGATCGAAGGTGAGCACGACGATATTTCCGGCGTAGGGCAGACCGAAGCGGCGCAGCGGCTGTGCAGCAACATCCCGCCGGAGCGGAAGTCGCATTGGCTCCAGCCGGGGGTCGGACACTACGGCGTGTTCAATGGTTCGCGTTTCCGCGCCGAGATTGCGCCACGTATCGCCGACTTCGTCCTTTCCATGAGCCACGGACAGCGGCCGCGGCGAAACGGCGACTTATCGAAAACGCCTAAAGCGGCGGGTGATAAAGAAGGCACAGCACCGGGCGCCGATAAACGTAACGGTACAACTACTGGTTTTGTAGCCGGCAAAGTTACTCATTGAGCCCGGCGTCTTGGGCCAAACCGGCTCGGGCCGGCCACCTTCCGCGTGTAACCCGTCAAGTAATTGATATCGCCGCGGTTTTGCGAATCATTCGGCGTCAAATGTGGCGGCCGGCGGCTCGGAATGCTCTGAACTAAAATTCACTCCATCATACGAAGCTGTAGTACGCCTTCCTAACAATTCGTACCATATCTCGTGGTTAAATCGGCCCTCATGAATTCCCCTTGGCGCAGCCTTCGACGTGGCAATATCCAGCCATTCGAATGGTTGAGTAAAATGGTCATGCCTCGCCGCGCCATGCTTTATCGCCGCCCCCGCGAACCGCAAGCTTTTGAAGTCGTCTTTGATGCGGCGATATACATCGTGCGCCTGCGGCGGCACCGGTTGGCACGCCGCTATACGTTGCGGATTGCTGCGACAACGCGCGAAGTTATCCTCACGATCCCGCCCCGCGGTACGCTGAGAGAGGCGCGAGAGTTTGCGCAAAAGCACGGTGGCTGGATTGCCGCGCGCCTCGGCCGCTTGCCGGAAGTGGTGCACTTTGCCGACGGCATCCGTGTGCCGCTGCGCGGCCTGCCTCACCGCATCACGCACCGGTCCGGTGTGCGCGGCACCGTATGGGTCGAAGCGAACCGCACGGATCAAGCGTTACTCTGCGTCGCCGGCGAAGCCCCCCATGTCGATCGGCGGATCGGCGATTTCCTCCGCCGCGAAGCCAGGCGTGACCTGGAGGCCGCGAGTCTCCGCTTTGCCGCTGTTCTCGGCGTCAACATCAGACGCGTCGCGGTTCGCGATCAGGCGAGCCGCTGGGGATCATGCTCGAGTACAGGCGTACTGTCATATTCGTGGCGGCTGATCCTCGCGCCGCCTTTTGTGCTCGACTATCTCGCCGCCCACGAGGTCGCGCATCTTGCGGAGATGAACCATTCCACGAAGTTCTGGCGTCTCGTTCAACGCCTCTGCCCGGACCATCAGCGGGCGAAGGTTTGGCTCGACGTTCACGGCAGCGATCTGCACCGCTACGGCTCTGCGGGGGCCTAAAGCCCTCCGCTGCCTTCCGGCGAACTCAGCCCTTAGTGATGTTCGGCCTGCACCGCCACGACCTCGGGCGATGGAACGAGTTCGAACGATAGCTTGGTGGCGACGGCAAGCAGCGTGAGCGCGAGCACGATCCGCAGCGCCCTCTCGGGGAAATGCGCAGCGGCATAACTGCCGACCAGGATTCCCGGAATCGATCCAAAAATAAGCGCGATGAAAATCTGCCAGTCCACCGAGCCCAATAGCCAGTGCCCAATGCCGGCGACCAGCGTCAGCGGCACGGCGTGCACAATATCGGAGCCGATGATTTGCCGGATCGGCACTTTCGGATAAAGCAGCACCAGCGCGGTCACGCCGATCGCGCCGGCCCCGACCGATGAGATCGAGACCAGGACACCGAGAATGGCGCCCGTAATGATAGTGAGGGCCGCGATCCGATTGTCTGACAGTGCGATCATGCGCGGCGCGTAATAGGCCGCGATCCTGTTGCGAAAAATGAGGGTAACGGCCGTGATGAGCAGGGCGACCGCCAACACCGCGCCGATCAAGTGTCTCGCACCTTCGCCCTTGATGTCGAAATAGCTCAGGCACACAAGGGTGACTATTGTCAGCGGCACGCTGCCGGCTGCGAGCCGCCGTACGATCCGCCAATCGACCGTCCGATTGAAGCCGTGCACCACGCTGCCGGCCGATTTCGTTACCGCGGCGTAGAGCAGGTCGGTGCCGACAGCGGTCGTCGGATGGATGCCGAACAACAAAATGAGCAGCGGCGTCATCAACGAGCCGCCGCCTACGCCCGTCAGGCCGACCAGAAGGCCCACGCCGAAACCGGAAATCGTATAGAGCAGGGGTATCGAGTGAACCGCATTCATCCTGCTGCCTCGCGGCTGTCCGCGAACGAGGGCCGTTTAACGGACCTTCGCAAACAGCGGTAAAGCAAATCGAGAGAGTGCTCTGCGCTCAGGCAGAATCCATAGGGAGCATGGCAGCACATTAACATCTTTTCATCTTGCCGCCGACCCTGTGGTGAAGGGATTTTTCCTGCGCAACGCGCACATCAATGTAATTTGATTTCAATTCCGACACTTAGTGCATTGCGGAACTTTGGCGGGAGGTGGGGAAACCCGGATGGTTCGGTTTGCCTGCCTAGATGCAACCCGTTGGCTCTCCGCGCAATTGTGGTTCGCGTTGTGAGTGTTTGAGCGAAGCTGCGTTGGCGGAGGAGGCTTTTGCAAAACGGACCGAGCCTTTTTGCCGCAGCGAAAAACACTAAGCTGTGAACTGCATTGCATTCGTCACGTGTAATCATATTTCCCGCATATTAGGCGGACCGGACGGCTCCCCATCCCCCGACACCCCGCCGTCCGGCCCAATAAGCCTAAGTTTTGAGGCAACGACTACAAGGACCCCAAGCGCGTAACTGCTTGGGGTCCTTTTTTCGTGCGCCTTCGCGCACTCAATCCTTGACCAAATCCCCCAATAGACTTGCGGCAACTGCAAGCTTGGACAGTGTAAGCCCAGATGCGGCAATTTCGTGGATGGCGCTGCGAATCCGTTCGACTGGGGCCTTTCGTGACTCGACCCAACGCTCAACCGCTGCAGCGCCGCCTTCGCCGTCGCCGATCATCGCGGCGGTAAGACGACGCTCGGCATCGCCGATGGAGTCGCGCGCGCGATCCAGTGCCAGCCGATCGAAATAATCGGCGATCGGAATATTGCTCGCAGCGGCGACAATGCGGTCGAGGCCGAAGAAGGAACCGGCGGCGAAATAAGTGGCCGCCACGTCGCCAATGGAGCGGCCTGTCCGCCCGGCCACCAGCACGATGTCCGGCGCTGCCGTGAGCGGACTGAGATTGCTCATGTTGACCGCAATCTCTCCGGAGACGCCGGCAGCAATCAAATCTTGCCGTCGCGCCACGCGGGTGTCGCGCGCCCCCTCCGGAAGGGCCTGGTCAAGCGCTGTCGCGACCGCAGCGATACCGTCACGGTAATGGGTCACTACGTCGGCAAGGCCGCTCCGCAAATCCACGTTGCGCAAGAACCAGATGATGCGATCGAGCAGGAGGTCCTGCACCGCCTGATAGAGGGCGAGCTGCACTTTTGCGGCAACGAGGTTGTCGAGAGAATCAATCGCGGTATTGAGAGCCGTCATACCGTAACTGTCGCGCACCGCGGCGAACGCGAATGCAATGTCGGCAGGCGCAGCTCCGGTCTGGTCGGAGATGCGCACCATGAGCGAAGGCCCGCCCCGGTTGATCATCGAATTGGCGAGCTGGGTGGCGATGATCTCGCGCCGCAGCCGATGCTTTGTCAGGGCGTCGGGAAAACGCTCGGTGATTACGCCCGGAAAATAGCGGACGAGTTCGCGGCCTAGATATGCGTCGTCGGGGACGGCCGATTCCAGCAAATCCTCGTAGAGCGTTATTTTCGCGTAGGCGAGCAGGACCGACAGTTCCGGGCGAGTGAACGGCTGCAAGCGCCGCCGGCGTTCGGCAAGCGCAATGTCGTCGGCGAGAAATTCCACACCGCGATCGAGCAGCCCGCGCCCTTCCAGAATTTGAATGAGCCGCTGCAGAAAGCCGAAATCCTCCATGCCGCGCCGCTCCGCCAGCGACAGCGCGAGCGTCTGCAAATAATTGTTGCGCAGCACCAGCGCGGCGACCTCGCCGGTCATGCCGGTGAGCAGTGCATTGCGCGCGTCCATGCCCAGGCGGCCGTCGCGCACCGGGATGCTGAGCGCGATCTTGATGTTGACTTCCATGTCGGACGTGTTGACGCCCGCCGAGTTGTCGATGGCGTCGGTATTGAGCCGTACGCCGCGGAACGCCGCTTCGATGCGGCCGCGCTGGGTCATGCCGAGGTTGGCGCCTTCGCCGATCACCTTGCAGCGCAGGTCCTTGCCGGCGATCCGAATGGGGTCGTTGGCGCGGTCACCTGCGGCTTCATCGCTTTCATCGGAAGCGCGCA
Organism: uncultured Alphaproteobacteria bacterium; assembly: GCA_963753355.1. Lineage (GTDB taxonomy): Bacteria > Pseudomonadota > Alphaproteobacteria > Rhizobiales > Xanthobacteraceae > BOG-931. The sequence goes on from CAVWBV010000017.1 coordinate 561,988, forward strand.
CATAGGTGCCGATGCCGCCGAAGAACAGCAGGTCCACTTGCGCACAGAGAATGGCGCGGATCAGCTCGGCCGGCGTTACTTTCGCGCCGACGTCGAACAGCTTCTGCGCTTGCGGCGAAAGCCTGATCTCTTTGGCGCCGCGCGAGTAAACGCCGCCGCCCTTGGAAATGATCGATTTGTCGAAGTCCTGCCAGCTCGAACGCGGCAAATCGAAAAGGCGTTGTCGCTCGGCAAAACTTCGTTCGGCATCCGGCTCCGGATCGATGAAAATATCGCGATGGTCGAACGCGCCGACGAGCTTGATGGTCTTTTCGCGCAGCATGCCGTTGCCGAACACGTCGCCTGACATGTCGCCGACGCCGACGACGGTAAACGGCGTTTTCGCGATATCGACGTCCATCTCGCGGAAGTGGCGCTTGACCGATTCCCAGGCGCCACGCGCGGTGATGCCCATTTGCTTGTGGTCGTAACCGGCCGAACCTCCTGAGGCGAAAGCGTCGCCGAGCCAGAAGTCATGCGCCGCTGCAATGTCGTTGGCGATGTCGGAGAAAGTTGCCGTGCCCTTGTCGGCCGCCACCACCAGATAGGGATCGTCGCCATCCTGACGCACGACCTCGGGCGGCGGAACGATGCCGACGGTACCGGTGCCGATATTGTCGGTGATGTCGAGAAGCGTCGAAATAAAAAGCCGGTAACACGCAGTGCCTTCGGCTTGAATGGCCTCGCGCGCGCCGACGCCCGGCAAGTGTTTTGGCACGAACCCGCCTTTGGCCCCGACCGGGACGATGACCGCGTTCTTGACGTTCTGCGCCTTGACCAGGCCGAGGATCTCGGTGCGGAAATCCTGCGGCCGGTCCGACCAGCGAATGCCGCCGCGCGCCACCTTGCCGAAGCGAAGGTGCACACCCTCGACGCGGGGCGAATAGACAAAGATTTCGTAGAGCGGCCGCGGCAACGGCACGGCATCGAGTTTGCGGCTGGCGAACTTGATGGCAATCAGGTCTTTCGGTTTGCCGTCGCGGTTCGTTTGATAAAAATTCGTGCGCACGGCGGCGGCGACGGCGTTTGCGAAAAGCCGCAAGATACGATCTTCGTCGAGGCTCTCGACCGCCTGTAAAGCCGTTTCGATAGCTGCTGCGATTGCGGCTTCCTGGACAGCGCGTTCTTCCATTGTAGCGCCGAGATGCGGGTCGAAGCGCGTGTGGAAAAGCTTGACGATATTCGCGGCCACGCAAGAGTGCTTGCGCAGCGTGGCCCACATGTAATCCTGTGAGTACGGCATACGGATTTGCCGGAGAAAGCGCGAGTGCGCGCGCAGAACCGCAACGTCGCGCCACACCATGCCGGCGGCGAGAACGAGCGCGTTGTAGCCGTCACTCTCGGCGCGTCCTTCCATTACCGCGAGAAAACAAGCCTCCAGTTTGTCTTTGGCGTCGGCGAGCGCGAATGGTTGCTCCAGAGCGCTTTGCAGCACCATGTCGTGCAGCCAGATATCCGCCGCGTCCTTCGGCTCGACGTGATAGGTGCGCTCGTCGATGACGCGGAAGCCCATGTTTTCCAGCACCGGAACGCGCTCGGATAGCGGGATGGGACGGCTGTGGCTGAAAACTTTCAGTCCGGCTCCGGCATCCTCGGCACCGTGATTGGCATGAAACTCGACCGCGAGTGGACGCTCGGCGGTAAGCGCTTCGATCGCCCTGATATCGGCGACCGCGGCCGTCGGCGAATAGGCCTCCCGGTAGTCGGCCGGAAACGCTGCCTCGTAGCGCGCCAACAACATGCGGCCGGTGCCGGCGTGTGCCGGACCGCCGAGCGCTTCTTTGAAACCGTCAACCCAGTTGCGGATGATCGCCTCGACCGCGCGCTCAAGAACGCCGCGATCAACCGCTGGCGTTTTGCCTTCGGTGCGCACGATGATGAAATGCACACGCACCAGCGGGCCTTCGGGAAAAAATGGATTAAACGCCCGCACTTCGCCTTTGAATGCGGCCGCGAGGTAATTGCCGATTTTCGCCCGGATATTGCTATCGTAACGGTCGCGCGGCACGTAAACGAGCACGGAAACGAATTGGTCGAAGCGGTCGTGCCACGGCAGCACGCGGACATGCGGCCGCTCGTTAAGCTGAAGAATCGCGAGCGCGAATTCGTAGAGCGTGTCCTCGTCGATCTGAAACAGCTCATCGCGCGGATAGTTCTCCAGCACGTTGACAAGCGCCTTGCCGGAATGGCTCGATGGATCGAACCCCGCGCGGCTGATGACGTCATCGAGCTTGTGCCGCAGGTACGGAATTGCGCGCGCGGAGCGGGTGTACGCGGTGGAAGTAAACAGGCCGCAGAATACGCTCACGCCGACAAGGTGGCCGTCGGGATCGAAACGCTTTACGCCGATGTAGTCCAGGTTGACGCGCCGGTGCACGCGCGAGCGAACCGCGGCCTTGGTAACGATGAGGAGTTTCGGCTCCTCGAGAAACTCGTCGATTTCCGGCGTTATGGTCACGAGCTGATTGCCACGGCGGAGCAGCCGCATGTCAGGCGATCGCAAGAGTCCGAGCCCGGTTTCCAGCTTGGGCGTGAGCGCCTGCTCCTCGCCAGCGTAGGCATAATCGCGCGCGCCGAGCAGGGTAAAGTTGTCCGCGGCGAGCCATTGCAGAAACTGGATCGCTTCGGCGATTTCGTCCGCGGGGAGCGGCGGCGGAGTGGTTTGCAAATCGGCCACGACTTCGCCGACGCGAGCGAGCGTCGGGCGCCAGTCGTGAACGCTGATGGCGACCTCGGCGAGGATCTGCTGCAAGGCGCGCACAATTTCCGCGCGCTCGCTTTCGTCCTCCGTCCCGGCGGTGTGAACGTGGATGTAGCTCTCGCGGCTGCCGTGGCCTTTGCTCGCGCCCCTAAACGCTTTGAGCTTGCCGGCCTGGTCGCGTTCGACGGTCAGGACCGGGTGGGCGAGAAGGCGGATGTCGACGCCGCGTTCACTGAGTTCGCCGAGAACCGAATCGACCAAAAACGGCATGTCGTCATTGACGATTTGCAAAATCGCTTCGTCACGCGGCAGGCCGGCGCGCGCAAAGCCGATCTTGGCGGCGCCGGGCTTACGCGTCTGCAAAAACGACCACGCTTGTCCGGCTATGCCGGCGAGGTCGTCCGGCGCGTAGTGTTGCAGATCGTCCGGCAGCGCTTGGCGGTACAAGTCGGCTAGAAAATTTGGCGGAATGTCCGGGTGGCGCGCGGCCAGAACGGCGGCGGCCGCGCCGATCAGCGACTCCGTCGCATCTTCCTTCGCGGCGCGCGGGTGATCCTCGACGGCCATGGTTCTCCAGTGCCGGCTCGCCGGTCGCCTTCAGCTACGATAATAGTCGCACGATGCGCCGGTCCGCCAGCGCACAATCCGCAGCGCCGGTGAGGGCGCGGGCGCCGCAAGAAAGTCGATCAAGAGGTCCAATATGGTCAAGCGCACCAAAACTAAGACATCTGCCGTAAGGAGGGCGGCCACACGCCGCGGGTCCGCGGCCGCAAAGGACGATGCGGAAATCATCGCGCTGAAATTGCCGTCCCAAAAGCTGTCGCCGGAAATGGAAGCGTATTTCAATAAATGCGAGGAGAAGCTCGGCTTCATCCCGAATGTGCTCAAGGCCTACGCCTTCGATATGGCGAAGCTTTCGGGCTTCGTCGCCGTGTACAACGATTTGATGCTGGCGCCGTCGGGCTTGAGCAAGCTCGAACGCGAGATGATTGCGGTCGCAGTGTCTTCGCATAACAAGTGCTATTACTGCCTGGTCGCTCACGGTGCCGCGGTGCGGGCGTTGTCCGGCGATCCGCCGCTTGGCGAGCTGATGGCGATGAATTACCGCGCGGCACGGCTGTCACCGCGCGAGCGGGCGATGCTCGACTTTGCGGTGAAACTCACCGCCGAGCCGTGGTCGATCGAAGATGCCGATCGCGAGGCGCTACGCCGCGCCGGCTTTACCGACCGGGATATCTGGGACATCGCGGCTGTTGCCGCCTTCTTCAACATGTCCAATCGGGTGGCCTCTGCGACCGACATGCGGCCGAACAGCATCTATCACGGCCAGGCCAGGTAAAACGGAAATGCTCGGAACGCGCGGCAAAATTGCTTATCATGGCGCTTCCGAATCATAAGCTGTGGAGGCTTCCGATGCGTGCAGTGATTGCGAGCTTGGCGGCCGGCGGCGTTCTCGCCGCATTCATGGTTGCGCCGGTCTTTGCTGCGCCGCCGGCAAAGCTTTCGCCGAGCGACATTCAGACGACATTCTTCAACGGTAAGCCGTTCACCGCCGCGACCCCGTCAGCTGGCGCCAAATTCAAAATGACATTCACCGCGGATGGCAAAATAAAGCGCCAGCCGATCGGCCCCGGCAAGAAAGGCGAGGGCACCTGGAAGCTGTCGAACGATGGCTTCTGCCGCACCTGGAAGGGCGCCAGGGAAGAATGCTTCACCATCGCACCCGCCGGCGCCAACAAGTGGTCGGTTATGAAGGGTTCGAGCGTCCTTGCGACGTGGAGCAAGTAACCGCGGTTCGCCGCGCTTTCCGCTTTCAGGCCGGGGCGAGGGACGGTTCGTGCACCGACAGGTCGCGAATGGTCGGATGTTCGCCGGACAGCGGATTTGCCGGGTCCCACGAATAGCTCAGCGTCTCAAAGCGCATGGCGCGGGCGTCGAGCATGATCAAACGCCCAACCAGGCCCGTGCCAAATCCGACAATCTCGCGGATGACTTCCAGCGCGGCCATTGAACCGATGACACCGGCAAGCGCGCCGAGAATCCCGGCTTCCGCGCAGGCCGGCATAGTGCCCGGCGGCGGCGGTTCGGGAAACAGACACCGGTAAGTCGGGTTCAGCGCGCCATCAGGCGCTCGCTCATGCGCGCGAATGGTGGTGAGCGTGCCGTCGAACGGGCCGAGCGCCGCGGTCACGAGCGGCTTCTTGGCGAAGTAGCAGGCATCGGAAACCAGATAGCGCGTGGCGAAATTGTCCGAGCCGTCGGCGATCACGTCGTAATTGCTGATAAGCGAAAGCGCGTTTTGCGGACCCAAACGTACGCCATGTTTCTCGACGGCGACGTGAGGGTTGAGCCGGCCGATGATCGCCGCTGCGCTTTCGGTTTTTGGCAGTCCGACATCCGCTGTGGCGTGTATTACCTGCCGCTGCAAGTTGGAGAGCGAGACGACATCGTCGTCGATGACGCCGAGCTCCCCGACACCGGCGGCGGCGAGATAAAGAATGAGCGGCGCACCGAGCCCGCCGGCGCCGACGACTAGGACTCGCGAGCGGCGCAGCGCGGCCTGTCCCGGGCCGCCCACGTCCGGCAGCACGATATGGCGCGCGTAGCGTTCGAGTTCGTCGGCACTGAGCATGTCCTCAACATAGGCTCGAACTATGGGTCCGGCCACCACCGCCACGGCGCCGGAGTGTCCAAACTATGCACAACCTGCCGCTACGGCGATTGCGCTCGAACGCCGTTAGGCTAGGCTCGCGGCATTCCGGTGGGAGCGACCATGCGAACGGCGCTGTCGGCGATCATTGTCGCCGCAATTGCTGCGGCCTCACCGGTGTTTGCCAAACAAGCCGATAATCGCAAGCCCGCAGCGGCGCCTGCGGCCCGCTCCGGCCAGGTCACTCCGCCGCGCGCGCAAAACAAGACCCCCGCCAAAAGCGAAAACGAAAAAGAGGTGGCCATTCTCGCCGCGCTGGAGCGCGGCTCGGCGGCCACGCCGGCCAGTTTCCCCGATAGCGTCGGCTGGCGGCTGATTGAGGATCCGGCCACCGGCGCGCGGCTTGGCATGCCGCAAAAGCTCGTGCCTCGGGTCAGCGCGTCGCGGATGGGAGGCCGCTGGTCATCGGCACAAGGACAAATTCAGGTCGAAACGTTTCGCTTCACCGAGGCCGCGTTACCGGCGCTGTTTGAGGACGAGAAGAAAGCGGCGCGGCGGCAGATCGAAGCGAGCGTGCTTAAACCTGATCTGTTCGTCATTTCCGGCGCGCAAGGTCTGAAGAATTTTTTAATGCGCGCCGAGGCGCGCGGCGGCGAAGTCCGTGGCGTGACCGTGCTCTACGATCAGGCGACCGAAGGCACCATGGAGCGGATCGCGCTCGCCATGGTTGGTTCGTACAGCGCATTTCCAGATCCGGGCGCGCCGCCGCCGCCGGGCCTGCGACGCGCGGTCGAATACGGTTCTGCCATCGTGGTCACGCGCGATGGCGACCTCATTACATCGGCGCGGCTGACCGATGACTGCCGAAGCATTACCGTACCGGGCATGGGGCACGCCGAGCGGATTGCGGCGGACACTGCGACCGACCTCGCGCTTGTCCGCGTTTATGGTGCGCGCAATCTGGTTCCGGCAGTGCTCGCCGGTGAAAGCAGCTCAACCGGCGACCTGCGCCTTGTCGGCGTTGACGAACCGCTCGCGCAAAAAGGCGAGGGCGCCGTTACCAGCGTGCGGGCGAACATCACGGGATCGGACATCGATCCTGCGCCGGCGCGCGGCTTCGCCGGCGCCGCCGCCGTTGATGCGCGCGGCGCGCTCGCCGGCATGATCGATTTCAAACCGGCGAACGTCGCTGCCGGCGGTGACTCCGCACACGAAACGGCGAAGCGGGTTCCTGTCGACGCGATCCGCGCATTCCTCAAAGCGCACGACGTTTCGCCGGCAACAGTTGCCGATGCATCGGCGGGAGCGGAGCAATTAGTGCTGCGGGTTATCTGCGTGCGGAAGTGACGCGGGCGTATCGCACCGCGATCTATTTGTTTTCGAACTTTGGCGGGCGCTTGGCGATGAAGGCGGCCATGCCTTCCTTCTGGTCGGCGGTCGCAAACAGCGAATGAAATACGCGGCGCTCGAAACGGATGCCTTCGGCAAGCGGCATTTCGAAAGCGGCGTTCACCGCCTCCTTAGCCGCCAGCACCGACGGCAGCGACATTGATGCAATGGTTTCGGCGGTTTTCAGAGCCTCCTCGACGAGGTTCGCCAGCGGGACGACGCGGGCGGCCACGCCGGAGCGCTCGGCTTCTGCTGCATCCATCATCCGGCCGGTCAAAATAAGGTCCATCGCCTTGGCCTTGCCGACGGCGCGCGTGAGCCGCTGCGTGCCGGCAATGCCGGGAATGATGCCGAGCTTAATTTCCGGCTGGCCGAATTTCGCGTTGTCGGCGGCGATGATGAGGTCACATTGCAGCGCAAGTTCGCAGCCGCCGCCGAGCGCAAAGCCCGCGACCGCCGCAATCACCGGCTTGCGAAATTCGGCGGCCGGATGCCAATCGGCGGCGAAATTACCGAGAAAGGCATCGCCGAACGTCTTGTTCGCCATTTCCTTGATATCGGCGCCGGCAGCGAAGGCCTTGTCCGAGCCGGTGATCACCACGCAACCGATCTTGTCGTCGGCATCGAATCCCCCGAGCACCGTTTTCAGTTCGCGCATCAGCGCGGTGTTGAGCGCGTTCAGCGCCTGCGGCCGGTTCAGCCGGATCAGGGCGACTTTGCCGTGGGTTTCGACAAGGAGATTCTCGTAGCTCATGGCGTATCCGTTCTGTCGTTCGTGCGAACGCTATTTCTGGCATACCGGGCAGTAAAACGTCGAGCGTCCGTTCTGGACGATGCGTTTGATGATGCCACGGCAGCCGGGCGTGCGGCACTTCTCACCTTCGCGGTCATAGACACGGAAGTTGTGCTGGAACATCCCGAGCTCGCCATCGGTGAGCTTGTGATCGCGCAAGCTCGAGCCGCCATCCTTGATCGCCGCATTGAGCACCGCCGTGATGCTTTCGACCAGCCGTTCCGCGCGCTCGTTCGGCGCGCCGCGGCGGTCGGCGATGGTCGATGCGAGGCGGAGCGGCGAGAGCCGGGCGCGATGCAATGCCTCGCAGACATAGATGTTGCCGAGCCCGGCGACGATCCGCTGATCCAGGAGTGCCGCTTTGAGGCTCGTCTTTTTGCTGCGGCAGGCTCGCGCAAGCATCGCGGCATCGAAGGCGTTGCCGAGCGGTTCAGGACCGAGCCGAGCTAGCAGCGGTTCTTCGTCGAGCTTGGCGCGCGGGACCAGCTTCATCGAGCCGAAACGGCGCGGGTCGTTGAAGGTCACGATGCTGCCGGACGACATATGAAACACGACATGATCGTGGGCGAGATGCCGCCGGCGCTCGTGATGATACGTGCCGAGCTTTTTATCGTCGGCTGTTTCGAAAACGTGAAACGAGCCGGACATGCCGAGATGCATAAGGAGGACGTCGCCGGAGGACAGATCGGCCAGCAGATATTTTGCCCGCCGGCCAAGGCCGGTGACGGTCTGGCCATGCAATCGTTGGGCAAATTTCCGCGGCAGCGGCCAGCGCAGATCGGGCCGGCGCACCTCGACTTTAGCGAAGCGTGCGCCCTCCATGGCCGGCGCCAGACCGCGTCGCACCGTTTCGACTTCAGGTAATTCGGGCATTTAGCTCACGACCGGCGGAAGCCATGGTCACGATGGGCGCGTTTCGATGCGCTCTCTCTAAACCATGGCTTATCGACTTTGTAGCGGCCGGGCGCCCGCCGCGCTATCGTCGATCTCAAGGATCCGCCATGCCCGACACCGAAGACCGACAGGCCGATTTCGGCTATCGCCGCGTGCCCATTGACGAGAAGCAGGACCTCGTCTCCGGCGTATTTCGCAGCGTGGCGAGCCGCTACGACCTGATGAACGACCTGATGTCGTTTGGGCTGCATCGCGCTTGGAAGGATGCGCTGGTTACAGGGATCAATCCGCCGAAAAATCGTCCGTTCGTGCTGCTCGATGCCGCCGGGGGTACCGGCGACGTTGCCTTGCGGGCGATTGCGGCGGGAGGCGAACAGACTCGCGCCATTGTATGCGACATCAACGCCGACATGCTCGCGGTCGGACGTGAGCGCGCCAGCCGTCGCGCGACGGGCGTGTTTAGATTCCGCGGGGAAGAAGCACCGCGCGAAATCGATGACCGGATCACCTTCACCGAAGCCGACGCCGAGGCGTTGCCGTTTGCGGACCGCACGTTCGACGCCGTGACCATCGCCTTTGGCATACGCAACGTCACCCGCATCGAGGCGGCGCTCGACGAGGCCTTCCGCGTGCTCAAGATCGGCGGACGCTTTTTGTGTCTCGAATTTTCCGCGGTGGACGTTCCGGGCCTGCAATCGCTCTATGACTTCTATTCGTTTCGCGTCATCCCCGCGCTCGGCGGCATCGTGGCCGGCGACGCGGAATCTTATCGCTATCTGGTCGAATCGATCCGCCGTTTCCCGAAGCCGCAGGATTTCGCCGCAATGATGCGAACCGCCGGGTTTGCCCGGGTGTCGTATCAGCGCCTCACCGGCGGCATTGTGGCGCTGCATTCCGGCTGGCGCTTGTGATCGCCGCACCCGCGTATCTTCTGCGTATCGGCCGGGCCGGCATCGTCTTCGCCCGCGAAGGCGTGTTCGGCGTGATCGATCCCGTGGCCATTCCGCCGGCGGCGCGTCCGTTCGTGCGGATTGCGCGCGTGATCGAACGGCCGTCATCGGCGGCAGCGGACACACGTTTGTCGGCGGCGCTGACACGGCTCGGCCCGAGCTACGTCAAGCTCGGCCAGTTTTTGGCGACGCGGCCTGATGTTGTCGGCGCAACCCTCTCCCGCGATCTCGAGCGGTTGCAGGACCGGATGCCGCCGTTCCCGCAAAAGGAAGCGGAAGCGGCGATCGAAGCTTCGTTTGGACGACCGCTCAACGCGATTTATCTGCGTTTTGGGCCTCCCGTTGCCGCGGCCTCCATCGCCCAGGTTCACAAGGCGGAAATCGCTACGAGCGATGGGTCGCGGCCCGTCGCGGTGAAAGTGCTACGGCCCGGAATCGAGCGACGGTTTTACGGCGATCTGCGCGCCTTCGACTTCGTCGCGCGGCACGCGGAAGAAGTTTCCGCGGAGGCGCGCCGGCTGCGGCTTGTCGAAGTGGTCGACACTTTGCGGCGCACGGTCGCCGTCGAGATGGACTTTCGCCTGGAAGCGGCCGCGCTCTCGGAAATGGCCGAGAACACCAAGGACGATCCGGATTTCCGTGTTCCCGCCGTCAACTGGGACCGCACCACCAAAGAAGTGCTGACGCTGGAATGGATGGAAGGAACGCCGCTTTCGGATCGCGCGCAGCTGCAAGCCAAGGGTTTCGATTTGCGCCAGCTTGCGCGCGCCCTGATCCAGACGTTTCTGCGGCATGCGTTGCGCGATGGGTTCTTCCACGCCGACATGCATCCGGGAAATCTGTTCGTTGACGACAGCGGCCGGCTGGTCGCAGTCGATTTCGGCATCATGGGCCGGCTCGGCGTGAAAGAGCGCCTGTTTCTTGCCGAAATCCTGCACGGCTTCATTACGCGCAACTACCAGCGAACCGCAGAAGTGCATTTCGAAGCGGGCTATGTGCCGCCGCACCACTCGGTGGAAAGCTTCGCGCAGGCGATCCGCGCCATTGGCGAGCCGATCCACAATCGAACGGCCGAAGACATCTCCATGGCGCGGTTGTTGACGCTGCTGTTCGAAGTCACCGGCTTGTTCGACATGCGCACCCGTCCGGAATTGTTGCTGCTGCAGAAGACCATGGTGGTGGTCGAAGGCGTCGCCCGCTCGCTCGATCCCAAGCTCGATATCTGGTCCACCGCCGAGCCGGTGGTGCGTGAGTGGATGACCCGGCATCTCGGCCCGGCGGGCAAGCTCGAAGGCGCGGCTCTCGGCGCGGCAGAAGTCGGGCGCTTTATCGGCAACGCGCCGGGCCTGCTGACGCGCGGCGCCCGCGTGCTCAATCAGCTCGACGAGATCACGCGCGACGGGCTGGTATTGTCGCCGCACACCGTCGCCGAAATCGGCAAAAGCGAAGCGCGCCGCAATCGCTGGACCGCCGCGGCGCTGTGGGTGATTGCCGCGCTGCTGTTATGGATCATTATCCTCCTTATGCGCTGAGAATGATTGCACTGATTGCAATGCAATCATTCCTATTGTAACCTGGCGTTATGGCTAGTCTCACCGTCCGCCAGTTGGACGACCGGCTCAAACGGCTGTTGCGCTTGCGCGCGGCGCGGCACGGCCGCTCCATGGAGGACGAGGTCCGCACCATCCTCGCGGTGGCGGCGCAGGACGCCGGCCGGGAAGTGCTTGAGGCGTTCGAGCCGCCCGCACGCGCAAACCGCAAAGTTGAGCCGCAAACCGCCGAAACGAAGTGTGTACTCCTCATTATCGGCGGCGGGATCGCAGCTTATAAATCGCTCGATCTTATTCGCCGGCTGCGGGAACGCGGTACGCAGGTACGCTGCGTCCTCACGGCGGCGGCTCAGCATTTCGTTACGCCGCTCGCAGTCGGCGCGATCGCTGGCGAGCGCGCCTATACCGACTTATTCGACCCGCAAAGCGAGTTCGATGTTGGGCATATTCGCCTGGCCCGCGACGCTGATCTCATCATCGTAGCGCCCGCGACCGCCGACCTGATCGCTAAGATCGCGACCGGGCGCGCCGACGACCTCGCCGGCGCCGTGCTGCTCGCAACCAACAAGCCTATGCTGCTGGCGCCGGCGATGAACCCGCACATGTGGGCGGCCAAGGCGACGCAGCGCAATCTCGGGCAACTTCGCGCCGACGGCGTGCATCTCGTCGGTCCGAACGTCGGCGAAATGGCCGAGCGCGGTGAGGCGGGAAAAGGCCGAATGGCCGAGCCGCTGGAAATCGTCGCGGCGGCGACAGCGCTCCTGCAAGGCAGCGGTGCACTTTCCGGCACGCGCGTACTGGTCACGTCCGGGCCAACCAGCGAGCCAATCGATCCGGTGCGGTTTATTGCCAACCGGTCTTCAGGCAAACAGGGCCACGCTATCGCCGCCGCCGCCGCGGCGGCCGGCGCCGACGTCGTGCTAGTGAGCGGGCCGGTCAACGTGCCCGATCCAGCTGGTGTGGCGACGGTGCGTGTCGAAAGCGCCAGGCAGATGTTGGCCGCAGTTGAGAAGGCGCTGCCCGCTGACGTCGCTGTTTTTGCCGCCGCCGTCGCTGATTGGCGTCCGCGTGAGGAAAGCCGGAGCAAAATCAAGAAAAGAGGCCGGGCGCCGACCATCGAGCTCGTGGAAAATCCTGACATCCTTTCCACGGTAGCGCATCGTAAGTCGAACAGGCCGCGCTTGGTCGTCGGCTTTGCCGCCGAAACCGACGACCTCTTTGCCAACGCCAAGGCCAAGCTTGCCAGGAAGGGCTGTGACTGGATTGTTGCCAATGACGTTTCGCTGGCAACCGGCATCATGGGCGGCGATATCAACACGGTTCATCTCGTCACCGGCGAGGGAATCAAATCCTGGCCGCCAAAATCCAAAGACGAAGTTGCCCGCGCCTTGATCGAGCGCATCGCAGCCGCGCTGAAGGAGAATAAAGGTGAGCGGCAAAAATAACGTCGAGATGCGTATTGTGCGATTGCCGCACGGTCGCGACCTGCCAATGCCGGAATATCAAAGCGCGCTCGCCGCCGGGCTTGATCTTATTGCCGCGATTCCAGCCGATGCGCCGGTCGAGATCGCTCCCGGGGGAAGGGCACTCATCCCGAACGGCATCGCTATCGCGCTTCCGGCCGGCCACGAGGGCCAGATCCGGCCTCGCTCCGGTCTTGCCGCGCGACACGGCATCACGGTGCTGAACTCTCCGGGAACCGTGGACGCGGATTATCGCGGAGAGGTACAGGTCATTCTGATCAACCTCGGCGCCGATTCATTTGTTGTGCGGCGCGGCATGCGGGTGGCGCAGCTCGTTGTCGCGCCGGTCGACACGAGTCGCAATCGTCGAAGTGGCTGCGCTACCGCCAACAGAACGCGCCGCCGGTGGGCTCGGCTCAACCGGACTCGGCATAGAACTTGGTGCGGAATCCGGCAACAAGCGAGGTTGATTGCGCAAGCGAGCGAACCATTCGTGGCGAGCGACGTTTCCCTCTCGTCAATGTCCGTCCTCCCGCGCAAAGCTCTCCTTGCCATTGCGGCGGTCATCGAAGTGGCCCTGCAGGGACAACAGCGACCCATTGCGGCCAAGAGCCTCGCGTCGCGCCATGGCTTGCCACCCCGACACCTCGAAACGGTTTTGCAGGCGCTGGTGCGCGAAGGAATTTTGCGCAGCATTCGCGGGCCGCGCGGCGGCTACCAGCTTGCGCGCCACGCGAAACAAGTCAGTGCCGCTGACATTTTGCGCGCGTCGGGAACGGTTGAGGGACCGGAGCACGAGCCGGCCTCGGACTTGATAGTCAAAGTGGTGCAGCCTGCGTTGATGACCGCTGAAAGCCAATTCGAGCAGGCGCTCAGCCGTATCAGCCTCGATGACGTGGCGCGGCTGGCGGAAAGCGCCGATGCCGACGAAAGGCCGAAAAAGCAGGCCTAACCGCCGTTCACGATCTGGACTCTTTCGGCGCCTTTCCGCTTAAGAGTAAAGTCGAGCAATTCGCAGGCTCTCTTTTCTCTCTATTTTCTGTCCACTTGCGGGCTGGGGCGGAGGGATCTGGCGAAGGCGGAGCCAGCAGAGGCGAAGGGGCATGCCGGACACGATCCGGAGGAGCGGGGGCTTTGCTCGTCCGTGGCTCGGCGGATTCGCTTTGGCTATTGCGGTTGGCTTTCCGGTTGTCGTCCGCGCCGACGAGCCGCCACGGCTTGCGCTTCACGAACTCGTCCTTGGCGCTTCGCACAGCATTGGCAGCCACGAAGTCGCGGCACTCGCGCTGCTCGTCGGGCTGTTGGTGTTTTCGGTCGTCACCGCCAATATGCTGTTGCGCGCCCGGGCACGGTGGGCGCGGCTCGAACGCTCCGCGCAGGAACACATCGCGGCGTTGCGTGCCGAACTCGACCGCGCCAACGCGCTGCTTGCGTCTGAGCCGCAAATCATCGTCGATTGGCCGGCTGCTTCCGATGAACCGAGCATTGAAGGCGATCCCGCCATCGTCGGTGTGTCTGGTTCGCAAGACGTGCTCGACTTGGGCGCTTGGCTCGAACCGGCTAAGGCCAGCGCAATGCAGCATTCCATCGAGACACTGCGGGCGCGTGGCGAGCCCTTCGCCATGGCGTTCACGACCCTTCACGGCCGCCCCATCGAAGTCCAGGGCCGAGCCATTGCCGGCCGCGCGGTGCTCCGGCTTAAAGACGCCGGCGGAGTAAAGCGCGAGCTGGTTGATCTTGCCGAGCGTCATCAGGCGCTGCGCAGCGAGGTGTCATCGGTTCGTGCGTTGGTCGAAAGGCTGCCGTCGCCGGTGTGGATTCGTAACGCGGCGGGGCGGCTCACTTTCGCCAATGCCGCTTACGCGCACGCGGTTGAAGCGCCGGATGTGGACGCGGTGGTCGGAAAAGAGATCGAACTGTTTGACAATCATTCCCGCGACGTCATTGCGCGCGAGCGCGCATCAACCGGCGCATTCGCCGGCAGATTGCCCGCCGTCGTCGCCGGAACGCGGCGAAGTCTCGATGTCCTCGAAGTCAGAAGTGCCGCGGGAAGCGCCGGACTTGGCATCGACGCTACCGAAGCCGAAGCGATGCGCGGCGCGCTTGGCCGTATGGTCGACGCGCACCGCCGCACCCTCGACCAGTTATCAACCGGCATCGCCATGTTCAATTCCGCGCAGCGGCTGACTTTTTACAATGCCGCCTACCGCGCGGTGTGGAATCTCGATCCCTCGTATCTCGACCAGCAGCCGAGCGACTCGGCCATGCTCGATACGTTGCGCACGGCGCGCAAGCTGCCGGAGGAACAGGATTTCCGCCAATGGAAGGCGCAACTCCACAGCGCCTATCGGGCCGTCGAGGCCAAAGAATATACCTGGCACCTGCCTGACGGGCGCACCTTGCGCGTCGTCACCACGCCCAATCCGGACGGCGGCGTGACTTACATCTTCGACGACGTGACCGAGCGGCTCGGCTTGCAGCGGCGCTTTCAGGAGCTGATACGCGTCCAGGGCGAGACGCTCGACAATCTTGCCGAAGGAGTCGCTGTGTTCGGCAGCGATGGCCGCTTGCGGCTGTTCAATCCCGCGTTTGCGCGGATGTGGAGACTGTCGCCACAAACGCTCGCGGAGCGTCCGCATATCGAGGCGATCTCGAACTGGTCGGAGCCGCTGCACGGCAACGATCCGACATGGCAGGCGCTGCGTCAGGTCGTTACCGCGATGGAAAGCCGCGAACCCATTTCTGGGCGGCTTGAGCGTCGCGACGGCAGCGTCGTCGACTGCACGACCGCGCCGCTGCCGGACGGCGCGACGCTGTTGACGTTTCAAGAGGTCACCGACACCGTCAATGTCGAGCGCGCGCTACGCGAACGCAACGAAGCGCTGGAAGACGCCGACAAAATCAAGATCGATTTCGTCCATCACGTCTCCTATGAGCTGCGCTCGCCGCTCACCAACATCATCGGCTTTGTTCATCTACTGGGCGATCCGGCCACGGGTTCGCTCACCACCAGGCAGCACGAATATCTCGACTACATCACGGTCTCGACCAACACGCTGCTCGCCCTGATCAACAACATCCTCGACCTCGCCACCATTGACGCCGGCCGCATGCAACTCAATCTCGGGGCGGTCGATATTCGCCAGACCATGGCGGCGGCGGCGGAAGGCGTTCAGGACCGGCTGGTCAGCAGCGGGCTCGTGCTGGAAATTCGCTCCGCCAAGGATGTCGGCAGCTTCATCGCCGATGAGCGCAGGGTCCGTCAGATTCTGTTCAATCTCCTCGCCAACGCGGTGAGTTTCTCGCCGCCCGGCGGCATTGTCGTTCTCCAGGCGTTGCGCCGCGCCGACGCGCTGGTGTTCACCGTGACTGATCGCGGCCCCGGCATCCCGCCCGATGTTCTGGAGAAGGTGTTCGACTGGTTCGAGACCCATTCGCTCGGATCGCATCACCGCGGAACCGGTATCGGGCTGTCGCTCGTCCGTTCATTCGTCGAGCTTCACGGCGGCACGGTTCAAATCGCTTCGACGGTCGGCGAAGGTACGACGGTGACCTGCACTTTTCCGCTCGGCGCCGCCGCGGCCGGCTTGACCGCCGCCTAGTGGTCCGATTCTAACATTCGTGTGGGGCCAGAGGAGGCCGGGGGATGAACCTGCATATTTTCGATCTGACCAACGAGTTCAACATTCTCCGCCTGATTTGCGGCTTGTTTCTATTGCCGCATTTCTACGCTAAAGCGAGCG
Source organism: uncultured Alphaproteobacteria bacterium (assembly GCA_963753355.1). Classification (GTDB taxonomy): domain Bacteria; phylum Pseudomonadota; class Alphaproteobacteria; order Rhizobiales; family Xanthobacteraceae; genus BOG-931. The sequence goes on from CAVWBV010000017.1 coordinate 578,160, forward strand.
ACCTTGAACTCACCTACAAGATCTACGACGATTTCCGGCTGTACCCGGTGAAGGCGTGGGTCTTCTCATGCATGGTCATCGAGATCGTTTGCGCCGTCGGCATGGTGGTGGCGATCTACACGCGTTATGTCGCTTCGCTTGAGGCGATATTTCTGTTCGTCGCGGCCTGGGCGGTGTGGCGCCATAGCCGCGGCAAGTGGCTGTGGCAGCTCGGCGGTTTCGAGTATTGCCTGTTCTGGGGAATTTGCTGCGTTGTCGTTGCCATGCACGGCTGAGCTTTGAACTTCAGCACATCGGAGCCCCGCGCGATGTTTCCTACCGCCTCTGGCGGTTCAAGTTTCACGGTGATGTTGCCGGGCGAACGGGCGACGGCGCGGTTTGCGGCCGAGATCGCGCTCGCGCTCGAGCCCGGCGATCTGGTGACGCTGTCCGGCGATTTGGGCGCCGGCAAGACCACGTTTGCGCGCGCGCTGATCCGCTACCTCGCCGGCGACCAGTCCATCGAAGTGCCAAGTCCGACCTTCACGCTGATGCAGACCTACGAGCTGCCGCGCTTCGTCCTGGTGCATGCCGATTTCTACCGGCTTTCGGGCGCGGCCGAACTCGGCGAACTCGGCTTCGATGATTTGCCGGCGGGCGCTGTCGTGCTCGTGGAATGGCCGGATCGCGCCGCCGGATTTTTGCCAGCCGATCGCCTCGACATAGCGTTTACGCTTGCCCCACAGCTCAGTCCGGAGGCGCGCAACGCCCGCGTCGCCGGCTACGGCGCGTTTGCCGCAAGGGCGACAAGGATCGCGCAGCTGCGCGGCTTTCTCGAGGACTCGGGTTTCGGCCGTGCGCGAAGGAGCCGCATGATCGGCGACGCTTCGACGCGTATTTACGAGCGGCTCACGCTCGACCAGCAAAACGCGATTTTGATGAATGCGCCGCGGCGGCCGGACGGTCCGCCGGTGCGTGACGGCAAGCCGTACAGTGCAATCGCCCATCTGGCCGAGGACGTCCTGCCTTACGTCGCGATCGCGGCCGGACTGCGCGAGCGCGATCTTTCGGCGCCGACAATTCTCCACGCCGATCTCGACCGCGGATTCATCATCATGGAGGATCTCGGCGACGAACGCGTCGTCAGCGGCGATCCGCCGGCGCCGATCGAAGCGCGTTACGAGGCCGCGGTCGATCTTTTAGCCGCGCTGCATCGCCGCAAGCTTCCACACGCTTTGGCGGTGGCCCCACACCTTGAACATCGCTTGCCGCGCTACGATCTGGGTGCGTTCCTGATTGAAGCGGAGCTTTTGCTGGATTGGTATCTCGCCGATGCCACGCCTGCGCTGACAAGCAGTGCGCGTGCCGACTTCATCGCACTATGGCGCGACGCGCTGGATCCGGCGCTGAAAGCTTTTCCCACCTGGGTGTTGCGTGACTACCATTCGCCCAATCTTCTCTGGCTGCCGCAGCGTCAAGGCTTGGCGCAAATCGGGCTGCTGGATTTCCAGGATGCCTTGATCGGTCCCGCCGCCTACGATGTCGCGTCGCTCCTGCAGGATGCGCGCGTCGACGTTCCCGAAGACCTGGAGATGAAGCTGCTCAGCCGTTATGCGCGGGCCCGGATGGGCGACCAGAATTTCGACGCCGCGGAATTTGCCATGCTCTACGCGACACTTGCGGCGCAGCGCGCCACCAAGATTCTGGGCATCTTCGCGCGGCTCGACCGGCGCGATGGCAAGCCACAATATCTCCGTCATGTTCCGCGGCTATTGCGCTACCTGGAAAGATCGCTGGCTCATCCGGCGCTGGCGCCGTTGAAGGCCTGGTACGAAACCAACGTGCCGCCGCTGAATGGGCTATGATAAGGGGAAGCGGCGGATCATGGGCATGGCGCGGGGAACGACGTCGATACCGAACAGTGCGATGGTGTTGGCGGCCGGGCTCGGCACGCGTATGCGGCCCTATAACGGGCATCTGCCGAAGCCATTGGTCGAAGTTGGCGGCAAGGCGCTGATTGATTATTCGCTCGACCGGCTGGCCGAAGCAGGTGTCTCCCGCGCAGTGATCAACGTGCATCACCTCGCCGACGCTCTGGTGCAGCACCTGACCGCGCGCAAGCATCCGCAGATCGTGATCTCTGACGAACGCGCCGAGTTGTTGGGCACCGGCGGCGGCATCGCGAAAGCTCTGCCGCAACTCGGCGGCGCCCCGTTCTTTTTGGTGAACTCGGACACGCTTTGGCTCGATGGCGTGCGACCGAACTTCCTACGGCTCGCCGAAACTTTCGACCCAGCAAATATGGACGCGCTGCTGCTGTTGGCGCCGACCGCGGGCAGCATCGGCTATTCCGGACGCGGGGACTTTGCCATGTTGCCCGACGGGCGTTTGCGCCGCCGCGCCGAAAAAGAAGTGGTGCCGTTCGTCTATGCGGGCGCCGCCGTGCTCTCGCCGGAATTGTTCGCCGACGTTCCGGCCGGCGCGTTTTCGCTGACCCGGATGTTTGACGCCGCAACCGATAAGGACCGCCTGTTCGGCTTGCGTCTGGAAGGCGTTTGGATGCATGTGGGCACGCCGGAGGCCGTGGCCGCCGCGGAGGCGGCGCTGCAAACTCTTTAGCCGCGCCTTCCGGGTTACCGGAACCCGTTATGCCTTCTCGCGTCTTCAATATCCCGGCGTCAGCGCCATTTTTGCCGACGCTGCTTGATGCTTTGCGAAACGGCAAGCTGGGTTTCCGGATCGCCGACGATCCGCTCGCCTGGGCTGCCGCAACGCTTTATCTGCCGACGCGACGGGCCTGCCGGCTGGCGCGCGATGCGTTCCTCGATGTGATGGAAACAGATGCCGCGATTCTGCCGCGCATCGTGGCGCTGGGCGACATCGACGAAGACGAGATCGCGTTCGCGGAAGCGGCGACAGGAGAGATTGCCGCCGACGCGCTGGCGCTGCCGCCGACACTCGACGGCCTGGAGCGACGTCTCTTGCTCACCGAACTCGCGAGCAAGTGGGCTGACGCTCCGGAGTTGCACGGCGCAAGCGGCGTTCCGCTGGTGGCGCAGACGCCGGCTGCGGCCTGCGCGCTTGCCGATGATCTCGCCCGCTTGATCGACGACATGACGACGCGCGGCGTGCCGTGGGAACGTCTCGACAGTCTCGTGCCGGACGAGTTCGACAAATATTGGCAACTGACGCTCCGGTTTTTGCAGATCGCTCGCAAGAGATGGCCCGAGGTTCTGCAGGAGCGCGGCTGTATTGAAGCGATGCAGCGGCGCGACGCCTTGATCAAGGCGGAGGCCGCCCGGCTCGCGCGCAAAAAAGGCGGTCCCGTGATCGCCGCCGGTTCCACCGGCTCGATTCCGGCAACGGCGGAGTTAATCGCAGCCATCGCCAAGCTGCCACACGGCGCGGTCGTGCTGCCCGGCCTCGACACCGATCTCGACGAAGAAGCGTGGCAAATCATTGGGGCGGATGAGAGCAAAGGGTCGGCGCCGTCGTCCGGACATCCGCAATTTGCCATGCACGCGCTGCTCGCGCGCATGAACGTTGTGCGAGATGACGTGAAGAACCTGGTCGAGCCGCGCGGCCGCGAGCGCTTGATCTCGGAGGCGCTGCGCCCGGCGTCTGCAACCAACTCGTGGCCCAAACTTTCCACCGACTCTGTCTTCGCGACTTACGCCGACAATATGTTCGAAAAAGTCGGCGTGATCGAAGCCGCCAATGCGGAAGAGGAATCGCTGGCGATTGCGGTGGCGCTGCGCGAAGCGTTGCATCAGGGAAAAACCGCGGCGCTGGTCACGCCAGATCGAGGGCTCGGCCGGCGGGTGTCGGCGGCGCTCAAGCGCTGGGACATCGAGGCCGAGGATTCCGGCGGCGATGCGCTCATGGATACGCCCGCCGGAATTTTCGCACGGCTGGCCGCCGAAGTCGCGCTCGGCGGGCTCGCGCCGGTGCCGTTGCTCGCGCTGTCCAAGCATCCACTGTTGCGCGCTAACGCCGTTGCCGGCGAGCAGGCGATTGCTGCGCTCGAACGCGCGGTGTTGCGCGGTCCGCGGCCGCGCGCCGGCAGCGCGTCGCTCGGGCATGCGCTCGCCGCTTTTCGTGGCGAGCTAAAAAAACTTCGCGACGGCGATGAGTCCGATCTGCATCCGTCCGATCCGCGCACGACGCTGACCGATACCGAGCTTTCGGGTGCAGCGGATTTTATCGCCTGGCTCGGTGAGGCACTTAAACCGCTGGAGAGCGTGCGCAAAGGACTGCACCGGTTCAGCGACCTTATCGTTCGCCACCGCGCTGTCGTTGCCGCGTTGTCGGCGCGGGACGGCCATGAAGCCGCGTTTTTTGGACCCGACGGGACAAAGCTCGCCGATGCGTTCGACGAACTCGCCACGAGCGCGGCAGCGGTCAATCTCCTCGTCGACACCTCCGACTACGTGGAGTTCTTTGCCGCAACGCTTGCCGGCCGGGTGGTGCGCCGTCCGCCGCAACTTGGGTCGCGCGTGCGCATTCTTGGTCTGCTCGAAGCCCGTCTCATCGCGAGCGACCGGGTGATCCTCGGAGGTCTGACCGAGGGGCAATGGCCGCCGGAAAGCCGCAGCGATGCCTGGCTGAGCCGGCCGATGCGCCACGATCTCGGCCTCGACTTGCCGGAGCGCCGCGTCGGCTTGAGCGCCCACGACTTTGCGCAACTGTTTTGCGCGCCGGAGGTAATCTTAAGCCACGCCGCCAAGATCGCCGGTTCGCCCGCTGTGCCTTCGCGCTTTGTGCTGCGGCTCGCCGTGATCGCCGGTGCGCGATGGCAGCCGGCGCTCGACCGTGGCAATGTTTATTTGGCATGGGCGCGCACGCTCGACCGCCCTGAAAAAGTCACGGCGGAACCGCAACCCGCGCCGAAGCCTCCCCGCGCCGCGCGCCCAGCGCGTCTCTCCGTTACCGATATCGAGAACTGGCTGCGTGATCCGTACACGATCTACGCCAAATACGTGCTGCGGCTTGCTCCACTCGATGCGGTCGATATGGCGCCGGGCGCGTCCGAGCGCGGCACCATTATTCACGCCGCCATCCGCGACTTCACCCAGCGCTTCGCCGGGGGACTGCCGTCCGATCCGGCGCACGAACTGATCGAGCTGGGACGGCCGCATTTCGCGGCGTTGGATGATTTCCCTGAAGCGCGCGCTTTTTGGTGGCCGCGCTTCGAGCGGATCGCCCGCTGGTTTGCGGCGTGGGAGACGCAGCGGCGCCGCGAAGTGGCGTGGCTCGCGGCCGAAATTTGCGGCGAAATCGAAATCCCGCTGGCCGAAGGCGTGTTCAAGCTTCGCGGCATTGCCGATCGCATCGAGCGCGGCGCCGACGGCCGCTACCTGATTTTTGACTACAAGACTGGATCGGCGCGCACCGAGAAGCAGGTGCGAACCGGGCTTGCCCCGCAGCTCACGCTTGAAGCGGCGATTCTGCGCAACGGCGGATTCGCCGGCGTCAGCGCTGGCGCCTCCGTCGAACAAATAGGCTACGTGCTGCTTAAAGGGGGAGCGCGCCCCGGAGAATCCAAACCGATCGACTTCGAGCAGGGCACGGCCGACAGCCAGGCGGACCGGGCGCTCGAAAAACTCACGGTGCTCGCCAGGCGTTTTATTGATGGTGATGAGCCTTACCGCTCGCTCGTCCATCCGATGTGGGCGGCGCGTTACGGCGACTACGATCATCTGGCGCGAGTCAAGGAATGGTCGGCGACCGGCGGCGAGATTGACGACATCTGGGGCAGCGAATGAGGTCGCCCGACGGTATTCCCCCTGATGTGCGCAAGCGCCAGCATGCGGCCGCCAATCCCGCAACGTCGGCGTGGGTCGCGGCCAATGCCGGTTCCGGCAAGACACACGTGCTGGCGCGCCGCGTCATAAATCTTTTGCTCGAAGGCGTCGAGCCGGAAAAAATCCTCTGCATCACCTTCACCAAGGCGGCCGCGGCCAACATGGCCAAGCGTGTGTTCGACACGCTCGCCGAATGGACCACGTTCGATGACGCCGAACTCGATAAGGCCATTGAAGAAGGCTTGGCGGGTACTGCTTCTGCATCGCGGCGGCGTCTCGCCCGCCGTCTGTTTGCCCGCGCGCTGGAAACGCCCGGCGGGCTGAAAGTTCAGACCATCCACGCCTTCTGCACGCAACTCCTGCATCAGTTTCCGTTCGAAGCCAACGTCGCGGCGCGATTCACGGTGCTGGATGAAGCCGAGCAATCGCGGCTTCTCGAAACCTTGACACTCGGTGTCCTGCTCGATGGCGCCGGAAATCCCGGAAGCGCGCTTGCTCGCGCGCTCGACACGGCCATGACGGCTGCGGCCGATCAAACATTCCGCGATCTCGTGCGCGAGGCTATCGGCAAGCGCGACGCCATTGAAAGCTGGGTCAATGCGGCCGGAGGCGTTGAGTTGGCGCTTGCCGGCTTGGCGACAACGCTCGGAGTCGATGAGACCGATACAGTCGATGAGATCGAATCACAATATTTCGCCGGCCCGTTCATCGCAGATACGGATTGGCCGGCGATTGCCGCAAAGCTCTCGCGCGGCGGCAAAAGCGACGGCGAGCAAGCCGAGCGCTTCACGGCGCTTGTATCGCTCAGCGGTACCGAACGCGTTGAGAAATATCTGGACATTTTCTTCACCGCCGCGAGCAGTGGTCGTACGCCGCGCAAATTCCTCGTCGGTAGATCGGTCGGCGATGCCAAACTCGCCGAGCAGCTTCTGAATGAACAAACGCGCCTGATCGCGCTGCTTGCACGGCGCTGCGCTGTTGCTTGCCGCGACCGCAGCGCCGCGCTCCTGACCGTGGCCCACGAGGTTTTGTCTCGCTACGCCAAAGAGAAGGAGCGCCGCGGCCTTCTCGATTTCGACGACTTGATCGACAAGGCGCTCGCGCTTCTGACCAACGTCGACGCCGCCTGGGTGCACTTCAAGCTCGATCTCGGCATCGATCACCTGCTCATCGATGAGGCGCAGGACACCAGCCACAAGCAATGGGATATCGTGCGCCGGCTCACCGCCGAATTTACCGCGGGGGCCGGCGCCCGCGGCGTCAAGCGCACGCTGTTTGTGGTCGGCGACGAAAAGCAGTCGATCTTTTCGTTTCAGAACGCCGCGCCCAAGGAATTCGCCAACATGCTGCGCTATTTCCAGAGCGCGCATGACAACAGCGGCCAGGATTTTGCCGTTTGCAAGTTCGAGCACTCGTTCCGTTCCGGCGAGGCGATCCTCGGGGCCGTCGATGAGGTATTCAGGCCTGCGCAGATCGCGCTGAGCGTCACCTCCGATCTGGCCGGCTTCCCGCCGCACATTGCGTTGCCGGACGCGCTGCCGAGCGTGGTCGAGATCTGGGAGCCATTTAAGCCGGAGGACCGCAAGGATATCGAGGGCTGGGACGCGCCGTTCGACGCGGTGAGTGAAACCAGCCCGCGCGTCAAACTTTCCCGCCGCATCGCGCGGACGATCCGGCAGTTGGTCGATGCCGGCGCAGCGCGCTGCGGCGACGTTCTGATCCTGGTCCGCCAGCGCGGCGAATTGTTCGAAGCCATTATCCGTGCGCTGAAGAACCAAAAACTGGCAGTCGCCGGCGCCGACCGTCTTATGCTCACCGAGCACATTGCGGTCATGGACCTGATTGCGCTCGGCGAGGCGCTGCTGCTGCCGCAGGACGATCTGGCGCTGGCGACCGTCTTGCGTAGTCCGTTGTTTGGTTTCAGCGACGACGATCTGTTTACAGTCGCTTATGGGCGCGGCCGCACGTCGCTGCGAAAAGCGCTGATACGCAAAGCGCCCGAGCAGCAAATCTTTGCCGAGGCGGCGGCGCGGCTTGATCAGATGGGCCGGATGGCGCAACGCGAAACGCCGTTTGCGTTTTACGCGCGGCTCCTCGGAGAGGGCGGTGCGCGGCGGCTTTTTTTGCGGCGGCTTGGACCGGAAGCTAACGACGCGCTCGATGAATTTCTCAATCTCGCGCTTGACTATGAGCGCCGGGAAACGCCGTCGTTGCAGGGTTTCTTGAGCTGGCTGCGGGACGCCCGGGCCGAAGTCAAACGCGACATGGAGATCAGGCGCGACGAGGTGCGGGTCATGACGGTGCATGGCGCCAAGGGTTTGGAGGCGCCGATCGTCGTTCTGGCCGATACCATGACGCCGCCCGGTGGACCGCGACCGCCCCGGCTGTTGCAGCTTTCCAGCGGCGCCACGATCTGGGCCGGGCGCAAGGCCGACGACGTGCCTGATGCTGCTGCCGCCCGTATCACCGCGAAGGCCGAGGCCGAGCACGAATATCGCCGGCTCCTCTACGTCGCCATGACCCGCGCCGCGCAGCGGCTCATTATTTGCGGCGCCGACGGGTTGAAAAAACGGCCGCAAGACTGCTGGTACGATCTCATTCGCAATGCGCTTGATGCGTCTCTCGTTGCCGAAGGCGAGGGGGATGAGAAAGTGCTGCTTTATCGGAAGGGCACGCGGGACGAGGCCGCGGCGCCGGCTGCGGACGCAGAGGTGAAAGGCGCCGAGCGCGAACTCCCGCTTTGGTTACGGCAAATGGTTCCTGCTGACGCGCCGCGGATCGCGCCGATTGCGCCTTCTTCTTTCGAAGACGACAGCGTTGTTTTTCCCGCGATCGCCGGTGCGGCGGAGGCGCGCGAAAAAGCGTTGCGGCGCGGCCGCATTGTGCATCGGCTGATGCAGTCGCTGCCGGATATCCCGGAAGCGGGCCGCAAGGTCGCGATCGCGCATTATCTGAAACGCGCGGCTGCGGATTTCTCCGATGCCGAGCAAGAAGATATGACGCACCAGATTCTCGCCATCCTCAACGATCTGGTGTTCGCCGAGGCGTTCGCGCCAGGAAGCCGCGCCGAAGTCTCCGTCGCCGGCCGCGTGACGGGTGCGGGACCCGATCCGATCCCGGTCGCCGGACAGGTCGATCGCCTAGCGGTCACCCCCGAATCGGTGCTGATCACCGACTACAAGACCGACCGAGTGATTCCGCAAAGCGCTGCCGAAGTCCCAAGCCCTTATGTCCGGCAGCTTGCGCTTTACCGCGCGCTCCTGGCGAGCGTTTACCCGGAGAAAACGATTCGCGCGGCACTGATCTTTACCGGCGGGCCGGCCCTCATCGAGATTTCGGAAACGGCCATGGTGGCGGCTTTGGCCGAAATCGCGACGGAAAGACGTGCCAAAGATGCGAAAGTCACGCTCCGGTGAAACGGCCTTGACGCTGGCAAACGCCGTTCATAGGTTCTGCGCCCTGCCCACTTCACGCTAACCCAACGAGGTTTCCGATGGTCGAGAAAGTAACGGACGCAACGTTTGAACAGGACGTCCTGAAGGCGACCGGGCCGGTGGTGGTGGATTTCTGGGCGGAGTGGTGCGGGCCATGCCGGATGATCGCGCCGGCTTTGGAAGAGATTTCCAAGTCGCTCAACGGCAAGGTCAAGATCGTCAAGTTGAACGTCGACGAGAATCCCGGCACCGCGGCCAAGTTCGGCATCATGTCGATTCCGACGCTGATGCTGTTCAAGAACGGCGAGCTTGCCTCCCGCCAGATCGGCGCCGCTCCGAAGCAAAAACTCGAGCAGTGGATCACCGGCGCGGTTTGATTCCCGTTTTCGTCATTGCCGGGCTCGACCCGGCAATCCAGCTTTCCCGCATTTAAGCGAGATGGATCACCGGGTCACGGCGCTTTGCGCCGGCCCGGTGATGACGCGCTAGTGCCGGAAATGCCGCACGCCGGTAAACACCATGGCGATGCCGGCGTCGTCGGCAGCCTTGATCACCTCATCGTCGCGCACTGAACCGCCCGGCTGAATCACAGCCGTGGCGCCGGCCTCGATTGCGACCAAAAGCCCATCGGGGAACGGAAAGAACGCGTCGGACGCGACCACAGATCCTTTGGTCGCCGGCTCTTTCGCACCGGCATCCTTCGCGGCGTCCTCGGCCTTGCGCGCGGCAATGCGCGCCGAATCCACCCGGCTCATCTGACCGGCGCCGATGCCGACCGTCGCGGAGTCCTTGGCGTAAACAATCGTATTCGATTTGACGTGCTTGGCGACGCGGAAGGCAAAGCGCAGATCGCGCAGCTCCGCGTTGGTGGGCGCGCGCTTCGTCATCGGCTTTAATTCCATTTCGTCGACCACGGCGTTGTCGCGGGATTGCAGCAAAAGCCCGCCGGCGACGGTCTTTACGCTTAAGCCTTGCGCGCGCGGATTGGGCAGCCCGCCGGCCAGCAGAAGCCGCAGATTCTTTTTACCGCCGACAATCGCAATCGCTTCGTCGCTCGCGTCCGGCGCAATAATGACTTCGGTGAAAATCTCGGTGATGGCGCGTGCCGCGTCCGCGTCGAGCGTGCGGTTGACCGCGACGACGCCGCCGAACGCCGATACCGGATCGCAGGCCAACGCTTTGCGATAGGCGGCCGCGAGGTTATCGCCCTCGGCGACGCCGCACGGATTGGCGTGCTTGACGATGACGCACACGGCCGTGCGCGCCGGATCGAATTCACCGACGCATTCGTAAGCCGCGTCGGTGTCGTTGATGTTGTTGTACGAGAGTTGCTTGCCTTGCACTTGCCGCGCGGTGGCGACGCCGAAGCGCTGCTCCGGCAGGCGATAGAATGATGCCGATTGGTGCGGGTTTTCGCCGTAGCGCAACTCTTCGATCAGCCGGCCCGCCACCGCGCGATAGTCGGGGGCCGATTGATTGAGTTCGTTGGCGAACCAGTTAGCGATCGCCGCGTCATACGCGGCGGTGCGCGCAAACGCCTTGGCGGCGAGTCGCCGCCGCAGCGCGAGCGTGGTCATGCCGCTATGCCGAGCGAATTCGTCAAGCACGGCGGCGTAATCCGCGGGCTCGACAACGACCGCGACGTCATCGTGATTCTTGGCCGCGGCGCGGATCATTGCCGGACCGCCGATGTCGATATTCTCGATACAATCGGCGAAGCTTGCGCCGCGCGCGACTGTTTCCTCGAACGGATAGAGGTTGACCACCACCAAATCGATCGGACGAATGCGATGCTCACGCATGGCTTCGGCGTGCGCGGCGTTGTTGCGCACCGCCAGGATGCCGCCGTGCACCGCCGGGTGCAGCGTCTTTACCCGGCCGTCCATCATGGCCGGGAAGCCGGTCAAGTCGGACACATCAGTAACGGCCAGGCCGGCGTCCACCAGCGCTTGGCGAGTGCCGCCGGTAGAGACGATTTCGATACCGTAACCGATCAGTTCGCGGGCGAACTCGGCGACGCCGAATTTGTCGGACACCGCAATGAGGGCGCGCGCGGGGCGGCGCAGATGCTCGGTCATGGTGTGCTTTTATACTGAAAATGGCGGCTGCTCACAGTGGCAGCTTCGGCTGCTCCGGTCGGGCGCGGCGTGAGCTGCCGGCGGTTGCGACCGTCATTGGATCGGCCTGCTGGAAGCTCCACACCACGCGTGGAGCGGCGCGCGCCTGGCCGTGGACGACCAATTGGACGCTGCGGCGCGGCCCCTCGTTGCTGGCGAGGTAGACGCCGTCTTCAAGCTGCACGCGACTCTCGCCGGCATTGAACGTCCACACCTCGCCGTTCGTCATGACCAGCAAAGCGCCGTGCCCGTCGGTAAAGCCCGTCGCCTTGATCGACGGATGCAGATGGAAACGCACCGCGTAACGGTCATGCCTGGTGAGCACCTGCGGTCCACCGCCGGCATCGAGGAACAGATCCTCGCCGTCGAAGCGCGTGCCGTCCGCCGCGAGCGCCACGGTGCGCTCATGAACAATGCCGTAGCGGTCGGCGTAGCCGTCATGCGCCGCGCGCAGGATGACCGCGTCGTTGCTTTCTTCGCGGACCGCCGAAACGTGGCTCGGACCGGCGAGCATCGGCGAACCGCCGAGCAGGCGCCGGAATACCGGCCTTTCGATGAAACGGGCCGAAGACTCATCGTTGAACGTAACGGTCGAATGCGCGGCGGTGGCCCGCGCCAGCGGCCGCCAGTCCTCGCGGGCCGTCGACGGCATTCCGCAATTGACGACAACGAGGCTTTGCTTCGGCGAAGAGAATTCGAACGACAGGCAGCCGGCGTGAGCCTCGAGACTCATGTCGAGCGGTGGCGCGCGGCCGGTGTCCATGATCAGGACGCCGCCGCGGGCTTCAAGGCGGTGATAGGCGGAATAGGATGCATTGGTCAGCGGCGCACCGCGCGTCTCATCGTAAGCGAGCAGCGTCAACAGGAGATCGGCGGGCGTCGCGCCCATGCCGTTGAAATGCGCGAATGTCCCCTCGGAATGCCGGAAGAAGCGCAGCATCGGCATCATCCGGTCGATGGCGTTAAGCAGCGCCTGCGGCGGCGCCACATTGCGGGACGCGAACGCCTGCCGCAACGGCAGGAATTCGAGCAGCAGTTCGATGACCGCGCCGGGATCGCGGCTGGCGTGGCCGCCGTCGGGGAGGATTTGCCGCTCGATTTCGCGTTTGAGGTGGTCGCTGGCGGCTTTGATGTAGCGCGCCTGACCGGCGATGCACAAAGCGGCGTAGATGAGCGCGACCGCGGCCTGCATGCGGGCGACGCCGCGATTGGCGTGACGTGCGGTACGGCGCAGGTAGCGCACCTGCCGCATCAGGCTGCGCAGAAAGCGGCGATAGAAGCGTACATCGGCGTCCTGCAAAACGAGCGGCGCCTGGCTCAGCCACGAGATGATGCGCCGTGACAGCACGTCCGAACGCCAGGCCACCGGGTGCCACGCGCCTTGCAGCGTGATCCATTCATCGACCAGCGCGCGGGCATTCGCCCGGGTGATGCCGGATTCAGCCGCGCGCAGGTGGCGCAGCCATGAAAAGCCGAGCAGCGCCGCGGACCATTCGGCCGATGGCGGGGCCATCTGGAAAATCGACCGGTCGTCGCAGATCACGACCTTGCCGGCGAAAGTGAAGCGGCCGGCATAGATTTCGGTTGCGCGGGTGGCGTCGGCGGTGCGCAGTTCCTGCGGCGCAATCAGAAGCCGGTCGGCCTTGAAGGGCGATAACTGCCATCGCAGCAAAGGGTGGCCGATCACGCGGCGGGCGAATTGCCTCGCCCCGCCGCGCAACAACAGCCCCGAAAGCTTCAGCCGGTCCGCGATGACAGCGCGTGCCATGCCGCGTTCGCCCCTCCTCGGCGGAAACCGCCGGTATTGTCGGTAATGTCGCTGCGAAACCATAACGGAATGACGCAACGGCGGCCATTGGGCCGCTTTTTCGGCCAAACGCTAGTGCTTCAGCAGCCGCGTGGCGTAAAATCCATCCAGCCCGGCAAATCGGGCGTCTGCATGGTTAAAATGACAGGGGAGCGTGCGCAGGTCTCCGTCATCGTCAATCAAGCCGCCGATGCCGGGAATTTCGTCGCCGCCGAGCGGGGCGCGGCGAAATGACGGTTCGCTTGCTAGGAAGCCGGCGACGACGTCCTTGCCCTCCTCGGGCTCGAGCGAACAGGTGCAATAGACGAGCACGCCGCCCGGTTTGGTCAGCGCCGCCGCGCGCGCCAGCAAGCGGCCCTGAAATTCGGCGAGTTTGTCGATATCGGCCGGCTGCTTCAGCCACGGCACGTCGGGGTGCCGGCGTATGGTGCCGGTCGACGAGCAAGGCGCGTCGAGCAGGACTGCGTCGAACGGTTCGGCCTGCCATTCACCTACGTCGGCGCTTACGAGCTCGGCCTCGAGCGATAGCCTCCGTAAATTGTCGCGCAATCGGTCAAGCCGTGCCGGTGCGCGATCGACCGCGGTGACGTGCGCGCCGGCGGCGGCGAGTTGCGCGGTTTTGCCGCCGGGTGCCGCGCAAAGGTCGGCGACGCGGCGGGCGGCGACGTCGCCGAGAAGCCGCGCCGGCAGCGCGGCGGCGGCATCCTGCACCCACCACGCACCTTCGGAAAAACCCGGCAGCGCTGTCACCAAGCCGCCGGCAATCGTCCGCACCGACCCGGTTGGCAACACCTGCCCGTCAAGCCGCGCGGCCCAAGCCTCCGGATCGGCCTTCACTGTAATATCCAGCGCTGCCTCGTGGCCGTTGGCGACGGCGATGGCGTGTGCGGTCGCTTCGCCGTAGGTCGCTGTCCAGCGTTGCATCAGCCATGCCGGCGTGTCGAGAACGGCCACGTCCGCCGCGGCCAGCTGCCCGGCGCCTTCACGCGCCACGCGCCGCAACACCGCGTTGACGAGGCCCGTGTAATGCCTCGCATGTCGGTCTTGCTGCACCAGCCGCACCGAGAGATCGACGGCGGCGTGATCGGGCACGTTGAGAAAGAGAATTTGCGCGGCGCCGAGGAGAAGCGCGGTTTCAGCGCGCGGCGCTTCCTTCGGCGGGCCGCGTTCGAGAAACAGGCTCAACACGTGGCGCAGCGATCCGAGCCGCCGGATGGTGGTTGTCGCCAGCGCCCGGACAAAAGCCCGGTCGCGCTCATCAAGCTCGGCCAGCGCGCGGTGCGCGCCGGAGCCATCGAAAAGCTCGTCGAGCGGACGGCGCCGCCACAGCACGCCCTCGACGATGTCGGCGGCAATGCGCCGGGTGGCGAGGCCCGGCGGGTCGCTATGGGATGCGGCAGCCGGTTGCCGGCGCGCAGTTTTCATTTCGGCAAATGCCTCCTTGCGGGCCGAGCACGGCTACGCCAAGTCAGAGCCCATGCCAACCGACGAACTTCCTTCGCCGCCCGGCGCGAGCAAACCGAAAGACCATGCCCCGGCCAGCAAGCAGCCGCTAAGTCCGGCGGCTGAACGCGCGCTCGCGGAAGCGGCGGCGCGGCGCGCGGCACGAGACCGCGAGGAAGCTCCCAAGCTGAAGGAAATCCAGGGCCGCGACGGCCCGGAGCCCACCCGTTACGGCGACTGGGAGATCAACGGCCTCGCTTCCGATTTCTAGGGTTCGGCAGGGCCTTGCGGATTATATTCCTTGTTCTGTCGACGATTCTGGAATATAATCCTTGCACTCCTTAAGTGTCCTTTCACGAGAGACAATCAATAATAGCGCATGAGCTTGGCGCAATTTTCACTCGCGGGTCTCGCGCCGACGCGGCATCACGGGGTGCTCGGGGCGGCGGTTTTGATTTTTGCCGCAGGCTTTATGACCGGCGCGATCGTCCGACCGGTGCGGCCGCTCACTACAGCTTCGCTCGAAAGCACCTCGCCGCCGGCGAGCGAGGCGGCGACCGCATTCCCAGCCGCGTCACCCAACGGGCTCGCCAACTCGCAGCTCGCTTACCCGGCCGAGGTATTGCGCGTGATTGACGGCGATACGTTTGAAGCGCGGGTGCACGTTTGGCCGGGCGTCGACGTCAACACCAAAATACGGCTGCGCAACATCGATGCGCCGGAATTGCATGCGCGCTGCGCCGACGAGGCAGCGAAGGCGCAAGCGGCGCGCACCGCACTCGAGACCATGCTGGCGGCCGGCCCGGTTACGGTCTCACGCGTCGGCATCGATAAATATGGTGGCCGCGTCGATGCACTCGCCGCGACCCACGATACGCCGGACATTTCCGCCGCATTGCTGACTGGCGGCTTTGCGCGCAGCTACGATGGCGGCCGCCGCGGTTCCTGGTGCGGATAGCGGACGACGAGTGAGATAAGGCGGACGACAGCGTTTGCGTGCGCCGGTCCTTACTGGACGATGACCTCGGTCCCGACGCTGACCCGCCCGTAGAGATCCCTGATGTCCTCGTTGAACATGCGGATGCAGCCGTAGGACACAAAGTGGCCGATGGAACCCGGCTGGTTGGTGCCGTGGATGGCGTATTCGCCGCCAGAGAGCGACATCGCCGCGACGCCCATCGGGTTGTGCGGGGAGCCGCCCTTGATGACTTTCGGAAGATTTGGATGATCGGCGAGCACGACGGACGGAGGCGCCCAGTCGGGACGGAGGTACTTGCCGTTGATGTAGGAGGTGCCCGACCATTGCTTGCCGGCGCGGCCGACACCGACCGGATAGGCGATCGCTCGCCCGCCGCCCAGCACGTAATAAAGCCGCCGCTCGTTGGTGCGCACCACAATGGTGCCCGCCGAGACTGAAGGCAGCGCGGCCACCATCGCACCATGCGCCTGCGCCGCTTTCGGCGCGAACGCCAATGAGCCCATCACGGCGGCGGTCAATGCCGCCGACAGCAAAGTCGTTGCTCGCATTTGCAAAATCCCCATTACCGACCCGCACCGCCTGCGTCCACGCGGGTCCCGCAGCCGGGATCAATCATAATCCAAGACCCGCGCACGCTCAGTAGCGCGTGCGTAATAGGGTGAAGTTTTCACAAATTTTTCGCCGGGTGTGTCCCGCGCACAACGGCGGAGTGGGCGCACCGGGCGAGGCGCAACGGATCCGCCGGCTCTAGACTAGGCGCTCTTCCGGTTCTGCCGGTTATCGACCAGATCGTCGACGACGGCGGGATCGGCGAGGGTGGAGGTGTCGCCGAGACTGCCGTACTCGTCCTCGGCGATCTTGCGCAAGATTCGGCGCATGATTTTTCCGGAGCGGGTTTTGGGCAGGCTCGGCGCGAATTGGACAAGATCGGGCGAAGCGATCGGTCCGATTTCGGTTCGCACCCACTGTACCAATTCCTTGCGCAGCTCCTCGCTCGGCTTCTCGCCGGCCATCAACGTCACATAGGCGTAGATGCCCTGGCCCTTGATGTCGTGCGGATAACCAACCACCGCGGCTTCCGACACTTTCGGATGGGCGACCAGCGCCGATTCCACTTCGGCGGTGCCCATGCGATGACCGGCGACGTTGATCACGTCGTCGACGCGGCCGGTGATCCAGTAATAGCCGTCTTCGTCACGCCGGCAGCCGTCGCCGGTAAAGTATTTCCCGGGATAGGCGGAAAAATAGGTGTCGACGAAACGCTGATGATCGCCATAGACCGTGCGCATCTGGCCCGGCCACGAGTCCGCGATACAAAGATTACCGCTGGCCGCGCCGTCGAGCACCTTGCCCTCGGCGTCGACGAGCTGAGGAATGACGCCGAAGAACGGGCGCGTCGCCGAGCCCGGCTTTAATTTGGTCGCGCCGGGCAAGGGCGTAATCAAAATGCCGCCGGTCTCCGTCTGCCACCAGGTATCGACAATCGGGCATCGGCCGTCGCCGACGACGCGGTGATACCACTCCCACGCTTCCGGATTGATCGGCTCGCCGACCGAGCCGAGAAGCCGCAACGACGCGCGCGAAGTTTTCTTCACCGGCCCGTCGCCGTCCTGCATCAGCGCACGAATCGCCGTCGGCGCCGTGTAGAAAATGTTGACCTTGTGCTTGTCGATCACCTCCCAAAACCGCGAGGTGGTCGGATAATTCGGCACGCCCTCGAACATCAAGGTCGTGGCGCCGTTCGCGAGCGGCCCGTAGACGATGTAGCTGTGCCCGGTGACCCAGCCGACGTCGGCGGTGCACCAATAGATATCGCCGTCGTGATAATCGAAGACGTCCTGGTGGGTCATTGAAGTGAACACCAGATAGCCGCCAGTGGTGTGCAGCACGCCCTTCGGTTTTCCGGTAGAACCCGAGGTGTAGAGGATGAACAGCGGATCCTCCGCGTTCATGTGTTCGCACGGGCATTCCGCCGTCACCATGTCGGCGGCCTCGTCGTACCAGACGTCGCGGCCGGGCAGCATGTTGACCGGCGCGCCCGTGCGCCGCACCACAATGACGTGATCGACGCCGCCGGCTTTGTCGATGGCGGCGTCGGTGTTGGCCTTGAGCGGCACCTTGCGCCCGCCGCGCAAACCTTCGTCGGCGGTGATGACGACGTTCGATTTGCAGTCTTCAATGCGGCCGGCGAGCGAGTCCGGCGAGAAGCCGCCGAACACCACCGAATGGATGGCGCCGATACGCGCGCAGGCGAGGATCGCGTACGCGGCTTCGGGAATCATCGGCAGGTAAATGGTGACGCGGTCGCCCTTCGCGACGTTTCTGTTGCGCAACACATTCGCCATGCGGCAGACGTTGTCGTGAAGCTCCCTGTAGGTGATCTTTTTTGTGTCTTTCGGATCGTCGCCTTCCCAGAGGATCGCGACCTGATCGCCGCGGTCCGCTAAGTGACGGTCGATGCAATTGTAGGCCGCGTTCAGCGTGCCATCTTCGAACCACTTGATGGAGACGTTATGCGGGTCGAAGGAAGTATTTTTGATCCGCGTCGGCGCACGATACCAATGCAGCCGCTTGGCCTGTTCCGCCCAGAAGCCGTCGGGGTCGGCCAGCGAGCGTTTGTACATCTCTTTATATTTGGCGTCGTTGATGAAGGCGCGCTTCGCCCATTCGGCCGGTACGTCGTAAATCTTCTCCGACATTTCGTCCTCCGCGTGCACGTATGCACGCACGTTTGCTCCCTGAGCGCCCATTATTCATCCCCCTCCGCCCGCCGACAAGCGGGCCAAAAGTCTCAGTAATAGGCGCTAGTGTGAGCGAAACTGGCTGCTGTGGTCCTTGACGCAAATCAACATAAGGCGGTCAGCGCGCGGATACTCCGCCCATCTTGCAGACGAGCTTCCATTCCTCTGCGGTCACCGGCTGGACCGAAAGGCGCGAGTATTTCACCAGCGCCATCTCCTTTAATTTCGGCTCGGCCTTGATGGCCGCCAGCGTCACCGGTTTCGGCAACGGCTCGTCGGCCTCGGTCGTCACTGCGACCCACGGCTCGCCCTTGCCGGCGGTCGGGTCGGGAAAATGTTCGCGGATGACTTCGCCGATCCCGACCACCTGTTTCTCGTCGCCGGTGTGATAGAAAAAGAACTTGTCGCCCTTCTTCATCTCTTTCAGATAACGCCGCGCGGTAAAATTGCGCACGCCGGTCCACGCCTCGCCCTTGGCGCCGCTTTTCTTCTGGTCGTCCCAGGAAAATTCTTCCGGCTCCGTCTTCAGCAGCCAATAGGCCATGACACCCTCCAATGAGTCGCGAATGCGCGAGGCGCTCACCCCTCCGCGCGGAACGGC
This sequence comes from uncultured Alphaproteobacteria bacterium, assembly GCA_963753355.1. Lineage (GTDB taxonomy): Bacteria > Pseudomonadota > Alphaproteobacteria > Rhizobiales > Xanthobacteraceae > BOG-931. The sequence goes on from CAVWBV010000017.1 coordinate 597,065, forward strand.
CGCGTCAGTAATGACGCAATCGCTTTATCCACCGTCATGGTGCCGTCAAGGAGCGCAACAACGGCGGTGGCAATTGGCATGTCGACGTCGCGCGCACGCGCCATGTCGAGAAGCACGCTCGCGGTAAAGACGCCTTCGGCAAGCCCGGCATGGATGGTGTCCGCCCTCTCACCGCGGCCGAGATTGACGCCGAAGGTGAAATTGCGCGACTGCGGGCTGGAACAGGTCAAGATCAAATCGCCGAGGCCGGACAAGCCCATCAATGTTTCCGGCTGCGCGCCGTAAGCTCTGCCGAAGCGCATGAGCTCGGCGAAGCCGCGCGTGGTCAACGCCGCGGCAGCACTCGCGCCCATGCCGCGCCCGACAACTATGCCCCCGGCGATGGCGAGCACATTCTTGGCCGCACCGCCGATCTCGACGCCGCGAACGTCGGCCGAGTGGTACGGCCGAAAGCGTCCCGAGCCGATGGCTTGCGCCAATTCGCTTGCGAGCTTTTCATCGCCCGCAGCAAGCGTGACCGCCGTCGGCAGGCCGCGCGCGACGTCGGCGGCAAAACTCGGTCCAGACAGAATGGCCGGCACGGCTCCGGGCATGCACTCAGCGACAATCTCGGTCATGAATTTGCGGCTGCCGCGCTCAATGCCCTTGGCGCAGACGATGACCGGGGTTTTTGCAGCGATCAGCGGCGCCAGGGATTGCGAAACGGCGCGCACCGCCTGCGCCGGCACGACCAGAAGGACCGCCGATGCTTCGGCGGCCGCGGCCGCTTCGCCCGCTAACACGATGGCGTCGTCGAGGGTAACGCCGGGAAGAAACTTGCTGGTGCGGGTTCGCTGCAAATGCGCGGCGTGGGCCGCGTCGGCTTCCCAGAGCGTGACCTTCCGCCCGGCGCGCACGCACGTGAGCGCCAGCGCCGTCCCCCAAGCGCCGCCGCCGACGACTGCGATGTGATTAAAGGCCATGGACTAAAGCGACTGGCCGCGCATCAATTTCGGCACCTCGCCAACGAGGCCTGCCGCTTCGCGGATGAAAAGGCTTTTGAGGTTCGGCACGCGATCGACCAGACCGAGCCCGATGTCGCGGACGACCCGCAGTACGCTGGACTGGTTGGAGAACAGGCGATTGAGCCCGTCGGTCGCAAGACCCATGGTCATGGTGTCGAAACGGCGCCAGCGCTGGTAGCGCTCGAGTACGGTCGCTGTGCCAACATCGAGTCCCAAGCGCGCGGCATCGACAATCACTTCGGCGAGCGCCGCGACGTCCTTCAGTCCCATGTTGAGACCCTGCCCGGCGATCGGATGAATGACGTGCGCGGCATCGCCGACGAGCGCAATGCGATCGACGATAAAAGAACGGGCGACAAAAAAGCCCAGCGGATGGACACGCCGCGCGCCGATGCCGGTGATCTCGCCAAGATGAAGCTTGAAGCGCCGTTCGAGTTCGTCGTGGAAGGCGTCGTCGGGCAGGGCGACCAGACGTTCGGCTTCCGCCGCAGTCTCGGTCCACACAATCGACGAGCGATTTCCCTTGAGTGGAAGGATCGCAAACGGGCCGGCCGGAAGGAAATGCTCGATGGCGCGGCCGTCGTGAGGCCGTTCGTGGCTGACGTTGATCACAATGGCGGACTGGCCGTAATTCCAGCCGCGCACCGCAATGTCCGCGCGTTCGCGGATGAAGGAACGTGCACCGTCGGCGGCGACCAATAGGCGCGCGGCAACCTCGCTGTCGTCGGCCAGTTTCACAGCGAGCTGGTCGATATGCTCCCCTCGCTGCCGCTCGCTGCCGCTCGCCGGGGGAGGCAAATCTGTCACGGCCGTTGCGCGCAAATCGACGCCGAGATCGCGCGCCTTCGCCTCCAGCGCCCCAATCAGAAACCGGTTCTCGATCATGTGAGCGAATGGCTCGCCCGGTTCGACTTCGCCGCCGAACGTCAAAAACGTCGGCCGCATGGCGTCGTCGAGCCGGCTATCAGTGACCGCCATGTCGAGGATCGGCTGCGCTTCGCCGGCAAGCGCCTGCCAAACACCGAGCGTGTCGAACAGGCGGCGTACCGAGGTTACGATGGCGGAAGCGCGTTCGTCGTCAGCGTGGCTGCGGCCGAGCGTCGGATCGGCGAGCGCGACCGAGAAACTGGGTCCAAGCGCTTCCCGTAACGCAATGGCCAAGGTCAGACCGGCAAAGCCGCCGCCGGCGATGAGAACGTCGACATGATCATCTCGACCGGGCATGAGGCACGCCTGACACAAGCCGTTTCTGGACCGAGGCCCACGGGCAGCATAGCATCGCGGCGAAGCGGCGCGAACTCGCCGGCGGCGCCCTTCCTGGTGCGCATATTGGAAGCTATTGCATGTCGACTGCCCTTCAAGACGTCCTGAGCATTCTCGACCTCGAGCCGCTGGAAGTGAATTTGTTCCGCGGCCGGTCGCCGCAATCGCACTGGCAGCGGGTCTTTGGCGGGCAGGTCATCGGCCAGGCCTTGGTTGCGGCATGCCGTACGGTGGAGGATATCGGCACGCGGCCGCCGCACTCGCTACACGCGTATTTTTTGCTCGGCGGCGATCCCAAAGTGCCGATCATTTACGAGGTCGATCGCATTCGCGACGGCAAGAGCTTCACCACCCGGCGCGTCAACGCGATCCAGCACGGACGGGCGATCTATTCGATGGCGGTGTCGTTTCACGTCACCGAAGAAGGCTGGATGCATTCGCTGAAAATGCCGGATGTGCCGAAGCCTGATGAGCTGCCGAGTGAATCCGAGGTCCGCAGTCAATTCAAGGCGAACACGTCCGATCCGATCAGCCGCTATTACGAACGCGAGCGTCCGATCGAGCTTCGCCCGGTCGAATACGGCCGCTATTTCGGCGAAAAGCTCGAAGGCGATCGCTTCCACGTCTGGATACGCGCGGCCGGCCGCTTGCCTGACGAGCCGGCGATCCATCAATGCGTGCTGGCTTACGCATCCGATTTGACTTTGCTGGATACGGCGCTCGTTCCGCTCGGCAAGACCGTGTTCAACGAGGACGTCATGGCGGCGAGTCTCGACCACGCGCTTTGGTTTCATCGTCCGTTCCGCGCCGACGAATGGCTCCTTTACGCCCAGGACAGTCCCAATCTCGGCGGCTCACGCGGTCTTGCGCGTGGATCGATCTTCACCAGCGACGGCACGCTGGTCGCATCCGTAGCGCAGGAAGGCTTGCTGCGGCAGCGCCACTCGGAGAAATCCAAAAAAGCGTGACTGTGCCGGCGCGTCGCGTCATTTGCTGCAAGAAGTGACTTAATGCGGGGAGCGAATGCCGATATGGTGGGTCGCTCAGTATTGCCCCGGGTGTATCCATGAAGCTCGTCACCGCTATCATCAAGCCGTTCAAGGTCGATCAGGTGCGCGACGCGCTTCTCGCCATCGGCGTTCACGGCATGACCGTGACCGAGGTCAAAGGCTACGGACGTCAAAAGGGGCACACCGAAATTTATCGCGGCGCCGAATATGTCGTGAACTTCTTGCCCAAGATCCGCATCGAGGTGGCCGTTCCCTCGGATCAGGTGGATAAGGTCGTCGAAGCCATTGGCGCCAGCGCCAAGACCGGTCAGATCGGCGACGGCAAGATCTTCGTCACGCCGATCGAGCAGGCGGTTCGTATCCGGACCGGCGAAACCGACGGCAACGCGCTTTAACCACAAATATGCGCACTTTGGGTGCTTTTGCCTAATTTTTGGGCATTCAGGGGGCTTTAGGACCGTCCGCGGTCAGTCATCCATGACGCGGATTTGAGCAAATACGTCTGTATGCCCTGCCGTTTCTACGCTCCCGGTACTTGGCACGGCCTTTGATTCCTCCAGTCGCTAGACGACTTCGGCGCCCCAGTACGGCTCCGAAGTCGTCTGTTCTGTCGCGCACGGCGGCGGCTAGGGGGATCAAAGCATGAAAATAGTCACCGCCATCATCAAGCCGTTCAAGCTCGATGATGTTCGCGATGCGCTGACCCGGATTGGCGTCCAGGGCCTGACGGTCACCGAGGTCAAAGGTTACGGGCGTCAGAAAGGCCACACCGAGATTTACCGCGGGGCCGAGTACGCGGTCAGCTTCCTGCCGAAGATCAAGCTCGAAATCGCCTGCGCCGCCGATCAGGTCGACAAGGTCGTTGAAGCGATCACCGCCTCGGCGAAGACCGGCCAGATCGGCGACGGAAAAATTTTCGTGTTCGGCCTCGATCACGCCGTGCGCATCCGCACCGGCGAGACCGATGCAGCCGCGCTATAGCCAACCCGCACCCGCCTTTCAGGGAGAGGAGATTGTTATGAAGCTTAAGAAGATTTCGCGTGCGGTGTTGTGCGCGCTTGCCGGTGTCATTGTCCTTGCTCTCCTCTTCAGCCCGCCGCTGCTGCATTCGTCGTTCGCGCAAACGGCGACCGATACCGCCGCCGCGGCCGCGCCAGCCGGGCCGCCGGCCTGCGACGGGGTCAAGGTGACGGAGAACTGCACGCCTAATTCGGGCGACACTGCCTGGATGCTCACGTCCATGGCCATTGTGTTGATGATGACCCTCCCCGGCCTGGCGTTGTTCTACGGCGGCATGGTGCGCAAGAAGAACGTCGGCGATACCGTAATGACGAGCTTCGCCATAACCTGCCTGATCAGCATTCTGTGGTTGATCTGTACTTACAGTCTGGCGTTTCGCGGCGGCTCGCCTTTTATCGGCGGTCTCGACCGCGCGTTCCTGCAAGGCATTGTCAGCAACACGTTCAAAGACGGCGTCGCGCAGAATATCGGCACGCCTAATCCGCTGGCGCCGACAATTCCCGAAACCGTTTATTCGATGTTTCAGCTGACCTTCGCGATCATCACGGCGGCGCTGATTGCGGGCTCGTTCGCCGAGCGGATGAAATTCTCGGCCATGCTGTGGTTCATCGGTTTGTGGGCGATCTTCGTCTATTCGCCGGTCGCGCACTGGGTCTGGGGACCGGATGGCTTTTTCAATTCGTCAAACGACAAGGCCTGGCTGCACGTCCTCGACTTCGCCGGCGGCACTGTCGTGCACGTCAATTCCGGCACAGCGGGGCTGATGGCGGCGCTGATGCTCGGAAAGCGCAAAGACGCCGCGCCGCCGCACAACATGGTCTACACCATGATCGGCGCTTCGCTGCTGTGGGTCGGCTGGTTCGGCTTTAACGCCGGTTCCGCGGTCAGCGCCGGCATGCAAGCGGGCATGGCGATGGCGGTCACACACATAGCGACCGCGACCGCCGGATTCACCTGGATGATTGTCGAGTGGATCGCCCGCGGCAAGCCGACGGTCATCGGCATTTGCTCCGGCGCGGTCGCTGGCCTCGTCGCCATCACGCCGGCCTCGGGCTACGTCGGCCCGATGGGGGCTTTCGTGATCGGCATCGCCGCCGGCATCGTCTGCTACTGGGGCGTCACCGGGCTGAAGCACTTCTTCGGCTATGACGATGCGCTCGACGCCTTCGGCGTCCACGCGGTGGGAGGCGCGACCGGCGCCATCCTCACCGGCGTGTTTGCCGTCGCGGCCTATGGCGGGACGGCGGGCCTGATCGAAGGCAATGCCGGCCAAGTGCTTAACCAGGTCATCGGCGTGCTGTGCGTGTTCGTCTACGACGTCGTCGTGACCCTCATCATCCTCAAACTCGTCGACATGACCATTGGGCTGCGGGTCAGCGAAGACGTGGAGCGGGAGGGCCTCGATCTCGCGCTGCACGGCGAGACCGTCCAGTAAGGAAGGCCGAACTTAACCCGCCAGCCGGTGGACCGCCGGCGCTCGCAGGGTTTCAGAACGACCATGCAGCGGCGCGCTTTAAGCATGCCGCCGCACGATTGCGCCCGGGACATTTGACCATCTGGACAAGGCCTCCCCGGAATGGCTATGCCAATCCCAACTTTTGAAAATCCGTCATTTCCGGGAGGGAACGATGTCACGTCGTTATTTGCTCGCCGCTGTTGTGTCCGCGCTCGTCTGTTCTGCCGCGGTGGGCGCTTCCGCTGAGGATACCGTCAAACTCGGCTTCATCCTGCCCATGACCGGGCAGCAGCAATCGACCGGCAAACAGGAAGCGGCCGGGATCAAGCTCTACATGGCGCAGCATGGCGATACCGTCGCCGGCAAGAAAATCGAACTTATTATCCGGGACGATGCCGCGGTTCCCGACAACACCAAGCGGATCGCACAGGAACTGATCGTCAACGACAAGGTGAACTTCGTCGCCGGCTTTGGCGTCACGCCCGCGGCGCTCTCGGTCGCTCCGCTGTCGGCGGAATCGAAGACGCCGGAGATCGTCACTGCCGCCGGCACTTCGATCATCACCGAGAAATCCCCGTACATCGCGCGCACCAGCTTCACGCTGGCGCAATCGGTGGTGCCGATGGCCGACTGGGCGGTGGACAACGGCATCAAAAAAGTCGTGACCATGATCTCGGATTATGCGCCGGGCATTGATGCCGAGAAGTCGTTCACGGCCGAGTTCAAGAAGAAGGGCGGCGAGATTCTGGAGGCCATCCGCTTTCCGCTGGCCAGCCCGGATTTCGCGCCGTTCCTGCAACGCGCCGCGGACCAGAAGCCGGATGCGATTTTCGTCTTCGTTCCGTCCGGGCAGGGCGCCGCGTTCGTCAAACAGTTCACCGAGCGCGGCCTCGACAAGGCCGGCATCAAGATCATCGGACCCGGCGACGTTATGGATGACGATCTGCTCAACGGCATGGGTGACGCCGTTCTTGGCACCGTCACTGCGCACATTTACTCCGCCGATCACAATTCGCCGACCAACAAAGCTTTCGTCGAGGCGTTCGAGAAAGCCAACGGCGGCATGCGGCCGAACTTCATGGCCGTCGGCGGTTACGACGGCATGCATCTGATATACGAAGCGCTGAAGAAAACCGGCGGCAAGACCGACGGCGACTCCCTGATCGACGCGATAAAGGGCTTGGCCTGGGAAAGCCCGCGGGGACCGGTGTCGATCGATCCGCAGACGCGCGACATCGTTCAGAACGTCTACATCCGCAAGGTCGAGAAAAAGAACGGCCAGCTTTACAATGTCGAGTTCGCGACCTTCCCGGCGGTCAAGGATCCGGTCAAGGCGGCCGAGCAGAAGTAAGGGACGGGCCGAGGCTTCGATATTGAAATTTGATTTATTGTCGCGCGGGCGGCGGTCGCGCGCAGCCAAGTCCTCATCGCGTGCGGTGAAACCGCGCGCGAGAACTGGCGAACGATGCTGACCATCCTGTTTGACGGCATCGCTTACGGCATGCTGCTTTTCGTGCTGGCCTGTGGGCTTTCCGTCACGCTCGGCCTGATGAACTTCATCAATCTGGCGCATGGCGCCTTTGCCATGGCCGGTGGTTATTGCACCGTCATCCTGGTCAATCGCCTCGGCGTACCGTTCGCACTCGGCTTGCCGCTTGCCTTTCTGGTGACCGCGGCGATCGGCGCGCTCCTTGAGCGCACGCTGTATTCGCACGTTTACCGGCGGAGCCATCTGGACCAGGTGCTGTTCACCATCGGGCTCGTCTTCATGTCGGTCGCGGCTGTCGACTACTTCGCAGGTTCATCGGTGCAATTCGTCGTCATTCCTGAATCGTTGCGAGGACAAGTCATTGTACTCGGCGTCGGCATGAGCAAATACCGGCTGTTCATCATTTTGATTTGCGGCGCCCTGACTATCGCTTTGCAGTTGTTGATCGCCAAAACCAGGTTCGGCAGTCGCCTGCGCGCGGCGGTCGACGATCCGCGTGTCGCCCGCGGCCTCGGCATTAATGTAGGGGCGGTTTTTACTTTGACGTTTGCGGTCGGCTCCGGCCTTGCCGGACTAGGCGGCGCGCTCGGCGCGGAAATTCTCGGTCTCGATCCGATCTTTCCGCTCAAGTACATGATCTACTTTTTGATCGTGGTGAGCGTAGGCGGTACATCATCGATTACCGGCCCGTTCTTTGCATCGATCCTGCTCGGCATCGCCGACGTTGCCGGCAAATATTACGTGCCGAAGCTCGGCGCCTTCGTGATCTATGCGTTCATGATCCTGGTGCTGATCTGGCGGCCGCAAGGTCTGTTTGCCCGCAATGCCGCGCGGTGAGGCGATGACAGGAGTCGCCGCAGAAATATCCGCTTATCTCGGCCGCCGTGCGCGCTGGTCCCCGCTCGAAATTGCGTTCTGGGTTTTCGCGTTCGCGACTATTTGGCTGTTTCCGGGCAAGCACCTGATCCTGACCGAGACGGCGATTTTGGCGTTGTTTGCGCTGTCGCTCGATCTGATTCTTGGTTACGCCGGCATCATTTCACTGGGGCAAGCGGCGTTTTTCGGCGTTGCCGGATATTTTTCCGGCCTGATCGCAAAGTACGGTCTCATCAACGAGCCGGTACTCGCTCTCCTTGCGGCGAGTTTGGTTGCTGCGGCACTCGGCTTTGTCACGAGCTTCCTGGTGTTGCGCGGATCGGATCTGAGCCGATTGATGGTCACGCTCGGCGTAGCGCTGATGCTCGGCGAAATCGCCAACCGCTTTTCCAACATCACCGGCGGCGCCGACGGCCTGCAAGGCATCACCATTTCGCCGATACTCGGCCTGTTCCGCTTCGATATGTTCGGCCACGACGGCTACATCTACAGTCTGATCGTCCTGTTTATCTGTTTTGTCGTTGCGCGGCGCATCGTCTATTCGCCGTTCGGCCTGTCGTTGCGCGCGCTGAAGGGAAACACGCTCCGAGCCGGCGCGATCGGCATTCCGGTAAATCGGCGCCTCGTGGCGATCTACACGATCTCGGCGGGAATGGCGGGAATGGCCGGTGCGCTGCTGACGCAGACCACGGCGTTTTGCTCGCTCGATGTTTTTTCGTTCGACCGCTCGGCGGATCTGCTTCTAGTGCTGATCATCGGCGGTACCGGTTATTTGTACGGCGGATTGATCGGTGCGGTGATCTATAAATTTTTGCAGGACTGGATCGCGAGCCTCACCCCGCAATACTGGCAGTTCTGGATCGGTTTTGTGCTGGTGGTGATTGTGCTGGCCGGCCGCGAGCGCGTGGAGGAGTGGACAGCCGCCGCCCGCGCGTGGATTGTCGGCCTCGGTGGGCGTCTCATCGCGCGGCCGGCCGCAAGGACGTAGGAGGGACCTGATATGTCGGCGCTGCGGCTGATTGTTGTGGTCCTGTGCCTTTTCGCCCTCACCGGGGCTGCTTCGGCGCATGCGGAGCAAAAGCTCGGCACAGTTTTGTTTGATAATTCGTGTGCCGCCTCCGTGCAGGGCGACCTACAGCGCGCCGTGGCGTTACTGCATTCGTTCTGGTGGAGAGAAGCCGACGACGCCTTCGCCGGGGTGCTGGCGCACGATTCGGGCTGCGCTATCGCGACGTGGGGCATAGCCACGGTCGCAATCGGCAATCCCTTTGGTGTGGGCGCGACTGCGGCCGCCGCACAAAAGGCGCTCGCCGCCGTCGCTCAGGGCCGCAAGATCGGCGCCAAGACCGAGCGCGAACGCGGCTATATCGACGCCATCGCGGCCTATTACGATCGCTTCGATCAGCAAAAGCCCGCGCAGCGGTTGCGCGCGCTGGCGCATGCCTTCGCGGTGCTGTCGCAGAAATATCCAGACGATGACGAGACACAGATTTTCTTCGCGCTTTATTTGACCGCGACGCAGCCGCCGACCGACAAGAGCCTTTCGCGGGCCATGGCCGCGGTGGTCATTCTCAATCAACAGTTCGCCAAGCACCCGGACCATCCGGGCGTCGCGCACTATCTGATCCACAGCAAAGATTTTCCGGCGATCGCCGCGCAGGGGCTGGTTGCGGCGAATTGCTATGCGCAGATCGCGCCAGACGCGCCGCATGCCTTGCACATGCCGTCGCACATTTTCACGCGCGTCGGCATGTGGAAGGAATCGGCGGAGACCAATCGCCGTTCGGTCGACGCGGCCCGGCACGCCGAGGCCGCCACCGACCAGCTGCACGCTTACGACTATATGATCTATGCCGACTTGCAGATGGCGCGCGACCAGGACGCCCAAGGCGTTGTCGAGGCGGTGGGACCGCTCTCGGAAACAAATCGCGCCGCCGATTATGCGAAGGCAGCGATCCCGGCGCGCTACGCGGTCGAGCGCAGCGCCTGGCACGACGCGGCGCAGTTAACCGATCCGGCCGCGAGCAAGTTTCCCTACACGGGCGCCATCCGCATCCATGCCCGCGCGCTGGGCGCTGCGCGCAGCGGCGATGCCGAAAGCGCGGCCCGGGACTTGGCGCGGCTTGATGAAATCGAAGCGGCGTTGAAGGCGGCGAAAGAGGATTATTGGGCGGCGGAGGTGCACGTGCAGCAGCTTGCGGCGCACGCCTGGATCGCTCAAGCCAAAGGTGACCGAGAGCTGGCTGCATCGTTGATGGGCGCGGCCGCCGATGAAGAAGACCGCAGCGACAAATCCAGTGTCAGCCCGGGTCGGCTTATCCCGGCACACGAATTGTTGGGCGACATGCTGCTTGAAGATGGCCGCGCCGCGGAAGCGCTCACCGAATACGAGGCCGCCTTGCAGCACGATCCGCGGCGGTTCCGCAGCTTCTCCGGCGCCGCGCAGGCCGCGGCGGCGGCCGGCAATTCGGACAAGGCGCGTCATTATTACAGTCTTCTCGTCGAAATGGCCGGCGCCGGCGACCAACGTCCGGAACTCGTGGCGGCACGGCAATACTTGGCGCGATAAAAGACAGTGCCGATTCTCGAAACCATCGACCTGGAAAAGCGTTTCGGCGGCATCGTCGCCACCAACGGCGTTTCGCTTGCGGTCGACAAGGGTGCCCGCCACGCCCTGATCGGCCCGAACGGCGCCGGCAAGACGACGCTCATTAATCTCTTGACCGGTGTTTTGCGGCCTACCGCCGGCACCATCATGCTCGAAGGCCACGACATCACCGGCCTCGCCCCGCACCGGCGCGTCCGCCGCGGTGTGGCGCGCACGTTTCAGATCAACCAGCTGTTCCTGGATTTGACGCCGCTCGAAACCATCGGCCTCGCGGTGTCCGAACGGCTTGGTTTGGGCAGCGACTGGTGGCGTCTCGTCGGCAGCAAGGACGAAGTCACCCGCGAAATCGCCGAAACCGTCGAGCGCTTTCGCCTCGGCGATGTCATGCACAAGCGGACGGCGACGCTGCCGTACGGCAAGCAGCGCCTTTTGGAAATCGCGCTCGCGTTTGCCTGCAAGCCGCAACTTTTGTTGCTCGACGAACCGGCGGCAGGCGTGCCCGAAGCCGAACGCCACGAACTTCTAACCACTATCGCCGAGCTGCCGGCGGACGTCACGGTGTTGTTGATCGAGCACGACATGGATCTGGTGTTTTCCTTTGCCGACCGCATTTCGGTTTTGGTCAACGGCGCGCTCTTTGTCGAAGGCAAGCCCGATGAAGTCGCGCGCGATGAACGCGTCAAAGCGGTCTATCTCGGCGAGGAGCTCGATGCCTGATCTCCTTCGCATCGAACACCTGTGCGCCGGTTACGGTGAAGCCGTCGTTCTGTCAGATATCTCGTTGTCGCTGGCGGAGGGCAGGGCGCTCGCTTTGCTCGGGAGGAACGGCACCGGCAAGACCACGCTGATCAATTCGATCGTCGGCGTGACCACGTATTTTTCCGGCGCGATTGCCGTTGATGGCGCCGATATCACGCGGTTGCGCCCCGAGCAGCGCGCACACGCCGGCATTGGCTGGGTGCCGCAGGAGCGCAATATCTTCAAGTCGCTTACCGTGCATGAAAACCTCACCGCCGTTGCGCAGCCGGGCCGCTGGAACACCGACAAAGTCTACGCGCTCTTTCCACGGCTCGAAGAGCGCCGGCAAAATCTCGGCAATCAATTGTCGGGCGGCGAGCAGCAGATGCTGGCCGTGGCGCGCGCTCTGGTGCTCAATCCGCGGGTAATGTTGCTCGACGAACCGCTGGAAGGTCTCGCGCCGATCATCGTCGAGGAATTGCTGCGGGCCTTGCGGCGCATCATCCGCGACGAGGGAATGTCGGCCGTTCTGGTCGAGCAGAACGCCAAGAAAATTCTCGGCGTGACGGACGACGCCGTCATCCTCGAGCGCGGGGCGATTGTGCACGCCGCTGAAAGTGCCGTGCTGCTGAGCGACCGCGCGGCGCTCGAAGCCCATCTCGGTGTGGCGGACAACGCGCCGCGGCGTTTCGGCCGGCCGGCGCGATAACCGCGCTCCGAAATCCGGCACTCAGCCGGGCGATTTGGACTTGTTACGCAAATGCTCGACCAATTGCCGTGCGTAGAGCGGCAGCTCGGCGAGCTTGCGGGTGCAGATGGTCAGATCGCGCACAGCCCAGGGGTCGTTGAGCGGCACGGCCGCAATCTGCATGGTCTTGGCGACGCGCCGCGCGGTCGTCTCGGGCACAATGCCGATGCCGACCTTGCATTCGACCATTCGGCAAACCGCGTCGAAGCTGCGCAATTGCACTCGCAAGCGCAGCGGCCGCCCGATTCGCACCGCTTTGCCGGCAAGAAATCGCTGTAGCGCACTGGCGCGGTCCAGCCCGACGAAATCCCGATCGAGCACGTCGGCGAAACTGACTTTCGTCCGCCGCGCCAGCGGGTCGGATTTGGCGACCGCGAGCACAAAACGATCACGGCGGAACGGATAGGTCTCGAGCGCGCCGGTATCGACCGTGCCGGCGACGATGCCGATGTCGGCGGCGTCCTCGGCCAGGAGACCGACGATTTCGTCGCTCAGGCGTTCTTCCAGATCGACGCTGACATTCGGATGCGCGGCGAGGAACGAGCTCAGCGCTTCCGGCAGGAATTCGGTCAAGGCGTTGGTGTTCGAGAGCACGCGAATTTGGCCGGCGAGCCCACCGCCGTAAGCGCTCAAATCCTCATGCAGGCGTTCGGACTCGCGGAGGATGGCGCGCGCGTGCTGGAGCAGCGTGCGCCCGGCTTGGGTCGGCGTTACGCCTTGGCGTCCGCGGGTCAGGAGTTTGACGCCGAGCGCGTCCTCCATGCGGCGGATGCGGGTCGAAGCGGCGGCGAGCGCGAGGTGGGCGCGCTCGGCGCCACGGGTGATGCTGCCCGCGTCGGCGACGTGACGGAAAAGACTTAAGTCGGCGAGATCGAAGCGCATATGATTATCCTTCGCGATTGGCGAAGGCAGGTTTCAAAAAATGCCAATTGTAGTGGATATAGATAGCACTATGTTTCGCCTTTAGCGAAACCACGGCATGATGGCCGTTCGCCTGCCGCTGCGTTGCGGCCCACGCATGGATTGGTTAGGAACGTCGTCCGGGCTCGGCACGCCGTCGAGCGGACTTGGATGGGTATAATGGCCGAAACCAACGCTCCTGCGGCGCGGCCCCTGTCGCCGCACCTCCAAATCTACCGCCCGATGCTGACGATGATGATGTCCATCGTCCATCGCATCACCGGCGTTGCCCTCTATTTCGGCACCATCATTGTCGCCTGGTGGTTCCTCGCCGCCGCCTCGGGGCCCAACGGCTACGGCAAGTTCGAATGGTTCGCCGGCTCCATCATCGGGCGGCTCATTCTGTTCGGCTACACTTGGGCGCTGATCCATCACGCGCTCGGTGGCGTTCGCCATCTGATCTGGGACACCGGGCACGGCTTCGGCCCGAACGAGCGTGAGTGGCTCGCCGCCGCCAACCTGATCGGCTCGATCGCCATCACGGTGATCCTGTGGATCATCGGGCTGCTGGCGCTGGGAGGATCGCGATGAGTGGCGCCCCTCCAAAGCACATCCGCACGCCGCTTGCCCGCGTCCGCGGCTACGGCGCCGCGCGTTCGGGGACCGGGCAGTTCTGGTGGCAACGATTGACCGCGGTCGCCAACATTCCGTTGATCATCGCCGGCGTGGTCATTGTCATAATGCTGCTTGGCCGCAACCAGGCCGCCGTCGCTCAGATTCTCGGCCTGCCGCTTGTCGGCATCATCATGCTGCTGTTCGTCATTTCGATTACCTTCCACATGCGCATCGGCATGCAGGTCGTGATCGAGGATTACGTTCACGACGAGATGGTGAAGTTCGTTATGATCATGGCCAACACGTTTTTCTGCGTCGCCGTGGCGATGGCTTCGATCTACGGTCTTCTCAAACTTTCATTTGGATTGTGAGCATGGCGAATAACGGAGCCAACGGTGGCACCGCGGCGCCGGCCATCAACGGCCGCGCTTATCCGATCGAAGACCACGCCTACGACGTGGTGATTGTTGGCGCCGGCGGCGCCGGCTTGCGCGCCGTGGTCGGTTGCAGCGAGGCCGGCTTGCGCACCGCCTGTATCACCAAGGTGTTTCCGACGCGCTCGCATACCGTCGCGGCGCAAGGCGGCATTGCGGCTGCGCTCGGCAACATGGGCGAAGACGACTGGCGCTGGCACATGTACGACACGGTCAAGGGCTCTGACTGGCTCGGCGACCAGGACGCCATCGAATATATGTGCCGCAGCGCGCCGGAGGCGGTGTACGAGCTTGAGCACTGGGGCCTGCCGTTCTCGCGCCGCGAGGACGGCAAGATTTATCAGCGCCCGTTCGGCGGCATGACCACCCATTACGGCAAAGGCATCGCGCAGCGGACCTGCGCCGCCGCCGACCGTACCGGTCACGCCATGCTGCACACCATGTACGGCCAGGCGCTGCGGCATTCCGCCGAGTTTTTCATCGAATATTTCGCCATCGACCTGATCATGGACGACGATGGCCGCTGCGGCGGCGTTGTCGCGCTCAATCTCGACGACGGAACCATCCATCGCTTTTCGGCGCAGATGACCGTGCTCGCCACCGGCGGCTATGGCCGTGCTTACGCCTCGTGCACCGGCGCGCACACCCAGACCGGCGACGGCAACGCCATGGTGCTGCGCGCGGGCCTGCCGCTCGAAGACATGGAGTTCGTGCAGTTTCATCCGACCGGCGTCTACGGGGCCGGCGTGCTGATCACCGAAGGCGCGCGCGGCGAGGGCGCCTACCTGGTCAATTCCGAAGGCGAGCGCTTCATGGAGCGTTACGCGCCCTCGGCTAAGGACCTCGCCTCGCGTGACGTTGTGTCCCGCGCCATGACCATTGAAATCCGCGAGGGGCGCGGTGTCGGGCCGAAGAAGGATCACATTTTCCTGCACCTCGATCATCTCGATCCGAAAATCCTCGCTGAGCGCCTGCCGGGCATCACCGAATCGGCGCGGATCTTTGCCGGCGTCGATCTGGCGCGCGAACCGGTGCCGATTGTGCCGACGGTCCACTACAACATGGGCGGCATCGCCACGAACTATCACGGCGAGGCGCTGACCAAGAAGGACGGCAATCCCGACCAAATCGTTTCCGGCATGATGGCGCTCGGCGAGGCGGCTTGCGTTTCGGTTCACGGCGCCAACCGTCTCGGCTCGAATTCGCTGATCGACCTCGTGGTCTTTGGGCGCGCGGCGGCGCTGCGCTGCGCCGAAATCCTCACCCCGCACGATAAGCAGCCGGAACTGCCGAAGGATTCCGCCGAGCGGGCGCTCTCCCGCCTCGATCGCTATCGCAACGCGTCGGGCAGCACACCGACCGCGCAGCTGCGCGCGCGGATGCAGCACGTGATGCAAACCAATTGCGCGGTGTTCCGCACCGGCGAAGTGCTCGCCGAGGGCTCGAAGCTCATTCACGAAGTCTTCGAAGGCGCCCGCGATGTTCGTGTCAGCGACCGCTCGCTGATCTGGAACTCCGATCTCGTCGAGACGCTCGAGTTCATCAACCTGATCGAGCAGGCGGTGGTGACCGTCGATTCCGCCTTCAATCGCACTGAAAGCCGCGGCGCGCATGCGCGAGAGGATTTCCCCGAGCGCGACGACAAGAACTGGATGAAGCACACGTTGTCGTGGCTTGATACCACCACAGGCAAGGTCACCATCGACTACCGTCCGGTGCACACTTACACGCTCACCAACGACGTCGCCTATATCGAGCCCAAGGCGCGGGTGTATTGAGGTTTGCAATGGTTCAATTTACGCTGCCAAAAAACTCCAAGATCGGCCAAGGCAAGACTTGGCCGCATGCGGCGAAAGCCAAGGCGGAGCGCGAATTCCGCGTCTATCGCTGGAGCCCCGACGATGGGGCAAATCCGCATATCGACACCTATTACGTCGATATCGGCGACTGCGGGCCGATGGTTCTCGACGCGCTGATCTGGATCAAGAACAACGTCGACGCGACGTTGACCTTCCGCCGCTCTTGCCGCGAAGGCATCTGCGGCTCGTGCTCGATGAACATCGACGGCACCAACACGCTCGCTTGCACCAAGGCGATGAGCGAGGTGAGCGGCGCGGTGCGGATCTATCCGCTGCCGCACATGCCGGTGGTCAAGGATCTCGTGCCCGACCTGACCAACTTCTACGCCCAGCACGCCTCGATCGAGCCGTGGCTGCGCACGGTTTCGCCGACGCCGCAGAAGGAATGGAAACAGACCCGCGACGACCGGGCCAAGCTCGACGGGCTATACGAATGCATCCTCTGCGCCTGCTGCTCGACCGCTTGTCCGAGCTACTGGTGGAATTCGGAGCGCTTCCTCGGCCCGGCGGCGCTGTTGCAGGCTTACCGCTGGATTTCCGACTCGCGCGACGAGGCGACCGGCGAACGGCTCGACGATCTCGAGGATCCGTTCCGGCTTTATCGCTGCCACACCATCATGAACTGCGCCAAGGCGTGCCCAAAGCATCTCAACCCGGCGAAGGCCATTGCCGACATCAAGCGCACGATGGTCGAACGGCAGGTTTAGGCCTGCGCAAAGTGCGGGAGGCGCGCAGTGATCGATCACGTCGGCTTCCCGGTTTCGAATTACCCGCGATCCAAGGCATTTTATCTTGAAGCCCTCGCCCCGCTTGGTTATGCGCTGGTGATGGAAGTGCAGCAGGGCGAGAACGACAGCCCCGCTGCCGGATTTGGCGCCAACGGCAAGCCTGACTTCTGGATCGGCGGCGAAGGCGGTCTCAACCGCCCCATGCACGTCGCCATAACGGCGAAAGACCGGGCCGCGGTCGATGCTTTTCATCGCGCCGCGTTGGCGGCGGGCGGCAAGGACAATGGTGCGTCGGGCTTAAGGCCGCAGTATCATCCCAACTACTACGCGGCCTTCGTCTTTGATCCCGATGGCCACAACGTCGAGGCCGTCTGCTATACGCCGGCCTGAACTGGCGTACATTAAGCCGGCCTGGCGTCGCTACCCTTTGTGACCTTTGACGACAGCGCGCGCGTTTTCAAACAGCCGCTCGACGTAGTTCTTGCGCATGTCGTTGTTTGTTTTGCCGTCGAGATAACGAATAACACGTTTGCAATGTCCTCGGTCAGTCCGGTTGCCGCCGAAGGCTGAAACAGGCAGCTCGTCGAGTTCATCGTCGTCGTCATCAAGCACGGCGAACCGGTCGACCTTTGGATGTTTCTTGAGCCAGCCAAGAATTTCGTCGCGCCCGGCCGGTGCGGCATGTCCGGCGTTACGCCGATAAAGGGAATGCCGTGATATTTGGCGCTGAAAAGGCCGGCTGGATCGTAACGCCAGGTCGAGGACAACACGACCTTCGCGCCGGTACGTTTCAGAACCCGCTTGAGCCGCGTCAAAAGTTTCCGATCGACAACATAAGGAAGCTTCCGGGGATTGGGCGTTTGGTCGGAATTCAGGACGCCGTCGATATCAAGAAATATAACCTTCATGCGCTCAGATCAGCGGATGCATCCGTGTTGAAAAACTAACTCAAACAACAACGGCCGCCAATCGAACCGAAGGAGTGCTAGGCCTGTCATCGTGCATGGCTCGCTCGGCGAAAGCAAAGCACGGCAAGGAACTGGCTGCAACGCGACACGTTGCTTTGGATGCCGACCTATCGTTCCTGGCTCACCCGGATGGGCGTCTCGACATCGCACCCTCTCGCGTTCGTGGTTGTCGGGATCTATGTCGCCGCCTGGATAATTTTTGATCCACGATCGTTCGGCTGGCGGGGCGCGGCCACTGTCGCGACCTGGGTCATGACGCTTTTCATTCAGCGGGCCGAGCATCGCGACACTCAAGCCATTCACGCCAAGCTTGATGAACTTCTCCGCACCCAAGGCAATGCCGATGAAGGGCGGGCGACAGTCGACCGTGAGGAGCCGGAAGAGATCGCCAAACGCCGTGAAAGAGCCGCTGGTTAGTTCGGTACTATGGCGCAAACGCCACGCATTTCGCTAGGCCAAGCCCCAAGTATTGAGCAATTCGAACGCAAGGAACGCGGTACCAATCGCGCTGCTGGAGAAAATGGCCCAGTACATTGCTGGTGAGTACCCCTTCATGGGGGGATTGGCCCTGGTGCCTAAAATCAGCACCCTAACGAGGTTAAAGCGGAACAGTTCCAAAGATCGCTTCGATCAAACCGTACGAACGCCAACTCGCCCAAGCCCGCTCCGATGTTGCGCACGTTGAAGCCATGCGGATATTCGGCGCGTCGGGATAGCCGCAGGCCATCGCGCCGTCGGCTTATTCGCAATCCCCCCACCGCGGGAACGATTCGCAGTCCTGAATAGTTATTCAGCTGCCGCCTCGCGCGCGGAAAAGCACACTTTTCGAGGACATCATGGCCGACAACGATATCGACCGCGTTTGGGAATTGATGAAGAAAATCGGCATCTGCATGCTCGCCTCTTGGGACGGCCGCGAGCTGCAAGCCCGGCCGATGGGGGCCTATGTGCGCTATGAGGAAAACGCGATCTATTTCCTCGCCGATGCCCGCCACCACAGCGATGACGATATTGCGCGCTACCGCAAAGTTTGCCTCGCCTTCGCCGATACCGGCGGTCAGAAATACGTGTCGCTGGCGGGTGACGCGGAAATCTTCACCGATCGCGCGAAAATCCGCGAATTATGGGGCACGCCGGCTAGAGCTTGGTGGGATTCTCCAGACGATCCGAACATCCGGCTTTTGAAAGTCACTCCACTCGACGCCCAGTACTGGGATGCGCCTGGTACCACTATCGCTTACGTGAAAATGGCCGCCGCCGCGATGACCGGTACCCGACCCAACATGGGCGAGAACCGAAAGGTAGCGATGCGATGACGCAACTCGTGAGTCAGGAAAAGCCAAAGCAGCCGCTCGAGGATCCCGAGCTTGGTCCGAAAGGGCCGCGCTCGCCTTACCCGGTTGACGAGCCAATCGATCCCAAGGGTCCGGGCTCGGAGCCGGATTATTTCCCCGGCAAGCCCGGAAGCGATCTGCCCAAGCTCAGGCCCTCTTCACCGCGGCCCATTCAGCTTGGTCCTCGCCGCCGCTCAGTGAGCTGGCTGCAAGCGCACTAAATTTCAAAGTCGCGCGTCCAAGTCGCGTGAATTAGAGTTTGCTTCGCCGCTGCTATTTGCAGCGGCGGCCTTCGCGGCTGATATGATGAAAAAGCGCACGCCACAAAAACAGCACCGGTCGGAGGGGCCGAGGCGCGCGAAAGCTTTGCTCCAGCGGGAAAACTCGACAACCTGTCGCGCAAGCAAAAGCGCGAAGTCGATGAGCAAAGCCGGCCGAACGCAGCGCTCATTCACGAAACAATCCGCGCCGAAGGTGAAAGCGAGTTGGAGCGCACTTGGTGGGCGCTCGGGCTCTCCGGTCTTGCAGCCGGTCTTTCCATCGGCTTCTCCATGGTGTTGCAAGGCGAATTGCATGCACATCTTCCCGACGGCGCCGCCGTCAAGACAATAGCTCCTTTCGGCTATACGGCCGGCTTCGTGATCGTGGTGCTGGGACGTCAGCAGCTCTTCACCGAGAACACGTTGACGCCGATTCTGCCGCTTCTACACAATCGCGATCTGCCGACCGCGCGCAAGGTTTTGGCGCTTTGGGCGATGGTGCTTGGGACCAACATCATCGGCGCGTTTCTGTTCGCCGCTGCAATAATTCACAGTCACGCTTTTGATGCTGCGATTACCTCGGCATTCTCGGCCGATGCCCGGCATCTGGTGGAGGGTTCGTTCGGCGTCGCCATGGTGCGGGCGATGTTGGCCGGCTGGCTCATCGCCTTGATGGTGTGGCTCTTACCGACGGCAGAGTCGTCACGTCTTCTGGTGATTATCTTCATCACCTACATCATCGGGCTGTGCGGCTTTCCACACATTGTTGCGGGCATGGTCGATGTCGCCTTTTTGCTGCAAATGGGCGAAGCGTCAGTCCGCGACTTCTTCGTCGGATTTTTCATCCCGACGCTTCTTGGCAACGTCATCGGAGGCGTGGCGCTGGTCGCAGTGCTTAATTACGGCCAGGTCGTGCCCGAGATACGCGGCTCGGCATGAACGCTTATAATTTCAGCTTGCGCCGGCGCTGGCCAAGCGTGCGCAGCCGCAGTGCGTTGAGCCGGATAAATCCTTCGGCGTCGCGCTGGTCGTAGGCGACCTTGCCTTCCTCGAAGGTCACCAGGTCCTGATCGTACAGCGAATATTTGCTCTGGCGCCCGACCACGCCGACGTTGCCCTTGTAGAGCTTGAGCCGCACCCGGCCGCTGACGAACTCCTGGCTCTTGTCGATCGCCGCCTGCAGCATCTCGCGCTCCGGCGAGAACCAGAAGCCGTAATAAATCAGCTCGGCGTATTTCGGCATCAATTCGTCTTTGAGATGCGCGGCGCCGCGGTCTAGCGTGATCTGCTCAATGCCGCGATGCGCGGCGAGTAGAATGGTGCCGCCCGGCGTCTCGTACATGCCGCGCGACTTCATGCCGACAAAACGGTTCTCGACCAGGTCGAGCCGGCCGACGCCGTGCTTTTTGCCGAGCGCGTTGAGCTCGGCGAGAAGCTTTGCCGGCGACAGCTTCTTGCCGTCGACGGCGACCGGATCGCCGCGCCCGAAGTCGATGGTCACGTAACCGGGCTTGTCGGGCGCGCGCTCCGGATCGTCGGTGCGCGAATAAACGTAATCCGGCACTTCCTCGCCGGGGTCTTCCAGCACTTTGCCCTCGGACGAGGTGTGCAGGAGATTGGCGTCGGTTGAAAACGGCGCTTCGCCGCGTTTGTCCTTGGCGATCGGAATCTGGTTCTTCTCAGCGAACTCGAGCAACGCCTCGCGCGAGCGGAATTCCCATTCGCGCCACGGCGCGATGACTTTCACGTCGGGTTTGAGCGCATAGTAGGAAAGCTCGAACCGCACCTGGTCGTTGCCCTTGCCGGTCGCGCCATGGGCGACGGCGTCGGCGCCGACTTTCTCGGCGATTTCGATCTGCTTCTTGGCAATCAGCGGCCGGGCGATCGAGGTGCCGAGAAGATACTGGCCTTCGTAAAGCGCGTTGGCGCGAAACATCGGAAACACGTAGTCGCGCACGAATTCTTCGCGCAAATCCTCGATGAAAATGTTCTCGGGCTTGATGCCGAGCGTCAGCGCTTTGGCCCGCGCCGGCTCAAGCTCCTCGCCCTGGCCGAGATCGGCGGTAAAGGTCATGACCTCGCAGCCGTAGGTGGTCTGCAGCCACTTGAGGATGATCGAGGTATCGAGGCCGCCCGAATAGGCGAGCACGACTTTTTTCACATCGCCTTTGGGCATTGGAAATCCGCTTCGGCCAAACCGCTCAAAATTTGCGCGGACTATAGGCGGGCGCAAGAGCGACGCAAGTTCAGGTTAGCGGCGAGGTTGCCGCCGCCTGTATCAGGAGCTTTGCCGCTTTCGGCCCGAAAGCCACCCGCGCATCGCCTTGCCGGCCCGCTCAAGCGGACCTTCGACGTCCTCGTCGGTGAGCCGGGTTCGCCGCCACCGGTAAACGGCGCCGTAGAGCGCCCACACCACCAGGAACATGAAGACGCCGGCGAAGACGATGTCGGTGAAGAAATGCCCGCCGCCGGCCATGCGGAGTGCCCCGATGCCGGAGCCGAAAAGCACGGCCGCGGCGTAGGCGAGCGGCCGCCATTGCGGCGGCGTGAGCGCCGCCGGCGCCAGCGTCCAGAACGCGCTCGCGGCCTCGCCGCCGACAAACGAGCAATTGTCCGGGCATGGCCCGCTCGGGTCCCACCAGGGGGTGAATCGATCGGTGCCGCCGTATTGGACGATGTCGATAGGCCGCATCCGCCCCCAAACGTTCTTGAGACCAACATTGGCGATAAGGAACGGACCAAGGGCCAGCGACACGGTCAGAAACAAAGCGGCGCGGCCGGGAATGAGCATGCGCCGCTTTGGCATCACGAACTTGCCGAGGATGGCCAAGAACGCCGGCGCAACAAGGGCCGCGATGACGTAAGTCGCGGCGTCGCGCACGTGAACGATCGATTCGTTCCTGCCGACGAAGCTGTGCGTCACCGGATCGTAGAACCAGCCCGCAATGGCGATATCGAGCTGCGGATAAAATCCGAACACGAGGCCTGTTACGGCGCCGATGACGAGCGCGATTGCGAGCCCGATCCGGTTCATGCGCGGGTCATCAATCCGTCATCGCCATGGCGCGCAACGCCAATCGCTCGCGGGCGGAGAGCTTTTCCGTCGAGCTCTTGAGCTGACCGCAGGCGGCAAGGATGTCGCGTCCGCGCGGCGTGCGCACCGGCGAGGCATAGCCGGCATTGAACACCACTTCCGAGAATTTCTCGATCTGCTCCCAGTCGGAGCATTCGTATTTGCTGCCCGGCCAGGGATTGAACGGTATGAGGTTGATCTTGGCGGGGATGTTCTTGAGGAGGCGCACCAGCGCGCGCGCTTCCGCGAGCGAGTCGTTGATGCCTTTGAGCATCACATACTCGAAGGTGATGCGCCGGGCGTTGGAAAGTCCCGGATAATTGCGGCACGCATCGAGCAATTCGCGTAGCGGATATTTGCGATTGAGCGGCACCAGCTCGTTGCGCAGTTCGTCGGTGAGGGCATGCAGCGAGACCGCCAGCATGGTGCCGATCTCGTCTCCGGCGCGCGCAATATTCGGCACTACGCCGGAGGTCGACAGCGTGATGCGGCGCTTGGACAGGCTCAGACCTTCGCCGTCGGCAACCACGTTAAGCCCATCGCGCACGGCGTCAAAATTATAGAGCGGCTCGCCCATCCCCATCATGACGACGTTGGAGACGAGCCGCTTTCTTTCGCCCGCCGATTCATCAGCGCGCGTCCAGTCGTTGAGCCGGTCGCGGGCGATCACCACCTGGGCGGCGATTTCCGCCGCGGTGAGATTGCGCACCAGGCGCTGCGTGCCGGTGTGGCAGAAAGAGCAATTCAGCGTACAGCCGACCTGGCTTGAAATGCACAAGGTGCCGCGATCGGTTTCGGGAATGTAAACGCACTCGACTTCATGCGGCCGGCCGTCGATTTCTCCCGGCAAGGCAATGAGCCACTTGCGGGTGCCGTCGCTTGAAACTTGCTCGGCGGCAACGTCGGGACGATCGAGCGTAAAGCGGCGCTTGAGATCGGCGCGCAGCTCCTTCGACACGCTCGTCATCTCGTCGAAGTCGCGCACGCCGCGCACATAGAGCCAATGCCACACCTGCTGGACGCGCATGCGCAACTGCCGCGGCGCCACGCCGGCTGTTGCGAGCGCCTCACCGAGCGCGGCGCGCGGCAATCCGACCAGCGACGGCATTGCCGGCGCGACGTAGCGTTCTATCGGCTGTTTTTCGATCGCCGCGGCGTCGATGCCGATGTCAGTCGCGGCGGAGGGAGTGCTCATGATCAAGTTCAATTTCGAATGTGAAAGGCCGCAAATCGCACCAGAGGCCTAAATAGGCATCGCGCTCGGCGGATGCGACGGCCCAAAACCTTATTTGCAATCCTGGCCGGTGCGGTCGATCGCTTGGGCAAATCCGCGCAGCGAGAATGTATCGGTAGTGTGCGTGCCTTTTGCCGACAGGCCTTTGACCACCGCATTCTGCGACGTCCGCATCGCGTTCACTAAATTCGGCTCTTCCGCAGCGTTCTTGATCCAGGCGCCGTCCTGCTGGGTGTAGAGCGCAAATGCGTTCGATCCGACTTCGACCGTTGCTTCCGAGCTCGGCTTGAATTGATAGCCGATGGAGACCGACACTTCGTTGCTGACTTTTTCCGAGGGCCGCGTGGAGACGAACAAATAGGGCGGATTGCGCGACTTCCCCGGCGGATCGGTTTCAGACGTGCTCGATTTGGCGATGGCGAAGCAGACCTTTTTGCCGCCGGGGGAAGCCGCGTAGGCGCCCCAGTCGCCGTATTGGCCGAGCAAGGTCGGCTTGGCGCCGCCGGTCGCCGCCGCTGGCGGCGCGGCAGGCGCTCTCGCGGTGTCGGACGGGTTATTGGTCGACGGCGTCGTCGCGGCCTTATGCTTCTTCGGCTTTGGCGGCGTCGGCGCGGTCGGTGTGGCGGCCGCCGGCGGCGCCGCGGATTGGTCAGCGCCCGGGGGCTGCTGCGCGAACGCCGGCACCGCAAAAGCCGTGGCAACCAGCACTGAAAGGATGAGACGCCATTGTCGGAGCATCAAATGTCGGAAAATCGGCATCAAGCCTCGCGATCACGGCGCGGAGCATCGCTCCCCAAGAGCTTATAGCTTAACCCATTTTCGCTGCGGAGGGAACAAAGCGGCGAAACTGAGGGAGCGCCGTTTAGGCGCACCCGACGCTGCACCATTCCCGCGCCGCCTCTTTCGTGGTTAGGAAGCGCGCGCGATTATTCATCTAAGCCGTCCATCTGACCGAACCACGTCAACGAACCGTGTGAACGAAGGGCGTAATGAAAGCCATCCTCTGTACCCATTTTGGTCCCCCCGACGAGCTCGAGCTCAAGGACATTCCGCCGCCGGTGCCCGGGCCGGGCGAAGCCGTGGTTCGCATCAAGGCGGCGGCGCTGAATTTCTTCGATCTCCTCATCATTGCCGGCAAATACCAGCACAAGCCGCCGTTTCCGTTTTCGCCCGCGTCCGAATTTGCCGGCATTGTCGAAGCCGTCGGCGACGGCGTGAGCGAAGTTAAGCCGGGCGACCGGGTGATGGGCGCGGCGGGCTGGGGCGCCGCGCGTGAGGCCATAGCGGTGCGTGCCGAGCAACTGGTGAAGATGCCGGATGCGCTCGACTTCGACCGCGCGGCGGGACTGACGGTGACCTACGCGACGACGCTTTATGGCCTGCGCGAGCGCGGGGCGCTCAAGCGCGGCGAGACGCTGGTCGTACTGGGCGCTTCCGGCGGCGTCGGCCTCGCGGCTGTCGAGTTCGGCAAAGTCATGGGCGCCCGCGTCATCGCCTGTGCCTCATCGGACGAGAAGCTTGCGTTTGCCCGCGAGCACGGCGCCGACGAGACGGTGAACTACGCCAGGGACGATCTGCGCGGTGCTTTGAAGAAGCTCGGCGGCGAGCGCGGCGTTGACGTGGTCTACGATCCGGTCGGCGGGCCTTACGCCGAGCCCGCGGTCCGCGCGCTCGGCTGGGAAGGGCGCTACCTCGTCGTCGGCTTTGCCGCCGGCGACATCCCGAAATTGCCGCTCAACCTCGTGCTGCTCAAAAGCTGCGACATCCGCGGTGTGCTGTGGGGCGCCTGGGTCAACCGCGAGCCGAAGGCGCAGCATGCGCTGATGACCGAAATTGTGCGCTGGTGCGCCGAAGGAAAACTCAGCGCCCACGTGCACAAGGCCTATCCGCTCGCCGAGATCGACGCGGCGTTGAAAGACATCGCCGACAGGAAAGCGATGGGCAAGGTCGTGCTGCGGCCGTAAGAACGCGTCGCGCTAGAGTTGTTCGCCGCGCATGCGCGCCAGCGTCTGTTGCGCCGCTTCGCGGTGGTCCGGCTTGATGTGCGATGAGACAAGCTTGATCGCCGCGGCGAGCACGGCGGCGTCATCGCTGTAACCGATGATCGGCAACACGTCGGGAATGAAATCGGTCGGCAACACAAAATAAGCCAGCGCGCCGACCAGCGCCGCGCGGACATGCAGCGGCGTCTGCCGGTCGAAGGCGCAATAGTGCGCGGCAATCAGATCCTCGGCGAACGGCAAGCGCGCCGCGAGGCCTTTGAGCTTTTTCCAGAACCGGCGGCGAAGTTCCGCCTCGTCGGCGGCGAGACGGCGCAGCCGCGCGTCGATATCCGCCCACGCGGCTTCGCCGAAGCCAAATGAAATTGTGCCGGCGTTCTTCGAGAATCTCATGGCGCAATAAATGGGAACAAAAGGCGGCAAGGGTAGGGCAGCGAAAGACCCCCGGAACCTTTAACCCGCGATCTTGTCCATTGCCTCCGCGAGCTTGAAATCGAGCTCGGTCAATCCGCCGGCGTCGTGGGTCGAGAGCGTGACTTCGACGGTCTTGTAGACGTTGAACCACTCGGGGTGATGATCGAGCTTTTCGGCGACCAGCGCCGCGCGCGTCATAAAGCCGAAGGCCTCGTTGAAATCGGCAAAGACGAACTTCTTGCGGATGGCATCGCGTCCGTCGGCTAGGTTCCAGCCCTTGAGCCGGCCGAGCGCGCGATCGCGCGCGTCACCGGAAATCTTTTGCGCCATGTGGAACCTTTCCTCGCGGGCCTGTGGAATACGCTGCAGCTTGTTAGATAAGTAGCGAGGGGGCGCACTGGCAAGCGGGCCACCCGGCCGCCCGAGCCGATGCCACTGGCGTGGAGAGTTTGTGAGTTACTGAGCCGTCATGCCCGCTCTTGTCGCGGGCATCCACGTCTTTTGCGCGTTCATTGAAGTCGTGGATGGCCGGAACAAGTCCGGCCATGACGGCCACCGGAAATGGCAATGTCCGTCACGCCGACTTGCGCAGCAGCGCGGGCTCGGCGATCGGCTCGGGCCGCGGCTGATACTCCTTGGTGGAGTAGAACGACGCGTTCTGGTCGCCGCGCAGCGCTTCGCGCGTGAACTGGATCAGGTGATAGGACATGAAGCCCATGGCCAGCACTGCGTCGATGCGGCCGCGGCGAAGCGCGTGCAGCGCCGCCCGCCAGAACACGCGCCGGTAATCCGACTTGATGCCGAGTTCGACCACCACGTTATAGATCAACACCGCGGCGCGGCGGAGATTGGCCTTCGTCAACTGGCCCTTGGCCGGCGGCTTGATCCGCTTGGCATAAGTCGCATCGACTTGATGCACGAACCGCCTGAACAGATTTTCCGGGTCGTAGGCGTGGCTGATGGCGCGGCGCCACGTCGCCACTACTTCGTCGTAGGGCCGCAGGAACACGACGTTGCTTTCCCGCGACGGATCTTCGTCGAGGCGGTTCGATAGCTTGAGCCGGTCCCACAGCGGCGTCCGCGGCAGCGCCTGAAGAAGATTAATGGTCAGCGTCGGGATGTTGGAGAGGTCGATGAAATCTTTCAGCCGCTGTTCGGTGTCGTCGCTGTCGGTGTCGAGGCCGAGAATAATCCCGGAGATCACCTCAAGGCCGTAATCGTTGAGCCTCTTGATCGCATCCATCATCGGCAGCGAATTGTTCTGGCCCTTGCGCATCGCCGTCAGCGCGTCGGCTTCCGGCGTCTCGATGCCGACGAAAATGCCGACGAAGGCGGCCTCGCGCATCAGCGAAAGGATCTCGTCCTGCTTGGCGATGTTGAGGGTGGCCTCGCAGGCAAACTGCATCGGATAGCCGCGCCGCTTCTGCCATTCGACCACGGCCGGCAGCATGTCGCGCGCCGCCTTGCGGTTGCCGATGAAATTGTCGTCAACGAAATAGACTTGCGGCGGATGATCCTTCTGCGAGGTGATGGCGTCGAGCTCGGCGGTGATCTGCTCGGCCGTTTTATAGCGCGGCTGCCGGCCGTAGAGATTCGGAATGTCGCAGAACTCGCAGAGATAAGGACAGCCGGACGAGAATTGCAGCGTGCACATCAAATACCGCGACAGCGGCACCAGGTGATAGGCCGGGATCGGAAACTCGTTCAGCCCGAGGCGATCTTTGGTCTGGAAGCGGATTTGCGCTTGCGGCGGCGCGCAGGTCACGTCGAGTTGCATCACCAGCGCGTTGGTCGAGTCGCCGAGCTCGCCGACATGCAGGTAGTCGAAGTCGGGATACATTTCCGGAACGCTCGACACCGACGGCCCGCCGAGCGCGGTGACTTTGCCGGCCGCCTTGGCGCGCCGCGCGATGTCGTGGATCTGCGGCGCCTGGATGTGCATGCCGCTGACGAACACCGTGTCGGCCCAGGCGAAATCCTCAGCCGTCGCGCGCGCGATATTCTCGTCGACAAAGCGCACCGGCCAGTTTTCCGGCATGTAGGCGGCGATCAGCAGCAGCCCCTGCGGCGGCATGAACGCCTGCACCCTGTGCATCAGCCGATAGGCATGGGCGAAGGTGCCGAACGCCGGCGTATAGGCCGGGAACACGCAAAGGATCCGGCGCGTATTGGAGACAGGCTGCGAAAAGCGCAAGCGACCTCTCAGTCCACACCGCCCCGGTCGTTTTAGACCCCGTGGCTCCCGGCGGCGGCGTTCGATTCCACGTAAACTCTAACACAGCCAGCGTGGCGGAAAACGTTGCACAGTGGCCGCGGCTGACTATATTCGCGGACAAACGCGGGTCCCAATTTATCGCATGTTGGGGCCCGCAATAATTTAACCACCACAATTTAACACCGCCCCGATGAAACTTCGCAATATCGCCATCATTGCTCATGTCGACCATGGCAAAACCACCCTGGTCGACCGCCTGTTGCAGCAATCGGGCGCGTTCCGCGACAACCAGCGCGTCGCCGAGCGCGCGATGGATTCGAACGATCTCGAGCGCGAGCGCGGCATCACCATCCTGTCCAAGGTCACCTCGATCCCATGGCAGGACAGCCGCATCAATATCGTCGATACGCCGGGCCACGCCGATTTCGGCGGCGAGGTCGAGCGCATCCTCAACATGGTCGACGGCGCCCTGGTGCTGGTCGATGCCGCCGAAGGCCCGCTGCCGCAGACCAAGTTCGTGGTCACCAAGGCGCTGAAGGTCGGGCTAAAGCCGATTGTCATTATCAACAAGGTCGACCGGCCGGACGCCCGCGCCCGCGAAGTCGCCAACGAAGTGTTCGATCTGTTCGCGGCGCTCGACGCCAGCGAAGAGCAGCTCGATTTCCCGCTCCTCTACGGTTCGGCCAAGCAAGGCTGGATGGCGTCGGACCCGGCCGGCCCGAAAGACAAGGGCATGGCGCCGCTGTTCGATCTCGTCATGCGCCATGTCGCGCCGCCGGTGGTCGAGGACGGTCCGTTCCGCATGATCGGAACCATCCTGGAAGCGAATCCCTATCTCGGCCGCCTCGTCACCGGGCGGATCTTTTCCGGTTCGGTGAAGCCGAACCAGCCGGTCAAAGTGCTCGACCGCGATGGCGACCTGATCGAGGCCGGGCGGGTCACGAAAGTGCTGGCCTTCCGCGGCCTCGAACGCACGCCCATCGATGAGTGCTTTGCCGGCGACATCGTTTCCATCGCCGGGCTGCCCGAGGCGACCGTCGCGCACACGTTGTGCGCGCCCGAAGTGACCGAGCCCCTGCCGGCGCAGCCGATCGATCCGCCGACGCTCGCCATGACATTCCGCATCAATGATTCGCCGCTCGCCGGCACCGAGGGCGACAAGGTGCAGAGCCGGGTCATTCGCGATCGGCTGTTGCGCGAAGCCGAGGGCAATGTGGCGTTGCGCATTTCGGAGTCGACAGAAAAGGATTCAATGGAGGTCGCCGGCCGCGGCGAGCTTCAGCTGGGCATTTTGATCGAGACCATGCGCCGCGAAGGTTTTGAGCTTTCGGTATCGCGGCCGAAGGTGTTGTTCCAATTTGGGGCAGCCGGCGAAATGCTCGAGCCGATCGAAGAGGCCGTGATCGACGTCGACGAAGAGCACTCCGGCGTGGTCGTGCAAAAGCTTGCCGAGCGGAAAGGCGAGCTCGTTGAAATGCGCCCGTCCGGCGGCGGCCGGGTGCGGCTCGTGTTCTATGCGCCGACGCGCGGCCTGATCGGCTATCACGGCGAGCTCTTGACCGACACGCGCGGCACCGCGGTGATGAACCGGCTGTTTCACGCCTACGGCGAACACCGCGGCGAAATCGTCGGCCGCCGCAACGGCGTCCTGCTCGCGACCGATCAAGGCGACGCGGTCGCCTACGCGATGTGGAATCTGGAGGACCGCGGCCCGATGATGATCGAGCCGGGCTGGAAGGTCTATCGCGGGATGATAGTCGGCGAGCACACCCGTGGCAACGATCTCGAAGTCAACGTGCTCAAGGGCAAGAAACTCACCAACATCCGCACCCACTCCAAGGATGAGGCGGTCCGGCTCACCCCGCCGATTCGCATGACGCTGGAAAAAGCGCTCGCCTATATCGCCGACGACGAGCTGGTCGAGGTGACGCCGAAATCCATCCGGCTGCGCAAGAAGCTGCTCGACCCCAACGACCGAAAGCGGGACGAGCGGCGCAAGGAAGCCGAGCGCGTCTAGCGCTCTCGTTGTCGCGCCGCATTTCACTTTCACCTCCCGCTGGAGGGGGAGGTCGCCGCACCGAGTGCGGCGGGAGGGGGTGAAATCTTTCGCTCAAGCGAACCTTAGTCACCCCACCCCGCTCGCTGCGCTCGCGACCCTCCCCCTCCAGGGGAGGGCGAAGCGAACATCATTCTCGTGGCACGATTCTAGTTTCCCGCGGACCGTGTCGCGCGTGCAACAGCGGCGCAAGATTCTTATCGGACCAGCGTTTTTCGCGTCCCGAGGATGGCGTGCGCGCACGCCATCCGCTAACGTTGGACGTCTTCAAAATCTCCGCTCTTGAAGCCCGCAGAACCGCTTGCTTTGATTGCATCATGAGCACAACCCTTATCGAGATTCGTCGTGCTAAGGCGAGCGACGCCGGTGCTGTCGCCGACGCTCACGATGAGGCTTGGCGCACCGCTTACCAGGGCATCATTCCCGGCACCGAGCTCGACCGGCTGATCAATCGCCGCGGGCCGGCGTGGTGGGACAGTGCCATCCGCAAGGGCAGCCGCATCGCGCTGTTGCAGTTCGGCGACAAGGTTGCCGGCTACGCCAACTACGGAAGGAACCGCGCGCGCAGCCTGCATTACGACGGCGAGATCTACGAGCTGTATTTGCGTCCGGAATATCAGGGGCTCGGTTTCGGCCGCCGCCTGTTCACCGCCGCGCGCCGCGATCTGGCGCAGAGCGGACTGAAGTCGCTGATTGTGTGGGCGCTGTCGGAGAACGACACCGCGGTCGAGTTCTACCGCGCGCTGTCCGGCAAGACCGTCGCGCGCTCGTCGGAGAAATTCGGCACCCGCGTGCTCGACAAGATCGCCTTCGGCTGGAACAGCTAATAGCGTTTCGTCATTGCCGGACTTGATCCGGCAATCCATGCTGAAGTGAAGCGATCGCGGAACGCTTACCTCGCTCAATCGTTGGCACCTCAATCGTCAAATTAAAGGGGGGGGAACGCCGTGGCGCAGGGCGACAAGGCAGCAAATCATCGCGCCAACCTGGCGTACACGTCGACGCTGCCCAGCGACTTCAATCAGACGCTTCGGCTGTCGCTGACAAAATCGCTGACGCAATATTATGCGCCGCTCGATGACATCTCCCCTCAGATTCAGGACTTGCTGGCGCGGCTGGACGAAAAAGAAGCTTAGCGGTGCCGCGCTCGACGGCGCAGCGTCGGCGCATCGAACAGCGCTCAGCGTCGGCGGCGAGTTCCAGATAATCAACATCGCGAAATCGGGATTGCGCGGCGCCTGATCGCCAGGCGCGCCGCGCTGTCGCCGCTGAAATGATCAACGCGTTGCGTTTTGTTTTATTTGTTCCCATTGTTCCCGATGCAGCGCACAAACGAATGGAACCGGGAACCGCGTGTCTGCCCGGTGGTGCGGAACGTAACGCCAAGCCGGCGCGTTGTCCGTTGCGACAACAACCAACCAAGGAGTTACTTCATGAATCAGCAGCAGAACCAGGGCGGCCAGCAAGGCGGCCAAGGCGGACAGGGCGGCGGACAGCAGCAACCCGGTCAGCAAAACCCGAAGCCCGGACAGGGCGGCGGCCAGGGTGGCCAGCAGGGTGGTGGCGGCCAGCAAGGCGGCCAGAACCGCTAAATTGAATTAGCTTTTGGGTATTCTCTATTGGCCCCGCTTCGGCGGGGCCTTTTCCTTTCCGACTGCGCATTTTTGCTCGCGTGATGTCATTGGCGTCACGCGCCTGCTCTTTTCCACCTCTCCCCTTGCGGGAGGGTGCCCGAGCGAAGCGAGGGCGGGTGAGGGGGAGCAAGCGAGCGGCTTGGTTCTACCCCCTCTCCCCTCGCATCTTCGATGCTCGGCTCCCTCTCCCCAAGGGGGAGAGGGGATTGAGGGGAGGCGGATCTGGAAAAGATCGCCGACGCGCCATACAAAAGGCCACGCTGTAAACATACCGCATCGGACTTTAGTTTGTGACCACTTCATTTGATCCGGCCGCAGCCGGTTGGCAGAAAGTCGACGCCGGCGCCTTCGTCGAAATCATCGGTCCGCTTTGGCGTCGTCGCGATAACGACCGCGCGCTATGCGGCCTCGTCGTCACCGGCAAGCATGGCAACCGCGGCTGCCTCGTCCACGGCGGCGTGCTGACGACGCTGCTCGATACCGCGCTTGGCCTTGCGTCCTCGGATGCTCAGGGCGGCCATCAGCAGGCGACCATCGGCCTCAACGTGCAATTCCTCGCTCCGGTGCGCGTCGGCGATTTCATCACCGTCGAGTGTGAAGTCGTCAAAGCCACCCGCACGCTGATGTTCATGCAAGGCACGTTGCGCGCCGGCGAAAATATCTGCGCCACCACGCAAGGAACGTGGAAAATCTTGCCGCGCTAAAGATGCGTCGGGTGGGCCCAGTCGTCATGCTGGGCTTGGCGGCCAGCAAGGCGGCTAGAACCGCAAAATTGAATTAGCTTTTGGGTATTCTCTATTGGCCCCGCTTCGGCGGGGCCTTTTGTTTTTGGGAGGAGCGCGCGCTCGTACCTCTCGGACGATATTTTTCTCCGCGAAGTCGTGAGGAAAGAACCCGAAGTATCGTGGAGAGCGTGACGGTTGCCCGTCCCCCTGATGCGTTCTCGCGGAGCGGCCCTCGAAGAGGGAAGGCCTCGAAATATCGTTCGCGCGAGTATTATCTTTTTATCAGCAGGCAGTTCCGCGCGAAGCCCCCCGTGCGGAGGCCGGCTCCGGATCATGCGGGCCTGCCCACCAGCAAGTACCTCCATGGCGACGTGCGCCCCGACGCCGGCGGTTGACGGAGGAGAGGTGAGAAGGGCGTGAGGCAGCACATCGACTTTTAGGCGCGGGGTGGGGTGACAAAAGATTCGAGCGCGATGTTTTCACCCCCTCCGCCGCGCAAATGCGCGGCGACCTCCCCCCTCCAGGGGGAGGTGAAAGATCGGGCGCTGTCGGCGTCGGCTAATAAACGTTCGGGAGAATGCAGAGCGCGACGAAATAGCGGATGAAAATGATGATCAGGAAAAAGAATCACCGGCGAGATCTCGATACCGCCGAGATTCGGCAACACGCGGCGTCCGATCACTCGCCGCCGCGATGCTACGTCGTCATTGAGGATCGGTCGGCTTGTCCAGTCGAGTGAGCAAAGCGCCAATCTTTGCCGGTATATCGCCGGACGGCGGATACAGTTCTGCTATGCGTAGGGCGACAGACTGCCGAACAGTCGTCGCCGTTTCCACCGCGGTCAACGCGCGCACATCGTAAAACTCCGCGCAATCGGCCGATGGGTGATTGGGCTGCGTCATGCGAATGATGTTGTCGGTTTTCCCGGCGAACGCCGGCTATTCGGAGAAGCAACGCAAATTGCTCCCCTGGCGTTCCAGGCTGCGACACCTGTGCGCCTTTGCCGACGCTAATAAACGTTCGGAAGAATGTAGAGCGCGATGACGTAGCGGATGAAAATGATGATCAGAAACAGAATCACCGGCGAAATGTCGATGCCGCCGAGGTTCGGCAACACGCGGCGGATCGGGCGCAGCGCCGGCTCGGTGATGCGGAACAGAAATTCGCCGACCATGCCGACGACCTGGTTGCGCGTATTGACGACGTGAAAGGCGACCAGCCAGGAAAAGATCGCTGCCGCGATGACGATCCAAATATAAAGTTCGAGGGCAAGATCGATGACGAGGAAAAGAGCGCGCATGGACGCCTTTCGCGGAAATGATGCGCGCAACCTAACTCGCCGCCGCGGCGCGAACAAGCCAACGCGGAAACGGCTCGATCGAAGCCTTAAAGCCGCGCGGCGCGGACTTCTTGACACTATTGGATCGCAGCCCTAAATGGCCGCAATCGCCGCAGCCGGCACCCCAGCGTCCGGCTTTTTTCCTAGGCGGGGCCGTAGCTCAGTTGGGAGAGCGCCTCGTTCGCAATGAGGAGGTCAGGGGTTCAACTCCCCTCGGCTCCACCAGCCTTCGCTCGCTACGCGAGCTACGGCTCGGCAGGCTCGATCAGGTTAGCTGCTTCGAGGTTGGTGGCGCGGTTCGGCGCTGAGAGAATCAAGCCGCGTTGTCGCTATAATCCTTTTGAATTGTGTCGCATGCGTGCGGACAGGCCATGCCTTGTTCACAATCGCGACCTAGTGCAACTTAAGCGTTCGCAGTGCGGGACGAGGGAAAAATGAGCATGAAACCGAGAGCCGCATTTATGGCCGCTGCCGTGTTGTGTCTAGGCGCCTTCGCGGCGCTGGCGGCGCCGCCGTGCGGCGGCGATTTCAACGCCTGGCTCGATGGCGTCAAGCAAGAAGCGGCCGGGGCCGGCATTCCCCAGGGCGTCATCCAATCCGCGCTCGCCGACGTCACTTACGATCCCGCCATTATCGCGCGCGACCACGCCCAGGGCGTGTTTCACCAGACCTTTGAGCAGTTCTCCGGCCGCATGGTGCCGCCGCGACTAGCGCGCGCCAGAAAACTTCTCGAGAAATACTCAGCCGTGTTCAGCCGCATCGAAGCGCAGTACGGCGTGCCCGGCCCGGTGATTGTCGCCATCTGGGGGCTGGAGACCGACTTCGGCGCCAACTCCGGAAAGTTTGCCACCATCCGCGCGCTGGCGACGCTGGCCTACGATTGCCGGCGGCCGGAAAAATTCCGCGGCGAGTTGCTCGCGGCGTTGCAAATTGTCGCGCGCGGCGACATGGCGCCGGCCGACATGCACGGCGCCTGGGCCGGCGAGATCGGGCAAACCCAGTTTCTGCCGTCGTCTTATCTGAAGTATGCCGTCGACTTTGACGGCAACGGCCGCCGCGATCTCATTCACAGCGTGCCCGACGTGCTCGCCTCCACCGCCAATTATCTGAAAGGCTACGGCTGGCAGAAGGGCCAGCCCTGGGGCGAGGGCACCGCCAACTTCCAGGTGCTGCTGCAGTGGAACGCGTCAACGGTCTACACCAAAACCGTGGCCTACTTCGCGCAGCAGTTGGCCGGCGGATAATTACTTTGAATGGAGCATGATCTTTTCCGAAAACCGGTGTCCACTTTTCGGGATCATGCTCCGATCCAGCGTTCGAGGAAGGCGCCGAGCCAGGCGCGGGCGCTGTAGTCGTACACCGCGCGATCGGCAAAATGCGTCTCGCGCGGCCGCGCACCCGGCATACCCATGCGCTCGTGACCGCGCGTCGTCCACTTGTGCATCATCAGATGCGTCACGTCGGGATGAAATTGCAGCGCGTAGCTTCGGCCGTAACGGAAGGCCTGCACCTCGAACATATCGCCTTCGGCCAAAAGCTCGGCGCCGGTTGGAAGATCAAAACCTTCGCGGTGCCACTGGTAAACTTGCTCCGGCCACGGATTGACCACGGACAATCCGGCTGCGGTCGGCCGGATCGGGTAGTAGCCGATCTCCACCTGGCCTTTCGGGTGCGGGAATACATGGCCGCCGAGCGCACGCGCACACATCTGCGCGCCAAGACAAATGCCGAGGAAAGGCTTCTGCTCTTTCAGCGGCACGGAGATCCAGTCGATCTCGCGCCGGATGAAGTCGTCGGCGTCGTTGGCGCTCATCGGGCCGCCGAAGATGACGGCGCCGGCATGCTCGGCAAGCGTCGGCGGCAGCGCCTCCTCGAACCGCGGGCGGCGCACGTCGAGCGGAAAGCCGAGTTGGCCGAGCGACTGGCCGATGCGGCCGGGTGTGGAATGCTCCTGGTGGAGAACGATCAGGATTGGCTGTGGCATTGCTCGCAAGGAATCGGCGCCCGCCCTGTGGTATCGCGTTCGCTCGCAAATTCAAGATGGCAGGAGATCAGGCCGCGGCGGCGCGCGTCGCAGGCGGCGCGTATGACCGGCCTCATTCGTCACTTGTCTCACCGGCTTCTGCGGTCTCACCGGCGATGCGCCGGCGCAGGTCGATGCGCTCGCGCTGCGACACTCCGAGCAGATCGGCGGCGCGCCACAGGAGATTATCCTCAAGCTCATCGCGCTTGCCGTCGGCGTAGACGATTTCCCACATCATCTCGATGATCTTGGCGCGGCCGTCTTCGTCGAGCGTGCGATTGAGGAGACTGGTGAAATGATAAAGATCGACGGCTTCGTGCTCGGCCGCCGTCGCCTTGTCGATCAATTCGTCGGTCGCGGCGTCGTCGAGCGCGAAACGGCTTTTGACTATTGTGTGCAGCTTGTCGCGCTCGCTTTCGGTCATGTCGCCGTCGATGGCGGCGGCATGGACCAAGAGCGCTGCCGCCGCCAGCCGGTAGTCGTTGTCGGCAAACTGGCTCGGGTGTTTGCCGCCGTCGGTGAATTCGGCGACGAAGTTCCTAAACAATTCGAACATAATGCTTCCTGGTGAAACGCGGGCACCCCCACGTTCATATCGCGAAGCAAGGCCCGCCGTTCAAGGCTATTTTCATGCCGATCCGGCCTCCGGGAGAACAGTGATGCCGACCCATATGTCCGCGACCGTCATCGATTCCACGATCTTCCGCAGCATTTTCTCGACCGAGGCGATGCGGGGCGTGTTTTCCGACCAGAACCGCATCCAGAAATACCTCGACTTCGAGGCCGCGCTGGCGCGCGCGCAGGCGCGGCTCGGGATCATTCCGCAGACCGCCGCCGACGAGATCGTTCGCCATTGCCACGCCGCCGAGCTCGATTTCGAGAAGCTCGAAGCCGAGACCGCCCGCATCGGTTATCCGGTCTTGCCGGTCGTGGCGCAAATCGTGGCGCTGTGCCGCGACGGACTTGGTGAATGGTGTCATTGGGGCGCTACCACCCAGGACGTTACCGACACGGCAACAGTGCTCCAGATCCGCGAAGCGCTGACGCTGATCGAAGACGAGATCGATCGGATCAGCGCTGCGCTTGCGGCGCTGGCGCGCAAATATCGCGACACGCCGATGGCCGGCCGCAGCAACTTGCAGCAAGCGGTGCCGATTACCTTCGGCTACAAGATGGCCGCGCTGCTGGCAGGCTTCGAGCGGCACCGGCAACGTCTCACTCAGCTCAAGGAACGCGTCCTGGTCGGCGAATTCGGCGGCGCCGCCGGCACGCTGGCCTCGCTCGGCGACCGCGGGCTCGAGGTGCAGGCCGAG
Source organism: uncultured Alphaproteobacteria bacterium (assembly GCA_963753355.1). Classification (GTDB taxonomy): domain Bacteria; phylum Pseudomonadota; class Alphaproteobacteria; order Rhizobiales; family Xanthobacteraceae; genus BOG-931. The sequence continues at coordinate 634,401 of CAVWBV010000017.1, forward strand.
CTGATGAAGGAATTGCAGCTCGGAGCGCCGGCGATCGCTTGGCACACCATGCGCGATACCATCGCTGAAACCGGCTGCTTCCTCGGTCTCGTCGCCGGCACCTGCGGAAAATTCGCGCTCGACGTCAAGCTGATGATGCAGACCGAGGTCAAGGAGGTTTTCGAGCCGTTTCACTCCGGCCGCGGCTCGTCGAGCACCATGCCGCAGAAGCGCAACCCGATTTCATCGGTCTATATCACGGCGCTCAATTCGGTCGTGCGCCAGCAGGTCGCCGCTTTGCTCGACGCCATGGTCGAGGATCACGAGCGAGCCACCGGCCCGTGGGAAATCGAATGGATTGTGCTGCCAGAAATTTTTTGCCTGACCGCCGGTGCGCTGGCGCACACCCGGACTGTGCTCGAAGGTTTGCAAGTCGACGAGAACAAGATGCGCGCCAACCTCGACGCGACCCATGGCTTGATTGTCTCCGAGGCGGTGATGATGGAGGTCGGCCGGTATCTGGGGCGCCAGCGCGCTCACGACCTGGTTTACGATATCTGCCGGGCGGCCATCGCCACCGGGCGGCCGCTGTCCGATTTGCTGGCGGAAAACGCCGAGATCGCGGCCCACCTGGACCGGGCCGCCCTGGCGCGGTTGTGCGACCCGGCCAATTACCTTGGACAGGCCGGTGCCATGGTCGACCGGGTGCTACAGGTGCACGAGAAATAAGACTAACGCGCCGTTACTTCATCTGTTTGTCACGGTGGAGGCCACGCCACTTCAACGAGCGGTATTGTTTTCCGGCGCCTGCGCTCGCGTTTGATGGTTTTTACACATGGTGCGGGAGGCGCGTGGTTTACGACTCGTTGCCGCGCGGTCGCAAAAGCAAACGTTTTCGCAACCGTGCATTGAGGGCGTGCCGACCGCCGGAACTTTCTTTTACCAAAACGTAAGCGCGCAGAACAACAATCGCGCCCGTAATTGTTTGCACGAAGCCGCGCATAGTTGTTTGTCCGGTTTTGTGTAAATGGGGGAGCAAGTACGATGCCGACGGCCGCCGTGTTGCGCGCTGACAATTCGGGTTCGCCAAGAAAATCGGCGATCGCGGCTTCATTTCCTTACGTCATTCACAGCGACGGTGAGTGCGAGCGGCTCGAGTTGCAGGCCCGGCTCGCCGACATCGAAGCCCATTTGCGCCATCTGCCGATCGCGCCGAACGACTGCGTGCTGGATGTCGGTTGCGGCTCCGGCTCGATGACCAGGCTGATCGCACATTCGTTTCCGCGCGCCAAAGTGATCGGCGTCGACGTCCGTGACCAGTACCTGGATTTCGCCGAGGAGCGCGCGCGCGAGGAGGACCTGCGAAACGTCGGCTTTCGCCGCGCCGACGTTTTTGAACTGCCTTTTCCCGACGGCACTTTTAATGTCGTCTGGGCGAAATATCTCCTGCAATGGCTCAAGGACCCGAAGACCGCGCTCGCCGAACTCAAGCGTGTGACCAAGCCCGGCGGTGTCGTTGTGTCATGCGATTATTCCGGTTTCGCGACCGAACATTTCCCGATCGATGCCGAACTTGAGCGGCAGCTTCGGCAGCTTATCGCCGCCTCTGTGGATAGCGACATCGGCCGCAAGGTGGCGCCGTTCATGATCGCGCTCGGCTTTCGCGATGTGCAGGTCCAGATCGAAACAGACACCTTGTTCACGGTTATCGGCACCATCGACACGGATCGCCGGCGGAACTGGGAAACGCAGCTGCAAGCCATGCGTCCCCACCTCATTCAACTGCTGGGGTCGGAGTTCAGCGCCGATCGGTTCGTCAAGCGGTTCCTGAACCATTACGACGATCCGACGACCTGCAGCTATACGTCGCTCTATTTCACGCGCGGCCGCGTTTAGCTTATTCCGCCGCCTTCGCCTTCGCTGCGGCCTGCTCGCGCACGAATTTCTGCAACGTCACCAGATCGGGCTTGCCCGAGCCGAGCAGCGGCAATTTGTCGAGGATGATGATCTCCGACGGCAGCATCAACTCGGAGGCGTGTTTTGAACGCGCATAGGCGTGGAAATCGGAGCGCGTCGCGCCCTTCTTGTCGGTGACCATGACCAGCCGCTCGCCCTTGCGGTCATCGGGGATGGCGACAACGGCGGTGACGTAATTCGACCACAGCTCGGCCGCCAGCATTTCCACGCCGGCAAGCGAGATCATCTCGCCGCCGACTTTGGCGAAGCGCTTGGCGCGTCCCTTGATGGCGATGAATCCCTGCGCGTCGATGTCGACGATATCGCCGGTGTCGTGCCAGCCCTCGGGGGGCCGCTCGAGCACGCCAGGATGGTCGGCGCGCAAATAGCCGAGCATCACATTCGGCCCTTTGACAAACATTCGACCGCCTTCGTCGACCCCCTCGACTTTCTCCAGCCTGACTTCAATGCCCGGGAAGAGGCGGCCGACCGATCCGTATTTGTTGAACATCGGCGTGTTGAAAGCCAGGACCGGCGAGGTCTCAGTCACGCCATAGCCTTCGAGAATGCGCAGACCGAATTTTTCCATCCACACCTGCCGCGTCGAATCCTTCACCGGTTCGCCGCCGGCAATCACGCAGCGCAGCGAGCGGAAGTCGTAAGGGTTGGCCATGCGGCCGTAGCCGGCGAGAAACGTATCGGTGCCGAACAGGTAGGTGGCGCAGATGCCGTAAACCAATTCGGGGACCGTGCGGTAATGCAGCGGCGAGGGATAGAAATAGGTCGGCACGCCGGAAATGAGCGGCAGCACGATGCCGCCCATGAACCCGAAGGAGTGGAATGCCGGCAGCGCCATGAACAAGCGGTCCTCGCGGCCGAAATCGATGCGCGCTTCCGCTTGCGCCACGTTGGCGAGTACGTTGCGATGCGAGAGCACGACACCCTTGGGCACGCCTTCGGTGCCGGAGGTGAACAAAATGACGGCCCAATCGTCCGGCTTGCGTTTGACGAGCGGTTTTTTCGCTTGTAGCGCCCCCCGCAGCTTGTCGGAGAAGCTGACGGTCTTGCGAATGTCCTCCAGGTAGACGATGCGCACCTTGCCATCGAGGGCGGCGATGAGTTTTTCCAGTCGCGCCTTCTCGACGAAGGCATGCGCGGTGAGGATGGTATCGACTTCGGCCGCGCGGCAGGCGCCGAGGATGTTGGCGGCTCCGGCGGTGAAGTTGATCATGGCGGGAACGCGGCCGCCGGAGAGCAGCGCGAGTACGGTCACGGCGGCGCCGTTCGATGTCGGCAGCATTACTCCGACGGCGCGGCCTTCCGGCGCAAGCGGCATCAGTTTGGCGCCGAGAATGCGCGTGGCCTGTAAAAGCCGCTTGTACGTCAGCTGGCCGCTGGTCGGGTCCTCGCAGGCGAGCCATTTGCCGCCGTTGATGTGGGCCGCCTCGATCACGCCCTCGACGACAGTGCGGTCGGTTGAGGTGGTCTGGAACATCATGTTCGACATGATGTCGTAGAGCGCCGCGCCGGCGGCGAGGCGGCGCTTGCGGCCGACCAGCGCCGGATCGACGCTCATCTTTACCGGTTCGAGAATAGTGACCTTGAATTTCGGAAACACCCGGCGGCTGACCTGGGTGCTCCGCAATCGGCTGAAAATCGTTCTCTCCGGCCCCTCGATGCGGACCGGCACGACCATTGCGTTGGACTTGTCGGCGATCATCGCAGCGCCGTCGTAAATCTTCATCAGGCTGCCGGTGAGCGTGATACGACCTTCGGGGAAGATCACCAGCATATTGCCCTCGCGCACCGCGTTGATGATGGTGCGCATCGCCATCGGCTTCAGCGGATCGAGCGCCATGGTGCGCACGAACGGCAGGAACGGCTGAATCCACCAACGCTTTGAAATCCCGACATCGACCGCGAACACCGGGCGTTTGGGCAGAAGCGACATCGCGATCGGTGCGTCGAGGAAACTCACGTGATTCATGGCGATGATGGCGTTGTCGCCGGCCTTGGCGACGTTCTCCAGCCCGGTGACTTCGAGCCGGTAGAAAGTTCGGAAAACGATGGAGAGAAGATCGTTGAGCCAACTCGTCGGCAGCGTGCGGGCGATGATCACGGCGACCACGAGATTGGCGACGCCGATCAGTACGAACAGGAGCGAGTCGTGGAAGCCGAACTTTTGCAGCACTGCAAGTACGATCGCGCCGCCGACCATGAACGCGGCATTGAGCACGTTCACCGCGGCGACGACGCGGGCGCGGTGATCCGCGCCGGCCCAGGCCTGCACCGCGCTGAATGCCGGCACGATGAACAGGCCGCCCGAGAGCGCGAGTCCGGCAAGATCGATGGCGACATGGATGCTGTAGCGCGCGGCAAAGAATTCGCTGACGCCGAGCGGGTGTGTGGCCGGCGCCATCGCTGAAGTGGTCCAGCCGAGATCGATTGAAAACAAGCCGAGCAGCACGGCGGCGACTAGCGTCGGCAACAGGATAATGCGGCCGTGGGCCAGCCACGCGGCAAGCGCGGAGCCGATCGCGACGGCGACCGAAAATATGGTCAGGAAGACGGTAACGACCCCTTCGCTGCCGCCGATATGGAACGATACCAGCGGCGGCAACAGCGACATCACCAGCGCACCGGTGAGCCAGAACCAGCTGGTGACCAGCGCACCCCACCATAGCCGCGGCTCGCCACGGATGTATTTGATCAGCGCGCCGGTGGAGGCGAAAATGTTGCGCCGGATGACAAGGTGCGGCGCGCCTTCGCCGGTCGGCGGAATAAATCGGCTCGCCATCCAGCACGCCACCGACGACACCATCATCAGCCAGGCGAAGTGAATCGGGTCGCCGCCGTCCTTGGCGGCTAAGCCGGCGACGATGGTGCCGATGAGGATGGCGAGGAAGGTGCCGCCTTCGACCAGCGCGTTGCCCGAGGGCAGTTCGGAACGTTCAAGATGATCAGGCAGAATGCCGTATTTGATCGGGCCGAACAGCGAAGCGATCGTCCCGTAGGCGCCGACGGCAATGAACAAAAGCACAATCGAGTGGACGGCGAAGCCGGCTACCGCAACGGCGGCAACGCCGATCTCGGCCAGTTTCAAACGCCGCGCTACCAGCGCCTTGTCGTAACGATCGGCTAGTTCGCCGCCGAGGCCGGAAAGCAGAAAGAACGGAAAGATCAAAGTCGCGCCGGCAAGCGTAATCAGCGCTTCCGAATTCGCCCCGCCGATCTGGAAGAGAATAAGGAAGACGAGCGCGGTCTTGAGAAAGTTGTCGCCGAAAGCTGAAAAGGCCTGGCACCAGAACAGGGGCGCGAACCGCCGCGACGTCATCAGAGATGTAGACATGGCCGTTCCGCCCTCTGCTTCGTGGTTCGCGTGCGCCGGTGATTTTAAACGGCCGCACGGGCCTTGGCGATGTTGAATTGCCACGCCGACACAAAAGTTGTTGGCAGCCAAGCGGTTATCGTAATTCGTCCGGTAGGATCAAGGACAAGAGAACGGTCCCTCACGACCGTCGGTCCGCCGGTGGAGTTAGGTCGGCATCAGCACCCAATAATCGAGATCGAGCAGGACCGCGGGGTCGTAATCGTCGCCCGATTTCAACGGAAAGTCCTCGCAAGGACGATCGCGCGTCGCGATGGTGCGAAGCCGCAATGCGCCGAAGTCGTTCCGTCCCGGCAAATCGGCTTTGGCCAGCACTTCCGACCACGCGAAGATTGTGGCGCCGGCAAACAGCGGCGCCACATGCCGGCCGCCGTTGATGGCGGCAACATGGAAGGCGTTGGCCAGTCCGTTGAAGGAAAGCGTTCGGGCCAGCGAAATGACATGGCCGCCATAGATCAGCCGCCGTCCAAACCGGCCTTTGCCCTCGACGAACTGATTGAAATGGATGCGCGCGGTGTTCTGATAAAGCCGGGTGGCGATCATATGCTCGGCCTCTTCGACGGTGATGCCGTCGACGTGGTCGATGCGTTCGCCGGTCAGATAATCGCCGAAGCGATAGGAGCTGCCTGACAGCGCGGTATCGTAGGCGGCAACGTCAATCGGCGGGCAGGCTTCGCCCAACACCTTCGGATCGAGGACCGTCGGCAGGCGCGGGATGTGGTCGCCGGGGGCAGGCGCATTCTCGTCGCGCTTGCGCACCATCACCCAGCGCACATATTCGAGAACGGAATTGCCGTCCTGGTTTTCCCCGGTGGTGCGTACGTAAACGATGCCGGTCTTGCGACTTGAATTCTCTTTGAGGCCGATGACTTCGGAAAGGGCGGTGATGGTATCGCCCGGATAGACCGGCTGGCGGAAGCAACAGCCGGCATAACCGAGATTGGCGACCGCGTTCAGAGAGACATCGGGGACGGTCTTGCCGAAGACGATATGAAACACCAGCAAGTCGTCGATCGGCGCCCGCGGGTAGCCGATGGCTTTGGCAAAAACGTCGGACGATTGGACGGCAAAGCGCGGTCCGAACAAGCCATTGTAAAGCGCGACATCGCCGGTGGTGACCGTGCGCGGCGTTGCATGCCGGATCACCTGGCTGACGCGAAAATCCTCAAAGAAATTACCGGGACTGGTTTTCGACATTCCTGATTTCATTCGAACGGACGTGGATCGCGGCACGGTCATAACGCAGCGCCGCGGCGCGCGCAAAACCGGCCGCGCGGTGGTTGCGGGCATTTTTGAACGAGACCGCCAGCTTGCGCGGCGCTCATCACGCTGCCGTGAGCGCCCGGCTGAAACCCGCCCGAGCCGCCGCCGTATCTCGATGTAATGGCGCAATGCCTTGCGTCACGCCGGCCTGGGGCCGGCAATTAACCTTAGCAACCAGGGAGCTTCCCAATGTCCAAGCGTTTTGCATTGCTGACCGCGGCCGCCATTTTCGCGGTGACCGCAGGCGGCATAGGCCCGCTGTCGGCGGAAATGGAGAAAACGGTCAATGTCGGCGGCGCGCCGATGTATCCATCGAAGAACATCATCAAGAACGCGGTTAATTCGAAAGACCACACAACGCTGGTCGCGGCGGTGAAGGCCGCTGGATTGGTCGAAACTCTCGAAGGCCCGGGCCCGTTCACGGTGTTTGCCCCTACGAACGCCGCTTTTGCCAAATTGCCGGCGGGCACTGTCGACACGCTGCTCAAGCCTGAGAACAAGCCGATGTTGACGAAGGTTCTAACCTACCACGTCGTGCCGGGCCGGATGACAGCGGCCAACCTGATGAAGGCGGTCAAGGACGGCGAGGGCGAAGCCAAGCTCAAAACCGTCGAAGGCGACTGGCTCATCGTCAAACAGGCCGGCCCTGGTAAGCTGACCGTCACCGATGCCAAAGGCGACGTGGCCATGGTGACTATCGGAGACGTGATGCAGTCGAACGGCGTCATCCACGTCATCGACACGGTACTGCTGCCGATGTAACGGCCGACCATCGAGAACGGGCCGGCGCTACGCCGGCCCGCTTTCATACGCTGTAACCTTTCGGGTCGTGGCGACGAATGAGACCCAAGATCGGAAGCGCAGTTTTTACGGACTCAGAGAACGTTAATGACGCGCCGGCTTCAATCGAACGTGATGGCGCTCCCTCGCTCCGGGTGGTTGCTTCCGCCGCCATTTCCCTTCATGGCCACGGGCGACGGCCGCGTTGGGAAGCTTTGCATGGTGAAGGCCGAGCCGCAAAACCGCAGCGCTGACGATTTGCGCCGTTCGGCGCAGATGGCATCTGCACAGGCGGGGGATCGGGTGGCGTACGAATCGCTCCTTCGGGAGTGCGTGCCGCTCATCAGGTCGATCGCTGACCGCCAGCGCGTTCCTCCCGACCACGTCGACGACGTAGTCCAGGAGGTTCTTCTGACTATCCATCGGGCCCGGCAAACCTACGATCCGGGGCGTTCTTTCAACGGATGGCTGCGGATTATCGCCGAGCGCCGCGCGATCGATCTGTTGCGCCGGGTCGGCCGGCAGCGGGCGCGTGAGATTCATTCTCCTCTGGCTTTCGAATCCTTCGCCGATGAGAGCGCGGACCCGTCGCATTCAGGCCGCGATGCTGCAGCGTCGACGCAAGTGCGCGCGGCGATTGCGACGTTGCCGGAGGGGCAACGCGAAGCGGTTCAGGTTCTGGTGCTGCAAGATCAATCGCCGGCCGAAGCCGCTATACTCACACGCCGGAGCAAAGGCGCACTGAAAGTCAATCTGCATCGCGGCATCAAAGCGCTACGCGGCATGCTTGTACAGAAAGACAGAAGCAAGTCATGACCTTCACGTCTCATGATCAGCTGATCCACGGGCTCGCCGCCGACCTCAAGCCGGTTGGGCGATTGCACCGGCCGGCACTGCGCGCCGCGATGTGGCTCGCCGTTGTCGTCATCATTGCAACTGGTCTCGCCGCATTCGCCGACGTCAACGCCATGTGGCAGCGCATCGCTGCGGCGCCGGATTTGTGGCTCGCTGTCATCGGTTCGATGCTAACTGCCATCTTGGCTGCATTCGCCGCCTTCGAGTTGAGCCTTCCGGATGCGTCACGGGCATGGGCGGTGCTGCCGCTCCCTGCGGCAATATTATGGATCGCCGCAAGCGGGCTGGGCTGTCTGCGGACGTGGATTGCCCCGCAATCGCATGTTGCCGCGATGGGCGAGGCCCGCGACTGCCTGATCTTCATTGTGGCGCTTTCAGTCCCGCTGTCGGCGCTGTTGTTTTTTATGCTGCGGCGGGCCTATCCACTCTACCGTGGCCTTACGGCTGCCGTCGGCGGTCTCGCCGTCGCCGCCGCGGCGGCGACGCTCCTTAACTTCTTTCATCCCTATGACGCGGCGGCGACCGACCTCGCCGTACATGCCGTGGCGGTCGCGATTGTCATTGCCGCCAGCAGCGCGTTCGCCGGCAGGATTTTCGGACGGCATTCGGGCGATGTAACCGCGGGCCGGCTCGGCGCGAATTAGGAAGGGATGGCGTGCAAAGCGCCGTCGAGCCCCTTAAGGAGGACTAAGCAATGAAGACTTCCCGCACCGTCCTGTCCCTTGCCGCGGCGACCGTCGGTTTCGCGCTCGCCTTTACGCCGGCCGCATTCGCCGACGATATGTCCAAGGACAGCATGAGCAAGACCGACACCATGAAGAAAGACACCATGAAAAAGGACACGATGTCCAAGGACACGATGTCGAAAGGCACCATGTCCAAGGACAGCATGTCCAAAGACAGCATGTCGAAAGACAGTATGTCCAAATAAAGCATCAGTCACTTTCGCGTGTGCCGGGTTCGCTTGCTCGAATCCGGCACACCGCGGTGTTAAATGTCGTCGAGCTGATAAACCGAACTGCCCACAGCGAACGAAGCGATCCGATGAGCGTCCAGGCTGCCGAGCATTCCGTAATCGTCATAGAGGCCCGGCCGGGTGTCATTCATCCGGTCTGGGTGCGGGTGACGCATTGGATCAATGCGCTGGCAATGCTGATGATGATCGGCTCGGGTTGGCAGATTTACGATGCCTCGCCGCTATTCGGTTTTACTTTTCCGCACCAGATCGCGCTCGGCAACTGGCTCGCCGGCGCGTTGCTTTGGCACTTCGCGGCGATGTGGATTTTAGTGATCAACGGAATTGTTTACATCACGCTCGGCATTGCGACCGGACGCTTCCGCCGCAAGCTGTTTCCGATCTACCCGCGCGAGGTCTTGAGCGATCTCTTCGCGGCGCTGCGCGGAAAACTCGCGCATGACGATCTTTCGATGTACAACGCAGTGCAGAAGCTTCTCTATCTCGGCATTCTCGGCACCGGTGTCGTAATCGTGCTCTCCGGGCTTTCGATCTGGAAGCCGGTGCAGTTTCATCTGCTGACGAGTTTTTTCGGCAGCTATAACACCGCGCGCTATGTGCATTTTGCCGCGATGACCGCCATTGTGGCGTTCCTCGTCGTGCATGTGCTGCTCGCGGTTTTAGTGCCGAAGACCCTGCGCGCCATGATTTTGGGCCGCTGAGAAAGCCAAAGAAAAATCGATGTCCGGTCCCAACAAAACAAAGCCCGGCGTGGATAAGGCGCTCCTGATCAAGGATGCGGCGAAGCTTCTGCCTGAGCCGTCACGCCGGTTTTTCCTGCGCGGGGCCGCGAGCCTCGGTGCGCTCGCCATGCTCACCGGATGCGAGATTATCGACGGCGACACATCCGAGAGCGTGCTACGCGCGATTTCCAGCTTCAATGACGGCGCCCAGGCGTTGTTGTTCAATCCGAACACGCTGGCGCCGGAATATCCGGAAAGCATGATCACCCGACCGTTCCCGTTCAACGCCTATTACAGCGAGGACGATGCTCCGGAGGTCGACGGCGAGAAATGGCAGCTCGAAATCGGCGGCCGGGTGGACGACAAGAAGCCGTGGACTTTGGCTGAGCTCAACAAACTGCCGCAAGTCTCACAGATCACCCGCCACGTTTGTGTTGAAGGCTGGAGCGCCATCGGATCGTGGCAGGGGGTCAAGCTTTCCGATTTGCTCACCCGGATCGGCGCCGACAAGCGCGCCAAATATGTCTGGTTTCGGTGTGCCGAGGGCTATTCGACCACCATCGACATGCCGACCGCACTGCACCCGCAGACGCAACTGACGCTGCAATTCGATCATAAGACTTTGCCGCGCGCCTATGGCTTCCCGGCCAAGATCCGCATCCCCACCAAGCTCGGCTTCAAAAATCCGAAATACATCACCGCCATGTGGGTGCAGAACAACGACGGCGGCGGCTACTGGGAAAACCAGGGCTACAACTGGTTCAGCGGGCTCTAAAGGCTACGCGCGGAAGGAAATCTTCACTTGAGGTAGCCGTGGGCGCGGAGCGTCTTGTCGAACACGTCGCCCATTTGCTTCTGAATATCATTCAGGCGCGGCATCAGCGAAGCGGCAAATTCCCCGGTCACTTTCGGCATCTCGATCAGCGTCTTGGCGCCGGTCGGTGTGCGGTAGAACGCGGTCAAATCTCTAAGCTCGGCAGCAGTGAAATGCTGCGCGTAGATTTGCGGTGCACCCTTCATCGCCTCCGCGAGAACATCGAGCTGAACACGTTCGAAGCCGGCGTGCAGATCGGTGAGCGTCGCATCGTCGATGCCCTGCCCGCGCGCCTTCTGCTCAATCGCCGGCCAGAACGCATTGGTCAGCATCGCGGCGAGCTGCTTGGTCATGTCCGCTGAAAGAATTGACAACAGTTCGCTTGCGGCCTGCAGCGCCTCGGGCGAGGGAGTTTCCTCCGGCGCATTCCCGCTCAATCCGATCAACAGCAACAGCGCAACGAGGGAGCGCAACAGTCGCATGGCAGAACCTCTTGCTGGCGCGCGGCGAGATTTGATTTTGAAGGTTACCGCTTTCCCTTGCGCGCGTCATGCGGTAGCAATTTGCCGGCATTATTTACAAGGCGAAATTCATGCCCACGCACAAACTCCTTCTTCTCGCAGGCGATGGCATCGGTCCCGAAGTGATGGCCGAGGTCAAGCGGCTTCTGGCCTATTTCGCCAAGGCCGGCATCGCCACGTTTGAAGTCGACGAAGCGCTGGTCGGCGGCTGCTGTTACGACGCGCACCAGGTCTCGATCACTGAAGCGACGATGGCGAAGGCGCATGCCGCCGACGCGGTCATCTTCGGCGCGGTCGGCGGTCCTAAATGGGATAATGTCGGCTACGATGTGCGGCCTGAGGCGGGGCTTCTGCGCCTGCGCAAGGATTTAGGCCTGTTCGCCAACATCCGTCCGGCGATCTGCTATCCGGCGCTCGCCAACTCCTCGAGCCTCAAGCGCGAGGCCGTGGATGGTCTCGATATCATCATTCTGCGCGAGCTTACCGGCGGCGTCTATTTCGGTGAGCCAAAGACCATCACCGATCTCGGTAACGGGCAAAAACGCGCCATCGACACGCAAGTCTACGACACTTACGAAATCGAACGCATCGCCCGCGTCGGCTTTGAGCTCGCCCGTAAGCGGCGCAACAAAGTCACGTCGATGGAGAAGCGCAACGTCATGAAGACCGGTGTGCTGTGGCGCGAAGTCGTCACCGACGTGCATGCCCGCGACTACAAGGACGTGACGCTGGAACACATGCTGGCCGACGCCGGCGGCATGCAGCTCGTGCGCTGGCCGAAACAATTCGACGTGATTGTCACCGATAATCTGTTCGGCGACATGCTCTCGGACATTGCCGCGATGCTGACCGGCTCGCTCGGCATGCTGCCATCGGCTTCGCTTGGTGAGGTCGACGCCAAGACCAAACGGCGCAAGGCGTTGTACGAGCCGGTGCACGGCTCGGCGCCCGATATCGCCGGCAAGGGCATCGCCAACCCGATCGCGATGCTCGCGTCGTTCGCGATGGCGCTGCGCTATTCGTTCAACATGGGCAAGGAAGCCGACCGCATCGAGGCGGCGATAGCCGCTGCGCTCGCCAAGGGGCTGCGCACCGCCGACATCAAGTCGGACGACAGCAAAGTCGTCAGCACCTCGGAAATGGGCGAAGCGATTATCGGCGAACTCGAGCGCCTGCCGGCCTGAAGGGCAGGCGGCGCGACAGCGAGCGATGCGCTGTCAGTACGGGCTCGGATAACTGGTGAATCCGGGCAGCAGGAATGGTTGGGCGAGGGGCAGGCTGCCGACACCCGCTGTGTCGGGTCCGAAATACCAATAGGGATGTCCGGGGTCGCCGCCGGGCGGGAATGCGTAGTCGTGACTGCCGGGATAGCCCACGGGCACTTCCGTTCCGGGATCGAGGTAGGACCGCCGCGGCACCGTAATGATGGTCGTGCTGCCGTCGAGGTTATGAATGATCGTACGCGTCGGCTGGATTACCGTGCCGGCCGCGGATCGCTGAACATAAGCCCGATGTCGGTTCGGCGTCTGCGCGGCAGCGGCCGAGGCCAGCGCCGCAATTATACCAATCGCCGCAAGCCCAACGACAATCCCGCGCATGATGCCTCGCTTTCGATTCCGATAAGCAGTGTATCCGGCTTTCGTTCGGCACGATAGCGAATTGCCGAGAACTGGTTGGCAGAACGTTGTGGCGCCACCGATTGTGGCGGGGCGGCGTTGTGCTTTGCGCCGTTCTCGCCTAGAAGCGCACCGCGCAGGCTGCGGATTCCGCGCGCGGTCTGGAATGGAGAGTAAACAATGGGTTACACGGTCGCCGTGGTCGGCGCGACCGGCAACGTGGGGCGTGAAATGCTCGGCATTCTCGCCGAGCGGGCGTTCCCGGCCGACGAAGTGGTCCCGCTCGCCTCGCGCCGCTCGCTTGGCGTCGAAGTCTCGTACGGCGACCGGACGCTCAAGGTCAAAGCGCTCGAGCACTATGATTTCTCGGGCGTCGACATCTGCCTGATGTCGGCGGGTTCGGCGGTTTCCAGGGAATGGTCGCCGAAGATCGCCGCCGCCGGCGCGGTGGTCATCGATAATTCGTCGTGCTGGCGCTACGATTCCGACGTTCCGCTGATTGTGCCGGAAGTCAACGCCGACGCGATTGCGGGCTTTCGCAAGCGCGGCATCATCGCCAATCCCAATTGCTCGACCGCGCAGCTTGTCGTCGCCCTCAAGCCGCTGCACGACCTCGCCAAAATAAAGCGCGTCGTCGTCGCCACCTATCAGTCGGTGTCGGGCGCCGGCAAGGACGCCATGGACGAGTTGTTCTCGCAGACCAAGGCGGTCTTTCAGATCGACGAGGTCGTGCCGAAGAAATTCCCCAAGCGTATTGCGTTTAACGTCATTCCCGAAATCGACGTGTTCATGGAAGACGGCTACACCAAAGAAGAGTGGAAGATGGTGGTCGAGATCAAAAAGATTCTCGATCCTAAAATCAAGCTCACCGCCACGTGCGTGCGGGTGCCGGTATTCATCGGCCATTCGGAAGCGGTCAATGTCGAATTCGAGAAGCCAATCACCGCCGACGAAGCGCGCGACGTTTTGCGCAATGCGCCGGGCTGCATCGTCATCGACAAGCACGAGCCCGGCGGCTACGTGACGCCATACGAGTCGGCGGGCGAGGACGCGACTTACATTAGCCGCATCCGCGAGGACGCCACCGTGGAGAACGGGCTGTCGCTGTGGGTCGTTTCCGACAACCTGCGCAAGGGCGCCGCGCTCAACGCCATTCAAATCGCCGAGGCGCTGATCAAGCGCAAGCTGATCACGGCCAAGCGCAAGGCGGCTTAGCCGCGGCGTCGTCAGCTCAAGGCGATCAGGAGCGAGGCCATGGCCATCCGTCCCCGCCGCAGCCTGCTTTACATGCCCGGCTCAAACGCGCGCGCGATGGAGAAGGCGCGCGAGTTGCCGGCTGACGGCGTCATTCTCGACCTCGAAGATGCGGTGGCGCCGGACGCCAAGGCCAAAGCGCGCGAGCTGATCATCGCGGCCCTCAAGCAGGGCGGCTTTGGCCGGCGCGAAGTTATTGTGCGGATCAACGGCCTTGATACGCCGTGGTGGCAGGACGACCTTGCGGTCGCGGCCGCAGTTCCCGATGCGATCCTGGTGCCGAAAGTGTCAGGACCGCAGCAGTTACGCGAGGTGGCCAAGCATCTCGTCGGCGTCCGCGCCGAAGCTACCATCGGCATCTGGGCGATGATGGAAACACCGCTTGCCATGCTCAACGCCCGCGAGATCGCCGCCGCGGCGCGCGATGACGGCTCTCGGCTCGCCGGTTTTGTCATGGGCACCAACGATCTTGCCAAAGACACGCGCGCGGGCCTCTTGCCCGGCCGCGCACCCATGCTGCCGTGGCTGATGACCTGCATTGCGGCGGCGCGTGCCTACGGCATCGACATTGTTGATGGTGTCTACAACGAACTCGGCAACGCCGAGGGTTTTGCCGCGGAATGCCGGCAGGCGCGCGACCTCGGCTTCGACGGCAAGACGCTCATTCACCCGCAACAGATTGGGCCGTGCAACGAAGCATTTTCGCCGGCGGCCGATGAAGTCGCCTGGGCGCGAAAAATCATCGCTGCTTTCGAGTTGCCGGAGAACGCGAGCAAGGGCGTCATCCAGGTTGACGGCCGCATGGTGGAGCGTTTGCACGCCGAGATGGCACAGCGGACGGTGGCGATTGCCGACGCGATCGCGGCAGCGGGGCCGGCGTAGACGGGCGAGCCGATTGGTCCGCGGGTGTTATTGGGCAGATTTGACATTCCAAAATCACTAAGCCGATAATCGTTTTTGGCGGGGCTGCGGCGAAAAATGCGCCGCGACGGTAGGTAGTGGCACTGCCTCGCCCACGACTTCAAATGGAGGTTGCAATGATGCGTTCTGCCGTCGCTGCGGGAGCACTCGCGGCGGGAGCCCTCCTGGCGTTCGCGAGCCCGGATGTGCAGGCCCAGAGCAAGAAATGGTACCCATTCACGGTCGAAGAGCACAACCCGCCCTTCGACATGGCGAGTCCGATCAAGGAGGTCCAGTACGAGCCGCTGCAGAAGGCGGACAAGAAGTGGGACATCTGCGTCTCGTTCCCGCACATGAAAGACGCCTATTGGCTCGCCGTCGATTACGGCGTGTCGGAGGAAGCCAAAGACCTCGGCGTCGCCATGCATCTGGTCGAGGCCGGCGGCTACACCAATCTCAGCAAGCAGATTTCACAGATCGAGGACTGCGCGTCGAATGGCGCGCAAGCGGTGGTAATCGGCGCCATCTCCTATGACGGTCTCAACGAAACGGTGAAGCGGCTGCACGACAAGAACATTCCGGTGATCGACGTTATCAACGGCATGTCGTCGAAGGACATATCGGCTAAGTCGCTCGTCTCCTTCGAGACCATGGGCTTCAAGGCCGGCGAGTACATAGCCAAACAGCATCCGAAAGGATCAGGCGAAGTCGAAGTCGCCTGGTTCCCGGGACCGCCCGGTGCCGGATGGGTCGAAGCCGGCAACAAAGGCTTCAACGAAGCCGTCAAGGACAGCGGGCTCAAGGTCGTCGCCACCAAATACGGCGACACCGGCAAGGAAGTGCAGCTGAAGCTCGTCGAGGACGTGCTGCAAGCCAATCCAAACATCAAATATATCGCCGGCACTTCGCCGACGACCGAAGCCGCCGTGCAGCTGCTGCGCGAACGCAACCTCTCCGACAAAATCAAGGTGATTTCGTATTACTTCACGCCGGGCGTCTACGAAAACATCAAGGCCGGCCGGGTGATGGCGGCGCCGACGGATTCGGCGGTGGTCCAGGGACGCATCGCGATCGATCAGGCGGTCCGCATTCTCGAACACAAGGACTATCTGAAGCACGTCGGCCCGAAGATTTACGTGATCGACAAGTCGAACATCAATTCGTTCGACTACGCATCATCGCTCGCGCCGGCGGACTGGAAACCGGTTTTCTCGGTCAACTGACGCTGGATTGATCTGAGACGCATAAATGGAGTTGGCGGCAACGACATTGGCGCCAGCAGACAGCGTGGGCGCGGCAAACGCGCCCACGCCGGTTTTACGGGCCAATGGCCTGTCCATGCAGTTCCCCGGCGTGCTTGCGCTCGATCACGTCGATTTCGATTTGCTTCCGGGTGAGGTCCACGTCCTGTTCGGCGAGAACGGCGCCGGCAAGTCGACGCTGATCCAAATTCTCGCCGGCGTGCACCGTCCGACCGAAGGCGGTCTTGAGTTCAACGGGCGGCCGGTCGAACTGCAGGGCGTGCATCACGCGCGTACGCTCGGCATCAGTGCGGTGTTTCAGGAATTCTCCCTGGTGCCGACGCTCAATGTCGAGGAGAACCTATTCCTCGGCGCCGAAGTGACCCGGCACGGCGTCCTCGACAAGGTCGAACTGCATCGCCGCGCCGAAGCTATCCTCGCGGAGCTCGGCTTTCCGCTGCGCGCGCGCCAGCGCATCCACGATCTCACCCGCGCCGAGCAGCAGATGGTGGAGATCGCGAAAGCGTTCTGCACCCGGCTATCGGTGCTGATCCTCGACGAGCCGACCGCATCGCTCACCGATCGCGAGGCCGAACGGCTTTTCGTTATGGTCGAGCAAGCGAAAAAGCGCGGCGTCGGTATCATCTATATCACTCACCGCATGAGCGAAATCCGCCGCATCGGCGACCGCATCACCGTGCTTCGCGACGGCAAGTGGGTAGCGACGCTCGCGGTAACGGAAGCCGACGACGAGCGTTTGTTGCAACTCATGACCGGCAGGGTGATCAGTCAGGTCTTTCCCAAGATCGCGCATCGGCCCGGCGCGCCGCTTCTGGAAATTTCCCACCTCACCACCGCCGAGCACACGGTGAAGGATTTCAGTCTCTCGGTCCACGCCGGCGAAGTCGTCGGCCTCGCGGGCCTGGTCGGCTGCGGCAAGTCGGAAGTCGGCCGCGCCTGTTTCGGACTTGAACGCATCCTCTCGGGCAATATCACCTTCGCCGGACGCGACGTCACCGGGCACAGTGTACGGACCATGCTCGATCGCGGCGCGTTCTATTTGCCTCCGGATCGGCGCGAGGAAGGGCTGGTGATGGCGCGCAGCGTGCGCGAGAACATATCGCTGCCGTGGCTTGGTACGCGCTTTTCGCACTTCGGCGTGCTCGATCGCGGCGCCGAGCGCAAGACCGTGCGTGACCTTGCGCGCCGGCTCAACTTGCAGCCGCGCAACACTGAAGCGGATCTCGAGCGTTTCTCCGGCGGCAACCAGCAGAAGGTCCTGTTGGCCAAGGGTCTGGTCTCGACCGTCAAGCTGTTCATTTTTGACGAGCCCACCGTCGGCGTCGATGTCGGCACGCGCGTTGCGATTTACGAGTTTATCCGCGACCTGTGCGAGCGCGGCGCCGGTATCTTGCTGATCTCGTCCGATTTGCCAGAGATTCTGCATCTCACCAACCGGACTTATGTCATGTATCGCGGCGAACGGCGCGCCGAGCTTGCGGGCGAAGAGATCACGCAAGACCGCGTACTCGCGAACTTCTTCGAGCGGGCGCAGGCATGACCGAGCAAATCGCGCAGCCGCGGCCGGGAGTGAGCGTGTCGTTGCAGCGCCTGTTCGTGCGCATCGGCGTCTTGCCGTTCCTCCTTGTGGCCGCGCTGATCGTCTTTTCCGCGCTGTCGCCGCGATTCCTGACCAGCGAAAATCTGATCACCGTGGCGCGGCAAGCGACATATCTCGCCATCGTCTCCATGGGACAGATGCTGGCGCTGCTCACCGGTGGCTTCGACCTTTCGGTCGGCAAAATCATCGCCATTACGTCGGTGATCACGGCCATGACCATGGCGCCGCTCGCCGCCGCGCATCCCGACGCCATCGCGCTGACGCTGACTTTGGGCATTCTTGCCGGGGTAGGAGCGGGGACGTTGGTCGGCGTCGTCAACGGCATCGGCGTCGCCGTGTTCAATGTTTCGCCGTTCATGATGACGCTCGGCACGGCGACTATCAGCTTCGGCATCGCGCTGACACTGACCAGCGGCGTTCCGGTCTACGGCCTTCCCGATGCCTTCGGCACGATCTTCAACTTTACCCGCATCTTCGACATTCCGTCGCCGGTCTATGTCACCGCCGGATTGTTTGTCGTGATGTACTTTCTACTGAACTGGACGCGCATGGGCCGCTACTTTTACGCGGTCGGGGGCAACATCAAGGCCTCGCGTCTCTCCGGCATCAGTACGCGGTTCTATCTGTTCATGGCTTACGTGCTGTGCGGATTGTTAGCGGCGATCGCCGGTGCGTTGCTCACCGCGCGGCTCGAAACCGGCGAGGCCAATATCGGCGCGTCCATGCCGCTCGATTCCATCGCCGCGTGCGTGATCGGCGGGGTCAGTCTGCGCGGCGGCATCGGCCGCGTCGGCAATGTGGTATTGGGCGCCGTCTTTATCGGTCTGATCCAGAACGGAATGGATCTGGCTCAAATCCAGTCCTATTTGCAGGAAGTGGTGATCGGCGTGTTGCTTATTTTGGCGGTGATCGCCGATCAGCTCCGGCAATTCGTCATGCTGCGGCTCAAAGATTGAAACTCGTGCGTGGCTAGCGGTATTGACTAGGATGGCACGGAGGCGAGGCAATGGTGGCCGAAATGGCTGACAAGCGGGCTGTGGCGACGGTGCAGCTGGAAAACGATCATTTGCGCGTCACCGAATGGCGTTTCGTCCCCGGCGCGGCCACCGGCTATCATCGCCATGCCTACGACTACGTGGTCGTGCCCGTTGTCGACGGCGAGCTTGAATTGATCGGGCCCGATGGCGGCAAGTCGCGTGCGCGGCTGGAACAGGGCAAATCCTATTTCCGCAATGCCGGCGTCGAGCACGACGTCGTCAACGCCGGCGCGGGCCTCATGACCTTTATCGAGATCGAACTTAAGGATACCGGCGACGGCAAGCAGTAGGCTGTCGCTGCCGATAGAAGGGAGGAGACACGGGAAATGGCCGTCAAGTCGAACACAAAGCTCGCGATCAACTGCGACATGGGCGAAAGCTTCGGCCTTTATAAAATGGGCGACGACGAAGGCATGATGCCGCACATCACCATCGCCAACGTCGCCTGCGGCTTTCATGCCTCCGATCCATCAGTGATGGCGCATACCGTGCGGCTCGCGAAGCAGCATCACGTCAGCGTCGGCGCGCATCCGTCGTTACCGGATTTGCAGGGATTCGGTCGGCGCGAGATGAAAATGCGGCCCGAGGAATTGACCGACAGCATCATCTATCAGGTCGGCGCGCTCAAAGGCTTCCTGCAGCGCGAGGGGATCCAGCTGTTTCACGTCAAGCCGCACGGTTCGCTTTACGGCATGGCGGCGAGATCGGAGGAGGTGGCGAAGGCGGTCGCGAACGCGGCGAAGATCTTTAACGTGCCGGTGCTTGGTATGGCCGGCACCATGCACGAGAAGGTCTATACCGCCGAAGGGCTGGATTTTATTTCCGAATACTACGCCGACCTTGACTACAACGATGATGGCACGCTCATCATCACGCGGGAGCATCCGCCGGTCGATCCGGTGCGCGCCGCCGCGGGCGCATTGCGCGCGGTCAAAGAGGGTGTCGCGGAGTCGGTCAACGGCACGAAAGTGAAAGTCCGAGCCGATTGCATCTGCGTCCATTCCGATACGCCTAACGCGGTTGCCGTTGCACAGGCGGTGAAGGCGGCGGTCGCCGAATACCTGGCTTAACCGATTCAGAAAGGGGTGCGAGGATGGCGGAACATCAGGTACTCAGTCCGCTTCCGGGGATTTTCTATCGGCGGCCCGCGCCGGACAAGCCGCCGTACAAAGACGCTGGCGATCGCGTGGCGGAAGGCGACGTCATCGGCTTGATCGAGGTGATGAAGCAATTCACCGAAGTCAACGCCGACGCCTCCGGCAAAGTCGTGCGCTTTCTGGTTGAGAATGAAGCGCCGGTCGAAGCCGGAGATCCCGTGCTGCTCATCGAGACCGCCTGAGCGTGTTCGACAAGCTTCTGGTAGCCAACCGCGGCGAGATCGCGGTGCGGGTCATCCGCGCCGCGAAGGAGCTTGGCCTCAAGACCGTCGCGGTCTTCAGCGACGCCGACAAGGACAGCCTTGCGGTGCGCTTCGCCGACGAAGCGGTCCGCATCGGCCCGCCGCAAGCGGCCAAGAGCTACCTCGACGGCGACGCTATTATTGCCGCCGCGCGCGAAACCGGCGCCGGCGCGATTCATCCCGGTTACGGATTTTTGTCAGAGAACGCGCGGTTTGCCGATGCGGTCGCGGCCGCCGGCCTCGTGTTTGTCGGCCCGAGCGCCGAAACCATCCGCGTCATGGGCGATAAGGCGGCGGCGCGGGTGGCGGCCGAGGCGGCCGGCGTGCCGATCGTGCCCGGAACCAAAGGCGAGGTCGCTGATCTTGCGCAAGCGCTGGCCAAGGCGTGCACGATCGGATTTCCTGTGATGCTCAAGGCCAGCGCCGGCGGCGGCGGCCGCGGTATTCGCGTCGCTGCCAACGAAGCCGAGTTCGAGCAACATTTTCACACTGCGCAAGCCGAGGCCACGGCGGCGTTCGGCAGCGGCGCGCTTTATCTGGAGCGTTTTCTCAACCGCGCCCGCCACATCGAGGTGCAGGTCATGGGCGACGGCCAGCGCGTGCTGCATTTCTTTGAGCGCGAGTGTTCGCTGCAGCGCCGACGGCAGAAAATCTGGGAAGAGGCGCCATCGCCCGCGCTTGACGACGTTACCCGGCAGGCGCTGTGCGCCTCGGCGGTGCGGCTCGCCGAGCGCGTGCACTATCGCGGCGCCGGCACGCTGGAATACCTCTACGACGACGCAACCCGGGAATTCTTCTTCATCGAGATGAACACGCGCATTCAGGTCGAGCACCCGATCACGGAGATGATCACCGGTGTCGACCTGGTGCGCGAGATGATCCTGATCGCGCAGGGCGAATCCCTCAAGCGCCAGCAGTCTGACGTGACCGCGCGCGGCGCCGCCATCGAGGTGCGGATTAATGCCGAGGACCCGGACAAGAATTTCCGGCCTTCGCCAGGGCGGGTCAGCGCGCTGTCGCTTCCCGGCGGGCCGGGGGTGCGCGTCGATACCATGCTTTATCCGGGCTACGCCGTGCCGCCGTATTACGACTCCCTGCTTGCCAAGATCATCGTGCATGCGGAAACTCGGCAGGGCGCGCTGGCGCGGCTGCGCCGCGCGCTTGACGAGTTCGCGATCGAGGGGGTGGTCACCACAGCTTCGCTGCATAAGCGTCTGGCGCAGACGGCGGACGTGCAGGCGGGGCGTTTCGATACCGGATTTCTCGAGCGGCTGCTGGCGGGCTAAATCGCCGCCGGCGCGGCACGATGGGGATAGGAGCACAGATGGGCGCGATCCGTTACTCCTTCGGCGGCGACGAGCACGTCTTCGCCGAGATCAATGAGGAAATGTCGCTCGAAGCCTTCTTCAAGGGCATGGCGATCTGCACCGAATTGCAGAAGCGGCGCATCCCGGGCGTGACGGAGATTTGCCCATCGAACGCCTCCTATCTGGTGCGGTTCGATCCGGACGTCATTCATCCCGACAAAATGCTCGGCACGCTCAAGGAGATTGAGGCCGCGATTGGCAGCGCCGATCTGGAACTGCCGACGCGCATCATCGAGATTCCCGTGCTCTACAACGATCCTTGGACGCACGAGACGCTGATGCGGTTTCGCGAGCGCCATCAGGACCCCACCAGCACCGATCTGGAATACGGCGCGCGCATCAATGGCTACAAATCGGTCGATGATTTCATCGCCGCGCACGCTAGCGCACCGTGGTTCGTCTCCATGGTCGGCTTTGTCGCCGGCCTCCCGTTCCTGTTCCAGATGGTGGAGCGCGAGAAGCAGATTGAGGTGCCCAAATATCTCCGTCCGCGCACCGACACGCCGAAACTCACGGTCGGTCACGGCGGCTGCTTCACCGCCATCTATTCGGTCCGCGGTGCCGGCGGCTATCAGCTGTTCGGCATCACGCCGGCGCCGATCTACGATCCGGCGCAGAAGCTGCCTTACCTCAAGGACTTTTTGGCGTTCTTCCGGCCGGGCGACATCGTCAAATGGAAGCCGATCTCGCGTGAAGAGTACGACCGCGACATCAAGGCAGTCGAGGACGGCACGTTCGACCTGACCATCCAACCGGTGAATTTCTCGCTGAAAGCTTTTCTCGCCGATCCCGGCGGTTACAGCCGGCATCTGGTGGAGGTGCTCTATGGCCATTGAAGTCATCAAGCCCGGCCTCGCTACCAGCGTCCAGGACGCCGGCCGGCCCGGCTACTACAATATCGGCATTCCGCTCTCGGGCGCGCTCGATCAATACGCCTTGCGCGCCGCCAATCTCTTGGTCGGCAACGAGGCGGGCGCGGCGGCGCTGGAAGCGACCTTGCTCGCACCCGAGCTCGTGTTTCGCGCACCCGCGATCGTCGCGGTCACCGGCGCCGAGGCGGCGCCGAAGCTCAACGGCGAGGTGCGAGCGCGCAACGAGTCGTTCGCGGTCAAAGCGGGCGACCGCCTCAGCTTCGATTTCATGAGAATCGGTGCGCGAACCTACATCGCGGTCGCGGGCGGAATTGACGTTCCCGAGGTGCTCGGCAGTCGCTCGACTTATGCGCTCGGCGCGCTCGGCGGCTTCGCCGGCCGCAAACTTGCGGCCGGCGATGTGCTCCCGGTCGGCCAGCCGCGCTCCGGCGCGCGCGCCGGCCGTTCGTTGCCTAAGGACCTCGTTCCGGCGTACCCGAAGTCGCTCGAATTGCGCGTTCTGCCGGGACTATACTTCCATCGGATCACAGATGAATCGGCGAAATCGTTTTTCGCGGACACCTGGACCGTTGCGCCGGAAGCCGACCGCATCGGCTATCGATACCGCAAGGGAAGGCCGCTTGCCTTTCGCGAGCGCAAGCAGCCGTTCGGCGCCGGCTCCGATCCCTCCAACATTGTCGATGCCGGCTATCCCTACGGCTCGATCCAGGTGCCTGGCGGACTGGAACCGATAATCCTGCATCGCGACGCCGTCTCTGGCGGCGGCTACGCCATGATCGGCACCATCATCAGCGCCGACATGGATCGCGTCGCGCAAATGCAGCCCAACAATCTGGCGCGGTTTGTTTCCGTCGACATGGATGGCGCGCTCAAGGCGCGCGCCGAGTACAAGGGCCGGGTGGCGAAGCTGGTCGCAGCGTTGCACTGACGCAGCTTAAGTCTTCAGCCGATAGCCGGTCCTGAAAATCGACCACACCACCGCGAGGCAAAGGAAGAGAAAGAACAGGATTGCGGCAACGCTGATTTCGATATTGACGTCGGCGAGCCCGAAGAAGCTCCAGCGGAAGCCGCTGATCAGATAGACGATTGGATTGAACAGCGTCACGGTGCGCCAGAACGGCGGCAGTAGGCTAGTCGAATAGAACGTGCCGCCGAGAAATGTCAGCGGCGTGATGATCAAAAGCGGAAAAACCTGGAGCTTGTCGAAGCCGTCGGCCCAGATGCCGAGAATGAAGCCGAACAAGCTGAAGCTTACCGCTGTCAACACCAGGAAGGCGAGCATCCACAGCGGATGCTCGATCTTCAGCGGCACGAACAGCGCTGACGTGCCGAGAATGATCAGGCCGAGCACAATCGACTTGGTGGCGGCGGCGCCGACATAGCCGAGCACGATTTCCAGCGATGACGCCGGCGCGGACAGAATTTCATAGATGGTGCCCGAAAAGCGCGGGAAGTAGATGCCGATCGCGGCATTGCTGACGCTTTGCGTGAGCAGCATCAGCATCATCAGCCCGGGCACGATAAAGGCGCCATAGCTGACGCCCTCGATGGTACTGATGCGTGAGCCGATCGCTGCGCCGAACACCACGAAATAGAGCGACGTCGAGATCACCGGCGAGACGATGCTTTGCAGCCAGGTACGCTGCGTGCGTGCCATCTCGAACCGGTAAATTGCGCTGACGGCATAAAGGTTCATTTGCGCCTGCTCACCAGTCCGACAAAAATGTCCTCCAGCGAACTTTGCGTCGTGGACAGATCCTTGAAGGCAACTCCGGCATTGCGCAACTCGTCGAGCAGTTCGGTGATGCCGGTGTGTTCGCCGCGCGTGTCGTAGCTGTAGATCAGCTTGCAGCCGTCGTCAGTCAGCGTCAGGCCATAGCGCGCGAGCGCGGCTGGCACTGAGGCGATCGGCTCGCGCAGTTCGATCGTCATCTGCTTTTGGCCGAGCTTGCGCATCAGCTCGACCTTGTCCTCGACCAGGATCAACTCGCCCCGGTTGATGACGCCGACGCGATCGGCCATCTGCTCGGCTTCTTCGATGTAGTGGGTGGTGAGAATGATGGTGACGCCCGAGGCGCGCAGCGCATTCACCATTTCCCACATGTCCTTGCGCAGTTCGACGTCGACGCCCGCCGTCGGCTCATCGAGAAATAGGATGCGCGGCTCGTGCGAGAGCGCTTTGGCGATCATCACCCGGCGCTTCATGCCGCCGGACAGCGTGGCGATCTTGCTGTCTTTCTTGTCCCAAAGCGAAAGGTCCTTGAGGATCTTCTGGATGTGGGCGGGATAGGCCGGCTTGCCGAACAGCCCGCGGCTGAACGAGACGGTCTTCCAGACCGACGAAAACATGTCGTTGGCGAGTTCTTGCGGCACCAGCCCAATCAGCGAGCGGGTAACGCGATAGTCGGCGAGGATGTCGTGACCATCGACCGCGACGCAGCCGCCGGTCGGATTGACGATGCCGCAGATGATGCTGATCAGCGTGGTTTTGCCCGCGCCGTTCGGGCCGAGCAGGGCGAAAATCTCGCCGTGCGGAATCTCGAGGTTGATGTCCTTGAGCGCCTGGAAACCGCCGGCATAGGTCTTGTTGAGGTGGGAAACGGAGATGGCGGCGGGCATTGCGCTTTCTCGGCGTCGTCACCGGGCTCGACCCGGTGACCCATCTTAACTGTTGCGGAAGGAACGATGGATCGCCGGATCAAGTCCGGCGATGACGAACCTAAGGACCATCTGCGCTTTTTTCACATCCAAGGCCGTTCCGCCTTGGCCTTTTGCTCGAAGCTGTCGATCTTGTTCTTCTTGACCATGGTCAGGCCGATGTCGTCGAGACCCTCAAGCAGACAATGCTTGCGGTGCGGATCGATCTCGAACTTGATCACGCCGCCGTCGGGACCGCGGATTTCCTGCTTTGCCAGATCGACCGTGAGCGTCGCGTTGGCGCCGCGTTCGGCGTCGTCGAACAGCTTTTCCAGATCTTCGGGCGACACCTGCACGGGCAGGACGCCGTTCTTGAAACAGTTGTTGTAGAAAATGTCGCCGAACGAGGTCGAGATCACGCAGGTGATGCCGAAGTCCAGTAACGCCCAGGGCGCGTGCTCGCGCGACGAGCCGCAGCCGAAATTGTCGCCGGCGACGAGGATTTTCGCCTTACGGTAAGCCGGCTTGTTGAGCACGAAATCCGGGTTCTCGCTGCCGTCGTCACGGTAGCGCTTCTCGGCGAATAATCCCTTGCCAAGGCCAGTGCGTTTGATGGTCTTCAGGTATTGCTTGGGTATGATCATGTCGGTGTCGACGTTGATCATTTTCATCGGCGCTGCGACGCCTTCGAGCGTTGTGAACTTTTGCATGGTCTTTCCCAATAAGCGGCTGCGCTGTCAGGCTAAATGGTACAGTCAAGCGCGCCGGTCAACCCTGCGCCGGGACAGCCGCCGCGCGGGTTCCGCAGTATCCTTGGCCTTGAACTTGGTTTCGTGATCGAGCTTGCACACCTGGATGTGATACTCGGTGTAATATTTCTGCCGCGCGAGCTTTTGGGCGGCATGGTGCTCGGCGTTCGTGCGCCATGCGCGCTGGCTCTCTTCATGCTCGAACTCGACGATAGTCACGCGCTCGCCGTCGTCGGCGGTGAAATCCTTGTGCGAAACGTACCCGGGCATGCTCTCAGCAAGCTCGATCATGCGGCGGAGCATGGCGCGATAGTCCTCGCCAACGCCAGGCCGCAGGCGGGAGCGAAAAACCGTCACGATCATGACATTGCTCCGCTCGTTTTAGCCTTAACAGCTCGTTTTCTGTTTAGCACGATCACGGCAGACTTGGGGCCGCCACTCGTAACTCTTCTTTGACCCCCAGAATTGGACCTCGCGCGGACATCAGGGGATGTCTGATATGTGCCAAGAAGCGATATCGGCCGCATCTTCGCTTTACCTTCAGGCTCCCGGCGCCTCGGGCTTCAGATAAACAATCACGCAACAAATACACATTCCGAGCCCGACTGGCGGATATTTAAGCGCCACTATCGCGGCGATGCCGAAAACACGTAAGGTCGTAATCGATCGGAAGCGCATGATTTTGCGCTCCTTCTGCGAGACTTCTTTGACAGGGGCTCGCTCTATAAGCTCCCAGATCAAAGCTATGTACGTTGCGTTCACGAGGAAGAAGACCGCAGCATAAAAGGCAACAGGCTGCGGCGCCAATTCGCTTACAGCCATCCAAGCAGTGGAAAGCGGGAGTAGCGACACCGAAAAAAGGTGCGCGAAATTAAACCACATCAAACGTGGGGTCGCCTGAGTGGCATAGCGTGGAGATAGTGGTGATTGACCCAAACGATGGCGATGAAAAGATAGCTCACCGCATAACTAAGCCAGGTAGGCCAAAGCAAAAGTAATGCGTTAAAGGTGGGCAGTTCCGGCGGTCGCAGCTCCAAAACCAGCACGGTTATAAGGACAGCAAATACGCCGTCGGAGAACATGCTGAGTCGTTCCGGTGTCCCTCTCGGAGATGGCACGGCCGTTACCTTTTCATCCATCAAGACGAGCTCGATACGACCGCTTCGACCGCAGAGCGGATCTCGCCATTCTTTGTATGACGGTAATCTGGCTTTTGTTTATGAGTACGTCCGGGTCACCGCAAGTGAGCTGTGCCCTGCTGCGTTTCGTTCTTTGGCAGATCGGCAAGGCCTGCGAGCCACGGCCGCGCCGAACGAGCCCAAATCTGCAACCTTGGATTCAGGCGATCGCGCTGACGCAGGATCCCGACGCGCAACATGTATGACTCCTTGGGCCCGTCTTCGGGCGTGGTCGAATAGATCGGCGATCCGCATTTCGGACAGAAGCCCTGCTCACGGCGGTTGCCGCTCTCCGCCGTCTTGACATAGGTCGCCGGTTCTCCGGTCATTTTTAACGCATTGCCGGGAACGGGGACGGACAGCCGGAATGCGGATCCGCTGATGGTTTGGCAATCCGTGCAATGACAGATCGAGACCTTCTCTGGATCGATTTCGGCTTCGACGCTGATAAAGCCGCAATGGCACGCGCCCTCGACTTTCATGACACTGATCCTTTTGCTTCATCGGCCGTCGCTTCGATCACCATCATGTCGGCGTCGGACAAGCCGAAATGATGGCCGATCTCATGCACCAGGACATGTTTGACAATCGCGCCGAGCGTTTCGTCATGCTCGGCCCAGTAGTCGAGGATCGGCCGCCGGTACAGCCAGATCATATTCGGCATTTGCACCGGCGCGCTTTCCGAGCGGAAAGGCAGACCGACGCCATGAAACAGGCCGAGCAGGTCGAATTCGCTTTCCGCGCCGACCTGATCGAGCGCTTCGTCAGTCGCGAAATCGTCGACCTGAATGACGACGCCCTCGCACAGGTCGCGAAACCTGCGCGGCAAACGCCGGAAAATTTCGCTGGCGAGGACTTCGAGCTCGGCGAGCGACGGCGCCTTGATCGGCCGCCAGGCCAGTGGATCGGATGCCAAATCGGATGCCGTGTCGGACATAAGATGTTGTAGAATGTTTGAGCGAGGCTGGAAACGCGCGGTGCGCTCGGCTTTCTCGTTTGCGAACTTCGGACTCGAAAAGACACTAGCAAATTACCGTTCTAGTGTGGTTTTTTCGGCATGCTCCCCGTGGGGGAGCTCTTAAGGTGATGCGAGGCGTCATGTCGGTGATGTCGCGTGCACGGGTTTTGGGGCTGGCGCTGGTACTGGCTGGCGGGGCTGCGCCGCTTGCGCAGGCGCAGGACGCCACGGTCAGTGGCGGGCCGTCATTTTCCCATATCGTCGGGCCGCCCGGGCCGCCCCGCATACAGATCAATCCGCGGCCGACCTACCGCCGCTGCACCAGCTGGTATGTGGTGCAATATCGGCCGAGCGGCCGAGTGCTGTTTCCGGAAAAGCATTGCTGGTGGGTGCGCGGCTGAGTTGCGCGGGCGCTACCGCTCCAATCGGGGCGCTTCGGTTTTTGGATCGTTCGACCACTCAGTTACGCAGCGTTCGAGGTCCTTAAAGTTGTTGCGGATTTGCTCGAGCGCGAAGCCGAGCGCAAACAAGCGCTCGACGGCCTCGGCGGAAAGGCTTCGCGTCAGGGCTTCGCGCCGCAACGCCTCAATCTCGGCGGCATAACTCTTCAGCGCCGCATCGGTCGTCTCGAGCGGCGGTGCTGTCCGACTGGACTGAAGCGCCGCGGCGCTCGCGCGCAGATAATCCGCGGCGGCGACGCCGGCCTGCGCCAGCGCTGGCGCAAGCCGTGTGCGAAAGGGCTCCGGTAACGGCAGGGTAGCTGCTCGTCCGATCATCACCAGATCGTGGCGCAGCCGCAGTAGCATGCGCAGCAGCGGTCCAGTATCGGGCCCGACGGCGAGGCCCGCCGCCCGCTCGTGTTCCGCCTCGGCGCCGACCTCGTTCATCTTCACTAAAGCCTGGCCGATACCGTCCTGGATGCGGTGCAGCGCCTCAAAGTCGAGACCTTCGGCTAAGCCGGCGAGCAATTCGCCGAGCGCGCCCGCCATCAGATTGAGCGTGCGCGATGCCGCGCCCACGATAAGCGGGTGAGCGTTCGAAGGCAGGAAGATTACGGAGACAATGGCGCCGGTCACGCCGCCGAGCGCGACCTCCAGAACGCGATCGATTGCCGAACTGACGGCGCTGGCGTGCGTCATCTGCGGCAGCAACAAAACGATGATGGCGGTGACCGGCGCGGCGGCGAAGCGGGGATTGACGGCGGCGACGAAAGCAAGCGGACCGACAACAACGGCGAGAAGCGCGAGCAGCGCGATTTCGCTCTCATGGGGAATAACGACCGTAACCGCGCCGCCGTAGATCGCGCCGCCCAGCGTCCCGATCAAATAATCGAACGAGGCTTTGAGCGATCGGCCGATGCTCATCTGCGTCACAATCATCGCAGTGATAACCGCCCATAACGGCAGCGGCATGTGCAGGAGCTGCGCCAGCGCCAGCGCAACCAGCGCCGCAATGGTCGTCCGGACGGCCAGCGCCAACTGGACGCGCCGCCGCCGCAACAGCGTGCGAAGCTCAACTCGCCATCGGATGAAGCGGCTCACGAGCGGGAAGCTTAATCAAAAAACGTGAACGGCTTAAGAGGGGCGCGCTATTTCCACTCTCGGACGTCGACGAAATGCCCGGCGATCGCGGCGGCCGCAGCCATGGCCGGTGACACGAGATGAGTGCGGCCTTTATAGCCCTGCCGGCCCTCGAAATTGCGATTTGAGGTCGAAGCGCAACGTTGACCCGGCGACAGCTTGTCGGGGTTCATTCCGAGGCACATCGAGCAACCGGGCTCACGCCATTCGAAGCCGGCGCCGACGAAGATCTTGTCGAGTCCTTCGGCCTCGGCTTGCTCCTTCACTAATCCGGAGCCGGGAACAATCATGGCGCTGACGCTGGCGTGGACCTTCTTGTCGCCGACGACACTGGCGGCGGCGCGCAAATCCTCGATGCGGCCGTTGGTGCATGAGCCGATGAAGACGCGGTCGATCGCGATGTCCGCGATCTTTTCGCCGCCCTTGAGCCCCATGTAGTCGAGCGAACGCTCGGCCGCTTCGCGTTTGTTCTCGGGGACTTCGTCGAGGCGCGGTACGCGGCCCGTGATCGACACCACTTGCTCGGGGCTCGTGCCCCAGGTCACCAGCGGCGGCAGCTTTGCCGCATCGAGCCTGATTTCGCGATCGAAGTGCGCACCATCGTCCGAAGTGAGCGTGTCCCAAAAGCGCCGGGCATCGTCCCACGCCGCGCCTTTCGGCGATTTCGGGCGGTCCTTCACATAAGCGTAGGTTTTCTCGTCCGGCGCGATAAATCCGGCTTTCGCGCCGGCCTCGACCGACATGTTGCAGACGGTCATGCGGCCTTCCATAGACAGCGCGCGAATGGCGTCGCCGGCATATTCCAGCGCGTAGCCGGTGCCGCCGGCGGTGCCGATCTCGCCAATGATGGCGAGGATGATGTCCTTGGCGGTGACGCCCGGCGGCAAGACGCCGTCGACGACTGCTCGCATGTTCTTCGATTTTTTCTGGATCAGCGTTTGCGTCGCCAGCACGTGTTCGACTTCGGACGTGCCAATGCCGTAGGCCAGCGCGCCAAACGCGCCATGCGTGCCGGTGTGGCTGTCGCCGCAGACAAGCGTCACGCCTGGCAGCGTGAAACCTTGCTCCGGCCCGATGATGTGGACGATGCCCTGGCGCTTATCGAACTCGTTGAAATACTCGAGGCCGAAGGCCTTGGCATTTTCGGCAAGGCACGCGATCTGCTGCTCGCTCTCGGGATCGGGATTCTTCTGCCGGCGGTCGGTGGTCGGTACGTTGTGATCGACCACGCACAGTGTTTTGTCGGGTGCGCGCACCTTGCGTCCGGACATGCGCAAGCCTTCGAAGGCCTGCGGGCTCGTCACCTCATGGACGAGATGCCGGTCGATATAGATGAGGGAAGTGCCGTCGGCCTCTTGGTCGACGAGGTGATCTTCCCAGATTTTGTCGTAGAGAGTTCGCGGCTTCGCCATGGATTACTCCGCCGCTTTCTCCTTGGCGGCCGCCGCTTCGGTTTCGGCGCCGCTGTGATCCTGCCGCTCGACAATGCGCGCCGCCTTGCCGCGCCGGCCGCGCAAATAATAAAGCTTCGCCCGGCGCACCTGGCCGCGGCGCAGCACTTTGATCGAGTCGATCATCGGCGAGTACAGCGGAAACACGCGTTCCACGCCTTCGCCGTAGGAGATCTTCCGGACGGTGAAATTCTCGTTCAATCCGGCGCCGGCGCGGCCGATGCAAACGCCTTCATAGGCCTGCACGCGGCTCCTTTCGCCCTCGACGATCTTGACGTTAACGATGAGGGTGTCGCCCGGCCGGAAGTCGGGGATGTCCTTGCCGGCAGTGAGTTTCGCCACCTGCTCGGTTTCGATTTCTTTGATCAGGTTCATGGCAATTCTCCAACGGACTGCGCATCGGCTGCGCTGCGGGCGCGTTTTTCGGCCGGGGCTAAGCGGGTTGCGCGAGCTTCTACGCTACCGCGTGCGCTTTGTCACCCTCCCGTCACCCCGGCCGCGGGCCGCTGCGGACGCGGTCCAGAAAAGCCGCCCAAAGGTCAGGCCGACGCTCCCGGGTCAGCCGTTCGGCCTCGGTGTGCCGCCAGGCGGCGATCTTGCCGTGATCGCCCGACAGCAGCACATCGGGGATCGCCCGGCCTTCCCACACCTGTGGGCGGGTGTAATGCGGGTATTCCAGTAATCCCTGACTAAAGCTTTCCTCATCACCCGAGGCTGCCGCGCCCATGACGCCGGGTAGGGTGCGAACACAGGCATCGATCAGCGCCATGGCCGCGATCTCGCCGCCGGACAGCACATAGTCTCCGACGGAGACTTCTTCCAGGCCGCGCGCAGCGATCACGCGCTCGTCGACCCCTTCAAACCGGCCGCAAACAAGAACGACGCCGGCTTCCCTTGCGAGCGCCGCGACCCGCGCCTGCGTCAGGGGCGTCCCGCGCGGGGATAGCAAGAGGCGAGGGCGGCCCTCAGCTGCCGTGCCGTCAAGCGCACGGCCGAGCACATCGGCCTTCATGACCATGCCAGGGCCGCCGCCGGCCGGCGTGTCATCGACTGTCCGATGCCGGTCGGTCGCGAAGGTGCGGACGTCGATCACGTCGAGCGACCAAACACCCGCCGCGAGCGCCTTGCCGGCGAGGCTTGCGCCTAATGGACCCGGAAAAACATCCGGGAGAATAGTCAACACGCTCGCCCGCCACATCTCAGGCCTCGCTATCCTCTCCCGCGACGGAAGAGAGAACGACAACGATCTTCCCAGCCGCGATATCGACGGCTGGTACGTGTGTTGTGTCGAACGGAACGAGTTCGGTTTTGCTCACGCCTTCGACCCGCACTTCGATCAAGTCGCCGGCCCCGAAATTGTGCACGGCGATAACGCTGCCGAAAGTTTCGCCGGCCGGGTCGACCACCGAAAGTCCGATGAGGTCGGCGTGATAGAACTCATCGGCGTCATCAGGCGGCGGCAATCGCTCGCGCGGGACGTAGAGCCTCTCGTTCGTCAGTCGCTCGGCGGCGTTGCGATCGGCAACGCCGGAAAGCCGTGCCACGAAGTGATCCTTGGCTGGCCGCAGCAACTCGATCGTGAGAACGCGCCCGTCCTCGGTTTCGAGCGGGCCATAACCCGTAATCGCGTTCGGGTCCGACGTGAAAGAGCGCAGCCGTACTTCGCCGGTAATGCCGTGGGCGGCGCCGATTTGCCCGAGACAGATACGGCCGCCGCCCGGCATTGCATTGTCTCCTAGGCGGCGGGCGGAGCCGCAGCGGGTGCAGCGGCTGGTGCTGCGGCGGGCGTCGCTCCGGCCGCGGCCTTCGCCGCCTCTTCCTTGGCTTTGCGCTCTTTGCGCGGCACCGCCTTTTGCGGGTTGTTGCGCTTCTCCCGCTTCATGATGCCGGCGGCGTCGAGAAAGCGCGTCACGCGATCTGAAGGCTGCGCGCCCTTGGCGATCCAAGCTTTGACCTTGTCGAGATCCAATCTCAGCCGCTCGGGCTTGTCCTTGGGCAATAGCGGATTGAAATAACCAAGACGCTCGATGAAGCGGCCATCGCGCGGCGCGCGGCTGTCGGCGACGACGACGTGATAAAACGGCCGCTTTTTAGTTCCGGCGCGGGCCATGCGGATCACTACAGGCATTATTCGTTCCTTTCCTGTGCAAGCTTTTAGAATTTTTCCGTAACAAGAACACGGCCTTTGGCGCCGACGGCGGTCTCGCCGTTTTCTTTACGAACGCGGCCGCGCAAATCGACGATCTCGCCGCGGGTGCTTCGCTTGACCGATACGACAAGCCATTCGAGCGTGATGGTCTCGTCCGCGTAAACCGGCCGGCGAAATCGCACCCAAAATTCCAAGCCAAGCATCGCGCCGCGTTTGGAGAAGTGCGAGGCAGTCAGCGCCAGCAAATGCGCAGTGGTTTGCGGGCCGCTGGCGAGCAAACGGCCGAAGCGCGATTTTTCCGCGAGCTCGGCGTCATGGTGGATCGGATTGGTATCGCCGACCGATTCTGCGAACGCGGTCGTCTCGCGCGGATCAAGCGCAAGCACTGCGGAAAAACGTTCGTGCGGTTGCGCGTACATCATTTTTTCTTCCCCAGCCCCGGAAATCCCGGCGGCAGTCCGCCCGGCAGCTTCGGACCTAGGCCTGGAAGCCCGCCGGGAAGTCCGCTCGGCAAGCCCGGGAAATTCGGCGGCAAGCCAGGCAAGCCGGCGCCCGGTCCGCCCGCCAGCAATCCGCCGGGCATCTTTTTGGCAAGCTCCGCCATCTGCTGCGGGCTCGGCATTCCACCGCCGAGGCCGAGCATGTTGGCAATCCCCGCCATCGGTCCGCGCTTGGCGCCGCCCATGGCTTTCATCACGTCGGCCATGGTGCGATGCATTTTCAGAAGCCGGTTGATGTCTTCCGGTTTGGTGCCAGAGCCGGCGGCGATGCGGCGCTTGCGGCTTGCTTTGAGCAGATCGGGATTGCGCCGTTCCTTCGGCGTCATGGAATCGATGATCGCCATCTGCCGCTTAAGCATGGTCTCGTCGAGATTGCGTTCGGCGAGCTGGTTTTTGATCTTGGCGACGCCGGGCAGCATCGACATCAGCCCGCTCATGCCGCCCATATTCTGCATCTGCGTGAGTTGCTCGCGCAGGTCGGCGAGATCGAAGGAGCCCTTGCGCATCTTCTCGGCGACGCGCGCCGCCTTCTCGGCGTCGATGGTGGTGGCGGCTTTTTCGACCAGCGCGACAATGTCGCCCATGCCGAGAATGCGTCCGGCGATGCGGGCCGGATCGAATTCCTCAAGTGCGTCGAGTTTTTCGCCGGTGCCGATGAGCTTGATCGGCTTGCCGGTGACGGCGCGCATCGAAAGTGCCGCGCCACCGCGGCCGTCGCCGTCGACGCGGGTGAGCACAATGCCGGTGAGGCCGACGCGTTCGTCAAAGCTGCGGGCGAGATTGACGGCGTCCTGGCCGGTGAGCGCGTCGGCGACCAACAAAACCTCGTGCGGTGCGGCGATGCGGCGGACCTCGGCCGCTTCGGCCATCATCGCTTCGTCCAGCGTGAGCCGGCCCGCGGTATCGAGCACCACCACGTCATAGCCACCGAGCCGCCCCGCTTGCAGCGCGCGGCTCGCGATTTGTGCCGGCGTCTGGCCGGCGACGACAGGGAGCGTGTCGACGCTAACCTGCCGGCCGAGTACGGCGAGTTGCTCCATGGCCGCCGGCCGGCGCGTGTCGAGCGACGCCATCAGAACTTTGCGCTTAGCAATTTCGGCGAGCCGCTTGCTGAGCTTCGCCGTTGTCGTGGTTTTGCCGGAGCCTTGCAGGCCGACCATCATGATGACGACGGGAGGCGGCGCGTTGAGATCGATCGGCTGGACCTGCGCGCCCAAAGTCTCCACCAACTGATCGTGCACGATCTTCACGACCATTTGGCCGGGCGTGACCGACTTGATGACCGCTATGCCAACCGCGTGCTTCTTTGCCTCGTCGGTGAAGGCGCGGGCGACATCGAGCGCGACGTCGGCTTCGACCAGCGCGCGCCTGACTTCCTGCAACGCCGCGTCGACGTCACCCTCCGATAGCGCGCCTCGCCGGGTGAGCCGGTCGAGGACTGCATTCAGGCGTTCGGACAGGCTGTCGAACATTTGTCGTCTTTCTCCATCAAGTCCGGCAACGGCAATTAACGCCCGAGGGCGCATCGCGCTGTCGGGCGGAACCTCCGGCCTCTCGGGCCGGTCGGCGCCGGTAACGTTCGGTCGCTTGTAAAAGCGCCCGGAAAATAGGGCTGGGCGTCGCTTCCGTCAACCGCGTTCGCCCGGGCGTTTGCCTGCGCTGCGAGGGGAAATGTCGCGATATTACAACGGGCCGGTCAGCGATCACTTTGACGGCGAGCGGTTCTTCGACAGCCGCGGGGTGCCGCCGAAAGGCCGCGGCGATCTCCTGCGCTGGTTATTCGGACGGGGGCGCACCAGGGCAAAGTGGCCAAAATGGGCACCCTCGCCCTACCGCGATTGTCCGCCGACCCGCGTCCACGGCCCGACCCTGCGTGTCGCCTATGTCGGTCATGCCAGCTTTTTGGTGCAGAGTGCCGGGATCAATGTGTTGCTCGATCCGGTGTGGTCGCAGCGCGCGTCGCCTTTGCGGTTTATCGGTCCGAGGCGGGTGAACGATCCGGGCATCGCCTTTGCCGATTTGCCGTCGATTGATGCGGTCCTGGTCTCGCACGCGCACTACGATCACCTCGACGTCGCCACCTTGTCTCGGCTTAACGCCGCGCACAGCCCGCGCGTCATTACTCCGCTCGGCAATGACACGATCATGCGCAATCACGATCGCGGCATTGCTGCGGAAGCCTATGACTGGGGTGAGCGAATAGAACTCGGTGCCGGCGTGGCTGTAACAATGGTCCCAACACAACATTGGTCGGCGCGGAGCTTGTCCGACCGCAACATGTCGCTGTGGGCATCGTTCGTCATTGAAGCGCCGGTCGGGAAGATTTATTTCGTCGGCGATTCCGGATACGGCGACGGCAGTACATTCCGCAACGCGCGTGCGGGCCACGGTCCGTTCAAGCTCGCGATTTTGCCGATCGGCGCCTACGAGCCGCGATGGTTCATGGCCGATCAGCACATGAACCCGGCCGAAGCAGTGCAGGCGTTCCAGATTTGCGGCGCCGAGTTTGCCCTCGGCCACCATTACGGGACCTTTCAGCTCACCGACGAGGCGATCGATGCGCCGCCCGCGGCGCTTGCCGCCGCGCTCGTCGAGGCGGGCATTTCGCCGAAACGCTTTCGCACTTTGCGGCCGGGAGAGACGTGGCAGTTCTAGCTCAGCCAGCTGCCGCTATTTGACCAGCACCAGCACGTTGACGATCAGGTGATCTTCGTCGGTCGTCAGCGGATCGGTCACGTATTGCTCGATGAAGAGATCCTTGGCTTCCATGCGCCGTTCATCGAGATAGTTGGTGATCGCTTCGTAGGTGTTGTCCAATCCGTCATACGAGCCGCGATGCACGAATTTAAGCGCGCGGCCTTCCGGCGAGGTGCCTACACCAATATCGCCGTGCGGCGGATTTTTCGGCAGCGCAGTGATCGGCATGGCGGCCTGGAACTGAAAGCCGGTGTCGTCGGTCGCGGTGAAGATGGTCATCGGCTGGCCGTCGGCGGTAAGCCCTTCCTTTTCGACATACGCTTTTAGTTTCTTCAACGCAGCGGTGATGGTGTCGAAGGCCTTGTCCCAAGTGCCGGTGCCTTTGATGAACACGATCGGCTTGGCGGTCAGCGTCGTATCTTCGCCGAAAGGGTCACTGGATTGTGGGGGAGGCGGGACGTCGGACTTGCCCGCTGGGGCGGATGGGGTTTCCGCGGGTTTCTGCGCCCACGACGGTTGCGCCGCTGCAAAAACCAACGCGGCTGCAACACCGACGCAGAGCGCAAAGCGGAGCAGCATCAAGATCTCCCGTTTGGCCCCGGTTACGGCGCCATTATCGATTTCGCCCGGCTCTTTCTAGCATGACAACGCCGCCCCCGTAGAACCGGGTCGCGGTTGCCACACTGGCGTTGGGGGCCCCAGACCTCATATAAATGCCCACACATTTCGGCTTTATCATGGGCGCACTGGCGAACTTGCACTACGTCAAGATGAACGGCCTCGGCAACGAGATCGTCATTGTCGATTTGCGCCGTGCGCCGCGCCCGATCGAGGCCGCAGAAGCGCGCGCCGCGGCGCGCCGTGAACCCTACGATCAGCTTATGGCGCTTTACCCGCCGCGCGGCCGCGCCGATGCGTCAATCCGGATTTACAACAATGACGGGTCGGAAGCCGGCGCCTGCGGCAACGGCATGCGTTGTGTGGCTTCGCTGGTCGGCGACGAGACCGGCAAGCGCGAGGTGAACTTCGAGACCGCCGCCGGTGTGGTTGCCTGCTGGCGGAGTTCGTCCGGCATGTTCACCGTCGATATGGGCGTGCCGCACTGGCGCTGGGACGAAATCCCGCTGGCCAAGGAATTTCCGGATACCCGCGCGATTGATCTAAGTTACGCACCGCCCGATGCGCCGATTTTGAGTTCGCCCGCGGTGGTCAGCATGGGCAATCCGCACGCAATTTTCTGGGTCGACGATCCGTTCGCCTACGATTTGCAGGCTTTTGGCCCGCACCTTGAAAACCACCCGATGTTCCCGGAGCGCGCCAACATCACGCTGGCGGCCACCGTTTCGCGCGATCGTATTGTGATCCGCACCTGGGAGCGCGGCGCGGGGCTGACCAAGGCCTGCGGCTCGGCCGCTTGTGCGACGGCGGTCGCCGCGGCACGGCTCGACCGCACCGGTCGCAAGGTGATCGTCCAGGTGCCAGGCGGCGATCTCGACATCGAGTGGCGCGAGCAGGACGGTCACGTGCTCATGACCGGGCCGGCGGAATTTGAGCACGCCGGGAATTTTCCCGAAACGCTCGCTGCCGAAGCCGAAACGGCCTGATCGTATGAGCGTCGACGTTGTCACCTTCGGTTGCCGGCTCAATGCCGCGGAGTCGGAAGTCATCCGCCGCGAAGCGGAAAGCGCCGGACTGACCGACACGGTGGTGGTGAATACCTGCGCCGTCACCGCGGAAGCGGTACGTCAGGCGCGGCAGACCATCCGGGCGTTGCGGCGCGACCGGCCGCAGGCGAAGATCGTGGTCACCGGCTGCGCGGCGCAAACCGAGCCGCAGACCTTCACAGCCATGCCAGAGACCGATCGCGTTCTCGGCAATTCCGAAAAGCTTAGCGCCGCGATGTGGCAAGACACGCGCTCCGCGTTCGATGTCAGCTCGTCGCCAAAAGTGATCGTCAACGACATCATGTCGGTCCGACATGCCGCGCCGCATCTGGTCGAGAGCTTTTCCGGACGCTGCCGCGCTTTCGTCCAGGTGCAAAACGGCTGCGATCACCGCTGCACGTTTTGCATCATTCCTTACGGCCGCGGCAATTCGCGTTCGGTACCGATGGGCGCGGTTGTCGCCGATGTCGAGCGGCTGGTTGCCAACAATTACAACGAGATTGTCCTGACCGGCGTCGACCTCACCAGCTACGGCGGCGACCTGCCGGGCACGCCGAAACTCGGTACGCTGGTCAAGCAGATCCTGCGTCATGTGCCCGAACTCAAACGGCTGCGCCTGTCATCCATTGATTCGATCGAGGCCGATCGCGATCTCATCGACGCCTTCGCGCAGCAGGATCGGCTGATGCCGCACTTGCATCTGTCGCTTCAGGCCGGCGACGATCTCATTCTCAAGCGCATGAAGCGCCGCCACGTGCGCGGGGATGCCATCGATTTTTGCCGGCTGTTGCGCAACGTACGGCCTGACGTTGTGTTCGGCGCCGACATCATCGCCGGTTTTCCGACCGAGACGGAGGAAATGTTTGCGCGCTCGCTCGATCTGGTCGACGAATGCGGACTGACTCACCTTCACGTGTTTCCATTTTCGCCGCGGCCGGGAACGCCGGCTG
The DNA here is from genome assembly GCA_963753355.1 of uncultured Alphaproteobacteria bacterium. Lineage (GTDB taxonomy): Bacteria > Pseudomonadota > Alphaproteobacteria > Rhizobiales > Xanthobacteraceae > BOG-931. The sequence continues at coordinate 673,475 of CAVWBV010000017.1, forward strand.
CGCGCATGCCGCAGCTTGATCGCCGCATTATCAAAGAGCGCGCGCAAAGGCTGCGCACTCATGGCGCGCTGGCATTGCGCCGGCATCTCGAAGCCGAGACCGGCGTCACGCGGCGCGTATTGCTGGAGTCTGAGCTGATTGGACGAACCGAGCAATTCACGCCGGTCAAACTTTCACGCTCGGCCGTGCCGGGCACAATCGTCGACGTGAAAATCGGTGGTCACGACGGCGAGCGGCTGCTCGCCGCGTAGCTGGCGCGTCTATTCCGCGGCCAGAGCTTCTTCCTTCCAGCCGCACGCCGTAAGCGCGTCACGCATATGTGCCGGCACCGGCGCGGTCACGCGAATGGGCGAGCGGTTCTTGTAAAGTGGGACGACGATTTCACGCGCATGCAAATGCAACGTCGGGCCGCCATGCCGCGGCGCGTTGCCGTAAATGCCGTCGCCGACGATGGGCCAGCCCATTTCCGCGCAATGGACGCGAAGCTGGTGGGTGCGTCCGGTCAGCGGTTCAAGCGCGAGCCAGGTTAGGTCCTTAGTCTCCGCGCCTCGGCCGGTATTGGACGACCCTAAAACTTTCCACTTCGTCACCGCGGGCTGACCATTGGGATCATGCTTCATCCACCAGCCGATCTTGTCGTCGAGACGTCCCAGCGGGAACTCAATCACGCCCTCTTCAGTGGCGGGAGCGCCTTCGACGACGGCCCAATAAAGTTTGTCGATGGCGCGCGATTTGAACAGCTTGCCAAGCTGCGCCAGCGCCTTGCGGTGGCGGCCAAGGATCAGGCAGCCGGTGGTGTCCCGGTCGAGCCGGTGCGCCAGGGCCGGCGGTCGCGGCAGGCCGAAACGCAGCGCGTCGAAGTGGTCCTCCACGCTTTCGTTCTGATTGCGCGAGTTCGGCGGGCCGGCATGCACCGCCATACCCGCGGGCTTGTCGATTACCAGCATGAGCCCGTCGCGATAGAGGACCCGCGACACCATCTCTTCGGAGGTCATGTTTGCCTACTTTGGCGAAACGGCTATCACGAGCGGGCGATGAACGACAGCGGTCAGGGCAACTGGTGGCGGCGGCTAAGCGGCGGGCTCAAGCGCACGTCCGCGGCGCTTGGCAGCGCTATTTCCGATCTTCTCACCAAGCGCAAGCTCGATGCTGAGACCATCGGCGAGATTGAGGACGTGCTCATTCGCGCCGATCTCGGGCTTGACGCCTCGCACCGCATTGCTGTCGCACTCGGTGAAGGCCGCCATGGCGCGGACATTTCGCCGGCCGAGGTTAAGGCCGTGGTCGCAGCCGAAATCGAGAAGGTGCTGACGCCGGTCGCACAGCCGTTAGTGATCGACACGGCAAAAAAACCCTTTGTCGTTCTTGTCGCCGGCGTGAACGGCTCGGGCAAAACCACGACCATCGGCAAACTCGCGGCACGGTTACGCGCCGAAGGCCGCTCGGTGATGCTGGCGGCGGGCGACACCTTCCGCGCTGCGGCCATCGATCAACTCAAGATCTGGAGCGAGCGCACCGGATCGGCGTTTATCGCCAAAGAGGCCGGCGCCGATGCCGCGGGCCTGGTGTTCGACGCGTTGCGCGCCGCGAAAGAACGCAACGTCGATGTGCTGCTCGTCGACACCGCCGGCCGCCTGCAAAACCGCAGCGAGTTGATGGAAGAGCTGCAAAAGATCGTGCGCGTTATCAAGAAAGCCGATCCGACAGCGCCGCACTCCGTCCTGTTGGTGCTTGACGCGACCGTCGGGCAGAACGCACTCTCCCAGGTCGAGATTTTCCGCAGGGCCGCGGGCGTGACCGGGCTTGCCATGACCAAGCTCGACGGCACGGCGCGCGGCGGCATTCTCGTCGCCATCGCCGGCAAGTTCGCCGTACCAGTGCATTTTATCGGCGTCGGCGAAAGCGTCGAAGATTTGGCGCCGTTTTCCGCGGGCGACTTTGCCCGCGCCGTCGCCGGAACCGATGCCTGATTGAACACGCAGTGGAGCCGCATCGATGGAGCGGATTTGACATTCGCTACCCGTCCACCGCTAACTCTAGAAGCGAATGTCAGATCCAAAGCTCCACCGAGATCAATATCTGCTAGTGGTCCTTTGATTCTAACATTCGCACGAGAGTGTGCCGAGACAGGATGCGAATGTTAAAATCGGACCACTAGAGACCCGCCATGCCCGAAATCGAAAAACCTCAGCTCAATCCGTTCGTGAAGATCGCGCTCGACCTCGGGCCGCTCATTCTGTTCTTCTTTGCCAATTCCCGCTTTGGCATTTTTACCGCGACCGCAACGTTCATGGTCGCCGTGCTGGCGGCGCTGGCGGCGTCCTACGTGTTGACGCGGCGGCTGCCGATCATGCCGGTGGTGACCGCGATCATTGTGCTCGTCTTCGGCGGCCTGACGCTTGTTCTGCACAACGACACGTTCATCAAGATCAAGCCGACCATCATCTACGCGCTGTTCGGCGCGGTGCTGCTCGGCGGACTTGCCTTCGGCAAGCCGCTACTCGGCGTCGTATTCGACTCGCTGTTTCATCTCACCGCGGAAGGCTGGCGCAAGCTTACCGTGCGTTGGGCGTGGTTCTTTTTCGTGTTGGCCGTGCTGAACGAGATCGTCTGGCGCAACACGTCCACGAACATATGGGTGGATTTCAAAGTGTTTGGCGTCATGCCGCTGACCTTGATCTTCGGAGCGCTGCAATATCCGCTGTTGCAAAAATACGCGGCCGAACCTGCGACAGCGGAGGAGTGAACCGCATGACCGTCGTTGCGAGCGACAGCGAAGGAAATCCAGACCGGCTTACGAAGAACCGGATTGCTTAATCGTTTCACTCCTCGCAACGACGAGAGACTATGAACCCGCCGCCAGCGCCTTTTCGATCTCAGGCTTGAGCGCGCTGGTGAAATTATCCGGAGTAATCGGTCCGACGAGCTTATAGGCAATGCGGCCGTCGCGGCCGACGACGAATGTCTCGGGCACGCCGTAAACCCCCCATTCGATGGAAGCGCGGCCGTCGCGGTCGGCGCCTGTGGCAGCGAATGGGTTGCCGTAGCGGCCGAGAAAGCGCCGGGCGTTTTCCGCCTCGTCCTTGTAATTGATGCCGATGACGCGGAGGCGCTGGTCCTGCGACAGCTGCAGCAGCAGCGGCGCCTCGTCGTGACAGGGCACGCACCATGACGCCCAGACATTCAAGACGGTCACCGCACCTTTGAAATCCGCGGGATCGATGCCCGGCACCGGCTTGCCGTCGCGATCGAGTCCGGCGACCCCGGGCAGGGCGGTTTTGGGCGCTGGCTGGCCGATTAACGCGGAGGGAATACGCGAGGGATCGCCGGAGAAAAGACCGATCAGAAAAATCGCAAACAAAGCGAGAAACGCAATCAGCGGTATGAGCAACAGCAAACGGCGGCGGCCGACGCCGCGATTGCCATCGTCTCCGGTCTGCGTGCTCATGCGTCTTCGTTCGCTTCTTGAACGGCCATGCGACCAGCGATGCCGCGAACAACTCCTCTGCTTTCAAACTCCGCGAGCTTCGCGCGTTGTGCGCGGTAGTCGAGCATCACCCAGGCAATCAGGCCGGCGACCACAGCGACTGCGGCGCCGTAGGCGGCGGCAATGAAAACGAGGTGGTTGGTGTCTTCCACGTTCAGCCCACGACGCTTGCCTGCATCAGCCGCAGGGTGCGCACCCGGCGGCGCAGAAGTTCATTACGCATCGCAGCGAGTAAAAGGGTGATGAACAGGAGCGTAAACGCGCCCGTCATTACCAGGAGCGGAACAAGGATGGAGGGGTCGATGGTCGGGCCGTCCATACGGAACACGGAGGCGCTCTGATGCAGCGTGTTCCACCACTCGACCGAGAATTTGATGATCGGCAGATCGATGGCGCCGACCAGCGTAACGATTGCCGCCGCGCGTGCAGCGCGCGAGGGATCATCGACGGTGCGCCAGAGCGCAATCACGCCGAGATAAAGCAGAAAAAGAACAAGCACGGACGTCAGGCGCGCGTCCCAAACCCAATAGGTTCCCCACATCGGGCGGCCCCACAGCGATCCGGTGACGAGACACATGAACGTAAAGGCGGCGCCGATTGGCGCCGCAGTCTTTGCGGTGACGTCGGCAAGCGGATGCCGCCATACCAGCGTGCCGAGTGCGGCGACCGTCATGATCCCCCAACCGAACATGCCGAGCCACGCTCCCGGCACGTGCAGAAACATGATCTTGACGGTGGCGCCTTGCTGATAGTCGTCGGGCGCGAGCACGGCCTCGGTGATACCGATGGCAAACGCAATCACCGTCAGGCCGCCCAGCCACGGGATGGCGGGATTGGCTATTTTCAGAAACCGCGACGGATTGGCCAGATCAGCAACGGCCATCGCAAACCTTCCCCGCACTTGCAGCGCGCGTCACCCTCACATCCATCAGGTTGCTACTCCATTTCCAGCCGCAAGGCTGCGGCCGCGGCGAAGGGTCCCACTACGAGGCTCGCCAGCGACAGTCCGCAAAGGGCCATGAACGGCGTCCCGAACGGTACCGGCCCGCTCACTGCGGCGTCGGCGGCGGCGACCCCGAAAATAAGCACCGGCACCGTCAACGGCAAAACCAGCACTGCCAGCAACAGTCCGCCACGCCGCAGGGTCACGGCGATAGCCGCGCCGATGATGCCGATAAAAGTCAGCGCCGGCGTGCCGACCAGCAGTGTCAGCACCGTCGCCGCCCCGGCGCGGCCGCCGAGATTGAGAAAAATTCCGACGAACGGCGCTGCGACAATGATCGGCACCGCGGTCGTCACCCAGTGGGCAAAGCCTTTAGCCAACACCACGAGCTCGAGCGGCGGCCGGCTCGTGAGGATCAGGTCGAGCGACCCGTCCTCATGATCCGTGGCGAACAGGCGATCGAGCGCGAGCAAGCTCGCGAGAAGCGCCGCAAGCCAGAGGATCGCGGGGCCGATGCGATTGAGCAAACCTAAATCCGGCCCGAGCGCAAACGGGACCAGCGTCACCACCACCAAGAAGAAAAGGACGCCCATCAACGCGCCGCCGCCCACGCGCACGGCGAGGCGCATGTCGCGAATGAATATGGCGGAGAGCGCCGTCATGGCTGTCCCAAAGCCTCTCCATCGGTGAACGAAGCCGTCGCCTGCGCAAAAGCCGGCGAGAGTTGATCGAGCAGGAGTTCTTGTGCGCCGTCGATGCCGAGCGAGGCGTGTGTCGCGGCGACAATGATCCCGCCGGCGGCGAGCTGCGCCCGCATGAAATCGCGCAGCCGGCGCTGTCCTGCGGCATCCAGCGTGCTGGCCGGCTCATCCAGCAGCCATATTGGTCGTTTCACCGCCAGTAACCGGGCCAGAGACAGGCGGCGTCTTTGGCCTGCCGATAGATATCCGGCGGGCAGATCGGAAAGCGCATCCAAACCGACCGCCGCCAGGGGCCCGCTCCGGCTGGACGCCGCCGGTCCGAGAAAACCCGCCCAGAACTCGAGGTTTTCGGCGACCGACAGCGACGGCTTCAGCGCGTCCTGGTGGCCGAGGTAATGGGCCTGTTCGCCGATGGTCAAATCGGGGTCGCCGCCTTCCAAATCGAGGCTACCATGGGCAACGCGGACCAGCCCGGCCAGCATCCGTAGCAGCGATGACTTACCGGCGCCGTTGCGGCCACTCACCATCAAGGCCTCGCCACTTGCGACTGAAAAATTCAAGCCGGTGAAAACGTCGCGACCGCCGCGCCGGCAGGTCAGATCGGTGCCCAAAAGCCGCATCAGTTACATCCAGGGGCGGTGGTGGCCGCCGCGTACTCCGCAGGCGGGTTTGTAGCCGGCCACCGCGCCTTTTTGGCATATCCGCATCGCGCTACCGGTCTGGTACAACTCTAAAAAACATCTTATAAGCCGCGAGACGAACCACGACGTTTTGTTGACGCCTTATCTCGCCCGCCAACGGTCTCTCTGACGCGTTCTCGGCAGGAACAGACCCGCACATTGCCCGGCGGGCACCCCGGCGGGATGGGAAAATAGTCATGGCCTCCCTCGATAGTTTCAAATGCCTTCGCCCTCTAAAAGTGGGCTCCAAAACCTACGCCTATTACAGCCTGCCGGTCGCGGAAAAGAACGGGTTGAAGGGAATTTCCCGGCTGCCTTTCTCGCTCAAGGTGCTGCTGGAAAATCTGCTGCGCAATGAGGACGGCCGGACGGTTACCAAAGAAGACATCCAGGCGGTCGCGCAGTGGCTCAAGACGAAAACCTCCGAACGCGAATTGGCCTTCCGCCCGGCGCGCGTGCTGATGCAGGACTTCACCGGCGTGCCCGCCGTTGTCGATCTTGCCGCCATGCGCGACGCCATGAAAATGCTGGGCGGTGACCCGAAGAAAATAAATCCGCTGGTGCCCGTCGATCTGGTCATCGATCATTCGGTGGTCGTGAATTTTTTCGGCAGCAGCGCCGCTTTCAAGAAGAACGTCGACGAGGAATACAAACAAAATCAGGAGCGCTACCGTTTCCTAAAATGGGCGCAGCGCTCGTTCGAGGATTTCCGGGTCGTGCCGCCCGGCACCGGTATCTGTCACCAGGTCAATCTTGAGTACCTGTCGCAAACGGTTTGGACCAGTAAGGGCAAGATCAAGTTTGCCGACAAGAGCGTCGCCAGCGAACTCGCCTATCCGGATACGCTGGTCGGCACTGATTCGCATACCACCATGGTGAACGGTCTCTCGGTGCTCGGTTGGGGCGTAGGCGGCATCGAAGCCGAAGCCGCAATGCTCGGCCAACCCTATTCGATGGTGCTGCCGGAAGTGATCGGCCTGCGTTTCAATGGCAAGCTCAAGGAAGGCGTCACCGCGACCGATCTGGTGCTCACCGTTACGCAAATGCTGCGCAAGCGCGGCGTGGTCGGCAAATTCGTTGAGTATTTCGGCCCGGGTATTTCGAGCCTTTCCATTGCCGACCGGGCGACGCTCGGCAACATGTCGCCGGAATACGGCGCCACCTGCGGTTTCTTTCCGATCGACGACGATACCATCCGGTATTTGCGCGAAACCGGGCGAAAGCCCGAGACTGTCGCGCTCGTGCTCGCTTACGCCAAAGCGCAGGGCATGTATCACACCAAGACGACGGCCGACCCGGTGTTTACCGACGTACTGAAGCTTGAGCTTGCCTCAGTCGAGCCTTCGCTGGCCGGGCCGAAGCGTCCGCAAGATCGCGTGCCGCTGAAAGACGTCAAGACCGGCTTCGCAAAATCCATGGACATCGAGTTCGGCAAGGCCGGCGAGATGGACAAGCGCGTCGCCGTTGAGGGCCGCAAGGACACGCTCGGTCATGGCGACGTGGTGATCGCGGCCATTACGTCATGCACCAACACCTCGAACCCCAGTGTCATGATGGCGGCCGGACTTTTGGCCCGCAAGGCGATCGCGCGCGGCCTTACGGTCAAGCCGTGGGTCAAGACTTCGCTGGCGCCGGGTTCGCAGGTGGTCGCGGAGTATTTCAACAAATCCGGCCTGCAAAAGGATCTCGACAAGCTCGGCTTCAACCTGGTCGGCTTTGGCTGCACGACCTGCATTGGCAATTCCGGCCCGCTGCCGCCCGAGATTTCAAAAGCGATCAACGACAACGATCTCGTCGCCGCGGCGGTGCTGTCCGGCAACCGCAATTTCGAAGGCCGCGTCAACGCCGACGTGCGCGCCAATTATCTCGCGTCGCCGCCGTTGGTGGTTGCTTACGCGATTGCCGGCTCCATGCAGATCGACATCGCCAAGGCGCCGCTCGGCACCGATCAAAAAGGGCGCAAGGTTTATCTGCGCGACATCTGGCCGTCGAGCCGCGAGGTCGACGCCTTTGTCCGCAAGAACATCACCAAACAGATGTTTACGCGCAAATACGGCGACGTATTCAAGGGCGATGCGCATTGGCGCAAGATCAAGGTGCAAGGCGCGTTGACCTTTCCCTGGGATCCCAAGTCGACCTATGTGCAAAATCCGCCGTACTTCGCCGGCATGCCGCGCAAGGCCGAGGCGCCGAGCGACATAATTGACGCGCGCATCCTGGGGCTGTTCCTCAATTCAATCACCACCGACCACATCTCGCCGGCGGGATCGATCAAGGCCAATTCGCCCGCCGGCAAGTATCTGATCGACCACAAGGTCAAACCCATCGACTTCAATCAGTACGGCACCCGCCGCGGCAATCACGAGGTGATGATGCGCGGCACCTTCGCGAATATTCGGCTCAAGAACCAAATGGTTCCGGGAGTTGAAGGCGGCTACACCGTTCATTACCCGTCGCGCCAGCGTATGACCATTTACGACGCGGCCATGCGCTACAAAACCGAACGCGTGCCGCTCGTTGTGTTCGCCGGGAAGGAATACGGCACCGGCTCATCACGCGATTGGGCGGCCAAGGGCACCATTCTGCTCGGCGTGCATGCGGTGATCGCGCAGTCTTTTGAACGCATCCATCGCTCGAACCTGATCGGCATGGGTGTGGTGCCACTGGTGTTCGAAGAAGGCTCGACGTGGCAGACGATCGGACTGAAAGGCGACGAGCAGGTGACCATTCGCGGCGTGCACAGCGATTTGAAACCGCGTCAGCGGCTTATCGTCGAGATTGTCGCCGCCGACGGCGGCCTCAAGCGCGTGCCGCTGATCTGCCGCATCGATACGTTGGACGAGCTCGAATATTACCGTAACGGCGGCATCTTGCAGTACGTGCTCCGCCATCTGGCCGCTTGACGCCGAGATGCCAGGGGCGAATTTCCGAAATGTATCCCCGAAAGCGAGAATCACCGGGAAGTGAGTGGCGGGTGACGGCTGCGGTCGATATTCAGTGGGTTACGGGCTGAGGGGCAGCGAGGGTAAAATCAGCATGTTGCGTTGCCGCCTCACATCGGCATCTCTTGTGACGGTCCTGGTGCTCGGAGGCTGTGCCTCGGCGAGCGCCGGCGGGCCGCGCGCGTTGCTGGAATTGTTCACCAGCCAGGGCTGCTCGTCGTGTCCCGCGGCCGACAAGCTTTTGGGCGAATTGGCGGCCGATCCATCACTGGTCGCAATCAGCGTACCGATCGACTACTGGGATTATCTCGGCTGGAAGGATACGCTCGCGGATCCGGCGGACTCAGCGCGCCAACGCGCCTACGCGCACGTTCGCGGTGATCGCCAAGTCTATACGCCGCAGATGGTCGTCAATGGCGCGACACATGTCGTGGGGAGCGATCATTCAGCCATTGAGCGCGCCATCGTGCAGACCGAGCACAACCCGGCGATTATGTCGATTCCGGTTCTGCTCTCGCTTGGCGGCCATAGCCTGGACGTTAAAATCCCAGGCGGCAAGGAGCACGTCGGCGGCGAAGTGTGGCTGTGTCCGCTGGCGAAGTCGGTGCCGGTCGCGATTGGCCGCGGAGAGAATCGCGGACGTACGATCACTTACCATAACGTCGTGCGTCACTGGCTTAAACTCGGCGACTTCAGTGGAACCGATTTGAGCTGGAGCGTTCCGATCCCTGAGCTCGTCGCCGATGAAAGCGATGAGGCTGTTGTGCTGGTTCAGCAAGGAACGCACGAAAAGCCGGGGCCGATCCTCGGTGCCGCGTTGGTTCCGCTTACGACGTCGGCCGTCGAAGCGCACTGATCCCGGGGACGAGAGCAGAAGCCTTCCTCACTTCCATTGTTTCAATGTCGATTGATTGTTGTCGGTTGCGGCAACAAACGCTGCCGCAAAAATAAAAAGGCCGGCAACGGCCGGCCCATGCACTAATGACAACAAAGCACCAATAACAACAAACGCAACAACTGGAATTTAGTGCTACCTCTGGCCCGGTCCGTCCGCATCCCGGGGGGCTGGGGGGCTGAGGAATCCGGAACACAGTCCAGACCGGGCCTTGAGGCAACGCGAGGTGTTTCGCAATCCAGCTTGGCGCGTGATTGACCGAAATGGGGCCGTATTATGATACGCCTAACGAATCCGTGATTCAGTTGGTCAAAAGTGTCGCACCGGCGTGTACTTAAGCACTGCCTGGACAACTCTTCCCCGCCCTTGGCCACGCCGGTAGAACGCGCGAGATAATTTTGGCAAGGCCTTGCCGAGACCCGCGACTGGCGCGATCATGAAGCCTCCGTAAACGTTAATTGACAGGGGGGCGCCGTATGGACTTCGGCGAAATAGAGCCTAGCGCGTGGCGCGGGGGCGAGATACGAGCGCCCGTCCCCGCGAGTGAAGTCACTTTCAGCCGCCGTGAGCTTGATCGCATTTTGAGCCTCTATGGCCGCAAAGTCGCCGCCGGCGAGTGGCGGGATTATTCCATCGACTTTTTGCGCGATCGTGCGGTGTTTTCGGTTTTCCGCCGCGCCAGCGAATTCCCCATCTACCGCATCGAGAAAAATCCGCGTCTGGAACGCAAGCAGGGCGCCTACAGCGTCATTTCCGCGACCGGTCATATCCTCAGGCGCGGCCGCGAGCTTGACCGGGTGTTGGGCGCGCTCGACCGTTCGCTGCACGTCGTCGCCGGCTAGAATTTTTGGGGCGGCTTTTGGTCCGCTCAGCGCATGCCGCCCAGGCGCCGTCAATTTGCGGCGCGCACGAAAAGACGAGTGCGCTTGGCCCAGCAAAGTGAGATCGCTCCGGTTTCGCCTTCACGCCGAGTTGTGGTCGTTGCGCTCGGCGTCACGCAGACCCTGGCCTGGGCGTCGAGCTATTACCTTCCCGCGATCCTTGCAGACTCAATCGGTTCAGGCATCGGCGTTCCGAGCACCTGGGTTTTTGCGGCGTTTTCCGGCGCGTTGCTGATCGCGGCGTTCGCCGGCCCGGCGGTAGGACGGGCGATCGACCGGCGCGGCGGACGCGGCGTGTTGATGCTCTCGAACGTCGTGCTTGCGGCGGGTCTGGTTTTACTCGCCGCCGCGAACGGTCCGGTGTTGCTCGCGATCGCCTGGGCCGTTCTCGGAATCGGTATGACGCTCGGCCTCTACGATGCGGGATTTGCGACGCTGGCGGCCATCTACGGCCACAATGCCCGTGGCCCGATGACCGGCATTACCCTGATTGCCGGCTTTGCCTCGACGGTGAGCTGGCCGGTGACGACGGTGCTTAATGACGCGCTCGGCTGGCGGGAAACGCTGCTGGTCTGGGCGGCGGTGAACATCTTGCTTGGTTTGCCGCTCAACGCGCTGCTGCCGAAGGCCGTGCGCACGGCACAACATGTTCAAGCAGCGGCGCGATCCATCGGCTGGAAGCCCTACCGGGAAATGTTCCTGCTCGCTTTCGTGTTTGCCGCCGCCTGGTTTGTCACCGGTTCGATGGCGGCGCATCTGCCGGGCTTGTTGGAGCGCGCCGGCGCCACGCATGGCGAGGCCATCGCCGCGGCGGCGCTGGTCGGACCGGCGCAGGTGGCGGCCCGGATGATTGAGTTCTTTATGTTGCGCAACGTGCACCCGCTCGTGTCGGCGCGGGTTGCCGCGCTGCTGCATCCACTCGGGGCGGCCATTCTGGCGGTCATCGGTCCCGCGGCGGTCATTCCGTTCACTATCTTTTATGGTGCCGGCAACGGGCTCATGACCATCGCGCGCGGCACCGTGCCACTCGCCGTATTCGGTCCGCACGGCTACGGCGAGCGCACCGGGTTACTCGGCGCGCCGTCGCGCGCCGCGCAGGCGCTGGCGCCGCTTCTCTTCGGGCTGATGCTCAACGCCATGGGAGTAGCGGTGATCGTCGTATCGTCGGCGCTGTGTCTCGCCGCGTTCGCGGCGTTGTTGTTGTTGCGCGCAGCGCCGATGGGACAGCGCGAAGCCGACGCCGAGGCCTCAGGGCGGAATTGAATTGGCGTCGCCAAGCGGGCGCTGCATCAGCACAATATCGAGCCAGCGGCCATGCTTGAAACCAACCGATTGCAGCGTGCCGATGCGGCGGAAGCCGAACGACGCATGCAGCGCGATAGATGCAACATTCGTCTGATCGCCGATGATCGCCAGCATCTGCCGGTAGCCGCGCGTCTCGGCCTCAACAAGAAGCCGGCGCATCAACAGGCGGCCTAGCCCAAGCCGCTGAAATTGCGGCGCCACGTAAATCGAATTCTCCAGCGTCCAGCGATATGCGGGGCGGAGATGGTAGCGGCCGGCGTAGGTGTAACCGGCAACGGCGCCGGCATGCTCGACCACGAGATAGGGAAAGTTGTCGGCCACTAGTGCTTCGTGGCGTTGCGCCATTTCGGCCTCGTCCGGCGGCTCGATTTCGAATGTTCCGGTGCCTTCGCGAACCGCGTCGGCGTAGATGCGGGTGATGGACGCGATGTCCGCGGTGCCCGCGGGTCTGATGCGAGGTTCGCTCATTGCCGAGCCGGCGAACAAAAACAAAGCGCCCCGGAATCGCTCCGGGGCGCCAAGCTCATTTCTTTTCGTGTTCCTTAGCGGCGATCGCCGAACATGCGCAGCAGCATGAGGAACAGGTTGATGAAGTCGAGGTAAAGCCGCAGCGCGCCCATCACCGCCTTGCGGCCGGCGATGGTGCCATCGTCCATCGGGCTATACATCTCTTTGATGCTCTGCGTGTCGTAGGCGGTAAGGCCGACGAAGATGATCACACCGAGCACCGAGATGACCCAATAGAGTCCGCTCGACTGCAGGAAGATGTTCACGAGGCTGGCGATGACTATGCCGATCAAGCCCATGAACAGGAACGAGCCGACGGCGGTCAGGTCGCGCTTGGTCGTGTAGCCGTAAAGGCTCATCGCCCCGAACGTTGCTGCCGAGATGAAGAACACTCGCGTAATCGACGCCCCGGTATAGACCAGGAAGATCGACGCGAGCGACAGTCCCAGCAAGCCCGAATAGACGAAGAACAAGGTCAGTGCGGTGCCCGCCGACAGCCGGTTGATGCCGAAGCTAAGCAGCATCACCAGTCCTAGCGGAGCGAGAACGAACAGCCACATCAGCGGGCTGCCGAAGATGGCCTGGCCGAAGCCGGTCAGTCCGGTGATGGAATGTCCGGCGATGTGGATCGATTCGCCACCGGCGGCCTGGTAGGCGAACCACGCGACCAAACCGGTCAGCGCAACGCCCGCGGTCATGTAGTTGTAGACGCGGATCATATACGCGCGCAGACCCGCATCGATCACAACCTGATCGGTGCGATAGCCCGTCCGGGCGGTCGCGATATTCCGGTCGAAGTCCGACATCGAAGTTACCCCTGCGTTGTCCCGGCATTGCCGGGTCCGTGGCGTCCGGGAAAGCCGGACGCGAAGTTGGAAACGAATCTAATGGCAAAGACGTGGGCGCGCTAGAGGAGTGCGGCTTTAATTGCGGGGCGTTACCGATCGTTCATAAATACCGCAATGTTACAGATTCCGTAGTACCTCCATGGGCTTGCGGCCCAGTACCTGAACCGTTCCGAACAGGCCCAGAACCACCACAACGATAAGAGCCGCGCCTGCCGCAAGCACGGCGCGGCCCGCCAAAAACAGGAACGGAAAGTCGAAGAGTTTAGAGACAACCAGACCAGCGGTAAGCGATCCCGCGACAAGGCCGAACAGCAATGAAGCCAACCCGATGAGCAGAAATTCGGCGGCGTAGGCGGCGAGGAGCTGCCGGCGCGTCGCGCCCAACGTCCGCAGCACGACGGCGTCGTAGAGTCTCGATCGGTGGCTCGCGGCGAGCGCGCCGCCGAGCACCAATGCGGCGGCAATGAGCGTCAGCATGCTTGCGCCTCGCAAGCCGGCGGCGAGATTGCCGACCATCCGGTCGACAGCATCGAGCGCGTCCTTGACGCTCACGGCGGAGACTGCCGGAAACGCGTCCGCGACCGCCTTGACGACGGCGGCTTCCTCGGGCGGCGAGCCGCCATCGGCGAATGTGAGCGTCGCGATGTCGGTGTGCGGCGCACCGGAAAACGTGCCGGGCGAGAAGACCAGAACGAAATTAATGCCGAGGCTTTCCCAATCGACCGCCCGCAGATTGGCAATGCGCGCCGTCAGGTTACGCCCCAGCACATTGACCGTGACAGTATCGCCGAGTTTCAGTCCCAAATCCTTTGCGGTCTTCTCTTCGAGCGAAACCAGCGGCGCGCCGGAGTAATCCGCCGGCCACCAGTCGCCGGCCACCAGCCGCGAACCGTCGGGCACCGTGGCCGCGTAGGTGATGCCGCGGTCACCACGCAGCACCCAGGCGGAGTTCTCCCCGGGTTTCAGATCTTCGGCGTTGACGCCGCGGGCTTCCACGATCCGCCCGCGCAGCATCGGCGCGCGCTCGAGAGCGGCGTTCGGCGCTTGCTGGTGGATCAGCGCGTCGAAGCGTGGCGTATCCGCCGATGGAATATCAACGAAGAAAAATGACGGCGCGTGCTCGGGCAGCGCCGCGGTAAGTGCGCGGTGCAAATTGCCTTCGATTTCGATCACCGTCACTAGCAGCGAGAATCCGATGCCGAGCGAAAGCACGATGCTCGCGGTCACCGCGCCGGGCCGGTGAATGTTGGCGACCGCGAGCCGCAGCAGCATCGGACGCAAGCGCGGCATACGCCGGGCGCCCGCCATGATCGCGCCGCCAACGAGCCGCAGAATTGCAAACAGACCCGCAGCCGACACCGCGAAAATCACGGTCACACGCCGGTCGTACCCGAAGCAAATCGCGAGCCCCACGACCGCCGCGACGGCGAGCGTGGCGGCGATCAGATAACGACTGCGCGGCCATGACGGTTCGAGGCCGACCGCGCCGCGGAACAGCGTCGAGACCGGAGTATCGTGCGCCCGGCCCAACGGCCACAGCGCGAACGCCAACGCGATCAGAAGGCCGTAGGCAACCGACAGCGCCAGCACATCGAGGTGAACCACTGGCGCCACGGGAAAGGGCAACAGCGCGCCGAACAACCACATCGCGATGAACGGCAAAGCCGCGCCAAGCGCCGCGCCGATACAAGCCGCCAACAGCGCGATCAGCATGATCTGCCAGGAGTAGACCGCGACCACGGTACTGCCGGATGCGCCGAACGCTTTCATCGTCGCGATCGTCTGGCGTTTGCGCCCAAGGTGTGCCGCGACGGCGTTGGCGACCCCGACGCCGCCGACCAAAAGGACGGCAAAGCCGATCAGCGCCAGAAATTGGCTGAAGCGCTCCACATTGCGTTCGAGCTGCGGCGAGACGTTCTTGCGCGTACGAATGTCCCAGCCGGCATTTGGGAAATTGCTGAGCGCCTGCTTCTCGATTGCGGCGAGCGCGCGATCGTCGGCCTCACCCGCAGGCAAGCGCAGCCGGTAGCGCCAGCGCACCAGGCTTCCGGGTTGGATGAGTCCGCTCGCCCGCAATGCTTCTTCGCTTAGAAGAACACGAGGTCCAAAACCAATGCCGCCGCCGAGTTTGTCGGGTTCGCCGAGCAGCACCGCGCGAATCTCGACCATGGCGTTGCCGACGCTGATCCGATCTCCGACTTTGAGTTGGAGCCGCGCCAGCAGCGACGGATCGGCGGCGGCGCCGAAAACGTCACCGTCGCGCGCGAACAGCGCGGCCAACGTCATTTCCGGATCGGTCTTCACCGTCCCGACGAGCGGGTAGGCTCCATCTACAGCCTTGGCCTCGATCAGCGCCGACTTCCCGTCGGCGACGCGTGCCATGGTTGGAAGCACGGCGATCTCTGACGCCGTGCCGAGCGCGGCGAGAAAAGCGCGCTCGGCGCTGTCGGCTTGGCGAAGCGGAAGCGTGAACGCAACATCACCGCCGAGCAGCAACGCACCGGACTGCGCCAATCCGTCGGAAAGAGCGGCAGACAACGACCCCACGCCGGCAATGGCGAGTACGCCGAGCGCGATACAGGCGATGAATACTCCGAAACCGCGCAAGCCGCCGCGCGCCTCGCGCCAGGCAAAGCGCATTGCAACTGCGGTCATATCTGTTTCGTCAGCTGTTCGACGTGAGCCGGTGTCGGCGAAGCGGCAAGCCGCCCGGAATGCATGTGCAGCACCCGGTCGCAGCGGGCGGCGAGCGCAGCATCGTGGGTGACGAGCACGAGCGTCGTGCGATGCTGTTCTTTGCCGCGAAACAGAAGCTCAATGATGTGCGCGCCGGTTGTTTCGTCGAGATTGCCGGTCGGTTCATCGGCGACAAGAATCGCCGGATTTGGTGCGAGCGCCCGCGCGATGGCGACGCGCTGCTGCTCGCCGCCGGACAGTTGTGCGGGGTAATGGTCGAGGCGGTCGCGCAATCCCACCGCCGCGAGCTCGGCCTCGGCGCGCGACAAAGCATCGTGGGTGCCGGAAAGTTCGAGCGGCACCGCGACATTTTCCAGCGCGGTCATGGTTGGAATGAGATGGAAAGCCTGAAAGACGATGCCGATATTGGCGCCGCGAAAACGCGCAAGCTCATCTTCATCGAGCCGGCCAAGGTCCGCTTCGGCAACCACGACCGAGCCGTTGTCGGGGCGCTCAAGTCCCGCCATCACCATGAGCAACGTCGATTTGCCGGAGCCCGACGGGCCAAGCAGGCTGACCGCTTCGCCGCGCCCTATATTCAGGGCGATATCTTTGAGGATATGAACGCGATTGGCGCCGCTGCCGAGCGAGAGATTGACCGCCGAAATCGCGACCGCGTCGCCGACGAGAGGGTGCCCCGAAATGTCATTCATGTCAGAGGCTGAGCGGCGTCCTGCGGCGTCGAGTGACCGCCGATCATATGGGTACGAAAAAAAGCTGCGCCACATCGCGCAAGCGGCGATCGCCTTCCTTGCGTTCGCATTCTCGACAGTCGCGTTGCAGGCCGGGCCATTGGCAGCGGTGAAAATCGTGGCGTTTGGCGATTCACTCACTGCGGGCCTCGGCTTGGCGGTCAGCCAGGGATTTGCGCCGCGCTTGCAAGCCGCGCTCGCGGCCAAGGGTAACGCCGCGGAAATTATCAATGCCGGCGTTTCAGGAAGTACCGCCGCCGACGGCGTCGCGCGGCTCGATTGGTCCGTACCGAGCGATACCGAGGCCGTCATCCTCGAGCTTGGCGCCAACGACATGCTGCGCGGATTAAACCCGCAAGTGACGCGGAAGGCGCTGATGACAATTTTGCAACGCTTGTCCGAGCGGCATATCCGCGTTCTGCTCTGTGGCATGCGTTCGGCGCCGAATCTCGGCGGCGATTACGCGAGATCTTTTGAAAAAATTTATCCCGAGCTTGCCGCAGCATTCGGCGTTCCGCTGTATCCCTTCTTTCTTGACGGCGTCGCAGCCGACCCGAAGCTTCTTCAACCCGACGGCCTGCACCCAAATGCCGCAGGTGTTGACGTCATTGTCGCCCGCATTTTACCGAGCGTAGAAGGCCTTATCGCCGAGGTGCGGAAGTCCCACTCGCCCTGAGGGTTGCGCTACGGGTGCGATCCCAGCATGCTGTAGGCGCGCCCGCGATTCGCTTAGATTTCGGAGCGTTGTTGCATGCCCCGTCTGTTCACGGCTCTGGAAATTCCGCGGAACGTCGGCGACTCGCTGGCCATCATGCGCGGCGGCTTGCCCGGGGCGCGCTGGATCGATCCCGACAACTATCACCTGACGTTGCGCTTCATCGGCGACATCGACGATGCGTTGGCGCGCGATATTGCCGGTCTGCTGGGACGCGTGCAGCGCCGGACGTTCGAGTTGCGGTTGGACGGGCTCACCTCATTCGGCGGGCGGAAGCCTCGTGCGGTGGTCGCCATGGCCGCGCCGATTGCACCGTTGATCGAGTTGCAGGCGGAACATGAGCGTTTGCTGCAGCGCATGGGTCTCGAACCCGAAGGCCGCAAATATATTCCGCACGTCACGCTGGCGCGGCTACGCGATGCATCAAGCCGCGATGTCGCCGATTATCTCGCGATGCGCGCCCACTATCGCTCTGCCGCCTTTGAAGTCTCCCGCTTCGTGCTGTTTTCGTCGCGCTCTTCCGTTGGCGGCGGCCCCTATGTCATCGAGGCCGATTATCCGCTTACCGCGCCCGAGCTGCGGATGGCCCCGAGCTACTAAAGCCGGCGCGCACCGCAGTCTCTCCGATAATCGATGGTTTAAGCGCGTAGCAAACGCGACTGCAAATCGAGGATCGCGGTGGCAAACCCGTGATGATCGGCGATCAACTCCTGCATCACTGATAGCGGATTTGCCCGCATCAATTCGACTTCGCCGACGACACTGCCGAAATCGAACGACAGTTCAGCGGCAAACTTCCGCGCCAATTGCTGCATCCGCCGATTGTCGGCGAGGCACGCCATGTGCAGGTGGCGAAAGCCGCGGTTACGGGCCGCGAGCAAGGTACGCCGCAAAAGTCCTGATCCGACGCCGTGACTTTGCCACGGCTTTTCGACGCTGATTGCCGCCTCCGCTTGACCCGGAGAATGAATGCCAAGCTGCCGCAACTCCGCAGCGCCGCGCATGATGCCGTCGACAAAGAAGCCGTGGACGACCGCCTCAAGCGAGATCGTGAGCTCGACGTAATTGCGGACGAAATCGTCGGCTACTCCGCCGCCGAAGCGGCTGTGCCTGCTTTCCAAATCGAGCCGCAACAAATGGTCGCGGTATTTTTCGGCTTCTCCGATCCACAATTTACGGATCACGCCGCCTGCGGGTAGAAGGTCCTGCATTCCAAGTGTCTCCTGACGTTGTCGTCGAAAACTTCTTGGTCGCGTCCTCCGCGTTAAGTCCCGGCGCGTGTCGTTGAAGCGCACGTCCGGAATTCATGCTTGCTGATTCAACCTACATGTCGGTTGTCGTTGAAATTAGACAAGGCGAAGTATTGAGCATCATGGGCGCATTCGCTACGCGCATGCCTAATAACTAGCTTATTTGACCGTTTGGCGACTGCGGGTTGGCACGCCAAGTGCACTACGGTTAAAGAAGCGTGTTCCTGCCACGTTTTGCCCGCACCGGTTAACAACAGCATGGCGAGCACAATTAAGGCGCGATATGCCGCTGGCGTGACCGGCGGCCTGATCGAGCCCGACCCTGCGCAGCTTGCGGTCGTCGACAATCTCGGAAGGCTCGAAGCCGAGATTGCCGAGCATCGCCTGGCACGAAAATCGTCGTCGCTCGGATGGATGTTCGGCAGCCGCGAAAAGCGCCCGACGCGAATCAAGGGCCTTTATGTCCACGGCGACGTCGGCCGCGGCAAAACCATGCTGATGGATTTGTTCTTCGAAGCGAGCCCAGTGCAGAGAAAGCGCCGCGCGCATTTTCACGAATTCATGCTCGACGTGCACGAACGCGTTCACGCGCTTCGGCAAAAGATGAGGCTCGGCGAATATCCCGGCGCCGATCCGATCGAGCTTGTCGCGGCGGATCTTGCCAAGGAAGCCTGGCTGCTCTGCTTCGACGAATTTCACGTGACCGACATTGCCGACGCTATGATCCTCGGCCGGCTGTTCACGCAGTTGTTTGCGCACGGTGTGGTGCTGGTCGCGACTTCGAACGTCGAGCCTGCGGAGCTTTACAAGGACGGCTTGAACCGCGCGCTGTTTTTGCCTTTCATCCGCATGCTCGAACAAAATGCGGACGTGGTCCGGCTTTCGTCGCGCACCGACTTCCGTCTCGAGAAACTTGGCGGCATGCCGGTGTGGTACGTGCCGGCTGACGCTGCGGCCGACGCCGCGCTCGATCAGGTCTGGCGACGATTGACTCGCGGGCGCAAAGGCGAGACGCAGGAGCTGCCGCTCAAAGGGCGATCCGTGCACGTGCCGCTTGCCGCCATGGGCGTGGCGCGATTCTCGTTTTCCGATCTGTGCGAACAGCCGCTCGGCGCCGCTGACTATCTGCGGACCGCGCGCGAATATCAAACGCTCATTCTCGACCGCGTCCCGGTGATGACGTTCGAGACGCGCAACGCCGCCAAGCGCTTCATCATTCTCATCGACACACTGTACGACCTGAACGTCAAACTCATCGCTTCGGCCGAAGCCGAACCTGACGGCCTTTATCGCGGCGATGAAGGCTTTGAAGCGCAGGAATTTCGCCGCACCGCTTCGCGGCTGATCGAGATGCGTTCGCAGGATTATTTGGCGCGGCCGCATGGCGCCGCGCATGCGCAAGTTTCGGGCGCGTCGACCGGGATTGTCGAGACTTGATCGCATCAGGCCCGATTAACCGGTAACCGACGCAAAGAAGAACGCCGCGACGACCGCGCCCATAAGCAACGTCGCAAGCCAACCGCAAGTGGTGAGGAGGGCAGAAGCGGCGAATTTGCCCATTATCTTGCGGCTCGATACAACCACCATCATGCCGGCCATAAGCGGCACGGCGACGATGCCATTGAACACGGCGCCCCACACCAGCAGCCGGATCGGATTGATCGGCAATAGCGCGCCGAACGACCCCATCAAGGTCGCCGCGGCGATGATGATGTAGATGCCCTGCGCCCGCCACGGCGCAAGTCCCAAGCTGTTCTTCCACCCGCAGCCCTCGGCGATAGCGTAAGCGGCCGAGCCGGCGAGTGCCGGAATGGCGAGCAGGCCTGTGCCAATGATGCCGATCGCGAACAACAAGAAGGCAAGCTGGCCGGCCAGCGGCCGCAGTGCTTCGGCCGCCTCGGCTGCCGTGTCGATGTTGATTGTGCCGTGAGCGTGCAGCGTCGCCGCCGTGGCGACGATAATGAAAAAGCCGATGA
Organism: uncultured Alphaproteobacteria bacterium; assembly: GCA_963753355.1. Classification (GTDB taxonomy): domain Bacteria; phylum Pseudomonadota; class Alphaproteobacteria; order Rhizobiales; family Xanthobacteraceae; genus BOG-931. Next base: position 694,033 of record CAVWBV010000017.1, read on the forward strand.
CGTTGGACAGCACCATGCCGGTCCAGGTATCGAGCACGATCGGCCCGAACCGCCGCTGCGCCGAAGCATCGCCGTTCTTGAGCGGCGCCGTCTTCCGTCTTTCCTTGATCCGGCGGTCCTCGACTTCGAGCGACGCCTGCCAGAAAAACAGATACGGGCTGATCGTGGTCCCGAGCACGGCCACCAGCATCAAGATGGCGTCGCGATTCCAGGGCAGACGCGGGATGACGGTCGCAAGCAGCACCTCGTTCCAGGGCACGTGCACGACGAGCGCGGTGGCGACGTAGGCGAACAGCACGAGCGTCAGCAGTTTCATGTACTGGGCGTACCGCCGATAGGGGATCGCGATCTGCGCCGAGAGGCAGATCACTCCGAAACACAGCGCGTAGACCGGTGCCGGCCCGCCAACCAAGATTTGCATCGCCGCGGCCATGGCTGCGATGTCGGCGGCATGTTGACCACGTTGGCGGCGGTCAGGAGCGCAACAATTGCGAACAGCAGCACGGGCGGGACTACGGCGCCGAGATTGGCCGCCAGTCCCCGCCCGGTGACCGAGCCGATACGCGCGCTCACGATCTGAATCGCGACCATGAACGGCGTGGTCAGAAACATCGTCCAGCACAGGGTGTAGCCGAGCTGGGCGCCGCTCTGCGAATAGGTCGCAATGCCACTGGGGTCGTCGTCGGCGGCGCCGGTCAAAAGCCCGGGTCCCAGCACCCGTAATATTTTGGTCACGGTTGGCGAGCGGCGGCTCGTCATCTCAATACCCAATGCGGCGGAAAGCCGCCTCAGCCCGAAGATGAAAGTCCGAGCGGTTCAACTGGTTCCGATGGCTGCCGTGCGCGGCGGCGGCTTGAATGCGCAGCCCGAAAAGGTTAATCACCGCGGCGGCCGGGCGAGTTTGCATCAAGGATTTTTTCTGATGGCGCGTAACAAAATCGCATTGATCGGTGCGGGGCAAATCGGCGGCACGCTCGCCCACCTGATCGGTCTCAAGGAGCTCGGCGATGTCGTTCTTTTTGACGTCGCGGAGGGTATTCCGCAGGGCAAATCGCTCGATCTGATCGAATCCTCACCGGTTGAGGGCTTCGATGCCCGCTTTACCGGCACCAATTCGTACGAGACGATCCAGGGTGCGTCGGTCTGCATCGTCACCGCCGGCGTACCGCGCAAGCCGGGCATGAGCCGCGACGACCTCCTCGACATCAATCTGAAGGTGATGGAGCAGGTCGGCGCCGGTATCGCGAAATATGCGCCGAACGCTTTCGTCATCTGCATTACCAATCCGCTCGACGCCATGGTTTGGGCGCTGCAAAAATGTTGTGGCCTGCCAAAGCACATGGTCGTCGGCATGGCCGGCGTGCTCGATTCGGCGCGCTTTCGCTACTTTCTCGCCGACGAATTCAACGTTTCGGTTAAGGATGTGACGGCTTTTGTGCTCGGCGGCCACGGCGACAGCATGGTGCCGCTGACGCGGTATTCGGCGGTGGCCGGCATTCCGCTGCCGGATCTCGTCAAGATGGGCTGGACGACAGCGGCCCGGCTTGACGCCATTGTCGAGCGCACGCGCAACGGCGGCGGTGAGATTGTCAGTCTGCTCAAGACCGGCTCGGCGTTCTATGCGCCGGCGAGTTCGGCGATCGCGATGGCCGAAAGCTATCTTCGCGACAAGAAACGCGTGCTGCCGGCGGCGGCCTGGCTCAACGGTGAGTATGGCATCCACGACCTTTATGTCGGCGTCCCGGTGGTCATCGGCAGCAAGGGAGTCGAGCGCGTGGTCGAGATCGAGCTCAACGGCAACGAGCGCGGCATGTTCGAAAAATCCGCGCAAGCGGTGCAGGGCCTGGTCGAGGCCTGCAAGAAGATCGCTCCTAATCTTGGCAACTGAAATATCGGCCGTGGCTGACGTGTCGGTCCTCGCCCCGGAAAGCCGGCGTCTTTCATGAACATTCACGAATACCAGGCGAAGGCGGTATTGCGCGAATTCGGCGTACCGGTGCCGTGCGGCATTCCGGCTATGAGCGTCGATGAGGCCGTCACAGCAGCGAAGGATCTCGGCGGCCCGGTTTGGGTGGTCAAGGCGCAAATTCACGCCGGCGGCCGCGGCAAGGCCGGCGGCGTCAAAGTGGTGAAATCTGTCGAAGACGTGAAACGCGAAGCCGAGCGGTTGCTCGGGTCGACGTTGGTGACGCATCAAACCGGCCCGCACGGCAAAGAGGTGCATCGCCTCTATATCGAAGAAGGCTCCAATATCGCGCGCGAATATTACCTTTCCGCGCTGGTGGACCGCTCGACGTCGCGGGTCTCTTTCGTCGCCTCCACCGAGGGCGGTATGGAGATCGAGGAAGTCGCCCGTACCAATCCGGAAAAAATTCTGTCGTTCTCTGTCGATCCGGCGACGGGCTTCATGCTCCATCACAGCCACGCCGTGGCGCAGGCGCTCGGTTTGAGCCGCGAGGTCGGCAAGCAGGCGGAAATTGCGCTGCCCAAGCTTTACGACGCCTTCATCGCCAAGGACATGAGCCTTCTCGAAATCAATCCGCTCATTGTCACTAAGGACGGCAAGCTTCTCTGTCTCGACGCCAAAATGGGCTTCGACGACAACGCGCTTTATCGTCATCCCGACATTGCCGCTCTGCGCGATCCGGCAGAAGAGGATGCGAAGGAAATCGAGGCCTCGCGTTACGATCTGAATTACGTTGCGCTCGACGGTACGATCGGCTGCATGGTCAACGGCGCCGGCCTTGCCATGGCCACCATGGACATTATCAAGCTCTACGGCGAGACGCCGGCAAACTTTCTCGATGTTGGCGGCGGCGCCAGCAAGGACAAGGTGACCGCCGCCTTCAAGATCATCACCTCCGATCCGAACGTGAAGGGAATCTTGATCAATATTTTCGGCGGCATCATGCGCTGCGATGTGATCGCCGAAGGCGTCGTCGCCGCGGTCAAGGAAGTCGGCTTGCGCGTGCCGCTGGTGGTGCGGCTCGAAGGCACCAACGTCGCGCTTGGCAAGGAGATCATTCAAAAATCCGGCCTCAATGTTATTTCCGCCGACGATCTCGACGACGCCGCGCGCAAGATCGTGAAGGCGATGAGGAATGGGGCTTAAGGTGATGCGAGTATCCGCCGTCGCCGTATCGCTCGTTTGCGCCGCGACCGCCCACGCGAGTGAGCGCAGCGCTGACTTGGTCAATTCCTTCCAAAGCTTCTGCATGCCGACGCCGGATTTCGCCGCGCTCGAGACAAAGGCGACGGACATGAATCTTCCGGTCCGCAAGGATACGGTATCGCCGCCTAAGCCCGGCGAATCGGGTCACGTCAAATCGTGGATCGTCTCGCTTGCGAGCGGACGGCACGAGCTGGTGGCCTCTCAGGCCCGCGGTCCTAAAGGCGATCTCAATTCCTGCGGCATCGGCGTCGAAGACATCGACGGCGAAGATTTGCGGCAGGAGGCGGTGAAGGCGCTGCATCTGGGCGCCCCGCTTCGGCAAAACTGGTCCGCCGACGGCGCGCAGCGGGTGACGACGTGGAAATACAACGACGACGAATTGTTTCTCGCCGACGCGTCGTCGGTGAAGATTCCAGGCGCCTACCTGACATTGCTCCACCAAATAAAGAACCATTGACCCGTGGCGATCCTCATCAACCGCGACACCAAGGTGATTTGCCAGGGTTTTACCGGCAAGAACGGCACCTTCCATTCCGAACAGGCGATCGCCTACGGCACCAAAATGGTCGGCGGCACCTCGCCGGGGAAAGGCGGCTCGACCCATCTCGGTCTGCCGGTGTTCGATACCGTCGCGGAGGCGCGCGTTAAAACCGGCTGCGATGCCAGCGTGATCTACGTGCCGCCGCCGGGCGCCGCCGACGCGATCTGCGAGGCGATCGACGCTGAAATTCCGCTGATTGTTTGCATCACCGAAGGTATTCCCGTGCTCGACATGGTGAAGGTCAAACGCGCGCTGTGCGGTTCGAAGTCGCGGCTGATCGGACCTAACTGCCCGGGCGTGATGACGGCCGGCGAGTGCAAGATCGGCATCATGCCCGGCAATATCTTCAAGCCCGGCAAAGTCGGCATTGTCTCGCGCTCCGGCACGCTGACTTACGAAGCCGTGTTCCAGACCACCGCGGAAGGTTTGGGTCAAACGACGGCCGTCGGCATCGGCGGCGATCCGGTCAAGGGCACCGACTTCATCGAAATTTTGGAAATGTTTCTCGCCGATAAAGCGACCGAGGCGATTGTGATGATCGGCGAGATTGGCGGCTCGTCGGAAGAAGACGCCGCGCAATTCCTCAAGGACGAAGGAAAGCGCGGACGGAAGAAACCGACGGTAGGCTTCATCTCTGGCCGAACCGCGCCGCCTGGCCGGCGCATGGGCCACGCTGGCGCGATTATTGCTGGCGGCAAAGGCGGCGCCGAATCCAAGATCGACGCAATGACGGCGGCAGGCGTTAGCGTTTCGGCGTCGCCCGCGCGACTGGGAAAAACTCTCGCCGAAGTATGGAAACGATGATTCACTTCTTCAGTCTTCCAGTTGCCGCACTGCCGCATTAAATAAGGGGCGTGATCGCCCAGACCGGGGATGGGCAAAAAACGGTTGGGCGCTCCGCGCCTTCGCTGGTTTTTCGGCTCTCACTAGGGATCCACATGTCTCGCCAAGATGCGAACGCTGCTTTCGCCCGGACCTCTTTCCTTTATGGCGGAAACGCCTCGTATATCGACGACCTTTACGCGCGGTACGAGATCGATCCGGCTGCGGTCGACGCCGAGTGGCAGGCGTTTTTCCGCAACCTCAAGGACGACGCGCGCGAGGTCGCCGCGAACGCACACGGACCTTCGTGGCAGCGCACGGACTGGCCGGGCCCACAGCGCGACGAGCTTACCGCGGCGCTTGACGGCGACTGGAGCGAAGTTGCCAAAACGCTTGGCGGCAAGGTCAAGGAAAAGGCGCAGCGAACCGGCGTCGAGCTTTCGATCGCCGACGTCGAACGCGCGACGCGTGACTCCATCCGCGCGCTGATGCTGATCCGCGCCTATCGCGCGCGCGGGCATTTCCACGCCGATCTCGATCCGCTGCATTTGCAGCCGCAGCCGGCGGAAATCGAACTCGACCCCTCGACTTACGGCTTCGCCGAGGCCGATCTGGACCGGCCGATTTTTCTCGACAAAGTTCTCGGCCTCGAATTCGGCACCATCCGACAGATCGTCGCCATACTCCGGCGCACCTATTGCCAGACATTGGGCGTCGAATTCCTGCACATTTCCGACGCCGCACAGAAATCCTGGATTCAGGAACGCATCGAAGGGCCCGACAAGGAGATCAGCTTCACGCCCGAAGGCAAGCGCGCCATTCTCAACAAGCTGGTTGAAGCAGAAGGCTTCGAAAAGTTCTGCGACGTCAAATTCACCGGCACCAAACGCTTCGGGCTCGACGGCGGCGAATCCATGATTCCCGCGCTCGAGCAGATCATCAAGCGCGGTGGGGCACTCGGCGTGCGGCAGATTGTGATCGGGATGCCGCATCGCGGCCGCCTCAACGTGCTGGCGCAAGTGATGGCCAAGCCGCATCGCGCCATCTTCCACGAGTTCAAGGGCGGCTCGTCAACTCCCAACGAAATCGACGGCTCCGGCGATGTGAAGTACCACCTCGGCGCCTCGTCCGATCGCGAGTTCGACCACAACTCGGTGCATCTGTCGCTCACCGCCAACCCCTCGCATCTGGAAATCGTCGACCCTGTGGTGCTTGGCAAGGTACGGGCCAAGCAGGATCAACTCGGCGGCACGTCGCAGGATCGCACCATGGTGATGCCGCTGCTCATTCACGGCGACGCGTCGTTTGCCGGGCAGGGGGTGGTCGCCGAGTGCTTCGGTTTGTCCGGCCTGCGCGGCCATCGTACCGGCGGTTCGGTGCACTACATCGTCAACAACCAGATCGGCTTTACCACCGCGCCGCGCTATTCGCGCTCTTCGCCCTATCCGTCCGACGTCGCCAAGATGATCGAAGCGCCGATCTTTCACGTCAACGGCGACGATCCGGAAGCGGTGGTCTATGCGGCCAAGGTGGCGACCGAGTTCCGGCAGAAATTCCAGAAGCCGGTCGTCATCGACATGTTCTGTTACCGCCGGCATGGCCACAACGAAGGCGACGAGCCGTCGTTCACCCAGCCGCTGATGTACAAGGCGATTGCCGCGCATCCGACGACGCTGGAAATCTACGGCAACAAGCTGATCGGCGAAGGCCTCGTCACGTCCGGCGAAGTCGAGAAGATGAAGGCCGATTGGCGGCACAAACTCGATGACGAGCTGGAAGCAGCGCAAGGCTATCGCGCCAACAAGGCCGATTGGCTTGACGGCCGCTGGTCCGGTTACAAGGCCGCGGGCGACGCCGACGATCCGCGGCGCGGCAAGACCGGCGTCGACATCGGCGAACTCAAGGAGATCGGCCGGAAGATAACCACGCTGCCGGCAGGCTTCCATTTGCATCGCACGCTTAACCGGTTCTTCGACAACCGCCGCAAGTCGATCGAGTCCGGTGTCGGCATCGACTGGGCCACCGCCGAAGCCCTGGCGTTCTGCTCGCTGTTGCTCGACGGCCACCGCGTGCGCCTGTCCGGGCAGGACAGTGAGCGCGGCACCTTTTCGCAGCGCCATTCGGTCCTGGTCGATCAGGAGAACGAGGAGCGCTACACGCCCTTCAATCATTTGAAGGAAGGCCAGCCGCGCTTCGAAGTCATCAATTCGATGCTGTCGGAAGAGGCCGTGCTCGGCTTCGAGTATGGCTATTCGCTCGCTGAACCCAATGCGCTGACCATGTGGGAAGCGCAGTTCGGCGATTTCGCCAACGGTGCACAGGTGCTGTTCGATCAGTTCATCTCGTCCGGCGAGCGCAAATGGCTGCGCATGTCCGGCCTGGTTTGCCTGCTGCCGCATGGCTACGAAGGACAGGGGCCCGAACACTCCTCGGCGCGGCTCGAACGCTACCTGCAAATGTGCGCCGAAGATAACATGCAGGTCGCCAACTGCACGACGCCGGCGAACTACTTTCACATCCTGCGCCGCCAGTTGAAGCGCGATTTCCGCAAGCCTCTTGTCCTGATGACGCCGAAATCGCTTTTGCGCCACAAGCGCGCGGTGTCGCGGCTCGACGAAATGGGCCCGGACACGTCGTTCCATCGCCTGCTGTGGGACGACGCGCAAAATAACCCTGACGAAAAGATCAAGCTGGTCCCCGACGCGCAAATTCGCCGTGTCGTCATCTCGTCCGGAAAGGTTTATTACGATCTCTACGATGAGCGCGAGAAGCGCGGGATCGACGATATTTATCTGCTGCGCATCGAGCAGCTCTATCCGTTCCCGACCAAGGCGCTGATGCTCGAACTTTCGCGCTTCAAGGAAGCCGAGATCGTCTGGTGCCAGGAAGAGCCGCGCAACATGGGCGGCTGGGTGTTTGTCGATATCTTCCTGGAATGGGTTTTGAACCAGATCGGAGCCAAGCACCGGCGCGCGCGGTACGCCGGCCGTCCGGCTTCGGCATCGACCGCGGTGGGCCAGATGTCGCTTCATTTGGCACAGCAGGCGAAATTCATCGAAGACGCGCTCGGATAGCTGCACTCGCCAATAAGGAACGGATCTATGGCTGAGATTCGCGTGCCCACGCTCGGCGAGTCGGTGACAGAAGCGACCATCGGCAAGTGGTTCAAGACGGCAGGCGATGTGGTCGCCGTCGACGAGCCGCTGGTGGAACTGGAAACCGATAAGGTCACTATCGAAGTGCCGGCGCCGGCCGCGGGCGTCCTCGCCGATGTTGCGGTCAAGGATGGCGACACGGTCGCGGTGGGTGCGCTCCTCGGCTCGATCAAGGAAGGCGCAGGTGCAGTCCCCGCTGGGCGCCCCGAGCAAAAGACCGAAACCACGAAACCGATTGGCGCGGGGCCCGAGCCGATCGCGCCGCGGCAAGCGCCCGCGCCAGCTCAGGCTTCCGCTCCGATGAAAGCGGCCGACGCGCCATTGGCGCCCTCGGTGCGCAGGATCGCAGCCGAAACCGGCGTGGACGCTGCCACAGTGCCGGGCACCGGCAAGGACGGCCGCGTCACGAAGGGCGACATGCTCGCGGCTATCGAGCGCGCGGCAGCGCAGCCGACGCCGGTTGCCGCGCCTGCCGCCGCGGTTCAGGCGCGCGCGCCGTCGCCGCCGGACGACGCCGCGCGCGAGGAGCGCGTGCGGATGACGCGGCTCCGTCAGACCATCGCGCGGCAACTCAAGGACGCGCAGAACACCGCTGCGATGCTCACGACCTTCAACGAGGTCGACATGACGCACATCATGGCGCTGCGCAGCCAGTACCGCGAATTGTTCGAGAAGAAGCACGGCGCCAAGCTCGGCTTCATGGGCTTTTTCGTGCGCGCCTGCGTGCAGGCGCTCAAGGAAATTCCGGCAGTGAACGCCGAGATCGACGGCGCCGACATCGTCTACAAGAATTACTATCATATCGGCATCGCAGTCGGCACCGAGCGCGGTCTGGTCGTGCCGGTGGTGCGCGACGCCGATCTGAAATCGATCGCCGAGATCGAGAAGGCGATCGCCGATTGCGGCCGCCGCGCCCGCGATGGCTCGCTCAAGATCGACGAATTGCAGGGCGGCACGTTCACCATCACCAACGGCGGCATCTACGGTTCGCTGATGTCGACGCCGATCCTCAACGCGCCGCAATCCGGGATTCTCGGCATGCACAAAATCCAGGAACGGCCGATGGTAGTCGCGGGCAAAATCGAAGCCCGGCCGATGATGTATCTCGCTTTGTCCTACGACCACCGCATTGTCGATGGTCGCGAAGCGGTGACCTTCCTGGTGCGGGTGAAGGAGTGTTTGGAAGAACCGTCGCGATTGGTCCTGGATTTGTAAGTTTTTCACCGCGTCATGGCCGAGCTTGTCCCGGCCATCCACGTCTTGATCATCGGCACAAGAAGACGTGGATGCCCGCGACGAGCGCGGGCGTGACGCAGAATAGGTGTCTACCCCATGCCTTACGACGTCGTTGTCATCGGCACCGGTCCCGGCGGCTATGAGTGTGCCATCCGCGCGGCGCAACTTGGACTGAAGACCGCGGTGGTCGAGAAAAATCCTACCTTCGGCGGCACCTGCCTGAACGTTGGCTGTATTCCGTCGAAGGCCATGCTGCACGCCTCGGAATTGTATGAGGAGGCCGGCGAAAACTTCGGCAAGATGGGCATCAAGGTCGGCAAGCCTGCCGTCGATCTCACTGCTCTTCTCAAATACAAACAGGGCAACGTCGACGCCAACGTCAACGGCGTCGCGTTCTTGTTCAAGAAGAACAAGATCGACACGTTTCGCGGCATCGGCCGGATCACCGCTCCGGGCAAGATCGAGGTGAAAGCGGACGACGGCAAGACGCAAACGGTCGAGACCAAGAACATCATCATCGCCACCGGCTCGGACGTCGCGCGCCTGAACGGCATCGCCATCGACGAAAAGCGCGTTGTGTCTTCGACCGGCGCGCTCGATCTGGCTCAGGTGCCGCAAAAGCTTGTCGTCGTCGGCGCCGGCATTATCGGCATGGAGCTCGGCTCGGTGTGGCGGCGGCTCGGCGCACAGGTCACCGTTGTCGAGTTCCTCGATCACATCCTGCCCGGCATCGACGGCGAGGTGGCGCGGACGTTCCACCGCTTGCAGCAGAAACAGGGCATCGCCTTCAAGCTCTCCTCCAAGGTCACCGGCGTCGATACCTCCGGCAAGACGCTCAAGGTCAAGGTCGAGCCGGCTGCCGGCGGCGCCGCCGAGACGCTCGAGGCCGACATCGTGCTCGTCGCCATCGGCCGCGTGCCCTACACTGATGGGCTTGGCCTCGAAGCCGCCGGCGTGAAGAAGGACAATCGCGGCCGCGTCATTGTCGATCCGCATTTCCGCACCAACGTCGCCGGCATTTACGCCATCGGCGACGCGGTCGCCGGGCCGATGCTCGCGCACAAAGCGGAAGAAGAAGGCGTCGCCGCCGCCGAGATCATTGCCGGACAGGCCGGACACGTGAACTACGACGTCATTCCCAACGTCGTTTACACCAAGCCGGAGATCGCCTCGGTCGGAAAAACCGAGGAGGAGCTTAAAGGCGCCGGCGCGGCCTACAACGTCGGCAAATTTCCCTTCACCGCCAATGCGCGGGCGCGCGCCAATCTCGCGACCGACGGCTTCGTCAAAATTCTCGCCGACGCCAAGACCGATCGCGTGCTCGGCGTCCACATTCTCGGCCCCGATGCCGAAACCATGATCGCCGAAGCCGCGATCGCCATGGAATTCGGCGCCGCGGCCGAAGACATCGCCCGCACCTGCCACGCCCATCCGACGCTTAGCGAAGCGGTCAAAGAAGCGGCGATGGCGGTCGACAAGCGCGCCATAAATATTTGATGTGCTTAAGCGTCAGCCGCCATTTGCATATTTGTGGTTTGCGAATAAGGAAGAAGTTGGGATTGATTCGCAATCGATGCGCGGGACATCAAAGCGAATCGTAAAGCATCGGTAGTCAATCAGCGCTCCATGACGTCTCGCTCATTTCGTGTCGGCCGATCACGCACCGGACTCGGGTTGTTTGCGGTCCGCCCGGTCGCCAAAAAAGAATATATCGTCACCTATTCCGGAAAATGGATTACGACCGAAGAAGCGCGGCGCCGCGAACGCCTTGGCGATCCAAAATATCTGTTCGAGGTCAACAGCCGATGGACGATTGACGGTTCGACGCGGCGCAATCTGGGCCGCTATGCGAACCATTCGTGCGATCCCAATGCCGAGCCGGTGTTGCGCAAGGGCAAGATGGTGCTGGTTGCAACGCAACCGATCAAACCGGGGGACGAGATCACGTTCGATTACGGCGAAGACTATTTTGATTATTACTTCAAGAAGGCCGGCTGCCGCTGTCTCGCATGTGAAGTGAAGTCCCAGCGCCGCCGCTCCCGACGCAAGAAATGATCTGTGGCTGCCCGCCATCATGATAGCTTGCGCCTGCAAGCGCCAACATGAACACCCGTTCCCACTGGCCGATCGTCATTGCCGGCGCCGGCCCGACGGGTCTGACGCTTGCCGGCCTGCTCGGCCGCTATGGCATTGACGTTCTGATCATCGAACGCAACGCGCAGACCGTCGGAGAACCGCGCGCGGTGTCGATCGACGACGAGTCGCTGCGCACCATGCAGGCGGTCGGTGTAATCAACGAGTTGGTGCCGAACATCGTGCTCGGCTACGGCTCCGAGTATTTCTCGCTGGGCGGACGGCGGTTCCTCAAGGTCAAGCCGACAACGCTGGAATATGGCTTTCCGCGCCGCAATGCTTTCCGCCAGCCGGTGCTGGAGCGGTTGCTGCGGGAAAATCTCGGGCGTTACAGCAATGTGACCGCCTCTTTCGAAACCGAGCTGCTCGAATTCTCGGCGTCCGCCGAGACGGTCGGCTTGCGGGTGCTCAAATCCGGCGCGCCGCTCGATCTGACCTGCGACTATCTTGTCGCCTGCGATGGCAGCCGCAGCCTTATTCGCCAGCGCCTTGGCATTGAGATGCACGGCTCGACCTTTCGCGAGCGCTGGCTGATTGTCGACCTCGAGCAAACAACCGATCCGACGCATGACACCAAAGTCTACTGCAATCCGTCGCGGCCATGCCTGTCGCTGCCCGGTCCGAACGGCACGCGCCGCTTCGAATTCATGCTGCACGACGGCGAAGAGGACGACGTGGTGCTTGCGCCCGATCACGTCAACAAACTGCTGCGGCTTTACGGCACCGACGACAGGGCGGTGCTCAAGCGCAAAGTGGTCTACACCTTTCATGCCCGGATGGCCGACCGCTGGCGCGCCGGGCGCATCTTTCTTGCCGGCGATGCCGCGCATTTGATGCCGCCTTTTGCCGGCCAGGGCATGAACAGCGGCGTTCGCGACGCGCATAATCTTGCCTGGAAGCTTGCCGCTGTTCGTGTCGGGCCGCCTCGGCGACGGTCTGCTCGACACCTACGAGATCGAGCGGCGCGATCATGCGGCGGCGATGACGCAGCTCGCCATCCGCATGGGCCGGGTGATGATGCCGCGCAACCGCCTTGCCGCGGTCGCCACGCAAATGTTCTTCCGGGCGCTGGCGCTTTATCCGGCCGCGCGCGGCTATTTTGCCGAAATGAAATACAAACCGAAGCCGCGCTTTCATCGCGGTTTTCTCCTGCCGCAAAAATCCGCGACCAAAGATTCGCTGCTCGGGCGGCTGTTTCCGCAAGCGCTGGTCATGACCAGTGCCGGCGTCAAGCTTCTCGACGACGTGCTCGGCGACGGATTTGCGCTGGTGGCGCCGCCGGGCGTTTCGGCACAAACGCTAAGCCACAGTCCTGCCGGCGCGGAGACGACGCTTAAGCTTCGCTCGGTCGCGGTCCTCGACAAGGAGGACGCCAGCGCGGTCGCGCCGCCCGCGATTGCGGCGCGCGATTATCGCGGCGAACTCGCGCTACTCCTCGCCGGCCAGCCGGGCGGTCTTTATTTGCTCCGTCCGGATCGTTACGTCGCCGCCTTCTTCCCGCTGGCGGACGTTGCGTCAGCGGGAGATGCCATCGAGCGGCTGATCCGCTCGGCGCGCGCGGCTTAATCTACCAAGCAGATGATAGTGCTAAGCGGCCGGCGCCGGGCCTATTCGACCACGATCTTGACTTCGCTGCCGGACTTGAGCCGTTCGCCCGGCTCCAATCCGTTGAGCACGCGGAAGCGCTCGAGCGGACGGTCGGCGACCGCCATCCGCGTGGCGAGTTTTTCGGCCGTATCGTTGGGTCCGACCGTGATGATTTGCAGCCGCAGCGGCCGCGCGTCCTCGATCTCGGCAAGGCTCATGCGGCGGAACGTGCCGATTGAGTCGCGGAAGACATGGTCGGTTTCCGGCGTGCGATGCTTGGCGGCGAAGATGAAGCGGTACACGTCGCTGCCGAAGCGGACGGCATAGAGCCGGAAATCCCACTGATCGCCCTTGGCGGTGGCGGTCGCGGCGGGAAAGCCGTTGATGGTGATATTCTCGACGGTCGCGGCGTCGATGTTCTCGATCCAGCCGGAGGTCAAATATTCGGCGAGCGTTTGCTCGGCGGGCACGCGCACGACGTCGAGGCGCAGCGCCTCGCCGCCGCCCTGCTTGACGCCCAGCACCGCCTGCGCGGTGTTTTCGAGCGTGAAGCCCTCGGGCGCGGTGAAGGTAAAGCCGAGCCGGGGATGCAGGAAGCGGCGGCCGCGCACAAACCCCTCGCTCGGATCTTCGCCGAAGACGATGCCGTCGATGCCGGAAAGATAAGCCTCCTTCGCGCCGGCGCCGGGGGTGCTCGCGGTTGTCGCCGCCGGCGCCGGGTACTGGCGCGCGTTGGCGATGGCATTGGTGATGCGTTCAGGCGTCGCCGGATGTGACGACAGGAAGTCGGGCGCCCGCGGATCGATCGGCCCGCTGCCGGTCTGCCGAGGTTTCAGCTCGGAATTGTGCTCCATCGAAGTGAGGAAGCGTACTGCGCCGTAGGGATCAAAACCGGCGCGCGAAGCGACGCCGATGCCGATGGCGTCAGCCTCGAATTCCTGTGCGCGGGAGAAGCTCGCCAGCGCAAGCTTCGATTTGGCGAGCGCGAGAGCGCCGACTTCCGGATCGCTGATGACGTCGGTGACGACGCGTCCGACCAAAGCGGCCTGGCGCGCCTGCTCTTCGCGGATCGCGGCGTGGCGGGCAATGACGTGGCCCATTTCGTGCGCGAGCACCGACGCCAGCTCGGATTCGTCGTTGGCGAGCGCAATCAGTCCGCGGGTGACGTAAAGCTGGCCGCTCGGCAAGGCGAAGGCGTTGATCGACTGCGAATTGAGGATGGTGACCTTGTAGTGCAGGTCGGGACGTTCCGACGCGGTCACGAGCCGCTCAACGGTCTGCTCCAACAAACCCTGGAGCTTGGGATCGGTATAAGTGCCGCCATAGGCGCCGAGGATGCGCTGATGCTCGTGCAGCACCGCAGGCGACATGTCGGAGATATCGGCGGATTTCGGCGCGCTCGGCAGCGACGCTTGCGGCGTCAGCGAAGGCGGCGTCGCCGAGCAGGCCGCGACGACGAACGCGAGCACGGCAAGCGCGGCGGGTGAAAGGCCCGCTCGTGCTGTTTGTAAGAAGCGCCGCTTCGTCACTTCGTCGTCCGTCTGTTACTCGCCATCGGCGAGTTCGATTTGCTCCGGCCGCGATGCCTCGATCTGAGGCCCGCCGCGCTCCTCGATCCACCCTCGTACCCGTACGCGCCGGCCAGCGAGTTTCCTCGGCTCTAAACCCGCCGCCAAAAAATTACGCTCATTTCGCTTCAAGATCGTAACAGTGAAGTCGGTCGCCCAATGCCGTCCGAAATTGACGTAGATAATGGGCCCGCTCTCACGTACCGAAACGACCTTGCCCTCAACCAGCGCAAACCGGCCGCGCTGGGCCAGCACCTCGGCGGGGTGTTCGGCGTCGACCAATTCATAATACGGACCGGCCCAAAGGCCAAGCTTGGCGCGGCGAGCGATCTTTTCTTGGCTTAACAGCTCTGCGGCGCAGGCGCGGCCGCCGGCCCGGACGGCGACGCGGGCAAGCCCGGCCCCAACAAACTCGGATTGCAGGAGAATTTCGCCGCTGGCGGTGGTGGAGAAGCCGTAGCCGACCAGCCGCCCGTAGCGGTCGGTAGGCTGCCCGTCGGCCTGGCGAAGCACGATTTCGCTGCCGGCGAGCTTGGCGGCCAGTTCCTGCCGCGACGCTTCGCCGCCGCCTGCGGCAGGGTCCGGTCGCCCGGGCAGCGGCAATGGCGGAACCTCAATGCCGGCAAGCCGCACTTCGCGGCCGTCGGCGAGCACAAAGCTTCGGCCGTCGAGCGCGCCTGCCGCGGTGCCGTGCGCGATTATGGCGCCGCCGCAGGCGATCGCCTGTGTCGGCCGCTCTTCTGCGGCGGCTGCGAAAGTCCCCACCATCAGCCCGATACTGGCCGCCCAGACGGCGGCCAGCACCCCCTCTGACCACCTTACCATTGCCACAAAAGCCCGAGGCCGGAATGAGGCGCTACTTGGGCGATTCGCGGGCGTCATGGGGCTGTGGAAAGCTTCGTCAAATTGTCACGCCTGATTATATCAGCGCTTCCGGCAAGAATTCGCGCGCCATGCGCTCCCCGGGACCTGCGTGTCGCGGCGTCGCCGCTAAAACCACCTGCCGCGCCTGCCAGCGTACCTCGCGAGAGATTTCCGGCAGCCGCCGCTTCAGACAGAACGCGGCATCGCCGCGGCAGGCTCTGGCTTTGCGGCAGTGGCGCACCGGGCACATGCGCCAGAACTTGAACGTGTTGCAATAGTGGCGGCGAAGCGCCGCTTTCTCGGCGTTCAATCGCGCGATGTAACGCTCGGTGTCTGAGTCCGCGGCGGTTTGTGCGGTCATGGCTCTCCGTTCTCGCGGCGCATCTTTCGCGCCCGAGTTTTGCCTTCGATGAACACTAAGCGACGCAATAATCGGAGCGAGCGGTACAAGCCGTTTCGTCTACGAAGCACCCCTGTTCAACTCGCTTCCGACGCATGATCCCGAAACGTGGACTTCCGGCTTTCGGATAGATCATGCGCAAATAAAAGGAGGCGGAACGCCGACAAACGTGTTCGCAACCTCCGCATCTTTCGATGCGGCGCGCGCTGAAAGCGCAGCGCGCTCGCCTGTCGGCGTTCCACCGCGGTTCTTGCCGTTGGACCTTTCGGTCCGCCAGCGCGACTCCAGGCCAGGTTTCCTGGGACGCGGCAGGACGCTGGATCCAGTAAGCTTCACCCAACCGGGGGCGAAAGACCTCGCGCTGTTCCGCGGGCGTTACCCGCGCCCGCCTGTCCCAGTCCAGGGAATGCACCTCCCGGACCGGTCGTAGTGCCGGCAACATGATGCCCGAAGCCGCCCGGACGCGGCGTGTATCTTTCCGCGCGCGGGCGCCGCACTCGCTCCGCCGTCAGGAGTACCCTCGCGATGGCGTCCTTCACGTGAGCGAGATTCGCACCCACCGTATAGCCGAAACGGTGACGCGCGTCAACGAAAATGTGACGCGGCAGCGGCCTCCGGCCCTGACGGGATTGCAGAACTCAACGAATAGGGGGTGCGTACATAATCCCACCGGCGGTCCAGTTTTGATTGATTCCGCGTGGAATTTTCAATTCCGATTTCACTCCGACATTTCGGTCGTAAGTCTCGCCGTAGTTGCCTACCAGCCGAATAATGCGTGCGGCCCAGTCCGGCGTGAGCCCCATTCGCACGCCGTAGTCGCCGTCTTTTCCTACAAGCCGTTGCACTGCCGGTTTGTTTGATTTCAGCGCGTCGTCGATGTTTTTTGAATTCACTCCTAACTCTTCGGCGTTCACCAGCGCGAACGCCGTCCACTTGACGATGTTCAGCCACTGATCGTCGCCTTGACGCACAGCCGGTCCGAAAGGCTCTTTCGAGATCAAATCAGGAAGGATGATATGGTCTTCCGGCTTTGTCAGCTTGAGCCGAATGGCGTGAAGCTGCGAGACGTCGCTTGTCAGGACACCGCAACGGCCATCGTCGTAGGCCTTGGCGCTGTCATCGGGTGATGTCCCGAGCACGGCTTCATAGGCCATATCGTTGCCGTGAAAGTAATCCTGGAGATTGAGTTCAGTGGTGGTGCCGCTCTGCACGCAAATCTTGCTTCCACCGAGGTCCAGTGCGGAATTGACGTTGCGTGAACGGGGCACCATGAAGCCTTGCCCGTCGTAATACGTCACCGCGGCAAATTCCAATCCCAAGCCGACTTCGCGCGACATCGTCCAGGTCGTATCTCTGGACAAGACGTCAATGTCGCCCGACTGCAAAGCGTGGAAGCGGTCATTTGCCGAAACCGGTGAAAATGTGACTTTGCCGGCGTCGTTGAAGATCGCCGCCGACAGCGCTCGACAAAAATCAACGTCAAATCCAACCCATTGATTTGCCGACTGCGCGGAAAAGCCGATGACGCCTTGGCTGACACCACACGTCACGCCCCCGCGTTGCTTGATGGTGTTGAGCGTTTGCGAATGCGCGTTGCCACCGGCGGCTATGCAGATTGCCGTCGTACAAAGTGCTGCCAAGCTTCTTGGCCAGCGGAACGAAAAGAAGAGGCGCATCAGACCCGTCACTCTATTGGCGTCGTGGACTTTGAATTCTCTTTTATTGCACGCTCGGAGCTTGCAGAACCACCACGCGGGTGCCTACCGGCACGCGCTCATAGAGATCGGCAACCTCCGGATTGGTAAGCCGGAAACATCCCGAAGACACCGCCGACCCAATCGTCCGGGGCTGGTTGGTGCCGTAAATCCGGTAAACCGTTCCGCCAATGTAAAGAGCACGTGCGCCCAGCGGATTGCCCGGGCCACCCGCCATGAAGCGCGGCAAATACGGCTGACGGGCAATCATCTCAGGTGGTGGCGTCCAGTCCGGCCATTCGGCCTTCCTGCTGATGTATTTTAAACCATGCCATTGAAAGCCGTCACGGCCGACGCCGATGCCGTACCGGATGGCGCGACTGTCACCCTGAACCAAATAAAGAAAGCGCTCGGAGGTGTTGACAATAATCGTGCCCGGTTGCTCGCTCGTCCGGAAGAATACCATCTGCCGCCGATATTCCACCGGGAGCTGTTCTTCTTCAGGCGTCGGGACAAGACCGGGCTGATCGCCGACCGAATACTCGTCCGGGAACGATATAATTGGTTGTGCCGCAAGGCAAACGTTTGCCAAAGCAGCAAAGAGCGCGGTTATTGCGATCGTCTGTATTGCAATTCTGAAACGCATATCTTTCCCTCGACGGGCGGCAATGCCGCGTAAGCCTCGCCCAGTGGCACGGCGGCAACGTTCACATCAGTTTCAAATTTCACACCTTCGTTTCTGCCTTCCAGCGTGAAGTCGAATCAAGGCGCGACCGGATGCGTATGCGAACGAGATTGAGGTGAGATTTGACCGAAAAGTACAGGTTGGAATGTCGGACTGGCAAAGCGAGCTTGATCATGTCGTGTTCAAGGAATTCGATCTCTTCCTCCAGTGCCGCGGTCTGGACAAATCCAACCCTTTATGCAGCCTCTCTTCGATGCTGCGCAGCCGACGATAGAGTGCGCGTAGACGGTATTCAATGAGCGATTTGTAAAAATCTGTCCCGGAATGCCGACGACAACAAAGCGGTCCGCGTGTAATAAAATCGTCTCATGAATCTCGACGGAAGCCCGCTCGACCGGCCGCCATGGTCAGCGTTGACCAGCTCGCATGCGGCGTTTGCGATCGGCAACGATCTTGCCCGGCGCTATCGGCCGGAATTCTCGCCGCTGTCCGCGGTGCGTGAAGTCTCGGCACCGTGTCTGCAAGCCTTGAGCGCGCTGATGCAGCCGGGGGAGATTTTCGGCGTTTTCGGCGACGAGCCGATTGTCCCGCTCGGCGATCTTGTCGAGGTCGTGCATAGGGCGCTCGAGCAATTCGTCTACAACAAGCGCGACGTGAGTGCGGGTGACGTCGCGTTTTTAAAGCTGACTGAAGCCGACGTGCCCGAGATGATGGCACTTGTGAAGTTGACCGATCCCGGGCCGTTCGCCGTCCGCACTATTGCTCTCGGCGACTATATCGGCATTCGCAGCGGCGGGAGCCTGATCGCGATGGCCGGTGAGCGCATGAAGTTTCCCGGCCTCACGGAAATTTCCGCGGTGTGCACGCATCCGGAGCACCGCGGCCGCGGACTTGCGGAAGCCCTGGTGCGCACGCTCATGTGCAACATACTTGCGCGCGGCGAGGTGCCGTTCCTGCACATTTTCAGCGACAATAAAGCCGCCGGCGCGCTTTACGAGAAGCTCGGCTTCACACACCGGCGCTCGCTGGTCGTCTCGGTGCTACAGCGGGCGGCGCGGTGACGCGCGACCACTTGTAAGATACCCTGCGAAGCCGAGACCGCTGCGAACCGAGGCGACGCGCCCGCAGCGGTGGAAGAGGTCTGGATATGAAAAAAGTTTTAGTTTTGCTGATTGCGATGAGTGTGGGCGCGGTGGTCGCATTCACGGCAAGAGATGCCGATTGCGAAAACTCGCAGATTTTCGGAGGCAAACTGCCTGCCGGCTATCGCGACTGGAAGCTGATTTCCGTGGCGCATGAAGCAGGGAAGCTCAATGATTTGCGCGCCATTTTAGGCAACGACGCAGCCGTTGCGGCGTATCGGCAGGGGAAGCTGCCATTTCCAGATGGCGCGATCGTCGCTCGAGTCGCCTGGAATTATGTCTCCTCGGAGGAGAACAACAAAGTCTTCGGCGATAACCAATCCTTCGTGGCCGGTGCGCCGACGAACGTGCAGTTTATGGTCAAGGACAGCAAACAATACGCTTCGACGGGCGGCTGGGGGTTTGCGCAATTTAACGACGGCAAACCCGCCAATATTGTCGCCAACGATTGTTATTTGTGCCACGTGCCCGTTAAGGACCGCGACTTCCTGTTCACTCGTTACGCGCCTTGATAGCCACCGCGGTTCGGGTGACCGCGTTTTGCAGCGTTCGCGCTTACTCGGGTGAGGATCAGCCGGCCTTGCGTTGCCGGGCGTGACTGCGCGCGGGCTTGCGGTGAGCGTGATGCTCTTCCTTCGCAGCTTCCCGCGCGGCCTTCTTGCCGGAAATCGGCAACAGCATTTCCTTCTGGCCTTCGATTTTCTTGCGGCCCTTCTTGCCGGCGCCGCCGGCCGCGGCGCGCGCGCCGCCCTTGCCGGTCTCCGCCTGGACCGAACGGCGCAGCGCGTCCATCAGATTGATCACCTTGCCGGTCGGTTCGAATTTCGGCGCTTCGATCTTTTCGCCCTTGGCTTTCTTCTCAATCAAGTCGCGCACCGCGTGCTCGTAATGGTCCTCGAATTCCTGCGGCTTGAAGTGCCCTTTCTTGGTTTCGACAATGTGGCGCGCGAGGTCCATCATGTCCTTGGTGAGCTTGACGTTGGGAATGTCGTCGAAGAATTCGCCGGCGTCGCGCACCTCGTAGGGGAAGCGCAGCAGCGTACCCATCAATCCTTTGCCGCGCGGTGAGATGGCGATGATGTGCTCGCGGCTGGTGAGCACCACGCGGCCGATCGCCGCCATCTTCATTTGCTCGATGACGTCGCGGATGACGACAAAAGCGTCCTGGCCGACCTTGCCGTCGGGCGCGATGTAATAGGGACGGATGCTGTAGAGTTCGTCGATTTCGTTCTTCGGCACGAACTCGTCGATGTCGATGGTCTTGGTGCTTTCCAGCGCCACCGAGGCGAGCTCGTCGTCGGTGACCTCGACGTATTCGCCCTTGGCGACCTCGTAGCCCTTGATGATGTGGTCGGAAGGCACTTCCTCGCCGGTCTCGGCATCGACCTTGCGATAGCGGACGCGATTGCCGGTTTCCTTGTTGATCTGGTTGAAACTCACCTTCTCGCGCTCGGAGGTGGCTGGAAACAGCGCAATCGGGCAGGACACGAGCGAAAGCCGCAGATAACCCTTCCAATATGCGCGCGGGGCCACGGTTAACTCCTGGTTAATTCCCTAGAAACAACATTATGAATGATACCCTGTTCCCGCTCCGGCCGGGAGGTGCAGCCGCAGTTCCGTTTACGATTTGTTCGGTACGCGCCGGTTTTAGGGTAAAGTATTTCCTGCACAACGATTCGCACGCCTCCGGGAACTACTTCATGCCAGCCGTCGCCTACAAAGAAAGACCGCAGCACAAACTGCCTGAAAAAACGCGAGAGCGGCCACGCCACCAGCCTCCGCCGCGACTGAAAACCTTCCACGCCCGCCTCGCCGTGACCCGCGCCGAGGAATGGTGGGTCGAAGCGCACACCGCCGAAGAAGCGCAAGCGCTGCTCGCGGCCGGTCAGGGCCATCATGCCGCGCTCGGCGAGCGCCTGCACGTCGAACTGGAAGAGATGCTCGAGGACTAGAGCCCCGCCGTTCACTTGCCCGGCGGCTTGTAGGCGCCGCGTAGTTGGCTTGCCTTTTGACGGATCTGAACGAGTTCTTCCTGGGCGATCAGGCGCACGAGCTTGACATCCTGGAGTCCGCCTGAGGCGACGACTACGGTGGAAACGGCTGACGCGGCAGTCTGATCGGGCGCCTCGAAGATCACCATCACGCCCGGGCCGTTCGCCGGCATTCCATACATCGAGATCAACTTTCCGCCCGCCGCTTCGATCACCTTCTTTGCTGCCTCAAAGCGGTTCGCGGTCGGATTGTCCATCATGCCGTTGAGGGCTTGCGGCGTATATTGTCCGGCAAAGCAGAAATGCATGGGCGCTCTCCCTTTGTTTCTGAAACCTCGCTACAAGCTCTTTAGCTGACACGGCACACTAAAAAGCGCGCATGTACGAAGCGTGGTAGCCGCATTATCTTCGTCTTTGAGGTTACTGGAATGTTAGAGGAAGCGCATGCCAACGATTGACGACGTCTCGATCATTAATTGGAACACCGCCGAAGCCAAAACGGTCGCATCCGGACTGGAAAGGACGCTGTGTAGCGACGATCTGTGCGGTTCAAAGACGCTGACCGTTTACCAGCGAACAGTCCAGGAAGGCCGCCAGTTCGACGTGAAGGCGGCCGACGATTACCATCTTGTCTACGTCATCGCAGCGCCGAAAGCGGGCAGCATTACTTTCAACGGGAAGTCCCACGCGGCCGAAGAGGGCGCTGGCGTGCTTCTGGTGCCAGGAGAAACCGCGCGATTTGAAGCGAGCGGCGGAAAGCTCGAACTGCTTCACATGGTGACGCCTAAACCTCCTGCCGCCGTTGAAGGCGGATTGCCCGGCGGCCCGGGCTACTTCTTCAATCGCCAGACGCTCCGTCCGCTGAGCGACGCCAGCGGCGGCCGGGTGCGCCGCTTCTGCGCCGAGTCCACCGTCAGGCTTCTCGATGGCGAAAGGCTGACGCCGACCAACGCCATTCAGGCGGGCGAGATGCACTATCACGAAGGCGGATCGTCACCTTATCACCGGCATGTCGGCACCCCTGCCAATCCCGGCGGCGCATCGCACTGTTACATCACGTTCAAAGGCCGCGGCGTGGTCCAGGTCGGCGACACCAGTCAGGAAATCGAGCCCGGCACGCTCGTCTATTTTCCGCCGGGCCTGCCGCATCGGCTTCGTGCTCACGGCGGACCTCTCGACTATTTCGAGCTACAGGCGTGGCGGAGTTTCAAAACCGATGTGCTCAGCGAAGAACCGCTGGGGCTCAAGTGGTACTACGACCCGGTGAGTCCCGGCGCCGCGCGGGTGGAGTGGGATCAGAGCTGACTCCTCGTCATGGCCGGACAAAAGGCGCGCGAGCGCCATCTTGACGTTAAATGTTCCGGCGATCCGCGTCTTAAATGTTGCCAGCACCAAGTCGTAGATGCCCGTGACAGGCACGGCCATGACGGTTATGTCGTCTGCTCGCTCGACCGCGCGTCTCAAAGCCGCGCCTGCATCCACTCGCTGATCAGATCCACGACGCGATCTTCGATGCCGTAATAGCCGTGCGGCGTGAGTGAGCCGCAGGCTTTCGCCGATTTGGTTTCGCCACCCGAGATCATTTTGACTTCGACATTAGGACTGTTGCTCATGGCAGCCGCTATTCGTCGCGCCATGGCCGGCGGCGCGACGTCACATCGATCATCAGTGTTGGCGACAACGAGCGCGGGAACCCGCACGCGGTCCGGGTTGGCGCTGAACACCGTCTCATGGCTGCCGCCCATCACGGCAACCGATTCCGTCAAGACGACGCCGGCCAGCGTGCCTGTGACCGCGTGCGCAGCTCCATTCATGGCCGCAATCGAACCCTGGCTGGTGCCCAGGAGAAAAACCGGCAGTACAGCGCGTGGCACGATGCTCGAACGGGCGTACGCGATCAAATCGGCGGCCAGTTGCCCATATTGCGCCCCGCTGCGCTGGCCCCGCAGGTTTGCGCCATCGATCGCGTCCGGGATGAGCACGGCATAGCCGCGCGCCGCCCAAAGTCCGCGGCTCCTTACGACGAAGTTGTTGTTGTCATGACGGATGTCGCCGTCGCGCTCGATGCCGACGTCGCCCGATCCGCCGGGCAACATCACGATCGCAGCCCGGGGATGCGGCGGCGTTAGAATAAGAACGCGCTGCAGCGCGCCACCCGACCGCGGAATGTTGACGACTCGCTCCGAAGCTTCGCCGGCCGGCGCATCAGGCGCTGCGGTCTGGGCGCAGGCGCGAGACGGCAACGCTGTCACCACGCCGACGACGGCAATCAAGCTCGCCACGAGGAGGGCGTGATACGGGTTGGCTATCGACGAGGTTGCTTTCGAGGTTCGACAAAATCCCAAAGGGCGATTTTTGTGCTGGCCCCATCGCTCCTGTCCATACCCGCTAGCCCCTTGTGCGCTAGACCGCCTCAGTTGTGGCCCCTCTTTAATCGGTGACGCCGTCGCGGTCTTT
Source organism: uncultured Alphaproteobacteria bacterium (assembly GCA_963753355.1). Taxonomy (GTDB): domain Bacteria; phylum Pseudomonadota; class Alphaproteobacteria; order Rhizobiales; family Xanthobacteraceae; genus BOG-931. Next base: position 717,480 of record CAVWBV010000017.1, read on the forward strand.
AACCGCCATCATCGTTCCGACCAGAACGGCGATAAGCTTCTCTTTGCCTGCCGTTTCCGCGAACACCTCGGCCTGCGTTAGCACCAACGTTCGGCCCGGTTTCAGGACTCGCGCGCGAGCAATGATGCGATCACCAATTGCGGGCGAAACGAAGTTAATCTTGAACTCAACAGTCAGAACGCCGGTACCCGGCGGCATGATGCTAAGGGCCGAGTATCCGGCGGCGGTGTCTGCGACCGCGCTGACGATGCCACCATGAACGAAGCCATGCTGTTGCGAGGTAGCCGATGATGGCCGGAGCGCGATTTCGACCGAGCCGTGCGAGATCGGCCCGATAGTCGCGCCGAGCGCCATCATGTGCCCTTGCTTCGCAAAACTGGCTCGAATGCGCTGTTCATTCGTCGCGTCGTCCGACACTTATTACCCCTGTCACGCCGTCTTCTGCTCGCTCAAGCCGAGCTCCTTGACCGTCTCCTCGCGCATCAAGAATTTCTGCACCTTGCCGGTGACCGTCATGGGGAAGTTGTCGACGAATTTGATGTAGCGCGGAATCTTGTAGTGGGCGATCTGGCCCTTGCAGAAACTCTGAATCTCTTCGGCGGCGGCGCTGGCGCCCGGTTTGAGCTTGACCCAGGCGCACAATTCTTCGCCGTATTTTTGGTCCGGCACGCCGACCACTTGCACCGCCTCGATCTCGGGATGGCGGAACAGAAACTCCTCGACTTCGCGCGGATAAACGTTCTCGCCGCCGCGGATCACCATGTCCTTGATGCGGCCGACAATGTTGCAGTAGCCGTCCTCATCCAAAGTGGCGAGATCGCCGGTGTGCATCCAGCCGGCGCGATCGATCGCTTCCGCGGTGCGCTCATCTTCGTCCCAGTAACCGAGCATCACCGAATAGCCGCGGGTGCACAATTCGCCCGCGGTGTTGGGCGGCACAATGCGGCCGTCGGCGTCGACAATCTTGACCTCGAGGTGCGGTTGGACGCGCCCGACGGTCGAGACGCGACGCTCGAGCGGATCGTCATATGAGGTCTGCGTCGAGACCGGGCTGGTCTCGGTCATGCCGTAGGCGATGGTGACTTCGCCCATATGCATTTCGGCGACGCAACGCTTCATGACTTCGATCGGGCACGGCGAGCCGGCCATGATGCCAGTGCGCAGCGACGAAAGATCGAAGTTTTTGAATTCGGGATGGCCGAGTTCGGCGATGAACATGGTCGGCACGCCGTAGAGCGCGGTGCAGCGCTCGGCTTCGACCGCTTGCAGCGTCAGCAGCGGATCGAATCCTTCCGAGGGATAGACCATGGCGGCGCCGTGGGTGATGCAGGCGAGATTGCCGAGCACCATGCCGAAGCAGTGATAGAGCGGCACCGGAATGCAGACGCGGTCGCGATCGGAAAGCCGCTGCGCCTCACCGATGAAATAGCCGTTGTTGAGGATGTTGTGGTGAGTCAGCGTCGCGCCCTTCGGCGTGCCGGTGGTGCCGCTGGTGAATTGGATGTTGATCGGATCGTCGAACTGGAGCTTTCCGGCAAGCTCGGCGAGCTGCGCGCGGTGGCGCTCGCCGCCCATGTCGAGCACGTCGGCGAAGCGCAAAAAGCCGCGCTTTTCATCGTTGCCGATGCGGATGAGCGTGGTCAGCGCAGGCAGGCGTTTCGATTGCAACCGGCCGGGAGCGCTCCGCTCGATCTCCGGCGCAAGCTCCCGCAACATGCCGACATAGTCGCTGGACTTGAAACTGTCGGCAGTGATGAGCGCCTTGCAGCCGACTTTGTTAAGCGCGTAGTCGAGCTCGGAAAGCCGGTAGGCCGGATTGATGTTGACGAGGATCAAGCCCGCTTTGGCAGTGGCGAATTGGGTCATGACCCATTCGGCGTTGTTCGGCGACCAGATGCCGACCCGATCGCCGGGCGAAAGCCCAAGCGCCAAGAGGCCCGCAGCCAGCGCGTCGACTTTTTCGTTCAGCTCCCGATAGGTGAAGCGGATATTCTGCTGGCGCACAATCAGCGCATCGCGGTCGGCGAAGCGCGCCGCCACCTGGTCGAAATGCGCGCCAATGGTCTCGCCGATCAGCGGCGTCATCGACACGCCGTGGACGTAGCTTTGCGTGAGCTTGGGCATGATTTCCTCTCTGCGTGTCTCGACGCAAGCCAGGGACGAGAACGCCGATCTTCGGTTACGCGCGCGGTTTTGCAAAGGGGGCGTAACGCCGCCTGCTTTCATGGAACTCTAACGCCGATCGCAGAGGCGTGTTCGCGCAGATGGCCGCACCTCATGATTGCGGCGCGAAAACGCGGGTCAGCGTCTGCCGCGAAAACAGGGTGTGGCGGCCGCCGCTATGGAAAAGCGCCAGCGCGCAAGCCGGCCCCAGCGTCCCGGTCCAAAGGGCGGGACGTATCTGATCGGGTTCCTCGGCGGGCCATGCCCACAAATTGTTTGCGCGGAAGCCTTGATGTTCGAGAAGTTGTGCGGCGAGCGCGGCGCGTCGTCCGGCGATCCCGGCATGGCGCGGATATTCAGCGAGTAGGCTCCACAATTCCAACTGTCCGGCCATACCGTGACAATAGCCGGAATTGGCAAGTAACGGCGTGCCCATCAGCGCGCGCACCGCCCAATCAATCGGCGCGCGGAGCGAAGGGTCATCGCCGAAGGCGTGCAGCATGCACCACAAATAACCGGCTGAACCGTGGCACCAGGTTCCGCAATGGGCGCCGGTTTGCAAACCAAGCTTGTGGCGCAGCGCCCGTCCATCGGCGGTGCGGCCGCTCTGAAACAAACGAAGAAAAGTCTCGCGAGCGAGATTGAGCGAACGCGCGCATCCGGTATCGCGGCCCCAAACTGCCAGCGACAGCGCGATGCCGGCCGAGCCGTGCGCGGCGCCAAGATGCACATCTGTGGCAGCGTCGTCCGCAACAGCGTCGCCGCCATGTGCCCACACCAATACGCCGTCCTTATCGCTTACACTTTGCCTTAGTCTACCAGCGACGAGCTCGGCGGCGCGCAACGGCCATTCGGCTCGCAGAACCGCGGCAAGAAGACAGGCGCTCCATACAATTCCCGCGGCGCCGGAGAAAAGATCAAGCTCGACGACATTTTCGAACGCCGAGACAAAAAGCTGCCGACCGGCGGCGAGCAAGTCGTTCCGCGCGTATTTTTGCCCGACCAACGCCAACACGAACGCTGTGCCGGCGTGGCCGGTAAAGAAGCCAAGTGCCGGGCTTTGTTTGACCTCGCGCGCCAGCGCTTCGGCGGCGGGAAGTAGGACGTCGTCAAAGGTGGTGCGCTTCATCGCAAAATCGATCGCCGCGAGACCGAGGCTGTTGCCGGCGAGCCCCGATGAAATTGCATGCGGAGAGGGACCGGGAGCGGGGGAGACCGGCGCCGAGTGTGCTGAACGGCCTTTTGCAAAGTCGGCCGGCCCGGTCGCGGCCTCCACGATCTTTCGTAATCGGCGCGGTTTTCGTTTTGCGGCGTGCGTGGTCTCCCGGCAATTTTCGCAAACGGCGGCCCATTGGTCCGTCAGCTCCGCCAGGCGCATCGCGAGATCGTTTGCTGTGGGCCGTTTTTGCGGGTCGGCGTGCATCGCCACCGCGACGATCGTCGCAATCCGGCTTTGTCCGGTGGAAACCAGCAAGGCCCGCAGGCGGCCAACACCGGGAGCAAGCGTCCCGGGGTCCACACCCAGGGCGGCATGCGCCAAGCTCGCGCCGAGAGCAAAGATGTCGGTACCGAAAGCGGCCGGTGCGCCGCCACGCTCAGGCGACATATGGCCCGCCGTGCCGCCGCTCGGCGCGTCCGTTGCTCCGGGGAATGCTGCCAACTCGAAATCGAGCAGATAAACATCAGCGCCGGCGAGGATGGCATTCGACAATTTCAGATCCCGGTGAACAACGCCGAGCCGATGCAGTTCGGCGATGCCGGCGGCGAGGCGCTTAAACGCGCGGCCGATTTCGGCGCGCGGCAGTTCATGCAGCGCAACGCCGTCGATATCTTCAACGGCGATCGCGCTGTCCGCTGAAGCAACAAGCCTTGGACTCCTAAAGCCGCGGGCCGCCAAAAACTCCAGAAAGCGACCCTCGTTTTTGAGCCGGCCGCGGCAATCGATAGCGGCTGCGTTCACACTCTTGATCACGTAGGTCTTCGCGAAATCCTCGCCGGTGGCGAGGAAAGTCTCGCCCTTCGGCGCCGACTGCAGCGTTCCGAGCAGAAGGTAGCGGCGACCGCACAGGGTCAGCTCCCGTTGCGGCGTCGGTTGAACCGGCTGCGCGCTTTCAATTGGTGAATGCGCCCAGGGGGGCTGCAATCCATCAAGGCGGCGCTCGTCCGGCACAAGTGCGCCGTCGGAGCGGCGCACGGCGCCATGATAAATTCCGCGCGCGCGTCCGCAACGGCCGCCCCCGATGTGAACGCGCCAAAGCGAATATAAACGGCGCTGCCCGGCCGCAGCCGAAGGTCGGTGAGAATTTCCGGTGCCTGATCCGATTGCCACACCCGATCAAGCTCGCCGGCCAGGTCGGCGACCTCACCGTCGTCGCCCGGATAGGCGGTAAGGATTTTGCCAATGAGCGCCCTGCCGGCGCGACCGGAATTGATGGTGATGGCGTCATCGATGGATGCGGGCACCTTGAAAGCGCAGCCGCCGGCAAGCAGAGCGGGCACCACGTCCGCGAACAGGCGCGGTGCGTCGCCGATTGAGGAGGCAAGATGAATTTTCCACCCCTGATCCCGCATGCGCCGCCGGGTGGAAGCGAATAGCGCCCAGTTCACCGCCTCATCGCGGGACTCAACGGCGCGCCAGTCGCTGCCGAGATGAGTGCGGACGTCCAGAAGCGCTTGGCGGTACAGCTCGCGGATTTCATCGGCACGGCGCATCAGGTCGCCGCATCGGCGCTATCCCGACATCGTCAACGCCTGCGGGCACGCGCCGGTCGTGCCCTCGCACCACATGTCATGGGCCGCGATAATCTCCGGCAGACTTAGACCGCCGCGTTCGGCGAGCACTCGGATGTGATTTTGCGCGACTTGCTTGCGTATCTCGGGATCTCTTTCCATGTCGGAGTGAATTTTTTTGACGGCGTTGCGTATTTTGCTCTGCATTTTGGCGTCCATGCGATTTCCCCCATCTTGGCTTGGACTTGTGTGGATCGTGGCCATCAGGGCGTGGTCGCGACGGTTTTGGTGCTCGGGATTTCTTACGCGTCCCGGTTCAGGTTCAAAAGGTCGTTCAAGATCGCCAATATCGTAATTGTCGCGTCGCCGCTCACGGCCTCGCGCACGAAATATGATCGGCCTCGGTACTCGGCGTGGAAACGCGCGTCGTCAATCGGATGATCGTAAATATGGAAAGGTATCGGAGGCTGGCCGGCATTCAGAAGGGCGCCGAGATAATAAAACACCGCCTCGACCGAGCGAATATAAATCACGTACCGATAAGGATCGGACGATGGTCCGCCGCAATTGCCGTTTGATTTCGGAACCGGCGGCTTGACCGGATCCTTGGTGGCGCCCGGCGAGGCGAGGCCGACCGCCACATATCCGCGGTGCGGTTCGGCCGCGACACAGAGCACGTATTTCACGCTCGACTTCGACAGCTGGTAGCCGTTGCCGGATTTTTTGAGGTCGATATTGGCCGCGTCGCTTTGCACCAGGCTGGCGACGACGTTGTTCTGTTTGACGAAAAGCTCGGCCGGTATGGGCGGCCCGACGTCGTCTTTTTCAGGAAATTCCCCCATTTTGGGCCCGAAGGCCCCGTTGGCAGTCCACGAAGAAATCAGCTCAGCCACGCATGAAGTGCCATTCGCTTGGAGTTCCGCCGTGCAGGTACCAACAAGAGCCTTGTCGGACTTGTGGTAGCGCTCGACGCGGCTGACGACGAGGTTGAGAAGCACCTTGGCATCGACGTGCCGTTGAATGAAATACGCAAAGACTTTTACGTCGATGCCTTCCAGCATGCCTTTCGGCGAACTTTTTGGTGTTCAGCGGCGCGACGTCGAAGCCGGGTTGACTACTGACGGTGAGCGGGCCGGCCTGGGCCGAGGCTCCGGCGCCCGCGGGGAACATTGGCCCGTAAGGCACCGTGGTTTGCGCCTGCAAACTGAGTTGCACCGCGCCGCGGATTTGCGACAAGTCTGAGAAGTAAAGGGGCGCACCGTCCCGGGCGCGCAAGATGTTGGTGACCAGCACGCCGTTGGTGACCGTCTCGACGGTTGTGTTGTAATCGAGCGTGCATTCGGCAATGACCGGCGCGAGCGAGCAGCCGGCCAGCAGCAGCATAACCGGCGGCACAACGATAACAGGCGATGCCCCGCGGAAAGCGCCGCAGTTCTTAGGAGAACACCATCGCCCCGGTCGGCGTCCGCGGAACCGCGAAAAGCCGCTCATACTCCTGCTCCCCAGCAGGGTTGCTAGTATAGGTTGTAATTTATAAAATTACAACAGCGTTGGGTTTTACCGCAGGGAGCCGTAGGCCGCGGGCAGGATCCGCGCGAGGCGCGCTGCCCATTCGCGCTGGCCTTTTTCTTCCGCGATCAAATCCTGGCGGATTTCGATCAGCGCATGCGGGATTTTGCGGCGCTCGCCGTGCACGGGAATGGTATAGTCCGTTTCGTCGCTGACAAAATACGGTTCGTTGTCCCCGACATTCAATCCCGCTTCGCTGTGCAACAACGCGAGCAACGCACGGGCAAGCCGTGGATCGCGATGATAAAGCAGCGCCGTGTGCCACGGCCGCTCGAGGGTTTTGAATACCGGCGTAAAGCTGTGCAGCGCAATCAGCGCCGTCGGCGTCTCCGCCTGCCGGCGGCGCTCGAGCGCCGCGGCGATTGCGTCGTGATAGGGCCGGAAAATTTCGCGCTCACGTGCGGCCCGCTCGGCTGCGCTCAAGCCCACGTTGCCCGGAATGGAAGTGAGTTCGCTGATTTCAGGAATTGAAGTCACCGCGCCCGGCGGCCTGTTGCAGTCGATTACAAGCCGCGAATAATTTTGTTGGATGAGAGCGGCATCGAGCATGTCCGCCAGCATCCTGCCTAAATTCGCGATGCCGATGTCGAGAGCAATGTGCCGCTCCGCCTCCGCTGCCGAAATCCCGAAACGGCCGAGCGCGCGCGGGAAGATATTGCCGGCGTGGTCGGCGACGAGAAGAAAGGGCGATTGCCCGCCGCCGTTATAAACCGCGACTGGCGAGGGATCGCCGGCGGTAAGCAGCGTTTGTGGCGGCGCATCGTTCATAGTTGATCCCGCTCCGTGCTGCCCGCGAAGTCCGTATTGGTTCCAGCCTGCATGCGCATTCGGGTAAAGAGAATGGCGATGAGGTAAACGAGACGTATGTTTGGCCGGGGCGGCGTTTGAGCGCTTAGTACAAAAAGGGCGGATTGGCCAACATCTACAACAGCAAAAGGGGGGAATTGCCCGCAGCATACCGCCCCGCATCCGAGGGCACGCGGCGCCGCCTCGTGGGCCGACCCCCGGTTGTAAATACCGAATTATGACTTTCCCGCTAGGCTCCGATTTTTACAGCCGGGGCGATTGTGCGCATCGTTGTAGTCGATCCAAGCCGGACGATCTTGAAAGCCGTCTCCCGGCTTCTTGAAGACGACGGTCACGTGGTGAGCGCCTTCAGCGAGGGCCGCGAGGCGCTCGACTTCATTAAATCGGCGCCTGATGTCAGCGTCCTGATGACTAGCGCCGAACTTGCGTCGATGTCCGGTCTCGAACTGTGCTGGGAAGCGCGGCTTCTCTCCGGACGCGACCGGGCTCTCTACATCATCCTGATGTCATCGAACGCGGAGCAGAGCGCCGTAGTCAACGCGCTCGACAGCGGCGCCGACGAGTTCATCAGAAAGCCGCCGGCCAGTGAGGAGCTTTATGCACGGTTGCGTACGGCCGAGCGGTTGTTGGGCCAGCAGCGTGAGATGATCGTGCTCGCCAATCTGGATTCGCTCACCGGTGCGTTCAATCGCCGCGCGTTCTTCGAGAAGACCGGAGATGTCGCCGAGGCCGGCCGTCGCTTTGCCGCCGTGATGTTCGACATCGATCATTTTAAGGACGTCAACGACAATTACGGACACGATGTCGGCGATCGGGTGCTGAGCGTCATCGGCGGTGAGACACGCAAGAACAAGGCGATTTTCGGCCGTCTCGGCGGCGAGGAGTTCGCCGTTGTGCTTGAAGGATCGAGCCTCGACGCCGCGACGCTGTACGCCGAAGAGGTGCGCGAACGGCTTGCGGCGCTGTCGTTCGAGAGCGCGGGTCAATCGTTTTCGGTCACGGCGAGCTTCGGGGTCGCCGAGCGGGCCGCACAAGAGAGCATCGACCTTTTACTCAAGCGTGCCGATGCCGCGCTCTATCAGGCCAAGCGCGCCGGACGCAATCGTGTGGTCGCGGCCCCGGCGGAAGCAGGCGAGCACGAGGCGCAGTGGTCGAATTTGCTGCGCGGCGGCAAACGAGGCAGGGTCGACTCGTCGGCGCCGTCGGTACCGGGATCCCAGCAAAGGACCACAAGCGGCGACGCGCAGTCACATACGGCCCCAGCCGCGACCGAGATGGCGTCGCCACCGGCGGCCGCGCGCGCATTCGTGCTGGGCGACGAGCTGCGGATTACGGTCATGATCGGAAAGGTTTTGGAAGCCGGTGGGTTCGCGGCGCGGACCTTCACCGCGGCCCAGGAGCTCTTGGCGGAACTGAAGAGCGACGCGCCAGAGCTTCTCGTCGTCGACCTTTCACTCGGGGAGTCGAACGTGGTGGAGATCATCCACCGGCTGGAAGCCTGCGGCTACGGCGGCAAGCTGCTTTTGATCAGCGGTCGCGATGAGACCACGCTTTTCGAGATCGCGCAGATTGGCGCCAACCATGGACTTTCGACCTTGCTGCCGCTGAAGAAGCCGTTCCGGCCGGCCGATGTCAGGCAGCGCTTCCTCTCCGGGCAAACGGTATCTGCGGCCGAGCCGGGCCTACCGAAGCTGGAGAGCGCAGGATTACCGCCGCGGTTTGTTGATCGGCAGTATCGAACGGCATCGTAAGGGCGGCGGCCGCTCGTTTGCCGCCGCCGCAACTTCGCAAAATCCTTATGAATTTATCCGATGCGTGGCAGTGGCCGCTCAGCCGCCATTTGCGCCATGATAGTCGGAACTTCCTTCCGGAAACGAGAGCGATTGCGGGGCGGTGACGGCTCCGGTTGCAGCAGATGGAGCAGATATCGGGCGGCTAATCTGTGTTGTCGCCCGGTAATAATTTCTTGCCTCTTCGGTTCCTTGCTTGGCGTGCGCGACCGAAGCGAGCGATGACGAAACGACGAGGACGGCGAGCAGTGCGCGGGTGCGGATACGAAACAGAGACATCTGCGTTCTCCTGGTTTTGTCCCTGACCTCAATCAGGGCGCCGCGAACGGTCTTCTGCGGCTTCAGGAGGCGAGACCGGCGAGTTCGAGGCTTATTCCACAGGCGGCGATCACGGATGCTTGAGGCGAAAGGTTGCGAATATCGCTTCAGGCGCGCTTCCAGCGGAACAAACGCTTTCGAACTTAGCCCGGCGATTGGCCCAGGAAATGCATGCCAAGAGCGTTATGCGTTATGGTGACCGGGTGACGCTATTCTCCGACGGTAACGGTGAGAATGCGCTTGTTGCGGCGACGCAAGCGAAAACCGGTGCCGCGCGCCGAGGGGTTGCTCGATGAAGATTCGCGCCGGCTACAAAATTTCCTATCAGTGTCCGCAGCCGACGCCGATGATCCTGATGCTCAGCGTGCACCCATCGCGCGCGGGCGATCTTATCATCGCCGACCAACTCTATCTTGCTCCGGAAATTGCCGCCAACGTCTATCGCGACGGCTTCGGCAACGTGTGCCACGTTGTCCACGCGCCCGCCGGACTCTTGACGCTATCGGCTGATTTTCTGATCAACGACAGCGGCAAGCCGGACGATGTGGCGGCCCAGGCGGTCCAGCATCCGCTGGAGAAGCTTCCCGTTGACACGCTGGTTTATCTGCTCGGCAGCCGCTACTGCGAGACCGACCGCTTCATTCAGCTGGCCTGGGCGAAATTCGGGCACGTGGCTAAGGGCTGGCCGCTGGTGCAGGCGATCTGCGATTACGTCCACGCTCACATCGAGTTCGGCTACGCGCATGCGAGCCCGACCAAGACTGCCTGGCAGACGCACGAGCAGGCCCGCGGCGTGTGCCGCGACTTCGCACACCTCGCCATTACGCTCTGCCGCTGCATGAATATTCCGGCGCGCTATTGCACCGGGTATCTCGGTGACATTGGCGTGCCGCCGGAGGATACGCCGATGGATTTTTCCGCCTGGTTTGAAGTCTATCTTGGCGATCGTTGGTACACGTTCGATGCACGCCACAACGTTCCGCGCATCGGCCGCATTCTGATGGCGCGTGGACGCGACGCGACCGATGTCGCCATCACTACCTCGTTCGGCCCGAATACGCTCGCGGGCTTTGCGGTCCACACTGACGAAGTGCCGGAAACCGCAGCGGCTGCGCTGTGAACGATCTCTCGCGCGCGCCTTGATCTTGAATTTCGAATGCGGCAAGTGGCCGGGGTCCCCAGTATCTCTGGCGCTCCGGAGGCATTGCTTGAAGCAGGCGTTTCGCAACGGAATTGCCGCCCTGCGCATTGCCGCGATTGCCTCAATGGTGATGGTGCCGGTTGCCGGCACCGCGCATGCCGGCGACGCTGTTGCGACAGTGGTTTTCATTCGCCACGGGGAAAAGCCGCCCGCAGGACTGGGTCAGCTCGATTGCCAGGGCCTAAATCGCGCGCTCGCGTTGCCCGCGGTCGTTGAGCGGATGTTCGGCAAGCCCGACGCGATTTTTGCTCCGGATCCGTCGGGCAAGAACGATGACGGTGGGATTGCCTTCGATTACGTGAGGCCGCTCGCGACGATCGAACCGACAGCCATAGCGTTCGGTCTGCCAGTGAATGCCAGCATCAGATTTCCGCAGCGCCGCGCCCTAAACGCGGCGCTAGAAAAGGCGCTGACTCAGGGCCGCGCGAAGTTCGTCCTCGTCGCCTGGGAGCACAAGGTCATCGCGCCGGCAGCGAGGGCGCTGCTTGCGGCGCACGGCGGCGATCCGGCCGCGGTGCGGGATTGGAGCGGCGCCGACTTCGACAGCATGTACGTCGTCACCATTGCCGCGAATGGCGGCACGGCAAATTTCGGCATCCAGCATGAAGGGCTCGATGGACTGCCGAAGTCCTGCCCCCAGTAAGTCGTCTGACTGGCAGATCGCGACGCGCCGCCGCGCGGCGTGCTTTGTGCTATAACGCGTTCGTAAATTTCACTCTGGTCCCGTAGCTCAGCCGGATAGAGCAGCGGTTTCCTAAACCGAAGGTCAGAGGTTCGAGTCCTGCTCGGGACCGCCAAACGTCATTTCCCGTTTACCGGGGCGCCATGGGATGACTTCGTTCGATGGCTTGGAGGGACAATGAGACGCAGTAAGCTCGTCATTGCGCTGATCGCCGCGGCCGCTTGGCCGTCATTGGCATTCGCGCAGCCTTCGGCGGCCGGAGAAAAGCACAGCTTGTCTCTCACTCAAGCCCAACAATCGGAGATTTGGCACGCTTTGGGAAAAGCGGCGGGGAGAACGCAAGAGCCTACCGGATTGAATGTCGGTGAGGCCGTTCCCGATACGATGCACGTGCTGCGGTTCAATCGTCATCTCCGGCACAAGATTCCGACAATCGGTTCTTATCGGTACGGGCTGTTGCACGGCGAGGTACTGATCGTCGATCCCGCAACAAAACAGATCATCTCGATCATCGGGCCCTAGGCGGCGGCTTGTGACTGCCGTCCAGCGCAGTCTCTCGAAGAGCGTACAAATAGCTTGCCCGGTATCGCTCCATAAAAGAGGTTGCCGTGCTGAAGGTTGTCGTCCTCGCGATGGCGCTCGCCGTCAGTTTTTTAGTGCAAGCGAAACTATCGCCACAGTGGACCGCGACTTGCATTCGCGCCGAGTGCGTTGTCGGCCTTGAGACGCGCGGCAGCAACGCCCTCTACGCTTTCGTGGCTGCCGCCGCCATTCGGCCCGCGCTGTAGTGCAAGACAAGCGTCAGTTTAGTGACGCATGCATAGCGCGATCGCCGGTCCCGGCGCTCCGGTGCACGACGCCGAGTTGGCCTCGTCACCTTGCTCAATGTGAACGGTGCCGCCCGGGCAGGTTACGGATACGAGCCTTTCACCGGGGCCGCAGATAAGTTCGCATCTGGCGCCGCATGCCGGCTCGGTCAGGGCGCGCAGGCCACCTGCGCCGGCGGGACCAGGTGGGCCGGGCGGACCCGCCGGTCCGGCCGGACCGATGCCGCCGCCCGCACCGTCGGGACCGCGCGGACCAGTCGGCCCTGACGGACCTTGTGGTCCCACCGCGCCTTGCGGTCCCGGCGGTCCCTGTTCTCCTTTAGCGCCTGGAGGTCCTTGGTCGCCTTTCTGACCTTGCGGTCCTGGCGAACACGCGCAAAGCAGGAAGGCGGCGCTGAAAGCGATAATTGCGATTGGTTCACGCATGGGTTGCATCCGCCTTGGCAACAAAACCTTTCACCTGCTTAACGTAGTGTCAAACGCGCAAGTTCCTGGGAGCAGGAGAACCGGCGATGACCAAATTCATTCTTTGTTGGCTTCTGATCTTAGCTCACGCCACTGCGACGGTCCCAGCCTGGTCCGAGGAACAAAAAGACCCCTGTGAAGCTCGCATGACAAAGCTTGATGCATCGCAAGCCGAAGGCGCGGACCGCTTGGCCGAAAAAAATTCGGTGATCGATTATTGCGGCAGCCAATATGAGCACGACAAAATGATTCAGGGACTCGTGCGGGAATGCGCGAAGTACGAACAGCAGCCGATCATCAAGCAGCAATTCGTCGCCGAATGCATGCTGGCGGCCTATGGCTATGCGAACGCCCTCTACGCGCTGAAAGCGGAGCACGGAAAGTAGAATATGGGGCGTCGTCGATTAGGAGTGATGACCACGCGTCAGATACAGCGCGTACAGCCCGATGGGAATGACGTCCATCAGCGCAGCCGCGACGAGCAGTGCTCTCGCCCTGCGCCGGCGGATCAGGATGAAGGTCAATCCCTCGATCACCAGCAAGACCGGGCCCAAGACTATGCGCGGAATGCCGATGAAGGCGATGAACAGGCCGAGCGCTTGCCCGAAGGCCAGCGGTCCTCTCGGATTGGGGCCATCCGCAAGCGACGTTAGCGCCAGCCAGCTCGCCACTCCAAGCGCGGCCAGGAGAAGTTCGATGGCGATGAGTGCGCGCGGCGCTTTCTCGACGAACAGCTTCAACAAAAACAGCGTCGGAATAAGACCGACGACACCCGCCCCCAGCACGAATACGATCATATCGCCGAACGCGACCATGCCGGGCGAACCCTGCGCGGCTTCTTCGGTCATGCTGAGTTCGTTGAGGGCGACGGCAGCGAAACCCGCGACCAACGCAAAAACGTAGCCGGCGCCAATCCACGCCAGCCTTTTCGCCGTGCTCATGCGTTGCCCCCGCTTCCCCTCCTGGCAATCTAACGCAACTCGCCCCGCGACCGTTAGGCGGGATGCGCCGCACTTTTGAATCAAGTTGAGGCGCCGATAAAGATGTCAGGTTAATTCGTCGCGACTTTGATGGCGTGGCACGCCGGTCAGGGGCTTTAGCCTCCTGTCACAACACCGTCTCCGGAACAGCGCAAAAACACGCTTCTTGGTATCGAATCGAAGAGGGGATCGCCATGCTAAAGGTCGTCGTCCTCGTGCTAGGTCTGGCTGTTGTCCTCTTCAGTCAAACGAAGTCGCCGCCGGGATGGCTTGCGACTTGCGTCAACAGCGAGTGCTTTGTCGGGCCGTAATCGCGGCCAGACGGATCGCTGCGCGGCGTCACGGATTGATTTCGGGCTCGACGAGATTGGCGAGGTTGCGCAGTGAGTCCTGCCAGCCGAGATAGCACATCTCCGCGGGAATGGCGTCGGGAATGCCTTTCTGTACGATGGTGATCTCGGTACCGACTGATACCTGCTTGAGCGTCGCCGTCACGGTCATTTCGCCCGGCAAATTCGGGTCGTCGAAGCCGTTCGTGTAGCGCACGCGCTGGGCCGGCGTCAGCTCCAGATATTTTCCGCCGAACGAATGCGCGATGCCGGTCGTGAAATTGCGGAACGACATTTTGAAAGCACCGCCGACTTTCGCGTCAAGATGATGGACCGTGCAGGCAAAGCCATTCGGCGGCAGCCACTTCGCCATGGCGTCGCCCTCGATGAAAGCGCGGTAGACTTTTTCGGGCTTTGTGGTCAGAACGCGGTGCAGTCGAACGGTACTGGGCATTTGCCTTCTTCCCGGTGTCTGTTGTGACGAGGAAATGGATCGCGCCGTTCGATCCGGTCCCGGCGCGATCGGATTGCTGGCAGGCGCTTACGCCGGCTCGGCTACCTTCGCGCCGCTGCACATCGCCTCTCCTTGCTGCATCTCGGCGGCCGTCACGTCGCGCACGTGCGTGGCGATCGACCAGCGATGGCCGAACGGATCTTCAAGCTGGCCGTAACGGTCGCCCCAGAACATATCGGTCACCGGCATGGTGAGCTTGGCGCCGGCGGCAACCGCGCGCGCGGCCGCGGCGTCGGCGTCTTCGACGTAGAGATGGATGGCAACCGGCGACCCCTTGAGAGATTTGGGGCTGAGCGCGCCGTGTTCAGGCATTTCGTCAACCAGCATCACCGCTGAGTCGCCGATGCGAAGGCTTGCGTGCATCAGCCGCCCGCCGGGGCCGGGCAATCGCGACGTCTCGGTCGCGTTGAATGCCTTCTTGTAGAATTCGATCGCCGCCGCCGCATTGGCACAAATCAAGTGCGGCGTCACTGTATGCATTCCATCGGGGATGGCCTTGGTGGTCATGGTCGCTGCTCCTTTGTTGAACCGGTTTTCTTCGCCGCGGCGCGGTCAGCGCCGAACAGCTGCACCACATAGCGGCGAAGATGATCGATCAATTCGGCGGCGATGGCGGCGTTGCCTTTCGCTTTCGCCAGCACGTAGGCGCCTTGCAGAACGGCTTGGCTATGCAGCGCGAGGCTGCGCGCGGTGATGTTGGCTGGGACGCGATAGCGCGCGATCGCCTCGGCAATGTCGGGCTCGAGCGTTGCGGCGTGGCCGCTGATGCTGGCGTTGCAGGCGTCGCGGATCGCCGGCGAAGATTCATAGACCTCCTGCACCATGGTGCCGACGAGGCAGGTAAATTCGGGGAGTTTCCCGGTCAGGATCGCTTTGCGGAAGTCGATGTAGCCGAGCACGCGCTGCAGCGGATCGGTGTGCCGGTGGTAGGGCGCAGCGGCAAAAAACGCGCCGGTCGTCTCCGACCAGTACTCCGCGGCGGCGACCGCGAGCGCTTCCTTGCTCGCAAAGTGATGAAAAAACGCGCCTTTGGTGACGCCGGCCGCCGCGCACAGATCGTCCACGGTTGTCGCCTCGTAGCCCTTGGCGCGGATCAGCGACAGGGCCGCGTCGAGCAACTTCTGTCGCGCCGTCGCGCCCGATTTTTCCTTCTTCCGACTGCTCATCAGCGGTACATACCAACCGGTCGGTATGTAGTCAAGCGTTTGCGCTCGGATATAGTTGTAAAAGGACATACAACACGTATAGATTGTATAGGGGCAATGCTTTGGGGAGGGGAACGTGGCCCGCCGTCTCGAAAATCGCGGACAAAAATCTCTGCTTCCGGCCGAAAGGCGTTGCGGGTGCTGAAGGGACTGCCGCCGCCGAAGCGGGCGCGCGGAATAGCAAAACCTCGCACAGCGACGAAACGTGCCGTGCGGTTGCGCTTGCGATCGCGCGCGAGCCAGCAGCAGCCCGCTCATCTGCGGATTTTGCGGCATTTAGGAAATCTGCTGTCGGCATTATCCGACGCCGGCGCCGGAGAAATTCAAAGAACCGCCCGGGCGCTCCGTCCGATGGCGGCGGCTACCAAGCCGGCCAGCAGCACCGGCAAGTCTCCAAACGGCTCTTTGTATACGGCCACCGGCACCAGCTTGAACGTCGGCGGCGACCGGAACTGGAGAAACAATAATCCGGGTAACATCGAATACGGCTCGTTCGCCAGAAATCACGGTGCCGTCGGCACCGATGGCCGGTTTGCGATCTTCCCCGACGCCGCAACGGGAAACAGCGCGCTCCAGTCTTTGCTCACGAACAACTACGGCTCTTCGACCATTGCGCAAATGATGCAGCACTACGCGCCGCCAAGCGAAAACAATACCGAGAACTACATCAGTTTCATCGAGAAGCAGACCGGCTTGAGCGGCGACACGGTCGTCGGCCAGCTGACGGCTGCTCAGCTCGCTTCATTGGGCTCAGCGATCAACACCATGGAAGGCGGGCACGCCGGAACGAGCTACGATCGCACTAGCGACAATAATCCCGATTGGGTTAACTCGGCGTTCGACAACATCGCGCCGTCTGGAGGTGGCGAAGGCGAGGGTGAAGGCGAGGGTGAAGGCGAGGGTGAAGGCGAGGGTGAAGGCGAGGGCGAGGGCGAGGGCGAGGGCGAGGGCGAGGGCGAGAGGTGAAGGTGAAGGTGAAGGTGAAGGTGAAGGTGAAGGTGAAGGTGAAGGTGAAGGTGAAGGTGAAGGTGAAGGTGAAGGTGAAGGTGAAGGTGAAGGTGAAGGTGAAGGTGAAGGTGAAGGCGAAGGCGAAGGTGAGGGCGAAGGTGAAGGTGAAGGTGAGGGCGAAGGTGAGGGAGAAGGCGAAATGCGACGCCGTCGCAGGCGCTCTCGCCGTAGGGTTCCTCCCCGACGCTGGCGCCGGCGATGACCGGGAAGCCGCCATATGTTGGCCGACAGTCACCTCCATGTCGGCGGTGAGGTTAAGGCGCGCACCCTTCTGGCGTACATGGATCGCGCGGCCGTCGACTGCGCCATCCTCCTCGGTAGCTCGCTGTTTACCCTCACGCTCGACCATCGTGACGGTTTCGTAAATCACAGCGAGAACAACACGTGCATATTGCGCCTCGCCCGCAGTCATCCCGACCGGCTTGCCGCGTGGCCGACGCTCGACCCGCGCGAGCCGCAAAATTCCTGGCGCGTGAAATCTTATGCGGCAAAGGGCGCGGCCGGCATCAAGCTTTATGTCGGGCATGGCGCCTGCAACGCCTTCAGTGGTGAGCCGATCTTTCACGTCTGCCGTATCGACGACGATTGCATGCTGCCGGTCTACGAAACCTGCGCGGAACTGGGTTTGCCAATTTGCTTGCACGTCAATTGCGGCATCGCCGGCTACTGGAGCGAATTGCTGCGCGTGCTTGATCGGTTCCGCGATCTGAAGTTCGTCATTCCGCATTTCGCGCTATCGACGCGGGTGCCGGATCGGCTGCGTTTCCTGCTCGAACGATTTCCGAACGTCCTCACCGACACCAGCTTCGGGCAGGATGAATTTCTGCTCGCCGGTTCGATCAGAGTGGGACAAAGCAGAAAGTTGCGCGAGCTGGTCCGTGCACACAGCGAGCGCTTTCTGTTCGCCACCGATCTCGTCCTGACCGACGCCGCGCACAAAACGCCGCAGTGGATGGCCGACCGCGTCGCGCACTACCGGTCGATGCTGACGGCCGAGCGGTACTGGTCGAAAGCGTTCCAGCGGGCATTTCGCGGCGTGGCGCTGCCGAAGGCGGCGAGCCGCGCGATCATGAGCGCCAACGTCGACAAACTGAGCGCGTAGGACTGGAGGCGCAAAGCGCCCCAGCCAGAATCAGCGCTGGTCCATCGCGCCGATCGTATTATATGCACGGTGCGATTACTCACCCACAGGAAGTAAGTTCAATGCCAAATCATCCCGCTTTACCGAAGCGCCTGCTTGGTTCGTCCGGACTTGCGGTTTCCGCGATTGGGCTCGGCTGCATGTCGTTGTCCGGCGTTTATGGCGACAGCCCGGATGAGGGTGGCATCGCGGTGATCCACGCGGCGCTGGAGCGGGGCGTCACGTTTCTCGACACATCGGACATGTATGGCTTCGGTCACAACGAGGAACTGGTCGGCAAAGCGATCAAAGGCCGCCGCGGCGACATCGTTTTAGCGACGAAGTTCGGCAATCTCGGCGGCCGCGGCGGCAAGGTCGCCGACGGGCGTCCCGAATATGTGTTGAGTTCGTGCGAGGCTAGCCTGAAGCGGCTCGGCGTCGAGGTCATCGATCTTTATTACCAGCACCGGGTTGATCCCACGGTGCCGGTTGAAGACACATTCGGCGCCATGGCGAAACTGGTCGAGCAGGGCAAGGTGCGGGCACTCGGCATCAGCGAGGCGAAACCGGAGACGATCCGCCGGGCGCATGCCACCCATCCGCTTGCCGCGGTACAGAACGAATTCTCGCTGCTTTACCGCAATGAAGCCGAGGAAACCCGGCGAACGACGCAGCAGCTCGGCATTAGCTTTGTCGCCTATTCTCCGCTCGGCCGCGGCTTGATGACGGGCGTCGTCGAGAATCCGGAAAGCCTGGCGCAGAATGATGCGCGGCGGCGCCATCCGCGGTTCGCCGCCGAGAATCTTCCCGCCAACCTGGCTTTGGTCCGACGCGTAGCCGATATCGCGAAGCGTAAAGGTTGTACGCCCGGCCAGCTCGCGCTCGCATGGCTGCTCGCGCAGGGCGATGACGTCGTTCCAATTCCCGGCACCAAGCGGACGGAGCGGCTCGCCGAGAATATCGGCGCGATTGGGGTGAAGCTCACCGCGGCCGATCTAGCGGAAATCACGCAAGCGGTTCCTGCCGACGCCGCCGCCGGTTTACGTTATCCCGAAGCGCAGATGAAAAGCGTTTATCTGTGAGCGTGCGGTCTTAGAAGCTAAGCGGTGCTCGCATCCCGCTTTACGTCGCTTACCCGCCCAGGTAGCTCGCCAGCACGTCGGAATTGTCACGCAACTCCGCCGGTGTTCCTTCAACGGTAATGTGCCCATTCTCCATCACGTAGGCATAGTCGGCGATCGCGAGCGTGCTGGCGATGTCCTGCTCGACAATCAGTATCGAGCGGCCGTCCCCGCGAATTGTCTTGATGGTGTCAAACATCTGCTCGGCGATGCGCGGCGCCAATCCGAGACTGGGTTCATCGAGCAGCAATAGCGCCGGTTCCGACATCAACGCGCGCGCTATCGCCAGCATCTGCTGCTCGCCGCCGGACAAAGCGCCTGCCGCTTGCGCGCGCCGCTCATGCAGGCGTGGAAACATCGCGTACATCCTTTCGGTGCGCTCTTTCATTCCCGCGCGGGCGCGGCCGGTGTACGCGCCGAGGCGAAGATTCTCAGCCACAGACAGCTCGGGAAACACCAGCCGGCCTTCCGGTACGAGCGCGATGCCGGCGGCGACGCGCTGGGCCGCGTCGAGCGGCTCGATGATCTGACCCAAATAGGCGAGCGTGCCGCTTGAAAGAGGCAGCACTCCCGCGATGGTCCGCATCAGCGTCGTCTTGCCCGCACCGTTGTTGCCCAAAAGCGCGGTTATGGTGCCGGTATGAACGGTAATGGTCACGCCGTGCAAAACCCGAACGTCGCCGTAACCGGCGACGATGTTGCGGCAGGCGAGCGAAATATCGGTCATTGCTTGGCCGTGCCCAAATAAACACTCAGGATCCGCGGGTCGTTGGCGACTTCGAGCGAGGTCCCCTCAAAGATCTTTTGGCCGTGGTGTAGCACGATGATTCTTTGACTGAGCGCCATCAGGGCGCGCGTCACGTGCTCGATCATCAGGATCGTCAGTTTTTCCGAGCGGTGAAACTCTCTGACCACCTCGGTCGCAGCGGCGGCTTCGGCAGGCGTCAGGCCGGCCAACACTTCGTCGAGGAGAAGCAGACGCGGTTCGGTGGCAAGCCCCCGCGCGATTTCAAGCCGCTTGCGCCCCGCCAGAGTTAGATGCTTGGCAAGTTGTTGCGACCGATCCGAAAGTCCCAATCGCTCGAGTATTTCGCCGGCGCGCGATTGGGCCGCCGTCGCTGAACGTTCACGCCGGCGGCCGTAGAGAACGCCGAGCGTGACGTTTTCGAGCACGGTCATGTTGCCGAACGGCCGCACGATCTGAAACGTGCGCGCCACCCCCCGCCGGCTTATTTGATCCGGACGCAGACCATCGATCCGTTGCCCGGCGAAGGTGATCGCCCCGTCATTGGCGCGAAGGTTGCCGGCAATGACGCTGAACAGCGTGGTTTTGCCGGCCCCGTTAGCACCCATGATGCCGACTAATTCTCCCTCGGCGACATTGAAAGAAACCCGATCCAGCGCCACTACGCCGGCGAAGGATTTGATGACCGCTTCGACACTGAGCAACGTCATCTCGATGCGGCCGGCATCATCCGCAGCAACCTGCTGTAGGCCCCGCCCGGGAACCAGACGACGACGGCGATGAGCAATACGCCGACGACGATCATGTAAAGCTGCGGCAGGTTGGCCCAAAGGAGTTCTTGCAGAAAGACCAGGAACGCGACGCCGAGCAAAGGCCCGAACGGTTTGTCGCTGCCGCCGATGACCGCCATGGTGACGATCAGAACCGACGTCTGCGGATTGAATATTTCCAGCGGGTCGAAATAAGTCGACCGCATGATGAGCAGGGCGCCGACCATGCCCGGTATGATCGAGGACAACACAAAAGCCGCAGCCTTGAATTTACCGGTGGCGATGCCGATGGTCTCGGCCGCTTCTTCGTTTTCACGGATCGCTCGGAGCCCGGCGCCGAAACGCAACTCGCGAACCAGCAGCGCAATGATGACGCTGGCCCAGGCAAGGACCAACACGGCCAAATACAACGTCTCGACGCCTGGAGCTCCGAACAGCACGCGCCCGGAAACGGTCAGCGCGGATTCGATGTTGACGATTATGTATTTAACCAGCTCGGACAGACCGAAAGTCAAAATCACGAAATAAGGTCCCCGCACCCGCAGGCATGGGTATCCCACGATCGTTGCGAGGAGCCCCGCGGCCAGTCCGGCAAGCGGCAGAATCGCCCACACCGACGCCGGCCACATGAGCGCGGCGACATAGGCACCGACGCCGACAAATACGACGTGGCCGAGCGATATGTAGCCGGTCATCCCCGAGATAACGATCCAGCTTTCGGTCAACGCGACCCACGCCAAAGCGGTAAAGCCGATACCGACCAGATAGGCATTTCCGATGGAAGGTAGAGCCACGAGCGCCGCGGCTGCCGCCGTGATAATTGCAGCCGTTGTTCGAACCCGGACCGTCATGTGCGGCCTCTTCCAGCGCCGAGAAGACCCTGCGGTCTCAGCAGCAAAACCGCGATGAAGACGGCATAAATCATGATGGAGTGGTAACTCGGCGCGGTCAGCGCGACGCCGAAGGTCTCGAGTACGCCAAGGATAATGCCGCCGACCAAACTACCAAGGACATTGCCGAGGCCGCCCAGAATGACCACGACGAATGCAGTGACGGTGAGCGGGAAGCCCATGAACGGCGAGATCTCCTGGGTCATGCTGACCAGAACGCCGGCGAGGCCTGCCACGGCAAAGCCGAGGCAAAGGCTTGTCAGTTCGATGCGCGCGAGCGGAATACCAACCAGCGCCGCCGCTTCGCGTTGTTGAATGAGCGCCTTGATGGCAAGACCAAGCGTCGAACGCCTAAAAAACAAGACCGCGGCCACGCATACCGTAGCCGCGATCACCAGGACGATGAGCTTGTTGGCCGGGACCGTGGCGCCCAGGAGATGAACGCTCTCGTCTTGATAGCGATAGCCGCGCTGATTGGGCGTGAACAGAAGCGAGGTGACGTTCTGAAGGATGATCGAAATGCCGAAGAATACCAGCAGCGAGTTCGCCTCGATGCGCTCCAGAAATTCGCTCGACTGCATCGCCTTGCGGAAAAGGCCGAGATAGATCAGCGCGCCAAATCCGGCGGCGGCCGGCGCGGCTACCAACGCCGACACCAACGGCCCGACCGAAAAGAGCGAAATCCCCCAATAGGCGATGTAGGCGCCGATCATCACGACTTCGCCATGGGCGACGTTGAGAAGCCGCATGGTGCCGTAGATGAGATTGAGTCCGAGCGCTATGAGCGCATAGATTGAGCCTGCCACCAGCGCGGCAATCAGCAACTGCGTGGACATGCGCGCTCTAAGTTCGCCAGCCTCCGCCCGTTGGCGGTGCGGAGGTCCGGCCCCGGTGGCAGCCCGGACTTACTTCACAATTACACTAGCAGTTGCTTCCGATTTCGGCCAGACGATCTGAAAGACCCCGTTGTTGTACTGGAGAAACATGGTCGGCGTCGTGACATTGACCACGCCGTCGAACTTCACCGGGCCGTCGATGGTATCGAAGGTGTCCGTCGAGATGGTCTGACGAAGCTTCTCGTGGTCGAGGCCCGCCTTCGCGACCGCCTGTTCGGTGATTTCGCACGCCTCATACGACAGTGCGGAGTCCAGATAATCCGGCGGTTCTTTGTATTTGGCGACGTAGGCATCGTAGAACGGCTTGGCCTTCGGCCACTTGCTTTGCGACGGGCTCCAATGGCCCATGGTCAATAGGCCGTTGACTTGGTCGCCGAAAATCTTGGTGAAGAAGGTCGCGGCCGGTCCCACCAGGACAAACTGCACACGCGGAGTGAACCCCAGTTCCTTCGCTTGCCGCGTATACAAGACCGAGTCGCCGGTCATGGACAGCGAAAGCTCCGCATCCGGGTTGGCTTGCTTGAGCGAACTGATGAGCGCGGTCATGTCGCGGATGTCGAGCGGATATTCGGCGTTCGATACCACCTCGATACCGTTGGCTTTCAATCCCTCGACGATGAACTTCTTATTCTCCAGCGCAAACGGATGCTGCGCCGTCGTAATCGCCACGGTCTTGACGTTGAGCGACTTGAGCAGCAACGGCAGCTGCTTGCCCTGCTCGTCCGGAAGCGCCGACGTCGGGAACCAGATATAGCCCGGCTTCAGATTACGCAGCTGAACTGATGCGGCGGTATCTCCGACCATCGGGAATTTATAGCGCTCAAGAACGCCGGCCACGGCGAAGTGATGCGGTGTGCCCCACGGTCCAAGCAGCAGATCGACTTTATCCTGGACGATCAGTTTTTCGTAGATTTTCGCCGCCTGGCCGGGATCGGATTGGTCGTCGTAGGAAACAAATTCGACCATCCGTTTGGTGCCGGCAACGTCGAGACCGCCTTTGGCGTTGACCTGGTCGCGCCAGAGCTCATAGGCGTTCTTTTGTGACGGTGCCGCCGGCGCAAAAATGCCGGTGAGCGGCAGCGAGAAACCGATGCGGACCGGGTCGGCGGCTTGCGCCTCCGCCGCCGCAAACGCCGCAATACCGCAGGCGGCGAAAATTGCTGCTACGCGCTTCATGATTTATCCCCCACGCTGATGTTGTCGTTGGTGAAGTACTTTTAGATCGGGAAACCGCGTTGGCCGCGCTGCACCGTAACCCACTTGACCTCGGTCATCTCTTCCGGAGTTCACGGTTACGCCCCCATCTCCGCCATTCAGTGACGAGCCGGCATTTCGAAAACAGGCTTAGCATGGGCCAAAAACCCTGTCGACGACCGCTGGCGCGCCGAAACGTCATGAGTGCTAATGATATATCGGTACGTCGCGGGGCCGTTTTTTTGCTGCCGCGGAAGTTCTGGCGCCGAGCTTAGCCGCCAAGCTTCTGGATGGCGTGCTTGCCGGTGGCGAAGGCGATGTTCTTGGTTTCCATGTAAAAGTCAAAGGACCAATCGCCGCCATCACGTCCGATGCCGGAGCTTTTGACGCCGCCGAATGGCGTCGGCAAATGCCGGACGTTCTCGGAATTGACCCAAATCATTCCCGCTTCCAACGCATCGGTGAAGCGCAATGCGCGAGTGACATCCGACGTCCAAAGATAGCCGGTGAGTCCGTAGGATACATCGTTGGCGAGCGCCAATGCCTCGGCTTCATCCTTGAACGGAATAGCCGTGAGCACTGGCCCAAAAATTTCCTCCTGCGCGATGCGCATGCGATTGTGGGCGCCGGTGAACAGCGTCGGCGCCACATAACAGCCGCCGCCGGGGCCATCGATCTTGCCGCCGCCGGCCGCGATGGTCGCGCCTTCGCGCTGGCCGATAGCGAAATATTCCAGCACTTTCTTTTGGTGCGTCGGATGAATGAGCGGACCGATCACGGTGTCCGGATCGAGCGGGTGGCCGATTTTGATGCGCTTAGCCTTCTCGGCAATCGCCGCCGTGAACTTTGCGTAAATCGGCTCCTCGACCAGCAGGCGGGACGATGATGTGCAGCGCTCGCCGTTCAGCGAATAGATCATGAAGGTAGCGGCATCGGCTGCGCGCTCGAGATCGGCGTCGGCGAACACCACGACCGGGTTTTTGCCGCCGAGCTCGAAATGCACGCGCTTTAAGGTGTCAGCGCCTTGCTTCATGATCAGCGAGCCGGTTGCACTTTCGCCGACAAAGCCGATGGCCTTGATGTCGGGATGCTCCGTCAAAGCCTTACCCGCGTCCTCACCCATGCCGTTGACGACATTCCACACGCCTGGCGGCAAGCCCGCTCCCTCGGCGATTTCGACCAGGAGGCGCGCGGTGAGCGGCGAGAATTCCGCCGGCTTGTGGACCACCGTGCAGCCGGCCGCGAGCGCCGGCGCGATTTTCCAGGTCGAGAGCATGAATGGCGTGTTCCAGGGCGTGATGATGCCGACCGGTCCGATCGGCGCCCGCGACGTCATGTTGAGCTGGCCGTCGGTGCGCAGCATTCGTCCGTCACGCGCTTCCGGCGCGCGGTCGGCGAAGAAACGAAAATTCTCCGCGCCACGCAGCGCCGCCTTGGCCATGAATTTCAACGCCTGGCCGGTGTCCATGCACTCGACGAACGCGATTTCTTCGGCGCGGGCGACGATGGCATCCGCGATCTTGTGCAGCAGCGCTTTTCGCTTCTCGCCGGACAGCGCCGCCCAGGCCGGAAAAGCCCGCTTCGCCGCCTTAGCGGCAGCGTCGACGTCGGCCGCCTTGCCGTGGGCGACATTCCCCAGCGGCCGCAAATCGACTGGCGAAATAGTCTCGAAGGTGGTGCCGTCGCTGGAAGGTTTGGACTCGCCGCCGATCAGATTGAGCACGCCCTGCTCGCGAAACCGCGCCAGATATTTGCTGGCTTTGGCGATGTTGGTTTCAAGCGCCGACATTTTCTATCCCTCGCCCGCGTGACGCCTGAATGCTTATGGCGTGCTAGCTGCCTTTGATCTCAAGCTGCACGTCGACATTGTTGCGGGTGGCGTTCGAGTACGGGCAGATCTTCTCGTGCGCTTCCTTGGCAAGCGCTTCAAGGTCCGCCTGCGGCAGGCTCGGATCGACAACGTGAAGCTTGACTGCAAGCCCGAAGCCGCCGGCGTCGCGTGGGCCGATGGAGACGTCGGCAGTGATGGTGGCTTTGCTGGCGTCTTTCCTGTGCTGCTGACCGACAAAATCGAGCGCGCCGCCGAAGCAGGCAGCGTAGCCGGCGGCGAACAGATGCTCGGGCGTGGTGGTGTTGGGTTTGCCCGGGCCGCCCATTGCCTTCGGCACGGACAGATCGGCGCGCACCGAGCCGTCGCTCGCCTCGGTGTGGCCGTTCCTTCCGCCGGTCGCGGTCGCTGTCGCGGTGAACAACGGCTTGATCGTATCCATCACCATACTCCTGTTAGCTGTCTGAAGATCGAAAGCAGAGCATCGATTGCGAGCCGATCGCGGACGCGGAACGCCGCGCGGTCCATATCCGCAGGTTAATTCACTTCGAAAGACTCGAGATATTTTTGGCCGAGTGCGTTGTCTTTCGGGCCGAGAAACAGCACCTCGACGAAATACTTATCGGTGACTACGATGCGCCATTGATAAAAGTCCTTGTCCTTGTCCTGCATGACAAAAGACCGCGCCGGATAATCGCCGATATCGTCCTTGTTATTCGATATCAGCGTACCGCCTTCGGTGATCGCCTTGACCACGTTGTCCAGCGTCGCCTGCACTTCGGGTTCCGGCGCTTCGGAGCGGGCCTGGTATTTGATCATGAAAACGAGGTCCGCCCCCGCCTTCGCCTTGTCGAAGGCGCAAAGCGCGGTGTCGACCTTATGACCGTTGCGCTCCTCGGTCTTGGTCTCCGGCTTGCACGGCATCTCGACCTGGAAACCGCCGCCCGGTGGCGTAAGCGTCTGCCAATCCGCAGTCTGCGCTTGCGCGGGAACGAGCCATGCGGGCGTCAAGGCAAGCGCCACAACCGGCAATGCCAAGATTAAACGCATGTGAGGTCTCCCGATTTTTTAGAAATCTGCGTCAGGAATGATATTGCAGTACCGCTTGTAGATGCTGGCGAAGTTCCAGTCAGCGCAGGGCCCGGTGCTCCAGTAATGCCGTACGTTCAAAATGCACGCTGAGAAAGCGTGCGTATGCGGAGGAAAGCCGTAGTACTGGCAGATTTTCGCATCGGTCCGCCAACGTGCAGCGGCGTAATGTGGCCCGGCGAACGCGGTTGCCGCCATCAACAAAAGCGCCCCCACAGCCAGCACGAGAGCTTTCATATGCTTCCCTCCGCCGTCCTGCGCATAGCGAAGAGTTGCCCCGCGTCAGTGCCGGTTGATCAACGTTATCGCACTTTGTACGACTGGGTCGAGAAGAAGACACATTCGGGGAGAGAAATCGTGGCGCTCACGCTCTATCACAACGACATGTCGGTATGTGCGCAGAAGGTGCGCCTCTGCCTCGCCGAGAAAGACCTCGCCTACGAGGACAAACATCTCAACCTGCGCGGCGGCGACCAGAAGCGGCCGGAATACCTCGCGCTCAATCCGAACGGCTATGTGCCGACCTTGGTGCACGACGACTTCGTCGTCTGTGAATCCACCGTCATCTGCGAATATATCGACGACGCGTTTCCCGATCCGCCGCTCAAGCCGGCCGATGCCAGAGCCCGGGCTCGCATGCGCGGCTTTACCAAGTTCATCGATGCGGCGATCTTCCCGGCGACCGCAACAGTGTCGATGTCGATCGCGTTTCATCATCAATACAAGCCGGAGATGTACGAGACGATGGAAAAAGCCCGTCCCGGCTGGCTTGCCAATCTGCGCCAGTTGCAAAAGGGCACGGAGAATCCGGTCTTTCCCGCCGCGATCAAGCGCCTCGACAAAATGATCGACGATATGGACCGGGCGCTCGCGGACCATCAGGGACCTTGGCTTGCCGGCCAAATCTACTCGCTCGCCGACGTCGGCTACGCGCCTTACGTGACGCGGCTCGATCATCTCAAATATTTGGGCGGCATGGTCGAGCGGCGGCCGCGGGTTGCTGCTTGGTACGATCGCATGCGCGCCCGCAAGGCGTACCAGAGCGCGCTCGCCGCATGGTTCAATCCCAAATATCTGCCGCTCATGGACGAGAAGGGCAGCGAGAGCTGGCCGCGCGTAAAGGAGCTTCTCGCCGCTTGAGGCCGATCCCGCGAGCGGGCTACTCCGCCGCTTTGCGGGTTTCCAAGAAGCGGTTTTCCGGCCGCGGCAGGCCGAGGTTTTCGCGCAACGTTTTGCCTTCATATTCGCGGCGGAAAATGCCGCGCCGTTGCAATTCCGGCACCACCTTGTTGCAAAAATCGTCGAGGCCTTCGGGCAGATAGGGGAACATGATGGTGAAGCCGTCGCTCGCTTCCGTCTTCAGCCATTCCTCCATCTCGTCGGCGATGGTCTTGACCGTGCCGACCACGGCGAGGCCCGAATAGCCGCCGAGCCGCTGCGCCAGCTGGCGGACGGTGAGGTTGTCGCGCTTGCCCATCTCAACGACGCGGTCGCGCGCGCTTTTGCTGGCATTGCTTTCCGGGATGTCGGGCAGCGGCTTGTCCGGATCGAAACGCGAGGCGTCGTGTCCGAGCGCGATCGAGAGCGAGGCGATGGCGCTGTCGTAATGGACGAGGCTGTCGAGCTTCGCTCTTTTGGCCCGCGCCTCCTCGACCGTTTCGCCGACAATCACGAAGCAGGCCGGCATGATTTTCATGTGCTCGCGCGCGCGGCCGGCCTTTTGCATGCGCGATTTCACGTCGGCATAAAATTCACGGCCGGCGGCAATGGTGGAAGGCGGCGTGAACACCGCTTCCGCGGTCTCGGCGGCAAGCTGGCGTCCGGAATCGGAGGCGCCGGCCTGCACGATCACCGGCCAGCCCTGGATCGGACGCGCGATGTTGAGCGGGCCGCGCACCGAAAGGTATTTGCCCTTGTGATTGAGCACATGCAGCTTGTCGGGATCGAAAAAGATTCCGTGCGCGACGTCGCGAACGAAAGCGTCGTCGGCCCAGGAGTCCCACAGACCGGTCACCACGTCGTAGAATTCGCGGGCGCGGCGATAACGCTCGCCGTGCTCCATGTGGTCAGTCATGCCGAAATTGAGCGCCGCATCGGGGTTGGACGTGGTGACGATATTCCAGCCGGCGCGGCCGCCGGACAAATGATCGAGCGAAGCGAAACGCCGGGCGACGTGATAGGGCAAATCGAACGTGGTCGAGCCGGTGGCGACGAGGCCGATATGTTCGGTGACCATTGCCAGCGCCGACAATAGCGTGAACGGCTCGAACGAGGTGACCGTGTGGCTGTGCTTGAGCGCGTCCAGCGGCATGTTCAGCACGGCCAGATGGTCGGCCATGAAGAAAGCGTCGAATTTTGCCCGCTCAAGCGTTTGCGCGAAACGTTTGATATGCGCCAGGTTGAAATTGGCGTCGGGAAAGGCGCCGGGATAGCGCCAGGCGCCGGTGTGAATGGTGGTCGGCCGCATGAAGGCGCCGAGGTGCAGTTGACGTGAGCCGCTCATCTCGACCATCCTCTCCGCCAGGGGCTGCTGCTATCTGGTAGGCAGGGCGAATAAAAAGGGCAACAACTGCGCGCGCATGGCTGCGCGTTGCCAATATAGGAGCCTCATCGAGGAGCCGCTATGACGAGTGCACGTTACCTCAACCCAAAATCGTTATTGACACCCCCCGGCTACACCCATGTGGTCGAGGTGACCGGGCCGGGCCGCACCGTCTACATCGCGGGGCAAGTTGGCGTCGACAAAAACGGCCAAGTCGCCGGCGGTCCCGGTGACGTTCGCGCGCAAATGGTGCAAGCCTTCGAGAACCTGAAAGCGGCGCTGGCCGAGGTCGGCGCCACGTTCAAGGACGTGGTGAAAATCACGAACTATCTGGTCGACGGCGCCCACGTCCAGGACTACCGCGAAGTCCGCGATAAATACGTCAACACCGCCGCGCCGCCGGCGAGTACGCTGCTTGTCATCTCGCGCCTCGCCCGCGAGGGATGGCTGTTCGAGATCGATGCGGTGGCGGTGCTGCCGGAGAAATGATAGAGGCTTTTGATTGGTCGTGTAACCTCAAGTGGGGGAGGGTAAGCGCGTGAAAAAGTTGCTCGCGGGACTGTTTGTTGCGGCAAGCGTAGCGGCGCCGGCAATAGTGGCGCCGGCGGCGCAGGCCGCGGATCTCAAGATCGCACTCATCTACTCAAAGACCGGGCCGCTCGAAGCTTACGCCAAGCAAACCGAGACCGGCTTCAACCTCGGCCTCGAATATCTGACCGGCGGCACCATGACCCTTGATGGCCGCAAGATCGTGGTCATTGCCAAGGACGACCAGGGCAAGCCGGACGTCGCCAAGTCGCTGCTGGAACAGGCCTATGCCGACGACAATGTCGATATCGCCGTCGGCACTACTTCTTCGGGCGCGACACTCGCCATGCTTCC
Source organism: uncultured Alphaproteobacteria bacterium (assembly GCA_963753355.1). Lineage (GTDB taxonomy): Bacteria > Pseudomonadota > Alphaproteobacteria > Rhizobiales > Xanthobacteraceae > BOG-931. The sequence goes on from CAVWBV010000017.1 coordinate 747,145, forward strand.
TGTCGCCGAGGATGCAAAGAAAATCCTTTTGGTCGAGCCCGCGGTCGCGGATTCCATCACCGGCGATAAATGGAACCGCTACATTTTCCGCAGCGCACGCAATTCCTCGCAGGACGCGCTGGCCGCCGCCGTCGCGCTCGGCAAGGACGACGTCTCCATCGGCATGCTGGCGCAGGATTACGCCTTCGGTCGCGACGGCGTCGCTGCCTTCAAGCGCGCGCTCGAGGAGACCCACAGCAAGTCCAAAGTGGTGTTCGAGGAATACGCACCGTTCATGACCACCGACTTCACCGCTTCGGCGCAGCGGTTGTTCGACGCGCTCAAGGATCGGCCCGGCAAGAAAATCATCGCCATCATCTGGGCCGGCCCCAACCCGCTCGCCAAGATCGCCGACCTGAAACCGGAGCGCTACGGCATTGCGCTGGCGCCCGGCGGAAACATCCTGCCCGCCATGCTCGCCTACAAGCAATTTCCCGGTATCGAGGGCACCATCTACTATTATTACGGTTTCCCGAAAAATCCGATGAACGACTGGCTCGTGACCGAGCACAGAAAGCGCTTCAACATGCCGCCCGATTTCTTTACCTGCGGCGGCTTTGCGGCCGCGAGCGCGGTCGTTGCCGCGATCAAAAAAGCCGGCGGCACCGACACCGAGAAGCTGATCGCCGCCATGGAAGGCATGGAATTCGACACGCCAAAAGGCAAAATGATCTTCCGCAAGGAGGACCATCAGGCGATGCAATCCATGTACGTGTTCCGGGTCAAGGCGGAGGGCAAGGATCAATGGGACCTTCTCGATCTGGTCCGCGAAATCCCGATCGACGAGTTGCCGGTGCCGATCCGCAATAAGAGGTGACCGGCAAAGCGCGGCTTCGCGGGATCTCATGATGCCTTTTGACCGTCATGCCCGCGCATAGCCGCTCGAAGGACGGCGTCACTTCGCTCGCCTACGTTGCGGGCATCCCCGTCTTCCTGCCATGACGGAAGGCGCCGCCCTCGAAACGCGGGACTTAAGCATCCGCTTCGGCGGCCATCTTGCCGTCAACGCCGTGAGTTGCGCGTTTCATCCCGGCACGCTGACCGCCATCGTCGGTCCGAACGGCGCCGGCAAGACCACCTATTTCAACTTGATCTCGGGCCAGCTCAAGGCGACCGACGGCCGCGTGCTGTTCCAGGGCGCTGACATTACCGTGTTGCCGGCCTCGCAACGTGCTCGTCGCGGTCTTGGCCGCGCCTTTCAGCTCACCAATCTGTTTCCTTATCTGAGCGCGCATGAAAACGTGCGGCTTGCGGTGCAGAGCCGGCTGGGCGCCGGCCTCGATCTGGTGCGCACGTGGCAGCAGCATCGCGAGCTGATCGACGAGGCGGACGACGTGCTCGCCCAGGTCAGCTTGACCCCGCGGCGCAACACACGCGCCGGCCTCCTGCCGCACGGCGACCAGCGCAAGCTCGAAGTTGCCATCCTGATCGCGCTCAAGCCGCTGGTGTTTTTGTTCGACGAACCAACCGCGGGCATGAGCGTCGACGAAGTGCCGGTCATCCTCGATCTCATCCAGGCGATCAAGGCGCGGCGGGACCGCACCATCCTTCTGGTCGAGCACAAGATGGACGTGGTGCGCTCGCTCGCCGACCGCATTGTTGTCCTGCACAATGGCGAACTGGTTGCCGACGGCGATCCGGCGAGCGTGATCGCGCTGCCGGTGGTGCAAGAGGCGTATCTTGGGGCGGCGAATGTCTGAAGGCCCGCCGCTCCTCAATCTCTCCGGCGTCAACACCCACATCGGGCCGTATCATATTCTTCAGGGCGTCGACCTTGCGGTGCCGCGCGGCGCGCTCACGATGCTGCTCGGGCGAAATGGCGCCGGCAAAACCACGACGCTGCGCACCATCATGGGGCTGTGGCACGCGTCCGCCGGGGCCGTGACTTTCGACGGCGCCGACATCACCGCCTGGGCGACGCCCGATATCGCCCGCGCCGGCATCGGCTACGTGCCGGAGACCATGGGCATCTTCGCCGACCTCACGGTGCGGGAAAATCTCTTGCTGGCGGCGCGCTCCGGCCCGATCGACGAAGCGCGCCTGCATTGGATCTTCGGGTTATTCCCGGCGCTGGAGAAATTCTGGTCGCTCGCGGCCGGCGTTCTCTCCGGTGGACAAAAGCAGATGCTGTCCATCGCCCGCGCCATGATCGAGCCGCGAAAGCTGTTTTTGATCGACGAGCCGACCAAGGGCCTCGCACCGGCGATCATCGCCAACATGATCGCGGCGTTCCGCGAGCTGAAGAAATCGCCGGATACCACCATCCTTGTCGTCGAGCAGAATTTTTTGTTCGCAAAATCGCTCGGCGACGCGGTGGCGGTGATGGACAACGGCCGGGTAGTACACGCCGGCACGATGTCGGCGCTCGCCGGTGATCGCGACCTCCAGCACCGGCTTCTTGGGCTGCACCTGGACCAGCACCAATGACGGCCCGCAGCGCTTCACCTGTTCCGCTTCATCGCCGCGACCTGCTGCCGGTCTTGCTGGTGCCGGTGGTCGCGCTCGCCGCGCTGCCGCTTGTCGGTTCGTTCTCGACCTGGGTGACGCTGACGCTCGCCGGTCTCGCCATGGGCATGATCATTTTCATCATCGCCTCGGGGCTGACGCTGGTGTTCGGGCTGATGGACGTACTCAACTTCGGCCACGGCGCCTTCATCTCTATCGGCGCCTACGCGGCCGCGGTGTTGGTGCCGGCGCTTGCCGGCTTTCTGCACGCGGATTCGCTTTTCTATAACCTGATCGCACTGTTGGCGCTGATCGCGCTGGCGATGGTGGTGACCGGACTTCTTGGCTACGCTTTCGAGCGCATCATCATCATGCCGGTCTACGGCCAGCACCTAAAGCAAATCCTGGTCACCGTCGGCGGCCTCATTGTCGCCGAACAGATCCTTGTCGCGATATTCGGCCCGGTGCAGATTGCGCTCACCTTGCCGACCGCGTTTCGCGGCTCGCTCGTGTTCGGCGATGTCGCCATCGAGCGCTACCGGCTCATCGCCGTGGTCGTGGGGCTTTTGGTTTTTGCCGTGATGCTGCTGGTGCTCAATCGCACGCGCATCGGACTTTTGATCCGCGCCGGCGTCGAGAACAGCGAAATGGTCGAAGCGCTCGGCTACCACATCCGCCGCCTGTTCGTCGGCGTGTTCATGGCCGGGTCGGCGCTTGCCGGCTTGGGCGGCGTGATGTGGGGCTTTTACCGCGAGACGCTGACGCCAGCGATGGGCATGGACGTCATGGTGCTGGTGTTCATTGTCGTCGTGATTGGCGGGCTAGGCTCGGTCGGCGGCTGTTTCATTGGCGCGTTGCTTGTCGCCGTGGTCGCCAACTACACCGGCTTTCTCGCGCCCAAGCTCGCGCTCGTTTCCAACATTCTCCTGATGGCGCTGATATTGCTGTGGCGCTCGCGCGGCCTCTATCCGGTGGCCAAGCGATGAGTCTTCTCGGCGGCGTTATTCTTTCCGGCAATCCGCCGCGCGGGATCGCGCTTACGCTGATCCTGCTCGCTATCCTGCTCGGGCTTGCGCTCGCGCCGGTGTTGTTTCCTGGCATGGAGGCGCTCAACGTCGCCGCCAAGATTTGCTACTTCGTCGTGCTGGCGGCGAGCTACGATCTGTTGCTCGGCTATACTGGCATCGTCTCCTTCGCCCACACCATGTTCTTCGGCATCGGCGGTTATGGCGCGGGCATCGCGCTGTATAACTTAGGTCCGTCATGGACCGCGCTCGTTCTCGGCACCGGCGCCGCCCTGGTGGCCGCCGTGGCGCTCGCGCTCGTTATTGGTCTTTTCTCATTGCGCGTGCGCGCCATCTTTTTCGCCATGATCACACTGGCGGTGGCGAGCGCGTTTTCCGTGCTGGCGTCGCAGCTCAGCACGTTCACCGGCGGCGAGGACGGCCGCACTTTTCGGCTACCGGAAGTGCTGCGGCCGGCTTTCCATTTCACCGCGGGCCCGTTCACGATGAGCGGGCGCGTGCTGGCGTATTATTTTGTATTCGCCGCCTCGGTGGTGCTGTTTCTTTTGCTCTTGCGCGTCGTGAACTCGCCATTCGGCCGGGTGCTACAGGCGATCCGCGACAACGAATTCCGCGCCGAGGCCCTCGGCTACCGAATTGTGGTCTACCGCTCGATCGCCAATTGCCTTGCCGCGGCAGCCGCGGCGCTCGCCGGCGTCCTCTCCGCGGTGTGGCTGCGCTACACCGGTCCGGCGGTGACTCTCTCCTTCGACATCATGCTCGATATTCTGTTGATGGTTGTGATCGGCGGCATGGGCACGCTTTACGGCGCGGTGATCGGCGCGACGATTTTCGTGCTGGCCGAAACCTATTTGCAGAACGTCATGGCCATGATCGCCCACGCCACGGCGGGCGTTCCGCTATTGCCGCTCATCTTTCACCCCGACCGCTGGCTGCTTTGGCTCGGCGTCCTCTTCGTGCTCAGCGTCTATTTCTTTCCGCTCGGCATTGTCGGGCGGTTGTGGCGGAAGTGACGCGCGGGTTACGCCGCCTTGGCCTCAGGATCGAAGGCAGCGAGATTTTTTTCCCGCACATTGTTCATGGCGCGGTCCATCGGGCGCACGGCGAACTCCGCCAAGTCGAGAAGAAGATCGTGCTCGAGCGCTGTGGCTTGATTAAGATCAAGCCACAGCGCGACCTTGTCGTCAGCGAGCGCAAGCGGCATGCGGTCGTGATAAGGCGCGACGAGCTCGTTCGGCTCCTCGGTCAGAATGGCGAACGCGATGCGGCGGTCGCCCTTGTACTCGGCTTCTTCCCAGATGCCGGCGAGCATCAGCGGTTTCGCGTCCTTGCGGGCGAAATAATACGGCTGCTTGCCGCCTTCCTCGCGCCACTCATAAAAGCCCGCGGCCGGGATAACGCAGCGTTGCGTCTTGAGATGCGCGCGGAACTGGCCCTTGCGCAGGCCATCGGTGCGGACGTTGAGCAGCGGCGGTCGCGGCTTGCCGTTCGGGAGCAGCCTGTTGATGCCGAAGCGCGCAATCGCCGCGCCCTTGCCGCCGATCAGCGCCGGTACGGTCTCGGTCGGCGCCACGTTGGGATTGAACTCGAAATTCAACCGCGGACCGCTGTAAAGATCGCGGGGGATTTGCGACCATTCCTCAAGCGAGCGGAAGCGATTGCACATGGCGCCAAGGTGGGAGTTTCCTGGCGCGCAATCAAGTTCATCCTCATCCCGAGGAGCTCAATTGGCGCGCGAGGGATTTACGGCCCGTCCGGCCGTTTCCAATTCAGCGAAACCCAGAACAACGCCAGGAACAACGGAATCGCGGCGACCGATAAAGCCCAGGCGGTTTGGTAATACGCGGTGCGCCATGTCACCAGGCTCGCAAGGTGAGCAATCTCGCTGCTGTAATCCAGCTTGTCGGCGCTGCATCCGACATAATGCAGGAACGGATAAGAAATTTCGGCAACGCCAAGGCATAAAGCGGCCCCGGCGAGCGACACGACAATGACCAGGATCGCGAGCCATCGCGCCGATCCGCGCTTGTGGAAGACATTGCCCTTTTCCGCGGCGAATGTGGTTGCGGCAACGATAATGCCGTCGAAGGCCAGCAGCGCCAGGCCCTTGCCGTCGAGGATCGTCAGAATTTCGTAGAGTGTTTTTGCAATTTCCCTGGCATCCGGCGGACTGAACTGAGTTCCGGCGGCATGCAAAAGCTCTATTTTTTGCAGCAGGTCACAGTCCATATCGCTTCACGCCTTTGATCGCTCGATAGCTGAGCGAAGGTCTTGGCTGCTCTTGTCCTGGTCGTTTTCCGCGAGCGGGCAGAAGGAAATTGCGGCGCCGGGGCGAACGAAACGAAAGGCTACTTCGCCACCGCGTCGGCGCCGGCCTTGGCGGTTTGTGCGTCCTGCGACGACAGCGCGCCGGAGACGCCGATAGCTCCGACGATCTTGCCGTCGACCACGATTGGAAGTCCGCCTTCGAGCGGAGTGATGTCTTTCACGGCGAGGAGGCGGAGCCCCGCGCCGCCAGCCGCAATGGCATCGTCGAGCGCCTTGCTCGGCCGCTTGAAAGTGAGCGCCGTGCGCGCCTTGCCTTCGGACGCGGTGATCGAAGCGAGCTGGGTATTGTCCATCTTGTGGAACATCACCAGGTTGCCGCCGCTGTCGAGAATGGTGATGGCGACCTGCCAGGCATTCTTGGCTGCTTCGAGCTCGGCCGCGCTCATGGCGCGCTTGGCATCATCGAGCGTTATCGCGGGCCCATAAGGCGGCGTGGGCGGCTGCTGAGCGAAGGCCGAACCAGCCATAGTGAGGAACGCGGCCAATACGCAGCCAAGCACGAGCTTCCACTGCATCTTGCTCTCTCCGGCACCTTTTGAACAATTCGCCCCGAAGCGAAACAATAAGCGGCAAACGTGCCCGTTGGAAGTCGCTTGCGCGCAGACCTTGGCTGGCCGAAACGTGATCGCAAAAACGGCTGCGCCGGGTGCCGACGCGTCTTATATTCGCGGGCGTTAGCTCGCTTACAGGGAGACGCGCCATGTTTGGCTTCGCCAAGAAAACGCAAATGCCCGATCCCAAAGACGCGCTGCCGGGGCGTCCGACCGCCATCCCCACGGCGCGTCAGCATTTCGTCAACGGCAAGCCGCTCAAGGGGCCCTATCCCGAGGGGTTCGCCATGGCGATGTTCGGGCTTGGCTGCTTCTGGGGCGCGGAGCGCAAATTCTGGGAGCTCGGCGATGGCGTCTATGCCACTGCGGTCGGGTATGCCGGCGGCTTTACGCCGAACCCGACCTACGAGGAGGTGTGCAGCGGACGCACCGGTCATAACGAGGTGGTGCTCGTGGTCTACGATCCGAAGAAAATCTCCTACGAGCGCCTGTTGAAGACTTTCTGGGAAAGCCACGATCCGACCCAGGGCATGCGCCAGGGTAATGATGTCGGCACGCAATACCGTTCCGGCATCTACGTGTTCACGCCGGAGCAGCGCGCCGCCGCCGAAGCCTCGCGCGCCAGCTACGCCAAGGCGCTCGCTGCCCAAGGCATGGGCCCCATCACCACTGAAATCGAGGACGCGCCGCCGTTCTACTTCGCCGAGGATTATCATCAGCAATACCTGGCGAAGAATCCGCACGGCTACTGCGGCCTTGGCGGTACTGGCGTCGCCTGTCAGATCGGCACCGGCGTCGCGGCGTAATCGCTTTTGTCGCCCCCGGCCAGGGTTACGCCCACGGCAGGGAAACATCCTGTCCGGCGGCGCGGTGAGGGATTGTTAACCATACTTGGCGTAAGCCGGACTCAGCGTTTTTCCGCCTCGGGGTCCGGATTTCGCGTATGCGATTTAATTCTCTCGCGCTCGTTATTTGTTTGTCGATGGCCGCGGCGGGATGTGCCCAGGAGCCGGGCGCGTTTAGCGCCAGCCCTGGCGCGCTTTCGATGTCGGGAGTCGATAACGTCGTCTATGGCCCGACGCCGGCTTCAGCGCCCGCGAACGCGAGGGCGCAATATACACCGCCGTCGCGTGGCCTGATTTTCGCGCAGGCCGCGCCGCCCGCCGGGGGGTCGCCTCCCCGGATGTATATGCAAGCCACGCCGGGTCCTGCACCGTCCCGTGGTTTGATCGACGCGCAAGGCGCTCCGGCGTTGACGGGATCCCTGGGATCGGCCGGCCCGCCGGAACTGGCCGGACCTCCACCGGCACCGTCCCGCGGCTTGATTTACGCACAAGCCGCGCCCCTTCCTGGCCCGCCGCCATCGATGGTCGCGGCGCCAATTGCCGATACGTTTGGCCCGCAGCCCGGGCCCGCACTTTGGGGCTCGGTGCCGCCTGTCACGCCGGCGCCGGCGATGAATCATTACGCGCTCGATTCGGGCGACCGCCTGCGCGTGGTGGTGTTCGGGCAGGAAGGATTGACCAACTCGTATCTTGTCAGCGCCACTGGCCAAATCGACATGCCGCTCATCGGCGGCGTCGTGGCGCGGGGAGCGACCAGCGACCAGCTGGCGGGCCGCATCGCCGCCAAGCTCCGGGAGGGCTACATCCGCGAGCCGCATGTCGCGGTCGAGATCGAAGCCTATCGGCCGTTCTTCATCCTCGGCGAAGTCGCGCAGCCGGGCCAATATCCTTACGTCGCCAACATGACCGCGGAGACGGCGATCGCCATTGCCGGCGGGTTCACGCCGCGCGCGTTCCGCCACGATCTCGTTGTCTCGCGGACGGCGGACGGCGTCGCCACGCGCATGACCGTACCGCTCAATTTCCCGCTGCGGCCGGGCGACACAGTCAACGTTCAGGAACGCTGGTTCTGACAACGACCGGCTAGCGGACGACGGATTTAAGCCGCGTCCTGCCGAACGGGTGCGTTCGCGCGTCCCCAAAGCGCGCATGGCCGGGATAAACCCCCGGCCATGACGAAACTCCGGCGGATTTTCCTTATCGCTTCAGGTGCTTGTTCAAGAACGCGATCGAGCGTTCGCGGGCGAGCTTGGCGGCGGCTTCGTTGTAGCTGCCGCGTTCCTCGCAATTAAAGCCGTGGTCGGCGCCGGCATAAACGTAGATTTCGCAATCGCCGCCGCGCTTCTGCTTGATCAGCTCGACATCGCTCATCGGGATCGCCGCGTCCTTTTCGCCGAAGTGCAATTGCACCGGCACTTTCGGCTTCTCGTCGGCGTTCTTGGCGATCTGGCCGCCGTACCAGCCGATGGCCGCGGATAATCCGTTGCATTTCGCCGCCGCGAGAAACGCAATAGAACCGCCCATGCAAAAACCGACAATGCCGGCCGGACCGGCTTTACGCGCTTCGTCAATGGCAGCCTGCGTGTCGCGCATCATTGCCCCCCAATCGGGATTGGCGACGAATTTACGCGCGTTGGCGATTTCGTCCGGCGAATAGCCGCTCTCGAAATCCGGGTGCTGCCGGTCGAACAACGCCGGCGCGATAGCGGCATAGCCCTGCGCGGCGATGCGATCGCACACCGCGCGGATGTGGTGGTTGACGCCGAATATTTCCTGAATGACGACGACGCCGCCTTTGGCCGCGCCGCTCGGATCGGCGCGATAGGCGCCGAGCTTGAAACTGTCCGCGGCAGTCAACGAGAAATGCTTACCCAAGAGACCCTCCTTCGAATGAAAAATGCCCTTACCCTGCGGCGGACGTTACCATACACCGCCGCGAGCGCCGCTTGAATGCCGTGCATGCGCTCCTCTGGTCCCGGGAACTTCCGAAGCGAAGTCACGGTCAGGCTGAGAAACCTTTATCGCCGAAATTTGTCGCCGCCGGGATATGACTGGCGGTCGGGCTCCGTAACCGCTACATACGGGCATCCCCAACAAGGCCGAAAAGGAACAGCGAATGGCGACGCGCCAAATCAAGATGCCTGTAAAGGACAAACCGGAAGAAGAAGCCGAGGAAGTGTTTTCGCAACGCAAGCGGCCCGAGCGTGGCCGATATTTGCTTCAAGTCGATCGGCAAACGAAGGCCTCCTACCCGACCTCCGAAACCGCCCAGGCGGCGGCTTTGATCATCAAGAAGAATTATCCGATCGTGCAGGTCTCGGTCTACGATAGTGTCGATAACTCGCACGCGCTCATCGAGGCGCCGGCCGCCTCATCGTAATCCGCCAGTCAGCCGCAGCCTTGAGCAGGTGTGCGGCGCTTGGCAGTTAGCTGCGAAAATATCGGCTTTACGATCTGACGCGCTAATGCATCACGACGACGAAATTGGTGCCTTCGCCGGTTTCGTCGCCAAGGCCCTGATCGGAGACGGTGAGGGAAGAGCCGGGCACGATCATTTGCGAAATCCGGTCGATGGCGTCTTGCGGGATTTCGATGCGCGCCAGCGCTTGTTCCGGGCTTTCCGGCGGCGGCGGAGCAGCGGCAACTTCCTTTGCCGCATTGTCATCGCGGCGCCCGCGTACGGGGTATTTGACGATCAGCTTTGGTTTTAGCCGTTCGCCCGGCATTGCAACAACGTTCCAGACGAAACCCGAGCGATCCGGAAGATATTGCAAGGCGGTGAACACGAAAGTTCCAAACGGCTGATCGGGTTTCTCGATCGTCACCGGCGCGCTGAACACCGGCTCGAAATCCTGCCGCACGTAAATCTTTGCCGTCTTGCGGCTGATGAAAATCGCGATTGGCAATTTGCTCATATGGGTTACGGCATCGACGGGGGCCGGCGGTTGCGGCGCCGCCTGCGGATTTGCCGTCGCCGAATGGACGAGCGCCGGCGCGGCGCTCGCGAGCCGCGCGGGCTCTTGTGCTGGTGCTGAACCGGGCGGTGGATCGCCGACATCGCGCAAGGTCGAAGCGTCGGCGACCACCTTGTTGTCGCGCGCGATGTCGGCTGCGCTGGCGGTAGCTGCGGCCGGCTTGTTCTCGTGCGCGACATCCGCTCCTGCGGAAATGTCGGCAGCCGGCTTGGTGTCGGGCGCGATATCCGCTGCGGCGGAAACGTCAGCGGCCGGCTTGGTGTCGTGCGCGGCATCGATCACAGCAGCGCCAGCGTCGGCGGCGATCGAGGCGTCCTGTGCAAGCGCTGTAGGCAAAGTGAGGGAGGCTGCGGCCAGGACCGGGATCGGCGGCGCGGCGTCTTTGTGCACGAACAGGTGCGCGTCGGCGAATTCCTGCGGCGCCAGCTCGGCATCCGTAATGAACACCTCGGCGCCGAGTTTGCTCACCGCATACAGGCGCACCGCGAAATCGTGCGACATCCGAATGCAGCCGTGCGAGGCAGGGTGGCCCAAATTCACGCCCTCGTGCAGCGCCACGCCTGACCAGGTGATGCGTTCCATGTAGGGCATGGGCGCGCCACTATAGATGTTGGAGTGATGAAGAAGCTGCTTCTGAACAATACTGAACGCGCCGACCGGCGTTGGATGTTGGGGCACGCCGGTCGCCACCAGCGTTTCGGCGACTTTCTCGCCGTTGCTGTAGAGGTGAAGCTTCTGCTGATTGATGGAAATGAAAATCTGCATCGGCCCTTTGGGGATATTGCCGAACGGTAGCTTCGCGGCCGGAGCGGCGGCAGCACGGTTGGTCCCGCGCTTTCCGGTTCTGATCTCGGCGAATGCTTGCGCAGCGACAGGCCGGCTGGCGACGCGCATGACGGTCCTGACCTCGGCGGACGCCGGCGTCGTAGCCAAAAGCGCGCAGGCGATAGCACAGGCTGCACCTGCGCTCGTACGCACCGGGTGCGAAGGCGAAAAAGCTTTCCTGTTCGCGCGATAGCTACTCAATCGATCCAGCCCAAATCGATCTAGCCCAAGTCGATCCAGCCCAAGTCGAGAAGCGCCCTGGACTCGCGGAAACTTAGTGGAGTTGATGGCGTTTCGCCACGGCATTGTCGCTTTACCCGCAACGCCGCTGGGGATTATGGCTAATAGGTGACAAACTTAATAACGCTCTAATTGGTTGATGGTTTTTCAACCGTCGGCGTGAGCGCAAACGCCTCGGCGAAAAGCTGATACGACCGGCGCCGCGCGGCGTGGTCGAACACATTGGTGGTGATCATCAATTCGTTTGCGCGGGTCGCCTCAGCAAGCCCCACGAGGCGGTTGTGCACATCGTCGATGGCGCCGACGGCGAGCTGCTGGCGGTGCCGCGCGATACGGTCGCGATCAGCCGGCGTGTAGGGATAAGCGGCGGCGTCCTGTGGGGATTGAAACGGCGGATACTCGCCTCGCGCCCGGTACACGAAATTGAGATCGGCGCTCGCGGCGATCCGCTCGGCCTCCTCGCCAGTGTCGGCCGCGATCGCCGCGGTGGCGAGGATCGCATACGGCGCGGGGAGGGTGGCCGACGGTTTGAAATTTTCCCGATAGGTCAGCATGGCGCTTGCCGCGTCGTGCTGGGCGAAATGATGCGCGAAGGCGAAACCCATGCCGGCGGCTGCGGCTAACTCGGCACTGTACCCACTCGAGCCGAGGAGCCAGATCGGCGGCAGGGCTACGTCGGCAGGAACGGCATGCACGCTGCGGAAAGGGTGGCCTTCGGGAAAGCTGTTACGCTCGAGCAGGACCAGCTCCTGAAAGCGTTCTAGAAATTCATCGCCTTCGCGCGGGTCCTGCCGTCGGCGCAAAGCGTACGAGGTGACCGGATCGGTTCCGGGGGCGCGGCCAAGCCCGAGATCGATGCGGCCGGGGAACAAGGCCTCAAGGACCTTGAAGCGTTCGGCGACCATGAGGGGCGCGTGGTTGACCAGCATGATGCCGCCCGAGCCGACGCGAATGTGCTTTGTCACCGCCGCGACCTGACCAATCATGATCTCGGGCGCGGAACTGGCGATGCTCGCGAGGTTGTGATGCTCGGCGAGCCAATAGCGTGTGTAGCCGAGGTCGTCCGCAAGCCGCGCAAGGTCGAGCGAATTGCGCAGCGCGGCCGATCCCGGCGTGGCGCTGGTCACCGGCGACAGATCGAGGACGGAAAGCGGAATCAAGAGCTCTGCTCAGGAGAAGAAGGCGACTGCACCATTAAATGGGCGGCCGCCTGCGGCCAGTTCAAGCCCCGTGCTGCCTAGTGTGACGGTTTGGAAGTCCGCATCCGTTCCGACCGCACACTCGTCATGCGGACTTCTGAACCAAAGCCACACGAGATCAATCTACTAGCGCTTGGGAGGGCTGACCAACGGGCCGCCAATTCCGGCCGGCCAGATCGACGCCGGCTGCTGCGGCGCCGAGCTCTGGGCGACCGCGCGGAGCGGTGCGCGGTAGAGATGATGCTGCGCGATGTGCTTTTTCTTCTTTTTTTTCGGAGCGATATCGGTGTCCACCGCCGTATCGTCGTCGACGGCCGCAGGCTCCGCAGCGGCCGTAAGCACTGACTCAATCGTCGCGGTATGTTCGACCGGCGGAACTTGCGGCGGCTCCGTAATCGCGGGTGGCGCGGCGGGAGGTGAAGTCGGAGCAGGCGGCGGCGTGATTGCGGCCGTGATCTGCGGCGTGGTTGCGGCTGTGCTTTGCGGCGTGCTCACGGCCGGCTCGACGCTCTCCTGCGCGGTTACCTCCGGCGGCTTGGTCTCGCGCGCAGTTTCAGCAGCTTCCGTGATTTGCATTTGCGTCACGTCGCTATTTTCCGCGGGCTCGTCGACTGCATTGTCGCCGTGTGCGTCGGGCGCGGTAGCGACGGGCGCGGCCGGCTGCGGCGCGCTCGCCTGCGCAGTGGAATAGGCCAAAGCCGAACCGTTGTCGGCGACAGCTTGCGCGGCGTGCTTATCTACGAATGGCTCGAGCACGGTAACCGGCAGCATGGCGACGTTAAAGCCGACAAGCTGCAGCGGCGCGGCACGCGATGATCGTGCAAGCGGTTCGTGGCTCACGCGCAACGACGCATACACGCCGAACGCAAAGAACAGCGCCATCACCGAGACGAGGCTCGAAGCGGCCATCAGGCGGACATTTGGAAACATGCGACCTCTCGAGTGCCGGCGAGATTTGCGAAAATTCCCGATCGCCTCGCCCCGGCCGTTGCGCGAGATCATTCTCGCATAGGCCGAGATTATTTCGGCCAGGCAACACGCACGTGTCCACAGGCTAAATCGTGGACGGCCGACCTTAAATGAGTCGGCGGCAATCCAACATCACAAATCGCCGAGAAACGTATTGCCGAAAACAATTTGGCGGCGGCAGCGCCACTCAGTTCCCGCGTTCTTGGCCGCGGCACTTGTCCGCTAGCGCGCTACCGCCCGTTGCGCAGCAGTCGCGTCCGCTCCCGGCAAGACGACCACCCGCGTTCCCAAATACACCCGACTATAGAGATCTGCGACATCCTCATTGGTGAGGCGAATGCATCCCGATGACACAAAATGGCCGATGGTTGACGGCTGATTGGTGCCGTGAATGCGATAGAGCGTATTGCCGAGATAAAGCGCGCGCGCGCCAAGCGGATTAGTTTCGCCACCAGCCATGAAGCGCGGCAGATATGGCTGCCGTTCGATCATCTCCTTGGGTGGATGCCAATCGGGCCATTCGGTCATGCGGCTGATGCGCTCGGTTCCCGACCAGGTAAAGCCTTCCCGGCCGACGCCGATCCCGTAGCGCAGCGCTTTGCCGTTACCGAGCATCAAATAAAGAAACGTGTGAGGGGTATCGATGACGATGGTGCCGGCGGGCTCGGTCGTCGGGTAATCGACGAGCTGGCGTTGAAATTGCGGCGGCGGGTCCATCGCGTGGCCCTTGTTCGGGCTGTTCGTCCGGCGGCAGCCCTTCGACCGAGGTGGTACGCTGCGGTGCGCCAGGCGGCGGATAATAGCCCGGCGGCGGATTGCCCGCGCCTTGGCGATAAGGATAGTAGGGCTGAACCGGGCCGCCGCTGGCGTCGCGGCCATATCCGGGAGGTGGCCCACCCGGTGGCGGAGGTCACATCGCTGTAGGGCTGCGGCGGTGCCGGCGTATAGCTTGCCGGCGGGTAATAGCCCGGCGGCGGCCGTTGCGGTAATACCCCGGCGGAAGCGGGTAATAGCCAGGCGGTGGCAGAGGATAGGGCTGCTGCGCACCTGCGCTCGCGCAGAAGCCCGCGCATGCCAGAGCAAGAACGGCCAAGCTGATAATCAGACGCAAAGATTTCCCCGATCCGACGACGCAGGTTTGCACGTTTTGCGGAACGGATTGGGCGGGAACAAGGCAGGCGCTTTGACGGCCCCGCGGCGGCGTCGTGCAGTTAGTGCCAGCGAAAGTGCGTCGCGGTGGCCCCGGGTGCGTGAACATCCGGGGGATGGCGCGGAAGATTCTGTGCTAGGTTGCTGCCGTTTGAAGAAATTTTCTTAGTCCGTGGACAAATTCGAGCCACGAGAAAAGAAACAAAGTTCCGATCCGGTTAGGCCGACAGCACGTGGTGTTGCGGCGCGCGGGTTGGTAGGTTTGATAGTCAAAGATCGGCCGGGCATTGGCGCGTGGCAATACTGTCGTATGGCGGCTAAGGACTGAACTCTATGGCATCGGTGAGCGACTGGAAAGTGCCGAGCTCGGCGCAGCCGAAACCCGAAGACTATTCCTACGATCTCGACCTGGCGCTGGCCTCAATCGTGGCGTTGCGCGCGACGGTGCCGGCGGATGCGTTCACAGCGGAGACGCTCGGAACCGAACGCGCCGGCAACGGCGTCATTATCCGCAGCAACGGCTTGATCCTGACCATCGGTTATTTGGTGACCGAGGCAGACACGATCTGGCTGACGCTCAACGATGGCCGTTCCGTGCCCGGCCACTTGCTCGGCTATGACCAGGAAACCGGTTTCGGTCTGATCCAGGCGCTCGCCAAGCTCGACATGCCGGCGTTCGACATTGGCAAATCGGCCGCGGCATCGCTCGGCGAGCGCGTGGTCGTCGGCGGCGCGGGCGGCCGTCCGCGCTCGGTTGCCGCCCGCATTGTCGCCAAGCAGGAGTTCGCTGGTTATTGGGAATACGTCCTCGACGAGGCGATTTTCACAGCGCCGGCGCATCCGAATTGGGGAGGGACTGCCTTGATCGGTCCGGCGGGCGATCTGCTCGGCATCGGTTCATTGCAGCTACAGCAGGCCGTCGACAACGAGCCGGCGCAGAACATCAACATGATGGTGCCTATCGATCTTTTGCACCCGATTTTTGATGACCTGATGAAGTTCGGACGGCGCAATGCGCCGCCTCGGCCTTGGCTCGGCTTTTACGCCACCGAAGTGGAAGACCGGCTGGTGGTGGTGGGCCTTGCCGATCGCGGACCGGCCAAGCGCGCCGACCTGCGCGTCGGCGATATAGTGCTCGCGATAGCCGGCAAAGAGGTCAGCGATCTTGCCGGCCTGTTCCGTGGTGTCTGGGCGCAAGGTCCGGCGGGCGTCGAGGTGCCGATTACGATTTATCGCGACGGCGAAACCTCTGAGGTGCGCGTTAAATCGGGCGAACGGGATCGCTTCCTTAAGGGGCCGAGTCTGCACTAGACGACAAACGCCGTGGCCGCTTCACAGTTACGCGGCGTGTTGCTCTTCGGCAAAAAGCGCGCGTAGTCCCTCGCGGTAGCTCGGAAACTGCAATTGTACGCCAAGCTCGCGCTTGAGCTTGTCGTTCTTCACGCGCCGGCAGTCTTGCCAAAAGCTCAGCGCCATCGGCGACAGCGTCGCCGCTGCCTCCGCGAACGGAATCTCTGGCGGCGGCTCACGGCCGAGCAGTTGCGCGGCGAACACAATTGGATCTCCGGGTGGTGAGGGCTCATCGTCGGCGACGTTGAAAACGCCGCGAGCGGCGTTTGCAAATGCCGCATTAATCGCTTGCGCAATGTCGGCGACATGAATGCGATTGAACACCTGGCCCGGCTTGGCGATGCGGCGCGCTTCACCACGGGAAACTTGAACGAGCGCATTACGGCCGGGTCCGTAAATGCCGGCGAGCCGGAGAATGGCCACCGTGGCGCCGGAACGTGCGCCAAACTCGCCCCAGGCGTGCTCGGCGGCGAGCCGCTTTTGGCCGCGGATCGTGTCGGCGCGTGGCGGCGTCGTTTCGTCGACCCAAGCGCCGGCGAAGTCGCCGTACACGCCGATCGTCGATAAATAAACGATCGAACGCAGACGCTTCGCATGCGCCAGACTTTCGCCGAACGCCTCAAGCACACGGTCGCCGGTTTCGGACTGCGGGATGGAAACGAGCGCCACGTCCGCGGCCGCGGCCGCCGCTCTGGTTTCCGCGCTCGCCAATTTGCCGTCGAAGCCAAGAACGTTTAGCCGCCCGGCAAACTGCGCATTCAGGGCGGAAGCGCGCTCGATGCTGCGCACCGTGCCGGCAATCCGGTCGAAGCGGTCACAAAAAGCCGCAATGAAATGTTCGGCCGAATAGCCAAGTCCGAAGCAGATCAGGGCCGGCATGTCTTACTCAAGCGCAATCGCCCATTCGTCGATAACTTGCGGATCGGTTTCGCCGCTTCGCTGCGTCTGCGCGCGCGCGAGCCGGCCGCGATCCAGCCGTCCGAGCGCCCAGACCGCAGCGCCGCGCACCAGCGCCGAAGGATCTTCAAGGAGCCGCTCGGCCTCGTCCGCGAGTTTGGCGCTCCCCGAATTGCCGATGGCGATCAGCACATTGCGCAAAAAGCGCGCGCGGCCGATGCGCTTGACCGGACTTTTGGCGAACAAGGCGCGGAAGCCGGCATCGTCGAGCCGCGCGAGATCGGAAAGCTGCGGCGCCTGCAAGGCCGCGCGGGCGGCGAGCTTGGCTTCGCGTCCTGAGTGGGCGAACTTGTTCCAGGGACAGATCGCGAGACAATCGTCGCAGCCGTAGATGCGATTGCCGATCAGCGGCCGGAATTCGCGCGCGATTGGGCCTTTATGTTCGATGGTCAAATAGGAAATGCAGCGGCGCGCATCGAGCTGGTAGGGCGCCGGAAATGCCGCCGTAGGGCAGATGTCGAGGCAGGCACGGCAGGTGCCGCAATGGTCACGCTCGGCCGCGTCGGGCGGCAAGTCAAGGCTCGTGAAAATCGCGCCGAGGAACAGCCACGAACCGTGCTCGCGCGAGACGAGATTGGTGTGCTTGCCTTGCCAGCCGAGACCAGCGGCTTCGGCCAGCGGCTTTTCCATGACCGGCGCCGTGTCGACAAATACTTTGATCTCGCCGCCGGCGTTGTCGATGAGCCAGCGTCCGAGCTTCTTGAGCCGCGGCTTGATCACTTCGTGATAATCGTCGCCCTGCGCATAAACGGAGATGGCGCCCCGCATCCGCCGTTGCAGCACTAAGAGTGGGTTTTCGTCCGGACCGTAGTTGATACCGAGCATCACGATTGATCGCCCATCGGGCCAGATCTGATGCGGATCGCCGCGGCGATCTGCATTGCGCTCCAGCCAGTCCATGTCGCCGTGTCCGCCGCCGGCGATGAAGTGCCGCAGCCGCGGCGGCGGCCTGCGGGATGGCGTCCGGCCGGGTGACGCCGAACGTGTCGAATCCCTCCGCCCGCGCCGCGGCTGCGAGCGCCGTCTTTATAACGCCGCCGTCCTGGATCAGAAGTCGAGGTTGGCGTAGCTGGCCGCCGGGACGAGACCGGGAACGGTCTCGCGCAACAGGGTGCGGAACGCCGGTCGCGACTTTATTCTCGCGTACCAGGCTTTGCTGCTCTCGTCTTCGTCCCACGGCACATCGCCCAGATAATCGACCGCGGATAGATGCGCCGCCGCGGCGAGGTCAGCATAGGTCAGGCTCGATCCGGCAAGCCAGTCGCGCTTGCGGGCCAGCCAGCCGATATAGCGCAAATGGTATTTAATGTTACTTCGAGCCGCCCGCATGACGTCGGTATCAGGCGCCCCGCCTCCGCTGTCGCCCGGGATGAAGCGCTTATAAACGCGCTCGTTCACCAGGGGTCCGCTCGCCTCGGTGAAAAATTTGTCGTTGAACCAGCTCATGAGCCGGCGGACCTCGATGCGGTCTGCCGGCTGCTGCGGCATCAGATGAGTCGGGGCGGCATTGCCGCGCGTCTCTTCGAGGTATTCGACAATGACCGCGGCGCCAGGGACCGGCGGCACGCCTTCTTCGATCAGGACCGGAGTCGTACCGGCCGGATTGAGCCGGAGAAATTCCTCGCGCCGCTCCCAAACCTTTTCCTCCACCAGCCGCGGCGTCGCGCCGAGTTCCTCAAGCGCAAGGCGCACGAAGCGTGAGTGGGGACAAAGCGGATATTGAAACAGCGTCAGCATGCCATTCCTGGCGCGTAGAGCTTTGACTGAACAAAGCGCGGAGCGGCGTGGCCGACGCCCTGGGTTCCCTTATAAGGGAAGCGAATCCACAGGCAACAAAGAGCGGGCGGTTTGCACAGCCGGGATTTGCCTGCGGCGGTAACGGTTGCCACAATCCGCCCACTCGGTCACAAGTTCGCCGAACGACACTGCCAGCCCCTTTTGCCGCGCGTTACCCGACGCGCCCGGCCGCGGAGCCCCGCCCATGAAGTTAGATCCATGACGGTCGATTTCCTCAAAGCGATCATTCTCGGCGTGGTGGAAGGACTGACCGAATTCGTTCCGGTCTCTTCGACCGGGCATCTTCTGCTGATGCAGCGGTTCTTCGGTTTTGGCGACGAGGACTTCGGCAAGAGCTTTGCCGTTCTCATTCAATTCGGCGCGATCTTGGCGTTGCTGTCGATCTACGCCGGGCGGCTTTTGCAGCTCGCAAAGGGCTTTTTCACCGATCCGCAGGCGACGCGCTTCGTCATCGGGGTCCTGATCGCCTTTTTGCCGGCCGCCGTAATCGGCGCTCTGGCTTACAAAATCATCAAGGACGTGCTCTTCAATCCGTGGATTGTCTGCTTTTCGCTCATTGCCGGCGGTGCGGTGCTGCTCTGGGTCGACCAGCTCGATCTGAAGCCGCGTTTCCACGAGGCGACGAGGTTCACTTTGCCGATGTATCTCTACATCGGGCTCGCGCAGTGCGTATCCATGATTCCCGGAGTTTCACGCTCGGGCGCGACCATCGTCGCCGCCATGCTGCTCGGCGCCGACCGTCGGGCGGCTGCGGAATTTTCTTTTTGGCTCGCCATGCCAACCATGGCGGGCGCGTTCGCCTACGATCTCTACAAGGAGCACGGCCAGTTGAGCCACTCCAACATCGCGATCATTGCCGTAGGCTTTATTGTGTCCTTCGCCTGCGCCTGGTTCGTGGTGAAAACCTTTCTCGGATATGTCTCGCGTCATGGATTTTCGCTGTTCGTGTGGTGGCGCGTGGCGGTCGGTTTGCTCGGACTCATTGCGCTGGCAATGGGGCGGTGATCGCCGCTGCAATCCAGGCCGAAAGTGCGTCCAGCACTGCTTCCCGCACGTCGGCGTCGGTGCGGCCGCTGCGCGCCGGCACGTGGAACGAATGATCGGCGTCGGCAAAGAGCTGCAAAGTCGACCGCTGGCCAAGTGAGCCGCACAGCGGCTCGATAAGTTCAAGCGTGGCAAGTTGATCGCGGGTTCCTTGCAGGAACAGCATCGGGATATGCACCGCAGACAGATGATCGGCGCGCTCGCTTGATGGCTTGCCGGCGGGATGCAGTGGAAATCCGAGGAACGCAAGCCCGCGGACCCCAGGAAGCGGTGCGATGGCCTGGGCTTGCGAGGTCATGCGTCCGCCGAACGATTTGCCGCCGGCGATAAGCGGGAGGTCGGGCAGCACGCGGCTCGCCGCCGCGACGGCGGCGCGAACGGTCGCATGCGCGAGCTGCGGCGGATCAGGCCGTTTCGAGCCACGCTCCATATAGGGAAACTGGTAGCGCAGGGTGGCGATGCCACATGCCGCGAGGCCTTCGGCCATTGCCGCCATGAATGGATGCTTCATGCCGGCGCCTGCGCCGTGGGCGAAGACGTAGCAAGCGCGCGGGCGGGACGGTGCTTGCAGCAGGCCCGAGACGTCGACACTGCGCCCGTCGGTGATGCTGACCGCCGTGGCGGCTGGTTTGGCAGATTGATCCGGCATGCCCGTGTCGCGGCTTAGCGCGTTCAGCGCGCCACACGAATATTATCGTCGGCGCCAATGTTTCCCAACCGCACCGCGCGGGTTATTAAGGAGCAACTCAGGAGGCGATTATGTGCCGCAATATCCGCACGTTGTTCAATTTCGAGCCGCCGGCGACCGAGGACGAGGTCCGCGCATCCGCCCTGCAATTTGTCCGCAAGCTCAGCGGATTTGCCAAGCCGTCGCACACCAATGAAGTGGCATTTGATCGCGCCATCGAAGAAGTTTCCGCGGCGGCGCGCCGGTTATTGGCATCGCTCGAGACAGCAAGCCCGGCACGGAACCGCGAGGTGGAAGCGATCAAGGCGCGGGCGAGAGCAAAAGCGCGGTTCGCTTAAATCGCAACTGGCTTTTCGCTACCGCCGTCGCCTCAAGCGACTTTGATCTCGTGCTTGCGCTGCGCAAAACGCCGAAAATTCAACTCGGCGGCGGGACACGGCTTGCCGAACAGATAGCCTTGCGCGTGCGTGCAGCCGGCGGCGCGGATGAGCACGAGCTGGTCCTCGGTTTCGACACCCTCGGCGACCGTGCCGATCCGAAGGCTGCGGCCGAGGCCGGCCACCGCCGATACGATTGATGCGCTGTGCTCGTTCTTCGCCAGCTCGTGCACGAAGGAGCGGTCGATTTTGATCTTGTCGAAGGGAAACATGCGCAAATAGCTGAGCGACGAATATCCGGTGCCGAAATCGTCAAGCACGATGGCAATGCCCATCGCGCGTAGCTGATGCAGCGTCTCGACGTTGTCTTCGCTGCCTTGCAGCAACACCGTTTCGGTGATCTCGAGTTCGAGCCGCTCGGGCGGCAGTCCGGTTTCGTCGAGGACGTTGCGGACATTGTCGATCGGGCACAGGCGGCGAAACTGCACTGCCGATAGATTGACGCTGACCTTGACGTTTGCCGGCCATTGCGCGGCGTCGGCGCAAGCCTTGCGCAACACCCATTCGCCGATCGGGTTGATCAGGCCGGTCTCTTCCGCGAGGGGAATAAACTCGAGCGGCGAGATCATGCCGCGTTGCGGATGCTTCCAGCGAATCAGCGCCTCGACGCTGGCGGGCTCCCGCGTATGGACGTCGACGATCGGATGATAATGCAGAACGAACTCGTCATTGGTGAGCGCGTTGCGGAGCTCGCTTTGATGGGCGCGGCGCGTGACGGCCTCGAGCCCCATTGACGGGTCGAAAAACCGGTAGGAGTCGCGGCCTTCAGACTTGGCCTTGTACAGCGCGAGGTCGGCGTTCTTGATCAGTTGTTCGACGTTTACTCCGTGCCTCGGCGCCAGCACGATGCCGATGCTGGTGCCGATATTGATGGTGTTGCCGCCGAGATCGAAGGGCGTCGATATGGCCGCCAGGAGCCGATTGGCGGTCGCCATTGCGGCGGCCTGCTGATTGTCGTCAGCCGTCGCCAAAATGGCGAACTCGTCGCCGCCGAGCCGTGCCACGGTGTCGGTTTCGCGAGTGCAGGCCAACAGCCGCGCTGCGACCACTTTCAAGAGGGTATCGCCTGTCGGATGACCGAGAGAATCGTTGACGATCTTGAACAGATCGAGGTCGAGCATAAACACGGTGAACGGGCTGCCATGGCGGCGCAGCCGCGCCAGCGCCTCCTCCGTTTTCTCCAGCAGCACCGAGCGATTGGCCAGGCCGGTCAGGCCGTCATGGCGGGCCATGAATGCGATCTGCGTTTCCGCCTGCTTCTGCGCCGTGATGTCCTGATGAATGGCGACCCATCCGCCGCCGGCCATCGGCCGGTGATTAACGGCAAAGATGCGCCCGTCGCACATGGGATATTCGGTGTAGTACGGCTGATTGCTGCGTACTTTCGTCAGAATGCTTTCGACGTAGAGGTCCGGCTCGTCGGGATGATAGCCGGCCTTGACCCGGGCTTCGAGAATCGAGCGCAGCGTCACTCCCGGTTTGGTTTGCTCGGGAGACAGACCGTAGATCTCGCCATAGCGTGCGTTGCAAACGATCAGCCGCTCGTTGCGGTCGAACATGCACAAACCATGCGGCATATTCTCGATCGCCGCGTCAAATCGCAGGTTCTGCGCCTGCAACTCGAACTCCCGGTCGCGCAATTCGGCGGTCCGGTCCTGCACGAGCTTATCGAGCCCATGATTGAGCTGTTCGAGCTCGCCGATCATCAGCGCGATCGAGCGGTCGGTGCGCTGGCGATCGGCGTCCGATTGCTCGTACGCCGTGGCGACGAGCGCCAGGAGAGCTTGCAGGTCTATCTCGCCCGAGGCTTTTCCCGCCTTCGCAAGTTGTCTGGCGAGAAGCTTATGCACCGGCGTTGTCCGCCGCCTCGGCAATCGTCGTAACCGTCATGGTCTGGTTGTGCAGTTCGCAGACGCCGGACACGCGATGCGGTGAGATTTCGCCGTACGAATAAAAGCCGAGTTGCGGAATTCGCGGACCGAATTCGGCGATCGTCGCTTCGAGTTCACCCGCCGTGTGCTGACCCATCAGCAAGCGACGGCCGATGCAGCTGACAAGAATGGCGACGCTGTCCCCGGAGTGAGCTTCGCCGATGGCCTCGACGGCTTGGCGCGCCGCCAGGGCGGCGCCGGCGGCGAGACGGTCGAAGTGCCCGCGCATCAGTTGCGCGGTCCAATCCTGCGGAACGTCGCCGGCGAAAGTCATCGACCGCGCCTCGCGATCGATGGCGAGAATAGTGCGGACGATGTCGTGCTGTGGCCGTTCGGGATCGAAGATCCGCAGCGGAAACAACAAACCGGATCCAGGTAGTCCTTTGGCTTCATCTTCGCCGAGATAGCGCTCGTAGAGATCGAGCGCAGGCGCGCCGTCGAATTCAAACAGCACATTGCCGCGCGACTTGGTGATGCGGCGCCGCGGTCCGAACTCATCCCACCCGCCGGCGCTGCCATGGCCGATCCGTATTGCCGAACCGTAGAAACCGACGCCCGCCACCAGGTGTTTGCGCGGCGCGCAATCGGCGGCCACGAGCGTCTCGTGGAAATCGGCGCCGTCGCCGGCAAGTCCGCCGGTAATCGAGACGCCCTTACCCACCACGCTGGATATTCCGGCGACCAATTCGCTGCCGTTGACGTTGAGACCATCGGAGAGCACGAACACTCCGACAAGATCGGGTGCCGCTAGCGCGCGGCCGATCGCCTCCCCGCATGCGCGCGAGCGATCGGCGGCGGACGCCGGCTCGCAGGCTATCCGCAGCCGCGTCGCGTCGAAGCCGAGCGCTGCGGCAGTGATCTCGTCGTCGGTGACGTCGTCGTTGTGGATTTGACCGCCAGTGCTGCAGCCGACGATGTGCGCGTGCGGAAACATGGCGCGCAGTTCGTGATAGCGGCTGCCGCACGCCAGCGCTTGGCGCGTGCCAAAGAAAAAAACCAGGTCGCTGTCAGCCTCGCTGGAAGAAGCCGCCCAGCCGGCGTTCTTGCTCCAGGAAAATTGCGCCACGCGCATATATGTCCGCCCTTGGGGCCGCCGCGGTTTGGGGAAATTTGTAACGGCGACCCCTGAAAATTCAGTTTATCGCTACGTAGCTTGCCGGCTTTCAGGCTTTCTCAACCCTGTGGGGGCCGGGCGCTCCAATTAAAAGGTTTCGATCGCCCGATTTCGACGGGGCAGGAGTAAAAGTGCGGCGAGATGGAGGATAGTTCCCGGAGTCACGCCGCTATTGTTGACAATTCATTAGCGCGGAACTTTCGCTTGCCCTGGTCCGGTTACTGTTTGTTTGTTATGTCTTTCGCGGCTTTTTCGCTTTGCCCGGACGCAATTGATGGATGGTCGCGGACACGCCGGCGCTGCGGCGGAGCGCATCCTTCAGGTCGACGGGCCGGCCGTGCTTCTTCAACAAGTCGCGAAACGCTTCGTTTGCGAGTTCCTGAAAATCTTTCATCTGGTCGTGGCCGAGAAGATCGATCTGCCGCCACGTTTGTTCGTCAAATTGCACGCGCTTACCCGGCATGATCTCGCCTCTTTCGCTTGCGCCCGCTGTCGGCACACCAAAGCTTCCCCGTTTCCGCGCCGCGAGTAAAGCCGACCTGGTCCTCGCTTGGCCGTCGACGTTGCCGCCCGCCTTGATCTAAGCTTGAGGCGCCGGACGGGGCCTTTGATCGCGTCCGTAATTTTGACCGTGAAAGGATTGATACAATGGCGAAGAAAAAATCAGACAGCGTCTACCGGATCATTGACGTCGTCGGCGTCAGCGAAAAATCCTGGGAAGACGCCGGACGCATTGCTGTCGAAACGGCGGCCGGGTCGCTGCGCGACCTGCGCGTCGCCGAGGTCACCAAGATGGACATGAAGGTGGACGACGGCAAAGTGACCGCCTTCCGCACTCGTGTCGCGCTATCGTTCAAATACGAAGGGTGATGGGCTCGGCGTTCACGCCGTGCGGCCGCTGAACTGCCCGGTCTTGCGGAAGCGCCACAAATAGTCTGGGACGACGGCCGCTACCGGATTGGGCACAATGCCGAGCGCTTCGATCGTGCGGCCCTGCTCGTGGGCCGCGGCGGAGACGACGTTGTCGGTTTTGAACAGCTCGACCTGATCGGGCGTCAGCGGCGGATTCGGCAAAAACTGCAGAACCATCGCTTGCAGCTTCATTAGCGCGAACGGTACCGGAACTAACAAGCGTCGGCGCTCTACGGTCGCGAGCATGAACTCCATCAATTCCTTGAAGCTCTTTATTTCAGGACCGCCCAATTCGTAGATTGTGTTGGTCTTGGCTTTGCCGTCGGCAGCGAGCGCAATTGCCTCGGCGACGTCGCCGGCGAATACCGGCTGAAACCGGGTTTGGCCGCCGCCGGGCAGTGGCAGCGCCGGAAGCAGGCGCGCCAGCGCGGCGAAACGGTTGAAGAACTCGTCCTCCGGGCCGAAGATGATCGAGGGCCGCATGATGATCGCTTGCGGGTTTGCGGCGAGCACGCGTCGCTCGCCGTCCGCTTTCGAGCGTGCGTAATCCGACGGCGAATTCTCATCGGCGCCGATCGCCGAAATATGAACGAGGCGGGCGCCGGCGGCGGCGGCGCGGGCCACATTTTCCGCGCCTAGCGCCTGCACCGCGTCAAAACGCTGCCGGCCCCGCTCGAACAGGATGCCGACCAGATTGATGACGACATCGGCGTCGCGCGCAGCGGATTCGACCGATGGGCCGACGCGCACATTCGCTTGCACCGCCTGGATTTGTCCGACGCGGCCGAGCGGTTGCAAAAACCCGCTCAATTCCGGCCGGCGCACGGCGACGCGGATCCGGTAGCCGCGGTTGGCGAGGGCACGCACCACATGGCGGCCGAGAAAGCCCGAGCCGCCGAACACCGCGACCAGCATGTCGGAAGGGTTTTTCAAAGCCATGGTCGGCGCGGAAATACAGGATCGGCAGCGCGCTGTATAGGGCGCGCAGACTTAAGGCACATGACGGCGGTCGCTGCGGCTTAAGCGGCGTGCGGCTCCACGACGTCGGAGACGGCAAGGTGGGCATCACCGGCCCGTTCCGCCAGGAACATCACCGCGAACAGGCCGACCGCGGCGCCGAACATCAAATAGAAGGCCGGCGCAATCGGGGTTCCGGTCACATGGATCAGCCAGGTGACGAAAAACTGGGCGAAGCCGCCAAACAGCATGACCGCGACGTTGTAGCCGATGGCGAGTGCGGTCGAGCGCACGCGCGTCGGAAATTGCTCGCCGAGCGCGGTCGAGACCGGGCCGTTGCCAATGCCGAAAAGGCTGCACAGCACCACCTGCATGATCAGCAGGCTTGCGAACGACGGACTGGAACTCACCCACACGAACAACGGGTAGGTAACCAGGAGACTGAGCGCGAGCGAAGCGATCATCACCGGCTTGCGGCCGATGCGATCCGACAGCGCGCCGCAGATCGGTATCAGCACTACTTCGCAAGCCAAACCGATCGCCTGCGCGAGGAAGGCCTGATCGAGCGGCAGCTGCAATTGGGTGCGCGCGAATGTCGGGATGTAGACCAGGATCACATAAAACGAGATCGTGCCGGACACGATGATGCCAAAGCAGACCAGAATTTGCTTGATATGAGCGGTCAGCGCGCGGCCCGCGCCGGCACGGGTCGCCGAACTTTGATCGGACTGAAGGAAGGCCGGGGTCTCGGCAAGGCTGCTGCGGATATAGAGCCCGACCGGGCCGATCACGAGGCCGAACAAAAATGGAATGCGCCAGCCCCAGCCATTGATTGCCTCGGGCGAGAGCGTCTTGGTGAGGACCGCCCCCAAAATCGCGCCAATGAGAACGGCAAGGCCCTGGCCAACCATTTGCCAGGAGCCGTAAAAGCCGCGCCGCCCGGCCGGCGCGCTTTCGATGAGGAAGGCGGTGGCGCTGGCAAATTCTCCGCCGGCGGAGAAACCCTGCAACAGCCGCGCCACCACAATGATCAGCGGCGCGCCGATGCCGATGGCAGCGTAAGTCGGCGCAAATGCGATCAGCGCAATGGCGACCGTCATCGAGGCGATGACAACAAGCAACGCGGCTTTGCGGCCGCGGCGATCGGCGTAAATGCCGAGAAAAATGCCTCCGACCGGCCGCATGAAAAAGCCGACGCCGAACGTCGCGGTGGTGAAGAGCAGCGACGCGTATTGACTTTCGCTAGGGAAAAACAGGCGCGAAATAATGACGGCGAAAAAGCCGAAGACAATGAAGTCGTACCACTCGAGTGCGTTGCCGATAACGGCCGCGGCGATCTGGTAAGGTTTTGGCGCCGATTGAGGAAGCGTCATGGTCGTCCCCCGATCCAAGGAAAACGCAACTCAAAGGCGCCGAAGATTCTATATCCGCGTCGCAGCATGTGATACCGCGCGGCGGTTGTGGGGACGCGCCGTTTATTGACAACCGTGGAACGCCTGCCTACCTAATCGCGGCTCAAGCCCAGGTGGCGGAATTGGTAGACGCACTAGTTTCAGGTACTAGCGCCGCGAGGCGTGGAGGTTCGAGTCCTCTCCTGGGCACCAGCTAAAAATCCGCCTACCCTGACACCGCGGGGCCGATTGCCAACCAACCAGCGCGCCCGCGCCCGTTCTCGTTAGCACCGGCGCATCAGGATTTGGGCGGCCACTGCAATCCTTCCGCTTTGAGCGCCTCGGCAGTCTTCGGCCGCGCCGCAACGCGGCTGGCGTAGGCGGCGACGTTCGGCCATTTGCCGAGATCCAGTCCGACGATTGGGGACCAGCGCAGCACCGTGAACATATACATATCGGCGAGCGTGAACTTATCCCCCATCAGGTATTGCTTGCCAGCGAGACGCTTGTCGAGCCAGTCGAGCTTCCGGCCGATCGCTTCGCGCGACAACTTCTTGAATTCCTCCGGTGTCGTCGGCCGAAACAATGGGCCATAGGTTTTGTGCATTTCCGAAGTCACGAAGTTCAGCCACTCAAGCATGCGATAGTGATCGGGCGTTCCACGCGCCGGAGCGAGTTCAGCAGCCGGCTTTTGATCGGACATATATTGCAAAATGACCGGCACTTCGGTCAGCGGTTCGCCGTTATCGAGCTCAAGCATGGGCACTTGGCCCTTCGGGTTGATGGTCCAATAATCCCCGCCGGCTTTGGTCTTCTTTTCGCGAATGTCGACTTGTTCGAGATCAAGATTGATGCCGAGTTCGCTCGCGGCAATATGCGGTGCGAGTGAGCAGGCGCCGGGGGAAAAGTAGAGCTTCATAACCATAACACTCCTTGCTGATATTAAATTTCGCCAACGTATATCCGTGTATGGCGAGATATAGACCTGCTCGATGCGCTTAGACAACCGGCCGGCTCCGCCGGTCTTGCGAGGTTCAATGATGTTTCATCGGATCAAAGTCGGCGTCGGCGCCGCTGTTCTGGGCGCATTGCTGCTGTTTTGGGTGCCCGAAGCCGGTCTGTCGCAAGACAGCTCAGTGATCGGCACCTGGAAGCTTAAAACTTTTGTTCGTGAAGTCTCAGGAACAAACGAACGATACAACCAGCTTGGAGATAATCCGAACGGTTACATTGGCTACTCTCGCGACGGCCGCATGTACGCGATTCTTGTGGCGGGGGATCGCGCCAAGCCGCAAATCGATGTCCAGACCGATGTGGAGCGTCTTGCGCTCTATAAAACCATGATTGCTTACGGCGGCACCTATACGGTCGATAATGAAAAAGTCGTGCACCACGTCGACATCTCGTGGAACGGCGCATACACCGGTACCCAGCAAGTGAGGTTTTACAAACTCGATGGCGACACCCTGACGCTCAGGACAGCCCCCAATAAAAGCCCCGTCGATGGCCGCGAAGGCGTGGGTATTCTCGTCTTCGAGCGAGTTAAGTAGCGTCCGTCGGCAGTTAGAGTTCTGGTCGCGACCAGATAAACGCCACCGCTCCTGCGACCGGAGCATTCAGCGGGCTTGTTGGGGTTTTGCAGGGAAGCCCGGCTTGCGGCAGCGCGCCGCCGATATGAATCGGAAGAGCCGGCGCCAGCCCGTCATTGGTGAGTTCCAGCAAAGAACCCGAGACGGTGCCGAGCAGCATGGTTCTCGCCCACGCGCCTGAGGTTCGGAAAGCCGGTATGACCGCCGAAATGGCGACGACCACGATGGCGCTACCGATCAGGCCGGCAACCATGCCGCAACCCACATCAAGGTAGGCGAGCGAAGGCGGCGAAGAGCCGGTCGGCAAGGCGGCCTGCATCTGCCGTTCAAGATTCAAATGAAGCGCCACCGCCGCCTCTACGGCCGCGAACCACGCGGCGAATGAAGACAGAAAAATTACCGGCAGGTCGAAAGTCCGCCGGGAGGCCCGCAGCGCCGTCCCGGTGCAAAGCATGAGCCCGAACCATAGCGCCGGAAGCAGCGGGGTATGCCCAATAGTTAGAAAATCGATCGTGGGAATGAAATTGCCAAGCAGAGCCGAGACGACAGCCAATGCACCGAGAACCAGCGCACGCTCGCTTGCCGATGCGGTTTGCACTCGAGATCGGGTGGCGGACGCATCTGGCATGTTTCCATACTAGCTCATCTTTTCTCCGAACCTTCAATCGAATGGGTCATTGGTCATGTCCGGCCCGCACGCTATAAAATCGGACGGGGCGAGTCGTGGGCGAGGCCCTCAAGATCGCGCCTAGTTTTTTACTTGGACCGACGCACTGCGAAGCGAGGCACAGAGCGCGTGACCGATCCCGCTAACGGCGATGCCGAGCCTGATCGCGTTCGCCAGGCTTTGCACCCCATGGCGCGCGTCAAGCCAGCTGCGGGGCTCTGGCTACGCAGGACGGCGCGCGGCGCACTCCTCAAGACTGCCAGATTCGTTTTGACCCGACCGCGCCTGACGCGCATCGCGCGCTGGCCATTGCAGCGAATCCCGCTGCTGAAAAGCCTTCAGCGCGCAGCATTCAGAGTCATTCTTGGCGGCCATGCCATGCCGGCCCCGGACAGTTTTTTCACCGAATGGGAGCAGTTCGTCCATGCGAGGCTGAAAGCCGCTCTCGCGCGAATAGGGCGCGAGGAGCGTGACGCGGTCCCCGCGATCGGTCGCGATCCACGGCTGCGACTTGCCTTTGTCTCGCCGTTGCCACCGGAACGGACGGGCATTGCCGATTACGGCGCTGATCTTCTTCCCGCGCTCGCGCGACACTATGAGATCGTGCTCATCACCGATCAGAAGAAAATCGACACTGCAGCGATTGGCATCGATCTCCCGGTTCACGGTTCAGCATGGCTGCGCACTAACGGCCACATGATCGACCGCGTCATTTATCAAATGGGGAATTCGCATTTCCACAATTACATGCGCGACCTGATGATCGACCTTCCGGGGACGGTCGTCCTGCACGATTTCTTTCTCAGTGGGCTTTTTAGCTGGCTCGAGCAAATCGACCCGGCGAGCCGCGTCTGGACACGGGCGCTTTATCAAAGCCACGGTTACATCGCCGTACGCGACCGTTTCCGCGATGCGGAAGCTGCCAAAATGCGCTACCCGGTCAATCTCGGAATCGTTCAGGCGGCGCAGGGCGTCATCGTCCATTCCGAATATGCGCGGACGCTTGCGGAGGAGTGGCTCGGCTCCGGTTTTGCCGACGACTTCAAAGTCATTGCACAATTACGAACGCTTGCTGAGCCCCGTTCTCGAGCGGAGGCGAGGGCCGCGATTGGGCTTCCGCCGGGTGCGTTTGTCATATGCTCGTTCGGCATCCTCGGTCCGGCCAAGCTCAATCATCGGCTGCTCGACGCCTTTCTGGCCTCCTCACTGGTGAGAGACTCGAACTGCTATCTTGTTTTCGTTGGCGAAAATCATCCGGGCGATTACGGCACACAGCTTGTCGACGCCATCAGCGCCAGCAAACTTCAGGCTCGCGTCCGCATCACCGGCTGGGTTGATGCCTCGCGCTTCAAAGAGTATTTGGCCGCGGCCAACATGGCCGTTCAATTGCGCGCGGATTCCCGCGGCGAAACGTCGGGCGCGCTTCTCGATTGCCTGAATGCCGGCGTGCCCGTGATCGTCAATGCGCATGGCAGCGGGGCTGGATTGCCGGCCGACGCAGTCTTTATGCTCGACGATGAATTTTCGGACGCCGATCTCGTCGCCGCGCTGAAGGCGCTTTACCGCGATGCGGAGCGGCGCAATGCCCTGCGCGGTAAAGGCCGCGAATTGATCGCATCGCGCCATACGCCAGAAATGTGCGCGCGAGCTTACGCCGAAGCGATCGAGACTTTTCATGCCACCAGCCGAACCAAATTGCCGGCGCTGCTCGATGCCGCTGCGGCCAGATCGCCTGGGCGCGACGAACGCGCTTGCCGCGTTTTGTCGCGCGCCATCGCGCGATCTCTGCCGACCAGGCGGCCGGTCCGCCAGTTGCTGCTCGATGTTTCGGCGACTTGCCAGACCGAACTCAGGACCGGTGTCGAGCGCGTATCGCGGGCTTTGATGCTCGGGTTCCTCGCCACGCCGCCGGAAGGATTTCGGGTTGAACCCGTTTACCTCAGTGAACGAGGCGGCTTCTGGCATTACCGCTATGCCCGGCGTTTCACATTGGATCTTTTAGGCTGTCCGGCGGACGCCTTGGCCGAAGTGGCGGCGGAGTTGCAGGCTGGCGATATCGTCCTCGGGCTCGACCATTCCGGCCGGCAGCTTTTCGAAGCCGAGGCCGCCGGGCTGATCGCCGATTGCCGCAGCCGCGGCGTCTCCTTTTATTTCACCGTCCATGATTTGTTGCCGCTGCGGCTGCCGCAATATTTTCCGCCCGGTCATGATGCGGTTTTCGAAAAATGGCTGGATGCCGTCCTGCAAGCTGATGGAGCGTTATGCGTTTCACGAACCGTGGCCGACGATTTGCGCGACTGGACTGAACAGCGCGCTTTTTCGCGCCTGCGTCCCTTCCGCATCGGCTACTTTCGGCCGGGGGCGGATATTGTCAATGCGGCTCCGACGTCCGGTCTTCGCGAGGACGCGGAACAAAATCTCGCGGCCTTGATGGCGCGTCCAAGCTTCCTGATGGTTGGGACGATTGAGCCGCGCAAAGGGCATTTGGCCGTGCTCGATGCCTTCGATCGGCTTTGGCGCGAAGGCGTGGACGTCAATCTGATTATCGTCGGCGCCGAAGGTTGGCGCGACCTGCCGCGAAACATGCGCCGCGCCGTTGCGCGAATCGCGGCGCGGCTGCGATCGCACGGCGAAAGCGGGAAGCGGCTCTTTTGGTTCGACGGACCTTCCGATGAGTACTTGGAAAAAATCTACGCCGCTTCGTCGTGCCTGATCGCCGCTTCCGAAGGCGAAGGTTTCGGTCTGCCCTTGATTGAAGCCGCACGGTACGGGCTGCCCATTCTGGCACGCGACATTCCCGTCTTTCGCGAGGTCGCAGGCGAGCACGCGTTTTACTTCGCGGCGGAAGAGCCCAACCTGCCGCACGCGATCAAGGACTGGCTGTCGCTGTACTGCACAGACAGCCACCCGAAGTCGGACGTTATACCGAGCATGACGTGGGCGGAGAGCGGTGAGCGCATAAAGGATATCTTGCTCAACGGCGATTGGTAGGCGCGCGTCCCGGCAAGAAGCCGACCGTGCGACGAGCGAGACGGACGCGTACTAGTTGGCGAGCAATTCCCGGCCGCGCGTTTCGGGTAGCGCCAGCGCGGCGGCAATGACAATCGCGTACGAGATCGCCGCAAAGATGCCGATTGCGGTGCCGAGCGTGACGGAAGCCGACAACAAGCCGACCAGCGTCGGAAAGAACGCGCCGATGCCGCGGCCGAAATTATAGCAAAAGCCCTGGCCGGCGCCGCGCACACTGGTCGGGAATAATTCGGTAAGCACCGGGCCCATGCCGCTGAAAATGCCCGAGGCGAAGAATCCAAGCGGAAAGCCGAGCGCGAGCATCATCGCGTCTGAAATCTCGGCCTGGGTGTACGCGACCACGATCAGCAAAGAGCCGATGGCGAAGATGAAGAAGTTTTTGCGCCGGCCGATGGCGTCGTTGAGGTAGGCGCTGACAATGTAGCCGCACCACGAGCCGAAGATGATGACCGCGAGATAGCCGCCGGTGCTGAGCACGCTGAGATGTCGCTGCGTCCGCAAGAATGTCGGCAGGAACGTCGTGATCGCATAGTAGCCGCCCTGCGCGCCGGTCGCGAGTGCGGCGCCGAGGATGGTTGTCGCCAGTAGCTCGCGGCCGAAAATCTGTAACGCGCCGCGCCGCCCGGAGGATTGCTTCGCTTTTTGGAAGATCGCCGGCTCGGGCACCTTGGTGCGGATAAAAAACACCAAAAGAGCTGGCAAGATGCCGACGAAGAACAGCAGCCGCCAGGCAATCTGCTGATCGAAGACCTGAAAGATGATAGTGGCGACGATGGCGGCCGCGGCCCAACCCCATGCCCAGGCACTCTGCACCACGCCCACGGCCTTGCCGCGATCGGCGCTGCGAACGACTTCACCGATCAGCACCGATCCGGCCGCCCATTCGCCGCCAAAGCCGAAACCCTGGAGCCCGCGCACGATCAGCAATTGCTCGAAATTGTTGGTGAGTCCGGAGAGAAACGTAAAGACCGCAAACCAGACGACCATGATCATGAGCAGCCGCGCCCGGCCGATGACGTCGGCAAGCATGCCGGCGATCCAGCCGCCGAAAGCGGAAATCACCAGCGCGCTGGTCGCGAGCAATCCCGCTTGCGCATTGGTGATGTGCCAAACGGCGATCAGCGCCGGCACCGCAAACGTATAAATCTGCACGTCGAGGGCATCGAGCGCCCAGCCGGCGAAGCATGCCACGAACGTGTTGCGCTCGGTCGCGCCAAGCTTTCGATAAAAATCGAGCATGGCGCAACTTACCCTGAAATCGATGGGGGCGGAATGCGCTCTGGGTCAGCGTAGTGGGGCAGGGCCTATTCGCCGACCGGCATCGGCGGGCGCGGCGGCGCGGTGCCGGGTCCGGGCGCATGGGCGCGCAGCACGTCGGGCAGGTGGGCGATGGTTGAGAAGAAGCCCTTGTCGCTTTCGTCTTTTGCTTTCCCGTCAGGCTCATTTTCGGCCTGCGCCGCCCCCTGCGCGGTAGGCGATGTTTCACCGACGCCGGCAACCGGCAGGGATTTTATCTCGACCGTGCTCAGCGGACCCGGCTCGGGGGGTGTTTGTTGTGCCGAAGCCGACACGGCAACGGGCGCGGTCGGAGGAGTGGAAGCGGCATTCTGAATGTCGAGCGGTGGCGCCGGGGGGCCAGCCGCCGGGACTGCCAGCGGCGTGGGCGCCGAAGTAGCCGTACTTGCCGGACCGGCGGGGTTGCTCGGCGCAGGAATTGGCTGCGGCTGAGGTATTGCAGCCGTTTGCGGCGCCGGCGTCATGGCAGGGGGCGTCGGCGTGCGGCTCGCATCGACGTTGGCAAGCGCGGCGCGAACCTGATCTTCGACGGCAGCCTCTTCGTGCGCTTTGGCTTCCGCTGTCTCTTTGGGTGCGGGTTTTAGGTCCGCGCTTTCTTTCGGCGCAGGCTTTGCGGCGTGCGCATCGGCTATCGGCTTGCGCGAAGCAGATGCCGCCCGCGAACGTTTCTCATCGTTGTCCAAGGCACCCGTCGCGGTGGTTGCCGCCGGGGCGGAGACCTCGGCCGGTTTTGCCGCCGGGCGGGCGGCCTCTTTGCTGTGCTCATCACGCACAGAAGCCGCACGCGTATCGGTTTCGGCTGGCTCGCTCGCGGTGGCGCGGTTGCGATGCCGCTCAGTGGTCTTGGCCGTAGCGTTTGCGGGAACTTCGATCGCGGCAGTAGGCGTTGATGGCTGGGACGGCCAGGACAAAAAGCCGCCGAGGTGAGCGACGAGATAGCCGCTGACCGCAGTCGCGATGCCGGCGCCGAGAATCTCGGCAAACTTCAGCGCAAAACGCGAGAAATAGGCGGGTTTTTCGGGCACCATGACCCCAGTATGCATCTTCGTCCCGGCCCAAGTACATACGGGGTTATTTGGCGAAATTGAGATAAGGACTGCGGCTTTTTAAGCCTGCACAGGATTCGGGTGGTTTGTGCGGCGGTTCCGGCACACCTTCCGCGAACGAACAGAAGGAACCGCATCGTGCATTTTCGCATCCAGGGCCTGCCGGCTGAAAGGTTTGCCCATTTATTTACCTTCTCGGACGAAGAGCTGGCACGTGCCGGCGCCGTGCGGCGGATTGCCGATGGTCCGCGGCCTTGCCGCGTCAGCCTCACCGATGCAAAGGCGGGCGACGAGCTAATCCTGGTCAACTACGAGCACCATCCGGTCGCTTCGCCTTACCGGATGCGCTTCGCCATCTACGTGCGGCGGGGCGAGGAAATGTTTGATGCCGTCGACACTGTGCCGGAGCAGTTGCACAAACGCATGCTCGCAGTCCGTGCCTTCGATCACGACGCCATGATGGTCGGTTGTGAGCTCGTTGACGGCAGTAAACTTGAAGGCGTCATCGAGCGCCTTTTCGCCGATCCACGCGCCGCCTATCTGCATGCCCACTTCGCGGCGCCCGGCTGTTATGCCGCGCGCATCGAGCGGGCATAACCGGTTACTTCCCGGCGGTTTTGCGCAATGCCGCGTTGATGCGGTCCTGCCAGCCGGGCCCGTCGGCTTGAAAAAAATCGAGGACATCCCGGTCGATGCCCAGCGAGACCGTTTCCTTCACTCCCGGCACCGACGGCGCGGGCTTGGGCGGGCCTTCAACGGGTTTTGTCGTTACCGCCTTGAAGGCTTTTTCGGCGGCGCTGCGGGCGTCGGGTGTGCGGCGAGTCATGATGGTCATTATAGCGCAAGCAGGTCGGCCCCCGCATCCCCGACCGAGTTTTTCCTTAAACGCTAGAGCTTGCCTTCTTCGCCCTTGAGCACCCGCGCACAGCGGAAGCGGGCACGCGCAAGCTCGGCTTCGATTACCGACGCAACTTTATCCGGAAGCGTACAGGCGGCCGTCGGATCGCGCGGCGCATAGGAAGCGTCGCAGTAGATTTTCGGCAGATTCAGCTTGGTGAGACAGTTGGCGCGATCGCTGTCCGTCTGTTCCGCAAGCCGCTTGCATTCGGCGGCATGGGCGTTGTCGCGGGTAGCAACGGCGCCGGCCAGACAGGCCTGATATTGGCCATCGGCGCCGGATGGCGGCATCGTTCCGGCTTCCTCGGCGGCATGACCGCAGCCGGCGGCGCAAGCAATCGCAACGAACGAGAGTAGACCGATAGAGAGAACCGTGCCGATCCTTGACGTCACGCTATCCCCGGGCCTGTATCGGTCCTTGAGCATTGGAGGTGAGCATAACTGCCCCGTACAAGGTCGGCAACTCGGGCGATTTTTTTGGCCGTGGACAAGCCCCGCCGCCGCCCGATTGGCGGGCGACCGCCGACGTTTTACTCTCGGATGTTCGCCTGTGGCGGCCCTCGCCGCCGGATGGAATGCGAACCGGATAAGTAGGATGGAGCCAGAGCAGGCCGCGGCCAGCGTCGACCCTGACGAAGTGAGACGCTTTTCGCGTCTTGCCGCGCAGTGGTGGGATGCGCGCGGGCCGATGGCGGCGCTGCACAAGTTCAATCCGGTTCGACTTGCCTATATCCGCGACCGCGCCGCCGAGCATTTCGGCCGCGATCCGGCGCGGCTCGACAGTCTCTCCGGCTTGCGGGTGCTCGATATCGGCTGCGGCGGCGGAATTCTGTCGGAGCCGCTGGCGCGCCTCGGCGCGCGCGTCCTCGGCGCCGATCCTTCGGAGAGCAATATCGCCGTCGCCAAACATCATGCCGAACGCACGGGCCTCGCGATCGACTATCGCGCCTCGGCGGCGGAGGCGCTGGCGCAATCGGGCGAAACCTTCGACATCGTGCTTGCCATGGAAGTGATCGAACACGTCGTCGATGTCGGCCAGTTTATCGAGCTCGCGGCGGGGATGGTCGCCCCGGGCGGGTTGTTGTTCGTCGCTACGCTTAACCGCACCGCCAAAAGTTTTGCGCTGGCGATTGTCGGCGCCGAATATATTTTGCGTTGGCTGCCGCGCGGCACGCACCGCTGGGAGAAATTCGTTACGCCGAATGAGCTGGAAATTGCGATCGAGCAAAGCGGCCTGAAGTCCGTCGACGAAAGCGGCGTCATCTACAATTTGTTTGCTGACCGCTGGCAGCTCTCGGCAGACACCGACGTCAATTACATGATGGTCGCGGAGAAGGCGTAAGTGACGTCGCCGCCTTGGCTCTGGGCCGTTTTCACCATTATCGCCGCCTTCGCCCAGACCCTGCGCAACGCCATGCAGCGCGAGCTGACCGTGACGCTTGGCACCGTCGGCGCAACCCACGTCCGCTTTCTGTTCGGTTTCCCCTTCGCGCTGGTTTTCCTCGCCGCGATCATGTTGGTCACGAGAGTGCCGTTACCGCGGCCGGGGTGGACCTTCTGGCCGTGGGTTATCGACGGCGCCTTCGCGCAAGTCGCCGCTACTGCTTTGATGCTCGCGGCCATGGGCGAGCGCTCGTTTGTCGTGACCATCGCGTATATCAAGACCGAGCCGATCCAGGTGGCGGTGTTCGGCCTGGTATTTCTTGGCGATACGGTGACTTGGCCGATGATGGCGGCGATCCTTGTCGCCACGGCCGGCGTAATCGTGATGTCAACCAAGCCCGGCGGCATGGTCGGCGGTATCAAGCCGACGCTGACCGGACTTGCCTCGGGCGGGATGTTCGCGCTGTCGGCGATCGGTTTCCGCGGCGCTATCCTCACCCTGCATTTACCAAGCTTTACCATGGCGGCGACGTTTACGCTGGTCGTTGGCATCGCCATGCAGGCGGCGTTGTTATCGCTCTATCTTGGGCTGCGGGCGCCGCAAGTTCTGCGCAACATCTTTCTTACCTGGAAGCCCTCGTTGTCCGCCGGCTTCGCCGGTGCGGTAGCCTCGCAATTCTGGTTTCTCGCCTTCGCGCTCGCCACCGCGGCAAGCGTTCGGACGCTCGCCTTGATCGAGGTGGTTTTCGCCCAGATCGTCGCCCGCGTCGCCTTCGGGCAGCGCACCACCGCGCGCGAGGTCATAGGCATGCTGCTGGTTGCCGCCGGCGTCGGTCTGCTGCTCTGGGCATATTGATGGCGCGCGCCGGAAATGGGAATGTCGGGACCGCGCTAGGTTTGGCGCGGGGCGCTTGATGAACGCGGGAATGTCGGAACAGGACGACAAAGGCGCAATAGGCGCTTCGTCCGGCCTGCGCATCAACGTCATTGTACTTTCCGCGGCATTTATTCTTTTGCTTGCGATTCTCGCGGTCGCCGCGATTTTGGCCGTCAGGCAAAATCGCGCCCAGGCCGACGTTCGTGACTCGATCGAGGTCATCAACAGCCTCGACCGCATTCAATCCGGCTTGCTCGACGCGGAGACCGGCCAGCGCGGTTACATCCTCACCGGCAATCCAAGCTATTTGGAGCCGTATAATCGTGCCGCGCCGAATATTTTGGCGGATATCCGACAGCTACAACAGACGGCCAAAGCCGGCGGGCGGGACGCCGCGGCGTTAACGACGCTCTATCAGGTGGTCGATCAGAAGCTCGCCGAGCTTAAGGAAGTGATTGCGCTCAAGCAGAAAGGCGAGGGCGACGCAGCAACGGCCAAAGTTCGCGAGGGTACCGGCAAAGACCTTATGGACCGGGCGCGCACCCTGATGGCGAGCCTCTTTGCTATGGAAACGCGGCGGCTGGTCGACACGCGAGACTATGCCGTCGAAATGGACGAGATCCTGCAAGTCGGCATTGTCGGCGCAGTGCTGGTCCTCATTCTCCTCGCGGTCTTCGGTCTCCGGGCCATCCGCCAGCAATTTCAAGAGCTGGCCCGAACTCATGCGCTGGCGCAGGCCGCCAACCAGCGCTTCCAGCTCCTGGTGCAAGGCGTCACCGACTACGCCATTTATCTTCTTGATCCGCAGGGCAATATTACCAACTGGAATTCCGGCGCCGTGCGGATCAACGGCTATAGCGAAGACGAGATCGT
The DNA here is from genome assembly GCA_963753355.1 of uncultured Alphaproteobacteria bacterium. Lineage (GTDB taxonomy): Bacteria > Pseudomonadota > Alphaproteobacteria > Rhizobiales > Xanthobacteraceae > BOG-931. The sequence goes on from CAVWBV010000017.1 coordinate 785,971, forward strand.
CGGCCGGCATTTTTCGGAATTTTACACTGCGGAAGATCAAGCCAAAGAGGTCCCGCTCAGGGCGCTGGCGACCGCGGCGAGCGAAGGCCGGTATGAGGCCGAGGGCTGGCGCGTGCGCAAGGACGGCACCCGGTTTTGGGCCAGCGTTGTGCTTGACCGCATCAGCGACGCGAAGGGCGACGTCGTCGGCTTCGCCAAGATCACCCGCGACATCACCGAGCGGCGCGAGGGGCAGCAGCGCCTGGAAGCGGCGCGCGAGCAACTCTATCAATCGCAAAAGATGGACGCTGTCGGTCAGCTCACCGGCGGCGTGGCGCACGATTTCAACAATCTCCTGACCATCATCATCGGCAATCTCGACGGCGCCAAGCGGGCGCTCGAAGCCGGCACAGCCGGGACGCAAGAACGGCTCGCGCGCGGGATCGATCAAGCACTCAATGGCGCGCATCGGGCCGCACGCCTGACCGCGCATCTGCTCGCCTTCTCGCGGCGCCAGCCGCTGGAACCCAAGGTGCTCGACGTCAACAAGTTGCTGCGGCACCTCTCGACATTCCTCAAGCCTTCACTGGGCGAACAAGTGCAGCTCGAAGTCGTCGGCGCCGGCGGCGTGTGGCAGGTCGAGGCCGACGAGACCCAGCTTGAAACCGCTATCCTTAATCTCGCGCTCAACGCGCGCGACGCCATGCCCGAAGGCGGCAAACTGACCATCGAGGCCAGCAACACCTTTCTCGACGAGATTTATTGCTCGAGAAACGCGGAGGTCCGGCCCGGCCAGTACGTGGAAATTTCGGTGACCGACAATGGCGTCGGCATGACCGGCGACGTCTCCAGCCGCGCGTTCGAGCCGTTTTTTACCACCAAAGACACCGGGCAGGGCACCGGGCTTGGGTTGAGCCAAGTCTATGGCTTCGTCAAGCAGATTGGCGGACACGTCAAAATCTATAGCGAGCCCGGGCACGGCACGACGGTCAAGATTTACTTGCCGCGCGTCAAAGCGGCCGCCTCGGCCGAGGTGACCGATCTGCAAGATGTAAGAATGCCGGCGGCGCCGGGCGGCGAGTCCATTCTTGTCGTCGAGGATGACGACGATGTCCGCGCTTTCATTGCCGAGACTTTGCGCGAACTCAACTACATCGTCTTTCGCGCGACCGACGCGCCGTCGGCGTTGAAGATTCTCGCCAGCGAGCGCGTCGACCTCATGCTCACCGACGTGGTGCTGCCAGGCCGCAACGGCCGCGATCTCGCCGACGAAGCGACGGCGAAGCGTCCCGGCTTGAGAGTTTTGTTCATGACCGGCTATTCGCGCAACGCCATCGTCCACAACGGACGGCTCGATCAAGGCGTCAACATGATCCAAAAGCCGTTCACGCAGGCCGCGCTGGCGGCGAAGATTCGCAAATTGCTCGATTAATCGGCCTCGCCGGTCCGTGAAACACTTAGAACCGCGCCACTAGCGCAATGCCTGCCACCATCAGCGCCGCGCCAGCGCTGATCTCTTGCATGAGGTTGCTTCTCCCGTTGCCTCACCCTGTCAACAATGCGGCTGCGATGGACAAAACGAGCGCTGGCGGCATGACCACCGCGCCGATTTTTAGAAATGTGCCAAAGCCGACGACCAGTTCTTCCCGGCGCAATGCCGCGAGCCACAGAATGGTGGCGAGCGAGCCGGTCACCGACAAATTCGGACCAAGGTCAACGCCGATCAAGATAGCGCGCGTGACTTGATCGGCGGTGTGGTCGCTTTGCACCGCACCGCCGGCGATAAGGCCGACCGGAAGATTGTTCGCCAGATTGCTGGCGACGGCGACAGCGGCGCCGGCGGCCCATGCTGCTCCGACGGCAGACGTTTCAGCCGCTCGATGAAGCAGCGCAGTGATAATGCCGATGACGCCTGTCTGATTTAATGCCTCGACCAGAACGAACAGGCCGGCGACCAAAGGCAACACACCCCAGGAAATATCCTTCAGTACGCTCCATGTTTGAGCCGGTCTGGGAATGAGCACGACGGCGGCGGCGGTGATGCCGGCGATGCAGGTTGGCAGCCCGAGCCGAATGTCCATGGCGGAGACCACGAGCAGCAAAGCCGCCGTTGCAAGAATACCGGCGGCTGCGGTTTTGCCGCCGCCCGAGAGGGCCGGTACCGGCACATTCTTGGCGATGGTTTGGCTCAGCAGCCGGCGCTGCGTCCACCATAGCGCTAGATAGGTGGCGACGATAGAAACTATTGAAGGCAGCAAATAGCGCGGCAGCCATTGCAGTAGCGGCGGCATATGATTGCCGTAGATGACGAGATTGGCGGGGTTTGAGATTGGCAGCACGAACGACGCGGCATTAGCGATGAAGGCGCAGACCAGAAGGTATGGAACGGGTTGCTCGGCGCGCGCAGTCCTCACCGCGGCGGCGACAGCCGGTGTCAGCACCACCGCGGTCGCGTCGTTCGACAGGAATACCGTGACAATCGTCCCGACGGCGTAAGTCAGCAGGAACAGGCGGCGCGCAGACCCATTGGCGTGACTGGCCGCTTGTGCAGCCAGCCAGTCGAACAAACCTTCGCGGCGCGCGATCTCCGCCAGCAGCATCATGCCCGCGAGGAAGAGATAAACGTCAAGACCTTTGCGGAGGCCGACAGCGGCGTCCGTCCACGGCAAAAGACCGAATACGACAACCGCGATTGCGCCGGCAACCGCCCAAACTGCTTCGGGCCATCGGAACGGGCGTGTGATGACGCCCGCCGTCGCCAAGCCGGCGATCGACCACGTGGCCACAGTGCTGTCAATGATTATTGGCCCCTACTCCCGTTCGCAGCCGAGGAGCGCACGACTCTCAGAAACATTGTGCACTTGCCAAGAACAAAGACCCCCGCCGAGCGCGAGGCTTGCTCGCGTCAACTCGCTTCGCAGTGACCGTCAGCGCCATCGCTTAAGAGGTGCAATCGGCACGCGCTGTGCCCAAAACAATCAAGTTCGCCGAAAGTTCCTGAAGGAGTTTAATGGCCGCTTTGCATACCCCAGCGGTCGTCTCTGATTTCTGAACCGGTCTCTTTCGGAATCAAGTCGATTGCAGTTCGGTCCAAAAAACCGGGCCGCAAGTCCCTCACCGGAGGCTTTCCCACGAACGCGCAGGCTATTGGTCCCTTCTAGATCGCCTCATGCTTGGATCTCCAGGTGGCACGAAACCCCGGTTCCGGCTGGGTCGCCCTTGGGTTCAGTTTTTTAAGATCGGCCATATATAGTGGGGATGTAAGCCAATCCGCCTGGACCGCTCAAACCAATCGCCGGCTTGAAACGGCAACCAGTGCCGCCGCACCGAAAGGGAAAATACCATTGGCAAGTCAATCGAATGTGGACGCCCGCGCTCGAGCGGACGCAAATTTCAAAAAGGAAGAGCGCGCCAAAGAGGGTGCGAAGGCCATGATGGAATACCAGGCCAACGAGCGCTTGGTTCGGGAAAAGACTGAGCGATTGCGGGCGCTTCGGTTGGCCAAAGAGGCGGCTGATAAGGATCGTGCCGTTTAGTCATTGCCGCGCCTTGAAACGAACACATCTAAGGCGCATATCAAACTCGCGGCCTGACTGGCCGGCGGCGAGCCGCGTCTACGGGACCCCGTCAAACGGCTTCTGGCTCGCACTTTCATTTCACTGACAGCCCAGATGGCGCGGGGGTGTCTTAACCTCACCCGCAGTGCATGCCGTGGCTAATCGCCTACCGGCAGCGCACCCCATATTACAAGAAAGTTTTCCATTGATGTCTTTTCACGAATTCACCCTCAACGAGGCGATCGTACGCGCACTCGCCGAGGAAAAGTACCTCGCGCCTACTCCGATCCAAGCACAGACGATACCGGTGGTCATGTCAGGCCGCGACGTGATCGGCATTGCTCAAACTGGAACCGGCAAAACCGCTGCCTTCGCGCTGCCGATCCTCCACCGTCTCGCCGCCAGCCCACGGCCGCTCGTTCGAAAAAGCTGCCGGGTCCTGGTGCTGAGCCCGACGCGCGAATTGTCGGGCCAAATCCTCGAGAGCTTTCGGACTTACGGCCGCCATCTGCGTATCAAGGGCGCGCTGGCGATCGGTGGCGTGTCAATGGGCGGACAAGTTCGGTCGTTGCTCAACGGGGTGGATGTTCTTGTCGCTACTCCCGGCCGGTTGCTCGATCTCGTCAAAGGCAATGCGCTCCGGCTCGACGACGTCGAATGTCTCGTTCTCGATGAGGCCGACCGCATGCTCGACATGGGCTTCATCCGTGACATCCGCAAGATTGTTGCCAGGCTGCCGGTCCAGCGGCAAACATTGATGTTTTCTGCGACCATGCCGGGCGCCATCACCGAGCTTGCCGGCCAAATGCTGCGGGACCCGATCAAGGTCGCGGTAGCGCCGGCCGCCTCGACGGTCGAACGGGTCGCGCAACGCATTATTCGCGTCGACCGCGCCGCCAAGCCGGCGATCCTGATCGAAGTGTTGCAACGCGAAACCATTGACCGTGCGCTCATCTTCACCAGGACCAAACACGGCGCCGACAAGGTCGTGCGCGGCTTGGTCCGCGCCGGCATTGGCGCCGAAGCCATTCATGGCAACAAATCACAAAACCAGCGCGAGCGCGTGCTCGCGGCCTTCCGCAACGGCGAGATCAGGACACTCGTCGCCACCGATATTGCAGCGCGCGGCATCGATGTCGATGGCGTCAGCCACGTGGTGAATTTTGATCTGCCGAACGTGCCGGAAACCTACGTGCATCGCATCGGCCGCACCGCGCGTGCGGGCGCGGAGGGCATCGCGATCTCGCTCTGCGACGCTGAGGAGGTTGCGTTCCTGCGCGATATCGAGAAGCTTATTCGAATGACTATTCCGGTAACCGATGGACGCATTGGTCGACCGCCGGCGCAGTCTTCCCCGACGCGCGCCGTTACCGAGAACCCTGTCGATACCAGCCATCGCCGCTGGCGCCGCAATGGTCCGGCGCGTAAACAAGGGCGTCGTGGCCACCCGAACGAACCACCGCGCAGCATCGGTGCTGTTGCCTTCATGAATGGCAAAGCTCGATCGGAGCGCGACCGCCCTTCACGAGCGCAGCGTTGGGCTGGCCGTTCAAAAGGAACATAACGTGGCAAAAGAAGAACTTCTGGAATTCGAGGGTCTCGTAACAGAAATTCTGCCCGATGCCCGTTATCGCGTTCAACTCGATAACGGACACCAGCTGGTTGCCTACACAGCCGGGCGAATGAAAAAGAACCAAATCAAGACGCTGGCCGGGGACCGCGTCACGGTCGAAGTATCGCCCTATGATCTGGAAAAGGGGCGACTGATCTTCCGCCACAAGGATGAGCGCGCTGGGTCGCAACCGCGTCCCGCACAGCGCCCCCAGTTCCGCCGGCGGTAATCGCCGCCAGCGGCAGGGCGGTCATCTTGTCTTGAGGTTGACGGCGGATTCTTTTCCCCGATTGCTCTCAATCTCGTACTCGACAGTCTGTCCCTCGTTCAGCGAACTAAGGCCGGCCCGCTCGACAGCCGAGATGTGGACGAACACGTCCTTGCCGCCACCAGACGGCTGAATGAAACCGTAGCCTTTCGTCGGGTTGAACCACTTCACGGTACCTGTAGCCATTTCCGTCGTCTCCAATGTTGATCGCACACAATAAGGTCCGCGCCCGAGTACCACAATGGGGTCTGATACACGGCCGTGGATGATCGATGATAAGCCCGAGGCGGATTTCACCAGATTATGATTACGCGCTAGTTGAATTCGTCGGGCAAAATTGGCAGCGGATGGAAGGTGATGCCTTCCTCGTGCAGTTCCTTGGCCTCTTCCGGTGAAGCTTCGCCATAGATCGAGCGGTGCTCGATCTCCCCGTAATGAATTTTGCGCGCCTGTTCGGGAAAGCGCTGGCCGACATAATCGGCATTCTTGGTAATATGATCGCGTAGCTCTTTTAGCTTCTTCCGCAGCTCACGTTCTTGGGGCGACATGATTGCGACCGTTGCTGCTTTGCCCGGCGGCGCAAACGGCATCGGCACGGGGAGGGCGGACGGCGCCGGCGGCGACGGAACCTGAGCAACCGGGCCCGGTTCCGCTCCGCTTTCGGCACGGGCCAGGCGCGGCGCCATAATCGCTTTTTCGACCTTCGCGGAGCCGCAGCCGGGACATGCGATTAGACCGCGTTTGCTCTGACTATCGTACCCCGCGGAATTTTTGAACCAGCTTTCAAACTCGTGGCCCCGCTCGCAGCGCAATGCATACTTGATCATGACGGCACCCGCACAGCGCGCAGATGAGTTGGCTCGGCGAGCGGCTCGGTCATCTCGAAGCGCCGGCCGTGACGGAGCGACGGAATTTTGGCGCGCGCTGCGACGACCAGCGCCGGATCGATCTCGGCAACCATCACACCCGGCTCGGCGCCGGCCGCCTCGGCGAGAACGCGGCCCCACGGGTCGACCACGAGCGAATGGCCGAACGTTTCCCTGCCGCTCTCATGTCGGCCGCCCTGTGCGGCGGCGAAAACGAAACAGCCGTTTTCGATGGCGCGCGCGCGTAGGAGTACGTGCCAGTGCGCCTCGCCGGTCTGTTGGGTAAAGGCCGAAGGAATGGAAAGAAACGACGCGCCCGCCTCCGCCAGCGCCCGGTGGAGCGCTGGAAAGCGCAGATCATAGCAGACCGTCAGGCCCAATTTGCCCCATGGCAAGTCGGCAGTGACGGCAAGTTCACCGGGGCGGTAGTTGCGCAACTCGCGATAGCTTTCGCCGTTCGCCAAATCGACGTCGAACATATGGATCTTGTCGTAACGCGCGACGATTTCGCCGTCGCGGTCGATAAGGAACGACCGGTTGGCCGCCCTATCGGCCGAGAGCTTGATCGCGAACGAGCCGGCGTGAACATACATCGCGTGCCGGCGCGCGGCCTCGCGTAGCGCCGCAAGTGTCGGGTCGTGCTCCTCATCGGTGATGTTGGCGAACAGCCGCTCGCGCTTGATCTCCATGATGTTGGTCATTTCCGGCGTCAGCACGTAAGCTGCGCCGGCGCGCGCCGCCTCATCGATCGCCGAAACGACCGCGGCGCAATTGGCATCCGGACGAAGGCCCGAACGCATTTGTACAAGCGCAACTTTGAAAGTCGGTGCGGCGGGGCTCATGCGGACTTTTCTTCGCCACGCGCCAGCAGGGCGTCGAGCTTACCCGCGTCCTCGAGCGCATAGAGTTCGTCGCAGCCGCCAACATGGGTGGCGCCAATGAAAATCTGTGGCACCGAGCTGCGTCCGTTCGATCGCGCGCTCATCGCCTGGCGCGCTTGCGTATCCCCGGTGACGTCGATTTCATGGAAGCCGACGCCCTTGCGGGAAAGCAGCTCCTTTGCCCAGTGGCAGTAGGGACACAATTGCTGGGTGTAGATTTCTACGGAAGTCATAAGAGCGCGTTAATTCGTCCCCGGCGGTACTTTATATGGACGTTTGCACCGGATCGGCAACCCTGGCAAATACCAGCAGGTCGACGTTGGCGGCGCCGGCGCGCAGCAGCGCTCTCGCACAGCCCTCTGCGGTCGCGCCCGAGGTCAAGACATCGTCGACCAGGACGAGCCTCTTCCTAACTATGGCGGCTTTATTCTCCGGTGGGACGCTGAAGGCGCCCTGGATGTTGGCGGCCCGCTCGGTCCGCGATAGCCCGACTTGCTGGATGGTGGCTTTCACCCGCTTAAGCGCGGAGGCGGCGATCGGTACACCGGTCTGGGATGAGACCGCCGCGGCCAGTATTCCCGATTGGTTAAAACGCCGCGCCCAGTTTCGCCGCCAGTGCAGCGGCACCGGCACGAGCGCATCCGCCTCGGCGAGAAGCTCGCGTCCGGCGAGCGCAAGCCAGCGTCCCATCATTGGCGCGAGATCGAGCCGGTCGCCTTATTTGAGCGCGTGCACCAAGGCGCGGGAAATCTCGTCGAAGCGTACCGCCGCGCGGGCGCGGTGATAGGCTGGCGGACTGGAGATAGCTTCCATGGAAAGAATACCGGGGCCGGGATCGTAGACGAATGGGATGCCGAGCCGCTCGCAATAGGGCCGCGTAATGAACGAGAGCTTCGACCAGCAGCCGGGACAAAGCCCGTTGCCATGGACCGGGGCACGGCAGACGGCGCAGAGCGGCGGAAGCGCGATATCGAGCCCGGCACGCAGGAGCGTGCGCGCCACATTTGCCGCCCGTTTTACTCCAGGCGAAATGGCGAACCCAGCCGCAGCCGACATAAAGGAACGGTACCTTGCACGCGGCGGATTGTCATCGGCCAGTTCGCCCGCCGCGGTGAATGTGACAAAATCTGAAGGATGAGCGAAAGCCCGCTGATCTTTGATCGCAGCCTCCTGTGTGCGCGCCGGCGCCGCGCGCGCGTAACGGGGCCGGCAACCTTTTTGCTGGAACGCGCCGCTGCAGATCTTGCCGAACGGCTGGCGTTGGTACTGCGGCGGTTTCCGTTGGCGCTCGATCTCGGAACGCCCGGAAATGAACTCCGCGATGCGCTCGCCGGATTTGACTCCGTCAGCGCGATTGTCGCGGCCAATACCGACGGCGAAGGTCTTCACGCGCCACTTTTCGTCGTCGCCGACGAAGAGGCGCTGCCGTTTCGCGACGGCGCATTCGACTTGGTCGTGTCGGCGTTGTCGTTGCAGTTCGTCAACGATTTGCCGGGCACATTGGTCCAGATCAGGCGCGCGTTGCGTCCGGACGGATTGTTTCTCGCCGCGCTCTTGGGCGGTGAAACGCTGACCGAGTTGCGCCATTCCTTCGCCGCCGCCGAAAGTGAAGTCGAAGGCGGCGTCTCACCTCGGGTAGCGCCGTTCGCCGATTTGCGCGACCTGGGTGCGCTGTTGCAACGTACGGGGTTCGCGCTGCCGGTAACCGATTCTGATCGCGTCATCGTGCGCTACGATTCCGCTTTCGGCCTGATGCACGATTTACGGCGTATGGGCGCGACCAATGCGCTCGCCGACCGCAGGCGCACACCGCTGAAACGTGCGACCTTGATGCGCATGGCGGAAATTTATGCGCAGCGATTTGCCGATGCGGACGGCCGTGTGCGCGCGACTTTCGAGTTTCTGTGGCTGTCAGGCTGGGCGCCGCACCCAAGCCAGCAGCGTCCGCTCAGGCCCGGTTCGGCGCAGGCGCGGCTTGCGGAAGCGCTCGGCACTCGCGAACACTCCGCCGGCGAGAAAGCGGGCGACTAGGAGACTTATTTCAATGCGGTGGAAACGTTGGTGAAGTCGCCTTTGACGGCGGTGCCGACCGAAAACACTGTCGCGGCAATGACAATGGAAATGCCGGCCGCGATCAGAGCGTATTCGATCGCCGTTGCCGCGTTTTCGTCACGCGCGAAACGGCGGAGCAATCCAGCGTCGGAGGATGTGGATCGCTTGCTCATGGCTTGATGTACCTTTCCGTCACAGCAGATTTGTCAGGTGTGGAATCAAAGGTTCGTCGGCAGGCGGCATCGGGCAATTGCGTAGATCTTTCGGCCACACCCATTTTAATTTTTGTCCTTCGCGCGCCACGACAATTTTTTCCCAGCGGCGGCAGACATAAAGAGGCATGAGCAGGTGAAAATCAGGATACCGATGACTGGCAAAGGTCAGCGGCGCCAGACATTCCTCCTTGACGACAATTCCCAGTTCCTCCTTCAGTTCGCGGATCAAACTCTCTTCCGGCCGCTCTCCGGGCTCGACTTTGCCGCCGGGAAACTCCCAAAGGCCGGCCATCGCTTTGCCTTCCGGGCGTTGGGCGATGAGCACACGTCCGTCAGGATCGATGAGCGCGCAGGCAGCGACGAGAATGAGATTCACACTCACAGGACCGGTCTCACCTTAGGGGTGCAAGTCTAAAGGCAGGTTCAAGCCGTCCACGTTCATTCCCGCAAGCGTCGCTATGGTGAATAAACATTTGCTGCATTTGCGGCGGGCTTAAGCGGAACTGGCCAGTTCGAGTAGGCTTCAGCAAAGATTGCAGGCGCCTCTTGCGGCGGGTTGTGCCCGATTGTTGGCAGCACGCGGTACTGATACGGCCCGGTGAAAGACGGGCGGTGCCGTTCCGAGACCTCCGGCGGCAGCACGCCGTCGGCGTCTCCCTGCAATGCAATCGTCGGCACAGCAATTTTCGGTTTGGCGGCAAGCCGCCTTTCGAGCTCATCCAGCGCCGGATCGCCCGCGGCGTTGCCGTAGCGATGCCGGTAGGAGTGGATCGTCACGGCGACAAAATCGGGATTATCAAACGACGCCGCGCTGCGCGCGAAGGTCGCCTCGTCAAAATTCCAATGCGGCGACCACAACTTCCAGAGCTGACGGCAAAAGGCGCGGCGGTCCGACGCCAGCCCTGCGCGGCCGCGCTCGGTCTGAAAATACCACTGATACCAATAACGGCGTTCCTGCGCCGGATCTTGCGGCCGCGCCGATCCGGCGATGTCCTGGATGTTATAGGCATTGACCGTCAGAAGGCTGCGTACACGTTCCGGCCACAGTGCCGCGACAACGCAAGCGGCGCGGCGGCCGCAATCATAGCCGGCAAGGGTCGCGCGTTCGATGGCAAGCGCATCTATCATCTCGTGCAAATCATTGCCGAGCGCGGCCTGCTGTCCGGAGCGTAGCGTTTCGGCGGAGAGAAACCGCGTCGCGGCGAAGCCGCGGAGGTAGGGTGCAATAACGCGGCAACCGCCGGCGATAAGTAGCGGTGCTACGCCATCGTAGCAGCGCGGGTCGTACGGCCAGCCGTGCAGGAGAATGACCGGCGCGCCCGCGGAGTCGCCGCTTTCCTCATAGGCGATTTCGAGCGTCGGCGTGCGGATGTGTTTGATGACGGCGGTCATGTCCGTAAAAAACGACGATCTTTCCGCGGGCAAACTTAGCTGCGGTAATCGCCGTTGATGGCGATGTATTCCTTGGTCAGGTCACAGGTCAGCACGCGATCGCGGCCTTTCCCCATTCCGAGCGCCACCTTGAGCCCAATCTCGGGTTTCTTCATCGCAGCCGAGACCGCGGTCTCGTCGTAGGCCGGGTCGCGCTCGCCCTTGTGGGCGACGCGGATGCCGTTGAACCAGATCGACAGGCGGTCGCGGTTGGCCGGCTCGCCGGCTTTGCCGACCGCCATCACCACACGTCCCCAATTGGCGTCCTCGCCGGCAATCGCGGTCTTGACCAGCGGTGAGTTGGCGATCGAGAGCGCAATGCGTCGCGCCGATTTTTTCGAGACCGCGCCTTCAACCACGACTTCGACCAGCTTGCGCGCACCTTCGCCGTCTCGCGCGACTTGTTCGGCGAGATCGGCAAGCACGGCGAAAAAGCCCTTGCGAAAGGCCGCGAGCCGCGGATCGGACAGGCGCGTGATCTTGGCAAACCCATGCGCTGCGGCGGCGCCGGTTGCGAATGCGAGCAACGTGTCGGAAGTGGAAGTGTCGCCGTCGATGGTTACGGCATTGAAGGTGTCGGCTACGCCCTGCCGCAGCAGCGTGCGCAACACCGCGAGCGCAATCGGCGCGTCGGTGAACACGAACGACAGCATGGTCGCCATGTCCGGCGCGATCATGCCGGCGCCTTTGGCTATGCCGCAGATTGTGACCACGCTCGAACCGAAGCGGATGATGGAAGCTGCGCCTTTGGGAAAAGTGTCCGTGGTCATGATCGCATTCGCCGCCTCTTCCCAGCGGCCGGGCGTGGCGTCGGCCACAAGGCGATCCATGACGCCTTCGAACTTCGATGCATCGAGCGGTTCGCCAATAACACCGGTAGAGGCGAGCAGGACATCGCCGGTTTTGCACCGCGCGGCTTTCGCGGCGATCTCAGCGGTAAGCTTGGTCGCGGCCCGGCCCGATTTGCCGGTAAAGGCGTTGGCGTTTCCGGAATTGACCACGAGCGCGCTTGCATCGCCGCTCCCGCCCTTGAGCCGCGCCCGGCACCAATCGACCGCCGCCGACGGGCATTTCGAGCGCGTGAAGACGCCGGCGACCGTCGTTTCCGGCGCCAGCAACGCCAACAGGACGTCGGTCCGCCCGGCATAGCGGATTCCGGCCGACGCGGTGGCGATCTGCACCCCCGCGACCGGCGGCATTTCCGGAAACGATTCAGGCGCGAGAGGGGAAATGGAAGATGACAAGGCTGGCCTCGATATCGTCATGGCCGGGCTTTGTCCCGGCCATCCACGTCTTAGTCGGCCTGTATAAAGACGTGGATGCCCGGCACAAGGCCGGGCATGACAACTATCGTGGTCACTTCTTGCTTGGCGCCATGGTGTTGAGCGAAGGATCCGCGGCGGGCGCGGGCGCCGGCTTGTCGAGGTGCTCGATATTGGCGCTGGCGCGCAACTTCTCGACCAGCGCGGCTTGGGCGCGATGCGCGACGTAATTCTCGAGCTGGCCCTTGACCTGCTCGAAAGTCGGCGTCGGCTTGATGCGCTTATCTTCAACCTTGATGATGTGCCAGCCAAACTGGGTTTTTACCGGATCGGAAAGCTGCCCCTTGTCGAGCTTGAACGCGACCGCTGCGAATTCCGGCACCATTTGTTCCTTGGTGAAATAGCCGAGGTCGCCGCCGTCCGCGCCGCCGGGATCCTTGGATTTCTCCTTCGCCAGCGTGGCGAAATCGGCGCCGGCCTTTAGTTGCGCGAGGACGGCCTTAGCTTCGTCTTCGGTCGGAACCAGGATGTGGCGCGCGTGCACCTCTTCCTCGTTGGTCATCTGCTTGACGGCGTCGTCATAGACCTGGTGCTCGGCCTCATCCGAAAGCGCGGCCTTGCCGGTCTCCTGCAACAGCGATTCCATCAGCAGCCGGTTACGGTCGAAGTCGAGCCGGCGCTTGACGTCCGGACGGTCGGCGAGGCCCTGCTTGCCGGCCGCCTGCGACAGCACCACGACGTCGGTCACATAATTGATAAGGTAATCGCGCTTCTGCGCCGGCGGCATGTTCGGGATGTTGTTCCCGACTTCCTCCTCGGCGAGAGCAAGGTCGCTCTCGTGGATGTCGACGCCGTTGGCGCGGGCAACGATCGGATCGCTGTCCTCGGCCAGAGCAATCTTGATCGGCATGGACAGCACGAGAGCAAGCGCGAACGCGCCTAGCGCGTAGCTAACGGAAAGGCGGGTGAGGGCCATTGAACGCGATCCTTTGGGCAAATGGGCAAGTCGCCGGGCGAGGGCTTAAATTGCCGGCGCGGACACTCGCCGAATCAGCTCTCGTTGGCAATGGCGAAATCGCGGACGCGTTTAACGAGGCCGTGAAGTCGCAGCTCACATTGACAACAAAACCACCCCCTCCTATGTCTCGCAAGTATCCAGGCGCGCCGCTATCGCCTTGCAGAAGCCGTAAATAGCGCTGCATTTTCCGCTGGTTGGACTCGCGCTGCGCGGACCAAATTGGAAGGAAGATGAAGCGATGATCGGCGCTGTCGCCCGCAAGCTGTTCGGTTCCTCGAATGACCGCCGCATCCGCGCCTATGGGGCGCGCGTCGACGCCATCAATGCGCTGGAAGCGGAACTGGAGAAACTTTCCGACGAGGAATTGCGCGCTCGCACCGACGAATTCAAAAAGCAGCTTAGTGAAGGCGCCACGCTTGACGACATTTTGGTGCCGGCCTTCGCCACCGTGCGGGAAGCTTCCAAGCGCACGCTCGGTCAGCGCCACTTCGACGTCCAGCTCATCGGCGGCATGGTGCTGCACGAGGGCAAGATCTCGGAAATGAAGACCGGCGAAGGCAAGACGCTGGTCGCCACTCTTCCGGTTTATCTCAACGCGCTTGGCGCCCGCGGCGTCCACGTCGTCACGGTCAACGATTACCTGGCCAAGCGCGACGCCGAATGGATGGGCCAAATCTACAAATTCCTCGGCCTTACCGTCGGCATCATCGTCCACGGTCTCGACGACGCCGAACGCAAGAACCAGTACGACTGCGACGTGACTTACGGCACCAACAATGAGCTCGGTTTCGACTATCTGCGCGACAATATGAAGTACCGGCTCGAGGATATGGTGCAGCGCGGGCACAGCTACGCCATCGTCGATGAGGTGGATTCGATCCTGATCGACGAGGCGCGCACCCCGCTGATCATTTCCGGCGCGCTCGACGACCGCTCAGAGTTCTACAACACCATCGACACTTTTATCCCCAGCCTCGACAAGGCCGACTACGAGGTCGACGAGAAGCAGCGCACGGTCACGTTGACCGAAGTCGGCATGGAGCGGATGGAGCAGGGGCTGCGCGACGCGAAGCTCCTCAAATCGGACTCGCTCTACGACGTCGAGAACGTCTCCGTGGTGCATCACGTCAATCAAGCGCTGCGTGCGCACAAACTGTTCCAGCGCGACAAGGACTACATCGTGCGCAATGGCGAAGTCGTCATTATCGACGAGTTCACCGGCCGTATGATGCCGGGACGGCGCTATTCGGAAGGGCTGCACCAAGCCCTGGAGGCCAAGGAGCGGCAGCCGATCCAGCCGGAAAACCAGACGCTCGCGTCCATCACCTTCCAGAACTATTTCCGCATGTACGAAAAGCTCGCCGGTATGACCGGCACGGCCACCACTGAGGCCGACGAGTTCCAGGACATTTACAATCTCGAGGTCCTGGAAATCCCCACCAACATGCCGATGATCCGGCTCGACGACGACGACGAGGTCTATCGCACGGGGGCGGAGAAATACCGCGCGGTGATCGCGCTGATCGAAGACTGCAAGGCGCGCGGCCAGCCGGTGCTGGTCGGCACGACCTCGATCGAGAAGTCGGAAGCTCTCGCTGAGATGCTGCGCAAGCAGGGCTGGGAGCAACACGATTTTTCCGACCCCAACGCGTTCGCCGCGCTCTATTCCGGCGATGAGGGAGCTTCGAAGGCCAAGGTCTTCGCCGTACTCAATGCGCGCTATCACGAACAGGAAGCGCAGATCATTTCCCAAGCCGGCGTGCCGGGCGCCATCACCATCGCTACCAACATGGCCGGCCGCGGTACCGACATTCAACTCGGCGGCAATGCCGACATGCGCATGCGCCAGGAACTTACCGCCATCGAGGACCCGCGTGAGCGTGAGAAGTCGCCCCTCGCCGGCGAAATCCGCGCTCAGGTGGCCAAGCTGAAGGAGAAAGCGCTGGCCGCGGGAGGCCTTTGCGTGCTCGGCACCGAACGGCACGAGAGCCGGCGCATTGATAACCAATTGCGCGGCCGCTCCGGGCGCCAGGGCGATCCCGGTCATTCCAAGTTCTACCTCTCGCTCGAAGATGACCTGATGCGCATCTTCGGCACCGACAAGCTCGACGGCATGCTCACCCGGCTCGGTTTGAAGGAGAACGAGGCGATCGTTCATCCCTGGATCAACAAGGCGTTGGAGAAGGCGCAGCAGAAAGTCGAGGCGCGCAATTTCGATCTGCGCAAGAACATCCTGAAATTCGACAACGTGATGAACGACCAGCGCAAGGTCATCTTCGACCAGCGCGTCGAATGGATGAACGACACCACGACTGCCGAGATCGTCGCCGACATGCGCAGGAACGCCATCGACGATCTCGTCGCCAAGCACGTGCCGGAGAACGCCTATCCCGAGCAGTGGGATACCCCCGGCCTCAAGGAAGAGCTCAACCGCGTGCTGGGACTAGACTTGCCGGTCGACGAATGGGCGAAAGAAGAAGGCATCGCCGACGAGGAGATTTTCACCCGCCTCGAGCGCCGCGCCGACGAACACATGGCCGCCAAGGTCGCGCAGTGGGGTTCCGATGTTATTCGCTACATCGAGAAGTCGATCCTCCTGCAAACGCTTGATCATCTGTGGCGCGAGCACCTGGTCATGCTCGATCATCTGCGCCAGGTGATCGGCTTGCGCGGCTACGGCCAGCGTGACCCGCTTAACGAATACAAGGCTGAGGCGTTCTCGCTGTTCGAGGCGATGAGCCAGAGCCTGCGCGAAGCGGTCACCGCGCAGTTGATGCGCGTCGAGATCATGGCCCAGCCGCCGACCACCATGGAGCCGACGCCGCTGCCGGCCATGGAGGGTCACAAGATCGATCCGACCACTGGTGAAGACGAGATGGCGTTGGCGATGGCCGGCGCCGAAACCTTGGCGCGCCACGGCATCGGACGCGCGTCCAGCGGGGCCGCACCCGCGGGCGCGGTCATGGCGGGTGATGCCGCCGCCTCGGCACGCAGCGCGGCAGCGCCGCGCAATCCGCAAGATCCGACGAGCTGGGGCAAGGTCGGCCGCAACGAGGCTTGTCCGTGCGGCTCGGGCAAGAAGTTCAAGCACTGCCACGGCAAATATCAATAGCCGGTGACCGGCGATGGGATGCGTGCCCTCGCCGGGCCCTTCGACCGGTGATTATCGATTTCTGATTACTGGAGTCCGCCCCAGCGACTCGAGAAGTCGCCGGACGCCAGGGCGCCATTGACCGCAGGCGGCCGCGCCGCCGCGTTGGCTTCTTGCGTTGGAGCGGTGGGCGCGGGTGCTGCAGCCGGCTTCGCTTTCGCGGTTTGTTGCTCCTCCGGCTTCGACGGTTCAGACCGCGGCTCGTGCGCCTTCGGCTTTGAACTTGTGGCGCCGATGGTCTCGCGCAGTTGCAGCTTCGGCTTTTGTCCGCCGGCAGTCCCGGTCGCCTCCGCGCCGCGCTCTTGCGTCGCGGCATCGGTTGCCGCGACTTGCGTGGATCCTTCGGACTTGCCGCCAAAAACACCGCTGAACAGACGACTGGCGATTGACGGCGACGAGCCGGTGTTGTCGAGCGCAAACGCTGCCGGCGCCGGCTGCGGCGGCAGCGAATTCGGCACGCGCGCCGGCGGCAAGCTGCCGCCGACTTGCGACAGGAATACGCGGTTCATGCCGCCATCGAGGCCGGTCCGGATCGGCGCCACCGACACGTTGGATCGTACGAGCGCTGCATATTGCACCTCGTCATTGTGCGACTTTTCCAGCGCAGGCGCCGCGATCTCGGCGGTGACAACGTAGGCCGGACAACGCCCGGTCGGATTGAACGCGAGCGGCTTCGAAGAATTGCCTGGCTGCGCCGCGTCGAACACGTAGTGGCGATCGCACACTTCGACCTTCGGCTCGAGACGGCTGACCTCGAAGTGATCGTTCCCCACCTTGAGCATCTTCCAGAACGCCATGTTCGGATTGGTGCGATGGTGCGCCAGATTCGCCGGCGTCATACGGAACGGATACGCCTGGATCTGAAACGACGGCTGGCCGCCGAGGAACGCCTCGCGCGCCAACGAATAAATCTCGCCGATCTGCTCGTCGGTCATGGCGTAACAGCCGCGCGACGAGCAGTCGCCGTGGATCATCAATTGCGCGCCGTCACGTCCGTTCGCCCGATCATAGGCGTTGGGGAAGCCGGTATTGATGGCTAGGTAGTAGTTGGAGTTCGGGTTCATCAGGCCGGGGGTGATGGAGTAGAACCCCTCGGGCGCCTGGCGGTCGCCTTCATGCACTTTCGGGCCGAGATCTCCCGACCATCGGCAGATCGGATAGACTTTTAGAATCTGGTAGCGTCCGGTGGTGTCCTGCTTCCAGACTTCCAGCTCCGATTCCTCTTTGAACAGGCGGACGAGGATCGGAGAATCCTTGGGCATGTGCTTTTGATCGAGCAGCGCCAGCATCTGTGGCGACAGCTCTTTCATGGCTTTGGTCGGGAGTTCGTAGCCTTCCTCGGCAAAGCAGCCGCCCAGAGCCAGCGCCCCTGAGAGCGCCGCCGACGCAATAAGCGCGCGGAACAGGCTGGCGCGGTTCAAATCGAAACTCCCCGACTGACGGACGGTCCCCGAGCCATCAACCCTCTAATCGTTATCCTTACGAAACCCTTAGCGCAAGCTAAGTACGGTCCAAGCGCCGGCAGCTACCCCGGCGCGCCCTGAAGACATGGTAAATATTGCGCAAATTTAAGTGGCAAAACCAAGGTCTTATCCACAACGGCCTAGCGGAGCTGCCTTATTTCGGAGTTCCAGCCGCCGCGCTCACATTAAGGGCGGCTTCGGCGTCTCGCGCAGACAGGCGGCTGTCGACCACCGATCAGCTTAACGTCCGGCCGATGGCCATGAATTTCTCTTGCCTCAGCCGCACGACGGTCGCGGGGTCGAGGTCTTGCAGTTCAGCCAACGCGTCGGCAATCGCCGCTCCGGTTGCGGCGATCGTTGCCGCCGGATCGCGGTGAGCGCCACCGGTCGGTTCTGGCACGACGGTATCCACGACGCCCAAACGCATAAGGTCTTCGGCGGTGATCTTCATGCTGGAAGCGGCTTCCTGCGCTTTGGTGGTGTCGCGCCACAGGATAGACGCCGCCCCTTCAGGCGAGATCACGCTGTAGATGGCGTGCTCGAGCATCATCACACGATTTGCGGTGGCGAGCGCGATCGCACCGCCCGAGCCGCCTTCGCCGATTATGGCGGCGACGTTGGGCACGGAAATTCGCAGGCAGGCTTCCGTCGAGCGCGCGATCGCTTCGGCTTGGCCGCGCTCCTCGGCGCCGATGCCGGGATAGGCGCCCGCCGTGTCGACAAAGGCGACCACCGGAATCTCGAAGCGCTCGGCCATGTCGAACAACCGCACCGCTTTGCGATAGCCCTCGGGCCGCGCCATGCCGAAATTATGTTTGAGCCGGCTCTCGGTGTCGGAGCCTTTTTCGTGGCCGATGACGCAGACGCTCTCGCCGCGGAACCGGCCGAACCCGCCGATAATGGCGGCGTCCTCACCGAAGCTGCGATCGCCGGCGAGCGGGGTGAAGTCGGTGATGAGTTGCGCAATATAATCGAGGGAATGCGGCCGCTGCGGATGCCGCGCGACTTGCGTCTTCTGCCAGGGAGTCAATTCGGCATAGAGTTCCTTTAGCGCCTGACCGGCCTTGGCCTCCATGCGGGTGATTTCGTCGCCGATGGCGATGGCGTCGCCGGCGGTTTGCAGCGCCCGCATTTCTTCAATTTTGGCCTCGAGCTCGGCCACCGGTTTTTCAAAATCGAGATAAGAGCGCATCGCTATCAAATATTGGCATCCGCCAGCGGATGTAAGTCGCGGACCAGGCTTTTCAGCCGTTCCTCGATCACGTGGGTGTAAATCTGGGTGGTTGAAATGTCGGCGTGTCCGAGCAGCGTCTGCACGACGCGCAAGTCGGCGCCGTTATGCAAAAGATGGCTGGCAAAAGCGTGGCGCAGAACGTGCGGACTAATTTGCGCCGAGCGCAACCCGGCCGCGGCGGCGAGCGTTTTCAGCTCGCGGGCGAAATGCTGGCGCGTGAGGTGACCGGAATCGCCGAACGAGGGGAACAACCATTTCGACCCGGCGGTGTGGCCTTGCTCCGCCAGCAGCGAAAGATAGTGCGCCATGCTGTCTTTGGCCGCGTTATTGAGCGGAACGAGCCGCTCCTTGTTGCCCTTGCCGCGCACCACCAGGACGCGGGCCTCGCGGCGAGCCGCCGAGGCCGGAAGGCTTGTGAGTTCGGAAACGCGAAGCCCGGTCGCATAGAGGAGCTCGACCAGGCAATAAAGTCGCGCGGCGCGCAGCCGCACCGGGAGCGGCGCTTCCGGATCGGACTGCGCGGCGAGCCGCAACAGCCGATCGACTTCGGCCAGCGTGAGCGTCTTCGGCAGGCCGCGCGTTCGTTTCGGTCCCTCGATGACGGCGGCCGGGTCGTCCTTGCGCATGCCTTCGGCGTAAAGGAATCGATAAAGCTGACGGATCGCCGACAAACGCCGGGCGACGGTTGCCGGCGCGAGCCCGCGTTTCGTCTGATGTTGAAGATAGCGGCGCACGTCTTCGGTCGCCGCCTTAGCGATGCTGCGGCCGATTCCCGCGAGATAACCGGCAAAATCGCCGAGATCGCGTCCATACGCGGCCAGCGTGTTTTTATCGGCGCCGCGCTCGGCAGCGAACATGTCGAGGAACAGCTCGACAAACCGATCGTCGCCGGGTTTTGTCGCGCGTGTTTCTTTCCGAGGAATGGGCTTTCGGGATTTAGCCATCAGCGGTTCTTGAAGAACTTATCGGGCGGGATGGTCACGCTGATTTCGCGCGGTTTCGGATGTACGAAATGCGCCAGCGAATAGAGACCGGCATAGATCGCGGCAGCGCCAATGGCGATCACCGTGAGGAACCGAACCAGGCTCGGCATGATCAGTTGTTCCGATTGCAAACTTCGCCGGTCCGTGCCGCACGCAGCTACCTGAAAAATCGGAATCATTAAGACACTATCAGACTATAATGCTAGTGGACCGGCCTTGCTTAAGCCCGTCCTAGCCGGTGAATCGTAAAGGAAGACTGCAAATACCCCGCGGGACAAATTCCATGTCCCGTTGGTGCGGCCGCAGGGGACGAGTACCATCGGTTAAAGACCCAGACCGGCAGGGGTTCGGGGTTGTCCCTTGGGTGCCAAAGCGTACAGGCCATTGCTCTGTAAGATCGATAACCGACCATGACCGACACCGCCGTACACGATGACATGACCGAGACGGCCGCGGTGCTCGCCGCACTCGGCGGCCGCTCCATCGTCCTGGTCGGCATGATGGGCGTAGGCAAATCCTCCATCGGCCGGCGGCTCGCGACCCGCCTCGGCATTCCTTTCGTCGATGCCGACGCGGAGATCGAAAAGGCCGCCGGCATGAGCATTACCGACATTTTTGCCCACCGCGGCGAAGCCGATTTCCGCAGTGGCGAAGCGCGCGTCATAGTGCGGCTATTGGACGGCGGCCCGCAGGTGCTGGCGGCCGGGGGTGGCGCCTTCATGAACGATGGCACGCGCGAGGCGATCCGCGAGAAAGGCGTTTCCATCTGGCTCAAGGCCGATCTCGACGTGCTGCTCCGCCGTATCAGCAAGCGCCGCAACGAACGGCCGCTGCTGCAAACCGGCGATCCGGAAGCAACCCTGCGGGCTTTGTTGATCGAGCGTGAGCCGACTTACGCGCAGGCGGACCTGACTATGCACTCCCGCGAAGTGGCGCATGACTCGATCGTCGCCGACATTGTCGCGGCGCTCGGCGCGTTCTTGGATGCGCCCGCTTTGACTGAAGAGAAATCCGGCGCATGACGGCACCTCTTCGCCCGGATACTGCAACGGTCCGTGTCGCGCTCGGCGACCGCGGTTATGACATCGTGATCGGCCGCGGACTCATCGCGTCGCTTGGGACGCGGCTTTCGGCGTTGCGTCCCGGAGCCAAGGTCGCGATCGTGACCGACGAGAATGTCGCTCGCGCTGCGCTCGACCCTGTCGAAGCCGCACTCGCGGCCGGCGCAATCGCGTCCAGCCGCGTGATCGTGCCCGCCGGCGAAGGCGCCAAAAGCTTTCGCATATTCGAGCAAGCCTGCGAGCAGGTAATCGCGGCCCGCATTGAGCGTGGCGATCTAATTCTCGCACTCGGTGGCGGCGTCATCGGCGACCTCGCCGGCTTCGTTGCCTCGGTGGTGCGGCGCGGGCTCGACTACGTGCAGGTGCCGACCACGCTTTTGGCGCAAGTTGACTCCTCGGTCGGCGGCAAGACCGCGATCAATTCCGCCCACGGCAAGAATCTCATCGGCGCGTTTCACCAGCCGGTCCTGGTCGTTGCCGATACCGCGACGCTCGACACCTTGCCGGCGCGCGAATTTCGCGCCGGCTACGCCGAGGTGGTCAAATACGGTTTGCTCGGCGACGCCGCGTTCTTCTCATGGCTGGAGACGAACTGGCGTGAGGTTTTCAAAGGCGGCAAATCTTCTGGAAGTTTTGCGCGCGAGCAGGCCATCGCCGTGTGCTGCCGCGCCAAGGCGGCAATCGTTGCGCGCGACGAGCGCGAAACCGGCGATCGGCAATTGCTTAACCTCGGACACACGTTCGGGCATGCGCTCGAGGCGGCTACCGGTTTTTCCGGTCGGCTGTTGCACGGCGAAGCGGTTGCAGCCGGTATGGGGCTGGCTTTCGAATTTTCAGCGCAGCGAGGTTTGCTGCCGGCCGCCGATGCGGCGCGCGCCATTCGCCATTTGGCCGAGGTCGGCCTGCCTACGGGGCCGAAAGACATTCCCGGCGAGTTGCCGCCGGTCGATCGGCTGATGGATTTGATGGCGCAGGACAAGAAAATAAAGCGCGGAATGCCCACATTCATTCTGGTGCGCGGGATCGGCGCAGCGTTCGTCGACACCGGCGTCGATGCGCGCGATGTGCGCGCTTTCCTCGATGAGAAGCTTGCAAAGCAATGAATTTTTTTGACTGGCTGGACGTTCTTGCAGTGGTGGTGTGCTTGGCGGCGTCGGCATTCTTCTCGGCGAGCGAGACGGCACTGACCGCGTCTTCTCGCGCCGCGATGATGCGGCTTGAGAAGCAGGGCAACCGCGACGCCACGATCGTCAATAGGCTGCTCGCCACCCGCGAGCGGCTGCTAGGCGCGATCCTGTTTGGCAACAATTTTGCCACCATCGCCGCTTCGACCCTGGCGACTGGCCTGTTGCTTACTTTCTTCGGCAATGCCGGCGTGATCTACGCCACCATAGCGATGACACTTCTCATCTTCGTCGTCGCCGAGGTCTTGCCGAAGACAGCTGCGTTCAACGCGCCCGATCGCATCGCGCTTTTGGTGGCGAAGCCGGTCGATCGCATAGTGCAACTTGTTTCTCCCGCTGTTGAAGGCGGTCGAGTGGCTGGTACGAGTCATCCTGCACAGTGTCGGCATCGGCAAGATCCAGTCCATACTCTCGCCGCGCGAGGAGCTGCGCGGCGCGGTCGATCTTTTGCATCGTTCCGGCGTCGTGGAAAAATTCGACCGCGACATGATGGGCGGTGTGCTCGACCTGCGCGAGCTGACCGTGTCGGACGTCATGGTCCATCGTACCAAGATGGTGATGCTCGACGCCGACGAACCCCCCCAGGAGATTGTCGATGCGGTTCTCGCGGCGCCGGTGACGCGCCTGCCGCTATGGCGCGGCGCGCAGGACAACATTCTCGGTGTGCTTCATGCCAAGGATTTGCTGCGCGCGCTGCATGCTGCGGACGGCAATGCCGCGAAAATCGATATCGTATCACTGGCGAGTCCGCCGTGGTTCGTGCCCGACACCACGCCGCTTTACGAGCAGCTCAGCGCGTTTCGCGCCCGCAAGACGGCGCTGGCGCTGGTCGTCGACGAATACGGGGAGCTTGAGGGCCTGGTGACGCTCGAAGATATTGTCGAGGAGATTGTCGGCGACATCAGTGACGAGCACGACATTGCGGTGCCTGGCGTACGCATGCTGCCGGACGGATCCGCCAATGTCGACGGCGCGGTCACGGTGCGCGATCTCAACCGCGCCATGGACTGGAATATCCCCGACGACGAAGCAACGACCATCGCCGGCGTGGTGATCCATGAGGCGCGCTCTATTCCGGAGCCGGGTCAGAGCTTCACCTTTCACGGATTTCGCTTTCAGGTCCTGCGCAAGACCCGCAACCGCATCACGGCGTTGCGGGTCACTCCGCTGGTACGCAAGCTCAGCGCCAAGGCGAGCTAGAGCATGATCCAGTAAGTCGCCCTTGGACTACTCTGGCCCGCCGCCACTTGCGGAACCGCAAGCCAGCGCGCATTTGAGCACTGACGAATTGGAGCGGAGGTCATGGACGATCGGACAAAAATCGCTGACGGGCCGACGGTGGCCGCGGCTCCGATCGATGCCGGTGTGCGCATCGGCCACGTGCATCTGAAAGTGGCCGATATCGACCGCGCGCTCGCCTTCTATTGCGGCGTGCTCGGCTTTCAGTTGATGCAGCGGTTTGGCCGGGAAGCGGCATTCGTTTCCGCCGGCGGCTATCACCATCATATCGGGCTCAATACGTGGGAAAGCCGCGGCGGGTCACCGCCGCCGCAGGGCACGACCGGCCTTTATCATCTCGCGATTCTCTATCCGACGCGCGCCGCCTTGGGCGATGCGCTACGCCGGTTGATGGAAGCGAAAATTCCGCTCGACGGCGCCTCCGATCACGGCGTCAGCGAAGCGCTCTATCTGCGCGATCCGGATGAGAACGGCGTCGAGCTTTACTGGGACCGGCCGCGCGAAGTGTGGCCGCGAACGCCCGACGGCAAGCTTGCCATGTACACCCGCCATCTCGATCTGATGGGACTTCTCGCCGCCGCCGAGCCGCAGGCGCAGTAAGGTTGTGTCGCGGCAACGGTCTACAGATTCTCGCCAGGCGCCGCCGCGTGGATTGCGAGCGCATGCACGCTGCCGGCAAGCTCTTGCGCCAGCGTCGCGTTGATCATGCGATGCCGCTCCAGCCGGCCCTTTCCGCGAAACGCTTCGGACACAATATAAAGACGGAAGTGCGTTTCGCCGCCGGGCCGGTGGCCGGCATGCCCTTCGTGTCGGTGCAACTCGTCTTCGACACGCAAGCTTTCGGGCGCGAAGGCTTGCTGTAGCTTTTCTGTGATCACATCTTGGGTGCGCATGATTTGCCAGCCTTAGCGAGCGCGAAGCATTAACGTCAATGTTGACGACGTGTCGTTTTGTCCCCTGTCAAGTCTTGAAGGCTTCATTGCCGCCGCCGCATAATCCTCACTGATGAGTTCGAACTCGCCATTGTTTGATCGAATCCGCGTCAAGCCGGATCGCGATCGGCGCCGCAGCGCCGATCTGCCGGCGTGCCAGTGGCCCAATTGCGACGCGCCGGCGACCCATCGCGCGCCGAAGGGGCGTTTGCGCGCCAGTGAATATTGGCAGTTCTGTCTCGAACACGTCCGCGAATACAACAATGCCTATAACTTTTTCGCCGGCATGAGCGACGACGCCATTATTAAATACCAGAAAGAGGACCTGACCGGTCATCGCCCGACCTGGAAAATGGGATCGGTTGGCGGCAGCCGCGGCGGCCGACGCCGTGATACCCGGCGTTCCGCCGGTCCTGCCGGTTTTACGGCGGAGGATCCTTTCGACCTGTTCGTCGGCATCGGCAGCAACCGCCAGGCGCGGCCGGCTGCCGAGAGCCGCAAAATCCTCAATGCACAGCGCCGGGCCCTGGACGTGCTCGGACTTGAAGCGGATGCCAAACGGGCCGATATCAAGGCCAAGTTCAAGGTGTTGGTAAAGCGGCATCATCCCGACGCCAACGGCGGCGATCGCGGGTCCGAAGACCAGCTACGGGAGATCATCCAGGCCTATAATTACTTGAAATCGGCGGGCTTTTGCTAATTGCGCAAACCGCTTTCGCGGCTTGGTAACCATCTGCTAGTTTCGCCGAATATCCGACCGCCGGTGAATAGCCATTCCGCCCCGCGTTCGGGGTTACGGAGGAGTGATGAGTCTCGCAGCAGAAGCGGCACCGGGCTTGCCGGACATGAAAGTGTCGATCCGGCAAGTATTTGGGATCGATAGCGACCTGGAAGTTCCGGCTTATTCCGAGCCGGACGAGCACGTTCCCGACCTCGATCCGGATTACCGGTTCGACAAGCCGACGACGCTGGCCATTCTCGCCGGGTTCGCGCGGAACCGGCGCGTCATTGTCACCGGCTATCACGGCACCGGGAAGTCCACGCACATCGAGCAGGTGGCAGCGCGGCTCAATTGGCCGTGCGTGCGCGTCAATCTCGACAGCCACATCAGCCGCGTCGATCTCATCGGCAAGGACGCGATCGTCATTCGCGATGGCATGCAGGTCACCGAGTTTCGCGACGGCATCTTGCCCTGGGCGCTGCAGAACAACATCGCGCTCTGTTTTGACGAATATGACGCCGGCCGGCCCGACGTGATGTTCGTGATCCAGCGCGTCCTGGAGTCGTCAGGCCGGCTCACGCTGCTCGACCAGAACAAGGTGATCAAGCCGCATCCGGCATTTCGCCTGTTCGCGACTGCCAACACCGTCGGGCTCGGCGATACGTCCGGGCTCTATCACGGCACGCAACAGATCAACCAGGGCCAGATGGACCGCTGGTCCATTGTCACGACGCTCAATTATCTGCCGCACGATAACGAAGTAGACATCGTACTCGCCAAGGCCAAACACTACCGGACCGAGGCAGGCCGCGACATCGTCGCCAAAATGGTGCGGGTCGCCGATCTGACGCGCAACGCGTTCATGAACGGCGACATTTCCACCGTCATGAGTCCGCGCACGGTGATCATCTGGGCGGAGAACGCCGACATTTTCAACGATATCGGCTTCGCCTTCCGGCTGACTTTCGTGAACAAATGCGACGAGCTCGAGCGTCCGCTGGTGGCGGAGTTCTATCAGCGCTGCTTTGGGCAGGAATTGCCGGAGAGCGCAGTCAACGTCGCACTAAGCTGAAAGCTTCCCTCTGCCGCAGGCGAGAGGGAATTAAAGAGACCGGGCGGCTTGAAAACATGACCTCGACCGTCGCGCTTGAAAGCCCGGCGCGGGACAACACGCTCCGCGAAGCCGCCGACATCGTCGCGGTCCAGCAATTGATATTGCGTGAGCGCTCAAGCCGCGATCTCGGATTGTGGGAGCAGATGCATGCCTGCTTCCATGACGATTCGGTTGTGCGCTTGAGCTGGATCGATGCCAGCGGTCCCGAGTTCGTGCGCCGATCGAAGGAAATGGCCGAGCGTAACGTGAGGGCGACCCACCATCTTGGTCCGATCCTGGTCACGCTCGCGGGCGACCGCGCCATCGCCCAGCTTGGGGCGGTCATTGAAATTCCCGGCAAGGTGCGCGGCGTTGCGGCCGTCGTCTCGACTCATGCGCGCTTTTTATTCCGCGCCGAGCGGCGGGCAGGCGTGTGGCGGATTTCCGGCTTCGATGCGATCTATCAGCGCGACGAGATCAATCCGGTCATTCCGGGGCAGGTGGTCCAAATCGAACCGAACGAGCTGAAGAGCTTTCGTCCGTCGTATCAGCTCTTGAGCTTTTGCCTGATGTCGAATGGTTTCAAGCCGCGCATGGATTTGGCCGGCATCGACCGGCCCGATCTGGTCGAAGCCGTGACACGTGAGATCTATGACTGGGCGGGGCTCACGCCGCCGCGCTAGAAGGATCATCGGCAAAAAATGACCTCGAATATCAAACCCAAGAGCCCGGCCAAGGAAGCGCCGACCGAGCCGTTCAAGCGTGCGGTGGGCGTTTGCGTGCGCGCCATTGCCGGCAAGAACGACCTCGAGGTCGCGTTCGCCGCCGAGCGGCCCGGACTCGCCGGCAACAAGGTGCGGCTGCCGGAACCGCCGCGCCGGTTGAGCGATCGCGAGGCGGCGATTGTGCGCGGCCATGCCGACTCGATCGCGCTCCGTCTCGCGTGTCACGATCCCGCGGTCCACCGCAAACTGGTGCCCGGCGGCCAACAGGCGCGCGCGGTGTTCGACGCGGTCGAGCAGGCGCGTGTCGAAGCCATCGGCTCCCGACGCATGGGCGGTGTCGCCAAGAATCTCGCCGCCATGCTCGACGATCGTTTTCATCGCGGGAAATACGACGAGATCACCGACCGCGCCGACGCGCCGATCGAGGACGCGCTGGCGATGATCGTGCGCGAACGGCTCACCGGCGAAAATCCGCCGCCGCCGGCGCGCAAGCTTGTCGAGCTGTGGCGGCCCTTGATCGAAGAGCGCGCCGGCCGCGATCTCGATCGGCTGGAACGCGTGCTCACCGATCAGCGCCGCTTCGGCGACGTGGTGCACGATCTGCTCGATTGCCTCGACATGGGCGAGGATCGCTCGAGCGAATCCGAAGAGGAGGAAGGCGAGGACGGCGAAGACAAGGGCGCCGACGACGATTCCGCTCCGGACGGCGAATCGGCGGAGAACGCCGACGCTGACCGGGTGAGTCTCGAAGAGTCGGAAAGTTCGGCCGACGACAAAGCCGATCAATCGGCCGAGGCGATCGATGCGCCGGCGGCCGAGATGGCCGACGATGCCGAAATGGGTGACTCGGAAACCGCCGCCGAGCCGTGGCGGCCGCGCCACGGCCGCAACGACCCGCGCGGGCCCGAATACCGGCCATTCACCTCAAGGTTCGACGAGACCATCGGCGCCGAGAATTTGTGCGACCCCGAGGAGCTCGACCGCTTGCGTGGCTATCTCGACAAGCAACTCTCGCATTTGCAGGGTGTGGTGGCGCGGCTCGCCAACCGGCTGCAGCGGCTGTTGCTCGCGCAACAGAACCGGGCGTGGGAGTTCGATCTGGAAGAAGGTCTGCTCGATCCGGCGCGGCTATCGCGCGTGATTGTCGATCCGCTGCATCCGCTATCGTTTAAGCGCGAGAAGGATGCCGACTTCCGCGACACGGTGGTGACATTACTCCTGGACAATTCCGGCTCGATGCGCGGGCGGCCGATCACAGTCGCCGCCACCTGCGCCGATATTTTGGCGCGCACCTTGGAGCGCTGCGGCGTCAAGGTGGAGATTTTGGGCTTCACCACCCGTGCCTGGAAGGGCGGACAATCGCGCGAAGCCTGGCTATCGCAAGGCAAGCCCGCCAATCCCGGCCGCCTCAACGACTTGCGTCACATCATCTACAAATCCGCCGACGCGCCATGGCGGCGGTCGCGCAAAAATCTCGGGCTGATGATGCGCGAGGGTTTGCTGAAGGAAAATATCGATGGCGAAGCGCTCGATTGGGCGCACAAGCGTCTGCTCGGCCGGCCCGAAAGCCGAAAAATACTGATGATGATCTCCGACGGTGCGCCGGTCGACGATTCGACGCTGTCGGTCAATCCGGGCAATTACCTCGAGCGGCACCTGCGCTGGGTGATCGAGGAAATCGAGACCCGCTCGCCGGTCGAACTTGTCGCGATCGGCATCGGTCACGATGTTACCCGCTACTACCGCCGGGCGGTCACCATTGTGGACGCCGAAGAGCTGGGCGGCGTCATGACCGAGAAGCTCGCCGAACTATTCGACGAAACTCCCGCCGCCGACCATGCGCCGCGCCGGACGCCGCAGAAACGGCGCGTGCAAGCGTGATGCCGGTCTCACGCCGCCGCGCAACACAATCACCAAGGTGATGCGATGAAAGCTGTACCCGCGCCGGATTCGGGAGCGGCCTGGCTACGGCTTGCGGTCACAATTCTCGTTGCCACCATCGGCGGCGTCGGCATGTGGTCGGTCGTCGTGGCGCTGCCGGCGGTGCAAGCCGAGTTCGGCGTGCCGCGCGCCGAAGTGTCGTTGGCGTTTACGCTCACCATGGTTGGTAGCGCGACCGGCGGTGTGGCCATGGGACGCCTGCTCGACCGCGCCGGAATTGTTCCGGTCCTGCTTGTTGGCGCCGCTTTCCTCGCAGTCGGTTATGTCGGCGCCGCCTATGCCGGCAGCTTCATCGCTTACGCCCTGGCTCAGGTGGTGATCGGCTTCGGCAGTTCGATTGCGCTCGGCCCGCTGATGGCGGACATTTCGCACTGGTTCGTCCGCCGCCGCGGTGTGGCCGTGACTTTGACCTCCGCCGGCAACTATGTCGCTGGAACGGTGTGGTCGCCGGTAGTGCAGCATTTAATCGCCTCGGTCGGCTGGCGCAGCACGCACGCCGGGATCGGCATTGCGAGCGGTGCGGCAATCGTACTCATCGGCTTGATCGCCATGCGCGGCCGCGCTCCGGATGCACGCACCGTGGCGAACGCAGTCGCCCGCAACAGCGCGACAGGCGCATTGGGTCTTTCCTTCTTCTCGTTGCAGGTACTTCTTTGTGTGGCATCGGTTTGCTGTTGCGTCGCGATGTCGATGCCGCAAGTCCACATCGTCGCTTATTGCGGCGATCTCGGTTATGGCGTCGCGCACGGCGCCGACATGCTGGCGGTGATGATGGCGGCCGGCATTGTAAGCCGGGTCGGCTCGGGCTTTATCGCCGATCGCGTCGGCGGATTGCGTACTTTGCTGCTCGGCTCGGTGCTGCAAGGCACCGCGCTCGCACTCTATCTTTTCTACAACGGTCTGGTTTCGCTCTACGTGGTATCGGCGCTATTCGGCCTGTTTCAAGGCGGGATTGTTCCTTCCTACGCTATCATTGTGCGTGAGTATTTTCCGCCGCAGCAGGCCGGCGCGCGCGTCGGCGTTGTTCTGATGACCAGTATGTTTGGGATGGCGCTCGGCGGCTGGTTGTCGGGATTGATTTTCGACCTGACCGGCTCGTACGCCGCGGCGTTTCTTAATGGGCTGGGCTTTAACGCCGTCAACGGCACTATTGTGCTGTGGCTCCTCTATCGTCGCCACTCGAGTATGGCCTACGCCTGAGCAGACGCGATTGCGCGCACCCCTGCATAAAGCGCGATCGCCCATCTGCGATTGCCGCATAGCGGGATTGGTCTGCCGCCGATAAAATGAGGCCGCGCAAGCGGGCGTCGGCTCTCGACTTCTGTCGGCACACGCCGCGTGCGATCGCGCCGTTCGACCGCGCTATCGGCGACGACGAGCCAGGATTCAAAAATGAACCGAAAACACGCGTCCGATTTCCCGCAGGATCTGCTTACCCTGTTCGATCGCTACGTGCACGGCGAGATCAGCCGGCGCGATTTCTTCGAACGCGCGCAGAAATTCGCCGTCGGCGGTCTGACCGCAGCTGCGCTGTTCGAGATGCTTAAGCCAAATTACGCATGGGCAATTCAGGTCCCGAAGGACGATTCACGGATCAAGGCGGAATGGGTCACGGTGCCGTCGCCACAGGGCAACGGGACCATCAAAGGTTATCTGGTCCGGCCGGCGAGCGCGCCGGACAGGCTGCCCGGCGTGCTTGTGGTTCACGAAAACCGCGGCCTCAATCCGTATATCGAAGATGTCGCCCGGCGCGTGGCGATCGCGGGTTTCATGGCGCTGGCGCCCGACGGCTTAACTTCGGTGGGCGGCTATCCCGGCGACGACGAAAAGGGCGGAGCGCTTTTCAAAGAGGTCGACCACGGCAAGATGCTGGCGGATTTTCTTGCCGCGGCGACCTGGCTGAAGTCTAGGCCCGATTGCACCGGCAAAATCGCCGCCATCGGTTTTTGTTTCGGCGGCGGCGTCGCGAACCAACTCGCCGTCCGTATGGGCGCCGACTTGGCGGCCGCGGTGCCGTTCTACGGGGTCCAGCCGAACGCTGGAGAGGCGGCGAAGATCAAAGCGCCGGTGATGGCGCATTACGCCGAGCTCGACACGCGCATCACCTCGGGGTGGCCGGCTTACGATGCGGCGCTTTCAGCGGCTCACGTAACACACGAAGGCTACGTTTATGCGGGCGCCAATCACGGCTTCCATAACGATACGACACCGCGCTACGACGAGGCCGCCGCCAAGCTCGCCTGGCAGCGTACGCTCGACTGGCTCAACAAATATTTGAGGTAATTGCTAAGGCCTAAGCAGCCGCGGCGCGCTTCTTGGCGACTTGTTTTTTGAGGTCCAGCGCCCGCGGGGACAGATCGGCGTCCTTGGCCGCGGCAAGGAAGGCATCAAGCCCGCCACGGTGATCAACGCTCTTCAGCGCGTTCGCGGAAATGCGCAAGCGCACCGATTTGCCGAGTGAGTCGGACATCAGGGTGACGTTAAGCAAATTCGGCAGAAAGCGCCGCTTGGTTTTGCGGTTCGAGTGGCTCACGCGGTTGCCAATCTGCCGTGTCTTGCCGGTGAGCTCGCAGCGCCACGCCATGGCAATCCTCGTCTTGAAAAATTTGCCGCCTAGGCGCCAGATGGCGCATCATGGGAGGCGGCGGACCTATAGTCGGCGCGTGGAAATGCGTCAAGCGACGTGCGCCGCCGAAGTCCCCGCCAATGCCGGAAAAATCATAGAAACGACGCATTCTCCGACAAGACACGGGCCGACTTGGCGCTTATCTCCTAACCGCCTAGGGCGGCTTTTAGGCCAATCCCTAATTGCGCAGAAATTGTCATCGACTTTGGACAGCCTGTTGAGAAAGCTCACGCGCGTTTGCCCCGTCTTGGGCGTCGCCGCTAGTCTGGCAGCCGTTTTTTTTGCCGATGCGCCTCATATCGCGGCGGCGCAGGGACGACTGGAGGCCGAATATGTGGCCACCCTTACCGGAATTCCAATCGGGCGGGGCACCTGGATTATCGACATTTCCGAAGACGAATTCACTGCGGCGGCCAACGGGGCAACGGCGGGGCTCCTACGCATCTTTGCCTCCGGCAACGGTATGGGCGCGACGCGCGGCACAATCGCCGCCGGCCGTATGGTGCCCCTGACCTACGCCGCCACCGTGACCACCAAGGACCGAATCGATGACGTGCGCATCGCGTTCGCGGGCGGCAACGTGAAGGACTTCACGGTTGAGCCGCCGGTCGGACCGAACCCTGACCGCGTTCCGATCACCGACGCCGATCGGCACAACGTGGTCGATCCGATGATATCAACCATGAATTATGTCGCCGGCAGCGCCGATCCCCTTTCGCCGCAATCGTGCATTCGCAAAGTGCCGGTGTTTGACGGCCGCTTGCGCTACGACCTGACGAGTGAATTCAAGCGGGTCGAGACAGTAAAGGCGTCGAAGGGATACCAAGGGCCGGTGATCGTTTGCGCGGTCTATTTCACGCCCGTATCCGGCTATCTTCCGAATTCCACCACCATCAAGTATTTGGCGTCCATTCGCGACGCCGAGGCGTGGATGGCCCCGATCGCCGGCACGCGCGTGCTGGTGCCATTTCGCTTTTCGCTGCCGACGCCGGTCGGGACCGGCGCGCTGCAGGCGACGCAATTCCTCACGGTCGCCAAACCCCCACGAGCCGCGGCGAATACGAAGGTGCAATGAAGGCCGAAGACGCAAACGGTGGACGCGATGTCCTGCTTAGTTCAGCCGGCCCGGGTGTCATAGCCGCGCAAGGAAGTCGTGGGAGGCTTTTCCTTCGAAACCGCTTCCCCGCTATCCACAGGATGGCGGCCCTTGACTCGCCAAAAGTTCTGCGGTGCGCCGACGCATTAAGGTTTTGGACGAATTCTCGATGACTGGAACTGCCCCTGCCACTCGATCTGGTATTGTGTGATCCCAACGGGGCCAGATGTCGCGGTGAACGAAGTCGAACAAGGCGCGAGTCGCCGATTCGGCCGCGATTCGTTCGAGACTCGTTCCACATCTTAAACACAGGGCTTTCCCGGCGTGTTGTTGTGATACAGATGCAGCCGCCCTGGCGTAATTCTTGGCGTAAATCAGGCCACTGATGCCGATCTCGTTTTCTCCTTCCATCAATCGCGACCTGCGCGCTCGCGGCGCCGGTGTCACCGCCGTGCTCGGGCCGACCAACACCGGCAAGACCCATCTCGCGCTCGAGCGGATGCTCGCGCACTCTTCCGGTCTGATCGGCCTGCCGCTGCGCCTTTTGGCGCGCGAAGTCTACAATCGCGCTGTCGAACGCGTCGGCGCGGAGGCGGTGGCGCTCATCACCGGCGAGGAAAAGATCAAGCCGCCGAATCCGCGGTTTTGGGTTGCCACTGTCGAGGCGATGCCGTCCGATCTCGACGTCGCTTTCCTTGCAGTCGATGAAATTCAGCTCGCTGCGGATTTCGACCGGGGACACGTTTTTACCGACCGGATCCTGCACCGGCGGGGCCGTGAAGAGACTTTGGTGCTCGGCGCCGCAACCATGCGGCCGATCATTGAGCGGCTGTTGCCCGGAGTCAGCATTGTCAGCCGCCCCCGGCTCTCGCAACTGACCTTTGCCGGCGAGAAGAAGCTGACGCGGCTGCCGCGCCGTTCGGCCATAGTCGCGTTCTCCGCGGAGGAGGTTTACGCGCTCGCCGAACTTATTCGGCGGCAGCGCGGCGGCGCGGCCGTCGTGCTCGGCGCGCTGTCGCCGCGCACCCGCAACGCCCAGGTCGCGCTCTATCAGGCCGGCGAGGTCGACTATCTGGTGGCGACGGACGCCATCGGCATGGGTCTGAATCTCGATGTCGATCACATCGCCTTCGCCGCCGACCGCAAGTTCGACGGCTATCAGGTTCGCAAGCTTAATCCGGCGGAGCTCGCACAGATCGCCGGCCGCGCCGGCCGCGCCACGCGCGACGGCACCTTCGGTAGTACCGGGCGTTGTCCGCCGTTTGAGAACGATGTGGTGCAAGCGCTCGAGTCGCACACCTTCGAGCCGGTCAAGATCGTGCAATGGCGCAACACGAACCTGGATTTTTCCTCGATCGGCGCTTTGCAAGCGGCACTCGCCACGGTGCCGACCGAGCCGACGCTAACGCGCGCGCCCGTCGCCGAAGATGTTCTCGTCCTCGATCACGCGGCGCGTGACGACGAAGTGCGCGCCGTGACCGGGGCCCAAGCCGACGTCGAACGCCTGTGGGAAGTCTGCCAGGTCCCCGATTACCGAAAAATCGCCCCGGCGACGCATGCCGAACTTGTGGTCACGCTCTACTCGCATCTCCAGCGCGACGGTGCCATTCCGACCGACTGGTTCGCGCAGCAAGTGGCGTTCGCCGATCGCGACGACGGCGACATCGACACGCTATCCAACCGCATTGCCCATATCAGGACTTGGACGTTTGTCGCCAACCGGGCTGATTGGCTGCGCGATCCGGAACACTGGCAGGGTGTGACGCGCGGCATCGAAGACAAACTCTCCGACGCCCTGCACGAGCGGCTTACCGAACGCTTCGTCGACCGGCGCACCAGCGCGCTGATGCGGCGGCTGCGCGAAAACGCCGTGCTCGAGCCGGAGATGAGCAAGACTGGCGAGGTGGTGGTCGAGGGCCATGCCATCGGGCGTCTCGACGGCTTTATCTTCCTGCCGGATGCTTCATCGGGCGGATCGGAAGCAAAAGCGCTGCAAAATGCTGCTCAGAAGGCTCTTGCCGGCGAGATCGCGAACCGGGCCGCCAAGCTCGCCGAAGTGCCGGACAAGCAAATTGTGCTCGCCGCAGACGGTGCCATCCGCTGGAACGGTGCCGCGGTCGGCAAGCTAATCGCCGGCGAGGAGCCGCTGCGCCCGCGCGTGCGCATCATCGCCGACGAGCATTTGACCGGCGCACCGCGCGAGGCGGTCGAGGCGCGGCTCGATAAGTGGATCAAATCGCACATTGAAAAGCTGCTCGGACCGTTGTTCGGGCTCTCCGCTGCAACCGACATCAGTGGCATCGCCCGCGGCATTGCATTCCAGATCGTCGAAGCGCTCGGCGTGCTTGATCGAACGAAGGTCGCCGAGGAGGTCAAAGGATTGCCGCAGCCGGACCGGGCGAGCTTGCGCAAGTACGGCGTGCGCTTCGGCGCTTATCACATCTATCTTCCGCTGCTTTTGAAGCCCGCGCCGCGCGCCCTTGCCGCGCAACTCTGGGCGCTGAGGCACGACGGCCCGGAGAGCGCAGGCCTCGACGATCTGTTGCATCTGGCCGGCTCCGGACGCACCTCCGCGCCGGTCAATCGGGAAATCGACAGCAGCCTCTACCGCGTTGCCGGTTATCGAGTGTGCGGCGAGCGCGCGGTACGTGCCGATATCCTCGAGCGACTTGCGGATTTGATCCGGCCGGCGCTGGCGTGGCGTGAAGGCGCCAACGGGCACAAGCCGCCTGGTGCATTTGCCGGCGGCGGTTTCACCGTGGTCAACACCATGACTTCGCTCATCGGCGCGTCGGGCGAAGATTTCGCGTCCGTCCTGCGCTCGCTCGGCTATCGCGTAGAGCGGCGGCCGAAGCCGGTGGAGGCTGTCGAACCGGCGGCCTCTTCAGCGGCTGTTGCGCCGGACGCCCAGGCAACGCGCGAAGAGGCGGGCGCGCCGGCAGAGCCGTCAGCGATCCCTACCGAAGCCTCTCAAGATATCGCCTTGCCCAGTGACGCGATGCCGAGCGAAGAAACGGAGGAACGCGAAGAAACACAAGCTTCCGCAACGACCGAAAGCTCTACTGAGGCGACCGGCGAAGAAGTTCACGCTCCCGAAATAGTTGAAACACCCGCAGCATCCATCCCGCCATCGACGTCTCCCGCCGACCCGATTATCGAAACAGAACCTTCAGAGAGCGTGACTGTGGAAGCGGCGGAGGTAGCGTTCGCGCCGACAACAGCCGACGGTGACGCTACACCCAGCCAAACAGAAGCAGATGCGGTCTCGGCCGCGGCCAATGCCGAACCGGAGATGATCGAAGTTTGGCGGCCAGGCCGCCCGGAAGGGCGCCGCCGGCAGCGAGGGGACAATCGCTACGCGCGTCACGGCGCGCCAAGAAGCGAAGCATTCCGCGGGCACGCGAGCGCGGCGCAAACGGCCGGCGGCGAAAGCACCACGCCTTCGGCGGCGGTTGCCGAAGGCGAAGGGCCGCAAGCTGCCGAACAAACCGCCGAGACCGCGCGCCGGCCTCATCGCAGCGGTCGCCGGCGGCACGGCGCTGAACAGCAGCGCCCCGAGCGGCCCGATCGCCACGAACGGCAGGGCGCCCGGCCGCCGCGGCACGACCGCTACCGCCCGGAACGGCGTGAACCGCGCGAGAAAGCGCCGGACCCGAATTCGCCATTTGCCAAATTGGCGGCGCTCAAGGCGCAGCTCGAATCCGACGCCAAGGAGCGCCGCTGACGGTGCCGGCATCCGCGGAGGGCCAGCGGATTGACAGGTGGTTGTGGCACGCCCGCCTCGTCCGCACCCGCGAGGCGGCTGCCGCGCTTGCCAATTCCGGATATGTGCGGGTGAATGGACAGCGCATCCGGGTGGCAAGCCGCGTCGTGCATGCAGGCGACGTCATCACCATCGCGCTTACGCACACCGTGCGCGTGATCAAAGTGCGCGGATTTGTCGAGCGGCGGGGTCCGGGTGGCACCGGCGTCACCCTATATGAGGACTTGACGCTATCAGGCAATAAAGCGGCGCTCGGTAAACTTGCGCGCCAATAAGGCCTGCGTTAGGAGCAAGGGCCCCGAAAAACAGGGTCTAGAGTGAGCGGATGACTTACATCGTCAACGATAATTGCATCAAATGCAAATACATGGACTGCGTCGAGGTGTGCCCCGTGGACTGCTTCTACGAGGGCGAAAACATGCTGGTGATTCACCCCGACGAGTGCATCGATTGCGGTGTCTGCGAACCGGAATGTCCGGTCGACGCGATCAAGCCGGACACTGAGCCGGGGGTGGAGAAGTGGCTGAGTGTGAACGCGGAATTCGCCAAGTCGTGGCCCAATATCACCGCCAAGAAAGAACCGCCTGCTGACGCCAAGGATTTTGAGGGCGTGACCGGCAAATTCGAGCAATATTTTTCGCCGAATCCGGGAACGGGCGACTAATTCAACTTTCAGTTATCGGTCTTAACTTTCCTGGTAATGCGACGATTTTGCAATGCCGTAAGGCTTTGATTTTTGGCCGAAAATGTGTTATAAACATTCTGTGGAATGAATAGCTCCCCCCAAAAGCTCCCTTTTAATGGGAGCATATTTTTCAGGGGGGTTTTCGAGGAACCGTCAAAAGAGGCGTGAGACCCACGCGAGAGCAGTGGCAGAGAAAACTCGTCATCGTCATCGTGCCAAGAAAGGCCCGACCGGCATGCGCCGGAAGATAAGAAAACCGGCCGCCGGCGTGAGCCGTAGGCCGGCGCAGTCCACGCGGCGCCCCGTCCGGGCCAGCGCCAGTGTGGCGAAGCCCGTCAACCGGCGAAAGCCCGAGGCGGAAGGAGCAACTTTGGGAATGAATGCAAAGAAGACGACTCAGCGACAAGGCTTCAAGACCAGCGAGTTCGTCGTCTATCCGGCCCATGGCGTGGGCCAGATTATGGCGATCGAGGAGCAGGAAGTCGCGGGGGCGCGGCTTGAGCTTTTCGTCATCAACTTCGTCAAGGACAAGATGACGCTGAGGGTGCCAACTTCGAAAATCGCTTCCGTTGGGATGCGGAAGCTTGCCGAGACGCCCATGGTCAAGCGGGCGCTTGAGACGCTTAAGGGCCGTGCTCGTATCAAACGGACGATGTGGTCGCGCCGGGCGCAGGAATATGAAGCAAAAATTAATTCCGGCGACATTGTGGCGATCGCCGAGGTGGTGCGCGACCTGTTCCGGTCGGAGTCGCAACCGGAACAGTCCTATTCGGAGCGGCAGCTCTACGAGGCGGCGATTGACCGGCTCGCGCGCGAAGTCTCGGCGGTGCAGCGGATCACCGAGACCGAAGCGATCAAGGAAATCGAGGCCATGCTGGCCAAGGGTCCGCATCGCGGTCCGAAGCCCGAGGTCGCTGAAGCCGAGGAAGACACCGTCGTCGAAGACGAGGCGGCCTGACTTCGCTCTCGGTAAAGACCTGACGCAAAATCGGCCCGGCGGTAACGCCGGGCCTTTTTAGTTCTGAGTCCCAGTCGTAGTTCCAAGCCCAAGTCCGCGCTGCCGGTCTGCCGAGAAAAATCCCTGAGGTAGTCATAAATTAAGCCTCATTTGGAAAGGAAATGCGCTTATTGCATTCGCGGGGGGAGGGGCGTTGGCATGTGGCGCGTGCGTGCGGCAAGACCCGGCTTATGGCTGGGCGTGGTGTTCGCAGTTTTTGCCGGTTTCCTGGCTGGCAACTGGCAAGCCTTGAAATCCCGAGCTGCCGATCTTTCTCCCTCGGAGAAAGTAGCGCTGCGGTTTCCCGAAAACGATCTCGATCAGCCCATCGCGGCGAAGGCGGCCGACCCCGCCCCAATGATTATGGGCGACAAGGACTTCGCGCTTTTTAGTCCCGAGCCGATGATACCAGAGACGCGCCGGCACCCGGCGCCGCCGCTGCAACCGCAACCCGCCGAGGTTACCGCTTCACTGCAAGCTGAGGAGGCCGCGCCGGTCCGCCCCGTGCCGGTTGCGCTCGCGGTTCCGGCAAGGAGGGAAGCGAAAGTTGTCACGGCCAATGCCGCGCGTTCGGCGCCCAAGGCCGAAGCCGATGCGCCCTCTCGGCGCGGCAGCCGCCCAGGCTTCCTCCTCAACGACTCGCAGATCGCCAGCATCAAGTCGCGGCTGCATCTGTCGCCGGACCAAGCGCAAATGTGGCCGGCGGTCGAGGCGGCGCTGCGCAACATCGCCTACGCCAAGGCGCAATCCGCACGGCGGCGCGTCGACGATCGGGCGGCGGACATGGCTTCGCTCGATCCGGACAGCGCCGCGGTGCAGGGGCTTAAGTCCGCGGCGGTCCCGTTGATCATGAGCTTTTCCGACGAACAGAAGAACGAAGTGCGCAACCTCGCCCACGTTATGGGGCTGGATAAGCTCGCCTCGGAGTTCTAATACTGCGCCGGCATTTGCCGGCGCTTGACCGGCAATGCATCGCCTGGGGTCCATTTTGACCGGCGATCGCTGCCGTAGCTCAGTGGTAGAGCACTCCCTTGG
>CAVWBV010000018.1:0-155598 GCA_963753355.1 uncultured Alphaproteobacteria bacterium
CG
The DNA here is from genome assembly GCA_963753355.1 of uncultured Alphaproteobacteria bacterium. GTDB lineage: Bacteria > Pseudomonadota > Alphaproteobacteria > Rhizobiales > Xanthobacteraceae > BOG-931. The sequence continues at coordinate 3 of CAVWBV010000018.1, forward strand.
GCGCTGGACACGAGCTTAGCCTTGATTGTCGTTGCTTTGGCCATGATCGGACCTCGATATCATCCGTTGTTGGCCGCCAAACTAGTCGCGAAGCCGGCAAAGTCAAGAAAGGCCTCACGCCGGCGTCTGGCGGAGGTCACAACACCTCGCGAATAAAGCGCTTACGCACCATGTGGAAAATGCACCGGATGATCGTGGCTCATCCCGGCGGCGATGCGTTCCTGCAATTCCTCGAGCGCCACCGCAGTGATGGTCGGAATATCAAGCTGGCGGGCCTCGGTAATCGGTAACCACACGAGTTCGACAAGTTCCGCTTGCGGACCGACAAATCCCTCGGCGCGATAAACCACGGCCGACATATCAGCGGCAAAGAAACGACTGTCGAAACGCCGCGGCCGCCGCGGTGGCGTGATCGCCCGGAAGACAAAGTGGATCGGGCTCAAATCGGGAAGCACGCCGAAATCCGCGAAAGCCTGCCACTCGGCCGACGGTGTCGCGATTTTCCCGGCGGCCTTAACGCCGAGCATCAATCCGGTTTCCTCGTAGGTTTCGCGCACCGCAGCAAGGGCAAGCGTAGCAGCCTTGGCCGCGCTCGGCCGCTGGACCCGGCGCATCAATAGCTCGGTGGCGTGTTCGTTGAGGGGAGCGGCGACCGGCATCGCGCGGTCCGTGGGTTCGACGCGTCCGCCTGGGAAGACGAACTTACCGGGCAAAAACCGATGACTTTCGTGCCGCCGCCCGAACAGGACTTTCGGTACGGGGTGATTGCGATCGATCAGAATGAGGGTGGCCGAATCCCTCGGTCTGACATTGCTGAAGGATTGATCGCGCGCGGCTTCGGTCAGGCGGCTGGTTCTGTCGGCCGTGGTGTCGCCAGCCGGCGTCGGAGGTTCGTCAATCATTTTTTCTACCGCGCTTTCCGTGCCGCTTTGCCCGCGACGGAGTCTTTGCCTGTCGCGGGTGCGCTGCGGCGCCGGTATTGCCCACGAGCTTAAATCGCAGCGCGCCGGCGACCGGCGCGGCCTCGACCAATTCCACAGTCACCGGATCGCCAAGCCGGTATGTTGCGGAGCGGCCGACCATCGCGCGACCGGCCTCGTTGAAGCGGAAATACTCGTCGCCGATATGACGCGCGAGAACCAAACCGTCGGCGCCGGTTTCGTCGAGTTCGACGAACAAGCCGGCGCGGGTCACGCCGGAAATATGCCCGTCGAAAACTGCGCCGACTCGGTCGGCGAGGAAATGCGCAATCAAACGGTCGGCGGTTTCACGCTCAGCCTTCATGGCGCGCCGCTCGGTGGCCGAGATATTTGCCGCGACTTCGGCAAGTGAGCGCACGTCCGTGTCTGGCGGAAGGCCGTCCGAACCAAGCTTGAGCGCGTGGATGATCGCCCGGTGCACAACCAAATCGGCGTAGCGGCGTATCGGTGAAGTAAAGTGAGCATAGCGCCGCAAGTTGAGGCCGAAGTGGCCGAAATTTTCCGGCGAATATTCCGCCTGCGCCTGGCTGCGCAATACCACCTCGTTGACCAGCCGCTCGGTATCGCGGCCCTTCACCCGTTGCAGGATGCGGTTGAAGGCATCGGGTCGGAGCACTCCGCCTTTGGCGATGGAAATATCGAGCGTCGCCAGGAATTCCCGCAACGCGACGAGCTTCTCCGGCGTCGGTTCGTCGTGGACACGGTAAATGAAAGGGACGCGGCCGCGCTCGCAGGTTTCCGCCGCGGCGACGTTAGCGAGGATCATGAACTCTTCGATCAGCCGGTGCGATTCCAGGCGTGCCGGCATGACGATACGATCGACCGTGCCGTCGGATTTCAGCACGATTTTGCGTTCTGGCAAGTCGAGATCGAGCGGGCCGCGCTCGTCACGCGCGCGGCTCACGGCGCGGTAGGCGGCGTAAAGTGGCTGGAGAATCGGCTCGACCAGAGGCTCGGTGACTTCATCCGTCCGGCCGGAAATCGCAAGCTGCGCTTGTTCATAATGAAGCCGCGCGGCGGAGCGCATTAGCACCCGGTGAAACGTATGCGAGCGCTTGCGGCCATCGGCGCCGATCACCATGCGTACCGCGAGCGCCGGACGGTCTTCGTGCTCGCGCAGCGAGCACAGCACGTTTGAGATGCGCTCCGGCAGCATCGGCACGACGCGATCGGGAAAATAAACTGAATTGCCGCGTTCGGCGGCAGTGCGGTCGAGCGCGGCACCCGGACGCACGTAATGGGCGACGTCGGCAATGGCGACGCTGACAATAAAGCCGCCGCGGTTGCGCGGGTCCGGATCTTGCGTCGCGTGGACGGCATCGTCGTGGTCTTTGGCATCCGGCGGATCGATGGTGACGAATGGCACCTCCCGCCGATCCTCGCGGCCGTCCAGGGCCGCTGGAGCGCACGCGTCTGTTTCCGCGAGCGCAGCCTGCGAAAATACATGCGGAATGCCGTGGGCGTGGATAGCAATGAGGCTGACGGCACGCTCGCTCTTCAGCGATCCGAGCCGTTCGACTACTTTAGCCGACGGCAAACCGAACCGGCCGTGCCGCGCGACCTCGACGGCGACGAGATCGGCGTCGGTCGCGCCCGCCGTGTCGCTGCTGGCGATTGTGAGTTCACGGCCGAGCTGTTTTTTGTCGATCGGTACTAGTCGCCCGCCGCCACTTGGCATGCCACGAAAAATTCCGAGCGCGCGGTGCCTGGCGCGGTCGATCAGCTTGATGACGCGCGCGGTTGTCTCCTCGTCGCCGCTTCGCTCGACGCGCAGCAGTGCCCGGTCGCCAACGCCGGGTGCTCCGGAACGTTCGCGGCGCGAAACCAGGATACGGATAACGGGCGCTGCTCCATGCGCAGTCTCGTCCCATTCGGTCGGACGTGCCAACAGTTCGCCGTCGCTGTCCCGGCTGACAATATCGGCAACGACCACGGGGGGTAATACGCTGCCGCGGTGCAATCGTTTGCGGAGCCGTTCAATGTGACCGTCGTCGGCGAGTTCGCGCAGCATGCGTTTGAGTGTCGCGCGGTCGGCGTTTTTGGCGCCGAACGCGCGAGCGATCTCGCGGGTACCGACCTTGCCGGTATGCTCGCGAATAAAGGTCAGCAGCTCGTCGCGCGAGGGAAGGGAAGAAGAACGTTTCATGGGCGGCTCATTGGCCGTATTCGCGGCCGCCGCCGGTTGTTATTCGGCGGCAGGCGGAGACTTTCGTGCAGATTTCGTAGTGGCAGGTTTTTTCTTGGCTGTCGCCGGACCACCTCGTTTCGAGGAGGCCTTTATGTGCCGTGCTGTTCCGGGAGAAGGCCGCGGTGTCTTGCGCCGGCGAGCGTTCGGTGCCGGCCCACGTCCGGCCCTGGCGTCGAGCAGCGCGGCCGCTTCGGCGAGCGTGACGGTCTCGGGCGTCTTGTCCTGCGGCAGCGTGGCATTAACACCGTCGTGGCTGACATAAGGTCCGTAGCGGCCGTTCTTTGCGACAATCGGGCCGCCCTTGTCCGGATGGTCGCCCAACGGACGCCCGGGGTCGCCACCGAAGCGGCGAAAACGCGATGGTTTAGCCCGCTTTTCGGCGAGCAGGGTCACCGCACGATTGAGGCCGATGTGAAAGACATCGTCGCCCTCTTCGAGACTGGCGTAGGTCTTACCGTGCTGTACGTACGGTCCGAAGCGGCCAATGCCGGCACGGATGGATTCGCCATCCTCCGGGTGGCGGCCGACGTCCCGCGGCAGCGAGAGCAGCGCGAGCGCGCGATCGAGGTCGACTTCCTCGACGACGGTGCCTTTCGGCAGACCGGCACGCTTGGGCTTTTCACCTTCGCTCGCCTCGCCAAGCTGGACGTAAGGACCGAAACGACCACTGCGCAGCGTAACCTCGAGGCCGGTATCGGGATCTGCGCCAAGCTTCTTGGTGCCGATGTCGCCTGAGCCGTCTGCGGATGACGAGAGCGAACGGATGTAGCGGCATTCCGGATAGGTGGAACAGCCGATAAATGCGCCGAACCGCGACAGCTTGAGCGTCAGCCGGCCGTTTTCGCAATTGGGACATTTGCGTGGATCGGTGCCGTCCGCACGGGGCGGGAAGAGATGCGGCCCCAGCAATTCATCGAGCGCGTCGATCACCGCCGAGATTTTCAGATCCTTGATTTCATCGACGGCGCCGATGAAGCCGCGCCAGAAGTCGCGCAGCACGTCGCGCCACGCCGCCTCATTGTTGGAGATCAGATCGAGCTGTTCCTCAAGGCCTGCGGTGAAATCATATTCGACGTATTTGGCGAAAAAGCTTTCAAGGAACGCGACCACGATCCGGCCGCGGTCCTCGGGGTAGAGCCGCCGCTTGTCGAGCCGCACGTATTTGCGGTCCTTTAGGACCTGCAATATCGAAGCATAGGTTGACGGGCGGCCGATACCGAGCTCTTCCAACCGTTTGACCAGCGAAGCTTCCGAGTAGCGCGGCGGCGGCTCGGTGGAGTGCTGAGTTGCGGCAATCTCGCGCTTGGTCAGCGGCTCGCCTGCGCTCATTGCCGGCAGACGCCGTGCACCTTCCTCGTCCGAATCTTCGTCCTGGCCTTCCTGATAAAGCGCCAGGAATCCATCGAATTTCACTACGCTGCCGGTGGCGCGCAATTCGAGAAGGCGTGCCGCGACTTTCGCAGTTATGTCGACGGTGGTGCGCTCGAGTTCCGCCGATTCCATTTGGCTCGCCACGGTGCGCAGCCAGATCAGTTCGTAGAGTTTTGCTTGATCGGCATCGAGGGAACTCTTGACTTCCGCCGGGCGGCGGGCGGCATCCGTCGGCCGGATGGCTTCGTGTGCCTCTTGCGCATTCTTGGCTTTGGTCTGGTATTGGCGCGGCGCGTGCGGGACATACCGCGCGCCGAGATCCGCCTCGATCACGCGGCGCACCGCGCTGATCGCTTCGCCTGCGATCTGAACGCCGTCGGTTCGCATATAGGTGATGAGTCCGATGGTCTCGCCGCCGATGTCGATGCCTTCGTAGAGCCGCTGCGCGACGCGCATGGTGTGGGCCGGTGCAAAACCAAGCTTGCGGCTCGCTTCCTGCTGAAGGGTCGAGGTGGTGAACGGTGGCTGCGGATGTCGTCTGACCGGCTTTGCTTCCACCGCGTCGACGGTGAAAGCCGCACTATCGAGCGCTCGCTTGAGGGCTTCGGCCTCTTCGCCCGAGCCAATGTCGAGGCGCTGAAGTTTTTTGCCGTCGGCGCCGACGAGCCGCGCCTCAAAGGTTTCCTGGCGCGGGGTCGCCAGCGTAGCGACCAAAGACCAATATTCGCGGCGAACGAATTTTTCGATTTCAAGCTCGCGGTCGCAAACCAGACGCAGCGCTACCGACTGGACGCGTCCCGCCGAACGGGCGCCCGGAAGTTTCCGCCATAACACCGGCGAAAGCGTAAATCCCACCAGGTAATCGAGCGCACGGCGAGCGAGATAGGCGTCGACCAAAGCCTGGTCGATGCGCCGCGGGTTCGCCATCGCCTCGTTCACCGCCTGTTTGGTGACGGCATTGAAGACGACGCGGTCGATCGGCTGGCCGTTCAGCGCTTTCTTCTGCTTGAGAACCTCGAGCACGTGCCAGGAAATGGCTTCGCCTTCGCGGTCGGGGTCGGTCGCCAGAATGAGCCTGTCGGCCCTCTTGGCCGCCTGCGCGATATCGTTGAGTCGCTTTTGGGCCTTTGCGTCGACTTCCCAGATCATCCGGAAATCCGCGTCAGGATCGACCGAGCCATTCTTCGCCGGAAGGTCGCGGACATGGCCGAACGAGGCCAGAACCTCATAGCCGCGGCCGAGGTACTTATTGATCGTTTTCGCCTTGGCGGGCGATTCCACTACGACGAGGTTCATCCTATCCCACTGATTCCAGATTATTTTTGCCGATTTTTGGGGCTTTTTGCCGGTTCCCGGCCGCCGGAACATGGGTAATGCCACCCCGCCTGTCAAATCGTTACCGGGCCGATGGTTGACCAAAAAGCCGGAATAGGGCCGCTGAAAGGCGTCGGCCTTCGCTTGGTGGGGCCTCCTCCCTGAGGTTGCAAAGCGTCAATATACTATTTTAAAAGTGTACATCGCTGATAGCACAACCATGTCCTCATTGTGCTGGAACGGCTCATGACAGGTAAGGACAGCGATACGCCGAACGAGGTGCCGGAAGCAGCACATTATATTGCCTCGCTGCGCAGGAATTGGCGGAGCTCGCCAAAAATCACGAACTTGAAACGCTGGCGTACATTCTCGATATGGCTCGATTGGAAGCCGATCAGATCTGCAAACGCGGGCAGGGCCCGAAAGCGTTAGCGGGTTAGTAGAGCGACACGAGCCCACCACCGTGCCGCTCCAGGCGTCCGGCGATGTCCAGCTCCAGCAGCACCATACGCACGACCGCCGGGGAACTTTTGGATAGCCTGATCAGGTCATCAATTTGTACGGGAGCGGGTCCAAGCAAGCCTACAATGCGCGCACGTTCGTCAGCCGCCGGTTCAACGGTCTCGGGCGCGGCTCCTTTGGTTGAAGTCGACTGTGGCTCGCGCGCCGGCATCTCTTTCTGTTCAACGATCGGCCGCAAGACCGAAATAATGTCTGCTTCTCTAATCGGCCGTTTGGGGTCAAGCGCGTTCAGACCACCCACCACGACAGTGTCGATGTCACTCACGGGCTGGTGCTTCTCTTCGGAATCGGCACCAAGGCCCTTGTATGGGGTTTTCTTTGTCAAGGAATTCGTAGGGCCGCGCCGCGCATCTTTTTCCTTCGTCGGTTTCTTGATTTGATCTCAATGTCGGTTTCTTCGTTCCGACCCGCGCATCGCTGACGTCTATGCGCGCAGAAGCTGTCAAGATTGGCCGTCGCACCAACTTTGCGGCGTCCTTCGCCGTTGCCAGGCCATACGTTGACAGCTTCGAGCACGATGGCACGCCCATTCGGTCGCTATGAAGATCAGAGGGGAGCCCGCTTTCGGGCGCGGTTTAATCGCGCCGCAACCTTGTATCCGGAGGTCCAAGGACCCGAACCATGATGCAGTCATGCGCATCGGCAGCGAAGCTCCGAAGCGGCGGACCCATTCTTCCATTCGGCGTGTAAGCCAAGGGGCGTCTCGGGATTCCGCCACCTCGAACCGTCATTGGCGTCCCGTCACAAGCGTACGGACAAGGCCAAAACTGTCGTGGTGCCTTCAGCGTCCTCCGTTCATTGTGCCGGACGCAAAACAACGCCGTCCGGTACAACGCCGTCCCGCACGAGCCGCCACAGGGCGATCAGTAGCTTGCGCGCCAAGGCCACGATCATGGGCTTTCGAGTACCGCGAGCGTTCTCGGTGCGGGATCGAAACCACTTCGTCAAGGCGCTGTTCTTTTGGTGTAGAAGGAACCGCCACGCCAGTTGAATCATGCCGCGTCGGACCCGGGCATTGCCCGAGCGGGCCAGCCCTTTCTCTCGGCGTTTCCTTCCGCTCTCGTCGGGTGAACCAGTGAGGCCGGCATAACGCGCTACGGCCCGTCGGTCGCGCATGTTTCGCGACAACACCTCGTGCACCAGCATGTCGGCTGTCTCTATGCCGACCCCCATCACGCGCGCTAACAGGTGCACCATGACGTGCGCTCCATCACAGGGGGCTTGTTCGATACGCTCCAGGCGCTCCTCCTCAATCTGCCGGATTTGATTATTGACGAGCCGTCGGCGCTCCATGTCGCGACGCAACTCAGCCAGCGCGTTGGGCGGGATTGGCTCGCCCTCAGGCGTGCGCAAGCCGTCAAGGCGCGTGGTGGCCCTTTTCAGCTTAGGATTGAAGCCGCGGATGCCGAGCCGAACCAACGCTGCCTTCATTCGGTTGACGATCCGACTTCGCTCTCCGATGAGGCTGTCATGCTCGCGGTTGGGCCGCTTGGCATCCTCGTCCTTCATTGTCGGGATCTCGACCATCTTGCAGTGATCACGCTCGCCGCGCAGCCAGCCGAGAAAGGAGCGCTTGAGCAGCTCGGTGTCGAGACGGTCAGTCTTGGCGCGCCGATGCTCGCGAGACACCGCCACACTCGATGCGTGAATGACGTAGGCCTCGATGCCGCGCGCCTTGAGCCAGCGCGCCAGCCAGAAGCCGTCACGGCCAGCCTCGAAGGCGACTGCAACGCGCTCGATCCTGCGTCCTGCTTTCTCCGCCTCCTCTCGCCACCGATGCAGCAGCTTTAGCAATGCGCTCTCGTCGACCGCGAGCTTTTTCAACGGCTGGCGCTCGACGCCAGGCACGATACCGGCAACGAGCCAGCTCGACAGGCTCATCTCAATGACTGCGATCAGCGTGCCGTCCGGTTTGAGGGCGGTGAGGGATCGGCTCAGATCATTCAACTTCTGCATGGGGCGCTCCATCGGTTCACGTCAGCGACGATGGAATGCAATATTCTCGCCGCCGCCCCATAGCATCTTCCATCTTGGGATTCGAGGACGAGGTGGAACAATCTGTTCCGCGGCCGTACCGTTATAGACTGACGGTAGATCCAAGCAGACATGCGAACTCACCTCATCCATCGTCCCGCGAGGGACATCGTTCCACCACTGGGTGGATCTCGAGTCTCGAGTGTTCTCCTATTACATTTGATTGTGCACGGTTCTCATGCAGCCACGACCTCCCGGGTCCAGCGGAAGTCGGTGCCGTCAACCCAGATGCGATGCATGATCACAGCCAGCCGGCGTGCCAAGGCGACAATCGCCTTTTTCATCCCGCGGCGCCTGGCGATCTGCATCGCCCAGGCCTTGAGCCAGGACCATTTCTTCGAACGCAGCATGCTCTAAGCCGCCTCGTAGAGCATGACCCGCATCATCTCATCTCCGCAGCGGGATATTCTGCCGCTTCGATCGATCTCTCCGGATTGATACTTGGAACACGTCAGCCCAAACACGGCCCCGACTGACTTGGATTTACGGAACCGAGCAGGCGCATCGACGGTGGCACGATAGGTCAGCGCCACCACTGGACCGACACCGGGGGTCGTCATCAAGCGCCGGCACACCTCATCATCCCGGACGATGGCCAGTAAACGGCGATGTAGGATGACGATCTGTTCGCGCAGCGTCCGCCGGACAACGAGCATTGGTTCGACCAACTCGGCCAGGTCGGGAAGGTTTTCGACCAGCTCTTTGATGCGGGCCCTCGAACTTCGTCTTCCCGGCGATGCCGACCTTGAGACCGAAGTTGCGTAAAGTACCCCGTAGATCGTTCTCGATGGCGATGGCCTTCGACTGAAGCAACTTGCGATGGGTCAGCATCATCCGCAGTTTCTGGCTGCGTAGCGTCTTCACATGCACCGGGCGGTAAAGTCCCACCCGAATCATCTGCGCGATGCCGCGCGCATCGTTGCGGTCCGTCTTGTTGATCTGTGCCTTCAGCACCGCCTGCATGTGCCGTGTCTCAACACAGACCACCGCCAACTCTGCTTCGGCCAGAGCGCTGAACAGCCATTGCGAAAGTGGCCCGGCTTCCAATCCAATTCGCTTGAAGTGATAGGAGGGGTTCTTCAGCACCGCCAACAACGCTTCAGGTTCGCTCGCAACCTTCACTCCCGAGCGATCTTGCCCGTTTCATCCACAATGCAAACGCTGGTCTCCTTGACCGATATGTCCAGTCCGGCAAAATGGTCCATGCTGCGCTTCTCATTCTGATGCTTGAGGCCGTTCACACGGACCTCGTTTCACCATCAGCCTGAAGCGCAGCACCCAAAATCTTCAGCTATCCACAAGAATACCGGCCGATTACCCTATCTACCGAATTGCCTATCCGCGACGGTGCGTTCATCCCCTGCCGGCTCAACCGGTCGACCCAACACTTTATCCTAGATGAAAAGATGGAGTGTATTCAGTAATTTCCGCAGAAAGCCGATTGTCGGACTCCTCTCAAGCCGTCTAAACAAAGCGGTGCGTCAGCTCAACGAACGGCCACGTAAAGCCTTCGGAATTGAAACCCCAGCGGAAAGATCTAAGGCAAGTGTTGCGTCGACCGGTTGAGACCACCCCCCAATCTCGGACATGATCTTGTCGCGCCGCGAACGTCGAAATGGACCAAGTTGCGACATTGAACGGCGACAAAACACTGATAGTGGTTGTGCCTCGAGTGTCACCACCGACACGACCCGTGCGAAACATTCGATAGTGCGCCGATGGCGGCATAGCCGAGGGCCGTTTCGAAACCGATTGATCGTTCGAACGGTCTGCATTTTCGAAATCATTTACCATTTCCAAGGTCTTTCGGTTGACGCTTGGGATCATCTTGCGGACTTGTAAGTGATTGTTTTCGTTTAATAACCCACGGGAAGATTTGTTTTTACCAGATTTTGGACACGTTTATTCTAATCCACCGTTGCGCTGCTGTGACACTGTTTCGACTGAACTTCCGTTATGTTCAATTGGACTTATTGGAGGGGATTGTTTTCATGAAACGATTAGCAGTTGCCACTGTGCTCGGTCTTGTTGTCGGCTCCGCCGCACTTGCGGCCGATCTTCCGCCGGCGCCACCACCGCCACCGCGTGCGCCGGCGGCTTACGTACCGGTTGCCGTTCCGCTCTACAACTGGACGGGGTTCTATCTCGGCCCGAATATCGGATGGGGCTGGACCTCGCTCAGTGTGAACGACACGCTTGGCAACAGCTACAGCAATTCAACCAACCAGGGCCAATTTTTCGGGGGCGGCCAGGTCGGCTTCAACTATCAGTTCCCGATGGGCGTAGTAATCGGTGCCGAATGGCAGTTCGACTGGCTTCCTAATGCCAGTAACACCGGGAATGGAACGGCAATTCCGGGTGTCGGTACTATTCAGGTGACCTCCAATAACAGATGGGTCACGGACGTTGCGGCGCGCCTCGGCTATGGATGGGACCGTGTACTTTTATACGGCAAAGGCGGTTGGGCTTGGGCCGGAACTAACGGTTCTACCATCAACAACATTACGACGAACACATCGTTCACCGGGGGCACCTCCTCCAACCAGGGCTGGTTAGCGGGCGCCGGCATCGAGTATGCGTTCTTCCCCAATTGGACGGCTAGAGTCGAATACGATTATATCAGTCTGAACAACACGACCCAAACTATTCCGGCGGGGGCCGCGGGCTTCGCCGCGGGTGACACTTTCAACATCAGCAACCGGAACTTTTCGATTGTAGAAGTCGGCATGAACTACAAGTTCGGCTGGTGAGCATCCGCGTTTGCTTCTGCGGAGTGACTTTTTGATAAGCCTGGGCGTGCGCCTTGATGAGTATTCCATATCGGCGGAACCTCATTCGGCGTAGGGTCGTGGATCACTTGAACGTGGGAAGGTGCGGCGTCATGAAGAGATTTTTAAGTGCAATCGCTGCCGGGTTCGTATCGTTTGCGACCTGCATTGCGGCACAAGCGGCCGATCTGCCACCGGAACCGGCGTACAAGGCACCGATCGTTGTGCCAGTGCCAGTCTATAACTGGACTGGAATTTACCTCGGTATAAATGGTGGGTACGGCTTCGGCCAACAGACGCCGGGAAGTCTATTTGGCGACAGCTTTTCGGCTTTCAACTACAACGGAAATGGCTGGATGGGTGGTATTACCGCCGGCGCCCAGCTTCAAAGCGGCCGCACCGTAATCGGCCTTGAAGCTGACATTGACTGGGCAAACATCACCGGTTCAGGCACTGGCCCGGTGGCGTTCAACGGAGCCCCGATCGGAACTGCGACGGTGTCTTCATCTCTGTCGTCAATCAGCACAGCCCGAGCACGCGTTGGCTACGCTCTAGATAACTGGCTTTTTTATGCGACTGGCGGTCTAGCAGTGACGAATGAAAAATCCAGCCTAACTGGTCCCGTAGGCTTTGTTTGTGGAACGGGGGCATTCAACAGCCCCCCTTGTGGTTCACTGGCTGATCTTCACCTCGGCTTGGCCGCTGGTGCCGGCGTCGAATACGGCATCACCCAAAATCTGAGCGCAAAGGCCGAGTGGATTTGGGTTGGCGCCGGCGCCGGCAACACCCTCAAGGAAAATATGCTGCGGGCCGGACTGAATTTCCGCTTTGGCGGCATTTGATCTGTGATTTGCCCGGGCGTACCGGATGAACCTGTCCGACGCCGTTCTGTGATCTAACAGAAAAGGAAACAGTATAATGGGTTTGACTCGGATGAGAACATTTGTCTGGTGTCTGGCGTTTGGCGGGATGTTGGTCCCGTCGATCAGTCAGGCGCAGATGATGGTGGAAATGCCACTGGTGACCTGCGCGCAATATCTTGCCATGCCGCCCGAGCAATCGAGGATCTTCGCCGCTTGGATGAGCGGTTGGTTCAATCAAAAAACGGGCTATACCTATATCAACCTGGAAGCATACGCGAGAAACGTCGCAAACGTGCAGGGATGGTGCGCCTCCAATCCGGGAGAGTTAGTTATGACCGGTCTGAAACGCGCAACCGCCCCCAAATAGGTGAGTGTCATGACAACGGCGACGAAAGCGTTGCGATACACCGTGGTTGCTGCCGCCATTTTGACAGCGAGTTCCTACAACTCCGTGAAAGCGCAGGTCATATTGGAAATGTCCGCGCTGACCTGCAGAAACTATCTAGAGGCGCTCCCCGATCGCCAGGAATTGGTAGCCGCCTGGATGAGCGGCTATTTCAATGCGGCACGCAACATGCCGACAGTAGACTTCGGTAAATTCGCCACTAACAAAGCGCTGGTCACGAAATATTGCCGGGCACACCGTAACGCCAACCTGATGCGTGCCATCCAAACGGCTGCTTTCTAATTCTGCGATACAATCAATCGTCGTCTATTCCAAGGAGGCGTCGATCGCCGCCTTCCAATCTGCAAAGCATTGTTCCTGCGACGGATGGAATCAAAGCGATACCTGGTTACCGCAGGCGACGCTGACCTTTATTTTTCCGCGTTGACGCCATGTCTCAGATACTCAACGGCGCGATCGTCGTAATGGGCATCGATATTGGTAAGAACACGTTCCACGTTGTTGGCCTTGATCAGCGTGGGGCGATCGTGCTGCGGCAGAAGTGGTCGCGTGGCCAGGTGAACGCGCGATTTGCCAACATGCCACCTTGCCTGATCGGCATGGAGGCTTGCGTTGGTGCGCATCATCTCAGCCGGGAGCTCAAGGCATTTGGTCACGACGCCCGGCTAATGCCGGCGAGGTACGTGCGGCCCTACTCGAAGGGACAAAAGAACGACTTCCGTGATGCGGAGGCGATCGCCGAAGCGGTGCAGCGGCCAACGATGAAGTTCGTCGCGACGAAGACGGCCGATCAGCTCGACCTGCAAGCGCTGCATCGTGTGCGCGAGCGATTGGTTAGTCAGCGTACCGGCATCATCAATCGGATTCGTGCCTTCCTGTTGGAGCGCGGCGTCGCGGTGCGGCAGGGGTTACGCTTTTTGCGTGCCGAGTTGCCGCGCATATTGGCTGCGCCGCCCGATGTTCTGTCGCCCCGCATGGTGCGGGTCATCGAGGACCTGGCTGGCGACTGGCGCCGACTCGATGAGCGGGTCGAGAGTCTATCAAGTGAGATCGAGACTGTTGCGCGCCAGGATGCCGGTTGCGGGCGGTTGATGAGCGTGCCTGGCATTGGCCCGATCATCTCCAGCGCCATGGTGGCCGCGATCGGCACCGGCGATGTCTTCTCTAAAGGCCGCGACTTCGCCGCTTGGCTGGGGCTCGTCCCCAAACAGATCTCAACTGGGGACCGCACCATCCTCGGCAAGATATCGAAGCGCGGTAATCGCTATCTGCGCGTTCTGTTCGTGCAAGCGGCATGGGTGGTGCTTATCAAGCCAAAGAGCTGGGAGCGCCACGGGCTCAAACCCTGGCTCGAGGCAGCCAAGAAGCGGCTGCACCGCAATGTTCTTGCGATCCCGCTCGCCAATAAACTGGCCCGCATCGCCTGGAGCGTGTTGGCGCACGGTCGCGTTTTCGAGGTTAAGTCCACAAAAGCGGCAACGCAGTCTGCCTAAACAAACGGGATAGGAGCGACGCGACGACGTATCCAATAACCGTTACCCGCCGAGGTCTGCGAGAAGATGAGATGAGATGGAGGTTCGGTCTTCCCGGCGCATGCGAGCACTGGTGACCCACATGGCCCGGTCGAGGCCTGTCCGTTAATGAGATCGCACGCGCGCTGATATCCATGATGGTCTAGAGCTCAGTGCTCCAATCAAAGACCGGATACATTGATGCAAGACCGCTCACCACCAGCTCGTCAAAACTTCTTGCAACGCACGGCCGCACCATACATGTGGGTCACGAGCTACCGATTTGCAATGTCCGCTCGATGTCCGCTTCTCCCGAAAGCGGACATTCCGCTATGGTTTGCTGAGCAACTCTGGGAGCTTCGCCACGTTTCGAGGCGATGCGCCGCGCCTCGTCGCGCGTGAGCGGACGAGCCGCTGATTTTCGTCCCGGCTCGTCCTCGAAGTAGGCGTAAGCGAGCGCCTGCCCGTTGTGATCGCGAACGATAAAGCATGCGGGGGTGTCCTCGACGGACCACGGCGGCGGGAAGCGGCGTGGTGTCATCTTTTACTATCGGCCATTGCCGGCCCTTCGTATTGTCGATTGTCCGATCGTCGACAAGGGACTGCGACTCGCCGGGCATCGTGACAGCAAAGGAGACGACCGACACGCTAGGATCTGTGACGGTCGGTGAGTTTCCTTATGGTCTGCAGGCGCTTGCGACGTTGATCGATGAAGCGGGAGAGGTGCTGGCAGCGCTGGTCGAAGCTACGAGAATGGCTGAGCGCCGACGAGCACTACGTGGTAGACGCGGCTGGGTTTGACCGTCAAATAATCAGGCGATTTAGGGCTAGACGCTTTTTTGGTGCCATCACTTGGTGCCATGACTTGGGAGCTACCTGATCGCGCCAATCGCTCACCCCCTGCACAGTCAGAGGAGTCCAACCCGGCAATGGCGATCGATAAAATCCTGAGGAAGCCGATCGATGCGGGTCTCATTCCGGGCATCGTGGCGCTCGCCGCTGACGATCGCGGTGTCGTCTACCGTGGCGCCTTCGGACGACGGGCGGTCGACAAGACCGAACCCATGACGCTCGACTCGGTGTTCCGCATTGCCTCGATGACCAAGGCCGTCACCACTACCGCCGCCATGCAGCTGATCGAACAGCAGCGCATCGGTCTCGAGCAATCGATGGGTGACGTCTTGCCGGCAGTTAAGGATGTGAAAGTGCTGGAGGGATTCAGTGCCGACGGCACGGCACGGCTTCGCGATCCGAAAAGCCCGGTCACCCTGCGACATTTGCTGACGCACACCTCGGGCTACGGCTACGACATCTTCAACCCCGATCTCACGCGCTACCTCAAGATCGCCGGGCTGCCCAGCATCCTCAGCCACAAGAACGAGGCGTTGCGCGCGCCTTTGCTGTTCGATCCCGGTACCAATTGGGAATACGGCATCGGCCTCGACCTCGTCGGCAAGGTGGTCGAGGCGGTCAGCGGGCGAGGACCTGGAAAGCTATTTTCGGCAACACATCCTCGATCCCCTCGGCATGCACGACACGAGCTTCCTGTTGCGCAACGACATGGCACAGCGCCTCGTTGGCACGCACGTGCGCGGACCGGACGGCAAACCGGTCGCAATCACCTTCGAGGTGGAGGAGGGCGAGTTCCACTCCGGCGGCGCAGGACTGTTCTCCACCGGGCTCGACTACCTCGCTTTCACCCGCATGCTGCTGGCGGGCGGTACGCTCGATGGCGTGAAGGTGCTCAGGGAGGAGACGGTCAAGCTGATGACGCGTAACGCCATCGGCGATCTCGACGTCCCGATGGTGCGCAGCAGCAACCCCGCGTTGGCGCTCGAAGTCGAGACCTTCCCCGGACAAGTCAAGAAATGGGGGCTGGGCTTCCTCATCAACACCGAGGACGTCGAAGGATTCCGTTCAGCCGGAAGCCTGACGTGGGGTGGAGTCCACAATACCTACTACTGGATTGATCTTAAGAAGCGCATTGGCGCCGTCGCTTTGATGCAAATCCTGCCGATCGGCGATCCGCACGTCCAAGAGACCATGATCGGCTTCGAGCGGGCGCTCTATGCAGCAAGACCGAGTATCGCCTGAATAGCCTACACCGCTACGCTTGAAAGGTCGGTTACGGGTCTTGTCTGTATGAAAACTCCGAAGTTGAAATTTCAGATAGAACGTTTGTCTCCATTTTTTTAAATTGAAAAATGACAATGCTTTAGCGCTGTCGAGAAAAGACCCAAGAGAAAACAATTCTGCGCGTTGCTCTCGCAGGCACGTTTTCGCACAGCCCAGGTCAATCGCTACTGATCAGCGATGCCGGCGCAATGTCCGCTTCACTTCCAACTGCGGTCAAATTGATGCATTCCACAATGGTAGAAACGGGCCGATTTTGTTGCAGAAGTCCGTGATTTTCTAGTCGTGCGGTGAGGGCGCGGTTTTTGGAGATATCTGATGATCCACTCCTTTAGGAGTGGTCTTGATCGCCTGGGCCTGAGATACCGACTATGCAGCACATGGAGCGGCGGCCGGCGGCGGTCGAGCGATCAGTTTCGCCAGGCGCCGAAGGTTTTGCGCAATGGCAGCGAGCGTGAACTCATCCTGAGCACCGCGTGGTCCACGCAACCGAAGGCGACCTAGTCTCAAAATGCGCTTGAGATGTGCAAATAGCATCTCGACGCGCTTGCGGTAGCGGCGCGACTGCTCGAAAGCCTCGGTTTTGGCCAACGCGCGAGCGACATCTCGGGCGTCCTCATGAAGATCGCGAGGTACGTATCGCATCGGAGTGTTGGGGCAACACCGCGTCTTTAATGCGCAAGCATCACAATCGGATTTGGAAGCGCGATAGCGAAGTGCATAGCCGTCGTGCACGGTTCCAGTTGTGTGCAGCAGCTTACCATTCGGGCAAACGTAGGCATTACGATCCTTATCAAAGATGAAGTCGGCACGCGAGAAAGTCCCATCCTCACGATTCGATTTATCGATGACCGGTATGTGCGGGGCGATCTTCTTGTCATTGACGATCCAATTGAGCGTCTCTGCCGAACCGTAGGCCGTGTCGGCGGCTAGATACGCGGGCTTGAGATCGAACCGCTGCTCCGTCCGCTCTAGCATCATCTTCGCTGTGCCGACCTCAGCTTGACGAATGGCACGGCAAGCTTCGACATCGACGATAATGCCGAACTTGACGTCAATGAGATAATTGTCGGCGTAGGCGAAGAAGGCCGGCCCGCGCATCGCGCCCGTCCATTGCGCCGCCGGATCAGATGGCGAAACGAACTTCGGCGTTACCTCGCTCGCCGCTCCAAACGCTGCATCGTCGAGGGTCGTTAGATACTCCCTCATGGCACGGCTCGCAGCCTCGCCGGTACCAGCCTTCTTCCATTCCGTGCCGGGTATCGATCGCTGCTTGTTGGCGTCAGCCACGATCAAGCTGGCATCCACCGCAAATCCTTCACCGCCGACCAGCCCAGCTCCAATGCAAGCCTCAACGACACGTTCAAAAACCCGGCGGAGCATGTCGCTCTCGCGGAACCGCTCATGGCGGGCGCGCGAGAACGCCGAATGGTCCGGCACCTTGTGCTCGATCGAGAGCCCGCAAAACCAGCGATAGGCGAGGTTCACTTGCACCTCGCGACACAACGCTCGCTCCGAACGGATCGCAAACACGTAGCCGACAATGAGCATCCGGATCATCAGCACCGGATCAATCGAGGGACGGCCGATCTTCGGATAAAATGGCGATAACTCTGAGTGCACCCAAGAAAGGTCTAGAACCGCAGCAATCGCCCGAACCGGGTGATCGTCCGGTACCGCCTCAGCAAGGCGAAACGAATAGAAAAACTCGCCCTGATCGTGACCAAGTTGCCCCATCATCGATCGCCTCCATAGCGAATCGCGTCGGGGAAACAGAATCACTCCTCACCAACTACGCCAACGACTTCTGCAACAAAATCGGCCATGAGCCGACATCATCGCTGCTTCTGAATTGCGCTCGCATGGCGGCAATGGTCATATAACCTTTGTCTCCGGTCAAACTCGACCCGTTGCAATTTCCGCGCTTTGTTCGCTTTACCACTGGATGGGTCTCTAGCTGGGGGAACGCTTGTCATGCGCGTGAATGCAATCTCGGAGCTATGCTTGCGCCGTAACCTTGTTAGGGCGGCTGGAGTTCTCGTTCCGAAAATGGCAGCGGCACTTTTCGCTTCAATAGTGTTGGCAGTGATTGCCAATCTTTTCTTTGGAACGCCCGCGCTGGCACAACAAGATCTTGCGAATCAGCTCGCCAATCCGCTCGCCAGTCTCACGAGCGTGCCGTTCCAATTCAACTATGACAGCAACATCGGCCCGAACAGGGAGGGTGATGGATTAAAAATCAACTTTCTTGATCTTCATCCAGTGCGGCGAGCGGCCCGATCGCTCCGTGACTCCAAAAACTATCTGAGCCTCCTGACGTCTACGGCTTCGCTTACTCCATCCACCTTCATTTTGTAGCCACCTGCTGACGGGTAAACCATGACGTCAGGCATGAAGGCATAGTGGTACTCGTAGTGGTAGCTGGACTGTTGCCAAATTTGGCCATTCACTAGTTTCACGACAGTTTCCCCTTCCCAGCCATTAAAGTCGCCATCGATCCGGCTCTCGATAATGCCTGATGGTTCTGGTGGTGCCGAAAGAGCGAGCGCCCCCTCTCGTTTTCCCGTCTGATAGCCTTGAGCATTGCCGGCTTGATACCCTTGAGCGTAGAGGGTGATTAGAACTTGCTTGAGCAGTTCTTGCTGCTCAGGCTTCATTGCTGCGACACCAAGCTTTATCTGGGCATCTTTTGAGAGCAGTTGGTCGAGCGTGACAGCGCTCTGTCCAAATAGGGGCCCGTTGCTCGCTTGCGCGAGCAGCAGCACGAGACACGCAGCGATCACATGATACGGTCGAGGCAACGCAAACCCCGTTTGCCGCCTCCCGCATGATTAAACAACTGTCGCACGCTGACAAGAGTTCATGCCGGCAGTAAAAAGGCCCCGCGAGTTGAGCGGGGCCTGGCATCTCGTTTTATGACAAAGCCCTGTGGACCTAAACCGCACGCGGCGCCGCAATCTTCTTTAGCGATTGCTCAATGACCGTAAGCCACGCTTGCAGTTCACAGCGAGGATCGGACCTACTACCTACCTCGCCGAATAAACATTCACCCGAACCCGAACACCCTGTGAAGGTCGCGGCGTCATTAAGTTCGTCTACCGGTGAAGGTCCTAGCGGCCAAGGAACTGGCCATTTCTATTCTCGCCGAGGGTTGATCGAATAAGTTCGGCTTTGGCGCGCTCTTCGCACCTGGCACGGATTTCGTCGATTTCTTCGTCAGTGAGGTGCTCGACACCAACAAACGAATTATGGGCTTTGCTCACGCGAATGAGTTCGTTGAGCTTAATTTGGATTGCGGCGGCATCCCTATTTTGTGAGTTCTGAATCAGAAACACCATGAGAAAGGTGACGATGGTGGTCCCAGTATTGATGACAAGCTGCCATGTATCCGAAAAGTGAAAAAAGGGGCCGGTGATCGCCCATGCAGCGATCGTTGCAACGGCGAGGGCGAAGACCCACGCTCGGCCGACTTCGCGCGACGTAACTTGGGCAATTTCTGAGAATAGCTGATTGAAGGGACGCGTCGCGGAATGCAGAGTCTTGGAAGCGTCCGAGATCGGCATGCTGTTTTCTTTGGGCATCAGCCCTTCCGGATACGGCGGTCATTTAGAGAATGCTCCCATAACGCTGGAGTTCCATCGGAGTAGGCGTATGGCCTCATCCTTCGCGAATTCCTCACCTGCCTTGGTGACCTACGGTTCCTGTTTGCGGTAGGTTTCGCACTAGGTCGCTAGATCGGACCTAATTGCTCAGGCCACTGGGAGGGCTAGCGCTCGCCCCGTTATTCTCGGTGCTTCTGCCAGCGAGGATCGACGCCGATTTCCGTCAAGCTCGCGCACCGATTTTCACCACGCCGCGCTGAGTCGCACCGGTGCGTGCCGATGTGCGGTGTGCAAGGCGGCTCACTTGCGTATCGCAGCGCTCGCAACGGAATACGCCGACCTGGTCCTGAGGCCATCGCCGGACCCAACGCACACATTCCATGTCATAGCCGCACGCCGGACAGGCCAGTGCGTCATCCGCCGCTGATGCCATGCGCTCATTCAAGCCATAAGGCCGCCGAAATACAATCCGCTCCGATTTGTGGGCTGTGAAGAATGTTGTAGCTCTCGGCAGCAACCCGACGGATTATCCACGGCGGGCGCCGGACCGGCTGGCGGGGTGATTTGGGGGCGCACTATTCTCGCACCACCGGGAACGAACCTGCATTCGGCGCGTTAGGCGGTTAGACGGACAGCGTACGCCCCCAAGCCCCCTAACGCCCCCTCCGTTTAAAAGCCCCGCCGACAACCGCGGGGCTTTGCTTTTACAAAAAGGCGCTGCCCGCGCCAGAGTGCTATTTTCCTGATCTAAAAAATGCCCACTGAGGCAGCCTAGCTGTCCTCGTTTCGGTGCAGCCGTAGCCGTTCTCCGTAAAGATCGATGATCTGCCGATTGATGCGCTCGATCTCGGCAGGATCGGTTGTCCTACGGAGCAACGCGCGGATCTTGTCGATGCGTTTGTCGATATCTACGCAGGATTGGCCCATGGCGAGCGGCATCCTTACCCGACCAACGCGAACGGTGTTCCTCGGTTTCAATTCGCGTGAGGCTAGCTGCTAGGAACTGCCCGCTGTTGGCCCTGAGAGCGCCCCACCGCTATCCTTCACGCGCCTTTCCAGTTGTCGCGTGTGGGTAGGACACTGCGCCGCATCGCGGATGACGTCGTTTGATGGGATGTCCAAGAAGTTTAGATGCGGCCGGCCCGAACGGTACAAGATCAACCACGACCCACCCTTCCGGCGCCTTATCGCCGTCAAAGGTTTCTGCACAGCTTCTCTGCGCTCATACTACTCTCCCCATCGCACCATCAGGCAACAGGCGAATTAGATCTTCGATTGCGCTGCAAGGCAGTTCGGTTAGCTCATTCGCGAAGCGCAGGGCACAGCGCGCTTGGCTATCAGGCCGTCTCTGAGCGGGTGTGTTGCAAAGGTCGTCGAGCAGCCCATTGATTTCGTCGTTTACGGCTCCTTCGGCTTCATTAACTGCGGTGTATCCGCTATTGGCTTCCGCCTCGCTGTGAAGTTGGTCCCACTCTTCGACCGCTTGCTTGTAACTGAGAATCGGCGTCGGCTTCGCGGTCCCGCTTTAGCCCAGGTCTGTCATCTCTTCGACTGTCGTGGCTGGAGTGATCGTGTACTTCACCCTTTCGGCCTGCGGTTTTGGATTTTGTTTGTTCCATTGAGACATCGCATCCTCGGCGACCTCCCGCATGTCGCATACTTGTTCCAGACGCTTCCAGGCAGCGCTGAGGTTACTTACGAGCTCGAAGATTGCAGCATCTGGCGTGAAGGCTGCCCCCGCTATGGCGGGAATAGCTGCGGTGGCAACCGGCACTGCGGCTGCGCCGGCGAGGATTGAGCGACGATTTAAAGCTGACATGGCAAGTCTCCTTGTTGGGGTGAATGCACCGGCCAAGGCGGAACGCCGCTCAGTTTTTGATATTGATAGCGTCGGTCATGGCGCGTCGTAGCTCCGGTGCGCTGTGGCAAGTGGCGGTCGGGCGTTCGAGCGCCCGGCCGCTGCGTCCTGTAGGAAATTAGCGACTTAGGTTTCTGCTGTTGGCGGTTCTCCTTCCTTGTTCGGTGTCAGGCGAATAATTAATCCCTGGGTTGGATCTCGCGGCACGTCCTTAGCTAACCTTGTCCTCGTAAAGCTGTGACCTTGCCGCGCTGCTCCGTTATTGGAGCGGCAGTGCAGAACGTCGCCCATTGCTGCATTAGCCGGCGCCGTTTCTCGAACAGATCGCCGCGGCGGTACGCTTGCTCCACGTTGTCGCTCACGGCATGGGCTAATGCCATTTCCACGACATGGTTGGGATAGTTGGTTCGCTCCGCGGCCCAATCGCGGAACGTCGAGCGAAAACCGTGCACCGTTAGGTCATCGAGCCCCATGCGACGCAACAGCATCAAGAACGCCATGTTGCTCAGCGGCGTCCCCGGCTTGGAGCCCTGGAACACAAAGCGGCTCCTGTCGTCGCTTTGACGAGCCGCCTGTAATTCGCCCAGGATGCTGAGTGCGCGCGGAGACAGAGGCACGCGGTGTTCGCGGTGTGCCTTCATGCGTGTGGCGGGCGCCGTCCAGGTCTTGTCGAGAAGGTCAATTTCGTTCCAGCGGGCGCCAATCACTTCACCGGTGCGTGCAGCAGTGAGGATTAAAAACTCCAGCGCGCGGGCTGCAATGGCTTCTCTCGTGCGCAAGTTCGCCAGGAAGGACGGCAGCTCGGTGTACGCCAGCGCGGCATGGTGCTCGATTGCCCGCAGCTTGGCGCGTGCCGGCAACAGCTTATCGAGATGGCCGCGCCAGCGCGCCGGGTTCTCTGCGTCGCGATGGCCACGGACCCTCGCAAAATCGAGGATGCTTTCGATGCGCTGTCGAACCCGCCCGGCCGTCTCAGGCTTCGCCGTCCAAACCGGTTCGAGGACTTTCAGCACCAGCGCCGTGTCGATCGACTGCACCGGCAGGAACATGATCGGCGCGGCATAGGTCTTGAGCGTGTTTTCCCATTGCGCCTTGTGCTTTCCGTTGCGCCAACCGGCGCGGTGAGCGTTTATGTAGATTTCCGCGACTTCGCCGAACGTGACGGCCTTCGCTGCGTCAAGCCGTTGCCGGGCCCGCTCAGCGCGCCTCGCCTCGATCGGGTCAATGCCATCGTGGCGCTTCCTTCGCGCATCCAGCGCCCGAGCGCGGGCTTCCTGAAGGCCGAACAGCGCCAATGGACCAAGGCCCATCCAGTGCGCCTTGCGATCGAGCATGTATCGCAACACCCAGTTTTTCGTGCCTTCCGGTGTCACCCGCAGATAGAGCCCGCCTCCATCGGCATACATGCCGGGCTTTTTTGCTTTCTCGACCTTCAGCGCCGTGAGCCGACCCGTCGCCTGCACCATCGCTCACCATTTCCTAAATTTTGCCGTCCACTAACCAGTATACATGAATAATGCGGATTATGGCGAAGGACCGCGAACAGTCAAGAACAAAAGAGGGGCATGTTAAGCCGCCCGCTCAGGGGTTTCTGTGTTTTAGAGCGAAGGACTGCGAACGGGGGTGAATGAGCGGGCTGGCGGAGAGGGAGGGATTCGAACCCCCGATACGGTTGCCCGTATGCCGCATTTCGAGTGCGGTGCATTCAACCACTCTGCCACCTCTCCAGGGAGCAATTCGGGTTGCGGCGCGTGTGTAGAACAGGCGCTGCGAAAACGCCAGTAGTGCTTCCGGAACCTCAGCCAAAGTCACGCCGTGATCCGATAATCCCCTCTCCCCTTGCGGGAGAGGGTGGCAAGCTCGCGCGGCAGCGCGAGCGGGCCGGGAGAGGGGTCGTTGCGGCGCTAGTCGCGCGATTTTCGGAGCAGCAACAAGTTGGCCACCAGCGACAGCACCGCACCGGCGCAGATGATGGCGGCCATCGGCCGCGGCGTGCCGTCGGCGAGCCAGCCGGTCATCGCGCTGATGAACGCGCCGCCGCCGAATTGCAAGGCGCCGGCAAGCGCCGCCGCGGCGCCTGCGTTGGGCGCGACCGCCAGCGCCCCAGAGATCGCGTTCGAAGCGACCATGGTGAGCAGCGCCAGAACGACAAACAGCGGCACGGCAATGCCGGGTACGCCGCCGAAGCCGCTGATGCCGGTCGCCAGCAGAACCAGGCTCGCCGCCGCCCCGATGGTGCACGCAGTGCGCAGCAGCGGATCGGCACCGCGCCGCATCACAATGCGGCTGTTGACGAACGTCGTCGCGATCATCCCGACCATGTTGACGCCGAACAGAAAGCCGTAGAACTGCGCCGGCACGCCGAAATATTCGATGTAGACGAAGGGCGAGCCGGCGATGAAGGCGAACAGGCAGGAAAAGTACGACGTCGAGCAGGCGACGTAGCCGAGATAGCGAGGGTTGCGCAGCAGCGCCGCGTAGCCGAGCAGCAGCGTGAGCGGATGCGCCCCGCTGCGCCGCGCAGCGTTGAGCGTTTCCGGCAGCACCGACGCGGTGATCAACGCCAGCCCGCCGAACGCGACCAATATCCAGAAAATAAAACGCCAATCGAGCCAGAGCAGCACCTGGCCGCCGATCAGCGGCGCCACGATCGGCGCGGAGGCCGTCACCAGGAGATTGAGCGACAGGATGCGGGCGCTTTCGTTGCGCGCGTAAAGGTCGCGCACCATGGCCTGCACGGTGATGGGAACGATGGCACCGCCGAGCGCCTGGATAAAGCGAAAAAGTATGAGCATGGTGATGCTCGGCGCCAGCGCGCAGCCGACGGATGCGGCGATATAGACCGCAAGCGCGCAGATGAGCGGGCGTTTCCGCCCGAAGCGGTCGGTCAGCGGTCCGAACAGCAACTGGCCGCCGCCAAAGCCGATGAAGAAAGTGGAAAGCGTGTAGAGCGTCTGCGCTTCGTTGGCGCCGAGCGCCGCCCGCATTGTCGGCAGCGCGGGGAGATATATGTCGATCGACAGCGGCGCGATCGCCGACAGAAAGCCGAAAATAAAAATCCGGCCGCCCTGGCCGATGGCCGAAGGGGGCGCTTGCGTTACGGTCATTTAAGCAAATTCATTTCAACAAAACTGACCGTCACCAGCAGGTGACAAGCAAAACGCATTCCGGTTTCAGCTTCCCGTGAACTTCGGCTTGCGCTTCTCCATGAAGGCGGTGCGGCCTTCGGTGTAGTCGCGGCTGGCGAAGCACGCTTCGACCATGGCATCGACCCGGGCCATATCGCGCTCGTTCTCGTCCTTGAGGATTTCGCCGACGGCGAATTTGACCGCCTTGATGGTGAGTGGCGCGTTGGCGCAGATCGCATCGGTGATGCTTTTGACGTGCGTCTGAAGCTCGGCGGACGGCACCACGCGATTGACCAGGCCCATGATCTGCGCCTCGGCGGCGGTGAACTGGCGCGCGGTGTAAAAGATCTCCTTGGCGAACGACGGGCCCACAACATCGGTGAGCCGCTTGAGTTCGGCATAGCCGTAGCCCAGCCCGAGCTTCGCCGCCGGCACCGCGAACACGGAATTGTCGGTGCAAACGCGGAGATCGCAGCAGACCGCGAGCGCGGCGCCGCCACCGATGCAGTAGCCGCGGATCATGGCGATGGTGGGCTTGGGAAATTCGTACACGCTGTTGAAGGCCGCGGCGGTGACGACGTCGTAGGCGCGCGTCGCTTCGATGGAAGCGCGCTCGCTGGCGAATTTGGAAATATCGGCGCCGGAGACGAACGCCTTGCCGCCGGCGCCGGTGAGCACCACGACGCGCACCTCGCTGTCGGCGGCGAAGGCATCGAGCGCTTCCTTGGTCGCCTCCCACATCTCGAGCGACACGGCGTTGTGGCGCTCGGGATTGTTGAAGGTGACGAGCCCGACGCCCGCTTCCTTGCGCGCCAGGATTTTGTCGGTTTGCGCCATTATTTCGATTCCCTGTCTCGCTGTCTCGTGCGTCAATCCGTTCAGATCGCCTTGGCCTCGCGCAGCGCGGCAATCTCGCGCTTGGAAAAGCCGAATTCCTTGAGCACCGCGCCGGTATGCTCGCCGGCCGCCGGCGGCCGCCGCACAAGACGCGACGGCGTGCGCGACAGCGACACCGGCTGCGCCAGGAGTTTGAGCGCCTTCCTTCCCGCCGCCGACAACCTGCGCGACTTTCAGATGCCGCACCTGCGGATCGGCAAACATCTTGTCGATGGAATAGATCGGCCCACACGGCACGCCGGCGGCGTTGAGCCGTTCGATCCACTCGGCGCTGCTGCGGCTGGTGAGATGGCTCTGGATCTCGTCATTGAGCGCGTCGCGATTTTTCGATCGCGCGCCGGCGGTCGCGTATTCGGGCTTTCGCGCCATTTCAGCAGCGCCGATGGCCTCGCAAAACCGGTCCCACATCTTGCCGCCGGTAGTAGCGATGTTGATCAAGCCGTCGGTGGTCTTAAACACGCCGGTCGGCACCGTGGTCGGATGATTGTTGCCGGCTTGCTGCGCCACCTCGCCCTCGACCAGATAGCGCGCGGCCTGAAAGTCGAGCATGAAAATCTGCGCCTGTAACAGCGACGTCGCCACCGCCTGCCCCTTGCCGGATTTATCGCGATCCAGCAGAGCGACCATAATGCCGAGCGCAGCAAACAGTCCGGCGGTCAGATCGGCGATCGGAATACCGACGCGATAAGGCCCGTGCCCCGCCGGGCCAGTGATCGACATCAACCCGCCCATGCCTTGCGCGATCTGATCGAAGCCCGGGCGGCCGGAATAGGGGCCATCCTGGCCAAATCCGGAAATGCTGGCGTAAACCAGCCGCGGATTGACGCGCGCCAGCGCCTTGTAATCGATGCCGAGGCGCTTTTTGACGTTCGGGCGAAAATTCTCGACCACCACGTCGGCTTTCTTGACCAGCCGCTTGAACGCGGCGAGTCCTTGCGGCGACTTCAAGTTGATGGTGATGCTCCGCTTGTTGCGGTGCAGATTCATGAAGTCCGAGTTGTCGCGCGGCCCGCCCATCGGCTCTTCGGAATCCGGCGGCGCTTCGACCTTAATGACGTTGGCGCCCCAGTCGGCAAGCTGGCGCACACAGGTCGGCCCGGCGCGCACGCGCGTCAGATCGAGCACGGTAAAGCGCGCCAACGCCTTCGATGCGCGTGGGCTAGGCACCGCGAATGCTCCTGTTCATGACGTAAGTTTCAGGCCGGCCAGAACTTCCTCCATCCGCTCGGCGTTGTCCACCGGACGCAAGTTCTCGCCAACCATACCCGCTTTTGAGGGCCATCTTTCGGGCGTTTTCACCGCGCGATCATACATAAAGACATAGCCGCCGAAGCACTGACTTAAACGGACATCAGATATGACCAAATATTTGCGCCGCCTGTTTATTGCCTGCGCGTTCGGGCTTGCGATCGCCGCGCCGGCCGCCGCCGCCGACGAGCACGCGGGCGGCCACGCCGAGGGGCACCAGCAGCAAACCGGCCCGGGCGTGCTTTCGCTGCTGCCGCCCAATTCCGTGACCGAGCACGCCATCGATCTGCCGGGCGGCAAGCTCAACTACACCGCCACGGCCGGAACCTTCGCGCTGTTCGATCAGTCCGGCGAGAGGTCCGCCGCGATTTTCTATACGGCGTTTGTCGCCAAGCCGGACGATAAGCGGCGGCCGGTGACCTTCGTGTTCAACGGCGGACCCGGCGCCGCCTCGGCATTTCTTAACCTCGGGGTCGCCGGACCGCGCATCGCCGTGTTCGGCAACGGCTACGACGGCGCCAACGTGCATCTTGCCGACAATCCCGACACCTGGCTTGCTTTCACCGATCTGGTGTTCATCGATCCGGTGGGCACCGGCTGGAGCCGGCCGGCGAAGCCGGACGGCGGCAGCGCATTCTGGCACGTGCAGCGCGACGCCGAGTCGATGGCGAAAGTCATCGCCCTCTATGTCGCCAACAATGGACGCGTCTCATCGCCCAAATACATTCTCGGCGAGAGCTATGGCGGCTTTCGCGCTGTCAAGGTCGCCCGTGCCCTGCAAAACAATCAAGGCATTGTGGTGAGCGGCATTGCGATGATCTCACCGCTGCTCGAAGGCCAATTCCAGTTCGGCGAGCGCTTCGCGCTTGGCGCGGCGCTGCGGCTCCCCTCGCTCGCGGCAGCCGAGCTCGAGCGCAAGGGGACTTTCAGCACGGCGGCTTTGGCGCAGGCCGAGCACTTTGCGCTGACCGACTATCTCGCGGCGCTGGTCGGTCCGGCGCTGAAGGGTGACGCGGCAAATGCTTTCTACAAGCGCGTCGCCGACATGACCGGCCTGCCGGAGGATGTCGTCGCG
The DNA here is from genome assembly GCA_963753355.1 of uncultured Alphaproteobacteria bacterium. Taxonomy (GTDB): domain Bacteria; phylum Pseudomonadota; class Alphaproteobacteria; order Rhizobiales; family Xanthobacteraceae; genus BOG-931. The sequence goes on from CAVWBV010000018.1 coordinate 27,901, forward strand.
CGCACCCGCGGCTTCATCAACGACTCGTTTTTGAAAAATCTGCGGCTCGGCGAGCGCAAGATCGTCAGCCATTACGATGCGACGTTCGCCGCCGACGATCCCAACCCCGAATCGGCGTCGTCGCGCGGGCCGGATCCGTTTCTCGACGGGTTCATTCGCGCCTATGGCAGCGCCTTTGTCGCCTATGCGCGCGACGAGCTCGGGTTCAAGACCGAGATGACCTACAATCTCCTGGCGCACGATGTGGCCGGCAAATGGGATTGGGACGACGGCCGGACTTCCGCGAGCTCGAGCGAAGACCTGCGCGAGCTTCTGGCGCTGACGCCGTCGTTCCGGCTGATGATCGGCCACGGCTACAGCGACACGGTGACGCCGTATTCAGACTCCCGGTACGTGCTCAATCACCTTCCTCCCGATCTCGCAGGCGAGCGCGCCGAGCTTAAGCTCTACCGCGGCGGCCACATGTTCTACGTCGACCCGCAATCGCGCAAAGCGTTCACGCAGGATGCTCGGACGTTCTACGCGGCGCCGTGAGCGGCATTAGCGATTGGCAGCGGATGCTTTAAACGGCCGGCGGCCTATTCGCCGAGGTAGGCCGCCTTCACCTTGGCGTCCTTGGCCAGCGCCGCGGCGGTATCGGCGCCGACGATATGGCCGTTGTCGAGCAGATAGCCGCGGTCGGCGATAGCGAGGCTCTGCTTGGCATTCTGCTCCACCAGGAAAATCCCGACGCCGGTGTCCTTGATGCGGGAGAGCGTGCGGAACAGTTCGCTGCAAAGAAGCGGCGAAAGCCCGAGCGAAGGTTCGTCGAGCAAAAGGATGGTCGGAGCCGACATCATGGCCCGGCCGATCGCCACCATCTGGCGCTCGCCGCCGCTCATCGTGCGCACGATCTGTTTCGGGCGCTGCTTGAGTTTCGGAAACAAGCCGAGCACGCGTTCCAGATTTTCGGCTTCGCCGGCGCGGGCTCGAACCGGATGCGCGCCGAGGATGAGATTCTCCCGCACCGTGAGATCGGCAAAAATGCCGCGATCTTCGGGGACCAGCGCGACCCCAGTCTCAACGATTTCATGCGACGGCCGGTTCGTGATGTCGGCGCCGTCCATGTGCACCGAACCGCCCGGCATCTTGCGCGTCTGCCCGGCCACCGCGCGCAGAAACGTGCTCTTGCCCGCGCCGTTGGCGCCGAGCATGACCACGATCTCGCCTTTCGACACCACTGCCGAAACCTTTTCCAGCGCGCGGTGCCGCCCGTAAGATACCGATACGTCGCGGGCCTCAAGCATGCTCGTCTCCGAGATAGGCCCTGATGACGCCGTGGTCGGCGAGCACGTCCGCGGGCGTGCCCTCGGCGATCTTGGCGCCCGAGTTCATGACGATGCAGCGGTCACAGAGGCTGCGGATCGCATGCATCACGTGCTCGACAATGATGATGGTGCAGCCTTCGGCGCGGAGCTGCTCGATCAGCGTAATGCCGATCTGCAGCTCGGTCGGATTGAGCCCCGCGAGCCATTCGTCAAGCAGAAGAACCTTTGGATCCGATGCGAGCGCGCGTGCAAGCTCGACGCGCTTCTGGTCGATATAGGTGAGCGTCGACACCGGCGCATTGCCGGCATTTGGCAAACCGACCCGCCGCAGCAGCGCGTGCGCATACTCGTCCAGTTCCTTGCCCCACCGCCGCGCGTGACCGAAAACGCCGCCGGCGCTGACGTTCTCGAGCACAGTCATTGCCGGCAGCATCCGTACCAGCTGAAAGGTGCGCGCCACGCCTTTGCGCGCCACCTTGCTGGCGCCGATGCCGGTGATCGGGTTGCCGTAGAGCCTGATCTCGCCCGAACTCGGCTTGAACGCGCCGGAGATCAAATTCATCATTGTGGTCTTGCCTGACCCGTTGGGTCCGATCAGACCTAAAACTTCCTTCTCCACGAGGTTGAACGACATATTGTCGACCGCGACCAGGCCGCCAAAGCGTTTCGATACCGCGGCGGCCGACAAAGCCTCGTTGGCCTGTGCATCAGGCATGGCCGCTTTTCCGCTGCAGCAAGTTTTTCAGCGGGCCGAACGCGCGCTGCAACGGGCCTTCGCCGAGCCGTCGCGCCGGCGCCACGCATCCTCGATCAGGCCGGTCACGCCGTTGGGTATGACGTAGACGATGAGCAGGAAGCACACGCCCAACAGCAGCGTCGTCTCGTCGGGAAACTCGATCGATATCGCCTCCCACATCAGCACGAACGGAATCACGCCGAGCACCGGTCCCCATAATCGGTGCGTGCCGCCAAGCAGCGCCATGATGACGACCTGAAACGAAACGAACGGGTTGAATGCGACAACCGGTTCGACGTAGCCCCAGCGCGGCGCCACGAGAGCGCCGGCGATCGAAGCGAACATGCTGGAAATGACGAACAAGACGACTTTGGCAAGCGCAGTGTTGATGCCGCAATGGACGGCGACGACTTCGTCGTTACCGATGATCCGCAAGGCAAAGCCGAGACGCGACCGCCCGATCCACCAGCCGACCAGGTAGACCACGGCGGTCAGCAGCAGGAGCTGCCAGTAATATTCCTGCTCGCTGCGCTCGATGGTGACGTAAATCCCGCTCATGGTGCCCAGCACGTGCTGCAGCCACGTCATGACCTGACGCACGAGCTCGGCGAGGCCGAGCGAGAAGATCACGAAATAGACGCCGGAAACCCGCAACGTCGCAAGACCGACGACCGCGGCCAGGGCCGCACCGGCGACACCGGCCAGCAGGACCAGTACAGGGTACGGCAAAGCCTCGATGCCGCCTGCCACCGTATACATGCCGATACCGAAGAACGCCGCTGTCGACAGCGCGATGTAGTTGGTCGGCCCCGAGAACAGCAGCCACGACGTCGCGAGCGCCGTATACATCGCAATGCTGATTGCGAGTTGCAGCGGATAGCCGCCAAGCACAAAGGGCGCGAGCGCGGCGAGCACAAACAGCACGGCGTAGATCACAAGCTTTCGCAGCTCGCCGCTACTCAAACGAGCGCCGAAACGCATAGCCTGCCGAGTGTCCGCCAGATTGCTCACGCTGTCCGCCTTCCGAACAGGCCCTCGGGCCGGACCAGGAGAACGATCATGAAGAGAACGTAGGCGGCGGCGAGCGTAAGGCCCGGATCAATCAGCGTGGCAACGGCGGTTTCGGCCAAACCGAGAATGAACGCGGCGAGGATGGTCCCGCGGATGTCGCCGACCCCGCCGAGAATGACGATAATCAACGCCTTCAGCGTGAAGACAACACCGTACGAAGCGTCGAACGTCAGATACATGGAAAGCAGCACGCCGCCCGTGGCGGTCACCGCTCCGCCGAGCGCAAAGGCAAACGCCGAGGCACGCGCGACGTTGATGGAAACAAGACCCGCCGCCGAGGGATTGACGGAGACGGCGCGCAGCGCCAGCCCGGCGCGAGTCTTGTGCAACCAAACATACAGACCGACGCAAAGTACGCCAGAACAGAGAAAGGACACGACGCGGTTGAGGCCGTAGCGCTCGCCGAAAATGAAAACCGGCTCGGACAGATAGGCGTAGTCGGTGTACTGGGCGCCGAATACCGCGACCATGACGCCGATGAATATGAAGCTGAGCCCGAATGTCGCCAGTATGCTGTCGACTTCCAGCTTGCCCTGGCTTTTGGCGCGGCGCACCAGCGGCAGGATCAGTACCCGGTAGATCGCCCAATTCAGCGCGAAGGCGAGCGGCACGACAAACAACAGCGCGAGCAGCGGGCTGGTTTGCGTCCCTGCATAAAACCAGAAGGCCCCGAACGCACCGGCGATCAACATCTCGCCGTTGGCGAGATTCATGATACGCGCGACGCCATACTGGAGCTGCAAGCCCATGGCCATCAAGGCATAGGTGCCGCCGAGCAGCAGGCCGATGATGATGATGTCCATGTCAGCCTTGATGGACCGATTACGATTGCCCGCTGAACGAATAGCTGAGGCGGCGAGAACCTAGCGTGATCAATTCAACGTCGTCTCCGGTCCCGTTTCGGACCGGAGACGATCGCGATACCTCGTTCAGCAGAGCGACGTACGCCCCTCGTTCACCCGGCGCGAGCCTCTCAGCTCCAATTGCTCTTCAGCTTGACCGGCGCGTAGCTGGAACTGGCGAAGCCTTCGCCATTCACGGCACTGAAGAAGCCGCCCTGCCATTGGCCGACCGTGTACACCTTGTCCAGGATCTGCCCGGGCAGTTCGACTTCACCGACGAGGGTCTTGAATTTGCGATTGCGGAAATGATCCGCGATGGCTTGCCGGTCGGTTGTCCCCACCGCCTCAATCGACTGAGTCAGCATTTCCAACATCGAATAATAGAACGGGCTGCCCCAATAATCGGCATCGACCTTGGTCACTTCCTTGTGCCGCTTGTAGAAGCCGCGGATTTCAGGCGAGTCGACGACGCCACCGGCGCCGAGAATGCTTTCAGAGCCCGGAATCCCGCCGAACGCCTGAAAGCCGCAACCAACGGCGCAATAGTACGCCTTGACCTTGAGGGCTTCGACTTTGGCAGCCGCCTGAAGGCCGAATGTATCCGGCGGATAGGACCAGGCGACGAAAGCGTCGGGGTTCGCGGCGCTGGCGGCCTTGATCACCGGCGTGTAGTCCTGCGTGCCGAGCGGATACGACTTGTCGTAGACGAGCTCGAACCCGGCTTGCTTGAACAACGGCCGGCCGGCGTTGGCCAGCTCGATACCGAAGTCGTCGCCGACATTCACAGCCGCAACCTTGTTGCCGATCTGGCCAGCGTCTTTCAGCTTCTTCAGCACGTTGATCGCGCCCTGGGCATAGGCGGTGGTCGACGACTGGAACATGAAGAATCCGGGATACTTCTTGACGATCGATGGCCCTTGATCGGTGACGCACGCCTGCGTGAGCTGCGGGTAGCCGTGCTTGGCGAACGTCGGCGCAGTGGCGAGATTGAAACCGGTGGCATAGACGCCGCCAATCCAATCGCACTTGTCGACGGTAGCCGCGCGCTCGACCGCCTTGATGGCTTCGGGCGGCGCAGTGCGATCGTCATATTCGATAATCTGGATTTTGCGTTGCCCATCCTTGAGCTTGAGACCACCACGCTCGTTAACTTCGTGAGCCCAGAGCTGATAGGGCGGGAAATGTGTGATCGCAGCGCCGGGCGCAAGCGGCCCGGTCTTTGCTCCGATAACACCAACTTTGTAGGTGCCGGCGTCCGCGCTGGCCACCCGAACAAACGGGGCAGCTACGGCGGTTGCCGCAGAATATTTTAGAAACTCACGACGGCGCATGAAACATCCTCCCCTGGGTTTTGATCGCTACTGCCGGAGTTAGTCCCTCCGGTCATTTCTTAGGTGCAAACACAATACCGCTATAGCGTCTTGTCGCATAGAGCAAGACTTCAGCGCGGCGTTTTCAACGCCGCGCGGCCTAACTAAAAAAGATGCGGATGGGCAGCGCTTTAACCGGAACGTGCGAGACCGTTTGCCCACCGCCGGCCGCCCAACGAATTAACCACTCCGCCAATGATTTCGCGCTGCGTGCCTATGCAAAAGATGTGTCCAAAAAATAATCAGAGAGGTCGCATGCGCAACAGCGCGGCGGCAGATCAACCGGCCGCGCCCGGATCGAGTTCGTATTTCTTGCACATCTTGCGCACAATCTCGGTGTCCTTGCCGCCCGCGATCAGGCCGACTACCGCGGAAGACACCTTGCCGCCGCTCACCGTGGTTTCGACGATGTAGGCTTGCCAGCCGCTATAGGCGGGGAACGGACTTTTGGCGTTGACCATGCCGCAATAGTTGACTGAGCCATCCGAGGCGGCGCTGATCTGCGGCCAGCGGAATTGCGCCGTGCCGGGATCCTTGATCGACAAGTTGACGGCGTCGCTGATCACCTTCTTTTCCGGCAGCGTAAGCTCGCGCACGCCCGCTCCGCTGCCGGCAGAGTTTGCATGCAATCCGAGCAGGCCCTCGGCAGTTGACGACGATGACGACGAAGAGGATGAGGGCAGCGTAGAACCGCCGCAGCCGACAAGTGCAAGTCCGGCGGCAAATACCAAAATCCCGCGGAGCGCGGACCGGCGCTGCCGCTGCCAAGTGCGTGCGATCTTCATCGAGTCATGGTCTTCCGTGGTGATGGGGTGCGCCGCATCTTAGCCCGCGCGCCGCCACTACAACAATCCCGGAAATACAGGTTTGTGCATGCCGAACCAAGGGGTTCCGGGGTCTGGATGGGGCATACCGTCGTCATCGCCCGGCTCGCGCTTCCCCAATGCCGGTTTCGGCCTCGATTATCTCTTGAAATGCGATGACCGTTCGCCAAGTGAAAGCCCATGCCACGCGTCGTCGGCATCGACCACCTCGTCCTCAGCGTCAGTGATTTCCGGCGCTCGAAGGCATTTTACGACAAGGTGCTCGGGTTCCTCGGCTTCAAGCGCAAGTACGATTATGCGGACATGGCGGGCTGGAGCAACGGCAAGACGCTGTTCTGGATCGCCGGCGCCGAAGCGAACGGCAGAAAGCGGTACCGCAAAGGCGACGTCGGATTTCACCACTATGCGTTCGAGCTCTCGAGCCGAGCCGACGTTGATGCACTCGGCGCGTTTCTCCAAGAAAACCGGATGACGGTGCTTGACCCGCCCGGCGAATATTATGGACGCGATTATTACGCGGTGTATTTCGCCGACCCGGACGGCATGAAGCTCGAAGGCATGATTTGGACGCCGCACAGGGCGAAGCCGAGGGCAAAGCGCACCAAGAAGCGGCGAAAAAAATCTGCCTCGTAGTCGAGCTCAGCCCGTCGCGCTCAACACCAGCGGTGCATGCGCGACCACGGCGTTGCGACCGCGGCGTTTTGCGGCATACAGCGCGTTGTCCGCGGCTTCGACCAAGTCCGCGGCCGCTTGCTGGTTGTCGGGCACCAGCGAAGCAACGCCGACGCTAATGGTCACGAACCCGCACGGTGCCTCGGCATGTGTAACGAGCAGATCTTCGACCGCTCGGCGCACTTCTTCGCCCAACGCGGTCGCCCGCGCGGTATCGAGCCCCGGCACAAGTACCGCGAACTCCTCGCCGCCATAGCGGGCAACGAGAACGGCGTCATTCAAGGTGACCAGCGATAGCGTTTCGGCGACGGCGCTGAGGCAAGCGTCACCCCGCACATGGCCATAGCCGTCGTTGAAAAGCTTGAAGTAGTCGATATCGACCATCAGCAGCGCCAGCAGGCGGCGTTGCTCGCGCGCATGCTGCCAGCGGCGTTCGAGCTCGTGGTCGAATCCCCGCCGGTTGGCAAGCCCGGTCAGGCCGTCGAGGCTGGCGAGTTCTTCAAGATGCTGGTTTGCGATGCGCAACTCTTCCTCGCGGGTCGCAAGTTTCGCCGCCATGTCGTCGAACGCCGCCGCGAGCGGCTCGAACTCGGCAATCAGGGGGCGTCGTGCCGCGCGCGCCTGCAATTCGCCGCCGCCGAAGCGCGTCGCCGTCTGCACCAGCGACCTGATCGGCCGCAGGATCAAATGTTCGCCGCCGAACCATGCGGCGATCAGAACCAGGATGCCAAACAGCGCGAGCTGAAAATAGGCGAAGCTGATTTCGGCATCGATCTCACTGTTCACAACGGCTTCGTCAAGCCCGACGACCAGCCGCGCCCGCATCCCGGGCACGCGGACGTAAGCGAAGATCCGACGAACGCCGTCGAAACCGATCGCTGTCGTTACCCCCTCGTCTCCTTTGAGCATGTCGCGGGCGAGCGCATGATTGGCAAGGTTATGACCGACCAGCTTATTGTTGTCGGCCGAGGCCGCGATGACCGTGCCGGCGCCGTCGAGCAGCGCGACCGAGATGCCCGGGCGTTGCGCCGCGGTTGCCGCGAGATCGCCGATCCATTGCAGATTAACCGCGGCCCCGACGATGCCCTCGACGGTACCGTCCGGTTTGATGATTGGGACAGTCGCGGCCAAAGTCGGCACCTCGCGTACGCGCATGGTCAGATAATCGCTGATCATGAAATCGCGGGAATGGATGGCCTTGGGGAAATAAGGACGGTCGGAAACGTCCAAGCCCATCAGACGCGGCTCGTTGCTGCATTTTACCCGGCCGTCGACACCGATGATGGCCACGGCGTAAATCCAGGGCACGTTGCCGGCGAGAGCGCTCAAGGTCTGATTGCATTCCGGCTGCTGCTGCGGGGTTTTGCTGTAAATGCCGGCGATGACCTGCAAAAGCGCGCGCAGGGAATAGACGACACTGCGTTGCGCTTCGGCGCCGCCGCGAGCAAGATCGACGACTTGGGTTTGGGCGATTTCGATGCGCTCCGCGCGCGCCCGCTCCAAGCCGCGAACGCGCTCGAAGATCAGCGGCGTAATGGTCAACAACGCGACCACAATCAACCGCGCCCGAATGCTGAGCAGCGGCTTGCCCCGCTGCGACGGCTTGTGCGATTCTGCTTGCAATTGCGCCATGCGCGTTGGACCACCCCGTGCCGCGGCACGCTAGGCGGAAGGCGTAAAAGCCGCTTTCGCGCGAGCGTTAAAATTTAACGGGTTTCGCAGCCGATTACCCAATGGAAAGCGGGAACTCAGTGGCCGCACTTGCGGCGGTGAACGCGGACATCGCCCGCGCCTGCGCCGAATGCGGCCGCAATCCGGCAACGGTCACATTGATCGCGATATCGAAGACGTTCGGGGCAGATGAGATCGCGCCGGTCATTGCCGCGGGCCAGCGCGTCTTCGGCGAAAACCGCGTGCAGGAGGCCAAGGCAAAATGGCCGCCCCTCATGGCACGGCATCAAGGTCTCGAACTGCACCTCGTCGGCGCTTTGCAATCGAACAAGGCGAAAGAGGCAGTCGCGCTGTTCGACGCCGTCCATTCAGTCGACCGGGAAAGATTGGCGGCAGCGCTCGCAAAGGAGATCGCCGCGCAAGTGCGGCAGCCTACTCTGTTCGTCGAGATCAACACCGGCGCCGAACCGCAAAAGGCCGGCATCGCGCCGCAAGAAGCTGACGGGTTCCTCGCCCTCTGCCGGGATCGTTACGGCCTGGAGATCGCGGGGCTGATGTGCGTTCCGCCGGCCGACGACGCGCCTGCTCCGCACTTTGCGCTGACGGCCCAGATCGCCAAACGGAACGGCCTCAAGCTCCTGTCGATGGGGATGAGCGCCGATTATCCAACCGCCATCGCGTTCGGAGCGACACATGTGCGGGTAGGCACCGCCATTTTCGGCAGCCGCACGACCAAAGCTAAAGTGGAGGAAACCTAATTATGAATTGTGATTCTGGTCTTTGGCCCTATTCGTTTTGACAGCCGCTGAAGGTCCTCAAATCGAAGCGCCACGCAGCCGGCGGTCGGGGCGAAACCGGGCCGGGCGACGTGGATGAAGACTGCGCTGCCGTGGCGGGCGACCCGGGGCCGCACGTTGTGGTCGATTTCAATGAAAAGGTCATAGAGGCGGTCGCTCCGCCAAAGCCGATCGCCTGGTTCACTGGCCGACCGGATGACAGGGCGATTGTAGTTTCGATCCGCCGGATCTTCGCTCCAGGCCACGGTTTGGTTAATGCGGCGGGCCGGTAGCGAGGTGTGCGGTCGACGCAATCGATCCGGCCTCCACCACAGGCGTAGCGGACGAAATCTGCCCTGCGGCGTCCCGCCGTCGCCCTCGCGCTTATTAGCCTTGATCCCGCCCCGCCCCAGCGCCACTGGAATCGTCAAGGGACCGGCCCGCAACCAGCCCTCCGATCTGCGTCCCGGCCGCGGCCGTACCTCGATATTCCGTAGCAAGATCCGGCGCATTTAGGTCCGCTCCCCGGAAAGCAAATTCCCCACTGCCGCTTGCGCCTATATTCTGGCATGTACTACTTCGCGCCCTTGCGCCGAGCGGAAGAGCGTCACTGATCGATACGGCGGCTGCGGTGGGGGTCCTTGGTTAATGCCGAATACGCGTAAGATTCTTATCGTCGACGACGACGGCGAATTGCGCGATGCGCTGACCGAGCAGCTCTCGTTGCACGAGGAATTCGAGGCGGTCGCAGTCGAAAACGGCAGCAAGGGAGTCCAGGCCGCAAAAACCGGGCAAATCGATCTTGTCATCATGGATGTCGGGCTGCCGGACATCGACGGCCGCGAAGCCGTGCGCATCCTGCGCAAGAATGGCTTCAAGGCGCCGATCATCATGCTCACCGGCCACGACACCGATTCCGACACCATCCTCGGTCTGGAATCGGGCGCCAACGATTATATCACCAAGCCGTTCCGCTTTGCCGTGCTGCTGGCGCGCATCCGCGCCCAGCTGCGTCAGCACGAGGCCAGCGAAGACGCGATCTTCACGATCGGTCCCTACACTTTCCGGCCGAGCTCAAAGCTGCTGCTCAGTCCTAAGGGCAACAAAGTCCGGCTGACCGAGAAGGAAACGTCGATACTGCGCTATCTTTTCCGCGCCGGGCAGCGGCCGGTTTCACGGGAAACCCTGTTGCAGGAAGTGTGGGGCTACAATTCGGGAGTAACCACCCACACGCTCGAAACCCACATCTATCGGTTACGCCAGAAAATCGAGAAGGATGCCGCCACCCCCGCGATCCTGGTCACCGAGGCGGGCGGGTATAAGCTCGTTCCGTAAGCCGCCTCTATCATGACCATTGAGGACGATATCGCGTTCCTGCAGCGGATCCCGATCCTGCGCCCGCTGGGCGCGACGGCGCTGCGGATTTTGGCCATCGGCGCGGAAAGCTCGTACCTCGAGCCGGGACAAGTTCTGTTCAAGGCGGGCGACACCGCCGACGGCGGCTATATCGTGCAGCGCGGTTCGTTCCGGCTCGATCCCGAGAAAGTCGGCGAACCCGAGCTGATTGCCGGCCCCGGCACATTGCTCGGTGAGTCGGCGTTGTTCACGGAGACGCGCCGTCCCGCAACCGCAACGTCACTCGAAGTTTCGATGGTACTCCGAATTTCGCGGGCGATGTTCGTCAAGATGCTCGAAGGCTACCCCGACGCGGCGGAGCGTTTACGCGACCTCATCGCCGCGCGCGCCGATGAATGGGCAAAGGATTTTGAGAACGTCCGTTCGGCGCTCACGCCGGAGAGCGACGCTACCTGACAGCGTTGTAAGCACCGCGCGGTTCCCGCGCCGGACTGACGAAAACAAATATCAGAGTTCGAAAGTCGCCGTGGCGCGAAGCGGCCGGCGCGCTATATGCAAAAGGGGTAGCAACACAACCCCCGGCCGGAAATGCGATGATCCGGCGAACGTCGTCATCAGGTACGGCGATGAGCGATCGTGCCGAGCAAAGCGTGCAGCAGCCGAACAAGCGCCCTCAGGTGGTGATCGTCGGCGCTGGCTTCGGCGGGCTGGAAGCCTGTCGCGCGCTTTCGGGGGCCGACGCCGACGTGACGCTGGTCGACGCGCAAAATCATCACTGCTTCCAGCCTTTGCTCTATCAGGTGGCGACTGCGGCCTTGTCGCCGGGCGATATCGCGTGGCCGATCCGCGCTATCGTCCGCGGCCAGAAAAACGTCCGCGTGATCATGGCGCAGGTGACCGCCATCGACGTCGCGGCGCACTGCGCCCACACGGCGGAACTCGATTTGCCGTACGACTATCTCGTGCTCGCCACCGGCGCGACGCATTCCTATTTCGGCCACGACGATTGGGCGCCGTTTGCGCCGGAACTCAAGCACATTGCCGACGCGACCGAGATCAGGCGGCGCTTTCTCCTTGCCTTCGAGCGCGCCGAAGTGGTTGAGGACAAAGCCGAGCAGGCGCGGCTCTTGACCTTCGTCATTGTCGGCGGCGGCGCCACCGGCGTGGAAATGGCCGGCGCCATTGCCGAAGTCGCGCGGCGCACGTTGCAGCATGATTTCCGCCGCATCGATCCGCGGACCTCGCGTATCGTTTTGATCGAGGCGGGCCCTCGCCTGCTGCCGACGTTTCCGCAAGCGCTATCGGACTACGCGCGGCGTTCGCTGCAAGCGATGGGCGTCGAAGTCGAGCTTAATCGCAAGGTCATTGGCTGCGATGCCCACGGCGTGACGTTAGACGGCGGCCGTGTCGAAGCCGCGACCGTGATTTGGGCCGCGGGCGTCGTCGCTTCGCCAGCGGCCAAGTGGCTGGACGCACCACGCGATGGCGCCGGACGGATCAAAGTAAATCCCGACTTGAGCGTCCCCGGACACCAGGAGATTTTCGCGGTCGGCGATACCGCGCTGGTCGTGCAGCAAAACAGCAAGCCGGTGCCGGGGATTGCGGCGGCGGCAAAGCAAATGGGTCACTACGTCGGCGGCGTCATTGCCGCGCGAATCCGCGGCCGGTCCGCGCCCGGTGCGTTCGTCTATCGGCATTTGGGCGACCTCGCCACCATCGGCCGCAAATCGGCTGTGGTGAAGCTTGGCATCTTTCAGCTCACCGGATTTTTAGGCTGGCTGTTCTGGAGCGGGGTGCACATTTATTTTTTGATCGGCCTGCGCAATCGTTTCGTGGTCGCGCTGAACTGGCTGTGGAGCTATCTGACGTTCCAGCGCGGTGCCCGGCTGATCGGCACGGCGCCGCGCTAAAGCATGATCCCGAAAAGTGGATCCCGGTTTTCGGAAAGATCATGCGCCAACTAAAAAGCATGATCCCGAAAAGCTTGCCCTCGCACTTGATCCGAGGGTGGGCTCCGGTTTTCGGAAAAGATCATGCGCCAACTAAAAAAATGATCCCGAAAAGCTTGCCCTCGCACTTGATCCGAGGGTGGGCTCCGGTTTTCGGAAAAGATCATGCGCTAATCAAAGCGATAGCGCGCTACTTCAAATTGCTAGTGTAATTGATGACGAAAAGATTCGGGTCCGGCTTTTTCGCCGTGTCGATGTCATAGACCGCAACCGTCGTATCGAGGCCTTGCGGATCCGTGACCGTCCATTGCTTCAGCGCCACGGTCTTGACGTCGAACATCATCATCAGCCGGCTGGTGCCGACCATGGTCTGGGTTTCCTCAAGAGTAACCGTGATGAACGAGTCGTCGGTCGAGACGCTGACCACATCGGTGTCGCGCAAGAGATCGATGCGATCGGCGAGCAAATAGCGAAGCGGGGTGCCCGACAGCGGATAATTATCCACGGTTTCGAGCGAGCGATCGCGAACCACGACCGCGGAGCCGTCGGCAATGATATCGATCGGACTGGGCGGCTTGTACTGGAACCGAACTTTGCCCGGTTTCTGAATTGCGAACGTGCCTTCGACACGCCGGCCATCGGGGCCGACCTGAACGAAATTACCGACCATGGTCTGCACGCTCGACAGGTAGTTACTGACTTTGTCGAGCACTTTGCGCTGGCCGGCATCGAACGCCGTGGCTTGGCTCGGATTCGACGACTTGCCCAGCGAAAACGAGAACGGAAAGAAATTGGTCGGGTTCGACGCTGCCGGACTGGGTGCTGCTGCGGCACCGGTTGGCGCGTTGTTCGAGGGGCTTGTGGCTGGAACAGGCGCTACTGCGCCGGTCTTGGCCCGCGGCGCCGGCATTGGCAACGGCACCTCGTCGGCGGCCACTGCTACGGTCACGAAAACCGCCAAGCAACCGATGGCCAGCAGCCCCGGTCTCGCCCCCCAAAACGCCATCAATTCGCTCCCGTTGGGCCGCATGCGCGGTAGGTGGACTGCTAACGGCACGATATGGCGAATTCGCGGCTAGTGGAGCGGAGCTCCGCCAGCGCTAATATTTTCCCAGTGGTCTGGCGCTTGGTTTAAGCGCCCGACGCGTGATTCTCAATAGGGATCCTCTTCGGCGGCTTCGACCAAAATCTCGCGCTTGCCGGCGTGATTAGGTTGGCCGACGACACCTTCTTTTTCCATCCGCTCCATGAGCGAAGCCGCGCGGTTATATCCGATCTGCAGCCGCCGCTGGATGTAGCTGGTCGAAGCCTTGCGATCGCGGACGACGACCTGCACCGCTTGCTGATAGAGGTCGCCGCCCTCACCTCCGCCCATCGCGGTCGCGTCGAACACCGCCTGATCTTCGCCACCCTCGGCGTCGTCGGCGGTGACGGCCTCGAGATACTCGGGCGCACCCTGCGTCTTGAGGTGCCGCACGACTTTCTCGACTTCGCCATCGGAAACAAATGGTCCGTGCACGCGGCTGATCCGGCCGCCGCCCGCCATGTAGAGCATGTCGCCCTGGCCGAGTAATTGCTCGGCGCCCTGCTCGCCGAGAATGGTGCGGCTGTCGATCTTCGAGGTGACCTGAAAGGAGATGCGGGTCGGGAAATTCGCCTTGATGGTGCCGGTGATGACGTCCACCGAAGGCCGTTGTGTCGCCAGCACCACGTGCAATCCGGCAGCCCGCGCCATTTGCGCCAGCCGCTGTACCGCGCCTTCGATGTCCTTGCCGGCGACCATCATCAGGTCGGCCATCTCGTCGACGATCACCACGATGTAAGGAAGCGGCTCGAGGTCGAGCTCCTCCTTCTCGTAGATCGCTTCGCCGCTCTCGCGATCGTAACCGGTGTGTACCGTGCGCGAGAGCTTTTCGCCCTTGCCGTTCGCTTCACCGACGCGCGCGTTATAGCCATCGATATTGCGCACGCCGAGCTTCGACATCTTTTTGTAGCGCTCCTCCATCTCGCGCACCGCCCATTTGAGCGCGACGACGGCCTTCTTCGGATCGGTCACGACCGGCGTGAGAAGGTGCGGGATGCCGTCGTAGACCGAGAGCTCCAGCATCTTGGGATCGACCATGATCAACCGGCACTGGTCCGGCCGCAGCCGATAGACGAGGCTCAGAATCATGGTGTTGATGGCGACCGACTTGCCCGACCCGGTGGTGCCGGCGATCAGCAAGTGCGGCATGCGCGCCAGGTCGACCAGCACCGCTTCGCCGCCGATCGCCTTGCCGAGGCAGAGCGGCAGGCGCGCCGCGGTATCGGTGTAATCGCGCGAAGCCAGCAGTTCGCGCAGGAAAACCTTTTCCCGAGTTGGATTGGGTAATTCAATGCCGATGGCGTTCCTGCCGGAGACGACGGCGACGCGGGCCGACAATGCGCTCATCGAGCGGGCGATATCGTCGGCGAGACTGATGACCCGCGACGATTTTATGCCCGGCGCCGGCTCGAGCTCGTAGAGCGTGACCACCGGGCCCGGCCGGGCATTGATGATTTCGCCGCGCACGCCGAAATCGGACAGCACGCCCTCGAGCGCGGTGGCGTTCTCCTGAATAACCTCGCTGCTCAGCGTCGTGCGCTCGCTGGCGCGCTGTGCGGTCAGAAAATTGAGCGAGGGCAGTTGATAGCCGCTCGCGGACCGGCGGATCGGGCGCGGCGCGGCGGCCTTTGGCTTGCGCGCCGGTTGCTCGATCTCCAGTTCGGGGTCTTCGTCCTCGTATTCTTCGTCGCCGCGCGGCGGCTGCCGTTCGAAGCGCGGTTCGAGCCGGCGCGGCGGCGGTCCGTCGGCGAGAACCGCGCTTCGCGCCGGCGCAGCGCCGCGAAACATTCGTCCGGTGCGCGAGCGCAGGCTCAGCATCGCGTGCATCATGCGGCCGAGCGAAATTCCCGCCTTCTCGTCGTCCGCTTCCGCTTCTTCGCCGTCTTCTTCGTCGCTCGGCTCCTCGGCTTCTTCGTATTCCTCTTCGTAATCGTCTTCCTCTTCGGCATCCTCGTCTATGTCGGGGGCGCCGCGCCAAATCAGGCTGGCCGCGCCGGCAAAGGCGACGATGGCGGCGAAACCAAAGATGGTCGCGAGCAGGAAATTATTGCCGGCATGCGGCGAATGCAGCAGCATCGCGGGCAGGCGCAATATGGCGTCGCCGACGACACCGCCGAGGCCGCACGGCAGCGGCCAGCGGCCGCCGCGCGGCAGACACGAAGCGAATGCGGCGGCGAATACCGCGCCAAATACCCAGAACAGGACGCGCAAGCGCCGGCGCGTCAGCGGGCGATGACCGAGAAGCCGATAGCCCCAAACCGAAAGCGGCAGGATCAGCGCCAGCGAGCCTAAGCCCAGCAGTTGCATCACCAAATCGGCGGCGATGGCACCGGGGCGGCCCAGCAGATTGTGTACGTGCGCATCGGTGGCGTGGCTGAGCGACGGATCGTCCACCGACCAGGTGGCGAGCGCGAGCGCGGTCATACCGGCCAGCGCGATAAGGACGACGCCGCCAATTTCACGCAACCGCCGCCGCATCACGGCGCCGACCTGGCCGGAAACAAAGGCCATTCCGTCAAGGCCGCGTTCAAAGGTCGACATGCTGCTTCTTTAGTTGGCGCATGATCTGTTCCGAAAACCGGTATCCACTTTTCGGGATCATGCGTTTTAGTTCGCGCATGATCTCTTCCGAAAACCGGTATCCACTTTTCGGGATCATGCGCTAGCCCAACACCGCGACGAGGCGATGCAGCCCCTCCGCGGTGATCTCTTTGTTCTGCACCATGGCGACGCGGATGTAGTCGGCGCCCGGATTGCTGCCGTCGGCCTGCTCGCGGGCGAGATAGCGGCCGGGCACCACCCGCACGCCGGCCTCGCGCCACAGCGAAAGCGCGGCGGCTTCGCTGCCGCCTTGGGCGGCGACGTCGAGCCAGAGGAAAAAACCTCCCGCCGGCCGCCGGTAGCCGTAGCGGTCGCCGACGATCTGGTCGGCGAGATCGAATTTCTCCCGGTAGAGGCTGCGGTTTGTCTCGACGTGCGTTTCGTCGCCGTAAGCCGCAATGGCGACGCGTTGCATCGGCAGCGGCACCTGCGGCGCGGCGACGTTGCGCAACTCCAAATACGCGGCGAGAAACCGCCGGTCACCCGCAGCAAAGCCGACGCGCAAGCCCGGCAGGCTCGAACGTTTTGACAACGAGTGAAAGACGACGGCGTTGGCGAAATCGGGCGCTGCGGCTTGCAGCATTCCGGCCGGCGGCCGGTCGCTGTAAATCTCGCAATAGCATTCGTCGCAGAACACCAGAAAACCGAAACGCCGCGCGAGCGCCGCAAGCCGTGAGAGGTAAGCACGATCCGCCACGGCCCCTTGCGGGTTCGACGGCGAGGCCAGAAAAAACGCCACCGTGCGCGCGAGCAATTCCTCACTCAGCGCATCGAGATCGGGCAGGAAGCCGGTGGCGGAAGTTGCTGGCAGATAGACCGGCTCGCAATCGGCGGCGATCGCGCCCGCCGAATAGGCGGCATAAAACGGATTTGGAATAAGCACGGCCGGACGGCCCGGGCGCGGCTTCACCCATCGCTTGGCGGCGAGCGCGGCAAGGAAAAGTCCCTCGCGCGTGCCGCTGAGCACCAAAACTTCAGTCGCCGGATCGACCGGGCGTTCGAGCGCGTAACGGCGATTAAGCCACTTGGCGACCGCTTCGCCGAAAGCGTCCAATCCCTTGTTCATGGGATAGCGGCCGAATTCATCGACGTGCGCGGCGATGATCGGTCCGACGAAATCCGGAATCGGATGCTGCGGCTCGCCGACCGCCATGCTGATCGCGGGCTTGCCGGGGTCGATGTCAGCCAAAAGCTCGCGCAGCCGCACGAACGGCGAACGCGTATCGGGCGCGCGAACTGGCGAGACAAAAGCTTGGCGGGTCATCCTGTACATCAATCAACAGCGGGGCTGCCCGCCGCAACTGCGACGTCGATACCATAGGTGCGGCGAGGTTAAGGCCCAATTAACCATCGGTTTTCAGGGTGGGGCGGCAGGCGGCGAAGCTGACTTACTCTAGACGTTCGACCGCGCGCAGCGACGGGAACAACTTCATCCACAACAGCGCCACGGCGATGGTGCCGAGCCCGCCCAGCACCGCGGCGGGTACGGCCCCGAGCAGGAAAGCGGCAATGCCGCTCTCAAACTCGCCAAGCTGGGCGGATGCGTTAATAAAAAGATAATTCACCGCGCCAACGCGGCCGCGCATGGCGTCCGGCGTCTTAAGTTGCACCAGCGACAACCGGATCACGACGCTGATCATGTCGGCGGCTCCGAGTACCACCAGGGCGAGGAGCGAAAGCCACAGCCAGTGCGACAGCGCGAAGACGACGGTCGCCACGCCGAAAACAATGACCGCCTGAAACATGCGCAAGCCGACGCGCTGCGAGATCGACGTGCGGGCGAGCGCGGCCGCCATCGCCATGGCGCCAACCGCCGGCGCACCGCGCAAAATGCCGAGCCCCCATGGGCCGGTGTGAAGAATGTCGCGCGCATAGATCGGCATCAGCGCGGTCACGCCGCCGAGCAGCACCGCGAACAGATCGAGCGATATGCTGCCGAGGATCAGCGGATTGCGGCGAACAAATCCGACGCCGGCGAACAGCGAGGCGAGCGTCGGTGGCTCGGCCCGCGACGGCTGGGCCGTGAGCCGGATCGCGCCGTTGACCGCGGCGGCGACGAGCCAGACGACGGCGATAATCGCGTACGGCACGCCGGGCGACACCGCATAAGCGAGGCCGCCGAGCGCCGGGCCGATGATGGTCGCGACCTGAACGGTGGCGCTCGACACCGCGGTCGCCCGTTGCAGCATCCCGCCCGGCGCCACCAGCGGCAGCATGGCCGCGGTGGTCGGGCTTTCGAACGCCGCGGTCATGCCGAGCACCGCGACCGCGGCGAAAATCTCCGGCACGTCGATCAGCCCGGAAAAGCTGCGGTAGGCCAGAAACGCCGCCGTTGCCGCGGCGGCGATCTGCGACATCTGCGTGACGCGGCGGCGGTCAAAGCGGTCTGCGGCGTGACCGGCGACAAACACCAACAGCGCCATCGGTACGAATTGCGTCAGGCCGATCAGGCCAAGATCGAGCGCACTGCCGGTCAGCGCGTAGACCTGCCAGCCGACCGCGACCGCGCCGATCTGGTAGCAGAATCGCGAACATGCTCGCGCAGTGAAGAACAGCAGAAAGGGTGTATGGCGGAACAGGGCTGCGGCGGAACCGGGAGCCGTGGCTGCGCCGGGCGAAACTTGCGACATTGACCAACGTTATCACACGCTACGCACGCGATTTCGAGCGCCCTGCCCGTCGGGAATTGAATGTCAGAGGCGCGAGATTGGGTGTACTATTGGTGAGGAACGCCAGTCTTGCGGGATCAAGAAAATGCCCCGCAGCTTCGCATCGCCGGTCAGGCGCCGAACCCTCCTCGGTGGCGCGCTCGCGTGGAGCGCGGTCACCGTCGCCGCGCCATTCCCTGTTCGCGCCCGCGGCGAAGCGCCGGTCAAATTAGGAATGGTTGAGCCGCTGACCGGTGCCTACGGAAAAATCGCGCAGGCTGAAGTGGACGGCGCGCGGCTCGCGCTGGAAGAAGTCAACCGGAGCGGCGGCATTCTTGGCCGGGAGGTTCAGCTCCTGGTCGAGGATTCCGCCAACGACGCCGACACCGGCGTTGTCAAAACCACCGAGCTGATCGATCGAGATCGGGCCGATTTCATCCTCGGCAACGTCAACTCCGCGGTTGCTCTCGCCATGGCGCGGGTCACGAATGAGAAGCGCAAGCTTCATATCGTCACCGGCGGACACACCGACGAAATCACCGGATCGCGCTGCCGCTGGAATGTGTTTCGCATCTGCAAGTCGGCGACCATGGAAGCCAACGCCATCGCCGACACGCTGATCGAGAAGTTCGGCAAGAAGTGGTACTTCCTCACGCCCGATTACGCCTACGGCTACGCGCTGCGAGCGGCGTTCGAACAAAAACTCCGCCAGCATGGTGGCGAATGGGATGGCGCTCTTATTCCGCTCGGCACCGTCGATTTTTCCCGCTTCCTGCTCGATGCCGGTGCGTATCGTCCGAAGGTCTTGATCAACATCATGGGCGGCGACGATCAAGCCCGCAGCCTCGATCAGATCGCGCAGTTCGGCATGATGCAGGATATGGCGGTCGGCGGGGCGCTGTTCGAACTGGAAAGCATTCTCAGCGTTTCCGACTCCGCCCGCGTCGGATGGTGGACCATGGAATGGTGGTGGAACCAGCCGGACGTTCCGCAAGTCAAAGCGTTTGACGACACCATCCGCAAGCGGAGCAACCGCGCGGCGAGCGCGCGCGACTGGTTTGGCTACGCCGCCGTCCGGACGCTTGCGGCCGTCGCCAACCACGAGAAATCGATCGATCCGGTGGTGCTGGCGCGGGCGTTGCAGGGATTTACGCTTCCGCCCGATATTGGGCTTTCGGCCGGACGGACTTTCTTCCGCGACGCCGATCACCAGCTGATCAGCCCGGTGCTTGTCGGCGAGGTGCATCCGCCGCAAGGCGATCCGTTCGACGTCTTCACGACCCGCGCCGTTGTCGGCGGCGAACAGGCCGCGGGACCGGCCAAGGCAAGCCTATGCCGGCTCGAGTTCCCGAGCTGAGGGGCTTTGAGTTTAGGAAAGCTGCGCGGGCGGGCCGGGCTTGATCTGGACTTTCTGGCCGTCGGTCAGATCGACCGCGGGGTTGAGGATCACCTGGTCGCCTTCCTTGACGCCTTGTGTGACCTCCACGGTCGTTCCGAAATCGCGCGCCACGGTGATCTTGTGGAATCGCGCAACGCCGTTCTCCACGACAGCGACGGTGAGACCGGCGCTGTTGAAGACGACTGCGTCGGACGGCACGATCAGCGAAGGCGTCTTGCGCGGAATTTTCAGTTCGACGTTGCAATACAGTCCCGGCGACAACGCGCGGTCGGGATTGGGCACGTCGATCTCGGTCAACAGCGTCCGCGTCCCCGGCGCCAAGGCATCGGCGATGCGCGTCACCGTGCCAAGAAATTCGCGGCCGGGAATTTCCGGAACCCGCACGATGGCCTCCACGCCGGGCGCCACGCCCAAGGCTTCGTCCTGCGGCACGTAGAGCTGGATTCGCAGTTCGTCACTCTTCATTAGCGTGAACAGGAACGTGCCGCTCGTCGCATCGGCCTGCACCAGGCTGCCGACATCGATGTTGCGCTGGGTAATGACGCCGTCGAACGGCGCCACCACGCTTTGATAATCTTTCTGCTGGTTGAGGACTTTCAGTTGCGCATGTTGGGCAACGACGTTGGCCTGGGCGACGGCGACCGCGGCTTCCCGCGATTCCAGGTTCAGCCGATCGGTGTCGCCTTGCTGCTTGGTGACCCAGCCCTCCTTGACCAGCGGACTGTCACGGTCCCACGTCACCTGCGCGAGGTCGCGGTTGGCCTTGGCCTGGAGCAACGCGGCTTGCAATTGCGCCAGCGTTCCCTCCGCCTGCGCAATCTGGTGTTCGACCTCGGGGGCCGTGATCTCGATGAGCAAATCTCCGGTCTTGACCCGGCTGCCGATATCGACGTTACGTTTGGAGATGTAGCCGCTCGCGCGGGCAAAAATATTTGCCTGCGCGAACGCCTCCGTAGTGCCCGGCCACGTAATCGAAACCGTGCTGGCGCTCGCACGCACCGGCGCGACCCGAACGCTTGGCACAAAGTCCCGGCGCTGATCGGCGGTCGACATCACCTGGGCGTGCAGCGTGTAATGCCGCCAGAAGCCCAGTGCCAGCGCTCCCACCAGCAGCACGGCGACGCCGATGAAAAACCAGCGGCCGCCATGCCTTGCGCCTTCGCTCGGCACGAAGATTTCCGGTTTGCGGGCCTCGGGCCCTTCCGCCGGTGGGTCGGCCACTTTAGCTGGCGCTCGGGACCGCTCGACGTCGTTCACGTGGGCTCCTCCTCGAACACGCCGTGGGCGGCCTTGTTGTCGTTGCCCTTGCGCAACCAGGCGAACAGATAAGGCACCACCAACAACGTGGTCGGCGTGGCGAACAATAGGCCGCCGATCACCGCCCGCGCCAGAGCCGCATTCTGCTCCTCGCCCGGACCGCCGATAGCCATCGGGATCATGCCGACGATCATCGCCGCGGCGGTCATCAGCACGGGGCGGATTTGGGTGCGGCCTGCCGCGATCGCCGCCTCGAATGCCGGCTTGCCATCAAGCTGCTGCTCGCGCGCGAAGGTCACCAGCAGGATCGAATTCGCCGAGGCGACGCCGATCGCCATGATGGCGCCCATCAGCGACGGCACGTTCAACGTCGTGCCGGTGACGTACAGCATGGTGACAATGCCGCAGAACGTCGCCGGCAACGCGAGAATCACCACCAGCGGATCGCCCCAAGTCTGATAATTCACCACCATCAGCAAATAAACGAACACCGCGGCGAACAGGATGCCGATCGCCAAATCCCTGAACGCGTCATTCATGCTGACGATCTGGCCGGTGACTTCGATGCGATTGCCCGGCGACATCTGCTTCTGATATTCGGCGACGATCTTGTTGATCTCACCCGAGAGGGCGCCAAGATCGCGGCCCTCGGCATTGGCGAATATCTCGTAGACCGGCTGCACATTGGCCTGGTTGGCGTTGGTCGGAACCGCATCGCGCTTGAACGTAGCGACGTTGCTCAGAAATCCCGGCACCGTGTTGCGGCCCGACGAGGTCACCGCGGTAAAGGTGGCGACCGGCGTGTTTTTCAGCTCGTTGAGCGTGTCGATGCGATATTCCGGCGTCTGCACCGCCAGAAAATAGGGCGTTCCGTTGCTCGGATCGGTCCAGAAATTCGGCGCCACCTGCTCTGACGAGCTCAGGCTGGTATTTAAGTTGAGCGCGATGCTGTTGGCAGTCAGCCCGAATTGGGTAGCGCGCGCCCGATCGATCTGAGCGAAAAATTCCGGCGAGTCGACCTCCTGCTGAAGATGCACGTCGGCAAGCCCCGGAATCGCCGCCAGCCGCTGCCGCAGCTCCTTGGCGATGCGCAGGTTCTTGGTCCGGTCGTAGCCGACGGTGCGCACGTCAATCTGCGCCGGAATGCCGAAATTGAGAATCTGGGTCACCATGTCGGCGGCCTGGAAGTAAAAGACCGATTCCGGAAACGCGGCCGGCAGTACCTGACGCAGCTTTTCGACGTAGGTTTGCGTCGGCGCGTGGCCTTCCTTGAGCGCGACCAGGATGACGCCGTCGTTGAGGCCGGTCGCGGTGCCGTCGCCGAACGCGAAATTATAAGAACGCGCCGGCAGGCCGATGTTGTCGACGATCAGGTCGCGATCGCGCTCGGGAACGACTTCGCGGATTTTATCCTCGATCGCCTGGAATATCTGCTCGGTTTTCTCGATGCGGGTGCCGGCCGGCGCGCGCACGTGCAGCTGAATCTGGCCACCGTCGATCAACGGAAAGAAGTCGCGGCCGACGAACATGAACAACACGCCGCCGAGCGCCAAGATCACCACAGCGGCAATCGGCACGATGGTCCGCCGGGTCAGCAGTGTATGCAAGAGCGCCGCGTAGGTGGTGCGCATATTCTCAAAGCCGCGCTCGAAGCGCTGGTGGATCCTGCCGAAAATGCCGGGGCTGCCACGTTGTTCGCCGTGTTGCTCGCCCTTGAGCAAAAGACCGATCATGATCGGCGTCAGCGTGCGCGAAAAGCCGTAGGACGCCAGCATGGCGAACACCACGGCGAAGCCGAGCGGCGTGAAAAGGTATTTCGCGGGGCCGTGAAGAAAAACCACCGAGACGAACACGCAGCTGATGGACAGCGTCGAGACCAGCGTCGGCACCGCGATCTCGGCGGCGCCGTGCAGTGTCGCATAAGGAAGTGGCCTATGATCCTCCGTGAGCAGGCGGTGAGTGTTCTCGATGGTCACGGTCGAATCGTCGACCAGAATGCCGATCGCCAGCGCCAGGCCGCCCAGCGTCATGGTGTTGATAGTTTCGCCGAGGAAATAAAGCACAATCAGCGAGCACAGAATCGAGAGCGGAATCGCGACCATGACCACGACGGTCGAGCGCCACGAGCCGAGAAACAGAACGATCATCAGCGCGGTCAGGGCGGCGGCAATCGCGCCTTCGCGCAGCAGCGCCTGCAACGCCTCCTTGACGAACACCGATTGATCGAACAGCTCGCGGATGGTCATGCCGGCGGGTGCCGCCTGCCGCGACACCACCAGCTGCTTCTTGACCCCATCAACGACGGCGGTGGTCGAGGCGTTGCCGTTTTTGATGACGCTGAGCAGCACCGAGCGCCGCCCGCCGATGCGCACGATGTTCTGCTGGACGGCATAGGCATCGCGGACCTGTCCCACGTCCTTGACGAACACCGTGGCGCCGTTGGCGAACTTGATCGGTATATTGTTGAGATCCTCGATGGTGGTCGGCAGCGCGTTGGTGCGGACGGTGAACTGGGTATCGCCGATCTTGGCGAAACCCGCGGGCAGCGTCAGGTTTTGCGCATTGACCGCATTGACCACATCGAGCGGCGTCAGCCCCTTGGCCTGGAGCTTGAGCGGATCGATGTCGACCATGATCTGGCGGTATTTACCGCCGGCCGGCGTCGGAAAGGTGACGCCGTGAATCGGAGCGAGCTGTTGCCGCAGCCGATAAATGCCGTAGTCATAAAGCTGCTGCTCGTTGAGCGTCTCCGAAGACAATCCGATCTGTAAAACCGGAACGCTCGACGCGTTGTACTGGACGACGATCGGCGGCTGAATTCCGGCCGGCATCAGCGCACGGATCGAGTTGGTTCCGGCGACGATTTGCGAGATGGCGAGATCGAGATTGACGTCCGGCTGAAAGAATACCTTCTGAATCGAGATGCCGTTCAGCGTCTGCGCTTCGATATCGCGGATACCGTTCACGCTCGAGGACAGCGCATACTCGCTGTAGGTCGTGACCCGCTGCTCCATTTCCGGGGTGCTTAAGCCCGTGTACTGCCAGATGATGGTGACGACGGGGATATTGATCTCGGGAAAGATGTCCGTCGGCATGGACGCAATCGCGGTTACGCCGAGAAACACGACGAGCACCGCCAGCACATAGAACGTATGAGGCAGTCTCAGAGCAAAGCGAACAATGCCCATGCCACTCGATCTCGCAAAATCGTGCCTGGACGACGCGCATCAGCCGCCAGGCGAGTCGTGACGCCCCGTTAAGCGAATTTCCTGCCCTGGCTTCCGGTAGCTGGCGATTTTACGCCGGATTAAACGAGTAACCTATGCCCTCTTCCGGCGATTAAAAGTACTTAATCAGAAGTACTTGGCCTGCAGGTCGACGGTCGATTTGACCCCGATCTGGTCGAAATTCGCAGCCAGCCATTGGTCGGCGCGGGTGCGGCCCAATGCGTGAAGGTGGGAGAGAAACTTCCAGTCGCTGTTCAGCCGGCTCGACCAGGAAAATTTTCTTACTGCATCCTCGGCCTCGATCGAATGCACCAGTAGCCGTCTGCCCGCGCCTAACTGGCCCTCGTCAACCAGTCTATTCAGATAGGCGATGGTCCGCATTTCGCGGATCAGCGCGGTATTGAAACTGATCTCCTGCATGCGGTTCATGATTGCGGGTGATGTAGTCGGAATTCCAGGACGTTCGGCGGGAGTGATGTGGACCAGCAGAATGTCGGGCGAGTCGCACTCGTACACCAATGGAAAAATCGCCGGGTTGCCTGCGTAACTGCCATCCCAATAATGCGCGCCATCAATTTCAACGGCCTGCATCAACAGCGGCAGGCATGTCGAAGCCAGCACCTCCTGTACTCCGATGTCTTTGCCGGAAAATATTTTGATCTTGGCTGTCTCGACGTTGGTCGCCGCAATGAAAAGCTTGACCTTGTTCTGCCGGCGCACGCGTTCGAAATCGATCGCTTCGGCAAGCAGGTCCTTGAGCGGATTGTAATTGAAGGGATTCATCTGATAGGGCGAAGCAAAATAGGTCAACGGCTCGAAGAACATAAAGCCGAACGAATGTTCGAGGCCAAAGTCTGGATTCGCTTTGTCGACGATCGAAGGCTTGAAAAGGCCGCGCGCCGAAAGCTCGGATACTTTTTGCCAATAGCGGCGAAGTGACGCCTTTGCTTGTTCGCGACCGCCGGCGGCCAATCCGTCGACCATGACCACCGCGTTCACCGCGCCGGCACTGGTTGCGGTTATACCCTCGAAGGCTAATCTATCTTCTTCCAGCAGACGATCGAGCACACCCCAGGTGAAGGCGCCGTGACTGCCGCCGCCCTGAAGAGCGAGGTTGACTACCTTCTCGCCCGCCGGTCGGGTCTGTGTTCCTGCCGTGCCGGATTGGTCCGCGCTCATCGCTTCTATAAATCGAAAATTCGCTGTCAGCGACACACATAACCACGCCGGCGGCAGCGGAAAAAGCCCGCGCGGCAAGGTTTTCCGGGTACACGGTCACTTTTTCAAAAATATTTCTCCTCCAGATCGACGCTCGAGGCTTTGCCGAGACGAGCGAAATTTCCGGTCAACCACGTATCGGCGCGGTCGCGGCCGACTTCGTAAAGATGATTGAGAAAGTCCCACGAATTATTCAGCCGGCTCGACCCCGGAAATTCGCGAATAACGTCTTCAGCTTCGATGACGTGAATAAGCATCTCTTTGCCTTCGGCCATTTTGCCCTCGCCGAGGCGCTTGTTGATGAACGCGACCGCGCGCATCTCGCGGATCAGCGCAGCGTTGAACCCGATCTCCTGCATACGGTTCATGATGTCGTGTGAGGTGAACGGCACTTCCGGGCGCTCGGCCGGCGTCAAATGCACCATGACGACGTCGCGCGATTGGCATTCGTAGACCAGCGGAAAGATCGCCGGATTCCCGGAAAACCCGCCGTCCCAATACATTTCGCCGTCGATTTCGACCGTGTGCATCAACAGCGGCAGGCAGGTGGATGCCAGCACGTGATTCGGTCCAAGCTCGTCGGCCTTGAAGACCTTGACCTTGCCGGTGCGCACGTTGGTCGCGCACAAAAATAATTTGACCGCCGGCTGGCGGCGCAGCCGATCAAAGTCGACGATCTCTTCGAGCACGATGCGCAGCGGATTGTAGTTCAGCGGATTAAACAAGTACGGCGAGGTGAAGTAACTCATGACGTTCACCAACTGATAACCGAGCGAACGTTCGAGTCCAAAATTGCCGGCCACCTTATCCAGCAACGAAGGTTGCAGCATGCCGTGGGAAGTCTTTTCCGACATGCGCTTCCAAAATCGCCGCAGCGAATCCCTTGCCGCTTCGCGGCCGCCGATCGTTAACCCATGCGCAAGCACGACGGCGTTGACCGCGCCGGCGCTGGACGCGGTGATGCCTTCGAAAGAAATGCGATCGTCTTCCAGCAGGCGGTCGAGCACGCCCCAGGTGAAAGCGCCGTGGCTGCCGCCGCCCTGGAGACCGAGGTTAACGGTCTTGGTCCCGGCCTGCGCTGGCTTGGCACGGGTTGTTTCAACTCTCTGGTCCACGAAATTGCCCTTTGAGAACGGCCCAGGCCCTGCGGCCGTCGTTTCCAATACGGAGCCGGCCGTGCCGGTTCCCGCATGCTGCAATGCGGGGAGCGCGGAACCGCCGCGCGGGCCGAGCGTTACCTCGGTGCCATGCACGCACTCGACGATATTTCGGAAAAGGAAATCCTGTCGGCGAAAGAGAGGCGGCAGATCGCCGACGATTTGTCGCTCTCGACCGGCGTTTTCAGCGCTTTATGCGTGACCGCACTGCTGCTTCTCGGTCTTTTCATGCTTCACGGCTCGGCCATCCTGCCGACGATGGGTCACTCCCTGTTTGCAATGAAATCCGCTCCGCCGCTGTCACCGCGGGCGACGGTGGCGATGCGCTTTTACTTCGACAACGAACCGCGCCGGCAGATGTAGTTTAAGCGTGCGCCTTGCGCTGCGGATCGACGATGCTTTCGAGCTTGCCGAGCACGCGCATGCACGGCAGCACTTGCGCGAGACTTGAATTGGGCTCGCGCTTTTCCTTGATCGCGGCGACAAACTCACGATCCTCGAGCTCGATGCCATCCATGGAGACATCGACCTTCGACAGATCGATTTTCTGATCCTTGCCGTCGGACAAATCGTCGTAATAGGCCTTATAGGTACCGTTGTCGCAGATGTAGCGGAAGAACGAGCCAATCGGGCCGTCGTTGTTGAACGACAGCGACAGCGTGAGGATCGATCCCGACGGCACTCTGGCGACGATCCCCATGTCCATGGCGATGCCGAGCTGCGGATGGATCGGTCCCTGCACTGCATAGCAGTCGGAAATCGTTTCGCCGGTCTGATACTGGAAGAGATCGATGGTGTGCGCCGCGTGATGCCATAACAGATGATCGGTCCAGCTGCGCGCCTGACCCGCGGCATTCATATTCTTGCGGCGGAAGAAATAGGTTTGCACGTCCATCTGCTGAATTTTTAGTTCGCCTTTGGTGATGCGCTTGTGCACCCATTGATGGCTGGGATTAAAGCGCCGGACGTGGCCGGCCATGGCGACGACACCGGTTTCCTTGGCGATTCGCACCAGCGCCTCGGCGTCCTCGACGCTGTCGGTGATGGGAATTTCGATCAGCACATGCTTGCCGGCGCGCATCACCTGCTCGCCCTGGCTGAAATGCATCTTGGTCGGCGTGGTGAGGATTACCGCGTCGGCGCGCGCGATGCCCTCGGAGAGTTCGCCGGTGTGATGCGGAATTCCGTATTTTTTCGCCACCTGCGCGGTGGCGTCCTGATTGCCGCCGACCAGCGAGGTGATCTCGACGCCGGAAATGCGCTTGAGCGCATCGAGATGTTTTTGGCCGAAGGCGCCCTGCCCCGCTACGCAGATTTTCATGTCGTTTCTCCTAATTCACTAAACGTCATTGCGAGCGAAAGCGAAGCAATCCAGACTTCGTGCCGATCTGGATTGCTTCGTCGCTTTCGCTCCTCGCAATGACGAGCTAGCTGCGAATCCGATGAACCTTCGCGCGCGCGGCGGCGCGCTTGTGCTTGGCAGCAGGCTTATGCTTGCGCGGCGCTTTGGCGCCCTTCGCGCGGTTGGCCAGAATGATGTGGCCGACCGCGGTATTGGAAGCCGGCACCGTGTAGAAGCGGTAGACCTCATCCACCTTGTCGTCGAGCGCACCGCGCATGATCAGCCACATCACCATCTCGATGCCTTCGGCGCCTGCTTCGCGCATGTAATCGACGTGCGGAATCTTGACGAGCTTCTGCGGATCCTTCGTCAAGTTGTCGAGAAACGCCTTGTCCCACTTGCTGTTGATCAGCCCGGCGCGCGGTCCCGAAATCTGGTGCGACAGTCCGCCGGTGCCGAAGATCACGACCCGCAGGTCGTCCGGGAAAGATTCCACCGCCTTGCGGATAGCGCGGCCGAGCATAAAGCAGCGATGGCCGGTCGGCGGCGGATACATCACGACGTTGACCGCGAGCGGGATCACCGGACAGGGCCAGTGCGAATTCTTGTCGACCTGGCCGAACAGCAGATTCATCGGCACCGTCATGCCGTGATCGACCTCCATCTTGTTGCAGATGGTGAGGTCGAACTCGTCGAGAATGACCGACTGCGCGATGTGGGAAGCGAGCGCCGGATAACCCTCCACCACCGGGACCGGCCGCGGTCCCCAGCCTTCGTCCGCCGGCGGAAATTCAGCGGCGCAACCGAGCGCAAAGGTCGGGATGATGTCAACCGAGAATGCCGAGGCGTGATCGTTATAAACGACGATCGCGACATCCGGCTTGGTCTCGCGCATCCACTCTTGCGATTTCTCGAAGCCCGAGAACACCCGCTTCCAATACGGCTCCTCGGTTTTGCCGTTGTCGATGGCCGCGCCGATAGCGGGCACATGCGATGAACCTATTCCTGCGATGATCCTGGCCACGGGCGTTACTTTCGTTTTGCTGATTTGGATTTAGCTTTGGATTTGGTTTTAGCCTTGGGTTTGGCTTTTGATTTTGTCTTTGTCTTCGGCTTGGCTTTGGCCTTCGCTGATTTCTTCCCGCCTGCAGCCGAAATGAAACTAGACGGCGCGTTCTTACCCGAGCGTGAACGGTTGCCTTCAACCGAACGGCCGCCGCCAAGCATCATCTTGGCGTAGTCCTCCTGCGTATTGCTGGTCATGACCGCGGCAAGATGCTGGAACGAGTGGCCGTCGGTGGCACCGAGCTTGGCGGTGAAATAGATATTGCCGCCAAGCTCCAGCAGGCGATTGTAATCGCGCTTGAGGACGGCTTCGGTTTGCTGCGGCGTGAGCTTGAATTTTTTCAGGTACTCTGCTTCGTCGGCCTTAAAGGCTTTGCGGTTTTCGTCCTTCATTAACGACATGCAGAACATGTTAATGCCGTAGCCCTGACGGGAGCGCTCGGCGTCGAACACGTACGTTCCGGGGATGTCGTCGTAAATCTCAGCTTTGCGAGCCATCGGCGCTGCTCCGGTTTGGATGTCACATATTATAGCTCAGCAGCGCTAGGCAACGTAAGCCGCCGTGGGCTGGAACGTCTCTAACGTAAGACGCGGTCGCCGAAACGTAAGACGCACTCGCTGAGCGCTTCGCAACTAGCTCCAATAGAGCCGCATCGGGTTATCGACCAGCAGCGCCTGCTGCAGCGCGGCGGTCGGCGCGACCTTCGGAATGAAGTCGACCAGGACACCGTCGTCCGGCGGGACTTTTTTCATGTTGGGATGGGGCCAATCGGTCCCCCAGATCACCCGGTCGGGGAACCGCTCGACCAAAGCCCGGCCGAACGGCACGACGTCGTCGTACGGCGGCCCGGCGATGCTGATGCGTTCCGGACAAGTGACCTTCACCCAGAAATTCTTGTGCTTTTCCAGAAGCCTGTGGAACCGCTGGTTCTCGGGGTCATCGACCCCTTTGGCGACGTCCGGTACGCCCATGTGATCCACCACGACCGTCGTCGGCAGCGCGGTGAAAAAGCTCTCCAGTTCCGGCAAGTCGGCCATCTCGAAATAGACGACGATGTGCCAGCCAAGTTTTTCAACGCGGGCGGCAATTTTTTCGAGCACGTCGCGGGGCGTGAAATCAACGAGCCGCTTGAGAAAATTGAAGCGGACACCGCGCACGCCGGCCTTGTCCATCCAGCGCAGCTCCTCGTCGGTCACTTCCTCGCCGACAAAGGCGACGCCTTTGGCCCGGCCGTTCGATGACTCGAGCGCGTCCACCATTGCGCGGTTGTCTTTGGAATGACACGACGCTTGCACGATCACGTTCTTGTCGAGCCCAAGAAAGTCGCGCAGCGCGAACAGCTTTTCCTTCGGCGCGTCGCATGGCGTGTATTTGCGCTCGGGCGCGAAGGGAAATTTGCTCTCCGGGCCGAACACGTGACAGTGCGCATCGACCGCACCGGGCGGCGGTTTGAACTTGGGCTTCGAAGGATTCGGATGGAACGGGATGTAACCCGGGCTCATGGGCACGCAAACGTCTCCATTATGATTTCGGAAGTTGCAAAGCGGCTACGCGGAGGCCGCAAATAAAGCGATTAACACTTGAAAGTACCAGTCGTTCCACTCAACAAACGCCGCCAAAGAATCGAGAAAACACGTCAGAGAACCCGCCAAGTCGAGCCGGCGGCGCCGATGCGAAACACTAAATCCTCTCCAGCGCGAGCGACACGCCCTGCCCGACGCCGACGCACATGGTTGCGAGCGCGCGCTTGCCGCCGCGCTTCTCCAGGCCGTGCACCGCGGTGAGCGCGAGCCGCGCCCCCGACATGCCGAGCGGATGACCGAGCGCGATCGCGCCGCCGTGCGGGTTCACGTGGTCGGCATCCTCGGGAACGCCGAGTTGGCGCAGCACGGCAATGCCCTGCGAGGCGAACGCTTCGTTGAGTTCGATCAGATCGAAATCGCCGATTTTCAGCCCCAGCCGTTCCATCAATTTGCGGGTCGACGGCACAGGGCCGATGCCCATGATGCGGGGCGGCACGCCCGCCGACGCCATCCCCAGCACCCGCGCCCGCGGCGTCAGCCCGTGCGCCTTCGCCGCGTCCTCGCTGGCGAGGATGATAGCCGCCGCGCCGTCGTTTACGCCCGACGCGTTGCCGGCGGTGATGGTGCCGGGATTGCGCACGAACGGCTTGAGCTTCGCCAAATTCTCCAGTGTCGTATCGGGCCGCAGGTGCTCATCCTTGTCGACCTTCACCGGACCGGCTTTGCCGCCCGGAACTTCGACGGCCACGATCTCTTCAGCGAAGTAGCCGCTGGCGGCGGCCTTCCCCGCGCGCTGCTGCGAGCGCAACGCGAACGCGTCTTGATCCTTGCGCTCGACCTGAAACTCCTCGGCGACGTTCTCCCCCGTTTCCGGCATGGAATCGATGCCGTATTGCGCTTTGAGCACCGGATTGACGAACCGCCAGCCGATGGTGGTGTCGTAAATCTCCGCGCTGCGCGAAAACGCTTCGCCGGCCTTGCCCATGACAAAGGGGGCGCGCGTCATGGATTCGACGCCGCCGGCGATGGCGAAATCCATCTCGCCGGTGCGGATCGCGCGCGCCGCATCGCCGACCGCATTGAGCCCGGAAGCGCAAAGCCGATTGATGGTGAGGCCGGGCACGCTTTCCGGCAACCCGGCGAGCAGCAGCGCCATGCGCGCCACATTGCGATTGTCTTCGCCGGCCTGGTTGGCGCAGCCGAAAAAAACTTCGTCGAGACGCGACCAATCGGCCCGCGGGTTGCGCGCGACGAGTGCGCGGATCGGCGTGGCGGCGAGATCGTCGGTGCGGACTTTCGCCAGCGCGCCGCCGTAGCGACCGATGGCGGTGCGCGCTGCATCGCAGATGAAAACATCCCGCATTGTTCTCTCCTCGTGCCGCTCACTTTGCCCTTCCAAGTTTTAGGGGGGCGTGCCGGGAGCGTCAAACGACCTCAACCGCGGCCGAATTCAACTCGCGACTTGACGGCGTTTGGCAGTAATGTCAGGCGGATAGGCAACGCTCACTTCATCCTGAACGACCGCAGCGCAAGCGGCGCAAATCCATGTCCGGGACGCCCGCGAAGAAACATTCGGCGCCAGTTCGCCCGCCGCTACGGCCGGTCAATCTCGGCGCGGCAAAGGTCGTGATCGAGCGCCGCGGCGACGGCACGATCCTCATGCGCTCGCCGCTGCCGCTGCCGGCTCACCCGAAAAGTCTCACCGAAAAACTCGTGCACTGGGCGAACGCTGCGCCCGACCGTGTGTTCCTCGGCCAGCGCGACGAAACGGGCGGGTGGCGCACGTTGACCTACGCGCAAACGTTCGATCGGGTACGTGCGATCGCCGCCGCATTGCTCGCGCGCGATCTTTCGCCCGAACGCCCGATTGCGATTTTATCCGGCAACGATATCGAGCATGCGCTGCTTGGCCTTGCCGCGATGCATGCCGGCATTCCTTACGCGCCGATCTCCGTACCCTATTCGCTGGTCTCGAAGGATTTTCAGAAACTGAAGAGCATTATCGATGCTCTTACGCCCGGACTCGTGTTCGCATCCAGCGGCGCTGGGTTTGCCGCTGCCATCGCGGCGAGCGTGCCTGCCGACGTTGAAGTGGTGGTTGCCGCAAATCCGACGAGCGACCGAAAAACGACGCCGTTTGCGGCGCTGACCAAAACGCAGCCGACGCCGGCGGTCGAAGCGGCCCACGCCAAAGTCGGTCACGAGACCGTTGCAAAGATCCTGTTCACCTCCGGCTCGACCGGACAGCCAAAGGGCGTGATCAACACCCAGCTCATGCTCTGTTCGAACCAGGCGATGTTGCAGACCGCATTGCGCTTTGTCACCGAGGAGCCGCCGGTGATGCTCGATTGGCTGCCGTGGAACCACACATTCGGCGGTAATTTCGATTTCGGGCTCGCGCTCGTCAACGGCGGCTCGTTTTACATCGACGAAGGCAAGCCACTTCCGGGCGCCATCGAGGCGACGGTGCGCAATCTGCGCGACATCGCGCCGACCATCTATTTCAACGTGCCGAAGGGTTACGAGATGCTCGTACCTTTTCTGCAAAGCGACCGGGCATTGTGCGAAAACTTCTTCAGCCGCCTGAAAGTGTTGTTCTACGCCGGCGCCGGCTTGCCGCAGCACGTGCGCGATGAGCTCGAGCGGCTTGCCGCCGACGCGACCGGCGAGCGCATTATCTTTCTGTCGAGCCTCGGCTCGACAGAAACGGCGCCGTCGGCGCTGTTTTGCAGCTGGGAATCGGCCCATGTCGGCAATATCGGCTTGCCGCTGCCCGCCGTGGACCTGAAGCTCCTGCCCAGCGAGGGCAAGCTCGAGGCGCGGTTTAGAGGTCCAATCATCACACCGGGTTACTGGCGCGCGCCCGCGCTCACGGCAGCCGCCTTCGATGAAGAGGGCTACTACAAGATCGGCGATGCGTTGAAATTCGAAGACCCTGACGATTGGAGCAAGGGGCTGGTCTTCGACGGCCGCATTGCCGAAGACTTCAAGCTCGCCACCGGCACATGGGTCAGCGTCGGGCCGCTGCGCGCCGCATTCATCGCCCATTGCGCGCCGTTCGTCCGCGATGTGGTATTCGCCGGGCCAAACCGCGATGATGTTACCGCCTTGATCATTCCCGATGTCGATGCGTGCCGAAAGCTCGCCGCCGGCGTTACGCCGGATGCGTCCGCCGCGACCGTGCTGACGGATGCGCGGGTGCGCAAAACGTTTGCGCATTTCCTCGCCGATCTGTCAGCTACCGGCCGCGGCACGTCGGCACGCATAGTGCGCGCGATCCTGCTCGCCGAGCCGCCGTCGCTCGATGTCGGCGAAATCACCGATAAAGGATCAATCAATCAGCGCGCCGTGCTTAGCCATCGTGCCGCCCTGGTCGAGCAGCTCTACGTGAATCCGCCCCCGGCGAACGTTATCGTCGCCGGCCCCTCATCAACGCCCACAGCAAAAGCGAGTTAAACATGGATATTCGCGGACACGCAGCGCTCGTCACCGGCGGAGGCTCGGGCCTCGGCGCCGCCACCGCGCGCATGCTCGCCGCAGCCGGCGCCAAAGTCGCAATCCTCGACGTCAACGACAAGGCGGCGGCCGAAGTGGCAATCGACATCAACGGCATCGCCATCCATTGCGATGTCGCCGACAGCGCCAGCACCGAGGCTGCCATCGCCAAGGCCGCAGCAGACCACGGCCCCGCGCGCATTCTGATCAATTGCGCCGGAATCGGCACCGCCAAGCGCATTGTCGGCAAAGAAGGGCCGCAGCCGCTTGCCGACTACGAGCGGATCATTCGCGTCAATCTCATCGGCACTTTCAACGCCATGCGGCTCGCCGCCGCCGCCATGCAGGGACTTCCCGCGCTCGCCGACGGCGAACGCGGCGTGATCATCTGCACGGCGTCAGTCGCGGCTTATGAAGGGCAGATCGGCCAGGCTGCCTATGCGTCATCGAAGGGCGGCGTCGTCGCCCTAGTGCTGCC
Organism: uncultured Alphaproteobacteria bacterium; assembly: GCA_963753355.1. GTDB lineage: Bacteria > Pseudomonadota > Alphaproteobacteria > Rhizobiales > Xanthobacteraceae > BOG-931. Next base: position 62,970 of record CAVWBV010000018.1, read on the forward strand.
GGCGGCGCGCGAATTCGCCCAGTTCGGCGTGCGCGTCAACGCGATTGCGCCCGGCATTTTCCTGACGCCGATGCTGCTCGGTCTTACGCCGCAGGCCCAGGAAAGCCTCGCCGCATCATTGCCATTTCCGAAGAAGCTCGGCGATCCGGAGCAATTCGCGTCGCTGGCGCGGCAGATGATCGAAAACACTTACCTCAACGGCACCGTCGTTCGGCTCGACGCGGCGTTGCGCATGACGCCGCGATAACAGCGCCGACGCCGCATCCCATGCTAACCAGCACACGCCGAACCCGCGTCGAGTGGTGCGACTGCGATCCGGCCGGCATCATCTTTTATCCGCGCTACTTCGAGATATTCGACACCTCGACCACCGTCTTGTTCGAGCGCGCGCTCGGCATGAACAAAATCGCTTATCTCAAGCACTACAATTTCGCCGGCTATCCGATGGTGTCGGCGCAAGCGCGCTTTCTACAGCCGACCCGTTTCGGCGATGAAATCGCGATCGAAACCAGAGTGTCTGAATTCGGCCGATCGAGTTTCAAGATCGAGCATCGGTTGATGAAGGGGGACGCGCTGGCGGTAGAGTCGTTCGAGACGCGGGTATGGGCGATCCGGCAACCCGGCACGGAGCGCCTCAAATCGCATCCGATTCCGTCCGAAGTACTTTCCCGTTTGCAGGCCTAATATTGTTGGTGGTCCTTTGATTCTAACATTCGCACGATAGGGCGCCGAAACGGAATGCGAATGTTGGAATCGGACCACTAGGGCGTGTACTCATAAATCCGCTATGTCAGCTTTACCCCCTAAGGCGGACATCCCGGGTGGCCACGGCAAGTCCGTTTTGTGCCCACAAGCAGACATTCTGCGCCGCCCATGTCAGAGAAAACCCCGGCACACTGGCCGGGGTTTTTGTTGGCGCGAAGTTGAGTTCAAAGCTCGGGTGGAAGCAGGGCTTAAAAGGTGATGCGTACGGTCCCGACGAAGTTATTCTGAACCACCGGATTCGGAGTTACGGCTACCTGGTACCCGACGCCGAAGATGAGGTTAATCGGTCGAGTCGGGGTGTCCTGGCCGATCTTGAAGCGCCCGAATATGATGCCCGGCGTCAGCAATACTTGGCTCAGACCTTGGTGCTCACCATTCGGCCAGTACTCGTAGTTGACCTCCAGCTCCGGCCAAAAATACTGCAGGAAATGATACTGGAAGGAGGTATTCCACAGAAACGGATCGCCGAAGTTTTTCATGTTCGTGCTGGCAGAGTTGCCGTAGGCAGCTAGCCCAGCCACCGGAAACTGCTCGCTGAGGGTCATCTGAATATCGAAATCGCCCCAGCCTTTCCCGAATGCCAAGGTCGGTTGAAGGACATCGACATTCGTTGAGATTTTGCCAAGCGTGCCGAGCGCAGTTGATTCTTGAAGGAACGCAGTCACGATGTAGTCGCCGTTCTGCGCGTTTGCCGAAATGAATCGATATTTGACAAGGAACGCCGGCCAATCGCCCCAGACCCTCCGCGGCTCCCTTAGGGCCAGACGCGGTCACGTAGGGCGGCGACGCGACGATAACTTCCCAATTATATGCCGGGATAAACTCTATCCTGGCCCCACCCGGACCTCCGTAATTGTCGAGGTGTTGCCCGTTGCCGTTAGGGCTCGTGGCTGGCGCGTTTTGCTGGCTGTAGAAGTCAAAGCGAAATTCTTGCTCAAGGCGTGGGGTGACCGTGACCAGGGGGGTCATCCAACTTGGTTGCGCCGCTTGAGTGGCGGAAACCATGTCGAGCCAGGAACCGATGGGACCGGGATCGGCATAGCCGCCGCCAGGGCGGAGCCTTCGTCAACAACGGTGATGCGCTCTGTGCGTGTGCGCAAACCGGTGCGAGGAATGTTGCAACGATCCCCAGCGCGCCCAGCCATCGGATTCTAAACGGATGGCCGCAACCCTGCTTATCCCTTTTCATGTGCCCCCATAACCGAATTAAAGGTGAGCGCCTCGCTATATTCGTTAGAATATAACGAGAGCCCGGCAGACTGTAGAAGTTTGTCAATGATATCCTTGAATAATAGATGATTGCCGGAGCATGTGACATTCCGGCAACACGACGGAGCTGAACAAACTCCGGTAGGGCGCACTCGCCTTAGCGATTAGTCTCTTCGGTTCGTGCAAGCCCATCGAGTGCTTCACGTTGCGCCAACGCCACGACTTGTGCGCGCGCTTCGATGGCGCGGTACAGCAAAATAAGTTGCGTTCCGACCGGAGTTCAGTGTGGTCCCTCCACCGCTGCGACCCCCTGCCAGGCCGCTGACGGCCGGTTCGCACAGGATTTTGTGGATGCCTTCGATCAACAGTCGAGCGCCGGCATACGACAAACCAAGAGCGCGGGCGGCCCCTGAAATCGATCCTTGTGCTTGAATTGCTTCGAGTAGCGCGATTTGTTTCACGCCAATCCGGCATCCGTTTCCGCGATGTCAGGTTATCAAACCGTGCTGATCGGCGTGCTCGGGAGCGGTCGTTGCGCCCCAAGCCTTGTCGTTTGGCGCTGTACAGGGAGCTACGATGGTGCGTGGCGCAGAAGCTCGCGCTGCAAAAATTTGGTCGCCCGACAGCAGATCTCGGGCGGGTTGTCGTTGAACATGACGGCGAATTGCGTCTTCGCCTCGGCCCATTCGCGCGGCGAGTCGTTTCCATTCCGCAGTGGCGCGGTTCAAGACCAAATATAACAGCTTCGTCGCGGCGTCGTCAAGAGGGAATGTCCTCTGGTTCGACGGCGCTGGCGGCAGTTTGAGTTTAGCGCCTCGATGAGCATTCGTGGTGTAGATGATCCGCCGCACCCCTTCGGGGAAAGCGAAGAAAGGGATCACGAGCTCCCAGTTGCGGCGCCAGCTCTGCGCGATTGCCGGATACTTTGCGCCCCACGGACCTTGCGCAAAGGCGTCGAGGGCAGCCTGGCCAGCAGCGGCATCGGCCGCGCGATAAACAGTCCGCAGCGCCTGCGCCAGGCTCTTGCGATCCTTCCAGGAGGCAAAATCCATCGAATGGCGGATCAGATGGACGATGCAAGTTTGAACGATTGTCTGTGGGAAAACGGCATTAATGGCCTCAGGAAATCCCTTCAAGCCGTCAACCACGGCGATGAGAATGTCCTGGGCTCCGCGAGTCTTTAGCTCGTTTACGACGCGCAGCCAGAATTTGGCGCCCTCGGTCTGTTCGATCCAGATGCCAAGAATCTGCTTGGTGCCATCCGGCAGAACACCCAGCGCGAGGTAGATCGCCTTATTGCGCACGAAGCCTTCGTCGCGGACCTTGACCCGAATGGCATCGAAGAACACCAGCGGGTAACAGATATCGAGGGGCCGGTTCTGCCATTCTGCAACCTCGTCCAGCACCGCGTCGGTGATTGCTGAGATCAGGTCCGCCGAAACCTCGATGCCGTAGAGTTCCTCAAGATGGCCACGGATCTCGCGGACCGTCATCCCGCGCGCATACATCGAGATGATCTTGTCGTCGAAATCCGGAAACCGACGCTGATATTTAGCGATCAGCTTGGGGTCAAACGTCCCGGCCCGATCCCGCGGCACCGACAGCGTCATCTTCGAGGTGCCAGTCAGAACCGACTTTTTCGAATAGCCGTTGCGGTGATTGGGCTTGCCCTCAACGCCGTCGGCGTCCAAATGCTCGTCGAGCTCGGTATTCAAGATCCGCTCAGAGAGCGCCTTCTTCAGCTCGTCAACCAACCCGTCTTTATTGAACACGTCCTTCGGATCGCGCCCGGCCAGAAGCTGGTCCAGTAGCTCTTTCTCGATCGCCATGTGATGCTCCTTCGATTCTCATCATCATGACCTCACACAAGATTCCCGACAGTCCCCGCGCGGCGGATGCGTCACCCCAAGAGCCACAACGCAAAGAGTGGACAGGGACATATCCTCGATATGGTCTCCATCCGCGAGCGGCCCGCCGAGATTGAGGATCGCGCCGTGCCGGGGCACTGGGAAGGAGACCTTCTTACTGGGGCGAACGACACGCACATCGCCACGCTCGTCGAGCGCAATACCCGCTTCACGATGCTCGTCAGGGTCACCCGCAAGGACACGAAGACTGTTGTTGCCACGCTTGCCAAGCACATCAGCAAGCTGCCTCAGCAGTTGCGACGCTCCCTGACCTGGGATCAAGGCAAAGAGATGAATGCCCACAAGCGCTTTACGGTTGCCACCAACGTCCAGGTCTATTTCTGTGATCCGCGTAGTCCCTGGCAGCGCGGCTCAAACGAGAACACCAACGGCCTACTGCGTCAGTACTTCCCAAGAGGGACCGACTTCTCGCGCATCTCTCAGAGCTATCTGAACGCGATTGCCCTGCGGCTCAATCAGCGTCCACAAAAGACCTTGGGCTTCGAAACGCCAGCCGATAGACTTCAAGCGGTGTTGCACTGACCGGTTGAACGCGCACCCCGGAAGCCGACGTTGGGACCGCTGGCAGTATGAGGACACGCCCTTGAACTGGTTATCGCCGCCCGCGCGATGCTAGAACGCGGGCGGGGGTACGATCAGGAGAACGGCCGCTCATGCGCATCGACGCCTATACGCATTTCTTTCCGAAGAAGTTTTTCGACAAGCTCAACGAGGTCGCGGGCGACTACAAGGACATGGGCAAGCGCGTGCGCTCATTGCCGGCGCTTTACGACGTCGAGGTGCGCAAGAAGATCGTCGACGGCCACAAGGACTATCAGCAAATCCTGTCCTATCCGCAGCCGACCATCGAAAAATTCGCCAAGACGCCGGCCGACATCGATGAGTTCTGCCGCATCATCAACGACGGCTTTGCCGAATTAATCGCCAAGGAGAAGGATCATTTCCCCGGCTGGGTCGCGCAAATCTCGCTCGCCGCGCCCGACGCCGGCGTTGCCGAAGCCGAACGCGCGGTCAAAAAACTCGGCGCGCTCGGCGTGCAGATTCACACCAACGTCGCGGGCAAGCCGATCGACCGTCCGGAATTTCGCCCGTTCTGGAAAAAGATGAACGAGCTCGGCGCGCCGGTGTGGATGCATCCGACGCGCGGCGCCGAAACTCCCGATTACATTTCCGAAGACCGGTCGCTGTATGAAATCTGGTGGACCTTTGGCTGGTCCTATGAAACGGCAACCGCCATGGCGCGACTGGTCTTCGCCAAGATTATGGACGACTACCCCAACCTGAAAATCATCACCCACCATTTCGGCGGCATCGTGCCGATGCTTGAGGGCCGACTTGGACCCGGCAATGACGTACTCGGCTCGCGCACGTCGGACACCGACTACGTCGCCTTGCGCAAGAGCTTGAAGAAGCGCGTGCTGGCCTATTTCAAGGAAGATTTCTGGGCGGACACCGCTGTGTTTACTGGCGTTCCCGCCACCAAGGCCGGGATGGAATTCTATCCGCGCGACAAGATCGTTTTCGCGTCCGACTGTCCGTTCGATCCCGAAGGGGGCACCATGTATCCGCGCGAAACCATGCGGATTCTCGACGATCTTAATCTGTCGAAGGGCGACCAGGACAAGATTTACTTCAAGAACCTGGAAGCGGTCACCGGCCGCAAATTGGTCAAGGAGTAAACGCAGAAACCCGGGATGTATTGGGGGCGGCGAGTTTAGTGGCAGAGGAACCTAACTAATGTTGCCCAAATGGCGGATCGCAGGCGCACTTCTTGGCGTGTTCATGACGGCATCTCTTGGATCCGCGGAAGAGGCTCCGCCGCTTTCGGCTGCGGATCTCAAACAGCTCCTCAGCTACGTCGACAGCATCGGAGTAAAGCAGAACTTCCCGGCGCCGATGGCGAAGAATCTGGGATTGTCGTCCGATGAAAAAAAGGATCTGCCGGTTGTCAGTATCGTGACCAACGACCACAGAGTCTACTTTTGCCGCAGCGGACTGGACGCGAAGGACTACATCATCTGGGTAATCGCCCCCGACCAAAAATCGTCCTCGATGTTTGTGACGCACCAAGACCTCAAATTGACACGCGCTTTGTCCCTGCACGCCGACGCCGTTCCGCAATTACTGTTCATTAATGCCGCCGACGTGGTGGACAGTTACAAACACAGTCTGGAAGCGCTGTCTCAGGATCTCCGGAAAACCAAGTAGGGTCACCGCGGTCGCGCCTTGGCTTGTGTCCAAGCGAGCGCCCTAATATGTCTTTGGCAATGGCAATTTCGGCGGCTGATCACGAGACTATAAGCGAGGTTACGCACGAGCGTTTCCGCCGGGTGATGGCGTCCTTCGTCACCGGCGTCACGGTGGTCACGACTAAGGTGCGTGGCGAGATCCGCGGCATGACGGCTAACGCGTTCATGTCCGGCTCGCTCGACCCGCCACTGTGCGTGATTTCGGTCGCCACGAAAGCGCGCATGCATGCTTTTCTTCTGGAAGCCGACCATTTCGGCGTCAGTATCCTCGCGCGCGGACAAGAATCTTTGATCCAGCACTTCGCCGGCCGGCCGATCGAAGGGCTCGACGTGAAATACGAATATGCCGGCGACACGCCGCTGCTTGCCAATGCCAATTCAACATTGGCGGCGAAAGTGAGCGCCCGGCATGATTGCGGAGACCACTCGCTGTTCGTCGGCCACATCTTCGCGCTGCGGCACGCCCATGGCGCGATCCCGATAGTGCTGCATCTCGGCCGGCTCGCTTCTTTGATTCACTCGCACGAGCAGACAATTTGGCCGACGCTTGATTTTTGGTGAGGCGGCCGGAACTGCAACATTCTTTGATAGAATAGTCCGAGTACTTCCTGGCCGCTCTATTTGCGCGTGTACTTGCCAAACCTTGATGCCAGCGTTTTCCCGGCCGCTCAACGCGGCGGCTCGGAAACGCAAAGCTTTTTTAACCAATTGTTAGGCATCTTGCTGCTTCGCAGGTCTTGCCGAGCGCCGACCGAGTCGTCGCCTGGCGGACCCGATGGAGGGGCAAATGCTGGAATTGCGGCGGGGCGCGTGGGCGGCGGCTGCGGCGCTGCTTATTCTGACAGTGGGCGTGAGCAAGAGTTTCGCGGTGGAGTCCTCAAGCTTCACCAACACGTTGGGGGGCGCGAGCGTCGGCGTGCCGGCGGGAGCCGCGCCGCCTCCCGGTCTCTATACCGGAATCCAGGTGGTATGGCCGATCCCGGCGACCGCATACGGCAATGCCGGCGCGAGCAGCCCGAATCCGACGGGCAGCGCGCTTAAAATCGGCGCCACCATCGGCATCGTTCCGTTGGTCTGGTCGACCGGATGGAATGTCTTCGGCGCCAACTACACCGTCAGCGCAATTCAGCCATTCTACACCGCTTTTACTTGCACCAGTTGCAGCGGCCCCGGACCGTATGCCGGCAATGTTCTTCCGACGATTGCCAACACAGTTTGGCAGCCCGTCAACTTGTCGTGGAAGCTCGGCGGCGGCTGGTTCTTTGATGCGGCTTTCTCTTTTGTCGCGCCGGACGGCTCCAACTGGGCCACGACCTCCAACCCGGATTATTGGAGCTTCGCGCCCGGTTGGGCGATTTCGTATCTCGACAAAAGCTGGCTGTTGTCCGCGAACATGGCTTATTTCATCAACACCAAGTCGGGCGGAGTTTGCTGTGCGCTTAGCGGCACGACCCCGGGGACAGGGTATCTGAGCGGGCAGGAATTCTATCTGGATTGGACCGCGCTTTACCGAGTCGGCAAATGGGAAATTGGGCCGGTCGGATACTTAATCGATCAAACAACAACCGATGTCCCCGGCGGCGGCGTTCCCTGCTCCGCGCTCGCGGGCACGGTCGTGCACTGCGGGCAGCAACAAGCCATCGCGGCTGGCGCGCTCGTGGGCTACGATTTCGGCCCTATAAGCGTTCAGGCTTGGGTCACAGATCAGTTTTACAACAAGGACACCCCGGGCGGTGGCATCTCGGTCTGGACCCGTTTCGGTTTCCGGATTTGGGGACCGGAGGCAGCAAGCCCGATCGTCACCAAGAACTGACGCTCCAGCGCGAAAATCGCCGCGCCATCCGATTAGTTTGGCGATAGCTTCGACTACCAGCCGACGCCGCAATTCCTCGTCGAATTGCGGCGTTGATTCATTGTGTCGGCCCGCGAACGCGTCCGCCGGCCCACGTGTGAATCGAGCGCGCGCTTCCTTGCCGGCTCTCCCGAAAGCGCCATCGCGGCTCTCCCTTAAGAGCTTGATCTTGCTTTATTAGCGGCCCCGAGCAAACAATCGGGGAGCGCAGTGTTTTCGTGTCATTTTTGCAACTATCGCAGTAGAAATGTTGTTTCCCCCTGCGGATGACGCGCGTAACCATTGCATTCTCGATCCGATTGCACGACGCTGCGTTTGCGTCGGCATTGTGCCGGCAAGTTCTATCTGCAGGTCTTTACGGCAGGTCTTATACGGAGGGGCATATGACCCGACTAAGAAATATCGTGCTGGGGGGCATTGCGGCACTCGCCATTGGCGGTGTGGCAGGTTCCGCTCAGGCAATGGAAACTGGGACGTTCCAAAATCGACTGAACGGCGCCACAATCGGTTTGCCGTTGGGCGCACTACCACCGGCCGGCCTCTACACCGGCTTGGAAACTGCTTATCTCGGCCCGCTCGCCGGATCTAGCAACAACGGCGCCAGCGCCGGCAATCAATGCGCCAGGCTAGCCAGCGGCAACTGCGCTGTGCTGCCGGCAATCGCTCAAGCGGTGCCTTTGCTCTGGGTGCCGGGCTGGAATTTCCTCGGTGCCACCTACGGCGCCTCGGTCGTCCAGGCCTTCTATAACTTCGAAACTTGCGGCCTGCCTAACGGCGGCTGCGGCGGCGGCTCGCCGATCATCGGCGGCGGCTTCGTCTTCACCAACACGTTCATCAACCCGATCACCCTGTCGTGGAACATGGGCGGCGGTTGGTTCGTGTCGGCCGCGTTCAACTTCACTCCGCCGGACGGCACCCGCGCGTACGGCCCTGCCGCTTTCTCGTTCACTCCGAATCCGGACTACTGGACGTTCGAACCCGCCCTCGCGATCTCCTATCTGGGCCCGGGCTGGGTTCTGTCGGGTAACTTCTTCTACGACATCAACACCCAGTCGCAGGGCACTTGCTGCGCGGCGAGCAAAGTCACCAGCGGCAACGCCTTCTACGGCGACTTGATGGCTCTGTGGAAGCTCGGCAAGTGGGAAATCGGCCCGGTCGGCTACTTCGAAGTGCAGACCACGGCAGATACCGGCCCCGGCTGCCCCGCGCTCTGCGGCTACTATCAAACCGCAGCGATCGGCGGGCTCGTTGGCTACGACTTCGGCCCGGTCGACTTGCAGGTGTGGGTCACCGACAGCTTCGTCGGCCAGAACACCCCGCAAGGCTCTGGCGGCCTCAACGTCTGGACCCGCATCGGCTTCAAGCTCTGGGGACCGGCCGCGCCGGCGCCGCTGGTTGCCAAGAACTGAGCCAGCATAGCAACAACCTCTAACTGACCTGCCATGGCCCCGCGGTAATCCCGCGGGGCCTTTTTCTTTGAGTGAGGCGATAACTGCCGGATGTCCGGTAGGGCCGGTAGATCAAAGGCCTCGCTTGTCCCGGATGCGCAATCGCTTATGGTGCTAGCGCCATGCCGATCCCCCAAACCCGACAACACACTGCGCGCGGCGCATCGCCGTTGCGGCATGACTGGGCGCGTACCGAGCTGCACGCGCTATTCGAGCTTCCGCTGCCCGAACTGACATTTCGCGCGCAAACCATTCATCGCCAAAATTTCGATCCGGCTGTCGTGCAGATTTCGACGCTGCTTTCGATCAAAACGGGCGGCTGTCCGGAGGACTGCGCCTACTGTCCCCAAAGTGCGAGTTACGACACCGGCGTACGCGCGGAAAAACTGATGCCGCTTGCGACCGTGCTCGAGGAAGCCCGCGCCGCGCGCACTGCCGGCGCCAGCCGCTTTTGCATGGGTGCAGCCTGGCGCTCGCCGAAGGAGCGAGAACTCGATCAGGTCTGCGCGATGGTCGAGGGCGTCAAGGCGCTCGGGCTCGAGACTTGCGCGACGCTTGGCATGCTCACCGAAGGACAGGCCCGCAAGCTCAAAGACGCCGGGCTCGACTACTACAATCACAACCTCGACACCTCGCCCGAATTTTACGGCGAGATCATCAGCACTCGGACGTATCAGGATCGTCTGGACACCCTCGATCATGTCCGCGCCGCCGGCATTCATGTCTGCTGCGGCGGCATCGTCGGCATGGGCGAAACCCGCGACGACCGGGTCGGCATGATCGCAACGCTGGCGAACCTGCCCGTGCATCCCGAATCGGTACCGATCAACATGCTGGTGCGGGTCGCCGGCACGCCGCTTGGCGACGCGGCGCCGCTCGACGCTATAGAGTTCGTGCGCACCATTGCAGTGGCGCGAATCACCATGCCGCGATCCATGGTGCGCCTGTCGGCGGGCCGCGAGGAGATGAGCGAGGAGACGCAGGCGCTGTGTTTCATCGCCGGGGCCAACTCGATCTTCTACGGACCGAAGCTTCTCACGACTCCCAATCCGGCGCGCAACCGCGACCAGGCGCTGATGGATCGGCTCGGCCTCTCGGCGATGCGGTAAGGTCCTCGGCTCAAAGCGAGCGCGCGGGTTGATCGCCCCGATCTATTGCGCGTTTTTGCGGATCGAAAACACGTACATGTTGCGGAATGTCATGGGATTGGCCACTTCGAAGCTGTGCCAGGCATCGAGGTCGAGAAGCGCCTGTGCGCCGGGATGCCGTTCGCCAAACTTCTTGAGTGTTTCCGGATCGAGCTCGAAACCGAGGAACGATAAATTCTGTTCTTTCAGAAACGTGGCAATTTCCGGAAGCGTCAACCTGTGTTCCATGACATTGAACAACATGTCGCGGCAGCCGCTCATGCTGTAGAAATCGACGGTGCCGATCACCAGCTTCCAGCGCGGATCTTCGCGCTCGCTGATGATCGATTGCCGTAACGCGCGGATGCCCTCGGCTGTCGCTGGATAGCCGCGCCGGGCGACAAGGGCGCGCGCTTCGACGATCGAACGGCGCGCAGCTTCGCTGTAAAGACCGACGCGCATGACGCCGTTTGGCGCCAGCAATGAGAGCAACACCCGCCATCCCGCCTTGGGATCGGCCAGGTGGTGCAACACCCCGACGCTTTCAATGCGATCGAAGGCGCGGCCGATCGCCCCGAGATTCAAAATGTCGGCTTGCGCATATTCGACATTCCGTAAGCCTTCTTCGCGAGTCTTTCGACGCGCGTAGGCAAGACTGGCAAGGCTGAGATCGACCGCAAGAATGTGCGCTTGCGGCGATTTCTGCGCTACGTCGAACGGGTGCTCACCGGTGCCGGACCCGGCAATCAGAATATCTCGCCGGCGGTCCCCTGCATCGCCGCCGCCTGCCGCCGCCTGCTCTCTGAGCGCGCCGGCGAACCCCGCAAGCGGATTGAGCGTCCATCGCGGGTACGGATTTTCCTCATACTGATCTCTGACTTCGCGGGACACCTTGTCGGTGATCGGCGTCAGCGCCGGTATTGCGCCGCGATCTTCGGCCTCCTCCAGTGGCTCGCGCACCTGCTGCCGCAGCAGATCGCCGACCGCGTCAGGCCATGCGCGGAAGAGCAGGGATTTTGCGCCGGGTAACGAATGCAGCGGGAAATAAGCCGCCACCGCGGCCAACATGGGGGGTGAAATGTCGCTCGCGGACGAGAGTTTCTGCACCAGCGCGTCGCGCAACTGGCCGGCTTCGCGAATTTCCTCATCGCTTTGCGCAAAAACGTACTCGTTGAGGAAACATTGTTGCGCGAGCGCGCAAGCGAGCGCGATCATGTCGTCGGTGAGCTTCGCCGCCCCCGCGGCATCGGCCGTGACCAGCCGCAGCAGTGCGGACCGCAAATTGGTCAGGAAAAATTCAAGCGGCACGCCGCGAATGATGTTGGTTTGCAGCGCGCATCGCAGGAAGATATTGCGGGCAATGGCGGCAAGATCGTGGGCCGCGAATTCGGCTTGGCGCTTGACCGGTAGGTCGGGTTGATCCTCGAGGATCTGCCGCACGTATTTGCCGATGATTTCGTTCTGTTGCAAAAACTGTTCGACGTCCCTGCCGCTCAAGCCAAGTGCGATGGCTTTCTTGAAATGCGTCGCGGCCGCCGCCGCGTCGCCCAACGCCTGATACGAAGTGGCGATGTTGTAGTGGCAGGCCGCATCGAGGTCGTTGACCGCAAGCGCCTTTCCCAGTGCTTTGACGGCGAGACGATGATTATCCGACGCCTGATGCAAGATGCCGGAGAGATTGAGCGCGCCGGCGTGCTCCGGCGCCCGTGACAGAATCTGCTTGCAGATCGCCGCAGCCTCGCCGCGTTGTCCCTGGTGGTAGGCAAGCACCGCTTCGTCGATCAGCGCGGCGATATCGGCGGGGGCTGGAGGCAGCGGCGCCCTTGCCGCGCGCAAACGCCCGGCGCTGACTTCGGTTCATGCAGCTAATGCCCTCGATACTTTGTCCGGCGGGCACTCCCGCCGGCACTTCCCGAAGGCTTAGCTTGAACGAAACGCTACGGCAAACCTGCGGCGGGCAATCACGATCGACGCCGGAATTGCCCGCACCGGCTTACTTCTTGGCGGCGCGCATGACGTGATAGCTCAGCTCGCCCGGATCGGTCAGGTCCGGCACCTTCCAGCCGTCAAGGTCGTATTCCGCCATGCAGTCCTCGGCGAAACCCTTGAAGCGGTCGGCATTGCCGGAGGCCTGCGCTCCGAACAAACAGTAGCGGCGGATTTCTTCGGTCGAGCCGCCGTAGTTGATCTCGTACAGCTCATGCCGCCCGCCGAACTCGGTCGCCAGGCAATCCCAGAGAAGCTTCATCAGTTTCACCCGCTCCTCGGCCTTGTAGCCGTTCGAGCCGCGCATGTAGCGGTCGATGTACGGGCGGATTTCGGCGTTCTTGAAATCGTTGGCGTGGGAGTTGAGGTAAATCAGACCCGACGCCACGGTTTGCTCGATGATGTATTTGACCTTGCTGTACGCGATGGTGGCGATGATCTGATACGCGTTGCCCGGATCCATGTTGGGCAACACATAGCCGTCAATCCACGGCTTCGGATCGCGCACCATGGCGTCGGACAGCGCCCAGAACAGGTTACGCCAGGCGATGACCTCGCCGACATTGGCCTGCACGCCGCGATAATCCTTGGTGCCGGCGGCTTCCACCGCTTTCAGCAACAGCCCGGCGATGAAATCGAGCTTCACCGCGAGCCGCGTGCAGCCGTGCACGACGAACCGCGGCAGGAATCCGGTCCGCGGGAAGAAGTTGTTGGCTTTCTCCAGGTCGCCGTAAACGAAGACGTTCTCCCAGGGCACCAGCACCTTGTCGAGAATGAAGACGGCGTCGTTCTCGTCGATGCGCGACGATAGCGGATAATCGAACGGGCTGCCCATCACCGTCGATGTCATCTCGTACGACGTGCGGCAGAGAAACTTCACGCCCGGATGATTGGTCGGCACCATGAACACCACGGCGAATTTCTTGTCCTGCACCGGGATGAGGCCGTGATGCGCGACGAAGGTGTAGTTGGTCAGCACCGAGCCGGTGGCGACCACCTTCGCGCCCGACACCACGATCCCGGCGTCGGTTTCCTTTTCGACGTGACAGCAAATATCGCCGATCTCGCTCGGCGGGCGATCGCGGTCGACCGGCGGATGAATGATGGCGTGATTGACGAACGGCACGCGCTCCTGGCTGAATTTGTACCAGCGCTTGGCGTTGTCTTGATACGGATCATAGAACTGGGAGTTGGCGCCGAGCGTCGCCAGAAACGACGCCTTGTAGTCGGGCGAACGGCCGAGCCATCCGTAGGTGAGCTTCGCCCACTCGGCGATGGCGTTCCTCCCGGCCAGCAAATCGTCCAGCGATTTCGGCGCCTTGAAGAACGCGTGGGTCTTGCCGCCGTTGCCGGTGTCAGTCGGCACCATGATCTTGTCGGCGTGTTTCGGGTCGTGCAGCGCATCGTAAAGCCGGGCCACCATGCGCGCGGTGTTGCGGAAGGCCGGATGCGTCGTGACGTCCTTCACGCGCTCGCCGTAGATGTAAATCGTGCGGTCGTCGCGGAGCGACTCGATATATTCCGCGCCGGTCTGCGGCGTGTTGGCGCTCATCGAGCGGTCCGGCTTTTTGGTTTTTGCCGCGCCGGTGTCGGTCTTGCTGCCTACGCTCATGATCCTCCCCTCCTCTGCCTCGGTCCTTTAAGGACTCGCGGCCTTCTCATACGTTCGATTATCGAACTGATGTACGCTATTCGACAACCTCGGAAACGATACCCGCACGCCGCTCGGCGCGCAAGACATCGAGTTCGGCAGACGCGGATTTGCTGATTTGAGTCGACGTCGCGGAGCGATGGTCTTTAGGCCAGCGACGCCGAGACTTGCGCCGCCGCGGTGCGCAAGCTCGGCAGAAAACGTTCGCGCAATTCGTTACGCGTCGTTCGCGTCGAGTGCGTGCTGACATTCAGCGCCGCGATCGCCTGACCGTTGCGATGCAGGACCGGCACGGCGATGGAGCGCAAACCGCGCTCGAGCTCTTCGTCGACAATGGAGAAACCCTGGGCGTGATCGTCCTGCACGCGCTGAAACAGCGCCTGCACATCGGTGATGGTCGAGGGCGTGTAGGCCTCCACGCGCAGCGACATCAGCCGGCGCCACAGCTCGCCTTCATCCAGAAAGCCAAGCTGGATGCGACCCAAAGAGGTATGAAACGCCGGCAATCGCGTGCCGACCGCAAGCGTCACCGACATGATGCGCCGCGCCGGAAAGCGCGCGACGTAGACAATCTCGGTGTCTTCCAGGATCGCCGCCGAACAAGAACTCGTGAAATTCCTCGCTGAGCCCCCGCATCAGCGGCGTCGCCTGCTCGATCCAGTTCTGCGTCGCGAGATAGGCAAAGCCGAGCTTCAGGATTCCCGACGACAGCGAGAACTCGCGGCCGTTCTGTGCGACGTAACCGAGCTCGGTGAGTGTGCGGAGAATTCGCCGCGCTGTCGCGCGCGACAGTCCGGTGACGCGCGCCGCTTGCGATAGCGTCATGGCCGGCCGCTGCTTGTCGAACGAGCCAAGCACGGTCAGCCCCTTGGCCAGCGTCGCCATGAACTCCTTATCGTGCACGAGGGTCTTGTCTTGAATTAAGTCTGCGCGGCTCATGCGATTGACAGGGTTTCGGCGCTCAGTAAGAGTACGCTATATGCGAACCTTAGTTCGATAATCGAACATACGCGGCGGCGTTCGCGAACGCAAGCCGCGGGGACCTCGCAGGAAAAAATGAACGCCAAAAGGCCCCGTCTCGCTCGAGACGCCGGCGCCACTCGGGGAGGGAGTACGACAATGGCAAGTGCATCAAAGACGCTGCGCATTAATCGCCGCAAGTTCATGAAGGCTTCGGCGGCAACCGGCGCAGCCCTAGCTACAGGCTCGGTGTTCGCACCGGCGGTTCGCGCCGCGCAAAGCCTCAAGCTCGGTTACGTGAGCCCGCAGACCGGCCCGCTCGCCGCATTCGCGGAGGCCGACAAATTCATCATCTCGAGTTTTCTCGACAAGGTGAAAGGCGGCATCAAAGTCGGCAGCGCCACGCTGCCGGTCGAGGTCACGGTGAAGGACAGTCAGTCCAACCCGAACCGCGCCGGCGAAGTCGCCAAGGAGCTGATCGTCTCCAACAAGATCGATCTGATGCTGGTGGCGTCGACGCCGGAAACCACTAACCCGGTTTCCACGCAGTGCGAAATCGAAGAGGTGCCGTGCATCTCAACAGTTGCGCCGTGGCAGCCGTACTTCATCGGCCGTCAGGCCGATCCCGCCGGCGGACCGCCGGCGTGGAAGCCGTTCAACTACACGTATCATTTCTTCTGGGGCCTCGAAGACGTCATCGCCGTCTTCACCAACATGTGGGGCCAGGTCAGCACCGACAAAGCCGTCGGCGGGCCTGTTCCCGAACGACGGTGACGGCAACGCCTGGGGCAGCAAGCAAGTCGGCTTCCCGCCGGTGCTCGACAAGCTCGGCTACACGCTGACCGATCCGGGCCGCTATCAGAATCTGACCGACGACTTCTCGGCGCAGATCGCCGCGTTCAAGAAGGGCAATTGCGAAATCATCACCGGCGTGATGATCCCGCCCGACTTCACTACCTTCTGGAACCAGGCGTCGCAGCAGGGCTTCAAGCCGAAGGTGGCGTCGATCGGCAAAGCCATTCTGTTCCCGGTCGCGGTCGAAGCGCTCGGCAAGAACGGCAACAACCTTTCTTCGGAAGTGTGGTGGTCGCCGAACCATCCGTTCAAGTCTTCGCTCACCGGCCAATCGGCGAAGGAGCTCGCCGCGGCTTACGAGAAATCTTCGGGCAAGCAGTGGACGCAGCCGATCGGCTTCGTGCACGCGCTGTTCGAACTCGCAGTCGACGTCGCCAAGCGTTCCGGCGGCGTGGGCGACAACAAGGGGATGGTGAAGGCGATTGCCGCGACCAACCTCAACACCGTGGTCGGGCCGATTGCCTGGAACGGCAAGAACCTGCCGCCGTTCGCAGCGAAGAACATCGCCAAGACGCCGCTGGTCGGCGGCCAGTGGCGCTTGCGCGACGGCAGCAAATACGACATCGTCATCACCGACAATAAAACTGCGCCGGAAATTCCGACTGGCGGCAAGATGGAGCCGATCGCTTAAGCGTCGCGCCTGGAGCATGATCCCGGAAAGTGGGGACCGGTTTTCGGAACAGAGCATGCTCTAGCGACCGGTCGCTCATTGACTGAGAGAAATTGAAGTGCCGGCCAAAAATACGCGGCCGGCACTTCGCTGGGCGGCCGCGTGATCCTAACGCTCGATAATCTGACAAAATCGTTCGGCTCGCTGAAAGCGGTCGACCTCTTGCATCTGGAAGTCGCGCAAGGCGAAGCGCTCGGCATTATCGGACCGAACGGCGCCGGCAAATCGACGCTGTTCAACCTCATCACCGGACTGCACACGCCGGATAGCGGCAAAGTCAACTTCGACGGCAACGACATCATCGGCGCACCCCCGCGCCAGCGCTGCATCGCAGGCATCGGGCGCTCGTTTCAGATCCCGCACCCGTTCGAAAATCTCACCGTGTTCGAGAACCTCCTGGTCGCCGCCATTCACGGCCGCCGCCAGCGCGAAGCACAGGTGGTGGACGCCTGCGGCGAAATTCTCGAGCGCACCGGGCTGATCGCCATGGCCAACCGCCGTGCCGGCACGCTCAATCTCCTCGGACGGAAGCGGCTTGAGCTGGCGCGGGCGCTCGCCAGCGCGCCGCGGCTCCTGCTGCTCGATGAAATCGCCGGCGGGCTGACCGAAGCCGAATGCGCCGAGCTCGTGCAGCTTATCCAGGCGATCAAAAACTCCGGCGTGACCATTGTCTGGATCGAGCACATCGTTCATGCGCTGGTTGCCGTGGTCGAGCCGCCTCGTCGTTCTCAACTTCGGACGAAAGATCATCGAAGGCGAGCCCCGCTCGGTGATGAACTCCGCCGAGGTGCGCGAGATCTACATGGGCATTGCGGCGTGACGGCCTCCCAAAAGCCCGTGCTGGAAACGAACGACCTCACCGCCTTCTACGGTGATTTTCAGGCGCTGTTCGGCATTAGCTTTATCCTAAACGAAGGCGAGACCGTCGCCATCATCGGCGCCAACGGCGCCGGCAAATCGACCTTCCTGAAATCCATTTCGGGCCTGCTTCCGCGGCCGCCGTCCGCGGTGCGGCTCGACGGCCGCGACATTGGCGCGCTGCCGCGCCTATGAGGTGGTCAAGCTCGGCATGGCGCTGGTGCCCGAAGGGCGGCGGCTGTTCTCGTCGCTCTCGGTCGAAGAAAACCTGCTGGTCGGCGCTTATGGCCGCCGCGACGGCGGACCGTGGAACCTCGCCGCCGTGTACCGCCTCTTTCCCGTGCTGAAGGAACGCCGGCACTCGCCCTCGACCACGCTTTCCGGCGGCCAGCAGCAGATGGTCGCCATCGGCCGGAGCCTGATGTCCAATCCGCGCATCCTGCTGTGCGACGAGATCAGCCTCGGTCTCGCGCCGATTGTGATCCGCGATATTTACGCAGCGCTCGCCGACATCAAGACGCACGGCACCAGCGTCGTGCTGGTCGAGCAGGATCTGATGCACGCCATGTCGGTCGCCGACCGCGCCTATTGCTTTCAGGAAGGCCGCGTCAGCCTCTCCGGCCGGCCGGCCAAGACCTGACGCGCGACGAAATCCACGCCGCCTATTTCGGAATTTAGCGCGCATGGTGGGCTGGATCGACACCATCATCCAGGGCGTCTTGCTCGGCGGGCTTTATTCGCTTTACGCCACCGGGCTGTCGGTGATTTTCGGCATCATGCGGCTCGTCAATCTGGCGCACGGCGACCTGATCGTGCTCGGTGCGTTTCTGATCCTGGCGCTGACGGCAGCAGGCGTGCCGCTGATCGCCGCGTTCGCCATTGTGCTGCCGGTGATGTTCGCCGTCGGCTACTTTTTGCAGGCGGCGATCCTCAACCGCGTGCTCGGCCGCAATATCCTGCCGCCGCTCCTTATCACCTTCGGGCTGTCGATCATTGTGCAGAACGGCCTCCTTGAAGCGTTCTCCGCCGACACCCGCTTCCTCAGTGTCGGATCGCTGCAAGGCGCGTCGCTGCCGCTGGGCGGTGGCATTGCCATTGGCGTGATGCCGCTCATTTGCCTCGGCGCGGCGATTGCCGTGATCGTGCTGCTCAACGGCCTGTTCTACCGCACGGCAATAGGCCGCGCGTTTCGCGCCACCTCCGACGACGTCGAGATCGCGCAGCTCATGGGCATCAACAACAGAAAGATTTATGCGCTGACCATGGCGATTGCGGTGGCGGTCTGCGCCGTCGCCGCGTTCTTTCTCGGCACGCGCGCCAACTTCGACCCGAGCATCGGCCCGGCGCGCCTCCTCTACGCCTTCGAGGCGGTGATCATCGGCGGCCTCGGCAGCCTGTGGGGCACGCTCGCCGGCGGCATTGTTGTTGGCCTCGCCCAAACCATCGGCGCGCACATCGATCCGGAATGGCAAATCCTCTCCGGCCACGTCGCGTTCCTGATTGTGCTGGTGCTGCGGCCGCGCGGGTTGTTCCCGCGCGCAACGGATTGAAGGCCGCGTCATGAGCAGTGACATGAGCAGCCGCGGTTTGTCGGCCGGCTTCGGCAGCGAGGCGAAACAGCCCGGGCGCTTTCGCGTCACCACCGCGACCCGCGCGTCGACCATTGCGCTGGCGTTGGCCATTCCGCTTATCGCCGTGCTGATCGCACTGCCGGCCTTTGCCGGCCGCACGCTGCTTCAGGAAATGTTTTACGTCTTCACCATGCTGGCGCTGGCGCAGTTGTGGAATCTGCTCGCCGGCAGCGCCGGGCTGACGTCCGTCGGCCAGCAGGCCTTTGTCGGCGTCGGCGCGTACGCGCTGTTTGCCTTCACCATTGTCGCCGGCCTCGATCCGATCATCGCCATTGTGCTCTCGGGCGCAGTCGCCGGCCTCGTCGCCGTGCCGGCGGCGCTGATCGTTTTTCGCCTGCGCGGCGCTTATTTCGCCATCGGCACCTGGGTGGTCGCCGAGGTTTGCCGGCTCATTCTCGCGCAGGTCAAACAACTCGGCGGCGGCACCGGAACGTCGCTGCCGCCGGAGATCGTGAACTCGATCTTCGGCCTCGATTTCGTCCGCAATCTTTTCGAGGTCCGCGGGCCCGCCGCGCGCGACATTATTGCTTACTGGCTGGCGCTGGTGCTGGCGCTCGGCACCTTCGCGCTGGTGTACCGGCTGCTGCGCTCGCGCCACGGGCTGGCGCTGTCGGCGCTCGGTGACTCCGAAGCCGCCGCGGAGAGTAGCGGCGTCGATGTGTTCCGCACCAAGCTCTTTATCTATGTCGCCGCCGCCGCCGTCACCGGCATGATCGGTGCGCTGATCTTTTTGCAGAAAGCGCGCATATCGCCGGACGCCGCGTTCTCGCTGATCGACTGGACGGCTTACGTCATCTTCATTGTCGTCATCGGCGGCATCGGCACCATGGAAGGCCCGGTGATCGGCGTCGCCATTTTCTATCTGCTGCAATTCTACCTGGCGTCGCTCGGCTCCTGGTATCTGATCATTCTCGGCGGCCTCGCCATTCTGCTGATGCTGTTTGCTCCCTCCGGCGTCTGGGGCGTGATCGCGCGTACCTTCGACATCAGCCTGTTCCCGTTGCGGCGGGGGCTTGTTGTCGGGGCGAAGGAAGCCACGAAGGAAGCCACGAAGGAATAATCGCTCCTTTGGTCGTCATGGCCGGCAAAAGGCGCGAAAGCGCCGTCTTGACGTGAAATAACCCGGCCATCCACGTCTTCCTTATGATGAGGTGACGTAAACGTGGATGCCCGCGACATAGGCGAGCGAAGCGACGCCGTTCTTCGAACGGCTGTGCGCGGGCATGACGGATACGAATGACCCGGCAATCATGCTGAGTTGCGGTTGGGGCAAAAGGTCCGGCCACGCACTTGCAGGCGTCGAGTTAGCATGGATACGCGGGTCAAGCCCGCGTATGACCATGGCCGTAACCGTCCTTTACGCATTAGTAGGATTCCGCGCCGCTACTATGAGCGTAACGTTGCTCTCACCGGGATGCCTGCAATGTTCGCAAAAAAGCGTCGCGAACGGCGCAAATCGGGCCGTAGCACACTAGGCTCTCGGGCATGGATTCGACTGGAGAGCGGCTTTGCCGTCAGGCCGTGCCGCGTCATTGACCTTTCTCCAACCGGAGCGCGGTTGTCGATCGAAGGTGAAATTACCAAATCATTTGCCTTGTTGCTGTCGCTGGACTCCGCGGGGCGCAAGGCCCGCATCAAGTGGCGGCGCGGTAATCAGGTCGGCATTGAATTTTTATAGATTGCGTCTCCTTTTGGGGAAGCCCCAAAGGACAACGGCCCGAGAGCGACCACTAAAGGTCGTCTCTTTTATCGCTGACCATTGAGAATGACTAAACGTAGACAATATAGGATAGCGTTGGTCATAAATCTCTTTTAGGCCAGCTTCAATTGCTAGCTTGCGAAGCGACTTGCTGGCCCAACTGCCCAAATTTATATCTTGATATTCTAACCAGATGTCTTCGTTAGCAAGCAGGTACAGCTCCTGAATGTTCACATAGTCTGGTTTTGCCTTTGCGTCTAAGAACTTCAAAAAAGCGAGTTTGGCTTGCGAGGACCCGTAATTGCGAAACTGAACCCAGATGGTTGGATTGTCCTTGGTTTTCAAAAATCCAAGGTTTATGTGCGCCTCTAAGATTGAGCGTAGGATCAACCTGGCAGAAAGCGGCTGATCTGACCGTAGATCAACGCCCTCGATTAGCAGCGCAATACGGTCCGCGCCCGGGCGGCTCGGGCATCATGCCTGCCGGCACTATGACCGGCGCGCGAGGTGCTTCGCTGTAACCGAAACGGCGCCGGCGGCTCGTCCGCAGCGTGTGGCGCCGTTTTCGGGAAGCCTGGCCCGACGCTGAGCCCTCGGGACGAAAGTCCCGTTGGTGAAAACCGCAGTGGAACGCCGGCAGGCGAGCGCGCTCGCAAGCCGAGGGCGGCGCAAGCCGCCTTTCTCCGTGGCGCGTCCCGCACGCCGCTTGCGTGCGGGCAATCCGAACCTTGCGTCTGCCGGCGTTCCGCTTCGTTATTTTTTGCTTTTTGTAGGGTGGTGCTGAGCGAAGCAAAGCCCACGCGGACCTAAAAAGCCGTGATGTCAACGTGGGCACGGCGCGTTCCGCGCCTTTGCCCACCCTACTGTGCGTGAAGCTTTGATCAGCAAAACTCGGGCGCGAAAAACCGCGCCGCGAGAACGGTTGACCTCACTCTGAGGTGCCCGCGCCGGCGCATCTCGGGCGGCGCGCCGTCCTCAAAAAGACGGCGGACGGTGGTTTGGATCAGGACGATTCATATCGGCGAGGCGACAGCCCTTTGGCCGCTCGCCCGAAGCGGAGCATTTGGGCGGCAGGCCGCGAAAGGACAGCGGATGCTGTTGACGTAGATCAATGCCGGGAGGTCAAAACAACCAGATGTTTGTGCGGCAATCTGGCGGAAATGTCATTGGGTCAAAGCTGAGCATTACTCTGGATTGGTAGGGTATCGTTGATGGACGAGTTTGCCAAAAGCGAGTCTTCAAGACTTCGTCGGGAGATGGTTGAAACGGCCGTTCACGCGCGGGGTGTTCGCTCCGAGCTTGTTCTCGATGCCATGCGCAGCGTGCCCCGCGAATGTTTTCTGCCGGAGCGGCTTCGCGAGTTTGCCTATGAAGACACGGCGTTGCCGATCGAAGAGGGTCAGACAATCTCGCAGCCCTATATCGTCGCCCTTATGACCGAGGCATTGGTGCTTCGCGGCGGCGAAAAGGTGCTCGAAATCGGCACCGGTTCAGGCTATGCGGCGGCGGTTCTTTCCGAAATCGCCGCCGAGGTCTACACCGTCGAGCGTCATGGTGCGTTGGCCGAGAAGGCCGCCGCGACGGTGGCCGATCTTGGCTACGGCAACGTCCACGTTCTGCATGGCGATGGCACGCGCGGCTGGCCGGCGCACGCGCCCTATGACGCGATCATTGTCGCCGCCGGCGGCCCGACGATTCCCGAATCGCTCAAACACCAACTTAAAATCGGCGGCCGGCTGGTGATCCCGGTAGGTGCGGATCTGCACGTGCAAGAATTAGTGCGGGTAACGCGAATTGCCCAGAACGAATACCGTAGCGAAGAGCTCGCCGATGTGCGCTTTGTTCCACTGCTTGGTGAGGAAGGTTGGGCGCCCGACCAGGCGGAATCGCCCGGTGTTCGTTATGCGCCGCCCGCGGCCGCCGTCAGCGAAGAAAACCTGGTCAACAAGATCGCCGCCGCGGCCGAGCCGTTCGGTTCGATCGACACCGCCGATCTTGGCCCGCTGCTGGAGCGGGTCGGCGATGCGCGTGTCGTCCTTCTCGGCGAGGCAAGCCACGGCACTTCGGAATTTTACCGGATGCGCGAGCGCATCTCCCGCGAGCTTATTCTCAAGAAGGGCTTCCGCTTCATCGCCATCGAGGGCGACTGGCCGGACGCCGCGCGCGTCGATCATTATGTGCGGCATCTCGAATATCCTGCCGCCGAATGGACGGCGTTTGCCCGATTCCCGACCTGGATGTGGCGCAACAACGAGGTGCGTGATTTCGTCGACTGGCTGCGCGAACACAATGCGGCGAACGAGCCCGGGGCGCGGGTGGCGTTTCACGGCCTCGATCTCTACAGCCTGTATGTATCGATTGGCGCGGTGCTGAAATATCTCGACGAGGTCGACCCCAATGCTGCCAAGGTTGCGCGTGAGCGCTACGGCTGTCTGACGCCGTGGCAGGGCGACCCGGCGACCTACGGCCATGCCGCGTTGATCGGCGCCTACAGGACCTGTGAGCCGAATGTGGTGAGTGCGCTCCAGGATCTGCTGGCGAAGCGTCTCGCTTATGTCGGGCGCGACGGCGAACGTTATTTTGATGCCGTGCAGAACGCCCGTCTCGTCACCAACGCTGAGCGCTATTATCGGATCATGTATTACGGCTCGCGCGCGTCGTGGAATCTTCGTGACGAACATATGTTTACGACGCTGAAGAACCTGCTGGCGTTTTACGGGCCCGATAGCAAGGCGATCGTGTGGGCGCATAATTCCCACGTCGGCGATGCAGGGGCGACCGAAATGGCCTCGCGCGGCGAGTACAATATCGGTCACTTGTGCCGCCAGGAATCCGGCAGCAGCGCCTATCTGGTCGGCTTTGGCACCAATAGCGGCACCGTGGCGGCGGCGTCCGATTGGGACGGGCCGATGGAAATCAAGAAGGTCCAGCCGGCGCTGCCGAAGAGTTATGAGCGCCTGTGCCACGCCACCGGGCAACCACGTTTCATGCTGGGTCTGCGCAACCGCGCCGATCTGACCGGTCCGCAAGGCTTGAGCCGGCCGCATCTTGAGCGGGCGATCGGCGTCATCTACCGGCCGGAAACCGAGCGTGCGAGTCACTATTTCCAGGCCATCCTGCCGCAGCAATTCGATGAGTATATCTGGTTCGACGAGACCCGCGCGGTCACGCCGTTCGCTGCCGCGGAGCTTGCCGGACTACCTGATACCTATCCGTTCGGCGTGTGAGCTCGCGGAGCAACGCCGTGACCGCTTGCAAGGACATCGGCTATGTTCTTGACCAGCTGAACTGGATGCGCGCGGAGCGAATATGGCCTAACGGCCTTCGCTACTTGTGGACCGACGCATTCGGCGTGGTGCTGCTGGTTTCGCTCCATGCGGCCCTGGGCGAGCGGCGGTTTCTCGACGAAGCCGAGTGGGTCGTGTCCGAGGTCGACGGGGTGCTCGGGCGCCCGCGCGGCATTCGCATCGGCGAAGCGCCGGACCGCGACGGCCAATATTTTCACTATCTGGCGATGTGGCTGTACGCGCTCTCCGTGCTGGCGCGCGTTATGCCGGACTATCGACGCAAGGGCATCGATCTGGTGCATCAGATTCACCCCGCCTTTGTCATGCCGGGCCGGGGCGTGGTCTGGAAGATGAAGGAGGATTTGAGCTCGCCCTATCCGGGTTTCGGTTTCGGCGCGCTCGACGCCTTCGACGGCTACGTCTCGTATCGATGCCTTGATGAGAATGCCTTGGCGCGTGAAATCGCCGACATGCGCGCGCTGATCGACGCGACCGCGATGGGCCTGCGCATCACCCAGGACCTTGGCCTCGGCATGATGCTGTGGCTGACCCACTTTTTTCCGGCAGAGCCCTGGGCGGTGGCGCAGCGGCGCTACAGCCTCGCCATGCTCGACCAGATGTGGCGCGAGGACGGCTATTTCTGCCGCGAGCCCGACCTCGCTTGCGTCAAGTTCGCCTTCACCAATTACGGCGTTTCGATCGGCTTGCAATCGGTGCAGGCAATGACCGAACGGGTGATGCGGCTGAACAGCTTTTTCAATCACTACCAGTCGGGCGACGAATATGACCGCGAGGCCATCACCCACGTCATGGCCTGCAGCTCGCATTTTCCCGGCTACTTGATAGGTGGATTTCCTGTTTGAAACACGATAGGCGGCGCCCCTCCGACTGATGACGGAGCGCTGGATTCCCGCTCGCGGAGCAATGAACGGAGGTGATTCTTTGCTCAAGCCACCGCGCAAACCAAAGCTTGCGCCGGAAGAATACAAAAAGCGCTTTGCCGCCGAGAAAGCGGTGCAGCAGCGGCGCTATTGCGACGCGTTCGGGCAGTGGCGCGCGTGCGCGCTGAAATCGTGCCGCCGAAACGCTGCCTGCCGCGGCGATGCCAATTACTGCCTCAAGCGCGCGCTCGATCGCGTGCCGCATTCGACGCAATGGCAGGCGCGGCAGGACATCCTTGCGGCAACGCCGGCCAATCTCGGCGCGCCGGAACGCGCGGCGCGGCAATGCATGCCGAGAGAGTTTTATGTTTAGCGGCGGCCGCGGGTCGATGATTCACCTCTCCCCGGTGGGGAGAGGTCGCGAGCGTAGCGAGCGGGTGAGGGGGATCTGACTTCGAGGTGGGCACCCCCTCACCCGCCAAGCTCACTCCGTTCGTTCGGCTCCCGCTCATGAACGGCCGCGTGGTATATCCGGAAGAGGATATGACGCGACGGAGCGCCGCCGCGTGCAACCAAGTAAAATCGGCGCGCAGGGAGGAATTTGTCATGAACGTTCCGGCACCGAAGTTTCTGGTCGAGAAGACCTGGGAAGGCCGCGTGTTTGGCGGCGACTGGCGCAGTGCCGCCGGCGGCTCACTCGATGTGATGGAGCCCGCGACCGGCAACAAACTCACCAGTGTCGGCAATGCGTCGGCCGCCGACATCCGCAAAGCGGCTGCCGAGGCCAAGGCCGCGCAGCCCGGCTGGGCGGCGACGCCGTACGAGGAGCGCGCCGCCGTGCTGCGCAAGGCCGCCCGCGCGCTCGAGGACAATCAGGAAGAACTGATCCCGTGGATCGCGCGCGAGACCGGCGGCATTCCGGCAAAAGCCGGTTTCGAAATCCACATGGTGACGGAAATCCTTTATCGTTCGTCGGCGATGTGCACCGAGCCGCAAGGCCTGGTGCTGCCGTCAAATCCGGGGCGTATCAGCATCGCCCGGCGCGTGCCGCGCGGCGTGATCGGCATCATCTCACCGTTCAACTTCCCGCTCATTCTCTCGACCCGCGCGGTGGCGCCGGCGCTAGCGACCGGCAACAGCGTTATTCTCAAGCCCGATCCGCGCACCGCCATGACCGGCGGATTTATTATCGCGCGGATGTTCGAGGACGCCGGCCTGCCGAAAGGCGTGCTGCACGTCCTGCCCGGCGGCGTCGAAGCCGGCGAGGCGATCTGCACCGATCCCGACATCGCCATGGTGTCGTTCACCGGCTCGAGCAATGTCGGGCGAAGGATCGGCGAGCTTGCCGGCAAGCACCTGAAAAAGGTGCAGCTCGAGCTCGGCGGCAAGAATGCCGTCATTGTGCTGGAAGACGCCGACCTCGACGCCGCGGCCTCGGCGATCGCCTTCGGCTCCTGGTTCCACCAGGGCCAGATCTGCATGACCACCGGCCGCATCCTCGCCAAGGACAAGATCGTCAAGGCGCTGACGGAAAAGCTTGTCGGTAAAGCCAACCATCTGCCGGTCGGCGATCCGCTCGGCCAGGTCGCGCTCGGCCCGGTGATCAGCAAGGCGCAGGTGGCGCGCATCGACGCTATCGTGCAGGATTCGATCAAGGCCGGCGCCAAGCTCGAAGCCGGCGGCACGTTCGAGGGACCGTATTACAAGCCGACGGTGCTGACCGGCGTGAAGCCCGGCATGCGCGCCTTCGAAGAAGAAATCTTCGGCCCGGTCGCGGCGATCACTTCGGTCGGCAGCGACGACGAAGCGGTGAAACTCGCCAACCAAAACGAATACGGTCTTTCGGCCGGCGTGTTCTCCGCCGACGTCGGCCGCGCGGTCGCCATCGGCAACAAGCTCAACACCGGATTGCTCCACATCAACGACCAGACCGTCGCCGACGAACCGCACGTGCCGTTCGGCGGATCGGGCGCGTCCGGCAACGGCACGCGCATCGGCGGTCCCGCCAACTGGGACGAGTTCACCCAATGGCAGTGGGTCACCATCAAGGAGAAGCCGAATCCGTACCCGTTCTGAGAACGCTTAAGCGTGATCCGCATACGGCGTGCTTAAAATTTTGGAGAGCTTGAATGAGTAAGAAGTTTGACCTTGTCATCGACGGCGGAAAAGTCTCCGCGCGCGATCATTTCGAAGTCCGCAATCCCTCGACCGGCGAAGTCGTCGGGCTGGCGCCGCAGGTGAGCCCGGCCGACCTCGACCACGCGGTGGCCGCCGCCAACAAAGCGTTCCTCAAATGGTCGAAAATGCCGGACACCGAACGCCGCGGCTTGTGCCACGCCGCGGCGAATAAAGTCGGCGAGCACGCCGAAGAATTGGCGCGGCTGCTCACCGAAGAGCAAGGCAAGCCGCTCAACGGCATGGGCTCGCGCTTCGAACTCGGCGGCGTGCAAGCGTGGGGTCACTACACCGCCGACATTCCGATGCCGGTGAAAGTGCTCCAGGACAACAACGAAGGCCGCATCGAGCTGCACAGGAAGCCGATCGGCGTGGTCGGCTCGATCACGCCGTGGAATTGGCCGCTGATCATCGCCACCTGGCACGTCATTCCGGCGATTGCCGTCGGCAACACGGTGGTCAACAAGCCGTCGCCGTACACGCCGCTGTCGACCTTGCGCATGATCGAAATCATGAACGAGGTTCTGCCCGCGGGCGTCGTCAATTGCGTCTCCGGCGGCAACGAGATCGGTGCGGCGATGTCGGCGCATCCCGGCATCGGCAAGGTCGCGTTTACCGGCTCGGTCCGCACCGGCAAGAAAGTGATGGCGAGCGCGGCGGAAACCTTAAAGCGGCTGACGCTCGAACTCGGCGGCAACGACGCCGGAATTGTGCTTCCTGATGCCGATCCCAAGCAGATCGCGCAGGGCCTGTTCTGGGGCGCGTTCATCAACAATGGCCAGACCTGCGCCGCGCTGAAGCGGCTTTACGTCCACGACGACATTTTCGCCGACGTGTGCAGCGAGTTGACGGCGTTTGCGAAGACCATTCCGGTCGGCGACGGCCTCGACGAGAAGAACGTGCTCGGGCCGATCCAGAACCGCATGCAGTTCGACAAGGTCGCGCACCTGACCGAAGCCGCCAAGAATAGCGGCGGCCGCGTGCTGATGGGCGGCAACGCGCCGGACAAGGGCCTGTTCTTCCCGATCACGTTCATCACCGACGTCGACAACGGCAATCCGCTGGTCGACGAGGAGCAATTTGGCCCGGTGCTGCCGATCATCCGCTTCTCCCACGTCGACGAGGTGATCGAGCGCGCCAACAACAATCCGAACGGGCTCGGCGGCTCGATCTGGTCGAAAGACCTGAACAAGGCCAAGAAGCTCGCGCTGCAGCTTCAGTGCGGCACCGCCTGGATCAACAAGCACAGCCCAGTGCGGCCGAACGCGCCGTTCGGCGGCGTGAAAGAATTCGGGCTTCGGCGTCGAGTTCGGCGAAGAAGGTTTGGCCGAGAACACCGACATCCAGGTGATCTGGTCGTGATCTGTCGAGCGGCGCGACAATGCATGACGCGCGAATCTTATCCGCCCCCGCGAAGCGGGGCGGGATGAGACACAACGACGGCAGGAAAAGATTCGGAGCGGCGCGTCGTCAGATTTTGCCGATCTGAATGATCGGCTTGATGGTCAGGCCGCGTTCAGAATCCTGCGCCGCTTCGTTAATGCGCTCGAACGGATAGTACTTGACGAGCTTGTCGAACGGAAAACGGCCCTGCAGATGCAGATCGATCAGCTGCGGAATGAACACGTCCGGTACGCTGTCGCCTTCGATGATGCCGTAGATGGTTTTTGCCATCTGCATGAAATCGGTGATGTCGATCTTGATGTCGGTCAGCGGCGGCGCGGCGCCGACAATGCCGAGCGTGCCGCGATTGCCGAGCGCGTCGACCGCCTGGCGGACGACCGGCGGCAACCCGGTGGTCTCGAGCGCGAACTGCACGCCGCCGCCGGTGATTTCTTTTATCGCGGCGACCGGATCGGTCTCGCTGTCGTTGACCGCGTGCGTCGCGCCCAGCTCCTTGGCGAGCTTGAGCCGCGACGGAACGACATCGACCGCAATGATCGTGGTCGCGCCGACCGCGCGCGCCGCCATGATCGCCGCGAGCCCGACCGCGCCCGAGCCAAAAACGGCAAAGCTTCGGCCGTGACCGACTTTGAGCGCGTTCATCACCGCGCCGGCGCCGGTCTGAATGCCGCAGCCGAGCGGGCCGAGCAGCTCGAGCGGCGCCTCCTTCGGCACCTTGACGACGCTGCGCTGATTGGCGAGCGCGTAGGTCGAGAACGACGACTGGCCGAAGAAATGATCGTGGATCAGGCCAGAGTCGTCTTCGAGGCTTCGGCTGCCGTCGGCGCGTCCGCCGCTGAAATTGTGGGCGTTGAAATTCTCGCAATTGTTCGGCCGCCCCTGAACGCATTGCCGGCAGGCCCCGCAGGACATGAAGCTCAGGACCACGTGGTCGCCGGGCTTCACCTTGGTAACGCTCGGGCCGACCTTCTCGACAACGCCGGCGCCTTCGTGCCCGAGCACGATCGGCTGCGGCACCGGATACATCTGGTCGCGCACGATCATGTCGGTGTGACACATGCCGGTCGCGACAATGCGCACCAGCACTTCGTCGTCGCGCGGCTCGCCCATGCGCAGCTTTTCGATGGTGAAGGGACCGCCCTTGTTGCGCACCACGGCGGCAGTGACGGCATTCGATGAAGTCGGCCCCGGCATGATCCCTCCCCTTAAGAGTTTTATTCAGCGAGCGTCCGCGGACGTTACCATAACTCTTCGTAAGGTAGCGCCTCCCCGGAATATCCCATTAACGCAGCCGCGGCCCAGCAAAATTCTATTCGTATTTGCCGAAAGCCTGGTGCGGCTCACGAGAAAGAACAAGACAATCTGCCGCGCTGGACTAAAATCGAGGCAGCGTCTATGGCAATTGTTGATCCGATCTTTGCCGACAAAATCGCAAGATCGCAGTAGACCAAACAATCAAAACCCAGCCTGGGAGGAATGAAAATGCCGTCCAAAAAGCGGAATACAAATAAGCCAGCGTCCGGCGTTGCGCCGCTAGGAGTGTCGCGCCGCGACTTCGTCAAGCGCGCCGCCGCAGGCGCCGGCGGAATAGCATTCGCCGGCCGCATCTCGACCGCTTTCGCGCAAGCGGCCGACGTCATCAAGATCGGTTTCGTCAGTCCGCGCACCGGCCCGCTCGGCGGTTTCGGCGAAGGCGACCCGTTCGTGCTTGGTTTGGCGCGCAAGGCGCTCGCCAACGGCATTACGTCGGGCGGCAGGAAGTACAAGGTCGAGATCATCGACCAGGACTCGCAATCCGATCCGTCGCGCGCCAGCCAATTGGCGAAGTCGATGATCTCCACCGACAACGTCGATCTGATGCTGGTTACCTCGACGCCTGAAGTCGTCAATCCGGTGTCGGACGCGTGCGAATCCGCGGGCGTGCCCTGCATCTCTACCGTCATGCCGTGGGAAGCCTGGTATTTCGGCCGCGGCGCCAAGCCCGGTGAGCCCTCGCCGTTCAAATGGACCTATCACTTCTCGTTCGGCGTCGCCGAATTCGCCAAGGCCTACATTTCCGAATGGAATAACGGCGCGGTGCCGACTAACAAAAAGATCGGCGTCATGTTTCCCAACGATGCCGACGGCAATGCGCTGCGCCAGCACATGATTCCGATCTTTGAAAAAGCCGGTTTCACCGTGTTTGATCCGGGCGGCTACGAAGACGGCACTACCGACTACTCGGCGCAGATCGCCAAATACAAGGCGGCCGGCGTGCAAATCTTCACCGGCGTACCGATCCCGCCCGACTTCGCCACGTTCTGGCGACAGGCGGCGCAGCAAGGTTTCGCGAAGACCATAAAAATTCAAAGCATCGCCAAGACCGGCCTGTTCCCGTCGCAAATGGAAGCGCTTGGAACGCTTGCCTACAACATCGCGAGCCTGTGCTACTGGCACCCGACATTCCCGTACAAGTCGCCGCTCACCGGCGGCACGTCTAAAGAGCTCGCCGACGGCTACGAGAAGAGCAGCGGCCGGCAGTGGAACCAGCAACTCGGCGCCACGCAGTCGCTGCTCGACGCCGGCACCGAGCTCCTCAAGGCCGCGGACCCGAAGAACAAGGCCGACCTGGCGAAGACGCTGAGCACTTTCAAAGTCACCACCGCGATCGGCGTCGTCAATTGGGGAAAAGGGCCGGTGCCGAACGTTTTCCCGACGCCGCTCATCGGCGCGCAATGGATCAAGGCCAAACCGGGCAGCAAGTACAAGCTCGACCTGGTGATTGTCGATAACGCCGACGACCCCAACGTGCCGATTGGCGCCAAGCTCCAGCCCTATAGCTGAGGCTTTCGGGGAAATCGTCGAAGACCGACGGCCACGCCATTTGGTGCGGCTGTCGCCGTTGGAAGCGGCGCGCAGTCAACAGCCGTTCCGGGCGTCGCTTTTGCCGCTGAACCGGCTCTGCTAGCGTTCTTCTCATGGACGCTGTGCAGCCCGTCAAGCTGGATGATGCCGGAGCTTCGCCGGAAGCCGGCCGCATCACGCCGATGATGGAGCAGTACATCGAGATCAAGACCGCAAATCCGGACTGCTTGTTGTTCTACCGGATGGGCGATTTTTACGAGCTGTTCTTCGAAGATGCCGAGGTCGCGTCGCGAGCGCTCGGCATTGTGCTGACCAAGCGCGGCAAGCATTTGGGCCGCGACATTCCGATGTGCGGCGTCCCGATTGAACGCGCCGACGAATATCTGCATCGGCTGATCGCGCTCGGCCATCGCGTCGCGGTCTGCGAGCAGCTCGAGGATCCGGCCGAAGCGCGCAAGCGCGGCGCCAAAAGCGTGGTGCGGCGCGACGTCGTGCGCCTTGTCACGCCGGGCACGCTGACGGAAGATTCGCTGCTCGACGCCAGAGCCAACAATTACCTGCTGGCGCTGGCGCGCGCACGCCCGACGAGCGGCGAAGATCAGTTTGCGCTCGCCTGGATCGACATTTCGACCGGCGAGTTCCGGGTGCGCGAATGCGAGCGCACCACGCTCGCCGCCGAAATCGCCCGCATCGAGCCAGGCGAGATCATCGTTTCCGACGCGCTCTATTCCGATCCGGAATGGGCGCCGTATCTGCGCACGCTGCCCGCGGTCACGCCGCTGCCGCGCGACGTGTTCGACGGCGCAACCGCCGAGCGGCGGCTTGCGGCGTTCTTCGGCGTCGCGACCACGGCGGCGTTCGGCACATTTTCGCGGCTGCAATCGACTGCGGCGGCGGCCGCCATCACCTACGTCGAGCGCACCCAGCTCGGCAAGCGTCCGCCGCTGTCGCCGCCTGTCGCCGAGCGCGCCGGCGCGACGCTCGCCATCGACCAGGCGACGCGCAGCAATCTTGAATTGCTGCGTACCCTGAACGGAGAGCGATCGGGTTCGCTGCTCACCGCCATCGACCGCACCATCACCGCCGCCGGCACGCGGCTTCTGGCGCAACGTCTCGCCGCGCCGCTCACCGATCCGGCGGAGATCGGCCATCGGCTCGACGCGGTCGAGATCTTCGTGCGCGATAGCGCGATGCGCGACGACATGCACGAACGGCTCAAATCCGCGCCCGATCTTGCGCGCTCGCTGTCGCGCATCGCCATCGGCCGCGGCGGTCCGCGCGACCTTGCCGCGATCCGCGACGGCATTTTTGCCGCGGCGCGGATCGCCGAACGGCTCTCGGCGCCGGCGGACGTCCCGCGCGACATCGGCGATGCGGTGCGGGCACTGCGCCGCGCCGATCCCGCACTTGCCGGTCAACTGCAACAGGCGCTCGCCGAGGAATTGCCGTTGCTGCGCCGCGACGGCGGCTTTGTGCGCGCCGGCTACGAACCGGCGCTCGATGAGGCGCGCGCGCTGCGCGACGAATCCCGCCGCGTCATCGCCGCGCTGCAAATCCAGTACGCTGAAACGACCGGCGTGCGCACGCTGAAAATCCGGCACAACAACGTACTCGGCTATTTCGTCGACGTCACCGCGCAGCATGGCGAAAAGTTGATGGCGGCACCGTTGAACGCGACGTTCATTCACCGGCAAACGCTCGCCGGGCAAGTGCGTTTCACTACGGCCGAGCTCGGCGAACTTGAATCAAAGATCGCCAATGCCGCCGACCGCGCGCTAGCGATGGAGCTTGAGGTTTTCGACCGGCTCACGGCCGCCGTGACGGCCGCGAGCGGCGCGATCAAGGCCGCCGCGGATGCCCTCGCGATGATCGACGTCGTCGCGGCGCTGGCCGCGCTTGCAGCCGAGCGCGACTATGTGCGTCCGGAGGTCGACGACAGCCTGGCGTTCGCAATCGGCGGCGGCCGTCACCCCGTTGTCGAACGAGCGCTGACCGGCGGCGCCGGACCGTTCATCGCCAACGATTGCGATCTTTCACCGCCGGGAGAGGAAAAAGCCGGCCGAATCTGGCTGATCACCGGGCCAAATATGGCGGGCAAGTCGACGTTCCTGCGCCAAAACGCGCTGATTGCCGTGCTCGCCCAGATGGGAAGTTTCGTGCCGGCTCGCGCCGCGCATATTGGCGCGATCGACCGATTGTTTTCACGCGTCGGCGCCGCCGATGATCTCGCGCGCGGCCGCTCCACTTTCATGGTCGAAATGGTGGAAACAGCAGCGATCCTCAATCAGGCGGGCGAGCGGGCGTTGGTGATCCTCGATGAAATCGGCCGGGGCACGGCGACTTTCGACGGTCTCTCCATCGCTTGGGCGACCATCGAGCATCTGCACGAGAACAACCGTTGCCGCGCGTTGTTCGCCACTCATTTCCACGAAATGACGGCGCTCGCCGCGAAACTTGGCCGGCTGCACAACGCCACCATGCGGGTGAAGGAATGGCACGGCGACGTTGTGTTCCTGCACGAAGTCGTGCCCGGCGCGGCCGATCGTTCTTACGGCATTCAGGTCGCCAAGCTCGCCGGCCTGCCGCCGAGCGTGATCGAGCGCGCCAAGATCGTGTTGGCGCAGCTCGAGGCCGAGGACCGCATGTCACCGGCGCGCAAGCTGATCGACGATTTGCCGCTGTTCGCGGCAATGCAACGCGCCCCCGCGACCGCAACGCCTGCCGATTCCGCACTCACTGCTCTGGTTGAAGCGCTGGCGGCGCTCCATCCAGATGAAATGTCGCCGCGCGATGCGCTTGAAGCGCTGTACGCGCTGAAGGAACGGCTTGCGAAGCTGCAGTCGTGAGCGGCTTAACCGCTCCTGCGCCGAAAGACAAAGAGGCCGCCGCTCCACACCAGGCAGATGCAGAGCGCGACCAAAAGCGCCAGCCACACCCCGATCGGAGCGACCAGATAGTGCAGCGCCAACCCACCGAGCGCGATTCCGATCAGAAAGACCTGCGCATGCGCCGCCATACTGGCGGTGGCTTTGCCGCCGACGCGCGGATGCATGATGGCGATCGAGCTGCCCAGAATGATCGGAAACAGCGCCAACATGCCCGACGCGAATGGACCGATGACTGAACTCGCGGTCGTCACCGCAGCCACGACGACCGCGACGGCAAGTGCCCGCAGCGGAATCTCGAAGCGGTTGCGCACGAATTTTTTTGGTTCGCTCGCGGTGCGATAGCGCCAGCTCAGCGGGATGGTGACCGCGAAGATCACGACGCACACCGCGACTGCGCCAAATGGCGTCCAATGGAATGAGCGAAAGGCGTACACTAGTGCAAACCAGACGACCGTCGCCACGCCAAGGCTGACGATCAGGCCGTATCGCTGCGCTAACACCGTATAGATCAGGGCGAATACGCTCACCGCCGCAGTTATCGCAACCGTGCCGATGGCACCGTCAGCGATGAACTGCGGCGGCTGCTCCAGCGCCAAAATGACATAAGCCGCGCCGACCGAGGTTGGCAGCGCGCTTATCAGTGCGCCAACGAAGGCCCCGCTCCGCTCGACCGCCACCGAAACGGCGACCACAGCGGTTGCCGTCAGTGCCATCTTCACGGCAAGACCGACCCAGAACAGAATTTCGGGAGAGAGCATTTTATTTGTCGGACGGCGACATCATCTCCCCGAGCGCGGAGAGATACGGCCTTACAGGCGATTGAGCTTGATGTCGACCGGCGGGCCGTTCTTGATGGTTTGGTAGATGACGCAATAGCGTTCGGTGAGCTTGAAAAGCTGATCGAGCTTGTCTTGCGGCGCATCGGTGTCGAGATCGAAGCGCAAGCGGATTTGCCTGAAACCGACCGGCGCATCCTTGGCGACACCCAGCGTGCCGCGAAAATCGAGGTCGCCTTCGGCCGCGACCGCGCCTGACTTGAGCGGAATGTCGAGCGCCGTCGCGACTGCTTTCAGCGTCACACCGGCGCAAGCGACCAGCGCCTCAAGCAGCATGTCGCCAGAGCACAATTCAAGGCCGGAACCGCCGGTCGCCGGATGCAGACCCGCCACGGCCGGAGCGCGGCCGGTTTCGACCTTGCAGGCGATATTGGTGTCGTCGAGCGCACCTTTCGCCTTCAAGGTAATGACAGCGGCGTCCGGAGACGCCTTATAACGGTCCTTGATCGGCGCCTGAAGCGCACGCAACCCGGCTGAGTCCATAATTTTTCTCCTTGCTTTATTGTCGTCGCGCGCGACTGCCGGCAATCCAGTAATCACTGGCATTGATGATGTCTACCTGTGCGTCGCAGGAGGAGAAACGTTTCTCCTCAACCGCGGCTACAACAATGTCATGATCTACTACGCCGCGGCTTATGCCGGCATAAGCACGAGCCGACCAACCACCTTGCCGGCTTTCAATTCGTTGAGCGCATCGTTCACGGCAGCGAGCGGCCGGGTGCCGACCGGAAAATCGGGCGCGCCTTTGCGGCGGACGAGATCGAGAAGCTCGGCCATTTCGGTGAGGCTACCGACGTAAGAGCCTTGCACGCTGATCGCGCGCAACGGCAGCGACGGCAACGGCACGGTGATGTCGCCGCCGAACAGGCCGACGATGATCAGCTTGCCGCCCTTGATCAGGCTATCGAGCGCGAGCTGTACGGTGCGCGTCGCACCGACAAGATCGATCACGGCCCAGGCGCCCCCCTTGGTGATCTCGATAATCTGTTTCGCCGCGTCCGCGGCGGCGCCGTCGATTGCAGCGAGCGCGCCAGCCTTGAGCGCGGCCTCCCGCTTCACCGGGTCGATATCGACCACAATCGCACCTTTGCCGCCCATCGCCTTGTGCAGCGCCAGGCACATGAGCCCGAGCCCACCGGCGCCGATGATTACCACGGGCTCCTCAAACAAGACGAGGCCGACTTTCTTCAGCGCGCCAAAGGTGGTGATGCCCGAGCACGCGAGCGGCGCCGCTCGCTCGGGCGCGATACCGCCGATGTCGAACAGATAGCGTGGGTGCGGCACCAACAGATGGTCAGCGTAGCCGCCGGAGCGGAAGACGCCGATGCTGAACGGTGTGCGGCAAAACTGCTCGTCGCCGCGCTTGCAGACTTTGCATTCCCCGCAGCCGAGCCAGGGATGAACGAGCCTGCGATCACCGACCTTGACGCCGGTGGCGTCCGGTCCAACGGCGATGACCTCGCCGACATTCTCATGACCCATGGTCAGCGGCAGTTTGACGCCGCGATCGCTGAGTTGCAGCTTCTTGCCACCGCCCAGGTCGTAATAGCCGTCCCAAATGTGCAGGTCGCTGTGGCAGACGCCTGCGGCGATCACTTTGAGCAGGACTTCGGTGCCGGCAGGCTTCGGGGTCGGCCGTTCCATCAGGCGCAGCGGCGCGCCACACTCACAAACGTCGTAGCTTTTCATCGGACCTTGCTCTCCCTACCCGCTTTTCCGTTTCGTCAACGCGAAGGTAGCATATAGGCGGGCAGCCGCCCTACCCCCGCCGCAAGCCGCAGCGGACGATGACACCGGCCGGTACCTCGGTTATGACGGTCGCCCAATGCTTGAAATTCACCGCCCCTCACGCAACGCGAGCGAACTTCTCGATAGCGCGTCGATCGTCGCCGATCTGAACGCGCTGGCCGAAAGCACCACTGGCGGAGAGCGCGAGCTGCGCGCGGGCGTGGCGCGCCGTCTCAAGTCGGCGCTGGTGCAGGCGCGCGCCCGGGCCGAGGAATTGCTGCTCGAAGATCGCCACGGCCGCCGCTGCGCCGAGCGGCTGAGCCGGGCCGAGGATGAACTCATCCGCATCCTGTTCGAATTCACGACCAGCAAGCTCTATCCGCCACAAGTTCATTCCCAGGCCGAACGCATGGCGGTGATCGCTACCGGCGGCTATGGCCGCGGCCTGCTGGCGCCCGGCTCCGATATCGATCTGTTGTTTCTGCTGCCTTACAAACAGACCGCCTGGGGTGAATCGGTCGCCGAGGCGCTGCTCTATTGCCTCTGGGATATGGGACAGAAAGTCGGCCACGCGACGCGGTCGGTCGACGAATGCATCCGCCAGGCCAAGGCGGATATGACCATCCGCACCGCGCTCCTTGAAGCGCGCCTCCTGCTCGGCGAAGCGAAGCTCTATGACGAGCTCACCTCTCAATTCGACAAAGAAGTAGTGCAGGGAACCGCCGCAGAGTTTGTCGCCGCCAAGCTTGCCGAGCGCGAGGAGCGTCACCGGCGCGTCGGACAATCGCGATATCTGGTCGAGCCAAACGTCAAGGATGGCAAAGGCGGCTTGCGCGATCTGCACACATTGTTCTGGATCGCCAAATATGTCTATCGGGTGCGCGAGCCGG
Source organism: uncultured Alphaproteobacteria bacterium (assembly GCA_963753355.1). Taxonomy (GTDB): domain Bacteria; phylum Pseudomonadota; class Alphaproteobacteria; order Rhizobiales; family Xanthobacteraceae; genus BOG-931. Next base: position 100,791 of record CAVWBV010000018.1, read on the forward strand.
AGGAACTGATCGATTGCGGCGTGTTCGACCGCGACGAATACAACATGTTTCGGCGCTGCGAAGACTTTCTCTGGTCGGTCCGCTGCAACATGCATTTCCTGTGCGGCCGCGCCGAGGAGCGCTTGTCGTTCGACATCCAGCGGGAGATCGCGGTGCGGCTCGGTTACACTGAGCATCCCGGCTTGCGCGACGTCGAGCGATTCATGAAACACTACTTCCTCACCGCCAAGCATGTCGGCGACTTGACCGCCATTGTGTGCGCGGATCTGGAAGAGCGGCAGGCGAAACCCGCGCCGGTGCTGAGCCGGGTAATTGCGCGGCTTCGCCCGGCGCGCGCCACCCGGCGGCAATTGAGCGAGACAACGGATTTTTGTGTCGAGAACAACCGCATCAATCTCGCCAATCCGAACGTCTTCAAGCGCGATCCGGTCAATCTCATTCGGCTGTTCTACCTCGCGCAGAAGCACAATCTCGCCATCCATCCCGAAGCCATGCGCGAGGCTACCCGCTCGCTCAAGTTGATCGACGCCAAACTGCGCGGCGACAAGGAAGCCAACCGGCTGTTCCTTGAAATCCTGACGTCAAAAAACGAAGCCGAGACCGTGTTGCGTCGCATGAACGAGGCCGGCGTCCTCGGCGCATTCGTGGGCGCTTTCGGGCGGATCGTGGCGATGATGCAATTCAACATGTATCACCACTATACGGTGGACGAGCATTTGTTGCGTTGCATCGGCGTGCTCAACGAAATCGAGCGGCACGCAGCGCCCGACTTAAGTTTTGCCAGTGAGCTGTTCGACACCATACAGCCGGAACACCGAAGATTGCTCTACGTCACGCTGTTTTTGCACGATATCGCCAAAGGACGCGTTGAAGATCATTCCATCGCCGGCGCGCGCATTGCCCGGCGACTGTGTCCGCGGCTTGGACTAAGCGCGGCCGAGACCGAGCTGGTAGCGTGGCTGGTGGAGGTTCATCTGGTGATGTCGACGGTCGCGCAGTCACGCGACCTTTCCGACCGCAGGACCATCGAGAACTTTGCCGCCGTGGTGCAGTCGCTGGAGCGCATGAAGCTGTTGGCGATTTTGACCACCGCCGACATCCGCGCGGTCGGGCCTGGTGTGTGGAACGGCTGGAAGGCGCAGCTTCTGCGCACGCTTTATTACGAGACCGAGCCGGTGCTCACCGGCGGCTTTTCCGAAGTCAACCGCGGCCAGCGCGTCGCCGCGGCGAAGGCGGAATTTCGCGATGCGATTGCGGGTTGGCCGCCCTACGAAGTTGAAGCATACATCGCGCGCCATTATCCGGCGTACTGGCTCAAGGTCGACCTGCCGCACAAGCTCACGCACGCGCGGTTTGTCCGCGAAGCGGAAGCCGCCGGCAAACGGCTTGCCATCGACGTCGGCTTCGATGCGGTGCGCGGCGTGACCGAACTTACGGTTTACGCGCCCGACCATCCGTGGCTTCTGTCGATCATTGCCGGGGCCTGTGCGCTCGGCGGCGCCAACATCGTCGATGCGCAGATTTACACCACCACCGACGGGCTCGCGCTCGATACGATTTCGGTGACCCGCGAGTTCGAACGGGAGGATGACGAAGCGCGCCGCGCCGCGCGCGTGGTCGAGGTGGTCGAGAAAGCGTTGCGCGGCGAAATCAAGCTGCCGGATGTCGTCGCCAAACGGGCGTCGGCGAAAGGCCGCCTACGGGCGTTCGCCATCGAACCGGAAGTGACCATCAACAATCAATGGTCGCAGCGCTACACCGTCGTCGAAGTGACCGGCCTCGACCGGCCGGGTCTCCTCTACGAACTGACCACCACGCTATCCAAGCTCAACCTCAACATAGCCTCGGCACACGTGGCGACCTTCGGCGAGCGCGTCGTTGACGTGTTTTACGTGACCGATCTTCTCGGCGCCCAAATAACCGCCCCAACCAGGCAAGCCGCGATAAAGCGGCCGCTGCTGGCGCTGTTCACGCTTCCCGGCAGCGAGGCAAAACCGGCGCCGGTAACCGCCCCTTAAACCGCGTTCTCTACCGTCGCTCCCCGCACGACTTCGTTGGGGAAGGGACATGGCGTGGCAAGGAGCGGGCCGCAAGCGTGCGCGCAATGGCGCGCGGCTTGAACTCCGCTTGCGCCCGCAGGACCGGACCGGCGGTCCGCCGTCCGGCCGCAGCGACGGCAGCCGCCGCCGTCGCGACGATTACGCCCCGCGCGAAGTCCGCAAGCGCCGCCGCTCCGGCGGCCGGCGTTCAGCATTCGGCAACCTGATCTATTGGGGCGCTGTTTCGGCGCTCTGGGCCCTCATCGCCGCCATCGGCCTTGTGATCTGGATCGGCGCCCACCTTCCCCCCATTCAATCGCTCGAAATTCCCAAACGGCCGCCCTCGGTTCTGATCCTCGGCGCCGGCGGCGCAACGCTCGCCACGCGCGGCGACATGGGCGGCGCCGCAGTCACGCTACGCGAGCTGCCAGATTGCGTGCCAAAGGCTTTCATCGCCATTGAGGACCGACGCTTCTATTCGCATCACGGCGTCGACCCGCTCGGCATCCTGCGCGCGCTGATGCACGACGTCATCCGCCGCGGCAACGCGCAAGGCGGATCGACCATTACCCAGCAGCTGGCAAAAAATCTTTTCCTCACCCAAGAGCGCACGGTCTCACGCAAGCTGCAGGAAGTTGCGCTGGCGTTCTGGCTCGAACACCGCTTCAGCAAAGCGCAGATCCTCGAGCTTTACCTGAACCGCGTCTATTTCGGCGCCGGCGCCTATGGCGTCGAAGCCGCCGCGCAACGCTACTTCGGAAAATCGGCGCGACACTTGACGCTCGCCGAGGCTGCGCTTCTTGCCGGACTGGTGCAATCGCCATCGCGGCTCGCACCGAGCCATAATCCGGACGGCGCCGCACGCCGCGCCCGCGTCGTGCTCGCCGATATGGCGGAGCAAAAGTTGATCAGCGAGGACGCGGAAAGACTCGCACTCGACCATCCCGCCCGGGCGGTGAAGCCGGCGGGCGCGGATTCGCTCAACTATGTAGCCGATTGGGTGATGGACGCGGTCAACGATTACGTCGGCCGTGTCGACCAGGATGTCGTGGTCGAAACCTCGATCGATCCGGCGCTGCAAGGCGCCGCCGAACACGCGCTGGACGACGCTTTGCGCGAGAAGGGCGAAAAATTCGGCATCAGCGAAGGCGCCATTGTGGCGATGACGCCGGATGGCGTGGTGCGCGCCCTGGTCGGCGGGCGCAGTTACGCCGAGAGCCAATTCAACCGCGCCATCGCCGCAAAGCGGCAGCCAGGCTCGGCGTTTAAGCCGTTCGTCTATCTCACAGCTCTGGAGCACGGGCTGACGCCGGATACGGTGCGCGACGACGCGCCGATCACCGTTAAAGGCTGGAAGCCGGAAAACTACGAGCACGAATTCATGGGGCCGGTGACGCTCACTCAGGCGCTGGCCAATTCACTCAACACCGTCTCAGTGCGACTGATCCTCGAGGTCGGTCCCTCCGCCGTGGCGCGCACCGCCTACCGCCTGGGGATCGATTCAAAGCTCGACCCGAACCCCTCGCTCGCGCTCGGCACATCGGGAGTGTCGCCGCTCGAACTCGTGTCTGCCTACGCGCCTTTCGCGAACGGCGGCTTTGCCGCCGTGCCACATGCCATTGAGAGGATCAAAGGGGCAGACGGCACGATCCTCTACGCGCGGGCGACGCAGGCGCTCGGCCGTATTGTCGACGCGCGCTACGTGGGCATGATGAATTCGATGATGCACGAAACCATCGTCAGCGGTACGGGCCGCCACGCCGATCTCCCCGGCTGGGCCGCCGCCGGCAAGACCGGCACCAGTCAGGATTACCGCGACGCCTGGTTCGTCGGCTACACGTCGCACATGGTCACCGGGGTGTGGCTTGGCAATGACGACAACTCACCCACCCGCAAAGCGATCGGTGGCGGCCTTCCCGTCGACGTCTGGAGCCGGTTCATGCGCGCCGCGCATCAAGGCGTTGCTCCCACGGGTCTGCCGGGCGCCGGCGGCGGCGGCGGATCGCCGATCACGTCACTCTTCCAATCGGCGTCAGGAGCAGCGCCGGCGGGTGGCCGGGCGCCGCAGTCAAATCAGGAAGGCCTCGACTCGTGGTTGCTCGATAAGCTGTTCGGCCGGCATTAATACCGCGCGCTGAACGCGCTGTGCGCTTTCGCCCTTTGTTTTCGACGATCCGGCCGCGGTGTTCTTGTTCAATACCTCGCCGCGATCGGCAATTCCTCCGCCGGAAACAACGAGATCACGGTCCGGCCCTTGTCGGTGACGACAACCTCCTCCTCGATGCGCGCCGCCGAATAGCCGTCGCTTGCCGGGCAATAAGTTTCCAGCGCAAACACCATGCCTTCCTTGATCACGGTCGGATGATCCATCGAGACCACCCGGCTGATGATCGGCCGCTCATGCAGGTTCAGGCCGAGCCCATGACCGAATTGCAGGCCGAACGCCGACAGCTCGTCGGGAAAGCCGAACTCCTGCGCCTTCGGCCACACGCTGCACACTTCGTCGGTGGTCACGCCGGGCTTGATCAGATCAATCGCCAGATCGAGCCATTCGCGGCATTTCTTGTAGGCGTCCCGCTGCGATGGCGTGGCGCGGCCGACATTGAACGTGCGGTAGTAGCAGGTCCGGTAACCCACGAAACTGTGCAGGATATCAAAGAACACCTGATCCCCCGGCCGCACCATCCGATCGGTGAAATTGTGCGGATGCGGGTTGCAGCGCTCGCCGGAAATGGCGTTGATGGCTTCGACGTCGTCGGAGCCGTGGCGATACAGGAACTCGTTGACCCGCGCGACCATGTCGTTTTCGCGGATGCCGGGTTTCAGTTCTTCGTTGATCAGGTGGTAGGCGCCGTCGACCATGGCGGCGGCACGATTGAGCAACGCGATCTCGTCGGCCGATTTCACCTCGCGGGCTTCGAGCATGATCTGCTGCCCGTCTTTGATCTTGAGCCCGGCTTTTTCCAGCTCGAACATCATTGGCGGCTCGATAATGTCGACACCGACCGGCATTTTGGCGACCCCCGCCGATTTCAAGATTGAGGCTATTTCCTCGGCGTGATGCTTCATCAAGCCGAAAGCGGGATCGACGGTGCCACGCAGGCCGACCAGGCCGGCCCTGCAATTCTCCGGCTTGAGCCAGGGCGAATAGAGGCGATGATGGACTGCAGCCGAGCCAAAATCCCACAGGATCGGGTCGCCGCCGCGCGTCAACAGCACCCAGCGCGAAAGCTTGTCTCGCGCCCACTCGCCGATTTTAGTCGACGTGACATAGCGGATATTGTTGTCGTCGAACAAAAGCAGCGCGCCGAGATCGGACGCTTCCAGCGCGGCTTGGGCGCGGCCGAGCCGGTAGCGGTGCATGCGGCGGTAATCGACGCGCTCTTCGAAATCGACCCCCATGGTGCCGAACGCCGGCAAATGCCGGCCCCAATTGTAGCGTGGGTTGACGTCCTCGGCGCGGATAGTTGTCGGGTCGCGGGTGATGTCATCCATGACGCGTTCCTCCCTTACTTGCGTAGATTATAGGCCCGCGATCGGCGCCGCGGCAGCCTTCGGCGATGCTTTGCTTATGCGGCGGTCTTGCGTCCCCAAAGCCGCGCCGACGCGATGTCGGCGCCTTCGCGGATCGATTTCAGCTTGAGCCAGACCGCCGGCTCGATCACCCATTCGCGGCGGGTGAACGTGCCGAAACCGCAATCGGTCGAAGCGATGACCCGCTCGCGGTCGCCGACGACCGCGACCGCCTCCTCGATGCGGCGCGCCACGACTTCCGGATGCTCGACGAAATTACTGGTGCTCTCGACCACGCCGGGAATGAGGATCATGTCCTTGGGAAACGCCACGCGCTTGAGCGCCGAATATTCATGCGCGTGGCGCGGATTGGAAAATTCAATCGACAGCGCGCCGACATGAGCGCCGTAGAGCGGCGGCAGGATTTTTTCCAGCGCGATGTCGTGGATGTGCGGGCCTTCCCAGTTGCCGTAGCAAATATGCAGCCGCACGCGGTCGCGCGGGATGCCGGCAATGGCGGAATTGATGATCGCGACGTGCAGCTCGACCGCTTTGACGAAATCGGCGTCCGTTCCATCGCGATAGAACATGGTGCGATCCATGGCGAGATCGGGGGCGTCGATTTGCAGGACCAGCCCCGCTTTGTGGATGGCCATGTATTCGTGACGCATCTCGCGGGCGATGGCGGCGAGATAGGCCTCGTTGCTGTCGTAAAAGGCGTTGAGCATGGTCGAAGCAATGATGCCGGGCGACGGCGCCGTCATGAAATTCTCCGCGAACGGCTTGCCTTCGCCGGCAATGCGCAGATACCGCGCGATCTCGCCCTCAATTGCCGAGGTGTCGTGATAGTGCAGCTCGCCCTGGGCTTGCGGCGCGTTCTGCTGGCGGCTCACGTTGGGAAAGCGGCGCGCGAGGTTTTGCACCAGTTCGGGGAATTCCTCGAATTCCCGCCCGCGCCGGCGTTTGGATTCGCCGCCGAAGCCGGACATGCGCTGTGGCACGTAGGTCTGAAAACCGACGCGCTGCTGCTCGCCGTCATTGCCGCTGTCGATGCCGGCCTCTTTCTGCTTCGCGACCACATAGCGGACGGCCTTGTCCATTTCGGCGTCGAGCTCGGCTTTGTTGTAGGCCTCGCCGGCTTCACGCTGGACCAGAAGTTCGCTCAAGCGCTCGTTGCGCGGCAGGCTGCCGACGTGGGTGGTGACAATGCGGTCACGGCTGAGAATCATGATGCAGGCCTTTGCTGCTGACTGACCAAAAAACCTTTTAGCTCCACAATTGCCGGCTGGCCAAACGCGCGCCTTCGGCCAGCGCTTCGAGCTTTGCCCACATGATGGAGGGATGGACGCGCTTGACGTGCGGCGATTGCGAGAAGCCACAATCGGTGCCCCCCACGACGTTTTCACGGCCGACCAATCGCGCGAGGCGCACCAGCCGCTCGGCGACCAGTTCAGGATGCTCGACAATATTAGTGGCGTGGCTGATCACGCCGGGAATGAGCTTACGGCCAGGCGGCAGTTTTGCCCTCTCCCATACCCGCCATTCGTGCTCGTGGCGCGGATTGGCCATCTCGATGCAGTAGCCGCCCGCTTTGACGCGCAGCACGAGATCGACAATGTCTCTCAGCGGAACGTCGGTTGAATGCGGCGTGTTAAAACTGCCCCAGCAGATGTGGTAGCGGATGCGCTCCTCCGGCAATCCTTCGAGAGCGTGATTGAGCGCCTCGACCCGCACCGCCGCCCATTTGCGATACGGCTCGAGCTGGTCGGCATTAAACGCCACGTCGAACATATACGGCAGGAAGGCGTCGTCGATCTGCACCGTCAGCCCGGCATCGATGATCGCCTTGTATTCCTCGCGCAACGCTTCGGCGAGTTTGAACAGAAATTCTTCGTCGCTCTTGTAGTATTCGTTGTTGTGCCGCGGCACGGCGCTGGCCGGCGCGACGACCGGCAGAAACGCGTCGGCCACGTCGACGCCTTGGAGTGCCGCCTTGAACGTGGCGATATCCTTTTGCAGCGCCGCCTGGCCTTTGTACGTCAGCGGGCCCACGCAAACCACGGTGCCGCGCTTCGGCAGCTTTTGCGTCGGGAAATACTCCGCGTAGAAATCGGCAAACTTCTTCTGGTCGCGGCCGGCGCCGCGCGGCACTTCGATGTCGCGTTCCTCGATGCCGCCGAGGCGGTCGAGCACGTAAAACGACCAGCTCCGGAATTTGCCGAACTCGCCGTCGCTGACGATGTCGACACCGGCGTCCCGCTGCCGCTTCACCACGTCGGCGACGGAATGCGACAAGCAGCGATCAAATGCCGCCTGATCGACTTTGACGCCGCTATCGATGGCTTCGATGTAGCGGGTCAATTCGGGAGGCCGAACCAGACTGCCGACATGGGTGGTGAGAATGCGGTCGCGACCAGACATCAAATTCCGCTCCGGCAGGCCGATTGTTGACGGCGCATTCCTTAGCGCAATTTTGCCGCTGTGACATTGCCTTGCCGGCAATTTTAGTCATCGGCATAATATGCGTGCGTGCGGGCAGGAATGGGCACGCGCAAGGATCCCGGCCCGCCGCTTGAAGGAAACACCGCGATGAATGTCGCTCCGTCGAGCTCGCAGGCGCACGCGCCCGACGCCGCAGTTCCGCGCGACTACAATTTCGCCGCCGACGTCCTCACGGCGCAACCTGGATGCCGGCCGCAAAGACAAGCTTGCGTATATCGATCAGCGTCAGGGCTGGACCTACGGCACGCTCGCCGAACGCGTCGACCGCTTCGGGCATGCGCTCCGGTCGCTCGGCGTTCGGCGCGAGGAGCGCATCATTATCTGTTTGCTCGACACTATCGATTGGCCGACGGCCTTCCTCGGCGCCATCAAGGCTGGCGTAGTGCCGGTTCCGCTCAACACGCTGCTGACTAAAAGCGATTACCGCTTCATGCTGGAGGACAGCCGCGCGCGGGTCCTCGTCGTCTCCGAAGAGCTGTTTCCCAAATTCGCGAACGTGATCGGCGGCTGCCCCGATCTCGCCCACGTCGTCGTATCGGGAGCCAACGGGTTCGGTCATCCGCGTTTCGAAGAATTGCTCGAGGGTGCGATCCATGAGCACACGACCGCGCCGACCGTGCAGGATGACATCTGCTTTTGGCTTTACACGTCCGGCTCGACCGGCAAACCCAAAGCAGCGATACACACCCACGCCGGCCTGAAGCTCACGGATGACCTCTACGGCAAGCCGTTCCTCGGCATCAAAGAAAACGACGTCTGCTTTTCGGTGGCGAAACTGTTCTTTGCATACGGGCTCGGCAATGCACTGACTTTTCCGCTGTCTGCGGGCGCTACCACGATCCTGTCGCCGCAGCGGCCAACGCCGGAACTGGTGGCCGATATTCTCAAAAAGCATCAGGTCACGGTGTTTTACGCCGTGCCCACGTTCTACGCCGCCTTTCTCGCCGGCACGGCGGCGCCAGAGCGTTCTGATATAAAGGTGCGCGTTTCCGTCTCCGCCGGCGAAGCGCTGCCGGCCGACATCGGCCGGCGATGGAGCGAACGCTACGGCGACGACATTCTTGACGGACTCGGCTCAACCGAAATGCTGCACATCTTTCTCTCCAATCGCGCGGGCGAAGTGAAATACGGCACGACCGGCAAGCCGGTGCCCGGCTACGACATCCGCCTGGTCGATGACGATGGGCAGGTGGTCACGGCCCGCGGCATGATGGGCGAATTGCAGGTGCGCGGACCGACCGCCGCGCTAATGTACTGGAACAACCGCGCGCAATCCCGCGCGACTTTCCTCGGCGAGTGGACCCGCTCCGGCGACAAATACGTCGAAGACGACGACGGCTATTTCGTCTACTGCGGCCGGCGCGACGACATGCTGAAAGTCGGCGGCATCTACGTCTCGCCATTCGAGGTCGAAGCGGCGCTGCAAAGCCATGCCGATGTGCTGGAAGCCGCCGTCGTCGGCTGGCCGGACGTCGATCTCCTGATCAAGCCCAAGGCGTTCGTGGTGCTCAAATCGCAGGAGAAAGCGAACGACGGGATGGCGCGTGCGTTACAGGATCATTGCCGGGAAAAGCTTGCCGCTTTCAAATATCCGCGCTGGATCGAGTTTCGCGCCGAGCTGCCGAAAACCGCAACCGGCAAAATCCAGCGCTTCAAGCTCCGCGCCGAAGCGCCGCCGCATCCCTGACGCGGGGGCCGCACGCCTTGCTTTTAGAGGGGGCGGGTATTACTACCACGGCAATCCGTTAGGGCGCCGCGGTAGCTCAGCTGGTAGAGCACCGCATTCGTAATGCGGGGGTCGGGGGTTCGAATCCCTTCCGCGGCACCACCTTTCCTTCCAGCCCATTATTGTTTGTCGGCCCGCTTCATTGGCATGTCGGCGTAGATCTTATAGCTCTGCGTTTTCGGCTTCGCTTTGTCTTCCTCGCGCAGATATTCGACCGAGCTTCGCGCCAGATAAGTCATCGGCAGGATCATGGTCCTGATAAAGCGCGTCGGCCGGTCGGTGGCTTGCGCGAACACCGGCTCGGGCCCGTTTTCGAACCACGGGCTGCCCGGCCCGTACGACGTCGAGCGGCCGTGGGTGTCAATGCGGATGCCGCCGTCGAGCAAGCAGCGAATGCCCGGCCCCTGATGCCGGTGCAGATAGGCGCAGCCGCCCGGCGGGAAGGCGACGCTGTCACCGCGGAGAAGCAGCGCTCCCTGCGGCAGCACATCAAGCCGCGCCGCGAATTTCTCGCGCGAAACAACCGAGCTTCCGGTCGGCGTGGCAGCGGGCGAGCCGTCGGCGGCGAATTCCCAGCGCCAGAGCGTCGCACCCTCCGGGCCGCCCTTGATACGGGCCGCGTCCTCGCCGCCAAAGCCCTCGTCGCTTCGCGAGATCCGGTCGGCGACCGCGATCGAGCCGTGCACCACGTAGATCATGTACGGCCGTGCCGGCAGCGACAGCTCGGCGCCGTCGTTCGCCAACGTATCCTCGTAGAGCCGAAGCACCGGCGGCATGGCGTTCCTCCTCCTGCGTTGTGCGCGGACGAGCCATGAGTTTCCGCGCGGAAGGAGCTAATGATCCGATTTAACATTCGCATCCCTTCTCGGTTAGCCATCATGCGAATGTTAGAATCAAAGGACCATTAGCGAGTATAAGTCCTAGTGGAGCTTTGGGTTTGACATTCGCTTCGCAAGTTTGCGGCTGAGCGGGTAGCGAATGTCAAATCCGCTCCACTCGATGCAACGGGTTTACACCCGCTTCCGCGCCTTGCTAAATCGCGTTGAAGTCGCCGCGCCACCTTCGCTCAAGAACGAACCGCGCGGCAACGGGAGGAGCTTCATGCAACGGACCACGCCGCCATTCCGCGCCGATCACGTCGGCAGCCTGCTGCGGCCGCAGGCGCTGAAAGAGGCGCGCGCCAAGCGCGACCGCAACGAGATCACGGCGGAAGCCTTGGCCGCGATCGAGGACCGGGAAATCGAGCGGGCGATCCGCAAGCAGGAGGAAACGGGCCTGATGCTTGCAACCGACGGCGAATTGCGCCGCACCTGGTGGCAGTTCGATTTCTTCCGCGGTCTCGATGGCGTGGAAATGTACACCGCTGACCGCGGCATTCAGTTTCACGGCGTGACGACGAAATCGCACGCGCTCAAGATCAACGGCAAGGTCGGCTTTTCCGGCCATCCCATGATTGAGCATTTCAAGTTTCTCAAAGCGCATACCCGCGTGACGCCGAAAATGACCATACCGGCGCCGAGCACCTTGCACTTCCGCCAGGGCCGCAGTGCGATCAGCAACGAGCTTTATCCGGACCTCGACAGTTTCTTTGATGATGTCGGCAAGGCGTATCGCGCGGCGATCCGCGCCTTCTACGATGCCGGCTGCCGCTATTTGCAGCTCGACGACACCGCCTGGGCGATGGCGTGCGATCCGAGCGAGCGGCTGCATTCCAAGGAGCGTGGCGACGATCCCGATACCCTGCCACAGCGCTACGCGCGCGTCACCAACGCCGCGCTCGAAGGCCGGCCGGCCGACATGGTCATCACCATGCACTCATGCCGCGGCAATTTCCGTTCGACCTTCATTGCGTCCGGCGGCTACGAGTTCGTCGCCGAACAGCTTCTCGGCAACACCAATCTCGACGGCTATTTCCTCGAATACGACACCGAGCGCGCCGGCGGCTTCGAGCCGCTGCGGTATTTTCCCAAGGGCAAGCACCAGCTCGTACTTGGCCTTGTCACCTCGAAGTTCGGCAAGCTGGAAAAGAAGGACGATATCAAGCGCCGGATCGACGAGGCGACCAAATATGTTTCGCTCGATCAGCTCTGCCTGTCGCCGCAATGCGGGTTTGCTTCGACCGAGGAAGGCAATGCGCTGTCCGAGGAGGAGCAATGGGCGAAGCTGCGCATGGTGGTCGAGATCGCCGACGAGGTCTGGGGCTAGCTCATGCAACGAGTGAAGCCGCCATTCCGCGCCGACCACGTCGGAAGCCTGTTGCGGACGGCGGCGCTGAAAGAAGCCCGCGAGAAGCAGGCGCGTGGCGAAATCGGCGCCGATGCGCTCAAGGCGGTCGAGGACCGCGAGATCGAAGCGCTGATTAAGAAGCAGGAAGCGATCGGACTGAAAGCCATCACCGACGGCGAGTTTCGGCGCCGCTCCTGGAATTTCGATTTCCTGGAGCGCCTGCCGGGCGTTGAATCCTATCTCGGCGATCGTAAGATCAAATTCAACGCGCAGGGGCCGCAGCCGCCATCCTATTTGCTGCGCGTCACCGGTAAGCTCGGCGGCGCGGCGCCGCACCCGATGGTCGAGCATTTCCGTTTCCTGCGCGAGCACACCAGGGCGACGGCGAAAGTAACGATCCCGTCGCCCTCCTCGCTGCATTTTCGCTACGGCCGCGACGCCGTGCCGGAAAGCATTTACCCGTTAATGGATGATTTCTATCGCGACCTCGGCGAGTCCTACCGCAAGGCGGTACGCGGCTTCGCCGATGCCGGCTGCCGGTATCTGCAACTCGACGAAGTGAACCTCGCCTATCTCTGCGATCCGTCGCTTCGCCAGCATATAACCGCGCGTGGCGAGGATCCCGCCGCGCTGCCGGCGATTTACGCGCGGCTAATCAATGCCGCTATTTCCGAGATTCCGCCGGACATGACCATCACCATGCATCTGTGCCGCGGTAATTTCCGATCGAGCTTCGTCGCCAGCGGCGGCTACGAGCCGGTCGCCGAAGTGCTGTTCAACGGCATTAATGTCCACGGCTATTTCATGGAGTATGACAGCGACCGCGCCGGCGGCTTCGAGCCGCTGCGGCTGTTGCCGAAAGGCAAGACGGCGGTGCTCGGTCTTGCGACCAGCAAGACCGGCGCCCTGGAAAGCCGCGACGAGATCAAAAGGCGGATCGAGCAAGCGGCAAAATACGTGCCGCTCGATCAGCTCTGCCTGTCGCCGCAATGCGGGTTTGCTTCGACCGAGGAAGGCAACGTGCTTTCCGAGGACGAGCAGTGGGCGAAGCTGCGCATGGTCGTGGAAATCGCAGAAGAAGTATGGGGATAAGATGCAACGAACAAAACCACCGTTCCGTGCTGATCATGTCGGCAGCCTGTTGCGGCCTGCCGCGCTGAAATCGGCGCGCCAACGTTTTGCCAAGGGCGAGATCGCCGCCGATACGCTCAAAGTCGTCGAAGACCGCGAGATCGAAACGATAATCAAGAAGCAGGAAGCGGTCGGCCTGCACGCGATCACCGACGGCGAATTCCGCCGCTCGTGGTGGCACCTCGACTTTCTCTGGGGTCTCGATGGCGTCGAACGCCACGTGATGGACACCGGAATCGCGTTTTCGGCGGTGACGACGCGCAATGAGGGCGTGAAAGTCCCCGGCAAAATCGGCTTCACCAGCCATCCAATGATCGAGCACTTCAAGTTTGTGAAGGCGCACACCCAACGCACGCCGAAAATAACCATCCCGGCGCCGTCGGCGCTCTACGGCCGTCCGTATCCCACGCCGATCGACAAGGACATCTATCCGACGCTCGATAAATTCTTCGCCGATCTCGGCCAGGCGTACAAAAAAGCCGTGCGTGCTTTCGCCGACGCCGGCTGCCGCTATTTGCAGCTCGACGAAGTGTTCATCGCCATGCTGTGCGATCCGAAATACCGCAAGCAAATGACCGACCGCGGCGACGACCCGGACTATCTCGGTGACGTCTATGGCGAGCTGATCAACGAAGCCATGTCGGATATTCCCAGCGACATGACAGTGACCATGCATTTGTGCCGCGGCAACTACAAATCGACGTTCATGGGCACCGGCGGCTACGACGCCATGCAGGAGGTGCTGTTCGACAAGATCAAGGTGCATGGCTACTTCATGGAGTATGACAGCGACCGCGCCGGCGGCTTTGAGCCGCTCAAGCGCCTGCAAAAGGGCCGCGTCGCCGTCCTCGGCCTGGTCACCTCGAAAACCGGGCAGCTCGAGAGCAAGGACGCCATCATGCGCCGCCTCGAAGAGGCGGCGAAGTACACCAGCCTCGACCAACTCGCCCTGTCGCCGCAATGCGGCTTCGCCTCGACCGAGGAAGGCAATACGTTGGCCGAAGACGAAGAATGGGCGAAGCTGAGGATGATCGTCGAGATCGCCCAGGACGTTTGGGGGAAGTGAGGGTATGGCCGGCATCGTCAACGGCAAAGTCGCGATCGTCACCGGCGCCGGACGCGGCATCGGGCGCGGCATTGCGCTCTTGATGGCGCACGAAGGTGCGCGCGTCGTGGTCTGCGACATCGGCGCGAGCCTGGAAGGCGCCGGCACCGACGCCGGCCCGGCGCATGCGGTGGTTGACGAGATCAAGGCAGCCGGCGGTCAGGCGATCGCCTCGACGCTGTCGATCAGCGATCCGGCTAACGGCGACAAAATCGCGCAGGCGGCGCTCGACGCCTTCGGCCGCGTCGATATTCTGGTGAACAATGCCGGCATCCTGCGCGACCGCATCTTTCATCGCATGAGCTGGTCGGATTGGTCTGATGTCATCAATGTCCACCTGAACGGCAGCTTCATCATGAGCCGCGCCTGCGCGACGCATTTCCGCGAGCAGAATTCCGGCGCCTACGTGCACATGACATCGACGTCCGGACTGGTCGGTAATTTCGGCCAGGCCAATTATGCGGCGGCCAAAATGGGGATTGTCGGGCTGTCGCGCGGCATCGCGCTCGACATGGCGCGATTCAACGTGCGCTCGAATTGCGTGTCGCCGTTCGCGTGGACGCGCATGGTGCAGTCGATCCCGACCGAAGACGAGAAGGAAAAGGCGCGAGTGGCGCGCGCAAGTCAGGTCACCCCGGAGAAAGTCGCCCCGCTTGTGGTTTATCTCGCATCCGACCAGGCCGATGGCATCAGTGGTCAGATTCTCTCCGCGCGCAACAATGAGATTTATCTGTTCAACGCCAACCGCCCCATTCGCACCTTGCATCGTTCCGACGGTTGGACGCCGCAAAAACTCGCCGAGCAGCTTAAAGGCGCATTCGCCACCTCGTTCACGCCGCTCGAGCGGTCGCAGGACGTGTTTTCATGGGAACCGGTGTGAGATGGCCATCGTCTACGACAAGCTGATGGCGTTGAGGGTTGCGCCGGCCGAACAAATCTACGAGGCGAAAGACTGCATGCTCTACGCGCTCGGCGTCGGGCTTGGCCACGATCCGATGAACGAAGACGAACTCGCCTTCGTCTACGAAAAAAACCTGAAAGTGCTTCCGACCATGGCAACCGTGCTCGCCCATAGCGGGTCGCTGGTGCGCAATCCAACCAGTGGCATCAACTGGGTGATGGTGGTCAACGGCGAGCAAGGTTTTACGCTACATCGTCCGCTCGCGGCGGAAGGCACATTGGTCGGCCGAACGCGCATCGTCGACGTCATCGACAAAGGTGCGGGCAAGGGCGCACTCCTTCTCACCGAGCGTGAAATCACCGACAAGGCGACCGGGGCGCGGGTCGCCACGGTGACGCAAACAATTTTCTGTCGTGGCGACGGTGGTTTCGGCGGACCGCCGCGGCAGACGCCGCCGCCGCATCCCATTCCGTCGCGCGCGCCGGACATGATTTGCGATCTCGGCACGCGCCCGGAGATGGCGCTGATCTACCGCCTGAGCGGCGACTACAACCCGCTGCACGCTGAACCGGCCACCGCCAAGGCCGCCGGCTACGATCGGCCGATCCTGCACGGCCTCGGCACCTTCGGCGTTTCCGGTCACGCGCTCCTCAAAACCATGTGCCGCTACGATCCCGCGCGGCTCACATCGTTCTCGGCGCGCTTTTCCGCTCCGGTCTTTCCCGGCGAAACCATCCGCACCGAGATGTGGCGCGACGGCAATCTTGTGAGCTTTCGCGCCCGCGTCGTGGAACGCGACGTGGTAGCGATCAACAACGGCCGCGCGCAGCTGGCGCCGTGACCGACACCGATCTCGCACCGATACGCGATTCCGTGCGCGCCTTGTGCGCCAATTTTCCAGGGACCTATTGGCAAAAACTCGACCGCGAACGGGCCTATCCGGAAGAGTTCGTCGCCGCTTTGACCAAGGCAGGATTCCTAGCCGCCCTGATCCCCGAAGAATACGGCGGCAGCGGACTGACCATGCGCGCGGCGGCGGCGATCATGGAGGAAATCCAGGCGTCCGGCTGCAACGGCGCGGCCTGCCACGCGCAGATGTACACCATGGGTACGGTGCTCCGTCACGGCAGTGCCGAGCAGAAAGCGAAGTACCTGCCAGCTATCGCGCGCGGAGAACTGCGGTTACAGGCGTTCGGCGTCACCGAGCCCACGTCCGGCACCGATACGCTCAGCCTACGCACCACCGCGGTGCGCGACGGCAACACTTACGTCGTCAACGGTCAGAAAATCTGGACGTCGCGCGCCGAGTATTCCGATCTGATGTTGCTATTAGCGCGCACCACCTCGCGTGAGGAAGCGAAATCGCGCACCGCCGGGCTCTCGGTCTTCCTCATCGACATGCGGGAGCACAAGGGTAAGGGCCTGAGCATCCGGCCGATCCGCACCATGATGAACCACGCCACCACCGAAATCTTTTTGGAGAACGTGCGCATTCCGGCCGACAGCCTGATCGGCAACGAAGGCGACGGCTTTCGCTACATTCTGTCCGGAATGAATGCCGAGCGCATCCTGATCGCCGCCGAATGTATCGGCGACG
The DNA here is from genome assembly GCA_963753355.1 of uncultured Alphaproteobacteria bacterium. Lineage (GTDB taxonomy): Bacteria > Pseudomonadota > Alphaproteobacteria > Rhizobiales > Xanthobacteraceae > BOG-931. The sequence goes on from CAVWBV010000018.1 coordinate 117,531, forward strand.
CCAAATGGTTCATCGGCAAGGCCAGCGCTTATGCGCGTGAGCGCGTGGTGTTCGGCCGGCCGATCGGCCAGAACCAGGGCGTGCAGTTTCCGATCGCCCGCGCCTACGTCGGCATGCGCGCCGCCGAATTGATGGTCCACGAAGCGGCCACGCTTTACGAGGCGGGGAAAGATTGCGGCGCCGAGGCCAACATGGCTAAGCATCTCGCGGCGGAGGCGTCGTGGGCGGCAGCTGACATGTGCGTGCAAACCCACGGCGGTTTCGGCTTCGCCGAAGAATTCGACATTGAGCGAAAATTCCGCGAGACGCGGCTTTACACCGTCGCGCCGATTTCCACCAATCTCATTCTGTCGTACATCGCCGAGCATGTGCTCGGCTTGCCGCGGTCGTATTAGTTTTCAGAGATGACCCTTCCCCTCTCTGGCCTGTTGGTGGTCTCGCTGGAACAAGCCGTCGCGGCGCCGATGTGCAGCTGCCGCCTGGCGGACGCCGGCGCGCGCGTCATCAAGATCGAGCGGCCCGAAGGCGACTTCGCCCGCTACTACGACGGCTTCGCGCATGGCGAATGCAGCTACTTCGTCTGGCTCAACCGCGGTAAAGAGTCAGTCGTCCTCGATCTGACGAAAGAAGTGGACAAGGCCCTGCTCCGTGCCATGCTCGCGTGCGCCGACATATTCGTGCAGAACCTCAAACCGGGTACCGTCGAGAAACTGGGGTTTCCAATTTCGCAATTGCGGCATGATCATCCAGGCCTGATCTGCTGCTCGATTTCAGGCTTTGGCGAAGACGGTCCCTTTGCCAAACGCAAAGCCTACGACTTGCTCATTCAAGCCGAAGCCGGGCTCGCGTCCATCACCGGGACGACAGAACCCTCGCGCGTCGGCGTCTCGGTCATCGATATCTCGACCGGATTGAATGCCTACGAGGCGATCCTTGAGGCTTTGATAGCGCGGCAGCGAACCGGCCAAGGCGCCGAACTGTCGGTTTCCATGTTCGATTCCATCGCCGATTGGATGGCGGTGCCGCTATTGCAACAGGGAGCCGGCAAGCCGCCGCAACGCGCCGGCCTCACGCATCCGGCAATTTCACCCTACGGCGCGTTTCCGACGCGCGACGGCGTCCAAATTCTCATCGGCATCCAGAACGATCGGGAATGGCGCGTGCTGGCCGAAAAGGTTTTAGGTGACGCAGAACTCGCCGCCGATCCTGGTTTCGCCACCAATCGCGCCCGCGTCGAGCGCCGCGCCGAAACCGATGGCCGGGTCGCCGCGATTTCGAGCACCCTGGACGCCGATCTGTTGACGCAGAAACTTTCCGCCGCGGAAATTGCCTTTGCGCGCATCAACAGTGTGGCCGACCTGGCGCGCCATCCGCATTTGCGCACGATCACAGTAGAGACGCCGAGCGGTCAGGTTTCGTATCCGGCGCCGGCCGAACTGCGCGCCTCGACGTCGCGGCATTATGGTCCGGTCCCGTCGCTCGGCGAACATACGGAGAAGGTCCGGAAAGAATTTCTGGCGGCAGCCGCAGCGAAATAGAGGGAGAGTAAAAAATGGACGTCGGATTCATCGGTCTGGGCAACATGGGCGCGCACATGGCGCGCCGCCTCGTCGAAGCCGGGCACCGCGTTTTTGTTTACGACACGCGGCAGGAGGCGATCGGCAATCTCGCCGCCCTGGGCGCGGTCGCCATGCGCTCGCCGGTGGAAGTCGCAGACGCTGCCGAAACCGTCATGGCGAGCTTGCCCATTCCCGACGTTGTGCTGCAAGTCGCGACCGGCCCCGATGGAGTCATCAACGGCAAACGCATCAGGCGCTTCGTCGATCTTTCCACCACTGGCGCGGTGATGGCCGAGCGGGTCTTCAAGCTGCTCGCAGCGCGCGACATCGTGCAGATAGATAGTCCGGTCAGCGGCGGCGTGACCGGCGCCGAACGCGGTACGCTCGCCGTCATGGCCTCGGGCCCCCGCGCGGAAGTCACGGCGATTGAGCCGTTACTGTCGGTGATCGGGAAGGTCTTTTTCCTGGGCGAACGGCCGGGCGCAGGCCAAACCATGAAGCTCGTGAATAACGTGCTCTCGGCTGCGGCCATGACAGCTACGGCAGAAGCGCTGGTGACGGGATTTAAAGCCGGGCTCGATCCGCACCAGATGCTCGACGTCATCAACGCCGGCACCGGCCGCAACACCATGACCGAGGACAAAGTCGCAAAGGCCATCCTTCCCGGCACATTCAATCTCGGCTTCACCGCCGGTTTGCTGTCGAAAGACGTCAATCTTTTTCTCGCCGAGCGTGAAGCGCTCGGCGTGACCACCAACGTCATCGACGCCGTCGCCGGCGTGCTCAAACGAACCTGCGACGAACTCGGGCCGGAAGTTGACGTCACCGCGGTTATTCAACCGATCGAGAGCCGCGCCGGTGTCAAAGTGCGCGCAGCAGCGAAGAAAACGTAAGGCCGTAGCGCCAGAGTGTAGCTGCGATTTTGCCGGCGGAGCATTAGCACGGCGGTGATATCCATCGGCGCGGTTTAAAATAATTCCATTGTCGTTATCCGCTTCGGGGAAAGCGGAATTGTGTGATGCCGGTCACTTCGGCATTCATCCCGCGCGATATGGTTAAGGCGTTACCTGCTTAGAGGAGACCTGCTTCAAAGCATGTAGAACTTGGTTCGCCGCGGTCCTGCGCACCCTCGACCCCGCCCACGGGCCGCTGGCGAACTCAAAGGGGTGAATGTCCCCAAGCACCCCAGCCCGCCCGGACCAACCCCGGGCGGGCTTTTCTTATTGGCAAATCTGCCCCATGTTGCCGAACGGCCGCGCTGGAGGAGGGGCATATGCCGAAAGGCGCCCGTCTGGGCCCGAGCCTGCTGTCGGGCTTGCCCGGACATCTCACCACAAACCTGTTTGCCGGTGCGAAGCCCGTACGGCTCGCCGCCGACGAGGTTCTGTTTCTCGCCGATGATCCGGGTGATGGTTGCTACCGGATAGAGGATGGGCTTCTCAAAGTCGCGATGATGTCGCGCTCCGGCAACGAACGGATTCTGGCGTTTCTTGGCGCCGGCGCCATCGTCGGCGAGCTCTCGGTGATCGATGGCCGGCCTCGCTCCGCCTCGGTGGTCGCGGTGCGTGACACCGCTTTGAGTTTCCTCAGTCGCGCTGCCTTCGATGCGTTTGCACAACAACATCCAGAGGTTTACCAGGCGCTGGTCCGCATTCTTTGCACGCGATTGCGCGAAACCGACGTGGTGATCGCGGCCGGAAGCTTCCTGCCGCTCAAAGGCCGCGTCGCCTCGACGCTACTCGAACTCGCCGAGAATTTTGGGCAGGACGTCGGCTCGGGCCGCATCGTCATCCGGCAAAAAATCGGACAAAGCGACATTGCCGCCATGGCGGGCATCGCCCGCGAAAACGTCAGCCGCATTCTCAACGATTGGAAGCGGCGCAAGCTGGTGAGCCGCCTGTCCGGCTATTACTGCCTGGAGAACAAGTCGCAACTGGAGCATGAAGCCGAGTTGTGATCTTAACTCGCCGGCCTCGACGCATCTCATCATGAAAATACCCGCGCTCGGCGACTTTCGCCGCATTGTCATAAAGGTCGGCTCGTCTCTGCTGGTCGATGCGCAGGCCGGCCGGCTGAAGGAAGAGTGGCTTTCGTCACTTGCCGCCGACATCGCCGAAATTCATCGCGGCAATCGGGAAGTTTTGGTCGTGTCCTCGGGCGCGATCGTACTCGGCCGCGCGGTGCTCAAGCTCGCCTCCGGCCTACTCAAGCTTGAGGATAGTCAAGCGGCCGCGGCGGTCGGCCAGATCGCGCTGGCGCGGCAATGGACCGAAGCTTTGTCGCGGCACGGCATTATTGCCGGCCAAATCCTGTTGACGTTGGGTGATACCGAAGAGCGGCGGCGCTACCTCAATGCGCGCTCCACCATCGACACGTTACTGGCATGGCGCGGCGTGCCAATCATCAACGAGAACGACTCAGTCGCGACCAGCGAAATACGCTACGGCGACAACGACCGGCTGGCGGCGCGGGTCGCGACCATGGTAAGCGCCGACCTCCTGGTGCTGCTATCCGACGTCGACGGCCTTTACGACGCGCCGCCCGGCAATCCTGCGGCACGCCATATTCCTTATGTCGCACACGTCACGCATGAGATCGAGGCGATGGCGGGCGCCGCTCCTTCCGAACTCTCGCGCGGCGGCATGCAGACCAAAATCGAAGCAGCGAAGATCGCCACCCACGCCGGCACGCACATGGTGATCGCATCGGGCCAGCGCGATCATCCGTTACGTGCTATCGCCGAGGGTGGGCGTTGTACGTGGTTTGTCACTACCGCAAATCCGGTTACAGCACGCAAGAAATGGATTGCCGGCACGCTCGAACCCAAGGGCACGCTGGTGATCGACGCCGGCGCGGTCGCGGCGTTACGCGGCGGAAAGAGTTTGCTGCCGGCTGGTGTGCTGAGCGTCGACGGCGGCTTTGCACGCGGCGACGCTGTGATAATTCGCGACCCCGCCGGCCTGGAGATTGCTCGCGGTCTCTGCGCTTATGACGTCGACGATGCACGCAAAATAAAAGGACGCGCGTCAGCGGACATTGCATCCATCCTCGGATTTCGCGGGCGTACCGAGATCGTACATCGTGACGACTTGGTCGTGCGGCCTTCAGTATGACCCGCACTTAGGTTCCACTGTCGGGTTCCATGCCCACAAAGTGGAACCCCGGCCGCTTTCGCGGCCGGGGCTCAACGCCGGGTGATTGAGGGTGAGGGGCTGGGGGGCTTCGCCCGGCGCCACCTCATCAACGTGAGGCGCGTGCGGGGGTTCCTCGCTTTCCGGCGAATTTTTTGACCCTGGTTCCACCGCGAATTTTGGACTGGGTGCGCAAAGCCTGCGATCCGCGGCTGCGATCAAAGCCAAGAGCTCGGGAGCCTGAGATGTTGATCCGACGGCCGCCGGGCAGCTCGATGTAGCGGGCGACGACGCGCAAACGTCCTTCCGCGCCACCGTGTCCTTCCACGACATATTTGGCGCCGACCGGGAACCGGCGCGGCACGCTGCGGCCCAAACGACTTTTCGAAGAAGCCATGATTTCCCTCCGTAAGGCGATCTGGGAACAAAACGGGTCAAGCATGGCCATGTTCCGGGGATTCTGTGACCGCCGCGCGAACGCTGTGGAGTAGTGTGGAAAACAGGGCTGCGGAACCGCCTCGCCCGCACCGGCCGGACATGATAGGAAGGAACAGGATCCCGAGACTGATCAAGGCCATGAACGCCCCGCTCACTGCCGTTGGAAATGCGAGCAAGCTTAGTACGCTCATGATGACCATGGGCCGCGAAGCCCGCGAGGCGGCCCGCCTGCTCGCGCTGGCGCCGGCGTCGAAGAAAAACCGCGCGCTTACCGGCATGGTCGCCGCTATTCGCCGTACGCAACCGGCCATTCTCGCCGCGAATGCGCAGGATATCGCGGAAGCGAAGTCCGCTGGCGCCGGCCCCGCCTTTTTCGACCGGCTCCAGCTCAATGCGTCGCGTGTCGAGGCCATGGCGGCCGGGCTCGATGCCATTCGCAAGCTCAAGGACCCGGTCGGTGAGGTCACGGCATCGTGGCGTCGCCCCAATGGAATGCGCATTGAGCGCGTGCGCGTGCCGCTCGGCGTGGTGGGCATGATTTACGAAAGCCGCCCCAATGTGACCGCCGACGCCGGCGCGCTTTGTCTGAAAGCCGGCAATGCGGTGATTCTGCGCGGCGGCTCCGAGAGTTTTCATTCGACGCGCGCAATTCACGCCGCGATGCAGGAGGGCTTATCGGAAGCCGGGCTGCCCCAAGCTGCAATTTCGCTGGTACCGACGCGAGACCGCGCGGCCGTCGGCATGATGCTCGCCGGACTCGACGGGGCCATCGACGTCCTCGTTCCGCGCGGCGGCAAAAGTCTCGTTGCCCGCGTCCAGGCGGAAGCGCGCGTTCCGGTGTTTGCCCACCTCGAAGCCAACTGTCACGTTTACGTCGATCGCGCGGCCAAATTGCCGATGGCAAAAAAGATCGTTCTCAATGCCAAGATGCGCCGCACCGGTGTATGCGGCGCGGCGGAAACTTTGCTCGTTGACCACGCAGCGGCGCCGAAAATGCTCAAGCCGCTGATCGCCATGCTTTTGGACGCCGGCTGTCAAATCCGCGGTGACGACGCGGCGCAGGCTGCGGACCCGCGCGTTACGCCCGCGAGTGACGCAGATTGGTCGACGGAATATCTTGATGCCATCATGACCGTCGGCGTGGTTGACGGGGTCGACGCCGCAATCGCTCACATCGAGCGTTACGGTTCGCACCATACCGATGCGATCGTCACCGACGATCGCGCGGCGGCCGAGAAATTCCTGCGCGAAGTCAATTCGGCAATCGTCCTGCACAATGCTTCGACGCAGTTTGCCGACGGTGGCGAGTTCGGATTCGGCGGTGAAATCGGCATCGCCACCGGTAGATTTCATGCGCGCGGTCCGGTCGGCTTGGAGCAGCTGACGACTTTCAAATACCGGGTTCGCGGCAACGGCCAGACGCGGCCGTAATGTTGAGTGGAGTTCGCCGGCCGGTCGGTTTCGACCTGCCGGCGAGAGATGGGGCAAGGGGCTGTTGCTGACGAGAATGAACCGCGAGTCGCCGCCGGCGCATGCGGCTGCCGCCCGCCCTGCTCCGCGTAGCGAAAGACCTCGTCTGGTCCTGCCGATTCACTCGCCCGGCATGCACATCGGACTATTTGGCGGCACGTTTGATCCCGCGCATGCGGCGCACCGCGCGGCGTGCCTTTTGGCCATGAAGCGCATCGGCCTTGATCGGGTCTGGTGGCTGGTCACGCCGGGTAATCCACTGAAAGACACAAGCGGTTTGGCGCCGCTGGCGGCGCGCACGCTGGCCGCGCGCGAGCTTGCGCATCATCCGCGCATCGACGTCACCGACCTCGAAGCGCAGCTCGGCACCCGATACACCTATCAGACCGTCAGTTATCTGGTCCGGGCTTGCCCGCGGGTGCATTTCGTCTGGATAATGGGGGCCGACAATCTGCGTGCCTTCCATCGTTGGCAGCGCTGGCGCGAAATCGCAAATCTGGTACCGATTGCCGTCGTCGATCGCCTCGGGCCGAGCCTGTACGCCGCGGGCAGCGCCGCAGGCCAGGCGCTCGCGTCTTTCCGAATTCCGGAATCGGCGGCGAAGAGTTTGCCGGGACGGAAGCCGCCAGTCTGGATTTATCTGCACGGCCTCAAGTCGCCGCTATCCTCGACGGCGCTGCGCGCCGCGCGGGCATTGCAGCAACGTTAGACAGTTAAAAGTGTTTCTGTTGCAGTAATGTGATGAAGAACGGTTGAAACTGTTAACGCCGCATGCCTATCTTAGTGACTGCCCCATTCGATTCCGGGGCCGGAATGGAGCGAAAGGATAAGGATCCCTGTCCACACTCGTAACGCCTCGGGCCGAACGTCGCGCGCCCGATCGGGTCTCCAGAATGCGTCCTGACGCTGAGGAGATCCTCCGTCTGGTCCTCGCTCGCCTCGACGATATGAAGGCCGAGGACACCCTCACCATCGATCTACGCAACAAATCTTCGATCGGCGATTACATGGTCGTTTCTTCCGGCCGGTCGAACCGCCACGTCGGTTCGGTTGCCGACCGGATCGTCGAGGATTTGCACAAGGCGGGCGTTAGCGCTCGAGTAGAAGGCATGCCGCATTGCGACTGGGTGCTGATCGATGCGAGCGACGTGGTCGTCCACGTCTTTCGCCCGGAGGTGCGGGCCTTCTACAATCTCGAGAAGATGTGGTCTGGGAGCCGGCCCGTCCGTCGCGCGAGCTAGCCTTCCCTGACGCCGCGCAAAGTTTAGGTGACAGATCATGCGCCTGATCGTCGCCGCCGTCGGCCGCCTCAAGCAAGGACCCGAGCGCGAGCTCGCGGCTTCGTATTGCAAACGCGCTGAGGCGACGGGACGCGCGCTCGGCTGGCGAGCGATTGAGATCGTCGAAATCCGCGAAAGCCGCGCGCAAGACCGAGACCGGCGGCGAACAGAAGAATCGATTGCGCTCGCCAACGTCATTCCCAATGACGCCGTCGTCATCATCCTCGATGAGCACGGTGAGAACCTCGATAGCGCGGCGCTTGCGGGCCTCATGCGGCAATGGCGTGCCGACAACCGCGAGAGCGCTTGTTTCATCATCGGCGGTGCGGACGGGCTGGCCCCAAACTTGTTGGACCGCGCCAAAATCAGGCTCGCGTTCGGCGGCGCGACCTGGCCCCATCAGCTGGTCCGCATCATGTTGCTGGAGCAGATCTACCGGGCGGGCACAATCCTGTCCCGGCATCCTTACCATCGCGGCTGAAGCAGGCGCCCGGCGAAAACAGATTATTAATCGTGCCTCATTGATTTTCTCCCGGCTGGCGCGGATGAAGGTCTTAATCTCGACGTAAGGTCCGGGCTTCTATGAGTTCCCGAACTTGGCATCTACCCTTGCGCGGCATGATTCCCCGCTCCCCGCCCGTCCTCGATTTGCGCGCCATGCGCGCAGCGGCGCTTGCCATGGCGCTGATCTTCAGTTCGCCCGGCGTGGCCCAAACCGCCGGTGAGGCGGCCGCGGGTGCCGCAACACCAGCGGCCGCACGCCCGCAGTCGTCCTCCACGCCGTCCGGCCCGGCAGGCGACCGCCCGAAAGCGGATGCCGACACGCTCAAACAGCGTGACCAGGAGCTCGACGCCACAAAGCAGAAGGAACGGGAATCGGCGGAAAGCCAGGCCAAGCTTCGGAAGGAAATGGAGGCGCTCGCCGCTGATCGCGCTACGCTGAACAAGCAGCTGATCAATACCGCATCGCGGGTGCGCGACCTCGAAGCCAATATCGAGGCGACCCAGACGCGGATCAAACCGCTGGATGAGCAGGAAGCCGTGTTGCGCAAGTCGCTCGACGAGCGCCGGGCGGCAGTCGGTGAAATTCTCGCTGTGTTGCAGCGGGTTGGGCACCAGCCGCCGCCAGTCCTTTTCGTCGAGCCGGAAGACGCGCTGCAGGCGGTGCGAACCGCCATCACGCTGGGCGGCATGGTTCCAGGCATGCGCGCACAAACCGATGCCCTGGCTGGCGATCTCGCCGACCTCACAAAGGTCCGCAAGGGAATTGTAGGTGAACACGAGCGGCTTGCCCGCGATCTCGACGTGCTTGGCCGCAATCAACTGCGATTGAATTTGCTGATCGAAGAGCGGCAGAAGAAGGAGACGGCGTCCGCGGAAGCGCTCGAGGCGGAACGGACGCGAGCGGCCGATTTGGCCCGTCAAGCCGACAGCCTCAAAAACCTGATCGCCAAGCTCGAATCGAGTCTCCCCGCCGCGACCCACGCTGAAGACACCGCCCGGCCCAGCCTTGCTGCACTCAACGATCCGGGGCGGCTGTCGCCAGCGATCGCTTTTTCATCAACGCGCGGTCATTTGCGCTGGCCGGTTAACGGCGTGAAGATGAGCGACTTCGGCACCTCCGACGGGCTTGGCGGGACGCAAAAAGGCCTTTCGATTGGCGCCCGCCCTAACGCGCAGATCACATCGCCGTGTGATGGCTGGGTTGTTTACGCTGGCACCTTTCGCAGCTATGGCCAACTCTTGATCCTGAATGCCGGGGGCGGCTATCATGTGCTGCTTGCGGGCATGGAACGGATTTCCGTCGATCTCGGCCAATTCGTACTCACGGGCGAACCCGTAGCGGTGATGGGCGGCGGAGCACAGGTGTCCGCTGCGGCGACAAAGCCCAAGCAACCTGTGCTTTACGTGGAGTTCCGTAAGGACGGGACTCCTATTGATCCCAGCCCATGGTGGGCAACGAACGAAGGCGAAAAGGTCCGCGGATGATGCGCAAAACTTCCCTCCTCTTTCTTGGTGCGGTAGCTGGCGCCGGCCTCGCGCTGCTGGCGACCCAGCCGCACAGCGTTTTTGTCGGCTCTAGTGCAAAAGCGGCGTCTTCAGACACCTACCGGCAGCTCAATCTGTTCGGTGACGTGTTCGAGCGCGTCCGCGCCGATTACGTCGAGAAGCCCGATGATGCCAAGCTGGTCGAATTGGCCATCAACGGCATGCTCGCGGGGCTCGACCCGCATTCGAGCTACATGGATCCGAAGAGCTTCCGCGACATGCAGGTGCAGACGCGCGGCGAATTCGGCGGTCTCGGCATCGAGGTCACCATGGAGGATGGCTTGGTGAAGGTCGTCGCGCCGATCGACGATACTCCCGCGGCCAAAGCCGGCGTCATGGCCAACGACATCATCACCAAGCTTGATGATGAGCAGGTCCAGGGCCTGACGCTCAATCAGGCGGTCGAGAAGATGCGCGGCCCGGTGAATACCAAGATCAAACTCACCATCATGCGCAAGGGCCAAGATAAGCCGATCGAAGTCTCGATCGTGCGCGACGTCATCAGGGTGAAGTCGGTCCGCTCGCATAGCGAGGGCGAGGACGTCGGCTACATCCGCGTCACCCAGTTCAACGAGCAGACCACGGACGGTCTGAAAAAGGCGATCAGTGACCTGACTAATCAGCTCGGTGCCGAAAAGGTCAAAGGCTTCGTCCTCGATCTGCGCAACAACCCGGGCGGCCTGCTCGATCAGGCGATTTCGGTGTCGGACGCCTTTTTGGACAAGGGCGAGATTGTTTCTACCCGCGGCCGCAATGCCGAGGAAACGCAGCGCTTCAACGCCCGGCCCGGGGACTTGACCAAGGGCAAACCGCTCATTGTGCTGATCAATGGCGGTTCGGCATCGGCGTCGGAGATTGTCGCCGGCGCATTACAGGACCATAAGCGTGCCACGCTTGTTGGAACCCGCTCGTTCGGCAAGGGCTCGGTGCAGACCATCATTCCGCTCGGCGCTGGCAACGGCGCGCTGCGGCTGACCACGGCGCGTTACTACACGCCGTCGGGACGCTCGATCCAGGCCAAAGGCATTACTCCGGACATCGAAGTGCTGCAGGATGTTCCGGATGACCTGAAAGCGCGCACCGATACCAAAGGTGAGGCCTCGTTGCGCGGACACCTTAAAGCTGAGGGCAACGAAGAATCCGGCTCGCAATCTTACGTCCCGCAGGACGAAAAGGACGACAAGGCGCTGAAGGAAGCACTTGATCTCCTGCGCGGCGCCATCAGCGACGCCGCCTTCCCGCCAAACCCGAAGGCCGCCGTCCCGAACTAAACGGCCGGTCTCTCTGAAAGACCAGACGGGGCGGCACGTTAGCCGCCCCGTTCGTTTTTGGGCGGCTGGCACTGCCGCTGGCGAATCGGGCCGTGATAAACTCAAGGTCGATGATTCGCCGCGCCGCGAATTCGCCGGGCGTTGCTCGCGAGGGCCGGCTGGCAACGAGCCAGGGGTCGTATGACCGTCGATGATTTGACCACTCCGCTCGGCCGAGGGCCGGCGCGTCGCCGACGCGAGCCTTTTGTCTCGATTCCGAAGGTCATCGCCGTCGCGCTTGCCTTGTTTCTCGGCGCGTTCGTCGTTTGGGCGTTTGTCAGCGACGATCCATTCGGCGGCGAGCCGAAAGTCGCCGTGCCGATTGACGAGCGAGGTCTGGCGGCCGCGAACAAGCTGGACGCAGCCGGGCCACCTAGCGCAACGACTACGACCGATGGAGCGCCACAGGTGTCGAACGTAAAAACGGTCTCGCCGGGTGTTCCGCCCAGCGACTCACAAAGCCGTCCCGCCCTGCTGCCGGGAAGTAAAACCGTCACGATTATCGACGGCAAAACGGGCCAGCGGCATGAGGTCGTCATCCCGCCGCCCGGCAACGAAGGACCATCAGCCGGCGCGAATAGCAAAGGCACCAAGCAGTAACCACATACCGGTCCCGTTTGCCGTTTGCGTCCCACCAATGACGTCGATCGACCAATTGCCTTACCGTCCGTGCGCCGGCGCCCTGGTGCTCAATCGCCAAGGCCTCGCTTTCATCGGCCGTCGCATCGACGGTCCCGAGCATGTCGACAACACGCATGTGTGGCAGATGCCGCAAGGCGGCATCGATCCGGGTGAAGACCCGTGGCCGGCAGCTTTGCGCGAATTGCGAGAAGAAACCAACATCACGTCGGTGGTGCGGCTCGGCGAAATTACCGATTGGCTTACCTACGACATTCCGCCTGCGATTCTCGGACAGGCCTGGAAGGGCAAATATCGTGGGCAGATGCAGAAGTGGTTTGCGCTGCGCTTCACCGGCGACGAGCGCGAAATCGACATTGAGCATCCGGCCGGCGGACATAAGCCCGAGTTTGTCGAATGGCGATGGGAACCTTTGCGCAATCTTCCGGACCTCGTCGTACCGTTCAAGCGCAAGACCTATGAGCGCGTGGTCGCGGAATTTGCGGGTTTCACCTGAACACGTGTTCGTGGAGGCCTAGCTGTGGCCCAAAGGGCACAGGAATCGCCGCACGGCCGTGCTAAAATCATTTCAATTCACGCCGACTCCGTGACCAACGTTTTGAGGGGCACAAATGAAAACAAAAGTTCTCGCGATTGCGATACTGGCGACGATAGCGGCCTATGCCTCCGCCAACGCAGCCGATCTGCCGCCGCCACCTCCGGTCTATAAGGCGCCGCCGCCACCGGCGTATACGTGGACGGGCTGTTACGTCGGCGGCGGCGCCGGCTATGGCTGGTGGAATCAGAACAGCTTCGTGCAGTTAGGCGGAGCGCCCGTGACAGCGTCCATTACTACTGGAGGCAGGGGCTGGTTCGGTCAGGGCCAGGGTGGCTGCGATTACCAGTTGAACCCGGTGTTCTTCAATACACCTCTGGTGATCGGCGTTTTCGGCGATTATGAGGGCGGCAGCATCAGCGGAACCTCAAGTTTCCCAGGTGTCGTCGGAACCGAGACTGAAAACGCGTCGTGGGCGGCCGGTGGCCGCATCGGCGCCTTGATTACCCCGCGCGTCTTGACCTATTTCGACGGCGGCTGGACCCAGGCCAAGTTTAGTTCAGTCGGTTACAATCTCGCCATCGCAGGCGGGGGGCCGGTCGGCCTCAGTCTCGCCGCGCAGACCTATAACGGCTGGTTCATTGGCGGTGGTTTCGAATACGCGCTCGATTGGCTACCCATCTCCGGTCTGTTCCTCAAGACCGAATACCGTTATTCGCAGTACAACACAGCCAACGTTCCAATCACCGGCACCCCCGGCGGCGGCCTCGTTGTTCCCGCTGGGATTGCACTCAACTCACAGAAAGCAACCGAGATGGTTTCAACGGAGTTGGTGTGGCGCTTTAATTGGTTCGGACGCTGATGCGGTCGAGAGAGAGCGACCTTACCCTCGCATTTGCGCCAAAATGCCAGTTGGCCAGAGTCCCGTTTCTGAAACAAAGACAGAGACGCCGCGACGTCTAGTGACGTCAGCCTTCTGCGCACACTGATCGAGATGTCACGCTATGCGCGACGGGGCGCGACGGATAACGTTGGCACCGTCTGCGGCGCCAGCGTTGGGTTTCCCGCTTACTGCAGGCCCGGATACTTCACGCGCTGGTCGTACCGTTGCCACATCGTCCCGAAATTGCCTGGCCGATGGGAGGCGTAGCGAAGCTAGTGCTGTCCGCTTGACGCCGCGCCCAGTGCATCCTGCAGCGCTTTGAGTTGCGCGAGGTGGCGCGCCAGCTTGTCGCGCTCGGAAGGGTCAGCGGCGTCGGCGACGTCATCTTCGGCGTCCTTGATTTCGGTGCTCAGCGTCGCGAGATCGAAATCGTCGCGCGCCACCGCGCGGTCGGCAAGCATCGTCAAACCCGAGGGACCGACCTCGGCGAAGCCGCCGGTGACCACGATCGCCTCGCGCAATCCGCCGCGGAACACCGTGACGACACCCGGCCGCAACGTCGTCACCAGCGGCGCATGGCCAGCAAGAATGCCCATGTCGCCCTCGGCGCCCGGCAAATCGACCTGGTCGACGTCGCCGGAAAACAGTACGCGTTCGGGAGAGACAAACTCGAAGTGAAGCTCGGCCATGTTCGCTTACGCCGCCTCTGCGAGCTTCTTGCCCTTTTCGACGGCCTCTTCGATGGTCCCGACCATATAGAAGGCGGCCTCGGGCAGATGGTCGTATTTCCCTTCGACCAAACCCTTGAAGCCGCTGATCGTGTCCTGAAGGTCGACCAGCTTGCCGGGCGAGCCGGTAAACACTTCGGCGACGTGGAATGGCTGCGACAGGAAGCGCTCGATTTTGCGCGCGCGCGCCACCGTCAGCTTGTCCTCTTCCGAGAGTTCGTCCATGCCGAGAATGGCGATGATGTCCTGGAGCGCTTTGTAGCGCTGCAACACCTGCTGCACCCGGCGCGCGACCTGATAATGCTCCTCGCCGACGATCAGCGGGGAGAGCATGCGCGATGTAGAGTCGAGCGGATCAACGGCGGGGTAGATGCCTTTGGCCGCGATATCGCGGGACAGCACGGTGGTGGCATCGAGATGCGCGAACGACGTCGCCGGCGCCGGGTCGGTCAGATCGTCAGCCGGAACGTAGATCGCCTGCACCGAAGTCACCGACCCCTTGGTTGTCGTGGTGATGCGTTCTTGCAGCGCGCCCATGTCGGTCGCAAGGGTCGGCTGATAGCCGACCGCCGAGGGAATGCGGCCGAGCAGCGCGGAGACTTCCGAGCCGGCTTGCGTGAAGCGGAAGATGTTGTCGACGAAGAACAGCACGTCCTGGCCCTGATCGCGGAAATATTCGGCGACGGTCAGTCCGGTCAGGCCGACGCGGGCTCGTGCGCCCGGAGGCTCGTTCATCTGGCCATAGACTAGCGCGCATTTGGAGCCTTCGACCGAACCCTTGTGCGGGTCCTTGTTCACGCCGGATTCGATCATCTCGTGATAGAGATCGTTGCCCTCGCGCGTGCGCTCGCCGACGCCGGCGAACACCGAATAGCCGCCGTGAGCCTTGGCGACGTTGTTGATGAGCTCCATGATCAGCACGGTCTTGCCGACGCCGGCACCGCCGAACAGTCCGATCTTGCCGCCCTTGGCATAGGGCGCGAGCAAGTCCACGACCTTGATGCCGGTGACGAGAATCGCCGCTTCCGTGGACTGGTCGGTATAGGCGGGCGCGTCTTGATGGATGGCCCGTAGGGCGTCGCCTTTGACCGGGCCGGCCTCATCGACTGGATCGCCGATCACATTGATAATGCGTCCGAGAAGCCCTGAACCCACCGGCACCGAAATCGGCGCGCCGGTGTCGCGGACTTCCTGGCCGCGGACCAAACCCTCGCTGGTGTCCATCGCCACGGTGCGCACCGTGTTTTCGCCAAGTTGCTGGGCGACCTCGAGCACGAGGCGGTTGCCCTGGTTGGTGGTCTCGAGCGCGTTGAGGATCGGCGGCAGGTCGTCTTCGAAATGAACGTCGACGACGGCGCCAATGACCTGAGTGATGTGTCCGACTGTGCTTGCCATCATGGTCCTCTTTGCGAATTAAAGCGCCTCGGCGCCGGAGATGATCTCGATCAGTTCCTTGGTGATCATCGCCTGCCGGGTGCGGTTATATTGCAGCGTCTGCCGGCGGATCATGTCGCCGGCGTTTCTGGTGGCGTTGTCCATCGCCGACATTTGCGCGCCGTAGAACGAAGCGGAGTTTTCCAATAGCGCACGGAAAATCTGCACGGCGACGTTGCGCGGCAGCAGATCGTGCAGAATATCTTCGGCTTCCGGTTCGAACTCGTAGGCCGCGCCGCCGAGCGAATCCTTGGCGGTATCGTCGAACACCGGCGGAATGATCTGCTGCGCGGTCGGGATTTGCGCGATCACCGAGCGGAAGCGCGAGAAGAACAGCGTGCAAACGTCGAACTCGAAATTATTAAAGCGCGCGATGATCTTCTCGGCGATCGCCCGGGCGTTCTCGAACCGCAATACCCGCACCGACCGCAGATCGACCATCTCCACGATCTGGCTGCTATAGAGCCGGCGCAGCTGATCGTAACCTTTGCGGCCGACACAGAAGAATTTGACTTCTTTGCCCTCGCGCATCAATACCGCCGCGCGCTCGCGGGCAAGCCGCACAATCGCGGTATTGAACGGCCCGCAAAGCCCGCGCTCGGCGGTGCAGACCAGAAGGAGATGCACCTGATCGCCGCCGGTACCGCGCAGCAGCCGCGGCGCGTTTTCGCTGCCGGCCACGGACGCGGCGATATTGCCAAGCACCTTGTCCATCTGCGCCGCGTAGGGACGCGCCGCCTCGGCCGTCGCCTGCGCGCGGCGCAGCTTAGAGGCGGCGACCATTTGCATCGCCTTGGTGATCTTCTGCGTCGCCTTGGTGGCGGCGATGCGGTTCCGGAGGTCTTTAAGCGAAGCCATTTCGTCTCAGTCGTTTTTCTTCACCGTCACGCAAACGCCTTGGCGTAGCTTTCGACCGCGCTCTTGAGCTTCGCGGTGGTGGCATCGTCAAGGTCGCGCGAGTCGCGGATGGTGCTGAGGATCTCCGGATGCTGCTGGCGCAGCGCGCCGAGGAGTCCGTCCTCAAAGGCGCGCACGCGGTCGACCGGCAGCGGATCGAGATAGCCATTCACGCCGGCGTAAATGACGCAGACCTGTTCTTCCATTTTCAGCGGCGAAAACTGGGGCTGTTTGAGCAGCTCGGTCAGTCGCGAACCGCGATTGAGCAGGCGTTGCGTGGTGGCATCGAGATCCGAACCGAACTGCGCAAACGCGGCCATTTCCCGGTACTGCGCGAGCTCGCCCTTGATGCGTCCGGCGACTTTCTTCATCGCCTTGGTCTGCGCCGCAGAGCCGACGCGCGACACCGACAAGCCGACGTTCACCGCCGGGCGGATGCCCTGATAGAACAAGTCGGTCTCGAGAAAGATTTGGCCGTCGGTGATGGAGATGACGTTGGTCGGAATGTAGGCCGACACGTCGTTGGCCTGGGTTTCAATCACCGGCAGCGCGGTGAGCGAGCCGCCCTTGTGTTCATCGTTCATCTTCGCGGCGCGCTCAAGCAGCCGCGAGTGCAGATAGAACACGTCGCCCGGATAAGCCTCGCGGCCCGGCGGCCGGCGCAGCAGGAGCGACATCTGCCGATAGGCGACGGCCTGCTTGGACAAATCGTCGTAAATGATGACCGCGTGCATGCCGTTGTCGCGGAAGTATTCGCCCATGGCGCAGCCGGCAAACGGCGCGAGAAACTGCATCGGCGCCGGGTCGGAGGCGGTGGCCGCGACGACGATCGAGTAATCGAGCGCGCCGTTTTCCTCCAACACTTTCACGAATTGCGCCACGGTCGAGCGCTTTTGCCCGACCGCCACGTAGACGCAATAGAGCTTGATCTTCTCGTCACCCGACGCATTGAGCGGCTTCTGGTTGAGGATGGTATCGAGCGCGATTGCGGTCTTGCCGGTTTGACGGTCGCCGATGATCAATTCGCGCTGGCCGCGCCCAATCGGGATCAAGGCGTCGATGGCCTTTAGTCCGGTCGCCATCGGCTCATGCACCGACTTGCGCGGAATAATGCCGGGCGCCTTGACGTCGACGCGCGACTTGCCCTCGGCCTTGATCGGACCCTTGCCGTCAATCGGCTCGCCCAGCGCATCGACGACGCGGCCCAGCAAAGCCTTGCCGACCGGCACTTCGACGATCGCCCGCGTGCGCTTGACGGTCTGACCTTCCGCGATCTCACGGTCGGAGCCGAAGATCACGATGCCGACGTTGTCGGTTTCGAGGTTGAGCGCCATGCCTTTGACGCCGCTTTCGAACTCGACCATTTCGCCGGCCTGCACGTTGTCGAGGCCGTAGACGCGGGCAATACCGTCGCCGACCGACAAGACTTGTCCGACTTCGGAGACTTCGGCTTCCTGGCCGAAATTCTTGATTTGCTCTTTGAGAATGGCGGAGATTTCCGCAGCGCGGATATCCATCAGCGGGCCTCTTTCATGGCGTGCTTGATCGCGTTGAGTTTGGTGCGCAGCGAGGCATCGACCATGCGGCTGCCAAGCTTGACTACCAGCCCGCCGATGATGGCGGGATCGACTTTGACGTCGAGGTCGACGTCTTTGCCGCTGACCGCTTTGAGGGCGTCGCGTAATGCGGCAAGGTGTTCGGGTTTTAATTGTTCGGCGACAGTGACGTTGGCGGTCGCCTCTCCCTTATGCCTGGCGACCAGTTCGCGATAAGCGCGGACCATGTCGCGAATGGCAAACAGACGGCGATTGGCGGCAGTGAGTTTGACGAATTGCGCGGCCAGTCCGCGGATGCCTGCGTGGTCGAGTATCGGCGTGAGCGCTTTGAGCTGATCCGCGGAAGAAAAAACCGGACTCCGTACCAACCGGTCGAGGTCGGATATTTGCTCGACCAGCGCGTCGAAGCGCTCCAAATCGGTCTTCACCGCATCGGCGGCGTTCGTCTCTTGCGCAAGATCAAACAGCGCGGCCGCATAACGGGCCGCCACGCCTGCCATAAGAGGTTGTTCGCCTGCCACGTCGCCTGCGCCTTGAGTTTCTTGTGAGCTGTTCCGCAAGACTCGCAAACGGCGCCAACGATCGGCACAAGCCTTTGGGATTCAGGCGGGACTCGAAAATTTGGAGGCAGCGGGTATGCCCCCGCGGCCCCGCGAAAATCGCGCGTTTGCTAACACACCGCGCCATGCGGTGCAACATGGCGGAACTGCCGGAAAGTACGCTCAAAATCGGCCGCCGCATATTGCTTGCTGGGCGCTGCTGATGCACCCTTTCCGGTCACGCCGGGTTTCTTTTTATGTCGACGTCCGAAGGCCGCGACCGTTCCCTGGTCGGCGGCGCCGTTAGCCTCCTGTGCCTTCTTTGGCTCGCCGGCGTCGCCATGCGCATGACGTTGCTGACGGTTCCCCCCGTTATCCCGCTCATCCACGAAGAGTTGCGTATGTCGGAGACCCAGATCGGGCTCCTGATCGGACTTCCGCTCGCGCTTTTCGCGATTGCCGCCGTGCCCGGCTCGCTCCTGATCGCACGTATCGGCACCCGGCGCGCGCTGATCCTCGGCATGATTATCGCCGCATTTGCGGGCGGCGCCCGCGGCGCCGCCATCAACGTCTGGACGCTTTACGTGGCGGCGATTGCGACCGGGTTCGGCATCGCCATTATGCAGCCGGCAATGCCGACGCTGGTGCGCGAGTGGCTTCCCGGCCGCGTAGGCGTGGGCACCATCGCCTATTCGAACGGCATGGTGGTCGGCGCCATGCTGCCTTCGATCCTGACCATTCCACTGGTCTTGCCGCTGGTCGGCGGCTCCTGGCGGCTCGACCTTCTGATCTGGGCGTGCGCGGCGTTGGTCATTGCCGCCGTATTTTTTCTGGCGAGCCCCCGCGAGCGCCGGGAAAAAGCTGGATCCGGCTTTAGCGCGACGGGCGGACGGTGGTGGCCGGAGTGGAAGAATCCCGTGGTTTGGCTCGTTGCGTTTGCTTTCGGCTGTAACAACTCGCCGTTCTTTGGGGCCAATGCCTTTCTCGGCGATTATCTGGCGAGTGAAGGGCAGTCGCGCGTGCTTGGCTGGGCCCTCGCCGGGCTGAATGGGGCGCAACTCGTTGCCCTCATCGTCCTGATATTGACCGCCAATCGGTTGCAGCGGCGAGCCTGGCCTTTCTTGTTGTTTGGACCTGGCATGCTCGCCGGATTTCTCGGCTTGCTGTTATTCCCGTCACCCGCGGCGATCGTGTTCAGCACCAGTCTGATCGGCATCAGCACCGCGATCACCATGACCCCCACTTTGGCGCTGCCGGCACTGCTGGTGCCTCCGGCGGACGTGCCGCGCACCGCGGCCGGCATGTTCACCATCAGTTACACCTGCGCCATTGTCATTCCGACCATTTGCGGCGCGCTGTGGGATGTGACTGGCAAGCCCTGGGCTGCGTTCGTGCCATTGTGCCTATGTTGCGTCGGCCTGACGATTTTCGGCACCATCGCGGCGCGTTATCGTCCGATCGAGGAAGCGCGCGGCGAGCGCGCCTACGCCCAATGAGCACGCGCCCGAAGAAAAAACGCACCGCCGGAAAAGTCGCCGAGAAGCGGCTCATGCTGCCGGGCGATCGGCTCGCCTACTCGGCCATCACCGAGCGCGCACGGCTTAAACTTCCCGACGGCGCCCGCATGGTCGTGTGGGTCATCGTCAATGTCGAAGAATGGGATTTCACGCAGCCAATGCCGCGCACGGTGCTCACGCCGCCCGCCGGCGGCTCGCCGATGCCGGATGTGCCGAACTGGGCTTGGCATGAATACGGCAACCGTGTCGGCTTTTGGCGCTTTGTCGGATTGTTCGACGAATTTTCAATTCCCGCGGTGCTCGCCATCAACGGCTCGGCGATTGCCGCCTACCCGGCGATTGTGCGCGCCGCGGTCGAGCGCAAGTGGGAATTCATCGGCCACGGTTTTACCCAGCGCAACATGCAGAAAGTGCCGGACGAGCACGCCGACATCCGCCGCACGCGCGAGGTGATCGCCAAAGCCACCGGCACACCGCCGCGCGGGTGGCTCGGTCCCGGTCTGACCGAAACCTGGGAGACGCCCGATCTGCTCGCCGAAGAAGGCTATGACTATGTCGCCGACTGGGTGCTCGACGACCAGCCGGTGTGGCTGAAAACGCGCAGCAAGGCGATCCTAAATCTGCCTTACACGCAAGAATGCAACGACGTCGCCATGATGCTGATCCAGCATCACAAGGCGAGCGAATACAGCGACCGCGCGCTCGATCAATTCGAACAGATCTACGCCGACGCGGCGCACTCCGCCCGCGTCATGGCGTTGGTCGTCCACCCCTACATCATGGGCGCCCCGCACCGCCTGAAATATCTGCGGCGGGTGTTTGAAACAATTCACGGGCGCAGCGGCGTGAAATTTTGGACCGGCGCCGAAATCGCCGATTGGTTCATCGGCGCCGGAGCGAAGGCGCCATGACCGTCCGACAACAAAGCGACCGCAACGCCTCTCCGAGCGGCGGTGCCGACCTCCAGGCGCGGCTCATGCTTGGAGTGATTTGCCTGATCTGGGGTTTGACGTGGCCGGCGATGAAGATCGCCCTCTACGACATGCCGCCGCTCACCATGCGCACCCTCACCGCCGGTTTTGGCGCGCTGGGATTGTTGCTGATCTGCCTCGTGCAGCGCCGCAGTCTGTGGGTGCGGCCGGGCAGAGATTGGGCGCATGTCTTCGTCGCCGGCGTTCTCAACATCACGGCATTCAGCCTGTTCAGCGCTTTCGCCCAAATGAGCGCGGCGACAACGCGCGTTGCGATACTCAACTACATGATGCCGGTCTGGACGCTGGTATTGGCGTGGGCGGTGCTCGGCGACCGCCCTACCCGCGTCCAGTCTGCTGCAATCGCGCTTTGCGCCGTCGGCGTCGTCATCCTGGTCTTTCCGGTAGCACGAACCGGCGTGCCGCTCGGACTCTTCTTGGCGATGGGTGCTGGTTTTAGTTGGGCCGCGGGCACGGTTTATCTCAAATGGGCTCGGCTCAATGTCGATCCACTTGCGCTGGCCACCTGGCAGGTCATCGTCGCGTTCGTGATCATCACGGCGGCGATGCTCGTTTTCGACGGCAGGCTTGAGCTTGCGCACGCGCGTACGGGCGCTTGGATCGGCGTGCTGTTTTCCGGTCTCGCCGGCAACGCCATCGCTTACGCGCTATGGTTCGACATTGTCGGCCGGGTCTCCGCGCTCACGGCAACGCTTGGCATTGTCGGTATCCCGGTGCTTGGCGTCGTCTCCACCATGCTGATCATCGGCGAGCGGCTTACGGTCCCCGACATCGTCGGCTTCGCTTTCATCTTTGCCGCGTCGGTCTGCGCCCAGATTTCGCCGTCGGCGTTTCGGCGAATTATCGGCCGAGGTCCTGCGCCAGCTTGACCACGCGTCCGACCATCGCGTTCGACGGATCGGTCAGCGCATCCAGAACAGTGAAGTGATTGCCCGGGAATTCCGTGTACTGCGTTTGCGCGCCTCGGCGGGCCCAAGTCTCTGCGAGTGCCGCACTCTGACGCTTGAATTCGCTGGTCTCACCATCGCCTACCGCGGCATCGATCGCTCGTCCGGGCGCGACCGGCCAAAACAACGGCGAGTCCCGGCGCGCGGCTTCGGCGTCGAGCCGCAAATCCTGATTGACCGGAAGGCCGAGCAGCGGCGCAAGCTCGAAAATGCCGGAGAGCGCGAACGCAGACGGGACGAGATCGACTGGCGCCTTTGGGTAGAGCGCCTGCCAATCGGTCCCGACCATGGCCGCAGCAAGGTGACCGCCGGCGGAATGTCCGGTGACCAAGAGGCGCTGCTCAAAGCGCTGCCACAGGAAAATGCAGGCGCGCCGAATCTGCACGATAATGTCGGCGATGGTGACGATCGGGCAGAGATCGTAGCCGACGACTGCAACGCCGATGCCGCGCCCGTTCAAGCCACGCGCCAATTGGCTTGACGAAGACGGATCGAACGCGCGCCAAAACCCGCCGTGGATAAACAGTGCCACGGGCGCGGTCTTATCCGCGGCCGGCCAAAACAGATCGATGAATTGCCGCGGGGTGTCGCCGTAGGACAAACCGAGTTCGGCGCAATCGCGCTTGAGCGCCTCGGCGCGATAATCTTCCGCCTCCCGCGCCCAGCGAGCGAATATCTCGGCGTGATCCGGCACGCGGGCGCGGAGATTGTATTCATACTCGTAGTCGATATCTGTCATTGGTGGCTCAGTGAGTTTTGCCGGCTTGGCGAATTTCACGACAATGCGGCAACGCCGTTGCGCGGGCAAGCCGTGCGATCTAGAACGTCCACCAGCAGCCACGGTCGTTGCCGATGAAGGTTGACGAAAAATCCATGCGCACCATCTGGCTCGAGCCGGATGGCTGGTCCGTCACCGTGATTGATCAGACTGCACTGCCGCACCGGTTTTTGACGAGCCGCCTCACCACGCTAGCGGAAGCTGCGCACGCAATCCGCGCGATGATGATCCGCGGCGCACCCTTGATCGGCGCCACTGCGGCTTACGGCATGTGCCTCGCGCTGCGTGAGGACGCTTCCGATGAAGCGATCGAGCGCGCCTATGCCACGCTACTCGCAACGCGCCCTACGGCGGTGAATCTTAGATGGGCGCTCGATGAGATGATGGCTGTGGTGCGCAACCGGCCGCGGGCGGAGCGATCGGAATCCGCCTACCGGCGCGCCGCCGAAATCTGCAACGAGGACGTCGCCACCAACGCTGCCATTGGCCGCAACGGACTGCCGCTGATAAAGGCCATCGCCTCGCGCAAGAAACCTGCCGAGCCGGTAAACGTGCTCACGCATTGCAATGCTGGTGCGTTGGCCACCGTCGACATCGGCACCGCGACCGCGCCGATCTACCTCGCGCACGATTCAGGGATTGCCGTTCATGTCTTTGCCGATGAGACGCGGCCGCGCAACCAGGGCGCTTCGCTGACCGCGTGGGAGCTTGGCCAGCACGGCGTGCCGCATACCGTCATTGCCGACAATACCGGCGGTCATCTGATGCAGCACGGGTTCGTTGATCTCGTCATTGTCGGCGCCGACCGAGTTACGGCGAATGGCGACGTCTGCAACAAGATCGGAACCTATTTGAAGGCGCTGGCCGCGCACGACAACAACGTCCCGTTCTATGTCGCGTCGCCCTCCTCGACCATCGACTTTTCGATTCGCGACGGCCTCGCCGAGATTCCGATCGAACAGCGCGACGCCGACGAGGTGACGACCATCAGCGGTCGCACGCCCGACGGCCGCATCGAGACGGTGAGGCTCGTGCCGGACGGCTCGCCGGCGGCCAACTACGCCTTTGATGTCACGCCGGCGCGGCTTGTCACCGGGCTGATCACCGAACGCGGCGTCATCGAACCTTCCCACACCGCGATCAAAAGGGCTTTTCCCGAACGCGCCGGCGGGGCAGAATAGTTCTACTACCGTCGGTTGTGCGATCGGGGGATGTGCGTGCGTAAGCTCGAAAGCCGGCACTCGGCTGATGTCCCGCTGCCCGGAATCCTGACCATGAACGTCAATTTGCTGCCCGCGCCGCCAGTAGATGGACGGCAATCGCCGACCGCCTTTGCGGTTGCGCGCGGCACCGCGCGCCTGCTTCATGGGCTTGGCTATTCAGTGGTCAGCGAACTGCCGCTGCCGTCTGGCCGCCGCGCCGACCTCGTTGCGCTCGGCGGCGGCGGCGAAATTTTGATTGTCGAAATCAAATCGTCGGTCGCCGATTTCCGCGCCGATCAGAAGTGGATGGAATACCGGCTGCACTGCGACCGCCTGTTCTTCGCGACGTGTCCGGATGTGTCGTGTGACATCTTTCCCGCCGATGCCGGCTTGATCGTCGCCGACGCATTCGGCGCCTCGATCATCAGCGATGCGCCCGAGCACCGGCTTGTGCCGACGCGGCGCCGGACGGTGATGCTGCGCTTTGCCCACGCGGCCGCGCTACGGCTTCAGGCATTATCAGATCCGCAAGGCCCCTACGGCGGTTTGATTTAGAGCGTCCCGGCTATTGATCGGCATCGCCGAGCGATGAAGGCGCGGCGGCATTGCGGGCATCCGCGAATGGGCACGGCAGGAATTCCCTAACGCCCTCGCGATTGAGCGCAAACAACGGCTGGACTTGGCGCAATTCATTGTCCTCAAGGAGGGCAAGACGGCGATTGTCGAGCAGCAAGCACTTTTCGTTGGCGCGTACGGCAAGGATGGCGTGGTCCTCGGCAACACTTAGGTCGCGTACGATGACGAGGCGCAGATCGTCCTCACCGATACCGGCTTCGGCGAGCGCAACGTATTTGGCGATGGCGTAATCCTCACAGTCGCCGCGGCCGCTCGACAGCGTTTCGAGCGGCGCGCTCCAGCGGTCGGCGACGCCCCACTGCGCCAGATCACTCATCGGCTTGATCGCGAGATTGATCGCCCGATTTATGACGCCAATTCGGGCGCGCCCTTCGCGCGCCTGGCCCTCGGCGATGACGGCCAAAAGCTTCTGCGCCGCGCGCGGGCAGGCTTCGGCGGCTTCGCGACAGCGCCGAAGCACGTCGCGGTCGGCTGCGATGTCGGCCGCCACGCGGTTCCACTTGTTCAAGATTTCACCTCGCACCACGGCGATATTGCCGAGGCCGAACAGTTCCGGTGCGGGCGGCGCACGCAGTGCCGCGGCCGGATCGACAGCAGCGCCATTGATCTGCCATTGCGCATGGGCGGCCGCGGGATTGCCGAATGCAGCGAGCAGCAAGACGCTCAACGCGGCGAGCCCGCGCACGGCATTGCGAATAGGCATTTGACGTCCCCGCGGGCCGGAACTTGTCGTCCGGCTCTCGTTCAGGAACGCGATAAACTGGTTGCTGCTGCCACCGCGTTAAGGAGCCGCGCCCGCGGCGGAAACGATCGCTAACAGCGTGCAGAAAAGCTGATGGGATTGCGTACAAATTTAATGAAGCTGCGTCAGCGCGGCTCCTGTACAGGCTTTTGCGTTTGCGTTTTAATGGAATAATTCGAAATGCAACTAATCCATCAATCGGGAGGACATGATGCGCCGGATGCATCCACTCGTATTCTGTAGCGCCGCGATGATCGCCTTGGCGCTTGGCGCCGGCGCGGCCTCCGCCGAGGACAAGACGTTCGAACTGAAACTGTCGCACTGGGTGCCACCGACGCATCCCCTGCAGAAAGCGATCGAGCAATGGGGCGCCGATGTCGAAAAAGCTTCCGGAGGCACCATCAAGTACAAAGTCTTTCCCTCGCAGCAGCTCGGCAAGGCATTCGACCATTACGACATGGCGCGCGACGGCATCGCCGATTTCACTTACGTCAATCCCGGCTACCAGCCGGGTCGTTTCCCGATCATCGCCGCGGGGGAACTACCCTTCATGGTCGGCGACGCGCACGGCGGAATCCGCGCCATCGACGCGTGGTATCGGAAATACGCGGCCACCGAGATGAAGGACGTGCATTATTGCTTCTCGTTTATCCTTGACCCGCTCACCTGGCATTCGAAGACCAAAAAGATCATGGTGCCCGGCGACATCAAAGGCATGAAGATCCGGCCCTCGCAGGCGACGGTCGCCGCCTGGGTAACGCTGCTTGGCGGCACCAATGTGCAGGCGAGCGCAACTGAAGTCCGCGACGTGTTGGACAAGGGCGTGGCCGAGGCCGTGAATTTCCCGTGGGGATCGGTGCCGCTTCTCGGCGTCGACAAGGTCACGAAGTACCACATGGACGCGCCGACCAACACGGTGACGTTCCAATGGCTGATGAATCCGCAAGTTTATGCCGCCATGTCGCCGACGCAGAAAAAGGTGATCGACGATCACTGCACGACGGAATGGGCCGGCAAATTTGCCGATCCCTGGGCCGACTTCGAGCATTCCGGTATTGAGAAGGTTCGGGCCGAACCGGGCCATGAGGTCTACACCATTTCGGCGGAGCAGCTCGGCGAGTGGAAGAAATCGGCGGAGCCGCTGCACCAGAAATGGGCCAGCGCCGTCCATGACGCCGGCGGCGATCCCGACGCCATCATGAAAGAGTTGAAAGCCGCGCTCGAGCAGTACAAAGCGGCCTATTGATGCCGTCGGACACGACTGCGGTCCTCGACGAATTGGCCGAATCAGGCGCGGGCCCCGGAGACGGGCGCCGCGGCCCGATGAACTGGTTCATCGACTTCATCGAACTGGTCGCCGCGGCGTTCGTCGGCATTGTCGCCGCCGACATCTTCATCTCGGTCATGCTGCGTTATTTCTTCAATGTGCAGATCCCCGATGCCTATGATTTCGGCCGTCTCCTGCTCGGCATTTTGATCTTCTGGGGGATCGCTGCGACCAGCTACCGCGGCACGCACATCACGGTCGACCTGCTCTACGCCAATGTCGGGCCGCGCTTTCAGCGCGCCATCGACGTGTTTGCGACGCTCGTATTATTGTTCGTGGTCACGGTGCAAACTTACACCCTCTATGACAAGGTCTGGAGCACGCGAGCCGATCACGTACTGACCTTCGACTTGCGGTTGCCGACCTGGCCGTTCTTTCTGGTCGCGTGGCTGGGCGACGTGTCCGCTGTGCTGTTGATCGCCATCCGCACTTACCGCCTGATCTTCCAGCCCGTCGAGTTCGGCACCCGCTATCAGATCAAGCCGGTCGAGTAAGCAGCATGAGCGGCGAGACGGTGGCCATCCTGGGGTTCGTGGCGCTGTTTGCATTGATGCTGATGCGCGTCCCCGTCGGCATGGCCATGGGCCTCGTCGGCGTCAGCGGCTTCGCCTATCTGGTCAACGGCCCAGCGGCGCTGAAGATCATCGGCCACACCTCCATGCGCACGGTGACCGACTATACGTTCGGCGTCATTCCGATGTTTTTGCTGATGGGCGCGTTCGTCACCAATTCCGGCATGAGCCGTGAGCTGTTCCGCGCCGCAAATACTTTCCTCGGCCATCGGCGCGGCGGACTAGGCATCGCGACCATCGCGGCCTGCGGCGGATTCGCGGCGATTTCCGGCTCCTCGGTCGCCACCGCGGCGACGTTCTCGACCGTCGCCTATCCGGAAATGCGCCGTTACGGCTATCCGGAATCGTTTGCGGCCGGCGTCATTGCGGCAGGCGGCACGCTCGGCGCCATGCTGCCGCCGTCAACGGTTCTCGCCGTGTACGGGATCATCACCGAGCAGGATATCGGCAAGCTTTTCATTGCCGGCATTTTTCCTGGAATCCTTGCCGCCTCGATGTACATGATGACAGTGGCGCTTATCGGCTGGGCGCGCCCGAAATTTCTTCCTGCCGGTCCGCGCAGCACTTGGAAGGAGCGGCTGCGCAGCGTGCGCGACGTCTGGGCGACGCTGCTGCTTTTCATCTTCGTTATCGGCGGACTCTATGGCGGCCTGTTCACGCCCACCGAAGCCGGCGGCGTTGGCGCCGGCGGCGCGCTGATCATCGGCGTGCTGCGCGGGCGGCTTGGAGGAGTGGCGATCCGCCGCTCGCTCCTACAAGCCACGCGCACCGCAGCCGCCGTCTTTACCGTGCTGATCGGAGCACTGCTGTTCGGATATTTCCTCACGGTGACGCAGACGCCGCAGAACGTTACCGCCTTCCTGACCGGACTCGGTATCGGCCGCTACGGCGTGCTGGCGCTGATCATGGTGATGTACATTGTGCTCGGCTGCCTGATGGACTCGCTGGCGATGGTCATCCTGACCGTGCCCATCATCTTTCCCGTCATCAAGGAGCTTGGCTTCGACCCAATCTGGTTCGGCATCATCATCGTCATGACGGTCGAACTTGGATTGATTCATCCACCGGTCGGCATGATCGTATTTGTCATCAAGAGCGTGATCGGCGACATCGACTTTTCGACGATCTTCAAGGGTGTCATCCCTTTCATCATCACAGATCTCTGCCGGCTTGTGATCCTGATCGCATTCCCGGCGATTGCCCTTTACCTGCCGTCGCACATGTGACGGCACGCGGAAGAACGAAGTTCTTAGGTGGCGAAGGAAGTCCGCGTCGGAGCAGGCGACCACGCTCGCCGCGATCTGGCGCTCGGCGATTTCCCTGGCCAGGTTGGGCCCGGAGACCACGGCGACCCGGGACTGCGGGACGCCGAGCACCTCCATGATCACTTCGCTCATCCGCTTGGAGCTGCCGACCTCGATCCCCTTCAGCAGGCTGACCTGGAGCGCGCCGGGCGGGATCAGCGGCGCCCACGACGCCAGGGACGCCCGCAGCGTCTGCGCGGGGACCGCGAAGACCACCAGGTCCGCGCCGTCGAGAGCCGCCGCGGGGTCGGTCGTCGCGGTCAGCGCGGCAGGCAGCGAGATCCCCGGCAGGTACCGGGGGTTCTCGTGGCCGGCGTTGATCGAGTCGGTGATGGCCGTATCGCGCGCCCACAGCACCGCCGACGTGCCGGCGTCCCAGAGGACCTGCGCGAACGTGGTGCCCCACGATCCGGCGCCGAGCACCGTAGCCTTCACGTGCTGTCAGCTCCGGCTTCGGTCGCCGGCGCCGCGGCGGAGCCGGTGGCGGTCCTGGAGTCGGCCGGGATCGTTCTGGCTGTGCTATCCCGGGGGACGGCCCCCCACGACCCCCCGCAAATGGGGACGGATCGTAGGGGACAGCCGGCGGCTCTTCGTCTCGCAGCTTCGCGACCAGCGCCGTCACGTCCGCCATGATCGCGGCGGTGGCCGCGCGCAGTGCCTTCGCCGATGTCTGCTGGCCAGCCCACTGCGACAGGTCGACCGGCGGGCCGGCGATCGTGCGCACGGTCTTGCGCGGGAACAGTTTGAGCTTCTTGCTGCCGTACGGAAGGATCTCGTAGGTGCCCCAGCGCGCCACGGGGATCACCGGCGCGCCGGTAGACAGGGCCAGCCTGGCCGCGCCGGTCTTGGACACCATCGGCCACAGGTTGGGGTCGCGCGTCGCGGTCGACTCCGGGTAGATGACCACGGCGGCGCCTTCTGCGAGCTTCTTCTCCGCGTCCTTGAGCACCAGGGCGGCGTCGGCCCGGCCGCGGTGCACAGGGAGTTGTCCCGCCTTGTGCAGGAACGGGCCGATGAATTTGATCTTGAAAGCCGAATCTTTGATCAGGAACGTCGGGTACCGTCCGGACACGTGGAGGAACAGCGCGTCGGTCCCCCAGTCCACGTAGGACAAGTGATTGGGGGCGATGATTACGGGCCCTTTCCTGGGAATGTTCTCCCGGCCGGCCCACTTGTTCCTGATCAGCAGTGTCAGCAGTGGTCGCAGCACGATGACGGAGATCAGCCGCCACGTGGGCGAGTAAGACTTGCTCATCGGGGAGGCCTTCCCATGGTCCGGTTCCGCACGTCATGCACGTCATGCTCTACATTCTGCCGGTGGTCACCTGCATGACCGAAGATGCCCTGTTCACCTGGACAGTGGTGCTGCCTGTCAAGGTACTAGCCCGCGCCAAGTCCAGGCTCGCGCTCCTCGCCGGTACACGCCGCGCGGACCTGGCTCTCGCCCTCGCGTCGGACACCGTTTCCGCGGTTGTCGCCTGCCCTGACGTCACGCGCGTGCTGGTCGTCACGTCCGACGCGAAGGCGGGCTCGCGGCTCGCGGCGCTCGGCGCGATCGTCGCGCCCGACGAGCCGGACGGCGGGCTCAACACCGCGTTGCGCCACGGGGCCGCGGTGGCGTCGGATCGCTGGCCGGACAGCGGCGTGGCCGCGCTCGCCGCCGACCTGCCCGCGCTGCGGCCCGGCGAGCTCAGCCGGGCGCTGCGCGCGGCGGCCGCCGCGGCGGGCGGTGCCGCGTTCGTGCCCGACGCCGCCGGGATCGGCACGACGATGTACGCGGTTGCGCCCGGGGTGGCTTTCCGGCCGATGTTCGGCGGCGCGTCGCGGGCCCGGCACGCGTCGGCCGGCGCCGTCGAGCTGTCCCTCGACGGCGTGCCGGGACTGCGCCGGGACGTGGACACGCCGGAAGACCTGCGGGCGGCGGTCGCGCTCGGGGCCGGCTTCCGCACCGCCGCGGTCGCGGGCCAGTTGCTGGCCGGGACGTGAGCTGGGTGGCCGCGGCTCAGAAATGCACGACCGGGCAGGTCAGCGTCCTGGTAATCCCCTCCACGGCCTGAATCTGTGTCGCGACTAGCTTGCCTAGCTCGTCCACGTTCTCTGCGCTGGCGCGCACGATGACGTCGTAGGGGCCGGTGACATCCTCCGCTTGCATGACTCCGGCGATCTCCGCTATCTGCCGTGCCACGCCGGCGGCTTTGCCGACCTCTGTCTGGACGAGGATGTATGCCTGCACCATGGCGTCCTCCTGGGGGGCAGCGTAGGACACCTGCCCGTAATGTGTCACGGTACCGTAGTGGTCCAGACCTGTATCACGGCGTGCGACGGTTTTTTTCGGCCAGCAGCAGGCGGGACATTACCGGAACGTGGAGGCGGCGATCACTGAATCCGGCGGTGCCCCTCGCTCGGTTGCCGACCTGGGCGAATGGGGCGTGATCGCGGCGCTGGCGGCCCGGATGCCCGCCGGGCCGCTGACCTCGGTGGGCATCGGCGACGACGCCGCCGTGGTCGCCGCGCCGTCGGGCAGCGTCGTCGCGGCCGTCGACCTGCTGCTTGAAGGGCGGCACTTCCTGCGTTCCTGGTCGTCCGCGTACGACGTGGGCGTGAAGGCGGCGGCGCGCAGCCTGGCCGACATCGCGGCCATGGGCGCGGTGCCGACGGCGCTGCTCGTGGCGCTCGCCGCGCCTGGCACGCTGCCGGCGAGCTGGGCGCTGGAGCTGGCCGACGGGCTGGCCTTCAAGGCCGGCCGGGCGGGGGCGGGCGTCGTGGGCGGCGACACCGCGCGCGCCGATTCCGTGCTGCTGTCGGTGACGGCGCTCGGCGACCTGGCCGGCCGTCCGCCGGTGCGCCGGTCGGGCGCCGCGCCGGGGGACGTGGTGGCGGTGGCGGGCCCGCTCGGCCACTCGGCGGCCGGGTACGCGCTGCTGTCGGCCGGCGTGACGACGGCCCGTCCCTGAGCTGATAGCCGCGCACCGGCGGCCCGCGCCGCCCTACGAGGCGGGCCCCGAGGCGGCGCTGCTTGGCGCCACGGCGATGATCGACGTCAGCGATGGCTTGCTCGCCGACCTCGGCCACGTGGCGGCGGCGAGCGGCGCGGCGATCGCGGTGGAAAGTCCGAGGCTCGCGCTCGGTGGCCCGCTAGCCGAAGCCGCGGCCCTGGTCCTGGCTGCCGGTCCCTCGTCATCCAGAACGTCCTCGGCTGACTCCCCGGCCTCACTTGCCCTTGGCTGGGCGCTGACCGGCGGCGAGGACCACTCCCTAGTCGCCACGTTCCCGCCGTCGGTGGCGCTCCCGCCACGATGGCGCGTGATCGGCGCCGTGCACGCCGGCAACGGCGTCACGGTCGACGGCAACCCCTACCAGGGCCCCGCCGGCTGGGAACACTTCCGCTAAGGCAGGCCCACCAAGGCCCGCATCCCATCTTTCCATCGGCGGGCCTATCAGGCCGGCAGCCATCCACAGTTGATGGGGATATTCCGGGGTCGGCACGAAAGTGATCATAACTGATGGGAAGGGCCCGGCCACCTCGTATCATTTCAGTCCCGGAACCGGACAAAACGGACGCGAAAGGCCGAAAGTGATATGAAGACAAAGTGATGCGAAGTCGCCAGCCGTGAGGCGTCAGCGTGCGGCGGCCCTTGCTGGTTAGCGGGAGACCTTGCCTGCCTTGATGCAGGAGGTGCAGACGTTCAGGCGCTTGGGCGTGCCAGACACGATAGCGCGAACGGTCTGGATGTTCGGGTTCCAGCGGCGGCGGGTGCGGCGGTGCGAGTGCGAGACGTTGTTGCCGAAGCCCGGCCTCTTGCCGCATACGTCGCAGACGGAAGCCACGGTTCGCTCCATTGTTCGTTGGAAGGTCTGTCGGGTGCCGCACCGCGCCGGGACATTAACGCCGACACGAACTTAGGCAGCCTGGGAAGCATACCCGACAGCCCGCCCCTCGCGCGAACCGTCGCCGGACCTGCGTTCCGTCACCGGAATGTCGGCGGGTGCTTCTATGCTGCCAAGTGTGGCCACGCTGCGCGATCCGCTTCCGCTGGGCGGGAAGAAGACCAGCGAGGCGTTCGAGAAGGTCTTCGGCATCAGGACGGTCGGGGACCTGCTGCGGCATTACCCGCGCCGGTACTACACCCGCGGTGAGCTGACGCCGCTCGCCGAGCTGCGCGAAGGGGATCACGTCACGGTGCTCGCCCGGGTGGAGAGCGCGACCCTGGCCCAGTATTCGAGATCGCGCTTCCCGAACGGGGGCCGCAAGACCACAGACCGCGCCGAAGTAACCGTTACGGACGGCACGGCCACCCTGACGCTCACCTTTTTCGGCGGGGCCGGACACCACGTCCGGGCTCTCCAGCGCGGCAAGATCGGGCTGTTCGCGGGCACGGTGTCCACGTTCCGGGGCCGGCGCCAGCTTGTGCACCCGGAGTACGAGCTGCTGCCGGTCGACGCGGTCGACGCCGAGACCACCGCCGAGGCGGCCGCCGAGTACGCGACCGAGCTGATCCCGGTCTACCCGGCGAGCGCCCGGCTGAGCTCATGGCACATCTCCCAGGCGGTCCAGGTCGTGCTGAACATCCTGGACATCGGCGAGGACCCGCTGCCGGAAGAGGTGCGCCAGCAGCACGACCTGTGGCCGCGGGAGATGGCGATCCGCGCCATCCACCGGCCGCAGGACCGGTCGGACCTGCAACGCGCGCGCAAGCGGCTGAAATGGGACGAGGCCTTCGTCATGCAGGCCGCGCTGGCCCAGCGGCGGATGGCCGCCGCCGCGATGCCCGCGATGCCACGGCCGCCGGAGCCGGACGGGATCGCGGCGGAGTTCGACCGCCGCCTGCCGTTCACGCTGACCGAGGGGCAGCGGTTCGTCGGCGAGGTCATCGCCCGCGACCTGTCGTGCGCGTACCCGATGAACCGGCTGCTGCAGGGCGAGGTCGGCTCGGGGAAGACAGTCGTCGCCGTGCGGGCCATGCTCCAGATGGTGGACGCCGGCGGGCAGGCCGCGCTGCTCGCCCCCACCGAGGTGCTCGCGCAGCAGCACTACCGGTCGATCACCGCGCTGCTCGGGCCGCTCGCCTCAGCCGGGCAGCTCGGCGGCGCGGAGCACGCCACCCGGGTGGCGCTGCTGACCGGCTCGACCGGCGTAAGGGCGCGGCGCTCCGCGCTGTCGGACGCCTTCACCGGTGACGCTGGCATCCTCATCGGCACGCACGCCCTGCTCGAGGACCGGGTGCAGTTCGCCGACCTCGGGCTGGTGGTCATCGACGAACAGCACAGGTTCGGCGTGGAGCAGCGCGACGCGCTGCGGGACAAGGCCGCCGGCTCCCGCCCGCACGTGCTCGTGATGACCGCGACGCCGATCCCGCGGACGGTGGCGATGACCGTGTTCGGCGACCTCGAGGTCTCCACCCTCGCCGAGCTGCCCGCCGGCCGTTCTCCGATCGCCACCCACGTCGTGCCAGCCGCCGAGCGGCCGCGGTACCTGGAGCGGGCCTGGCAGCGGGTCCGCGAGGAGATCGCGGCGGGCCGGCAGGCGTACGTCGTGTGCCCGCGCATCGGCGACGAGGCGCCTGGCGAAGCGGCCGGGGACGACGGCGGGATCGCGGCCGACGACGCGGACGCCGACTTCACCGCCCGCCGGCCGCCGCTGGCGGTTCTCGAGGTCGCCCCGGCGCTGGAGGGCGGGCCCCTGGCCGGGCTGCGCCCCGAAGGGCCCTACCTTTGGAACGCGCTGCGCGAGGTTTTGCTCGGGCCCCACGCGGCGCACGCACTGCGCACCATGCACGCGCTGGGCGTTCTGGAGATGCTGATCCCGGAGTTCCACGGCATCGATGCGCTGGTGATTCGCGACAGCTACCACCGCTACACCGTGGACGAGCACACGTTCCTGGTGATCGACAACGTGCATGGCCTTCGCCAGCCCGCCACGAGCACGAGCAGCGGCTGGCGCAACTGCTGCCGGAAATCGACCGGCTCGATCTCTTCTTTCTGGCGCTGCTGCTGCACGACACCGGCAAAGGCGCGCCGCAACGGCGAACACGCGGCGCAAAGCGTGGAACTGGCCGACAGCTTTCTGGCGCGGCTGGATTTCGACGCCGAGGAGCGCGAGTCCATTCTCAAGCTCATCCGGCTGCATCTGGAGATGTCGGTGGCGATGCGGCGCGACATCTTCGATCTCGACAACGTGCGCGCATTCGCTGAGAAGATCGGCAGCCCGCAGAGTGCTGAAGATGCTCACGCTGATGACCTTTGCCGACATCAAGGCCGTGAACCCCGACGCGCTGACGCCATGGAAGGCCGAAAACCTGTGGCAGTTTTACATGTCCACGTCGAACTTCATGGACCGCTCAGTGGACGAAACGCGTTATCACGCCGCCATCGATCCCACGCTGCTGAACCGCATCCGCTCCATGGTTCCCGCCGCGCAGCACGACGCGCTGAAGCAGTTCCTCGAAGGGCTGCCGCAGCGCTATCTGCAAACCCGCCTGCCGGAGCAGATTCGCAATCATTTCCAGATGGCGCTCAACCTCGACAAGGATCCGGTGCAACTGGATCTGCGCCCCAACCGCCAGCTCTTCGACCTGACCGTGATCACGCGCGACCGCACGCGGCTGTTTGCCGACGTGGCCGGAGTGCTGGCGGCCTGGGGCATGAACATCGTGCGCGCCGGGGCCTACTCCAACGATGCCGGCGTGATCGTCGACAGCTTCCATTTCTCCGACGTCTTCCGCACCATCGAGCTGAATCCCAGCGAGAAGGAGCGATTTCTCGCCAATGTTCACGAGTGGTGGCGCAAAAGGTCTCGGTGCAGCAACTGCTCGAGGCGCGCCGCCACCTGAATCATCCCACCAATCTCAAGGTCGAGGTTCCCACGAAGCTCGAGTTCGACTCCGAGTCGTCGACCCACTCCACGCTGCTGCAGGTGGTGGCGCAGGACCTGCCCGGCCTGCTGCGCCAGATCGCGCTCACTCTCAGCTCGCATCAGTGCAACATCAAGGTGGCGCTGATCGACACCGAAGGCGAAACCGCCATCGACGTCTTCTACCTGACCAGCCACGGCGAAAAGCTCACTCCCGAAGCGCAGGAAACTCGCTGGCGCAGGGATCTTGACCGACGGCGCTGGAATCGATGCGCAGCACCGCGTGGCCTGAAGGCAGCGGAATCAGGAATGCTGGCCCTGCGCAGAAGCCGGCTGACCTGGTCTGCGCCGTCCGAGGACGAGCCCTGGCTCCTGGACGAGATGCACTCACGGCTTCCATCTTTGCGCACAAGATATTCGTCGAGCAGCACGGTGACCAGCACCGCGGTGGGAATGGCGACCATGGCGCCGAGGATTCCTTCGAGAGCGGAGCCAAGGAGCAGAGCGACGAAGATGCCGAGGGCGGGAAGATTGACGCGGTTCTTCATGATGCGGGGAATGAGCCAGGTAGTTTTCGATCTGAAGATAGACGAGGAAGAAGATGGCGACGCCGAGCACGCGTCCCCAGGAATCGATGGCCGCCACCAGCAGGGCGAGCGCGAGGGAGACCGCCGCGCCGAGAACCGGGATCGATGTTGAGCAGGCCGGTGAGCACGCCGAGCGCATAGGCGTAGCGCACGTCCAGAGAGAGATAGACGATGGTGCTCGCCAGGCCGAGGATGAGCATGAGGCTGGCCTGGCCGAGCAGCCACTTCTGCATGCGGATGGCCGCGCGCTGCAGCGTGTCGTCGAGCCGCTGCCGCGGCTGCGGCGGGAGAAACGAGAGAAACCAGCGGTAAGCGCCCTCGCCCTCAAGAATGAAGTAAAGCGTGAGAACAAAGCCGGCGATGATCTGGACGAGGGCGCCGGCCCAGTCCTTGAGCGAGAGCAGCAGATAGGCCGCCGCCTGGCTCAGCGAGCCCTGGATCCAGGCGATGACCTGGCCGGAGTTCAAGCGGTCGGCGAAGGGAATCTCCTGAAGCTTGGCCAGCAACGCGGGAACGCGCGTGGGCAGTTCGCCGTTGAGAGACTGCAGATCGCGGATGACGGGCGGGAGGGCGAGAAATCCGAAGCCGGTGAGGGCGCCGGCCACAGCCAGCAAAAGGATAAGGATGGCCGCCGAGCCCTGGAACGGCTGCCAGCGGCCGATGCGGATCCGCGACGTGGCGCGCACCACCGGCGTAAGCACCACGGCAAAGAGCGCGGAGACATAAAGCAGGACCAGCACGCCGCGGACCAGCCACGCCACGTAAAGCGCCAAGCGCCAGAGCGAAGGCGAAGACGATGTGGCCGCGAATGCTTGCCGGTCTCGTCGGATTGAGTCATGCTGGAGGTTCCATGCAGCAGTGATCATGGTCAGTGGTCAGCGATTAGCTGTCAGTCACGGTCCTGCTCCCGGCTGCTTTATTGATCTCCGCTCAGGATGGAGCCGACGATGCCGCCCAGCAGGCCGCCGCCCACGGCTGCCGCAGGCGTGGCAGCCGCGCTTCGGTATGCGGCAGGTACTCGTAGATCTGGTGCGCCAGGCGCGAGATGGGCAGCGTTTGCAGCCACACCGTGCCGGGGCCGACCATCTCCGCAAGAAAGAGCCCGTCGCCGCCGAAGATCATGTTCTTGATGCCCGGAACCATGGTGATCTGGAAGCCGACGGACGATTGGAACGCGCCCACGTGGCCGGGATGCACGCGCAGCACTTCGCCGGGCGCGAGGTTCTTCTGGATCAGCTCGCCGGAGAGCTCGAGCCACGCCGTGCCCACGCCGCCGAGCGCTGCAGCAGGAATCCGTCGCCGCCAAAGATGCCCGCGCCCAGCGACTGCTGAAAGCCCAGCGTGATGGTGACCTGAGGCGTGGCGCACAGAAAGCCGTGCCGGTGCACCATGTATTCGGGGCCCTGGCCCAGCTCAACCGGCACGATGTGGCCGGGGACCTTGGTGGCAAACGACACCGCGCCGGGATACTGGATGGCGCGGTACTCGGTCATGAAGATGCTGCCGCCGGCGGCCACGCGCTTGAGCACGCCAAAGAGGCCGCCGCCTCCGCCCATCTGCGTGTGCGTCATCATCTGGATCGATGCGGTCATCCAGGAGAGCTCGCCGCTCTCAGAAAACACGCTCTCGTTGGGATCGAGCTCGACTTCGAGCACCGGCATGGTGGTGCCCAGGATTCGGGTTTGCATGGGGAATCCCTCCTGTTCAGAGGACAGTGTATCGAAGGCAGGGAGCGAGGCAGGAGCTAGGGAATCGCGGGATGGCGGCAGCAGAGCAACGAGACGCCGGGACTGGGCGATCATTGCTTTGTCGCGGTGCGCGATCACGTAATCCTTGATGCGGTCGTAGACGTCGCTGGGGAGCACGCCGCGATCGAGAAGGTCCTGCTTGGTGCGGTAGGGGCGAAAGCGCACGATGCGGCCGGCCCAGCTTGGCGTCATGCCGGGAACCTTGAGGAGCTCGGCGATGCTGGCGTGGTTGATGTCGATGCGCGCCTCGGGCGGCGGCGCCGTGGCGGATGTCCTGGGCGCGCCGCTGGTGTCGCGATCGTGGTATTGCGCCGCTGCGGGCAGGCAAACACCCAGCACCGCAAGCGCCAAAACCGCTGATCGTAGCTTATTCGCACGGTTTTATTCTCTGCTTGCCCGCAAGCCGGCGGCAAGGAAA
>CAVWBV010000019.1:0-77517 GCA_963753355.1 uncultured Alphaproteobacteria bacterium
GGTGGGCGCACCAGGGCTCGAACCTGGGACCCGCTGATTAAGAGTCAGCTGCTCTACCAACTGAGCTATGCGCCCTGACGCGAAGACTCGCCGAATACCGAGTTCCGCGTGGCACCACCACGTCTTGCTCGCCATTAACGCGTCTATACTACTGGCGAAAAGGGCGCCCACCGGCGCCCGCGCGGGCTATATATCACCCGAGTTTGGCGGGGTCCACCGTGGTGACTGAGCGGTTAATCGATTGCCCTGACGCCGCGAGTTGCGAAAGGGGTCAATCGGCGTTCGCAGCGTCAAAAAAATTCGCGACGCCGACAATGCCCCACATAAAGGCGAGGTAGCCGGCGAAAATGAAATAGCGCGCGCAATCCGGCGAGTTCGGGAAGCTTTCGGTTCCGTGAAGCATGCCGACACCATACGTCTAAATACCGACCCAATAGGAAATGAATAAGCCCAACGCGCTTTAACGGTAATTGTCGGTTACCGCGACGGCGGTTTTTGGCCTTTTCGCTTTATGCGATCTCGTCCTAGTCCGGCCGGGATGCCAGCCGCGACCGCTCCCGCGTCACCTCTTCCGCCGAAACGGCCGGAGCCGCCGAACCCCACGCATTGCGGACGTAAGTGAGCACCGCCGCCACTTGCGCGTCGTCGAGCTGCCATCCGTAGGACGGCATGCCCGGAGAAGTGGGTTCGGTGTCCGTCGCGACGCTGCGCGCCCCGCGAAGCACGACACGGATCGAACTTGCCGGATCGTCGGAACGCACGTTTGAAGACCCGGCAAGCGACGGAAACAGTTTCGGCGTGCCGCGGCCATTTAGCATATGACACGCCGAACATTCGTCACGATAGATCGCCGCGCCCGCCGTCATCGCCGGATCATCCGCCGGCAGCGGCTTTGCGGTGTCTTCTCGGCCGGGAACTGATTTCAAATAGACCGCGATGGCGTTGAGATCGCTGTTCTTCCAATGCGAAGTCGAGAGCGACACCGCTTCCGCCATCGGCCCGGTGGCAGCCGAGTTTTGCGTGTGTCCGGCTCTCAGATACGCGGCGATCTCTTCGACGGACCAATTGCCGATGCCGCGCGTTTTGTCGCCAGTAATGTCGGGAGCGAACCAACCCTGAATTTTGGAGCCTTGCAGATAGTGGCTCGTTTTATCGCCGCCCAGCAGAGTTTTTGGTGTGTGGCACGCGCCGCAGTGGGCGGGCCCGCTGACTAGATAGGCGCCGCGGTTCCATTCGGCGGACTTTCCCGGATCCGCTTTGTATTCACCTTGGGTGAAATAGAGCGCGTCCCAAACGTGCATGGCGAAGCGGATGTTGAACGGAAACGGCAAAGTATTGGCCACAACGGCGTGATGGACCGGCTCGACCGTGTTCAGGTACGCGCGGATAGCTAAAACTTCTTCACGCGTCATTTTGGTGTAGGCGTTGTACGGCATCGCCGGATAGAGCGGCGAGCCGTCGCGGCGAACACCCTTGCGCACGGCTGCGTCGAATTCGTCGCCAGTCCAGGCGCCAATTCCGGTTTCGCGGTCCGGCGTGATGTTGGGCGCGACAATGTTACCGAACGGCGTTTCGATCGGCCGGCCGCCAGCAAATCGCCGATGTCCCGGAACGGTATGGCAGCTGCCGCAATCCGCGAGGATAGCGAGGTACTGGCCTTTTTTGATTTGCGTGAAATCCTGCGGATCGGATTCGCCGGCGACCGCCAGCGCGGACGTCAAAAGGAGAGCCGCGCCGCACGCGAACGTGCGAAGCAGAGATGTATTTGCGCCCGCGCTACACATTGACCAGCGGTCCCGGGTGTTTGAGATATTGACTGCGGATCGCCTCGGCCGCCCAGAATGCGAGCGCCCCTACCGTGCCGGTCGGGTTATATCCGGCGTTCTGCGGGAACGCGCTCGCGCCAAGCACAAATAAATTCGACACATCCCAATTCTGCAAATAGCGGTTGACGACGCTGGTTTTTGGGTCGGCGCCCATGATGGCGCCGCCATTAAGATGCGTGGTCTGATAGGTCGTGATGTCATACGGTGCGGTACGGTACTGCTTCTCCACAACGTTCGCGCCCATCGCCTTGATGACCTCGGCAAACTTGTCGGTCATGAACCGGTTTTGTTTGATCTCGTTGTCGTGAAAATCGATGGTCATCCGCATCAGCGGGCGATTGAAGCGATCGGTGTAGGTGGGATCGAGATCCAGATAAACGTCACGATAGGAGTAGAAGCTGCCGTGTACCCCGGTGCCGGGTTTCACGGTAGAGAGATAATTATCGCGCGCCGCCTTCTTCCACTCTGCGCCCCATTTCGGCGTACCAGGCGGAACCAGCGTGGTCTCGATCGGCCTGCCGCCAGTTTGCACCTGGCCCATATAGGCGCCCCCGACAAAGCCGTGCGGGCCATGATCGAAGTTGTCGCCGTTGAACTCATCAATACACATTCCGATCGAGCCGGAGGCGATGAACGGATTGAAATTGAATTTTTTGTTGTCGAAAAAGCCGTTGACGCTGGAAATGGTTTGGTGCGTGAAGTTGCGGCCAACGACGCCGGTATTAGCCACAGGATCGTAGGCTTGACTGATCTTCGAATGAAGCAGGAGCTGGGCGTTGAACATCGAGTAGGCCGAGAGGATGACCAGATCGGCCGGCTGCTCCCACTCTTGCAAGCTCGTGTCGACGAAGGTGACGCCTGTTGCTATCTTGCCAGAGGCGTCGGTGTTGATTTTGATGACTTCGGAGTTATCGCGCAGCGAGAAATTCGACTTGCGGATCAAAGCCGGCAATATGGTCGTTTGCGGGCTCGCCTTTGAATAGTTGCCGCAGCCGAACCATTCGCAAAAGCCGCAGTATGTGCACTGGCCCATCCGCAGTCCGAGCGGATTGACATAGGGTTTCGACAGGTTTCCCGACGGCTGCGGGAAGGGTTTATAGCCGAGCTCGCGCGCTGCTTTAGCAAACAACGTCGCGCCAAAGGGCTGCATCTGAGCGGGCGTCGGATATGGCCGCGAGCGAGGTCCCTCGAAGGGATTACCGCCGTCCTGTATTTGACCTTTCAGATTTCCCGCGGTGCCGGAAGTACCGCACAGATATTCGAACTGATCGTAGTGCGGCTCCAGGTCGTCATAGGTCACGCCCCAGTCCTGGATCGTCATATCGTCCGGAAGGAACGACGCGCCGTAACGTTCAGTGAGATGTGTTCTGAGCACGAAATCCGACGGCAAGAAACGCCACGTTTCCGCGTTCCAGTGCACGCCTCCGCCGCCGACCCCGTTTGGCGGCATAAACGCGCCCCAGCTTCGGATTGGCAGCGCCGTCTGATCCAGCTTGTTGCGAAAGGTGAATGTGAGCTGGTCCGGCCGCAAGAACAGCTCGTGCCGAATCCGGTAGCGCAGCTCGTCCTGCATGTAGTTGGTCGGAAAATCCGTCGGCGAGTCCCGCCACGGGCCGCGTTCGATAGCGATGACGTCGAGGCCTTCGTCGGTCAGCTCATGAGCCATGATCGACCCGGTCCAACCCAGCCCGATAATGACAACATCTTTCTTTGGCAGTCTACGCGCCATGGCCATCTCACCGCGCTTTCGGCGTCCACTCTGCGCGACCGGTCATACTGACCGGCGGCAGCGGAAACCGTTCGTTATGGCGATTAACCCAGTCCAGATAATTATACCGGGCCCCTGGATACCCGATCATTTTCCACGCGGCCATGTCGCGATTGCCGCCGTAGATCGGATCGGCGAAAAAGCCCATCTGCACGTCTTTGATGACTTCGGCGAAGAAAGCTTTTCCATCGGCTCCGTCGAGTTTCAGTTCGCCGCTTTCAAGCTGGCTCAGCACTTTGTCCTTGTCGCCGTCGGACAGATCGGCGAACTCCTTCCCCGCGTAATTGGCCCTGCAGGCTTTATCGAGTGCGGCGAGGCCCGAGCGATACTTGTGCCTCGGGCCGCCTTCGGACTGGTCTCCTTGATTCTTCATGCCGGTCTGGAAAGGCGGCCGAACGTAAAGACCGTCTTGCTCTCCATAAGGCCCGGCAAGCTGGCGGTCGATGAAAACGGCGCAGCCCGAATCTTTACCGCCCGGCGTGTCCGGATCCGGCGGGATCACGCGATCAGCGATCGCTTCTATGGCTCGGCCTTCGGCACCCGAGAAGAACAGCCAGGGCCCAGGCTTCACACGCATCGGCGGATCGCCGGCGTTCGGCGCCCAAGGCATCTGACCGAAAATCGTGGAAGCCCGCCCCGAACTAACGCTCAGAAGCAAAACCGCCGTACCAGCGAGCAAGTCGCGCCTGCGGAGTTCCGAGCGGATCAATTCGTCCATGGCAATGATCCTTTCCCGACAACGTAACCAGTGCGTCAAAACCTTCAAACACGTCGCCGAGGAGAATTCAGACTGGACCGGAACGGCAATGACGGGGCGGCGCGTCTTTCTGAGCCGAATGTTTTCGTAAGCTCCGCGTTCAACGCCCCGACGACATATTGAAAGAGTCACGCGAAAAAGACAACATCACGCTGTGTGCGGCAATGTTGTCCCTTTGGCCGTTGGCGGGTACCTCGTTTTTTCGTCAATATTGCCGATTTCGGATCGATTCAATCGACGCACAGGAAAAATACCCTAGAACTTTTGGTCACATAAGTGTCGCCTTCGGCGAGGGGACAGGTCATCGTGGGCTCGAATGCCGGCTCGAAAACGGTCGATGCGACAGTGAACGCGGGCCGCAGCCCGCCCGGCCGCGTCGTACTGGTGATGCAAGGCGGAGGGGCGCCGGGGTCTTATCAGGCGGGCGCTTATGAAGCGCTGCATGAGGCCGGCATCGAGCCGGATTGGGTTGTCGGCACCTCAATTGGCGCCATCAACGGCGCGATCATTGCCGGCA
Organism: uncultured Alphaproteobacteria bacterium; assembly: GCA_963753355.1. Taxonomy (GTDB): domain Bacteria; phylum Pseudomonadota; class Alphaproteobacteria; order Rhizobiales; family Xanthobacteraceae; genus BOG-931. Next base: position 4,869 of record CAVWBV010000019.1, read on the forward strand.
ATAAGGCGTCCGACCGGCTCAAGAAACTGAAAGAATTTTGGGAGGGCCTTGACCCCCATGTGCCTGAGCCGTGGAATCAAATTTCTCCGCTTGTGAGCGGCGTACCGAGCTTTTTTTATCCGAACCCGGCATTGTTTTGGGGTGTCGACACGCGCGTAGGCATCGAACAGGCCGCGATGTATCTTGTCGAACCGCTCAAAAAATTGCTGCCCACTATCGTCGATTTTAATCTCATCAATTCCGGCAATCCAAGGTTCACGGTCGGACTTACGACAGTCGAGACCGGCCAGATGCGCTATTTCGACAGCAACCACGAGAAGATTGCTCTCGAACACATTCTCGGCTCAAGTGCCGTCCCGCCATGTTTCCCCGCAGTATTGGTCGACGGTCAGTATTATTGGGATGGCGGCGTCTATTCGAATTCACCGGTAGAGGTCGTTTTTGATGAAAACCCCCGGCAGAGTTCCGTCGTTTTCGCCGTTCAGATATGGCCCACGCGCGGCCCGCAACCCGCGTCGCTGTCTCATGCTTTCATGCGAGTAAAAGACATCTTGTTCGGCAGCCGCTCAAGAGGCCACATCAAGCGACAAAGTGAACTGCATCGGATGCGTCGTATCATTCGCGAGCTGGTGGACATGTTGCCCGAAGAGCGAAAGAATTCCTCAAGAGTTAAGGAGCTGCGCGGGTGGGGCTGCACCACCACCATGCACCTTGTGGAAATCAATGCCCAGCCGCTCGAAGGCGAGAGCAATGCACGGGATTTCGATTTTTCCCGGGCGACCGTTCAAAAACGCTGGCGGGCCGGCTACGACGACGCCTCTCGGATGATTTCCCGGCAGCCGTGGAATGACCCGATTGATCCTGCTCACGACCTCACTATTTACGCATCCGACGCCTTACCTTAGGCCGACATGTACGCGGATGAGATCTTGGGCCTCCTCCGCGCCTGGTGCCTCGCCAATTCGCTAACTGAGCCGAAATAAATCGACGGGAATTTCATTATTCGCTAGAACCTTTTGGCCGGCCTCGCCGTTATATTCAGGGGTAGAGCTGTCTCGAGCAGCCAGATCGAAGGTAGCCGGAGTTTCGAATGACACCGTCTTACCCGGTTGTCTTTTTGCTCGACGTCGACAACACCCTGCTCGACAACGACGCCATCCAGCAGGATTTAAAAGACCACCTTCAGGAGGCTTACGGACGCGCCGCGCGCGATCGCTATTGGAGAATCCTAGAGGATCTGTTCACCGCGCTCGGATACCGCGACTATCTCGGAGCATTGCAGCGCTTTCGTGCTGAGCATCCCGAGGAAGTCGAGCTTTTGGCAATGTCGTCCTTTCTCATCGACTATCCGTTCGCCGACCGGCTGTTTCCGTCCGTCATGAACGTCTTGAAGCGGCTCCGGGAGTTCGGCCCGACGGTCATACTTTCCGACGGCGACGTCGTTTTTCAGCCGCGCAAAGTCGAGCGGGCAGGACTGGCCGAGGCCGTCGACCGCCGCGTGCTTATCTATATCCACAAGGAGCAGGCCCTCGACGACGTCGAGCGGCGTTTTCGGGCCCAGCACTACGTGCTTGTCGACGACAAGCTTCGTATCTTGCAGGCGATCAAGCGTTCCTGGGGAGATCGCGTGACTACCGTATTCGTGCGACAGGGCAGCTATGCGCACGATTCGCAAACGTCGGCCGCCTTTTCACCTGCTGATGTCACCATCGACCGCATCGGCGATCTTCTCAATTTCGACCTACGGCAACTGCATGCCGCATCCCCGGCGTCTTCCAGGTTAGAGGCAGCACAATGAACCCCACCAAGGCACTCCATAATCTCGGCCAAAGCCTTTGGCTCGATAATATCACCCGCGCCTTGCTCAACAGTGGCACGTTGCAACGCTACATCGACGAATTCGCGGTAACCGGACTAACCTCGAACCCGACAATCTTCGACAACGCGATTAGCAAAAGCGCCGACTATGACGGCGATATCTCAAAGGGCGCTTCCGGTGCGAAATCCCATGAGGATTTGTTCTTCGATCTCGCCTTGGCGGATTTAAAGCGGGCGGCCGATCTGTTCCTGCCGACATTCAAGCGCACCGACGGCGTCGACGGTTGGGTGTCGCTCGAAGTTTCTCCGACGCTGGCATTCGACACCAAGCGGTCGATTGCCGCCGCGCGCGATCTCCACCAGCGCGCCGGCAAGCCGAACCTGTTCATCAAAATTCCCGGTACCAACGAAGGCCTGCCCGCGATTGAAGAGGCGACGTTCGCCGGGATTCCGGTCAATGTCACGCTGCTATTCTCGCAGGCGCAATATGTGGCCGCGGCCGAAGCCTACCTGCGCGGCGTCGAGCGCCGGATCGAAGCCGGGATCAACCCCGCCGTCGCCTCGGTGGCCTCCCTCTTTATTAGCCGCTGGGACGTCGCGACCGCCGGGAAGGTGCCAGCCGAGATCGCCAATCGACTTGGCATCGCGGTCGCGCAACAGACCTACAAGTCGTATCTGGAGCTCTTGGCCTCGCCGCGGTTTCAGCGTGCCGCCAACGCTGGCGCCCGGATGCAACGTCTTCTCTGGGCCAGCACCGGCACCAAAGATCCTAAAGCATCCGACATACTCTATGTGAAGGCGCTCGCTGCTCCCTTTACCATCAACACCATGCCCGAAGGCACGCTCAAGGCTTTCGCCGACCACGGCGAAATCGGCGCGGCGCTGGCGGCGAACGGAGCGGACAGCGCGAAAGTGCTGGCCGCTTTCGCCAAAGCCGGCGTCGACACCAATGCGCTGGCGAAAAAGCTTCAGGACGAAGGCGCCGCATCGTTCGAAAAGTCGTGGAACGAACTGATGGCGTGCATCAAATCGAAGAGCGCGGCGATGCGCAAAGCGAGCTGATCGATATGGCCACCGCGTCCGGCCAACGGAAGCCTGCGCCCGCGGCAGCCGGTATCCCGTCCGCAATCGTGCCGCCGTTACGAAAGCGGCCGGCCTGGGCGTTGCTCGAGAAGCACCATCAGGCACTGAAAAGTGTTCATCTGCGGCAACTCTTTGCCGACGATCCCAGGCGCGGCGAGAGACTCGCGATCGAAGCCGCAGGATTCTACCTCGACTATTCCAAAAACCGGATTACTGACGAGACGCTGTCGCTCCTGCTGCGGCTCGCCGGCGAGTTGGCACTGCGCGATCAGATCGACGCCATGTTCCGCGGCGACAAGATCAATGTCTCGGAGAACCGCGCCGTCCTCCATATCGCGCTGCGCGCGCCCCGCGGCAGCACTATCCTCCACGACGGCCGTAACGTAGTCCCCGATGTGCACGCCGTTCTCGACAGAATGGCCGATTTTTCCAACCGCGTCCGCACAGGGAGCTGGAAAGGCCAGACCGGCAAACGCATCCGCAACGTCATCAATGTCGGCATCGGCGGGTCCGATCTCGGCCCAGTCATGGCGTATGAAGCGCTGAAGCACTACAGCGACCGCGCCATGAATTTTCGGTTCGTTTCCAACGTCGACGGAACGGATTTCGCCGAAGCGGTGCGCGGTTTCGATCCGGCTGAAACGCTGTTCATCATCTCCTCCAAGACTTTCACCACGCTGGAGACCATGACTAACGCGCGCACCGCGCGCGAATGGCTCTTGGAGGGCATGAAGGGCGAGCAAGGCGCCATCGCCCGGCACTTCGTCGCCGTGTCAACAAACGCAAAGGAAGTCGCGAAATTCGGCATCGACACCGCCAACATGTTCGGCTTCTGGGATTGGGTCGGCGGGCGCTATTCGATGGACTCGGCCATCGGCCTCTCGACCATGCTGGCGATCGGACCTGAAAACTTCCAGGCTATGCTGGGTGGCTTCCATGAGATGGATGAGCATTTCCGCCGGGCGCCGTTCGAACAGAATCTGCCGGTCCTGATGGGGCTGCTGGGCGTGTGGTACACGGACTTCTTCGGCGCCCAGACCGTCGCCGTGCTGCCCTACGAGCAGTATCTCAAACGTTTTCCGGCCTACTTGCAGCAGCTCACCATGGAGAGCAACGGCAAGCACGTGACGATCAATGGCATGCGCGTCGATTACGATACCGGACCGATCTATTGGGGCGAGCCCGGGACCAACGGGCAGCACTCGTTTTATCAACTGATCCATCAGGGCACGCGCCTGATCCCGTGTGATTTCATTGCGTTCGCGCGTGCGCTCAATCCGTTGGGTCAGCATCACGACATGCTGATCGCGAACGTTTTTGCACAAACCGAAGCGTTGGCGTTCGGCAAGACCGCCGATCAAGTCAAAGCCGAAGGCACGCCCGACTGGCTTGTTCCGCATCGGTCGTTCGAGGGCAATCGCCCGTCAAACACTTTGCTGCTCGACGTTTTGACGCCGGCAAATCTGGGCAAACTGGTTGCGCTCTACGAGCACATTGTCTTCACGCAAGGAACGATCTGGCAGATCGACTCCTTCGACCAATGGGGCGTCGAGCTTGGCAAAGCGCTCGCTCAGCGGATCATTCCCGAACTCGAAAGCAAAACGGAGCCGAAGCTTGAGCACGACAGCTCCACCAACACACTGATCCGCCGGTACCGGAAGCTCAAGGATGACAGATGAACGTGTGCTTTCTTGCCGGCGATCGGGACGACGCAGTCATTTCTGGCGTCACAAAGGGCTAGAGTCATGCAGCTCGGAATGATCGGCCTCGGCCGGATGGGCGGAAACATGGTGCGGCGCCTGTTGAAGGGCGGCCATCAATGTGTCGTCCACGATGGATCGGCAAACGCCGTAGCGGAACTTGTGAAGGAAAAAGCCGTCGGTACCACTTCCACCGCGGACTTCGTCAAGAAACTGGTCAAGCCGCGCGTTGTCTGGCTGATGGTACCGACCGGAGCCGTGGATAGCGTCATCGCCGATCTGCTGCCGCATCTTGAAGCCGGCGACATTCTGATCGACGGCGGCAACTCGTATTACATTGACGATATTCGCCGGGCGAAGGAGCTCAAATCCGGGAACGTTCATTTCGTCGACGTCGGCACCAGCGGCGGCGTTTGGGGGCTGGAACGCGGCTATTGCATGATGATCGGCGGCGACGCCGATATCGTGAAGCACCTCGATCCGCTGTTCGCGACGCTGGCGCCGGGGCGCGGCAACATAGAACGCACGCCGGGTCGCGAAAAAGTTAACGGCACCGCCGAACAGGGCTATCTGCACTGCGGGCCCAATGGCGCCGGGCATTTCGTCAAAATGGTGCATAACGGCATCGAATACGGCGTGATGGCTGCGTATGCGGAAGGACTTAATGTTCTCAACGCCGCCAACGTTGGAAAGAAAACCGCGACGATCGATGCCGAAACCACGCCGCTGCGCGATCCCGAACATTATCAATACGATTTCAATTTGGCCGACGTCACCGAAGTCTGGCGGCGCGGCAGCGTCATCGCGTCGTGGCTTCTTGATCTTACTGCCGCGTCGCTGCTTCAGGATGCCAAGCTGGAAAAATTCGCCGGACGCGTGTCCGATTCCGGCGAAGGCCGCTGGACAATCAAGGCGGCGATCGACGAAGGCGTTCCCGCCTTTGTGCTTTCGTCGGCGCTTTATGAGCGATTCAGCTCGCGCGGAGACGCGGATTTCGCCGACAAGGTGCTTTCCGCCATGCGCTACCAGTTCGGGGGGCATATCGAAAAGCCGGACGCCAAGCGTGCCGGCTAACAGGTGGAGTTAGGCCCCGTGCAACAGCCAAGACCCAAAAGCTTGACCGGCCCCGAACTCGACGAGCTCGCGATCAACACCATTCGCACGCTCTCGATCGACGCGGTCCAGCAGGCGAATTCCGGACACCCCGGTACGCCCATGGCGCTCGCGCCGCTCGTCTACGTGATCTGGAACGAAGTGATGCGTTTCGATCCGCAAGACCCGATCTGGCCAAACCGCGATCGCTTCGTCCTGTCGAACGGCCACGCCTCCATGTTGCTGTGGTCGTTACTGTATCTGACCGGCACGCGCGCAGTGAACGCCGAATACGAGCAGCTCGGCGCTCCTGCGGTCACGCTCGACGACATCCGTCATTTTCGCCAGCTCGGCAGCAAAGCGCCAGGGCATCCGGAATATCATTTAACGTCAGGCGTGGAAGCCACGACCGGCCCGCTGGGTCAGGGCATTTCCATGAGTGTTGGCATGGCCATTGCGCGCAAGTGGCTCGCCAGCCGTTACAACAAACCCGGCGTCGATGTCTTCGACTACAACATCTACACGGTTTGCGGCGACGGCGATTTGATGGAAGGTGTAGGCGCGGAAGCGGCCTCGCTCGCCGGCCACCTCGGCCTCGACGATCTGTGCTGGATCTACGACAACAATCACATCACCATCGACGGCAAGACCAAGATCACCTTTACCGAAGACGTGGCGGCGCGCTTCACGGCCTATCAGTGGAATGTGTTGCACGTCACCGATGCCAACGATCTCGAGAGCATCGCCGATGCGCTCGCGACGTTTCGGAAAACCAAGGACCGGCCGACTTTAATCATTCTCGATAGCCATATCGGGTACGGCTCGCCGCACAAGGTCGATACCTCCGCCGCGCACGGCGAGCCTTTGGGCGAGGAGGAAGTGCGGCTCGTCAAGCGCGCTTATCACTGGCCGGAAGACGCCAAGTTCCTCGTGCCTGACGGTGTCAAGGAGCATTTCGCCGACGGCATCGGTCAACGCGGCGCCGAGGCCCGGCGCGAATGGGAGGCAATGTTCGTCAAATATCGCGAACGTTTCCCCGACCTCGCGACGGAGATCGATTTGATGCAACGGCGGGAATTGCCCGCCGGGTGGGATCGCAACCTGCCGAACTTCCCGGCGGACGCGAAAGGCATTGCCGGGCGCGCCGCGTCGAGCAAAGTGCTCAACGTTCTCGCCCAGAACATTCCATGGTTTATGGGTGGATCCGCCGATCTTGCGTCGTCAAACCGCACGGCGCTCACGTTCCCCGGCGCCGGTGATTTCGAGCCCGGAACGCCTGGCGGCCGCAATCTGCATTTTGGCATCCGCGAGCACGCCATGACAGCGATCGTCAACGGACTGTCGCTCTCGAAGCTGCGCGCCTATGGCTCGACATTCCTTGTCTTCACCGATTATGCGCGGCCGGCCATTCGGCTATCGGCAATCATGGAGCTGCCAACCATCTTTGTATGCACGCATGACGCCATGGGTGACGGCGAAGACGGACCGACCCATCAACCGGTCGAGCAGCTCATCGCGCTGCGGGCCATTCCAGGCCTGACGGTCATTCGGCCGGCGGACGCGAACGAGGTGGTCGAGGCCTACCGGTACATCCTCCAGCTCCGCCACCGACCGGCTTTGCTTGCATTGTCGCGCCAACCGCTGCCGACCTTCGATCGCAGCAAATATGCGCCCGCCGCAGGTGTATCGCGCGGCGCCTACATCATGGCGGACGCGTCAGGCGGTTCGCCCGAAATCATTCTCATCGCTTCGGGAAGCGAGGTCGTCCTGGTCATTGAGGCGCACGAAACGCTGACGGCCAAGGGGATCCGGTCGCGGGTCGTTTCCATGCCGTCGTGGGATATTTTCGAGCATCAACCCCAATCGTATCGTGACGAGGTCTTGCCACCGGCGGTGAAAGCGCGCCTGGCGGTCGAGCAGGGATCGACTCTGGGCTGGGACCGCTACATCGGGCCGGCCGGCCGCATCATCGGCATGAAGACTTTCGGCGCGTCGGCGCCGCTCAAAGCGTTGCAGCAGAAATTCGGTTTTGAGCCGGACCGGGTCGTTTCCGTCGCGATGGAGTTGCTCGGCCGCAGTTAGCGCGGTCACGCCGCGAAAGCGGCCCTCGTGAAGCGAGACCGAGACGAAGGACCGGGACAATGCTGGATACGAAAGCCAAAGTCAGCAAAGCCGACGCGACGCCAGAAATCGGGACCGTGCAGCAGGCCGAAAGCGCGCCGCCGGCGCCGCCTTGCGCCATGGTGATCTTCGGCGCGGCAGGCGATCTGACCAAGCGATTGGTGGTCCCTGCGCTTTACAATCTGGCGCAGGCCGGACAGCTCTCCAATCGATTCCAGCTTGTCGGCGTCGATCACAACGCTCGCAGCATCGAGCAGTGGCGCGAAAATCTCTCTGCTGCAATGGCGGATTTCGTTGGGCAAGGCGGCGAGTTTCACGTCGACGCCATCGACCAAAAGACGTGGCAATGGCTCAGCGACCGCATGAGCTATCTCCAAGGCGATCTGAACGACCCCGGCGCTTACCTCAAGCTCCGCGACCACCTCGCCGGGTTGGACAAAACCGCGGCGACCGGCGGGAATTGCCTGTTCTATCTTGCCGTCGCCGACCGCTTCTTCGCACCGGCGATCGCGCACCTTGGTGCCGCAGGTCTTGTAACCGAAGAGGACGGCAAGTGGCGCCGGGTGGTGGTCGAAAAGCCCTTCGGCCACGATCTGCCTTCGGCCAAGGCGCTGAATGCCGACATTCTGAAAACACTTCAAGAGCATCAGGTCTACCGGATCGATCATTTTCTCGGCAAGGAAACCGTCCAGAACATCATGGCGCTGCGTTTCGCCAACGGCCTGTTCGAGCCGCTGTGGAACCGGCACCAGATCGATCACGTTCAAATCACCGTCGCCGAAACGCTCGGTGTCGAGCACCGCGGCAATTTTTACGAAAAGACCGGGGCGCTTCGCGACATGGTCCCCAATCACGTCTTTCAGCTGCTGGCGATGACGGCGATGGAGCCGCCGATCTCGTTCGATGCCGATGCGGTGCGCAGCAAAAAGACGGAAGTCATCCAGGCCATCAAGCCGATCGGTTCGGCGCAAGTGATGCGCGACGCGGTGCGCGGGCAATATGGCGGCGGCACCTCGATGGGCAAAGCCGTCCCTGCGTATCGCCAAGAAGAACTGGTTGCGCCGGACTCGCCGACGGAGACTTACGTCGCTTTGAAACTTAACATCGACAATTGGCGTTGGGCGGGCGTGCCGTTTTACCTGCGGACCGGCAAGCGTCTGCGCCGTCGATCAACTGAAATTGCAATTCGCTTCCACCAGGCGCCCTATACGCTATTCCGTGGAACAGATGTCGAGCGATTGCATCCCAACTGGATGATTCTTCGCATCCAGCCGGACGAGGGCATTGCCCTCGAATTCGCCGCGAAGCGTCCGGGACCTACCGTGACCTTGAATAACGTCAGCATGGATTTCGCTTACAAGACCTATTTCAAGGTCGCGCCCAATACCGGCTACGAGACGCTCATTTACGATTGTATGATCGGCGACCCGACGCTTTTTCAGCGCGCCGACACCGTCGAAGCCGGATGGAAGGTCGTGCAGCCGATTCTCGACACCTGGGCGAACAATCCGCCCCGCGACTTTCCGAACTATGCCGCCGGTAGCGATGGCCCGGCCGCGGCCGACGAATTGCTGGCGCGGGACGGACGAGCGTGGCGTCCGCTCAATCACGCAGGCCGATAAGCGATGGCGGGCAAGCGCAAGATCGGACTGGTCCTGGCGGATGTGGATGGCACACTCGTCACCGAGGACAAGATCTTGACCGAGCGGGCGCGCAACGCTGTCAACGCGTTGCACAACGCCGGCATCCGTTTCGCCATCACCAGTGGCCGACCGCCGCTTGGCATGGCGATGCTGTTTGATCCGCTCGACATCGACACGCCGATCGCCGGCTTCAACGGCGGGCTCTTTGTCAAACGCGATCTTACCATTCTGGAGGAAAAAACAGTCCCGGACGACGTCGCGAGTCAGGCCATCGATATGATGCGGGCGCACGGGCTCGATACCTGGGTGTATAGCGGCAATGATTGGCTGATCACCAAGAAGGACGCGCCGCACGTCGCCCGCGAAGCCTGGACGGTCAAATTCGAACCCAAGGTGGTGTCAGACGTTCGCGAACATTTACAAAGCGTCGCCAAGATCGTCGGCATAAGCGACGATCTCGACAAGGTAAAAAGCTGCGAGCGCGACGCGCAAGCCGCGTTCGGCCAGCGCGCGACCGCCACCCGATCGCAACCTTACTATCTCGACGTGACCAACAAAGATGCCAACAAGGGCGCCGTGGTGGAATATCTGTCGCAAAATCTCGGTGTGCCCGCGAACGAAATCGCCACCATCGGCGATCAAATGAACGACGTGCTGATGTTCAAGCGCTCGGGGTTCAGCATTGCCATGGGCAACGCCTCGGACGAGGTCAAGGCGCAAGCCGCCGCGGTCACCGCCTCCTACAATGACGAGGGATTTGCCAAGGCGATGGAGGCCTTCATCCTTGCCGCGGCGAAATAGAGCAAATGGCCCCGGCGATTGGACGCATCGAAATTTTGAAGGATCCGCCGGCGCTGGCGCGTCACGTGGCGGAGTGGATGACGCAAGCAGCGCTGGCTGCACAAGGACCGTTTCGCGTCTCGCTGTCCGGCGGCTCGACACCGAAGACGCTTTACGCCCTGCTCGCCTCCGATGAATTTAAACCGCGTTTCCCCTGGCCGCGCGTGTTCTGGTACTGGGGCGACGAGCGCTTCGTCCCCTACGATCACCCGGACAGCAATTATCGGATGACCCGGGAAGCCATGCTGACAAAAGCGCCGGTGCCGCCGGAAAATGTTTTTCCGATCCCAACCGACGGCGATCCCGACGACGCGGCGCGGCGCTATGAGCGCACTTTGCAGGAAGCTTATGGAACTGAGACGCTGGACCCGCAGCGTCCGCTCTTCGATATCACGCTGCTTGGGCTCGGCCCCGACGGCCACACTGCATCGCTGCTGCCCGGAGAACCGGTATTGAACGAACGCAGGCGATGGGTGGCGGCCGTTTCGCATGGCCGGCCAGAAATCCGTATCACACTGACCTACCCGCCGATCGACAGCAGCCGGCGAGTCGCATTCCTGGTAGCCGGTAAAGAGAAAGCGGCAATTTTCAGCACCATACGCCATGGCAATAGCGAGCTGCCGGCGGCACGGGTGCGCCCTATCGGCGAATTGGTTTGGTTCGTCGACCAAGCGGCCGCCGGCGAAGAGAATGCACCACGCCGCGCGGGAACACCGACGCAATGAAGTCGGGGCCGGCAGCAACGATTGAGGGCGGAGGTGGCACGCCATCGCTCATCATCGCACCTTCAATTCTATCGGCTGACTTTGCCCGATTAGGCGAAGAGGTCCGCGCCATCGACCTGGCTGGCGCGGACTGGATTCATGTCGACGTGATGGACGGGCACTTTGTCCCCAACATCACGATCGGGCCGGGAGTGGTACGGGCCATCCGCCGCTCGACGGCGAAACCGCTCAATGTTCATCTGATGATTGTCGAGCCGGAGCGGTATCTCACGGCGTTCGCCGAAGCTGGCGCAGATCATTTGCTGGTGCAGGCGGAGCCGGGTTCGACGACCCACCTGCATCGGACGCTCTCGAGCATTCGCGCGCTGGGGAAGAAGGCAGGCGTTGTCCTCGATCCGGCAACGCCGCCGGACATGGTCGAATATGTCCTGCATTTGTGCGACGTCATTCTGGTCATGACCGTCAGCCCCGGCTTCGGCGGCCAGAAATTCATTCCCGAAATGCTGCCGAAGATTCGGCGCCTGCGCGCGATGTGCGCCGAGCGCGATCTGCACCCGGTCATCGAAGTCGATGGCGGCGAGAACACGGCGACCGCCGCGCTGGCCGCCGCCGCGGGCGCGACGGCGATTGTCGCCGGTTCGGCGATTTTCGGCGCCAAGGATTACGCCAAGGCCATCGCCGAGCTTCGCGCCAAAGCCGCTGCCGCGGCGGTAATCTCATGAGCAGCGCCGCTTCGTCACCTCCCGCTCAAGTGAGCGCATTCAAGCGCGCCGCCGCCGAAGCCGCGGCGCAAATGGTCGAGAATGACATGGTCGTCGGGCTTGGCAGCGGCTCGACGGCGGCGTTCGCGGTTGAGGCCCTCGCGCGGCGGCATCGCCAAGGCTTGCGTTTTGTCGGCATCCCGACCTCGGAACGCACAACCATCCACGCCAAAGCTCTTGGAATTCCGCTGACCTCTTTCAGTGAGCACCGGCAGATCGACCTGACCATCGATGGTGCCGACGAGGTCGAACGCGGTACGCTCAATTTGATCAAGGGCGGCGGCGGAGCGCTGCTGCGCGAAAAGATAGTGGCAGCTGCGAGCCATCGTCTCGCGATTGTTGTCGACGGTAGCAAAATGGTGGACCGGCTCGGGACGCACACACCGCTGCCGGTCGAAGTGGTCACTTTCGGCCTGGAGGCGACCCGCGAGTCGCTCGAAGTGGTCGGCGCCAGCGCTCGTTTACGGCTTGCTTCAGGCGTGCCGTTCGTCACCGACGGCAGCAACTATATTCTCGACTGCGATTTCGGCCGCATCGACGACCCGGCCCGGCTGGAGCAGCGTATCAGACGCATCGTCGGCACTGTCGAAAGCGGGCTTTTCGTTGGCCGCGCCGACCCGGTTTTCGTCGCTGATACGTCCGGTGTTCGCCGTCTCAACAGCGCCGGCCGCCATCGCGGCAGTCCGCCGATCCTCGTGATCATGGGCGTATCGGGATCTGGCAAATCCACCATCGCCGAAGAACTTTCGGCGCGGCTCGGCTGGCCGTTCCAGGAAGGCGACTCCCTCCATCCCGAAACGAACGTCGCCAAGATGCACGCCGGCATTCCGCTGACCGACGCCGACCGGCTGCCATGGCTTGAACGTGTCGCGGCGTGGATCGACCGACAACGCAAGAAGAAGGAGCCGGGCATCATTACTTGCTCCGCGCTCAAGCGATCCTATCGGCAAATCATCGTCGGCAACCGGCCGCAGGTGCGGCTGGTTTATCTACGCGGTGGTCGAGATGTGATGGCCGAACACCTGGCGGGGCGCCACGGCCATTTCATGCCGCCCGAATTGCTGCGTAGCCAAATCGACACCCTTGAAGAACCGGACCCGAGCGAGGATGCGTTGACGGTTGATGTCGGCGCTTCCGCCGCGGAGGTCGCCGATGAGATCATTCGGCTTCTCGGCAAGTCGGTGACCATTTCGCAAGGCCCGGCGGCGCAACCCACCGCATGAACCTTTTGTCGCTTTGCGGGTTATTGCCGCGATGGGCAAACAATCCCCGGCAAATGTGGCAGCGCCAGTGCTCGCGCACGGCGCTGCGCGACTTTCGGCAGTGGAAGTCGCGGACTACAACGTTGAGTTAAAGGATGACGAAGGCTTCATCGGCGATCGCGCCAGCAAGGGCGCGTTCCGCAAATTCATTGAAAATTGGCGAAAGCCGCTGCGCGACCTTGACCACGATCCGTTCGGCGACGAGCCATCGAGCAAGATCGCCAAGAAAAAACTCGATCAGTTGCTCGCCAGCGGCGATCCGGAAACCGCCGGCATCATTCAAAGCGCCATCGAATCGTTTGCGCAGGAGCTCGCGGTGGTGTTACGCCGCTTTCTCAAGCTCAAGGGCTGGAAGGACGCGTCGCGCCTGGTGATCGGCGGCGGTTTCGTCGGCAGCCGCGTCGGCGAACTCGCGATCGGCCGAGCCTCGGTGCTGTTGAAGGCCGACAAAATCGACACCGAGATTTGCATTATCCGCAACGATCCCGACGAGGCGGGACTTCTCGGCGCCACACAGCTTGCACCCGCTTGGATGTTCGAAGCGCATGATGCCATCCTCGCCGTCGATATCGGCGGAACCAACATTCGCGCCGGCGTCGTGCAGCTCAACCTCCGCGGCGCCAGCGATCTGTCTAAAGCGAAGGTGTGGAAGTTCGAGCTGTGGCGCCACGGCGACGAAAAGCTCAACCGCGAGGAAGCCGTCGACGGTCTGATCAGCATGCTGCAACGCTTGATCAACCGTGCAAAGAAGGAAGACTTAAGGCTCGCGCCGTTCATCGGCATCGGCTGTCCGGGCAAAATCGATGCCGACGGCTCGATCGAAGCCGGCGCTCAGAATCTGCCCGGGAACTGGGAAAGCAGCCGCTTCAATCTGCCGAAAGTGTTGTTCGAGGCGATCCCGCGCATCGGCGACCACGAGACCGCAATCCTGATGCACAACGATGCCGTGGTGCAAGGCTTAAGCGAAGCTCCGTTCATGAAAGACGTCGAGACTTGGGCGACGTTCACCATCGGCACGGGCCTAGGCAACGCGTTGTTCGTCAACCGCGAGCAATGATGTCCAGTGCGGCCGTCATTGCGGGGAACGAAAGCGACGAAGCAATCCAGGACTAAAAACACCGCCTCCGGATTGCTGCGCTGAGGCTCGCAATGACGAGGGTGGCTATCCCACATCCGTCGAGTGAATGCGGCGCTCTTCGCGTTCGCCGCGCAGCCGCCGCGCCACGAGCTTGTTGAGCGCGGCCAGATAAGCCTTGGCGGACGCGACGAGCGTATCGGGGTCGGCACCCTTGGCTGTGACGCTGCGACCGTTCTCCGACAAGCGCACCGAGACTTCCGCTTGCGCATCGGTGCCCTCGGTCACTGCGTGTACCTGATACAGCTCGAGCTTCGCCTCGTGGGGCACCATCGCTTTGATGCAGTTGAAGGTCGCGTCGACCGGACCGTTGCCGTCACGCTCCTCGATCAGCGAGCGGCCGTCGATGTCGAGCTTCATGGTCGCGCGCTGCGGACCGCGCGTGCCGGCGATCACCGACAGTGAGACGAGCTTGATGTGATCCTGCGCGGTCGCGATCTCCTCGTCGACCAACGCTTCGAGGTCCTCGTCGTAGACGTGCTTCTTCCTGTCGGCGAGCGCCTTGAACCGCACGAAGGCGTCTTCGAGTTGGTTGCCGGCCAACCGATAGCCCAGCTCTTCGAGCTTGTGCACAAAGGCGTGCCGTCCCGAATGCTTGCCCATGACCAGCGAGGTCTGCTTCACGCCGACGTCCTCCGGAAGCATGATCTCGTAGGTCTGGGTGTGCTTGAGCATGCCGTCCTGGTGGATGCCGCTCTCGTGAGCGAAGGCGTTTCGCCCGACGATCGCCTTGTTGTATTGCACCGGGAACGAGGTCACCGCGGACACGAGCTTGGACGCGCGCGTCAGCATTTTGGCGTTGATGCCGGTCCAATACGGCATGACATCGTTGCGCACCCGCATCGCCATCACGACTTCCTCCAGAGAGGCGTTGCCGGCGCGCTCGCCGATGCCATTGATGGTGCATTCGATCTGGCGAGCGCCGGCGCGCACGCCGGCGAGCGAATTCGCCACTGCCATGCCGAGATCGTCGTGGCAGTGCACCGAGAAACGCGCTTGATCGGAGTTGGGCACGCGCTCGCGCACCATCTTGAACAGTGCGAAATATTCCTCTGGCGTCGAATAGCCGACGGTGTCGGGAATGTTGATCGTGGTGGCGCCGGCCTTGATCGCCGCTTCGACGCAGCGGCAGAGGAAATCGTGCTCGGTGCGGGTGCCGTCCTCGCTCGACCATTCGACATCGTCGGTGTGGCCGCGCGCCCGTGTCACCTGCGCGATCACCATCTCATAGACCTGGTGCGGCTCTTTCTGCAGTTTGTATTTCATGTGCACCGGCGAGGTGGACAGGAACGTATGAATCCGCCGCCGCTTGGCCGGCTTGATGGCTTCGGCGCAGCGGTCGATGTCGGCGAACGCAGCGCGGGCAAGACCGCAAATCACCGCATTCTTGCTGCGCTTGGCGATTTCGTTGACGGCTGCAAAGTCGCCCTCCGAGGCGATCGGAAATCCGGCCTCGATGATGTCGACACCCATTTCGTCGAGCAGCTCTGCGACTTGAAGCTTTTCCTCGTGCGTCATCGTGGCGCCGGGGGATTGCTCGCCGTCGCGCAAGGTGGTGTCGAAAATAACGACGCGGTCCTTTTCGGACTGGGTATCAGCGGTCATGACATCTGTTCCTTTTTCGTCAGCGCCGCCGGGCAAACTATCCAGCCCCCGAGGCGCTCTGGGTTCCGTGGCTTAAGCCGACCCCTGAGTGCCCAGGCGTGAACGCCCAGCCGGCCCTCAGGGGGCGATAAGGAGCAGAAGCCCGCCGAGAATGAGGGCAGCGCCGCAGTCGGCCGCGTCGGCCGTCCGGTTGGTGGCGCCAATCTGGTGGCTTTTCGCCATCATCTGCCCTCGGTCCAAATTCCTCGGTCAAGATCGCGGAATGCAGTGAATTCCGCGTTAATCCAGGGACCGCGGCTGTTGTAACGGATCGGCCCGCGGCGGCGCAAGAGCCCGACCACTCGGATAATGCTACAATAAGAGAAACGACAGGGAGGCTGACCTATGATTGTCGAGTACGTGCAGTTCAAATACCCGGCCGGCTGGACCCGCGAACAGATACTGGATGACGCGCGCCCCACGGCGGTGAAATGGCGGGCCAACAAGGAGCTGATCCGCAAGCACTATATCGCCGGCGAAAACGGCAACGGCGGCGCCTTTTACATCTGGCCTTCCAAGGAGGCGGCGCAGCGCGGGCACGACGCCGCATGGCGCGCCAATATCGAAAAGCGGACCGGATCGACGCCCGTCATCACCTATTTCGATCTGCTGATGATTGTCGACAATGAAGCCGGCACCACGACGGAATTTCCGCCGAGCGTTTCTGCCGAAGCGGCCGAATAATCTCTCAAGACGTTGTGACCGCGCAGACGCACAACCGGACGCGAACCGACGCGGAGCGTGCCGCAACAGGCACGCTCGCCGCGGCGTTCGACTTGAAGAAGCTGTCCGCCGAATTTCTCGCGGATCCCTACCCGACCTATCGCGCGCTACGCCAGTTCGATCCCGTACACCGCATGCCGGACGGTTCTTATTTTTTAACGCGCTACGACGATTGCCTGTCCGTTTATCGCGAGACAAAAACCTGGAGCTCAGACAAGAAAATCGATTTCCGGCCGAACTTCGCTGCGAGTCTTCTTTACGAGCATCACACCACCAGCCTTGTCTTCAACGACCCGCCCTATCACACGCGCGTGCGCAGGCTGCTGGCGCCGGCTTTCACACCGCGCGCGTTGCGGGTACTGCAAAGCCGCGTGGAAGATCTTGTCGATCGGTTGCTGGATGCGGCGGCCGAAAAAGGCGAAATCGACGTGATTGCGGATTTTGCCTCTGCCATTCCGGTGCAGCTCATTGGCGACATGCTTGGCATCCCGCAGGACGAGCGCGGCCCGTTGCGGGCCTGGTCGCTCGCCATCCTCGGCGCGCTTGAGCCGGTGCTGAGCCGGCAGCAATTTGAAACCGGCGTCGGCGCCGTGGCCGAGTTCAAGGACTATTTGGATAATATTATTTCTGATCGGCTGCGAACGGCGCACACCGATCCCGCGGAAATTCTGAGCAAACTGATCGAAGCAAGCGATTATGCGGCGCAAGCCGATGACAGCGAGCGCCTCACCGAGCTCGAACTGATCCATAATTGCATTTTTCTCCTCAACGCAGGTCACGAGACGACGACCAACCTCATCGGCAATGCGGTCGATCTTCTCATTCGATATCCAGATGCAATGCGCGATTTGCGCAGTCACCCGGATGCCATCGGGACAGCGGTCGAAGAATTTCTGCGGATGGAAAGCTCAAACCAGCTCGGCAATCGCCGGGCCGCCAAAGACACCGTGCTCGGCGGCGTCGCGGTCCCGTCCGGAAGTTACGTGCACATCTGCATCGGCGCCGCTAATCGCGACCCGGAGCAATTCGCCGACCCCGATCGCCTCGACATTCGTCGCCAGCCGAACCGGCATCTCGCCTTCGGCACCGGCATTCACGCCTGCGCCGGGATGTCGCTGGCGCGCATGGAGGCGCAAGTTGCGGTCGGCCGCCTTCTACGACGCTTCGGCCGCATCGAACCCGCAGCCGCACCGGCGCGCGGTGGTCGCGCACGGTTCCGCGGTTTTACCGCTTATCCCGTACGGCTAAGCGCTTGATCCCTCGGCAGCCTATCGATTTCTGCACGCCTTTAATTATTCGATCCCGTAGTGCCGGTGGCACGCGGCGCAAATACCGTCGAGGCGGTCGCTGATCTTGGAGATCGTTTTCAGATCGTGGGTTTCGGCGGCCGTATAGGCCTTGCCTGCGGCCTCGCCAAGCTCTTTGGCGTAGGCGTTCCACTGCGAATCGAGCGCGCGCTGGGGAATCATCAGCGCATTCGCCGCTTCGGCCAGCGTCGCCGCGCCGCTCACGATCTCTTCCCAGTCGGCGTCCGATTTCGGCGACAGATCGTGCTCGCCGTTGGCGTCGATGACTGTGGCGTTGACACTCCAGACGATCTTGGCCGCGGGCGTCAACACGTGCTCCATGAAAGTCTTCGTGTCGACATATGGTCGAAACGTCGGCTGGTGTGCGGCCTCTTCGCCCATCAATGGCAGGCACGTCGCGACGGCAGCAATCGCGGCGGCAGACACGATGGCCAGGAAGCGCCCGGTCATCTCACCCGGCTTCCATGGTAAATCCGATCCAGCGGCCGCAGGCGACCACCGCTATCCAAAGCAACACCGAGATACCGCCGGCAAGCCGCGCGGCGAATGGCGGCCGGGCTTGCAAGTCCCAATGCCGCCGATCGCGCGCGCTGATGAAATGAAACACCAGCATGTTGAGTCCGGCAGCGGCAATCAGACAAAGCTTGGCCGACGAAAAAACCGTTGCCGAGATATTTGGCGGCGTTGGAGATGAACATAAGAAAGCCGGATGCCACCGCGACCGCGAAGGCCCCCCATGTGAGCGGCAAAATTCCGCGTGTGACGGCGCTTATCGGACGTTTCACCGAAGCAAAGCCGAGCAGCCGGAGATCCACCGCCATGATCGAGCCGACGACAAGACAGATGGCCAGCACGTGCACCGACTCGATCGATGGAAACAGGACATCGTCCTCGCGGATGGCGTCGGCCAAGCCGGAGTCTTCGAAGAATGCGACGAGATCCTTGAGGCCGTGCATCACCCGACCTGCGTGTATGCGATCCAGCGGCCGGCGAAGATAATGCAACACCAGAGCAGAATGGAGACCGTTGCAGCGAACCGCGCCGCAATGCGCCCGCCCCTACCCTTCTCCCAAAAATCCGGCGCTGCCCACAGCGACCATTGCAGGAGAACGGTGAGTACCAGCGCAAGAACAAGGAGGGTCATCTTCAGATAGAAAGTCGTGTTCAAAAGCGAGCGCTTCGGCTCGCCGATAATCAGAAAGCTCCCGGTGATCAGGAGGACCAGTACCGTCGGCCAGATCACGGGCAGAAACCGCCGCGCAATCTCGCCGAGCCTAACGTCGCGCTGCAGAACGCCCCATAGCCGCAGATCAAGGATAACTACCGAAAAGAACAGGATCGCGATCCCGAGAATATGAATCGTTTGCAACGTCGGAATGATCCAGCCGGCGGTTTGAATCGCGTGGCTCAGCGGAGTCGCCCCCAGCCACTTGGCAAAGTCCCCGACGATGGCGCCGGTCACGACGTCACTGGTCGGCGGGGGGCGTGAGGCTGAAACTCAGCTCCTTGCCGTCCGGCAAATTGACCTTCAGCAAAAAGCCGCCGGGGTTGCCATCGCGCAGCGGAGCGTACTGGAAAACGGCGTGATCTCCTGGCTGCAGCGAGTGCTTGGTCCAGCCGGAGCGGGTCAGAACTCCCGGGCTCGACACTTCGAACACCCAGGTTTGCGCCGGCTGGCCGTCCTTGGCGTCAGACTCGACCACAAACGTGATGTGCGGATTGGTCCAGTTCACCGTCTTGACGGTGCCTTCCATCTTCCGCGGATGATCCATGTCGTAGGCCGCGCCGGAGTGATGTGCCGACGCTGTGCGGCCGAGCGCCAAGATCAATGCCGCCGCGATGAGTACAATTCTGCGCAACACCTGAGAGCTTCCTTATTCACTTCGCCGTGCGCACCGATCCGTCGGAATTTTGCGGATGCGAGACGAATATGTCGTTGCCGAACGCGTCTTTTCCGGGGATCAAATCCTCCTGCTCACATTCGCCTTCGGTGATTTCGTAGTGGCGTTCCGGGTAGCGGCGGAAGATACGCGTCGTCTTCCAGGTCGAGGCCAAAACCTTTGGGGCAGTAATCTCAAGATCGTCGTGGAGGACGTTCGGCTTGGCAAGATGAAACCGCTCGACAATATGCATGTCACCATTGTTGGGAACGCCGACCGCTTCGCTGATCGCGATGTAGGCCTGGGGTACGATGGCCGTGGTGTCCACGACCAGAACATCGTCCTGCCAGTGACCGATCGAGTGGCCATGTAACGTCAAATCGGGGTCTTCAGGATGCGTCCGCCCGTCGGTGTAGATCCGCCGCATGCGGTTGCCGTCAACTTCGCCAAGAAGCGTGATACGGCCGGGAGTGCTCAACCATTCGAAAGCATTGTGAGTGATCAACATCCAGCTTGGCATGCCGTGCGGCAGACAATGGCTAAGAACCAGGAACGGCCGCCCCGCTTTTTCCTCGGCAGCCATATGGGCAATTTGCGGCTGAATATCCGGCTTCCACGGCGGCACGTTTTCGGTTTCTTGCCGCTTTTGATCCTTGACGTCGGGAAGCCATACGCCGCTTAGGTCGGGAGACTCAGCCCAAGCCCGAGCGATGAGAGACATCTCCAATATCAATGCGGCGAGAATAAACAATGCCGCCGATTTCCACACACCGAATTTCACGCAGCGCCCATCGGTTTCTTGCGATCGACAAAGTTTAATGTGATCCGTACGCTCTGTGAAGCGCGCCGCGCTCCCGCCACTGCCCTCCGCCTCACGGTATTCCGACCATGCGAATGAGGCCGTAGCTCATCGCACCAAGCACGATCAGCGAGGCCGTCACCGCCAGCGTCACGCGCACGCCGGTCCGCGCGACGACGCGCACGTCGACCCCCAGGCCAAGCGCGGCCATGGCCACGGTCGTCAGAAAGGCCGCGGTCCGCGTGATGGGAAATACCAGGCCTTCCGGAATGACGCCCAGCGAGCGGGCGATCAGCGCAATCAAGAAACCAATGATGAACCAGGGAACGAGTTCGCTCAGTCGGGGCCCATGCCTATCGAACGGCGTGTGCTTGGAGGTAGGGCGCAGTCTGCCCGCGAATAGCGAAAACCCGAGCACCACCGGCCCGAGCATGAGTACGCGCACGAGCTTAATAACCGTTCCGACCTGATTGCTCAGTTCTCCGATCGGCAGCGTCGCCGCAAGAACCTGCGGCACCGCGTAGACCGTCAATCCGGCAAGTACGCCGTATTGCGTCAAGGATAGTTGCAAGACGGGAACGAGAAGTGGCAGGCCGAGGACGACCACAACGCCTAGAACGGCGGTGAACGAGATTGAGGACGCGACATCGTCACTGTCCGCGCCAATGACCGGAGCCACGGCCGCAATCGCCGAGTTTCCGCATATCGAGTTGCCGCACGCGACCAGAATGGACATGCGCTTGTGGCAAGCCGACGGCTTGGCAGATGACGTAACTGGCGGCGATGCTCACCGCGACGATACAGGCGATACCTACGATCAACACCGGTCCGAGCGACCAAATGGTGGCGACACTTACCGAGGCGCCAAGTATGACGATCGCGAATTCGAGTACAAATTTCGCGCTGAAATTGATGCCGGGAGTCCACCGCGGGCCGGGATTCCATATGGTCCGGATTGCCACGCCAAGGAGGATCGCAAGCACGATGGCTTCGAGATAAGGCTGTCCGGCAAAATAAGCCTCACCCTGCTGCAGCAATATCGCGACTATCGTGATTGCAATGCAAACGACAAAGCCCGGCAGGACAGGTTTTAGATGATCGATCAAAATCAACCGCCCGCTATTTGCCTCACATGCGCTTTGCCCGGCACCGCGGCGCGCAAAGCTTGCTCACCGCTCGGAGCTCTTCGCCCTTTTTCGTCGGAAATTCCGAAAAATGGAATTTGAAGACTAACGTGCGACTGCGCGCGAGATCCCGCGCGAACGCCGAAGCTCTTCGAAGCGGTACTTCCAGATCTCCGGGGCGGTTGAGCCCGGCGCTCACAACAGCCGCGGACTTGCGCGCCGCAGTCGGCGGGCAATCAGAACAATTCCGTAATGTCGTCTGACGTCCCAAATTCCCGGTCCGGCCCAGCGCTGGTCAGTTCGAAGTGGTCGTCCCCAAGCTTGGTATATTTGAATTTCGTCCCCCAGGGATCGGTTGTGTGGAACATATTCTTTTCGGACGGTTTGCCCAAATCGCCGAGCGCTTCGGGGAGTTTGCCGTGTTGAGTCTTGTACAAAGCGATCTGCCCGGCATCTATGTTGATCAGCTGCGGCACCTCTGTGACCTTCAGCGCGGCAAAGGGTCCCGTCTTGGCGATGAAGCCAAAATAGAAAATCCCTCCGTACAGCAGGACTGAAAACAGAATCCCGCCAATCCCGAGATATATCTGGCCTCTTGTTCGCCTAACGGCCCCGATAATGATCGCGACTATGCCGAACAAGACGCCGAAAAGCGGGATAAAAGAAAGCCCGCCAAAGACCCATCCCGCTGTGGATTTCGGCTGCGAAGCCGATCGCTCTGGTACGTCGCCCATAGGAGCATGATAGCAATATTGACTGGCGCGACAACGTCAGCGTCTGGTTCATTTCGTTTTGGCCGGCTCCTGTGCTCGCAACTCCTTCTCTACGGCTTTTAGCTCTTTGAGCGCTTCGCTCCGGATCCTGGGGTATTCGAGCTTGAGCCCTTGAAGCGCCTCCACGATCGCCTCGGCGACGACGAGCCACGCCACGCGTTTGTGGTCGGCGGGAACAACGTACCATGGCGCATAATCGGTCGAGGTCCCGCGAATCATCCCCTCATAGGCTGCCATATAGCGATCCCAGCGGCCCCGCTCTTTGATATCGTTCATGGAAAACTTCCAGCGCTTTGCCGGCTCGTCGATTCGAGCAAGAAAGCGCTTGCGCTGCTCTTCTTTGGAGATGCGCAAATGGAATTTCAGCACCAGCGTGCCGTTGCGCACGAGATGCCGCTCGAACGAGCGTATCTCCTTGAAGCGGTGCTTCCAGATGTCGGGGCCGGTTGCACCTGACGGAAGCTTTTGCCGCTGCAACAGCTCGGGGTGCACGCGCACCACCAGCACTTCCTCGTAGTATGAGCGATTGAAAATGCCGATCCGGCCGCGAGCCGGCAGGCGCTGCGCCGCCCGCCACAAAAAATCGTGCTCAAGCTCCTCCGCGCTCGGCTCCTTGAAGCCGTGGACTTCGCAGCCTTGCGGATTGACCCCCGACATCACGTGTTTGATCGCGCTGTCCTTGCCGGCGGCGTCCATGCCCTGAAAGACGATAAGTACGCTCCACCGGCCGTCCGCATAAAGCCGAGGCTGCAGCTGCTCCAGACGAGCAATCCCGTCGGCGAGCATGCCCTTCACTGCGTCGGCATCCGAAGACAGCCCAAAGCGCTCCGCAGGGTCGTGCCGCGCGAGGTGGAAGCGCCGCGCCTTTTCGACGCGGCAGTGCCAGAGAATTTTGTCGATTTTCATTGGCTACCTCCGCGGTGCGATTTAAGTGACGATCATTGCCGCCAAACACTTTCCAGAAAGGCCGCGACGAATGCGGGCACTTGCGCCGTGAGATCGCCGTTGCCGCTCGCCATGCGGATATCAGATAACTCCGGATGCGCGCCCGAGGCGAGATAGTGCATGACGCGCTCGCGAAGTTCCTGCGCGTTCTCGGCCGAGCTAAATCTTTTGATGAGCGCGACAAAATTCTGCTCGCGCACTAAGCTCCATCCCGGCTCGGCTGAAAGGGTCGCGACGTCGATGCCGGTCTCTTCGAAAAGCTCACGGCCGGCGCTGCCCGTCGAGATCGAGCTTGCCGTCGGTCACATCTTCCAAATCCGGCGTCCCGCAAGGGAAATAGAGGAGCCCCGCCGAGGCGGTGTGCGTTCGGCCATTTGTCCGAGTAGATAGCCGCCATCGGCGGCCCGCACCGCCGCCATTGCGAACACGTTGAAAACGTCGCGGTCGGGAAAGTTCCAGTCTCGCCAGGCCACAAAGCTCGCGAAATCGGTCTCGAAGCCCGAGCCGCTCAGCACGCCTTTTTCGATCCGATAGTCCTTGAGCAGGATCACCCGGCCATTCCACAACGCGGCTGCCGCTCCCTCCGCGCGGCAAAGTGCGCGTCAATCTCGGCGCGCCGTTTGACGGCAAATTCCCATTGCCACGGCGCAACCGTGATCTCGACGCGTTCGACCGGAACAATTTCGACAAGCGTGGGCGCCAGACATGGGATGGTCTTAAGCGCCGAACCGTTTGCTGTCACCCGCGACGGGAATATGAGGCGAATCAAACGCTAATCGCCCGCCTACTCAGTTCTTCCAGGGATTGACGAACAGGCCGACGAGGCCGGCCGCTAGTCCCTTGGCATGCACAGGGCGGCCGCCGTTTGGCGCCAATTTCTGAACGACTTCATCGTGCGTCAGCCCAGGCGGCAACTCCTGCGGATCGAAATCGGTCGCAACGAGGACGAACGTGTAATGATGCGGCATGGTATTTGGCGGCGTGCATGGCCCCGAGTAGAAACCCACGCCCTGCGTGCTCTTGCCGCCGACATATTTGTCCGACGGCTTGCTGACCTCGCCCTCGGCAAAGCCGGTCACGGACACGGGGATGCCATAAGCGACCCAGTGAAAAACGCCGGCGCCGGCGCGGCCCTCGGGATCGGTCATCAACAACACGAAGCTCTTGGCGCCCTCCGGCACATTGGTCCAGGAAAACTGCGGCGATACATTTTCGCCGACGCAATTCGGATTGTTGTGACTGTTGGCTGCATTGTTGGCGACGTACTTCGGCATCAGTTTGCCGTCTTCGAAAGTCGTCGAACTTAAGGTGAAGATGCCGGCCGCTCTGGCCGCAGTTTCCGCGAGTACGAACGACAGCGCTGCGATCGCGACCCCGACCAGATATCGCTTTGCCGGCATGACGACTCCTTTCCAGTTTCTGGACAATGCCAACTTGGCTGAGTGTCAGGGGCGAATGGCGCAAGATCAAGGCGGCTCAAATTGTGAGCTGATCAACCGCAGCGACGAAAAAAGCGGCGTCACAGATTTTTGATAACAACGAATTTCGTCGCCGCGCTGTGCAGCGCACAATTTTCCGTCAATCGCCGTCGGGCAAGCTGACGAAGATCAGCACGCCGAGAATCACCACTGTCAGCCGGAACGCCGACTCCTGCCCGTTCCATGTCTGCGACTGCCACATGGCGAAGTATTCGCCCGCCACCACCAAAAAACCGAAGAACCAAAGACCGAAGCCGACGAGCAAACCGGCAATGGCCCAGGTCTTGGCGCGATTGAAGAGTGCGGCGGGCGCGTGAAGCCGAGCCAGCAACCCGGCGGCGCCGATCACCAGAAGAAGGCAAATCAACCATTCGCAGGCGATGATCAGCGCGTAGACTGCCGACCAGACGCTTTCGTTCGTGATCGCGCGGTACATCAGCGCGTTGTTGGGAAAAGTCGTGTCCATGCTGAGAACATGGCGCACGAATTGGTAATTCGAGCCGTAGTCGACGATATTGTCGTAGGCGACGATAAAGGCGTACGAGGCGAGCGCACCGACCAGCAGAACCTTGGCGATGCGCACGATCATTCTTGATCCAGCAGGGCTCGCCTTGCGGGCCCGTCTCAACGCAAAATGCCGTGGATCAATTACGACTCTTATCCACCAGCGCCCGCTCCTTGATCCCAGCAGGGCTCGCCCTGCGAGCCCGTCTCAACGCAAAATCCCGCGGATCAATTACAACTCTTATCCGCCAGCGCCCGCTCCTTGATCCCAGCAGGGCTCGCCCTGCGAGCCCGTCTCAACGCAAAATGCCGTGGATCAATTACGACTCTTATCCACCAGCGCCCGCTCCTTGATCCACGGCATCATCGCCCGCAACTTGGCGCCGACCTGCTCGATCGGGTGAGCCGCCGATTCCGCGCGCATCGCCTTGAACGAAGTCTGGTTGACCTTGTTCTCCAGCATCCAGTCCTTGACGAATTTGCCGGACTGAATGTCGGAGAGGATGCTCTTCATTTCCGCCCGGGTCTTGTCGTCGACCACGCGCGGGCCCGAGACATATTCGCCGTATTCCGCGGTGTTGGACACCGAATAGTTCATGTTGGCGATGCCGCCCTCGTAAATGAGATCGACGATCAGTTTCACCTCGTGCACGCACTCGAAATAGGCCATCTCCGGTGCGTAGCCCGCCGCGACTAGCGTTTCGTAGCCGGCCTTCATGAGTTCGACCAAGCCGCCGCACAACACCGATTGCTCGCCGAACAGATCAGTCTCGCACTCCTCGCGGAACGTCGTCTCGATGATACCGGCGCGGCCACCGCCAATGGCGGCGCCGTACGAAAGCCCGAGATCGTGAGCATTGCCCGACGCGTCCTTGTGAACGGCGAGCAGACACGGCACGCCAGCGCCACGCTGATACTCGGAGCGCACGGTGTGACCCGGTCCCTTCGGCGCGATCATCATGACGTCGAGATCGGTGCGCGGCTCGATCAGATTAAAATGAATGTTGAGACCGTGAGCGAACATCAAGGCCGCGCCGTCTTTCATGTTGGGATGGAGCTGGCCGTTATAGATGTCGGCTTGCAACTCGTCGGGCGTCAGCATCATCATTACGTCCGCCCATTTGGCTGCTTCGGCGACTTCCATGACCTTGAGCTTTTCGCCTTCGGCCTTCTTCACGCCCTGCGAACCCTTACGCAATGCCACGGCGACGTTCTTGACGCCGGAATCGCGCAGATTGAGCGCGTGAGCATGGCCTTGGCTGCCGTAGCCGACGATGGCGACCTTTTTGCCCTTGATCAGGTTCAGATCGGCGTCACGGTCGTAATAAACACGCATGGTCTTTATACCCCTGCCTTGGCCCCGCCCTGCTGCTTGGCGGTTTCTTGCCCGGTGCTTCTAGTTTCTGGGCGCGGCTTGGACAAGCCCGGACCGCGCCGCACGGCGCTTTAGCGGTGGCTTGCCCCTTGCGGCGCAATTGCCGTCGAATTGCTCGCGGGCGCGCCCGATCTTAGCCTGATTGCGGATGGCCCAGGCGCCGAGCGCCGCCACCGGATTGAGCAGGTCGCGGCCAAGCGAGGTGAGCTCGTAATCGACCCGCGGCGGGATGGTCGGAAACGCGGTCCGGGTAACCAAGCCGTCCCGCTCGAGGCCGCGCAACGTCAACGTCAGCATCCGCTGGGAAATGCCGCCGATTGATCGTCGCAACTCGTTGAAGCGAAGCGGCCCTTCACCCAAACGGGAAACCACCAGGATCGACCACTTGTCGCCGACACGGGCCAAAACATCGCCGACTGCGCGGCAATCGCCGGGTAAATGGATCTGATTGGATTTCATGACTGTGCCTGTTTGCGGACCAGCTAGGCACCTATTTAGCGTCAGTTACCAATTTTAACCAGAGGGCCGGCGTTTTTCCGGGGCTTGCGTTTGCGCCCCTTACATTCCCTCGGGCCCGCGGCCGATCGCTACGACGCCCGAGCGCGACACCTCGACCAGCCCCAGCGGCAGCATCAGATTGATGAAGCTTTCGATCTTGTCGGAAGCGCCGGTGATCTCGAACACAAAGCTCTCGCTGGTGGCGTCGATGACGCGGGCGCGGAACGCGTCCGCAAGACGCAGCATCTCCATGCGTTTCTCGCCGGTGCCGCGCACCTTGACCATGGCGAGTTCGCGCATCAGCGCCGGCCCACCGCTGGTCAGATCGATCACCCGATGCACCGGCACCAGCCGGTCGAGCTGATTCTTGATCTGCTCGATCACCATCGGCGTGCCGCGGGTGACGACGGTGATGCGCGAGAGGTGACTCTCGTGCTCGGTCTCCGAGACCGTCAGTGAATCGATGTTGTAGCCGCGCCCGGCGAACAAGCCGATGACGCGGGCGAGCACGCCAGGCTCGTTATCGACCAGTACGCAAAGCGTGCGGCTTTCGACCGCTTCAGTCTTTGTCTGGGCCGGATAGTGCGTGGTGGCGGTCGCAGTGGTCATGACTACACCATCACCTTGCCTTCCTCGGTGATCGCGTCCTCGATGCGGGTCGCGGCGTCGCCGAGCAACATTTCATTATGGGCGCGGCCCGACGGAATCATCGGGAAGCAGTTCTCCGCGGGATCGACCACGCAGTCGAACAGCACCGGCTTCTTTACTTCGAGCATCTCCTGGATTTTCTCGTCGAGTTCGCCCGGATGCGTGCAGCGGATCCCGTGGGCATGATAGGCCTCGGCGAGTTTGACGAAGTCCGGCAACGCTTCGGTGTAGGAGTGCGAATAGCGCTTGCCGTGCAGCAATTCCTGCCACTGCCGCACCATGCCCATGTATTGATTGTTGAGAATGAAAATCTTGATCGGCAAGTCGTACTGCACCGCCGTCGACATCTCCTGCATGGTCATCAGCACCGACGCCTCGCCGGCGATATCGACGACCAGCGAATTCGGATGCGCAACCTGCACGCCCACCGCGGCGGGCAGGCCGTAACCCATGGTGCCGAGACCGCCCGACGTCATCCAGCGGTTCGGCTCCTGGAACGGATAGAACTGCGCCGCCCACATCTGGTGTTGCCCGACCTCGGTCGTCACGTAAGCGTCGCGGTCTTTGGTCTGCTCATAGAGCCGCTGAATGGCGTATTGCGGCTTAATGACCTCATTCGAGTTGCGGTAAGCGAGCGAGTTTTTCGCCCGCCATTTGGCGATCTGCTCCCACCACGCTTGTAGCGCCTTCTTATCGGGAACAATGGCGTTCGCCCGCCACAACCGAACCATGTCTTCGAGCACGTGCGCGCAATCACCGACAATGGCGAGGTCGACTTTCACGTTCTTGTTGATTGAGGACGGATCGATGTCGATGTGGATTTTCTTCGAGTGCGGGGAGAACGCATCGAGGCGACCGGTGATGCGGTCGTCGAAGCGCGAGCCGACGGCGATCATCAGGTCGCAATCGTGCATCGCCCAATTGGCCTCCCAGGTGCCGTGCATGCCGAGCATGCCGAGCCATTGGCGATCGGAGCCGGGGAAAGCGCCCAGCCCCATCAGCGTCGAGGTGATGGGATAGCCGCTGACCTTCACCAGCTCGCGCAACAGGTCGCTCGCGGCACGGCCGGAATTGACGACGCCGCCGCCAGTGTAGAACAGCGGGCGCTTGGCAGCGGCCATCATGTCGATCGCCTGCTTGATCTTGTCGAGATCGCCCTTGACCTTGGGCCGATAGCCGCGGTGGCTGAAATCTTTGGGCTTGAAATAGGTCCCTTTGGCGAACTGCACGTCCTTCGGAATGTCGACCACGACCGGCCCGGGCCGGCCGCTGGCGGCAATGTGAAACGCCTCATGCAGCGCGCGGGGCAGATCGGCGACGCTTTTGACCAGATAATTGTATTTGGTGCACGGGCGGGTGATGCCGACGGTGTCGCATTCCTGGAACGCGTCGTTGCCGATCAGGTGCGTCGGCACCTGCCCGGTCAGAACAACGATCGGAATAGAATCGCACAAGGCGTCTGTCAGGCCTGTTACCGCATTGGTTGCACCCGGGCCTGAGGTAACGAGCACAGTGCCGACCTTACCGGTCGACCGCGCATAACCTTCGGCGGCGTGGACGGCGCCTTGCTCGTGCCGCACCAGGATGTGGTTCACTTTGTCTTGCTGAAACAACGCGTCGTAGATCGGCAGCACAGCCCCTCCGGGATAGCCGAACAGATGCTCGACGCCCTGATCGGCCAGCGCCGCGATCACCATTTCCGCTCCGGTCATTTCCGTCATGGCCAACTCCAATCTTCAACATTCTCGCATGGTCGGGTTTAGAAAATAAAAAAGGGGCCTCCGAGAGCCCCTGAAGCGCACCGCCGCGGTCGTGGGTGGGATCATCCACCCCCGGCGATGCGCCTTCCTACGAGTACCAGCGACCTAATAAAACGAGACACAGCTCTGCCCTTTTTGACTTTTCTTAATTTATAGACGCGGCCGCGGCCGGTCAAGCCGAGCGCTGCTTTGCCGAAGCCAGCAACTGGGCTTCAACAGCGGCAAAGGCTTTTGCCGGCTCGACCCAAGCGAATTCGGGAAGCTGATTGCGAAACCAGGTCGCCTGCCGCTTGGTGTATTGGCGGGTGTCGCGTTTGGCCCCTTCAGCGGCCTCGGCGAGGGTAATCTCGTCCTTGAGCTGACGAATAAGCCAGGGCACGCCATGGGCCTTCATCGCCGGCAGACTGGGGTCGAGACTACGCGCCATCAAGGCGCGCACCTCCTCGATCGCGCCGGCCTCAATCATGGCATCGAAGCGCGCGTCGATCCGGCTGGCCAGTTCGCCGCGGTCAGGACTTAGAAAAATCTTCACCGCTGGCTGGAGATCGGCGCCTGAAGATGTGGTGTGCTCGTGCCAATCGAGAATCGACCGGCCGGTCGCGAGCATCACTTCAAGCGCCCGCGAAACGCGCGCGCCATCCCCGCGATTGAGCCGTGCCGCCGCTGCCACGTCGAGCCGCTGAAGCTCGTCATGCAAAGCCGCTGCCCCCTCGGCCTTAAGCCGCCCGCGGACTTCGTCTCGTATCCGTTTTGGAATCGGAGGCATGGCGGCAAGGCCGCGCGTCAGCGCGTTAAAATAAAGCCCGGTGCCGCCAACGACGATTGCAACCCGCGATTCGCGTTCCGCTGCGGCGAGTTGAAGAACCGCTTCGCTGCGCCAGGCGCCAACGGAATAATTTTCGGCCGCGTCGACGTGCCCATAGAGACGATGCGGTACGCGCCGCTCCTCTTCCACGGAAGGCCGCGCAGTGATAAGGCGCAGATCGCGATAGACCTGCATGGAATCGGCGTTGATGATGGTGCCGCCAAGCTTTTCAGCCAGCGCCAGCGCCAGCGCCGACTTGCCGCTCGCCGTCGGTCCGGCGAGAAGTATCACCGTAAAATTGTCCACGGCGTTCACCTAATGCCAATTAGCGCGAATTAAAACCCAGAGCCGACGGAGCAGCCAGTTGTCCCTGATCAAACCCTTTCGCGCGTTGCGGCCGGCGCCAGGGCGCGCCGCCGAAGTTTTGGCGCCGCCTTACGACGTGCTCTCGAGCGCGGAAGCGCGGCAACGCGCCGAGGGCAAGCCGTTCAGCTTTCTTCATGTCTCCAAGGCGGAGATCGACCTCGATCCGTCCATCAATCCTTACGATCCCGCCGTTTACGCCAAAGCCGCGGACAATCTGCAGCGCATGGTCGCCGCCGGCGTGCTCACGCGCGATGACAAGGATTGCTATTATGTCTATCGGCTGACTTGGCGTGGCGGAGTGCAAACCGGCCTGGCAGCGGTCGCTTCCGTTGCCGCCTATGCCGATGACCGCATCCGCAAACACGAGCTGACGACGCCGGCGAAGGAAGACGACCGCGTGCGACAGATCGAGGCGGTCAACGCGCAGACCGGCCCGGTTATGCTCGCTTATCCAAAGTCTGCCGAGATCGACACGCTCCTGGCGAGAGCCGCGGGTGGCGCGCCGGCAGACGTCACCGCAGACGACGGTGTGCGGCATCAGCTGTGGGTCATCGATAATGACTCCGCCGTTGGCGCACTCACGCACGCCGTCGAAGCCTTACCCGCGCTTTATATTGCCGATGGTCATCACCGCTCTGCGGCGGCGCAGCGCGTAGCCGCAGCGCGCAGCGGCAAAAGCTCAAACAGCCATGACTATTTTCTCGCCGTGCTGTTTCCCGAAGCCGAGATGACTATTCTCGAATACAACCGCGTGCTGCGCGATCTCAACGGGCTGACCGCGGCGGAGGTGCTGGCGCGTTTGCGCGATCGCTTTGATGTCGAGCCGAGCGATCAAGCGGTACGGCCGGCGCAAGCCCACGAGGCCGGCATGAATCTCGCCGGCCGCTGGTACCGTCTGGTTGTGAGAAAAGAGTTTTTGGCCGGAGCGGGAGCTAATCCGATCGAGCGCCTTCCCGTCACACTCCTTCATAGACACGTCATTGAACCAATCTTCGGCGTCAGCGCGCCTCGCACCGATCCGCGGATTGACTTCGTCGGCGGCGGACGGGGCGCGGACGAGATCGAGCGCCTGGTTTCGACAGGGAAGATGGCGGTCGGCTTCGTGCTTTACCCGACACAGATGAGCGACTTGATGGCGGTGGCCGATGCCGGCGCGATCATGCCGCCGAAATCAACCTGGTTCGAACCAAAGCTCGCGGACGGCATGACCAGTCACGTCCTGGACTAAAAAAAGCAACCGGCGATTTGCGCGTCCTCGCCGGTTGCCGCGTTAAGAGCGATTTTAGGCTTGGCTCAACGCGCCCAATGCAGCCGCAATTCCGATACGCCGGCCGCGATATTGATGCCGGTATTGGCTTCCACTGAGACCGGCTGCAGCGCGAAGGAGCGATGCGATCGGCCGACCAAGGCGTTGGCGCCCAGTCCAAGACCGACGGCTATGTCGGCGCTGGCGCCGACATAGCTGCCGGCGAGCGCCCCATGCGGGAACCCAGAGGTCGGCGCAAAAACCGCCCAAAGCATGCGGCCGCCGCCGTTGACCCCGATGTCGAGACCGACTGTGGTTATGCTGCCAACATAGACTTCGCGCGGAAACGGACCGTCCGGCGTGTAGGTGCAGGATAGCCGCTGACGCGAGCCGACAATGAAGCCAACCGTCGGCGCCAGATTGCAGGCCAGCGCACCCACCTTCGCGCGGGGGGCCTGCGCAACTGCCGCCGTCGCCGAACCGAATATGCCGAGCGCGACAAATGCCGCGAGGATCCTCACACGCGTCCTTGAACCCGGATTTACACACCTCGCGCGACAAGGCGCGCGCGGATCGCGCTTACTGGCTCGCCGGTTGCCGGAAAACTTTACAGCTAGAGGGGCCAGCGGCCATCTTGAGTGTCGGTCAGTTGCGGCTTCGCCGCCGACGTCTGCACGGGCGCTTGCGGGCCGGGAGGTTGTTGGCCTAAGGCCACGTTCTTCTTCAGAATGCTGGAACGCTCAAGCACGGAAGCACGATGCGATTGCTGCGTGGCCGGGCCACTCGAATGCCCCGGTACCGGAGGACGGAACGACGGCGGCGACGGCGTGACACTTTTTGCCGAGGGCGGCGCGTTCTTTGGCGGCTGCGCGGGCGCGCTTGCCGTCTCTTCAAATTGCAGGTGCTTGTTGTTGATGGTGGCGCCGCGCCAGCGCGCGACAATGATATCGACAATATCGTGCGAAGCTTCCCGGGTCGCGCCGGCGTGAGTATTGCGTACCGCTTCGCTGCTTGGAATCAGATGTTGGGGCAGATCGGCGAACACCATCCGCACCGGCAGCGAAACACCCTCGCCGAGCGCGAGCACCTCGCGGGTTCCGAGCGACGGCACCAGGTTGACCAGGCTCGCGGCGGCGTCGGAAACCGCCGAGCGAATGATTTCCTGGTCGCGATCGTTCGCCATGCGCATGACGAACAGCGTGCTGCATTGGGAAATGATGGTCGCATCGAGTTCGGCAGGACGCTGGCTGGCAAGCCCGAGGAAAACGCCGCATTTGCGGCCTTCCTTGGCAATCCGAGACAACGCGCGGCGCGTCGGACCAAAACCGAGCGAGCGGTCAGCGGAAGCGTAGCGGTGCGCCTCTTCGCAGAAGAAGAGGATCGGAAAAGCGCCATCGCTCCAAAGCCCGAATTCAAACGCCATCCGGCCGACAACCGAGACCACCGAATCCACAACCTCGACCGGCAATCCGGCAAGCTGCATCACCGTCATCGGCTTGGCGCCCGGCGCAATGCGAAACAGATGACAAATCACCTCCGCCATCGTGTCGCCGCCGACGTTGGCGTTTTCGAACATGAAATTGTAACGCGGGTCATTGCTCACCGTTTCAATGCGCATGATCAGTTTGAAATATTTCATGCGCGACGAACGATTCTCGAGCTTGCCCAATCGGTCATCGATCAGCGAAACCAGGTCGGCAAGCCGGTAGGGGACCGGGGTGTCGACGGTGAAGCCGGTATTCTTTGAATCCAGTTTCTTTGCGCTCGCACGGTTGCCGACCGTCTGGTACTGGACGTACATCGACTTGGCGATCGGAATGAGCTCGGCGAGGATCTGGAATTCGTCTTCGACACCCGGGCTGCGGCCACCGAATATGACATCGACCAGTTCTTCGAAATTGAACAGCCAAAACGGCAGTTTCAAATTTCCCGGATTGACGACGTGCGCCTGGTCGCCGAAGCATCGTCCGTATTCGTTGTGCGCGTCGAGCAGAAAAATGCGCAAGTTTGGTCGCGCCTTCAGGACCTGCTGAAGCAGCACGGCGACACCGCTGGATTTTCCGACGCCCGTAGTCCCGAATACGGCAAAGTGCCGGCTCAGCATCTCGTCGACTTGAACGCAAGCGCCAAGCGTTGGCTCCTGCTGCAGCCGACCGATGACGATGTTTTGCGCGCCGGTCCGGCCGAAAATGAGTTGCAGCGCGTCTGCGCTGACCATAACCACCGGATCGCCGATCAGCGGATATTCGGTCACGCCGCGCCGAAACTTGACGCCGCTTTCTTCCTTTCTGATCTCGCCCATAAGCTCAAGGCGAGCTGAGCCGGCGTAGCCTTGCTCGCGGACGATCTCGGGCACTTCAACAGAGACCTCGGTCACGAAACCGATCAGCAAGGAGCTTTTGCTGGCAATGGCGAGAAGTTTGCCGACCGTCGTGCCTTCGCTTTCAGGCGACGCGTGGCTTCGGCGCAGGATGCCGAATCTCGCTTCGGAGCCGCGAACCGAGAGCACGCTACCGACATGCTGCTCGGGCTGAAACGCTGAATTCTCCGAGACCGCGGCAACGAGATCTGCTTGCAACACCGCCTCCATTTGACGGCGTTACTACCGTCACCCTCTGCGCGACTATCGTAGTTCAAATTTTACGTAGATTTAATTTGGCCGGCGGATTTTGATTGTTGGCGTTCATACTAAACAATCGATTGTCGAGCGTTGCTGTCCGCGCACGCAGGCGTGAAAGGCTTGTTGCAAGATCAAGGGCTTGAGCGTGCGCCGCATGGCGTCTTGCCGCGTCCGGATCGTGAAAAGAACGCTCCGTTTACCCTGCGGCGCGCTCCTCGACCGCATTCGACTGCGACGCTGCCGGCGGCGCGGCCGCACGGCCGTGCCGTTTGAAAACGGAAATAACGGCACGCTCAAGCCCGGCGAGATCATAAGGCTTTTGCAGGACTTCAAAACCCTCGCGCACCGCGTCTTGTGCGCTCGAGCTATATCCGGTCGTCAAGAGCACGGCGACGGCTGGAAAGCGCCGACGCAATTCTTTGGCCAGATCGAGCCCGTTCAAGCCTCCGGGCATCAAAATATCGGAGAACACGAGCGCGATGCCGTCGTCCTGCTCGACCGACGCAAGGCCCTCTTCCGCGCTGGCCGCCACCCTGGCGTTGAAGCCAAGATCGGCAAAATAGCCGCGCGCCACTTCGACGACGTCGGAGTTGTCTTCGACTAACAGCGCCGTGCCGCCGGGCAAGGCGGCTCCAGCGGTTTTGGGAAGGGCGCTCGGCCTGGCTTGCTCTTCAAAACTGCGCGGCAAAAACAATGTGATGGCGGTGCCGCGGCGGGGGTTACTGGTGATGTTAGCGGCGCCGCCGGATTGTTTGGCAAAGCCGTAGACCTGAGAAAGCCCGAGGCCGGTGCCTTTGCCTACCTCTTTGGTGGTAAAGAACGGCTCGAAAACCCGTGGCAGAATTTCCGAGGGAATTCCCTGTCCGCTGTCGGCCACGCGAATGGCGACGAACGGGCCGCTCAAACCCTCCTCGCCGACTTTGCCGCGCAGCGTGATTGGCTTTGCCGTGATCGACAGAACGCCGCCCGAGGGCATGGCGTCGCGTGAATTAAAAGCCAGGTTGATGAGCGCAAGCTCAAACTCGCTGGCATCGACCTTGACGAAGCACGGCCGTCGCGGAACCACCAACCGGACTTCGATATCGCCGCGCAGCGACCGGCTGAGCATCTCCTTCAGCTCCGGCAGCCACGCCGCTAGATCGATCACCGTTGGCTGTAACATCTGCCGCCGGGAAAACGTCAGCAGTTGCCGGGTCAGGCTTTCGCCGCGCCGGATCGCGTTGACGATGGCGTCGAGAAGCCGCAGTTGCTTCTCGTCGGCGACATCGCGGCGCAACCGGTGCACGCTGCCGCTAACGATCATCAAGAGATTGTTGAAATCGTGAGCGACGCCGCCGGTCAATTGACCGATGGCCTCGAGCCGTTGCGACTGCCGCAGCGCGATCTCTGCGGCTTCGCGGCGATCGGCCTCCTCGTAGAGCCGCTGGGTGCGGCGCAGGGTCAAAAACAGCACGGCCAGGATCAAAATGACTGCGGGCAGGCCGTACAACAAATGTGTGGCCATGCTCGAGAGCCATTCGGCGCGAATCGCTTCGTTGCTCACTCCGGCCAGCGCGTAGACCGAAAAGCCCGGCACCTTGCGAAAGTTGATGCGGCGCACGACGCCGTCGATTTCCGAATGCACCGTATAGAAACCGTGATCGATCCCGCGCTCGATGGCGGTTCGCAACATGCTGTTTTCGCTTAAGCGCCGCGCGCGGTCGTCGGGTGCCGGGTAGCGCGCGAGATAGGAGCCGTCGGAGCGCACTAGGGCAAAGAAACTGCCCGGGTTTCGCCCGATCAACTCATAGAAATCCTCGAAATAACGCGGCCGCACTGCGATGGCGATGACGCCGGCGAAGGAGCCGTCCGGTGATTTCAGCCGCCGGGAAAGATCGAAGAACTCGCCGCCGCCGGCGCCCGGCAATTGCGGCAAGCGCATGCTGCTTACGTAGGTACCCGCATCGCCCGATTGCTGCGCTTCGAAATAGTCGCGATCGCTGAGGTTGACCCCGACGGGAACGATGGGAGACAAGCTCCTGACCAGCGGCGTTCCATCGCGGCCGACAATTATGATCCCGTTTAGCTGCGGCATCGTTGCGACAATGTCGGCAAGGCGCTCGTGAAGTTGCTGCGCTTCGGCGCGCATTTGCGCATCCGACATGCCCCGCACGATCTCGTTGACTTCCGCGAAAGTGCTGTTGATCGTCTCGAAGACTTTAAGCGCCTGCTCCTGCATCACGTCGAGTGAGCGCGCGATACGCTCGTCGGCGACGTCGTGAAACTGACGATAGCTCACCCAGGCGGCGTAGACGAACAGCGCCGCCGGCAAAACCACCGCGGCGATCATCATCAGTTGCAGCAGGCGAGTGGCCGATTCCCGTGGGGTGCGCATCGACTGCCACATCCGGAATTTGGGTTGAGCGATCCAGACGGCCGGCTAGCTGACGAGAAGAGATCGCCCTCAACCAAACAACCAAACACTCAAGCAGCGGGCGTTTCAGTTCGGCGATTCACGCGTGGAGTGTTCCACATTTTGCACAGCCACACACGCGTAATTTTTGTCGCGCGCCATTGCAATTTCGTGAACGCTCGCGCCACAACGAGGCCCGAAATCGGCCGTATTTGTTGATCTCGCGCAGGCTGCGCTTACTCGGGTTTGAAATTCATCGCCACGCCGTTGATGCAATAGCGCAGATGCGTCGGCGGCGGCCCGTCGTCGAAGACATGACCGAGATGGCTGCCGCACCGGCTGCAATGCACTTCGGTGCGCGTCATGCCATAGGCGTCATCGACCGACGTTTCGACCGCGCCGGCTTCCGGATCGTTGAAGCTCGGCCATCCGGTTCCACTTTCGAATTTCTTCTTGGAAGCAAACAGGGGCTGCCCACATCCGGCGCAGAAGAACGTGCCCGCCCGTTTCTCGTAATTAAGCGCGCAACTGCCGGGCGGCTCGGTACCGTGCGTGCGCATCACGCGGAACTGCTCGGCCGTCAGGAGCTTGCGCCATTCCGCTTCAGTGTGCGTCACTGGATATTGCTTTGCGTCCATGACCGACCCGCCTCCCAATATTATCTCGCCGATAAGCGGAACATAATGTAATCGCTCAACCGCGCGGCACAATCGCACCGGCGTCCAGGCGCCGCGGTCGCGGAAGCAGCAAAATTGAGCGCCGGCGGATTACGGCAGTTTATCGAAGCCTTCGCCAAACCCCTTAAGGCTCATGGGAAAGCCGATCCCCTCTTCCGGCGTCTGAAAAATGATGAACGTCGAGGTCTGCCCGTTGCGCAATTGTTCGACGAGCTTGTCGTCCATCGTGACCTCGGCGACACAGCCATTGGGCAAGCAGCGTACAAAACCGGCGCGCCCGACGTCGACGTTATCGATCTTCAGTCCGAGTCCCGAAGGCAAAAGGACACCCAGCGGGGCGACGACCCGCATCAAGCGGTTCTTTTGATCGGTGGTCTTGAGCACGATCACGGTGAGACCGACATTCGGCCTGTCCTCCGCTGTCACGCTTTGCATTAGCGCACATTGCTCGCTCTGCGCCCCGGGAGGCGTGTCGCAGCGAATCTGCCAGTCGCCATGGACCGACCGTACAGCACCCTGAGCGGCCGCCTGCCCGGCGAGGGTGGCAACGGCGACCAAAGCGGCGAGCGCAGGGGCAATTGGCCGCAGCACACGCCCTATCGCAAAAAAGGCCATGATCCCGTTCCCTGACCAGCCGAAGCGCCCCGCGCGGCAACTCCTGCAAAGCGCCTTGTCGCGAATCACGCTGACGAGCCGCCCAGCGAGCCTCCCCTACATCCTAAGGCCGCACTGTCAAGAGACCGGCAAACCGGGCGTCGTGGGGCCGCGAAGCAAGCCGGTTTGAACCCGGCCGATATCCCATTTTATCTGCGGCACTTCATGCTTAAGAGTGCATTGCGGTAGCGCAGGATTTGTGGTTTGACGGGACGACCCCCATCCGCCGATGCCCGGCAAGGGCCAGACCCCTGGCACAAACTCGCCCGGCAGCCGGCAGCGTCGGGCCGGCGTCGCCCAGGAGACATGCGTTTTGCATATCATCCCGGTGGTGACGCGCTACGGCACGAACCGACCGCGGCGGAAAACGAGCGAGACGCAAGGAGCCAACAACCGATGCATGCGCTCTTCCGCTTAGCACGCTACGCGCTGGCCGGAGCCGTCCTTATTGCCACCGCGGGCGCGGCGTTCGCCGGCCTCGGCCAGCCTACGCCGTGGCAGCTTGGCCTGCAGGAAGCCGCTTCCCCGGTCATGGTGGATATCACCCGGTTTCACGACTTTCTGTTGTGGATCACTGCAGCGATTACGCTGTTCGTGCTGGTCCTCCTGATCATCGTCATGGTGCGCTTTAACGCTCGGGCCCATCCGACGCCTTCGCGCACCACACACAACACTGTCATCGAGCTCGTTTGGACCATTGTACCGGTCATCATTCTGGTCGCGATCGCGGTGCCGTCCTTCCGCCTGCTGTTTCTGGAACTCGACGCACCAAAAGCCGATCTCACCATCAAAGCCACCGGCAAGCAGTGGTATTGGAGCTACAATTATCCCGACAACGGCGACTTCGAATTCAACTCGCTGATTGTGGAAGACAAGGACCTTAAGCCCGGCCAGCCACGGCTGCTGACTGTCGACCATGAATTGGTCGTGCCCGTGAACAAGGTCGTGCATGTCCTGGTCACAGGCGCCGACGTCATTCATTCGTTCGCTGTGCCGTCGTTCGGCATCAAGATTGACGCCGTTCCAGGCCGGCTCAATGACACCTGGTTCAAGGCAACCAGCGAGGGGACTTTTCACGGCCAATGCTCGGAGCTGTGCGGCAAGGACCATGCGTTCATGCCGATCACCGTGCGAGTGGTCAATGATGCCGACTTCGAACAATGGATCGCGGCGGAGAAGAAGAATGCAGGCCTCGACGGTCCGCCGGCGACATTGACGGCCGCAGCACATTGACGGCCGGCACGACGCCGGAGAGAAGACGCACTAACGCAGGAACCGACTATGGATACAATGGTACAAGCGGCGCACGGCGACCATAACGGCCACGCAATTCCGCACGGATGGCGCCGTTACGTTTACTCGACCAATCATAAAGACATCGGCACCATGTAT
This sequence comes from uncultured Alphaproteobacteria bacterium, assembly GCA_963753355.1. Lineage (GTDB taxonomy): Bacteria > Pseudomonadota > Alphaproteobacteria > Rhizobiales > Xanthobacteraceae > BOG-931. The sequence goes on from CAVWBV010000019.1 coordinate 44,659, forward strand.
CTGGTGTTCGCGCTCTGCGCCGGCCTGATCGGCGGCGCGTTCTCGATCCTGATCCGCGCCGAACTGATGTTCCCCGGCCTGCAGATCTTCCACGAGACGCACTATTACGACGTGATCGTGACTGCGCACGGCCTGATCATGATCTTTTTCATGATCATGCCGGCGATGATCGGCGGCTTCGGCAATTGGATGGTCCCGCTGATGATCGGCGCGCCGGATATGGCTTTCCCGCGCATGAACAACATTTCGTTCTGGCTGTTGCCAGCCTCGTTCGCGCTGTTCGTCGCCTCGATGTTTTTCGAAGGTGAGGCCGGCGTCAACGGCGCGGGCACGGGCTGGACGATCTACGCTCCGCTATCGACCTATGGGCATCCAGGCCCGGCGATGGATTTCGTCATTCTGGCGCTGCATCTCGCCGGCGCATCTTCGATCCTCGGCGCTATCAATTTCATCACCACGATCTTCAACATGCGCGCGCCGGGCATGACCTTGCACAAGATGCCGCTGTTTGTCTGGTCGCAGCTGGTGACGGTGTTTCTGCTGCTGCTGGCGTTGCCGGTGCTGGCCGGCGCGATCACCATGCTGCTTACCGACCGGAATTTCGGCACCACGTTCTTTGATCCGCACGGCGGCGGCGATCCGCTGTTGTTCCAGCATCTGTTCTGGTTCTTCGGCCACCCCGAAGTTTACATTCTGATCCTGCCCGGCTTCGGCATGGTCAGCCAGATCGTCGCAACATTTTCGCGCAAGCCGGTGTTCGGTTATCTCGGCATGGCCTACGCCATGGTCGCCATCGGCGGCATCGGTTTCGTCGTCTGGGCCCACCACATGTACACGGTCGGCATGTCGGCGAGCGTTCAGGCCTATTTCGTCGCCGCCACCATGGTCATTGCCGTTCCCACGGGCGTGAAGATCTTCTCGTGGATTGCCACGATGTGGGGCGGCTCGATCGAGTTTAAGACGCCCATGCTGTGGGCGCTCGGCTTCATCTTCTTGTTCACGCTCGGCGGCGTCACCGGCGTAGTGCTCGCCAACGCCGGCGTGGATCGCGTTCTCCAGGACACCTATTACGTCGTCGCGCACTTCCACTACGTGCTTTCGCTCGGCGCCGTGTTCGCCATCTTCGGCGGCTGGTACTACTGGTTCCCGAAAATGACCGGCTACATGTACTCGGAAACCATCGGCAAGCTGCACTTCTGGCTGACTTTCGTCGGCGTCAATCTGGTATTCTTTCCGCAGCACTTCCTCGGGCTCGCCGGCATGCCGCGGCGCATCGCCGATTACCCCGACGCATTCTCCGACTGGAATTTCATCTCATCAATCGGCTCGTATATCTCCGGCTTCGGCACCCTGGTATTCTTCTTTGGCGTGGCACATGCGTTCCTGCGCAAGGAGCGCGCCGGCGCCAATCCGTGGGGGGCGGGCGCGACCACGCTGGAATGGACGCTGCCGTCGCCGCCGCCGTTCCATCAGTTCGACACGCTGCCTTTGATCCGATGAGTCTCACGACCGCACACGCCGAGCCCAGTATCGCTGGCGTCGGCGACTATATCGAGCTGATGAAGCCGCGAGTGATGTCTCTCGTGGTGTTTACGGCCTTCGTTGGTCTCATGGTGGCGCCCGGTCAGCTTCATCCGGTCATCGGCTTCGTTGCAATTCTGTGCATCGCGGTCGGCGCCGGCGCCGCCGGTGCGCTTAACATGTGGTACGACGCCGAAACCGACGGGCGCATGACGCGGACTGCCGAGCGGCCGATACCGTGCGGGCGGATCGCACCCGGCGAAGCGCTCGCCTTCGGGCTGACGCTCGCTGCGTTCTCCGTCGTCATCCTTGGCCTTCTCGTTAATGTCGTGGCCGCGGCGCTGCTCGCGGCCACGATCGCATTTTATGTGCTCGTCTATACAATGTGGCTCAAGCGACGCACGCCGCAGAACATCGTGATTGGCGGCGCCGCGGGAGCTTTGCCGCCGGTGATCGGTTGGGCGGCCGCGACCGGCGCAATAAGCCTCGAGCCTGTTATTTTCTTCCTCGTCATTTTTTTCTGGACCCCGCCGCATTTTTGGGCGCTATCGCTCTATCGTTCAGACGAATACGCGCGGGCCGGCATACCAATGCTTTCGGTCGTCGCCGGCCCCACGCAAACGAGGTTGCAGATTCTCGTCTACACGCTGATCCTCGCACCGCTCGGAGTCTTGCCATGGATTCTCGGCTACACCGGGCCGGTTTACGGCGCAGTGGCGACGGTGGGCGGCGCGGCATTCTTGCTGCTTGCGCTTCGTCTGCGTAATGAGCAAAGCGGGTTCGCCGCCAGCAAGCAACTGTTTGCCTTCTCGATCCTCTATCTGTTCGTGGTATTTGCCGCGCTGCTGGTCGACCATATGTCTCCAGTGTTGTTCGGTCATCTCGCCGCATGACCATGGAGCGCGCACATGAGCGAGCAGAAACCGGATCGCGGCATCAGGCTGACCGAACAACAGGCGCGCGCCCGCCGCGCGCGCTCGATCGCAATTGCGGTGGCGCTTGGGGTACTGGTGATCCTGTTCTACATCGTGACGCTGGTGAAGGGCCCGGCGGTGCTGGTTCGGCCGCTGTAAGCACGCGAGGTCTCGGCAGCTCATGAGCGCCACGCCGAAATCGCCTGCACCTCTGCCGCGACGCGATCTTGTGGTCGGGTTTTGTTGCGGCGGCCTGGTCGCCGTCATGATCGGCCTGTCGTTTGCCGCTGTGCCGCTCTATTCCTGGTTTTGCCGCACGACCGGCTACGGCGGCACCACACAGGTGGCAAAAGCGGCCCCAAGCCAAGTGTCTGATCGCACCATCACAGTCCGATTCGATTCCAATGTCGCCGCTGGGCTACCGTGGCGATTTGTGCCTGAGCAACGGACCATCGACGTCAAGCTCGGACAGGTCGTGACCGTCTACTATAGCGTTACCAATGAAGCCGCCCGCGTAACAGCGGGTCAGGCGGGCTATAATGTCAGTCCTTCGACGGTCGGTATCTATTTCGAGAAGATCAACTGCTTCTGCTTCACCGAACAGACCATGAAGCCGGGCGAGCGGCGTGATATGGCCGTGGTCTTCTACGTCGATCCGAAACTGGCGGAAGATGCCGAACAGCACAAAGTCGACCTCATAACGCTTTCCTACACCTTCTATCCGGTGCGCGTGCCGGATCAGGCGGCGGCAAATACGCTGCCGGGAAAATCTTGACCGTGCTTACGAGCAACTATAGCGGCGCGCCGGCACCGGGCGCCAAGCGGAGACGATAACAATGGCCGATGCTGCACACGCCAAACCGCATCACGATTATCACCTGGTCAATCCCAGCCCGTGGCCGGCCGTCGGCGCTGTCTCGGCCTTTATCATTGCGTTCGGGCTCATTCTGTGGATGCACCACGTGGTCGCTTACGCGCCGATCATTTTCGGCATTGGCGCCATTGGCGTCATCTACACCATGATCGGCTGGTGGCGGGACGTCATTTTCGAAGCCGAAGTCGAGCACGACCATACCCGCGTGGTGCAGATCTCGCACCGCTACGGCATGATCTTGTTCATCGCCTCTGAGGTGATGTTCTTCGTTGCCTGGTTCTGGGCTTATTTCAACACCGCGTTGTTTCCCGCGGAGCTCAAGGACTTTGCGCGCACCGCATTTCTCGGCGGCGTGTGGCCGCCGAAGGACATTCATACCTTCGACCCCTGGCACCTGCCGTTATTGAACACGTTGATCCTGCTGACCTCAGGCACCACGGTGACCTGGGCGCATCACTCGCTCCTCAACAACGATCGGAAAGGCCTGATCTGGGGCCTCGTCTGCACCATCGCGCTCGGGATTTCGTTCACCTGCGTGCAGGCCTGGGAATACGGCCACGCCGCGTTCCATTATTCCGGCAACATCTACGGCGCCACGTTCTTTATGGCGACCGGATTTCATGGCGCCCACGTCATCATCGGCTCGGTCTTCCTGATCGTGTGTCTAGTCCGCGCGCTCCGCGGACAATTCACGCCGACGCAGCATCTCGGCTTCGAATTTGCCGCTTGGTATTGGCACTTCGTTGACGTGGTCTGGCTGTTCCTGTTCGCTTGCATCTACGTCTGGGGCTCCGGCACGCCGCTGCCGGAATAACGTTTTTTCCCTCTCCCCGCGTGCGGGGAGCATCTTCGGGGTGAGAGGCTTCGCCGCTCGGTCGAGAATAGTGGTGACGCCCCTTATCCAGATCGCTAGCGCGATCCGACACCTCCCCGCACGCGGGGAGAGCTGGAACGCAACGTCGTTGCTATGACCGATAAACCCATCGCCACGCTTCCCGGCGCCATCATCGCCGGCCTGACCTGCGCCTGTCCGCGCTGCGGCCGTGGCAAGCTATTCCAGGGCTTTCTTTCGCTACGGTCCTGCTGCGACGTGTGCGGGCTGGATTACAGTTTCGCCGACTCGGGTGACGGTCCAGCCGTGTTCATCATGTTTCTCGCCGGCTTCATTGTCGTATTTGCCGCGCTGGTGACTGAAGTCGTCTACCAGCCGCCGTTGTGGGTGCACGCGGCGTTGTGGTTGCCGCTCATCCTCATTGTGACGCTCGGTCCGCTGCGGCCGATGAAGGGACTTTTGATCGCGCTGCAATATCATCACCGTGCGGCGGAGCGTCGCTTCGGCAAAGGCGAACCTTGAGCGCGACGCCGGCAGCTCCCTTGGCACGAAGACGCCGCCCGCGATCCTGGATCAGCCTCCTAATTCCGGCGCTGATGGTGTTTGCCGCCCTCATCGCGCTCGGCACGTGGCAAGTGCAACGGAAGGCGTGGAAAGAAGGATTGATCGCGGCGCTCGATGAAAGATTGGCGGCCCTGCCCGTGGCGCTCCCGGCGTCAGCGGCTTGGCCGACACTCGATCCCGCGCACGACGAGTATCGCCGCGTTACCTTCAGTGCAACGTTCGACCAGAACGACGATGCGCTGGTTTATGCCTCGGCACTGGCTTTTCGCCCCGACGTCTCGGGTTTTGGAGTCTGGGTGTTCACGCCTGCGAACTTGGCCGACGGGAGCGTCATTGTGATCAACCGCGGCTTCGTGCCGTCGGACACGAACTGGAAGCCGAACGTGGCGCCAAGCCCGCCCCCCTCGGGCGACGTTGTCATCACCGGCGCCATGCGCTGGCCGGAGCGGCGCTCTTGGTTCACTCCGCAGGACAAAGCGAGCGTGTTCTTTGTTCGCGATCCGGCGGCGATCGCGGCGGCCAAGGGCTGGGGCCCGGTCGCCCCGTTCTATATCGAGCAGGAATCGCCGGTGCCGCCGGGCGGCTGGCCGCGGCCAGGCAAGCTTGTGCCAAGCCTGCCTAACAATCACATGCAATACGCGGTGACCTGGTACGGGCTGGCATTGGTGTTGACTGTCAGCTTCGCGATCTGGGCGTTCAAATCGGGGCGGACCAAGCGGCGCGAAACCTAGGACGCGCTGCACCCGGACGGTGCGGCCGCGTTCCTTGTGAAACCTCACGCTCTCCTATACTTGTGACCTTGTCCGGGACCGGCGCGCCCAACGGCCGCCACAGAAATTTTCCTGGGGAAATCAACATCTTAGCGGCAAGGGTACCGCCCCGGCCGGTGGGAGAATGTCGGTTGGATTACGTATCGACCCGTGGCGACGTTTCCCCGCTTGGCTTCACTGAAGCCATGCTTGCGGGACTGGCGCCCAATGGCGGCCTTTACGTGCCGGCCGCCTGGCCGCGTCTCGAGCGCGAGGCGATCGCGGGCTTCGCCGGGCGGCCCTACGCGGAAGTCGCGGTGGAGGTTATGCGGCCGTTCACGGCCGGCTCCATCGGCGACGTCGATCTCGCCCGCATGGCGCGTGAAGCTTATGGGAGCTTCCGCCATCCCGCCGTGGCGCCGCTGACCCAGATTGGCGCGAATACATTTCTGCTCGAACTGTTTCACGGTCCGACGCTCGCCTTCAAAGACCTGGCGTTGCAACTTTTGGCGCGGCTGATGGATCACGCCCTCGCGGCTCACGACGAACGGCGGACCGTAGTCGTCGCGACGTCTGGAGATACCGGCGGCGCCGCGATCGAGGCGTTCGCCGGCAAGGGCCGCATCGACGTTGTCGTGCTTTTCCCGAAAGGCCGCGTTTCAGAAGTCCAGCGGCGGATGATGACCACCGCGAAGCCGGCCAACATTCATGCGATCGCGATCGAAGGCACCTTTGACGATTGCCAGGCGATCGTGAAGGGCATGTTCAATCATGCCGTCTTCCGTGATCGGGTGAACCTCTCTGGCGTCAATTCGATCAATTGGGCGCGCATCGTCGCGCAGGCGGTCTACTATTTCACCGCGGCAGTAGCGCTCGGCGCCCCGCATCGCGCCGTCGCGTTCACCGTGCCGACCGGGAATTTCGGCGATGTCTATGCCGGTTACGTCGCGCAGCTTTTGGGTTTGCCAATCGAGCGGCTGACCATCGCCACCAACGTCAACGACATTCTAGCTCGCGTGCTCGCGACCGGCAGCTATGAGCTGCGCGACGTCGTGCCGACCTCGTCGCCGTCGATGGACATCCAGGTGGCATCGAACTTCGAGCGCCTGCTGTTTGAGGCCTACGGGCGCGACAGCGGCGCCGTGCGCACGCTTATGGACTCGCTTGCAAAGACCCGGCGCTTCACGTTGTCGGCGCACGCGCTGTCGCAAATTCGCGCCTCGTTTACCGCCGCACGCGCGGACGAGAAGGAAGTCGCCGCCACTATCCGCACAGTCAAGCGGGAGACTGGGATCATCGTCGATCCGCATACCGCGGTTGGCATCGCGGCAGCCGAGAAGGAGCCGCGCAATCCGTCGGTGCCGATGGTGGTACTTTCGACCGCGCATCCGGCAAAATTTCCCGATGCGGTCGCGGCGGCCTGCGGCGCGCAACCTCAATTGCCGGAATGGCTTTCCGATCTCAATCAACGGCCGGAGCGAGTCACTGTGCTGCCGGCGGATCAATCTGCGGTCGAGCGTTTCGTTCTGACGACAAGCCGTGCCGCGCAAGAAGGAGCGGCGGCATGAGCGTTGCGGCGACCAAATTGAAATCCGGCATTAATGTCGTAACCGACACCATGCCGCACTTGGAGACCGCCTCGCTCGGCGTGTGGGTCAATTCCGGCAGCCGTGACGAACGGCACGACGAGCACGGCATTTCGCATTTCCTCGAACATATGGCGTTCAAGGGAACGCGGCGGCGAAGCGCCCGCCAGATCGCCGAGGAGATTGAGGCCGTCGGCGGCGACTTGAACGCCGCGACCAGCATTGAAAGCACGGCCTATTTTGCCCGCGTGCTCAAGGCCGACGTGCCGCTGGCGATCGACGTCCTTGCCGACATTCTCTCCGAGCCGGCCTTTGCGCACGACGATCTGACGCTGGAACAAAATGTCATTGTGCAGGAGATCGGCGCCGTCGCCGACACGCCCGATGATCTGATCTTCGAATATTTGCAAGCCACCGCGTTTCCCGAGCAACCGTTCGGCCGGTCCATCCTCGGCACGCCAGCGACAGTGCGCTCGTTCGACGGCGCGAAGTTGCGCGACTATCTGGGCCGGCATTATCGCGGCCCGGACATGGTCATCGCCGCCGCCGGCGCGGTCAATCATGAAGCGGTGGTCGCCGAGGTCGAAAAGCGTTTTGCAAGTTTCAACGGGCCAGCAAGCCCGGCGCCGGAGCCGGCCCGGTTCGGGGGCGGCGCGCACGTCGAAAAACGCAAACTCGAGCAGGTGCACATCGCACTAGCGCTGCCCGGGCTCGCGCAAGACGATCCGCAGCTTTACTCGCTGCAGATGTTCAGCAACGTGCTTGGCGGCGGCATGTCATCCCGTCTTTTTCAGGAAGCGCGCGAGAAGCGCGGCCTGTGCTACTCGATCCATTGCTTTCACGCCTCATACTCGGATGTCGGTATGTTCGGACTTTATTCCGGCACCGATGCGGGCGACGCTTCCGAACTGATGCGCCTCGTGGTCGATGAGATCGTCAATGCCACCACAAACATTTCCGAGGCCGAAATCGCCCGCGCCAAGGCGCAGATGAAGGCCGGGTTGCTCATGGCGCTGGAAAGCTCCGGCGATCGTATCGGACAATTGGCGCGGCAGATGATGGTGTGGGGGCGGCCAGTTCCGCTGGATGAGCTGGTCGAAAAGGTCGAAGCGGTGACGGTTGAAAGCGCCCGCGCGGCAGGACGGGCGCTGATCGCCCGCGGCAAGCCCGCGATTGCCGTGCTGGGACTGGGCTCCGGACTTGAAAGTGCCGCCGCCATTGTCGAGACTTTGACCCGCCAAGCGGCATAATCATGGACGGAGATGGCGTTCTTCCGCACCATCAACTTTGCCGATCCGTTGCCTTCGGTGGCCGGCGACGGAGTCGTGCTGCGGATACCGCAGGTGACCGACTTCGCCGATTGGACGGCGTTGCGCGAAACGAGCCGCGACTTTCTGACGCCTTGGGAGCCGACCTGGCCCGCCGATGATTTGAGCCGCAGCGCATTCCGTCGCCGCGTCAGGCGCTACGCCGAAGACTTGCGCACCGATCAAGGCTACGCATTCCTGATCAGCCGCGCTTCCGACAACGCGCTGGTGGGCGGATTGACGCTGGCGAATATCCGCCGCGGCGTAGCGCAGGCTGGAAGTATCGGTTACTGGATGGGCCAGCCATTCGCGCGCCAGGGTTACATGACCGCGGCGGTGCGGGCCATTATCCCTTTTGCTTTCGCTTCCTTGCGGCTGCATCGGCTCGAAGCCGCCTGCATTCCGACCAATGCTGGCTCGATCCGACTATTGGAGAAGACCGGTTTCGTGCGTGAGGGCTACGCGCGCGAGTATCTTTGTATCAACGGAATCTGGCAGGACCACTTGCTGTATGGCCGCCTGAAAGATTCCAAACCTTAACGCCGGCGGCCGCGCACCGGACGCCTTGGGATGGCCACGGTTTCCTTGCTAGAACGAGCGCCGACGGGATAATAAAGACACTTGAGGCATGCCGGGAACCGATCGTCAAATCAGCTTGTGTGAGCGCTCCCTAGCCGGGGCCGCGCTTTTGCTTGCCCTTTTGACTTGTGGATGCGCGAGCCAGAGCAGCGGCAGCGCGTCAGCTCCCGCAGCAGCGCAACACGGCTATTCCGGAACCGGATCGTTCACCGATCTCTTCGCCGGCTCTTCGGCCAAGGGAGCGCAAACCGCGGCTACAGGCCAAGGCGCCGTCACTTGCCCGCCGGTAGAAGTGCGCCAGGGCGCGTCTACGCTGACTATTTCGCCGGCCGGCGACAACTCGGCAATGTCGGTAAGGTATCAGGGCGAGTTCGTGCGCATGGCGCGGAACTGCACCGTCGCCGAGGGCAGCATGGCGATGCGCATCGGCATCGAGGGGCGCGTTATTATCGGGCCCACGGGCGGCCCCGGCGAAGTCGATGTACCGTTGCGCATTGCCGTCGTTCAGGAAACGCCCGGCGGCACGAAGCCGGTGACCACCAAATTCATTCGCATCCCGGTCACGCTTGCACCGGGTGACAGCAGCAAGCTCTTTGCCCATGTCGAAGAGGGCCTGAGTTTCCCGGTGCCCAGCCCGACTTCGCAGCTGGACGATTATGTCGCTTATATCGGCTTCGATCCGCTGTCGGCTCAACCCGCGGAAAAGCCAAGGCCGAAGCCGAAGCCGAGAGCGAAAGCCAAGCCGGCGGCGAGCGCAAACTAGCTTGCCGCAAAGCGGCGCCTAAACGCGCGAAGGCGTCGGCTTCGCTTAATTGAATCTTTTCCTGATGTCTTCAATGCCGCGCGCGAGCAAACCCTCGGCGACTTTGCCCTTGGCGGCGGCGCCGAGAATACGCTCCGCCGCGGCGACAGCGGTGTCGGCGGCGGCGGCGCGTACATCCGCCAGTGCCTGGGCTTCCGCCTGCGCAATTTTCGCCTCGGCCATCTTGGTGCGGCGGACGACAAAATCCTCCATTCGCGTTTTGGCTTCGGCGGAAAGCCGTTCGGCTTCGGCCTTGGCACCGGCGATGATCGAGGCCGCCTCGCCTTCGGCCTCGCGCGCCTTGCGTTCGAATTCTGCGAGCACCGCCTGCGCCTCCTGCCGGAGCCGCACCGCCTCGTCGAGCTCGGATTTGATGCGCGCTTGCCGGCGATCAATGCCGTCGATCACCCGGCGATGGGCGCCGAGGTAGACGAGCAGGCCGAGAAAGATGACGAAGCCCAGCGCGACAAAATTTTCCGCTTCAAACATGGAAGTGACCTAGGGCTTGCTGGCGTCGCGCAGCGCGGCGGCGACATCCTGCGGACTCGGGGTTGTTCCGATGAGCCGTTCGACGATGGCCGCTGCAGTCTCCGCGGCGATGCTCCCGACATTGCCCATCGCGGTCGCGCGCGTGGCCGCGATCGACCGGTCGGCCGCCGCGAGCTTCTCGTGCAACTGATCTTCGAGCCGCTTGTTGTTCGCCTCCGCCTCTGCCGCCTGCTTTTCGCGGGTCTCGGCGGCGATCGCCTGGGCGCGATTGCGCGCGTCGGCAAGCGCTTTCTGGTAAGCGGCGCCGGCCGCTTCCGATTGCTCCTTGAAGCGTTGCGCCGCGGCGAGGTCGTCGGCAATGCGTTTGCTGCGCTCGGCAAAAATCGCACCGATGCGCGGCAGCGCGATCCTCGACATCAGCGCGTAGAGGAGAACGAACGATACGACGAGCCAGAGCAGCTGCGAGGGAAAATGCTGCGCCTGGAACGGCGGAAAAGGGGCGTGGCCCCCGGGCGCTTCGGTATGCGCGGTCCGCTCGGCCATGACGGCGAAGCTTTACAGCCCGAACAGCAACAGCAGCGCAATCAGCAGCGAGAAAATGCCGAGCGCTTCGGTGATGGCGAAGCCGAAAATCAGGTTGCCGAACTGGCCCTGCGCGGCCGAAGGATTGCGCAGCGCCGCGGCCAGGTAATTGCCGAAGATGATGCCCACGCCGACGCCGGCGCCGCCCATGCCGATACAGGCAATGCCGGCTCCAATGTACTTTGCGGCGGTCGGATCCATGAGAAAGCTCCTTTTCGAGGTTTTGCAGCAGTCGCGCTGTCAATGGCCAGGGTGAATCGCATCGTTGAGATAGATGCAGGTGAGAATTGCGAAGACGTAGGCCTGCAGGAAGGCCACCAGGAATTCGAGCGCCGTGAGCATGATCACGAGCAGGAGCGGTATCGCCGCGCCAAACCAGCCGACCACGCCGAAACCCGCCAGCATGATGATGAATCCGGCGAACACTTGCAGCGTAATGTGGCCCGCCAGCATGTTCGCGAACAACCGCACGCTGTGCGAGATCGGACGCGAGATGAACGACAATACTTCGATGACCACGATCGCCGGCAAAATGTAGATCGGCACCCCTTTAGGGACGAACAGCTTGAGGAAACCGAGGCCGTTGCGCCAGAAGCCGTAGATCACGACGATGAAGAACACCGCAAGCGCGAGCGTCGCCGTCACGATCAACTGGCTTGTGACCGTGAACGAATAGGGGATGAGCCCGATCATGTTGGCGAACAGGACGAACATGAACAGGGTGAACACAAAGGGGAAGAATTTCATCCCTTCGTCGCCGGCGGATGACCGGACTGTGTTGGCCACGAACTCGTAAGACATTTCCGCGATCGACTGCAGGCGCCCGGGAATCACGGCGCGCGGCGCGGTCCCGGCGATCAGCAATGCCGAGACCAGGATGACGATGATGAACATGAACAGCGCGGAATTGGTGAACGCGAACTGATGTTGACCGATAGTGACAATCGGGGCCCAGTTCTGGATCGTAAATTGATGAATAGGATCGACAGTCATGGTTCAAACTATTTCCGGCTTCCCGCGCCGCCATCCAATCTCGGGCCGGGAACGACTCCGGCAGAGCGCATTACGTTGAGCACACCCGCGACGAAGCCGAGCAAAAGAAATACGATGAACCCCCAGGGCGAGATGCCGAGCAAGCGATCGATAAGCCAGCCCAGGCCGGCGCCGACCAGCACGCCCGCAACAAGTTCGCTAGAGAGGCGAAAGCCCCGAGCGTAACCGGATGCAGTCGCGGCCCGATCTCCACCAGAGTCATCGCCGGAAGGTGGCCCTTGGCGCCCATGCGCCTGGCCGAGACCTTCGCCGAGACGCTGGAGTCTCGCGGAGAGGGCGGCCTCATCGGTGTGCGCCTTGTTGCGGTCGCCGCTCTCGCGCGCGTTGTCGCTCATGACCTCGACACTCGCGCTTGTGCGGCAATCGAAACGGGCCCGCCCCTTAAAGCCGCGCGGACCATACTGACTGAGTTTCGCCAAGTCAACGCCAAGTCTTGAAACCCTCATCAGGCCTAAGCGCCTGAAATTTATGGTAGATATAAGCTCGATCGGGCGGCAATCGAGCGCGATTGTGCGCCGCAAAGCGCTTCCCTAGAATGACGAGACGAAGTCCCTGCCATGCGTTCTCGCGGCGAGGCCGGACGAAAGAGCCACCATGATTACAAAAGCTGTTGCCGGCGCTCTGATCGGTTGGTGTTTATTCACTCCGGCACTCGCTGATGACGCGACGCCCGACAACGAAGGCGGCCGCTACGCCTTCAGTAAGCAGTCCGATGGCGTCTTGCGGCTTGATAAGCAGACCGGCGACGTTTCGCTGTGCAGCCAGCGCACGGTCGGCTGGGCTTGTCAGGCGGCACCGGATGATCGCGCCATCCTTGAAAACGAGATCGCCCGGCTGCGCCGCGAAAACGCGGCGCTGAAAAAGGACATTCTCGCTCGCGGCCTGCCGCTGCCGGCAGGCGCCACTGCGGAACCGTCCGCCACGAGCCAAGATCTGCAGATACCGCGATTGAATGAAAATCCCGACCTCGACCGCGTGCTCGCCTTCGCCGAGCGGATGTGGCACCGCCTGGTCGAGGTCATCGCGCGGGCAGAAAAGCAACTAAAGGACAGGACCTGAGCGGTTCATCTCACGTGCGAGCCGAGCTTTCCGTTCGCGGCAGCGTGTCAGCGCCGACCCTTGTCACCGCAACACTCGCCGTGGAGACCCGCGGCGAAGGCTTTTTTGAAATCACCTCCGCGGTGGCACACTTCCTCAAAGACATCGAAGCCGACGACGGCATGATCTTGCTCTTCATGCGCCACACCTCGGCGTCCCTTGTCATCCAGGAGAATGCCGACCCGGATGTCCGCACTGATCTCGTCACGGCTTTGCGCCGGCTCGCCCCGGCCGATGCTGGCTGGGTTCACACGGCGGAGGGTCCCGACGATATGCCGGGCCATGTCAAATCCATGCTCGCCGGCATCTCACTTCATGTGCCGGTGATTGGCGGCAGGCTGGCGCTCGGCACGTGGCAGGGCATCTACGTCACCGAGCATCGCGCGCGGCCGCATCGGCGCGAGGTAATTCTGCAATTTATTGGGGCAAAGAAAGGGTAAGCCCCCCTGCCCGGCGCGCGCGACACGGAGCGGGAGGGTGTTCGCGGAATTTACCGGCAAACTTCCCGCGTTGCGGATTACTGGATACGGCTCAGGTTCCGGCCGCCGCAAATACCGATCGCGCAGCCTTCGATACGAATCGTCCTGGGGCCGACTTCCAGAAGATGGCCCTCATAGGTGTTGCCGTTCTCGATATTGTAGAGAGTGCCCGACCACTTTCCCGGACCACTCGGCTGGAGCGATCGAAGCACCGCCACGCCAACGAGCGGCCGGTTGCGTAGTGCCGGGTCGGAATTGTTCTTGTCGGTCCACGGCCGGCCGGTTTCCGGATCGATACGCGACTTCGGTTCTGCAATAGTGGCGCAAATATAGCCGCCGCAGGAAGCTACGCGTACTTTGGCGCCGTCCTCCGCCAGCCACAAGCCCCGTGGGTCGGCGTGCGCGCTTGCGATACCGGTCGCACCAAGGAGCGTGGCAGCTAAGCCGAAAGCCAAACAACGCTTCATCATGGAATGCATCTCGGCAAACTCGCTAATCCCGGTGGTTTTCGTTCGAGCCGTTATTTATAGCTGGATTGCGCGCTCAATCTCAAGGTCCGCCCCGGGGCGAAGCGCGGTGGGCGGCATCGATACCGGCTGTAGACCGCGCCCCAGTCCGGGAAGTAAAATGTACAAACTTGTTTTTCGCATGCCTGTTTCGCGCGCAGTCGCGCCTTGAGTCATCATCCATTGAGCGAGGCTCATTCCTACTCTCTATTGATCGCCGACGACCATCCCCTGTTCCGCGGCGCGCTGCGCCAGGCGGTCATCGGGTTGTTCGAACAGGTTGACGTCGCCGAAGCCGGCAGCTTCAAAGACGTCAGCGAGATCCTCGACGGCGGCAACCGGGACGTGGATTTGATCTTGCTCGATCTTAGCATGCCCGGCGTGCGTGGATTCTCCGGCTTGATGTATCTGCGCGCGCAATATCCGAGCCTGCCGATCGTTGTGGTCTCCGCCAACGATGATCCGGCTGTGATCCGCCGCTGCATGGAATTTGGTGCGTCGGGGTTCATCCCCAAGACGCTGGGCATCGAAGTAATGCGCCAAGCCATTGGGAACGTCTTGCAGGGTGAAGTGTGGACGCCGCCGGATATCGATCTCGCCCGCGACTCTGATGCCGAAACCACGGCCACGATCGCGCGCCTTTCGACGCTCACACCGCAACAGGTCCGCGTGCTGATGATGCTGTCGAGCGGGTTGCTCAACAAGCAGATCGCCTACGAACTCGGCGTGTCGGAGGCGACCGTCAAGGCGCACGTCTCCGCGATTTTGCAGAAGCTCGGAGTCGAGAGCCGCACTCAAGCCGTGATCGCTGCGGGCAAGATCGAAGCAGGCCAATGGCCGCAACAGTCGGTACGGGAAGGTTAAGCCGGCGTTTCGTCAGAATGGCGTGCAAGTCCGCTTTCCCTAGCGCGCCCTGCACTCTGGAAAACAAATGATTTTGACAGATCCCGGCGCCGATTCATCGAAGACAAAATTCGACTTGGCGGCACTGGAGCAACAGGTGCGCCGGATCCCGTGGTTTCACTCTATTGATCTCGGCAACGGCATTGTAACGCCGGGACAAAAGCCGCCGGACGTTCATCGAATGGAGTATGCCGCCATCTTCGATCCGGTCGACATACGCGGCCGGACGGTGATCGACATCGGCGCCTGGAACGGTGCTTACAGTTTTGAAGCCAAACGCCGCGGCGCAGCCCGGATCTTAGCCACGGATTCACTTGCCTGGCGGCACCACACGCGCGGTCGCGAAGGCTTCGACCTCGCGCGATCCATTCTTGGTATCGACCTCGAAATCGGCGAGATCGACATTTGCGCGCTGACGCCGGAGCGGGTCGGAACGTTCGACGTCGTTTTGTTGCTCGGCGTGTTCTATCACTTGGAAAATCCGATCGCCGCCCTACAGCAGATCGCCGCACTGGCGGGCGAGGTACTGATTGTCGAAACGCACACCGACGCGCTGGAGGTTCGTCGGCCGGCAATGATCATGTATCCGGGGAGGGAACTTGACGACGACGAAAGCAATCGGTGGGGACCAAATCCGGCTTGCATGGTGGCGTTGCTGAAGCAATGCGGCTTCGCCAAGGTGGACGCGGCCTGGACCAACATCGGTTACCGCACGGTCTACCACGCCTGGCGGAGCGACCGGCTGCGCCGCTTCGGCAGCGCCGAGGAACTAAAGATCGCGGTTCCCCATCCGGCTTTGCTCTGGATGAGGCGCCTCTTGGGACGCACGAAGCGGGGCCTGAGCCGCGCGTTCAGATGCGGCGACGTCAGGCCGCGCGTACGTTGAGGAAAAAGGCCTTTACGCTCTCACCGAGCTCGTCAGCGTGGCTCGACAACGTCTCGCTCCACTTCAAAACCTCGGCGGCCGCCACTGCACCCTGGTTGACGGCCTGCTCGGCCGTCGCGATCGACCTTTCGGCCGAAGCGGTATGCTCGGACGCCAATTGCATTCCGCGGCCGATCTCCTGCGTCACCTCGCTCTGCTCGTCAACTGCGGCTGCGATCTCCGAGGCCACCTGGGTGAGTTCGGTTATGCGTTCAGCTACAGAATCGATCTCGCCCACGGTATTTTGCGTGAGTGTCTGAATTTCGGAAATATGGCGTACGATGTCTTCCGTCGCGTGCGAAGTCTGATTGGCCAGCGCTTTCACCTCGGCCGCAACCACCGCGAAGCCCTTACCACTGTCGCCGGCGCGCGCCGCCTCGATGGCGGCATTAAGCGCGAGCAAGTTGGTTTGTGCGGCAATCGCTGAAATGAGTTCAGCAACCGAACCAATCTGAGTTACGGCTTTCACGAGCGCGCGAATGGAGTCATTGGCCCGCTTCGCGTCCTCGCCGGCATGACCGGCCCGCTGGGTGCCTAAAATCGCCCGCTGCCGTATCTCGTCAATCTGGCCGCCGATTGCCTCGGTCGCACCCGCGGTCATTGACACGCTCTGTGTGGTCCGCAGTGCGACCTTGGAAACTTCTGACATGCATTTCTCGGTGCTTTCGGAGACCGATCGCATCGTGCCGGATGCTGACATCAAAGACATCGAAGCATTTTTCACCGCGCGCAGAACGCCATTGGCCGTTACATCGAAATTTTCGATGGCGCTGTCGAGTGTATTCCGCCGCACCTCCGCAGAATGAGTCAAAGTATCGACGATCACCGCAAGCGTCGTCGCGTTGTCGAAGGCGAGCGCTTGCGTCAGCGCCGTAATGCGCTTTCCCGCGGCCACGGCCGAAAATCTCCGCCGGCGGGAAACGGCATCTATCGCCGCACGCAGGGCATAGTGTCCGAAGCTCATATGCGGGCGCGAATCGTGGAATCCTATTTCACGGTCCATGGCGCGCTTGCGCTTGAAAGACCCGGCGTAGCGCTCGTCGAACCAACCCTGAAAAATGACCTCGAAAATGGCTGAGGTAGTATTTCATGATCACGTCGCGATGGGGCAGAAGCTTGTCTGACACCCACGACATGGCCCGACAGTGATCGAGATAATTGTCGATCGCAGCCGGCATGTGCGGCCGAATGACCGGCCAGGTGTCCTGCAACATCCGTCGCGTGTCGGCTGTTATGCCGAATATACGAAGGCGCGCTTCACCGTCGGAGATTTCAGCAATCGATTGTGACACTTGGCCTTCCGTCTCAGCGATCGACGGCTACGCGCGAATTTGGGCGTGCGGCACAAAATAATAGGCCACCTTGCCCGCTCATGGTTATCGATCGGTTAACGATTATGAACCTGACGCGGGACGGCAGCGCGAGGCGGCGAGTAATCGGCGCTATTCTGCGGCAACGCGTTGCACGCGCCATTGGGTCAATAGCGCCCGCAGCGCCGCGGGCTTGACCGGCTTGTTGAGCAACTGCACGCCCTCGGCGCGGGCTTCCTCGCGGACCACCACCGAACGGTCAGCGGTCACCAGAATAGCCGGCATATCGCCGCCATGTCGGCGGCGCAGCTCCGTAATCACGCCGACGCCATTGCCGCCGTCGAGGTGGTAGTCGACCAGAAGTCCGTCGGGTTCGAGGCCGCTTCCGGCGATAGTCGCAAGCGCGGTGGCAAGATCGGTCGCGGTGAGAACGCGACAACCCCATCCGCCCAGCAGAACGCGCATGCCGTCGAGGATGCTCGGCTCGTTGTCGATGCAAACCACGGTAGTGCCGGCGAGGCTTCCCGCCCTGGACTTGCCGGCAATGACCGGCAACGCCGGCTTATCGATTGCAGCCGAAGCTAACGGTATCGCGACGGAAAACCGCGAGCCACGGCCGAACTTCGATTTCAGCGCCACTTCACAATCAAGCACGCGCGCGATGCGCTCGACGATGGAGAGGCCGAGACCGACACCGCGCGCCACGCGAGCACCATGATCAAGCCGGTGAAATTCCTTGAATACGGCGCGCCGTTTGGCGTGCGGAATACCGATACCGGTATCATAGACCTCGATGCGCAACGCCGCGCCGCGACGGCGGCAGCCAACCAGCACGCCGCCGCTCGGCGTATATTTAATCGCGTTAGAAATCAGGTTTTGCAGAAGCCGACGCAGCAGGCGGCGATCGGAATGCACCGCCTGGGTGCTCAGGGCGAAGCGCAGCGCCAGCCCCTTCTCGCGCGCCAACGGGGTGAATTCCACTTCCAGCCGGTGCAGCAATTCATCGATGCGGAAATCGGTCATTTCCGGCTTCATGGCGCCGGTATCGAGCCGCGAGATGTCGAGAAGCGCTGCGAAAATTTCCTCCACGGCCTCGAGCGAGGCGTCGATATTTTGCACGAGGTCGCCGTTTTCGCTGGCGCGCTGGCGTTCGCTGAGACTGGTCACGTAGAGACGCGCGGCGTTCAGCGGCTGCAAGATGTCGTGACTCGCCGCGGCGAGGAAGCGTGTTTTGGAAACGTTGGCTTCATCGGCCTCGGCCTTGGCACGTTCAAGCTCGGTGTTGAGCCGCATCAATTCGCCGGTGCGTTCGCGTACGCGCCGCTCGAGCGTCGCGTTGGCGCGTTCCAGCGCCTCGGCCGCCTTCACGCTTGGCGTGATGTCGGTGAAAGTCGTGACCAGGCCGCCGCCGGGCATGCGATCGGCCCGCACTTCTATCACCAAGCCGCGTTGGGCGATGCGCTCGAGGAAGGGCTCGGATTCCGACGTGTAGCGGACGATGCCCTGGGCGACCTGTTGGTCCAGATCGGCCTCGTGGCCGCCGTCTTCGGCAATGTGACGAAGAATTTCGCCGAGCGTGATGCCGATACGGGTCAGCGCATGCGGCAACTCGAAAATCTCGCCGAACTGCCGGTTCCAGCACACCAGCGCCAAATCCTTGTCGAACACGGCGATGCCTTGGCGCACATGATCCAACGCCGTTTGCAAAATCTCGCGATTGTAATGAATCGCGGCATTCGCATCGTCGAGAAGCTTCAGCGCCGCTTCGGTCGATACAGTCCGCTTGCGCAGCAAAATCGACAGCACGAGCCGCGACGAAGCGGCACCGATCGCCGACGCCAACAGATACTCGCCGTATTGCAGAAGCTGAAAATCCGCCTCGGCTTGCGGATCAAGGTTCAGGCGACGTGACGCGGCGAAACTCGCAAACGACTCGCGTGTGCGCTCCTCGCCAAGATAGCGGGCGACGGTCGCGATCAGCTCCTCGATGCTCACGGACGCCCGCCGCAACCGGAAACTCGGCGCCATCGGCGCAAGCGACGTCGGCACGAATACGTCGGCCTGCAAGCGCTCGATCGCCGTGGGCCGGCTCCAGAACGAGCAACCGATATAAAAGGCGATATTTGCGAATAGGCTAAGCGCAACGCCATGAACGAGCGGCGGCAATTGCAGGCCGAACAAACCCTGCGGCCGCAGCCAACCGAGCGCGAAAGGTCCCTCGATCAGGATATGGGCGCCGACGCTGCCGGCGTCTGAGATGCTCGGCAGTAACAGCGTGTAGGCCCAGAGGACAATACCCGCAGTCATGCCGGCGATGGCGCCGGCCGCGGTCCCGCGCCGCCACACCAAACCGCCGAATACCGCCGGCGCCAGCTGGGCGATAGCGGCAAACGACAACAGTCCGATGGCAGAGAGCTGAGCCGCGCCGGCCGAGCGATAATAGACGTAGGCAAGAAACAGGATGGCGAAAATGGCGATGCGCCGCACGGTAAGAAGCTGCGCCCCGGCGTTGCCCGGCTCGGCCGCCTCACTGCCACGGCGCGCGAGCGCGAGTGGTATCACGATATCGTTCGACACCATGATGGCGAGCGCCACCGTCTCGACTATCACCATGGCGGTCGCCGCCGACAGGCCGCCGATGAACGCGATGGCCGCAAACAATTGCGAGTGGGCCTTGAGCGGCAGCGCCAGTACGAACATGTCGGCGTCGGTGCCGCCCGCCGGGAACGTGAGCAACCCCGCGACGGCGATCGGCATCACGAACAAATTGATCAAGACGAGATAAAGCGGAAACAACCATGCCGCACGGCGGATTTCCGCTTCGCTATGATTTTCGACAATGGCGACGTGGAATTGCCGCGGCAACAGCACGATCGCGAACAGCGACAACACGATCATGGCGGCGAATCCGGCCGCCTGCGGCGCGCGCGTCAGCGCCGCCGCCGCCTGCGGGTATCGCCATGCGTCGGCTAATAAATGCGCCGGCCCGGGAAACATCACGAAAGTGACAAAGGCGCCGACCGCGAGGAACGCCACCAGCTTGATGACGGACTCAGCCGCAATCGCGAGCATAAGCCCGTCCTGATGCTCGGTGGCGTCGGTATGACGAGTGCCGAACAAGACGCCAAAGGCGGCCATCAACAACGCAACAAAAAGAGCGACATCGCCGACAAGTGGTGACGCCGCGGCGTTATCGGCCGAGCCGGCGGCGAGAATGGTTTCCACCGAAGCCGACACCGCTTTCAGCTGAAGTGCGATGTAGGGGATCATCCCGACGATTGCGATCAGCGCCACCGTCGCCGCCACCGCCTGGCTCTTGCCGTAACGCGCGGCGATGAAATCGGCGATTGAGGTGATGTTTTGCGCTTTCGCCAGCCGGGCAATGCGGACGATCAGCGGCCAGCCGAGCCCGACCATAAGCACCGGCCCGATATAAATGGTGAGAAAATCGAAGCCGGTCCGCGCGGCGACGCCGACTGAGCCGAAGAACGTCCACGACGTGCAATAGATCGCCAGCGACAGCGGATAAATCAGCAATCGCGCACGGCTGCCGCGAACCAGTTCCTTCCGGCGATCGCCATAGCTCGCCACCAGGAACAAAAAGCCGATGTAGGCCAACGCGATGACAATGGCCACCCAGCCTTGCAGCATGGCGCTTTCCCAATGATGCACGCACTCGTTGGCGTGCTGATGTGTTGTTAAATCATCGTGATACGCCTGTCCATGCGCCACCGAGCAGCAAAGAACGCCGCGATGCTGCATGCGGCGGCGCGCCCTTCATTTGACGACGGACGCGGCGCACTGCATTGATCGGCCGGTCGATGTGGCTTGCCCCTCCCCCGAAGCGCGCCGCGGTCGAATCCGCCGAGACGCTTTTGATCGCGGCCGCCGGCGGCGTTGCGTTCGCGCTACTAGGATTTCCGGCTGGGCTTGTTTCCGGCTCGGTGCTTGCGGTCAGCGCCGCTGCCTTGCTCGGTCGTCCCGTCAAGGTGCCGATCACGGTGGCGCGCGTCGGGTACGTCGTTGTTGGTATTCAGCTGGGCGCGGTGGTGACGCCGGAGACCGTCAAGGGCTTCCTCACCTGGCCGGCGAGCATTGCGCTTTTGGTCGTTGCGTCTATCGCCATGATCGTCGCGACCACAAGCTATCTGCGCGCCGTGCACCGCTGGGACCTGCTTTCGGCGCTGATGGGCGCGAGCCCGGGCTCCATGGTGCAGGTCATTGCACTTTCGACGGAGCTTGGCGCCGATCTGCGCGCAATCGCCATCGTGCAGACCATGCGCGTGTTGTTGTTGACCATTGGCATCCCTGCAGGGCTCGCCTTGTTCGGGCTGGTGGCGCCGGCGCTGCCGAGTGCACGCGGACCAGCCGGCCTCTCCTCGCTGCCGGAAATGGCGCTCATCGTCGCGGTGTCGACCGCGTCTGCGCTCACGCTGATGCGCGTCCGATTTCCGGGCGGTCTGATTTTCGGCGCCATGGCCGCATCGGGCATTCTGCATGGTACCGGTCTCGTCACCGCCGTGCTGCCATGGTGGATCGGCGGCGGCGCCGTCATTGTTCTCGGCGCGGTCGTCGGTTCGCGTTTTGCTGGCGCGAGCCCGCGACTCCTGATCGGCTATCTCGGCGCTGCGTTCGGTTCATTCGCGGTGTCGTTGACCATCGCCGGGGCCTTCGTGCTGCTGGTCACCTACTTGTTTCCGTTCCCGGTGGCGAATGTGGTCGTCGCCTTTTCGCCCGGCGCGCAGGACACCATGATGGTGCTCGCGCTCGCGCTGCACCTCGATCCGGTGTTTGTCGGCGCACATCACGTCGCGCGGTTTCTCGTCGTCACCATTACGGTGGCGATCGCCGCACGGCGATTGGCGAAGAAAGAGAAGTAAAAGCTACTCTGCGGCGAGCGCGCGTTGCTTGAACGGCAGGCCGAGTTTCTGCCAGACTTCGACGAGAGCTTCGGAAAGATCGTCGATCAAGCCGTCGTCGTGATACGGGCTCGGCGTCAGACGCAAACGCTCAGCGCCTTTCGGCACCGTCGGATAATTGATCGGCTGGATGTAGATGCCGTGCTCGGCGAGCAGAAGATCGCTCGCCTCCTTGCAGAGCTCGGGATCGCCGACAAAGACCGGCACAATATGCGTCGGGCTCGACATCACCGGCAGCGCCGCCGCGGCGAGCACCGCTTTGGTGCGGGCGGCGCGATCCTGGTGACGGTCGCGTTCCCACTGCGAGTTCTTCAAATGCCGGATCGCCGCGGTCGCCGCCGCGCATACCGCAGGCGGCAGTGCCGTGGTGAAGATAAAGCCCGGCGCATAAGACCGCACCGCATCGATCAGCGCACGCGAGCCGGTGATATAGCCGCCGAGGCAACCAAACGCCTTGGCAAGGGTGCCTTCGATGACGTCGATACGGCCGGCGACGCCGTCACGCTCGGAAATGCCGCCACCGCGCTGGCCGTACATGCCGACGGCATGAACTTCGTCGACATAGGTCATCGCGCCGTAGCGCTCGGCGAGATCGCAAATGCGTTGCAGCGGCGCGACATCGCCGTCCATGGAGTAAAGGCTCTCGAATACAATCAGCTTGGGCCGAGCGGGATCGGCCGCCGCCAACAACGCCTCGAGGTGGGCCATGTCGTTATGGCGAAAAATGATCTTCTCGGTGCGCGCCTGCCGCACGCCTTCAATCATCGAGTTGTGGTTGAGCGCATCCGACAGGATGAGGCAATTCGGCATCAGCTTAGCGATGGTAGAAATGCCGGTCTCGTTGGAGACGTAGCCGGAACTGAAAACGAGCGCCGCCTCCTTGCCGTGCAAATCGGCGAGCTCGTGCTCAAGTCCGACCAAAGGATGGGTGGTTCCCGCGATGTTGCGTGTACCGCCGGCGCCGGTGCCCATCCGGGTCGCCGTCTCTACCATGGCGCCGATCACCTTCGGATGCTGTCCCATGCCGAGGTAATCGTTGGAGCACCAGATCACGACCTCCCTCGCGCCCTCCGGCGAATGCCAGACGGCATGCGGGAAACGCCCGGCGATGCGCTCGAGATCGGCAAAAACCCGATAGCGCCGCTCGTTGTGCAGCCGTCCGAGCGCGTCAGTAAAATATTTACGGTAATCCATAAGGCCCCGTGCAAGACGGTGGCCGCCCTTGCGGCGGCGCACCCTTTTTAGAGTGGTTCCAGCCTGGTTGTCGAGATGCACAATGATGCAAAATTGTCGCGTCGCCGTGACCTAGATCAAAACACGGCGATTTACGGCTCGACCTCTTCGCTCGGTGGCCATCGGCTTAACCGTTCCGTCCGCTTCCGCGGCGGCCGGTGAAAAGAAACTGCGCAACGGGGCAACCCATGGCCGCGCATTTTCCGTTACCCGTCGACACGCGACATTTTAATCGCTGGCTCGAACTGTTTGCTGCGGCCCGCGCAGGAGATTTGTCCGCCGCCGGCGGCCGCGCTCTTCATCGAGCGCGCCCACCGCATCGCCGACAGTCTGGAGTTAGGGATCGCTGCCCAGAAGGGTGAAATCCGTTCGCGACCAACGCGGCCGGCCAGCACTTTGCCGCCGCAGCCGACCGCGACCGCACGACCTGGAGGAAGCGCGGCTTAGATCTCGCCATCCTTGATTCCTCCCCCGCCCGCGCCCACCTGATTCCCCAGCGCTTCCAGAACGAATGATGAAGCGCGGGGGAGCGATCATGAAAATCGGAGTTTTGGGATCAGGCGACGTCGCCAAATCGCTGGCGAGTGGCTTCATCAAACACGGCCATCAAGTCGTGCTCGGCACGCGCGACCCGGGCAAGCTTAAGGATTTTGTCGCAAGCCACCAGGGCGCCCGCGCCGCGAGTTTCGCCGATGCTGCGACATTTGGCGAAGTTGTCGTGCTTGCCGTGAAGGGCGCAGCCGCGGTCGAAGCACTCAAGGCAGCCGGCGCGAAAAATATCGCCGGCAAGCCGGTGATCGACACCACCAATCCGATGGCAGACGCACCGCCGCAGAACGGCGTACTGAAGTTTTTCACCAATCTCGACCAATCGCTGCTGGAGCAGCTGCAAAACGCGTTTCCCGAGGCGCATCTGGTCAAGGCCTTCAACTCGGTCGGCAACGCAGCGATGGTCAACCCGCAATTTCCGGGTGGCAGGCCGACCATGTTCATTTGCGGCAATGACGACAAAGCCAAAACGACCGTGCGCGGGATTTGCGAACAGTTCGGCTGGGAGGTCGCTGACATGGGCAAAGCGGAGGCCGCCCGCGCCATCGAGCCGCTGTGCATGCTGTGGTGCATTCCAGGCTTCATCCGCAACGAATGGTCCCACGCGTTCAAACTCCTGCAACGCGGCTAGACGCGATGGCGCGCTCCGCTAACGGTCCCATCGTCGTCGTCACCGGCGGCAACCGCGGCATCGGTTTCGAAATTTGCCGGCAACTCGCCGCCCGCGGCGCCCGTGTAGTGCTCACGGCGCGCAAGACGACCGCGGGTGAAGCGGCGATTGAGAAACTTGCGAAGGAAAAGCTCGCCGCGGAGTTTCACGCTCTCGACGTGACCGACGGCGAAAGCATTGCCGAGCTGCGCGACTTTCTCAAGGACCGCTTCGGCCACCTCGATGTGCTGATCAATAACGCCGGCATTATTGCTAAAGGCGAAAATGATGCGCTGAAAGTCGATTTGGCGACCGTCCGCGCAACGCTCGAAACCAACACGCTCGGTCCGCTGCACCTCGCGCAGGAACTAGCGCCGCTGCTCAAGCGCAGCAAATCCGGCCGCATCATCAATATGTCGAGCGGCATGGGCGAATTATCCGACAACAGCGGCGGTCACGCCGCTTATCGCTTGTCGAAAACCGCACTCAACGGGGTCACCGCAACGCTTGCCGCCGAACTCCGCGGCACTGTCGCGGTGAATTCCGTCTGCCCAGGCTGGGTGAGGACCGACATGGGCGGACCGCATGCTAACCTTGATGTCGCCGACGGCGCCGACACCGCGGTCTGGCTGGCGCTGGACGCTCCGCAAAAGCTCACCGCCAAATTCGTCCGCGAGCGCAAAGTCATCCGATGGTGAGGCAGGACAGTCCGCAGCCGCCAAGGATTGAATCGCGGTGGATCGAATGGCGGTGGATCAAATGCTGCGTGAGCTGCTGATTCAGCGCAGCCCGGCCTGATTCATCAGCGGCAAAACATCTTTCTGGAAGGCGCGCATGCCGGCGTCGTATTGCGCCCAGGACAACAGCGTACCATCGAGGCCAATGTCGACGAGCTTGGCAAAGCTGTCGACTATTTGTTCGGGCGTCCCGATCAGCGGATAGCCGCCCCACCCGGCGATGAAGTGTTCTTTCATTGCTTTGATCATATCCGGATTGAGGATTTGCGTCGTCAAGCCCATGGTGTTGACGAGATTGGTCACCGCCTCCCAGTCGCCCTTCTCGTGAACGTAGTAGCGGTAGAAATCGCGGGCTTCTTTCTCGGTCTCGCCCTGAACCATGTAGCTCGCGGCCCAAACCTGAACGTCGCGGCCGTATTCCTCACGCGCGAGCTTTTTGTACGCATTGACCAGCGACTTGGCGTGCTCGTGATCTTCAGGATTAAAAAGCACGAACGCGACGTCGCAATTCTTCGCCGCGAAATGCCGGCCACGCTCCGAGCCGCCGGCGTTCATTAAAACCGGATACGGCTGCTGAATAGGTTTGGGTTGCAGATGCCCGCGCTTGATATTGTAGAAATTGCCGGAGAAATCGAAATCCTCATCCTCGGTCCACAACCGCTTGATGATCTGCAGCCATTCCTCGGCCATCTCGTAACGCTTGTCGTGATCCATTAACGGCGCACCGAACATCTCGATCTCCGGCTTATGCCAGCCGGTGACGATATTTAACGCGAACCGGCCGCCGGTGATGTGATCGACCGTCTGGCCTTGCTTGGCGGCCATGATCGGATGGATTGTCGGCACGTGCGAAGTGGCGAAAATCGCCGGGTATTTGGTTGAGGCGCCGATGCCCGCGGCCCACGAGAAGCATTCGAACCCCGCGCCGTTGAAATTCGTCTTGCCGCCGAACCCCTGCCATCGGCCGACGGGAACGAGAGCCTCGAACTCCATCGCATCGCCAAGCTGCGCCAGCGCCAGGGTGCTCGGCCAATCGGCTTCGAGCACGCCATCGATAGTCGTGATCGCGCAGCCGCCGCTTAAATTGGTGCAGAAGGTCGCAAGCTTCATCTTGCGATCATTGTAGAGCGGGCTCGTCGCCCGCTTGGTCATCTCAATCTTGGCCACGGTGTTCACAAACGTCCTCCCGATTATTTTCTCATGATTTGCGATCAGGACGGCGGCGGCCGTCGCTGTCATGCACTTGATTCGACGGTAGCTACGCCGCTATGCAAAGAGGACGCGGCTCACGTCCGAGGTGATGTCCTCTCAAGAATACGCCCACAAAGCTCGGGATGGAAACCAAATGACCGCATTGCACGCCCAGCTAGAAGACCTCGTCATCGCCAACCGTATTCTTGCTCACGAAAACGTTGTGGATGGATTTGGTCACGTCAGCCTTCGGCATCCCGAGCGGCCCGACCGGTTCTTCATGTCGCGGTCGCGCAGCCCCGAACTGGTGACGCTCGACGACATCATGGAATTCGACCTCGACTGCAATCCGATCGATCAGCGCGGACGGGTGATGTACGGCGAACGCGCCATTCACGGCGCCATTTTTCAGGCGCGCGCCGACGTCAATTCTGTCGTCCACAACCACGCCCATGAGATCATTCCGTATTCAGTGACCAAAACGCCCATGCGGCAAGTGATCCATACTGCGGGCGGCATGGGCGGCCACGTCCCGGTTTGGGATATCCGCGACGACTTTGGCGATACCGACATGCTGGTGCGCAACCTGCAGCAAGGCCGCAGCCTGGCGAAAGCGCTCGGCGACAACGCGGCGGTTCTGATGCGCGGCCACGGGGTTTCGGTCGTCGGCGGTTCCGTCCGGGACGCCGTGCGCATCGCCGTTTATCTCATGGTCAATGCGCGCCTGCAGACGGAGGCCATGCGGCTCGGCGCGGTCACGTTTCTTTCCGAGGGCGAGATCGTCAAAACCGCCGAAATGTCGGCATCGCCGCTGGCATCCGACAGGATATGGGAATATTGGACGCGGCGAAGCGGATACGTTTTGGACTCTGGCGCGAAGGCGTAGGAGCGCACTTTCGCACGACCGCCCGCCAAGAGGATCTGATGCTTTCCAAACTCAAGCCGCCGTTTCGGGCGGAACATATCGGCAGCTTGTTGCGCCCTCCCTATCTTCTCGAGTTGCGGGCACGCTTTGCGCGCGGCAAAGCGGGCCGCGACGAATTGGCCAAGGCGGAAGATCGGGCGATCAAGGGGGCTCTTGCGCTTCAGGAACGCGTCGGTCTGAAACTCGCGACCGATGGCGAGTTCCGCCGGCGTTCCTACCACAGCTTCTTTTATAGTCAGCTCGGCGACATCACCATCGATGTCGCCGGCGCGGCCTCCGGACAAGCCGGCACGCGCGCCAACCAACCCGTGTCGCTGATCAACGCCCGGGTGATGTGGACCAAGCCGATTAACGTCGCCGACTTCGTATTCATCGAGGCTAATACCAGACTTCTTCCAAAGATCACCATTCCCGGTCCGTGCGCGCTGCATTACCGCGGCGGCGACGCGGCCGTGCTGGCGAGCGCTTATAAAGACCTCGATCAATTCTGGGACGACATCGTCGTCGCTTTCGGCAAGGAATTGACGGCGCTGGCGCGTGCCGGCTGTCGCTACGTGCAGATAGACGAAACCGCGTTCGCGAAGTTCGGCGATCCGGAGGTGCAAGCCGCTCTCAAGGCGCGCGGCGATGATTGGAATACGCTGATCGACAAGTACATCGCCGTGACCAACCGCATATTGCGCGAGGCGCCGGCGGATTTGCGGATTGGCATGCACTTGTGCCGGGGCAATCGCGGCGGGCGATGGCACGCCGAAGGTAGCTACGACGCGGTCGCCGAGCGGTTGTTCAACACGCTCGAAATCAACTTCTATTTCCTGGAGTACGATTCGCCGCGGGCGGGCACATTCAGTCCGCTGCGATGGGTGCCGCCGAACAAGAACGTCGTACTCGGCATCGTGACGACGAAAACTTCAGACGTGGAGAGCAAGGCTGACCTCAAGCGGCGGCTCGACGAGGCGACGCAATATTTAAGCCTCGATCAGCTTGCCATCAGCCCGCAATGCGGCTTCGCCAGCGTCGACACCGGCAATCCGATCTCGGCCGAAGCGCAAGAGCAGAAGCTCCGCTTGATTGTCGAGTTCGCGCGCGAGATCTGGGGTGACAGCTGACGCTGCGGCAATCGCCGATGAGGCCTGCTTCACGTTTCTACCGGCCCGGCCGGTGCAATCCGCCCATCAGCGCCGGCTGGAACAGGGCCGCCGAGGCGAGCGTGCAAACAAGCGACAGCGCCAGCAGTTTGCCCATGCTCGATATGCCGGGCTGATTGGAAAACCACAGGCTGCCGAAAGCCGTCGCGGTCAGAAGCGTGCTGTAGAAAACGGCGCGCGTGAGCACCAACTCCAGGAAATTGCTTTCGCCGCGGCGCCACGCGGTGACGTAATAGATTTTGAACGCGACGCCGACGCCGAGCAGCACCGGAAGCGCGATGATGTTGGCGTAGTTTAACTCGAAACGCGACAACGCGCAGATTTCCAGCGTGACGAGGCCGGCGACAATCAGCGGAGTGAGCGTGACCAGAACGTCGGTGAGGCGCCGCAGCACAATCCAAAGCAAGATCGCGATCGACAACAGGGCAAGTCCGGCCGCCTCGGCAAAGGCCTGAACGATGGTCGTACCCCATTCGGTGCTGCCGATGGCGACACCGGTAGCATTCGGTTGCACCGCCAGCACCGCGTGCGCAAACCGGTCGATGGTCCCGTTGTCGTTGGCGTTGCCTTTCGGCCAGATCTCGATCCGTGCCCGGCCGTCCGGCGCGATCCAGTCACGAACCAGCTCGGCCGGCAGCTCGTCGCGCACAACTGGCGCCGCTGAGAGACTTTGTCCGATATCGCCGAGATCGACCTGAAGCGGACGGATGAATGCGTCGGTGGCGCGTTCGCGCTGCGCGGCGTCGCTATGCGCGAGCTCATCGAGATCGGCAGCCAAACGCCGCGCCGCGTCGGCGGCGGGGCCGCTGTTCTGTCCGGCGATGTCTTGCAGCGCCGAAACGCTCTGCTCGAGCGCTGTGACATTTTCGGCATCGCTGGGAGCCGGACGGGCCGGACTTGCCAGAGCCGGCGCGAGCGTGTCGTGCGCTTTCTTGATAATCGGCAGCTTTTGATCCTGACCGGACGGAACGAAGCTATCGAGAGTGAAGGTCGTCGCCACTTCAGGCAGAGCCGCAAGCTTAGCCACGGCCCCTCTAACGTCAGCGGGCGGCACCAAGACCTTCGCCGTGCTCAACGGTATTTCCCTGCCTAGCCGGTAGAGCGAAACCAGGGCGGGAGACGTCTGCCGTTCCAGCGCCAGCGGATCGAAATTGAATTTCAACCACCACAGCGACGGCAGTCCGGCGACGACAATGGCGACGGTGGTGACAATCACCGCAATCCGATGGCGAGTCAGGAACGCGTCCGCGCGCGCCAAGGATGGCAAGTTGAGCGGCTTCGGTTCACGCGGAGGATTGACGGCGCGAATGAGTGCTGGAAGCAGCGTCAGGCTCGTCGCGTAGGCGACCACCATGCCGAAGCCGGCGATAATGCCCAGCTGCGCCAAGCCGATGTAAGCCGTGGGGGTAAAGGACAAGAAGCCGGCCGCGGCGGCGCCCGCCGCTAGTGTGAGCGGAATACCCACCCAATCGGCCGAACCTATAAGCGAGCGGGCGAGGTCGTTCTTTTCATGCCGTTCTGCGCGATAGCGGACCGTGTACTGAATGGCAAAATCGGCGCCAAGACCGACGAACAGAACGGCGAAGGCAAGCGAGATCGGGTTCAGCGCGCCGACCATCAAAATCCCGCCGGCGGACGTAACCAGGAGTCCGACGGCTAGAGTGACGACGGCCGCAGCAACGAGCCGCAGCGATCGCAGCGCCAGCCACAAAATCGCAAGCACGATTGCGCCCGTCACGACACTGTTGAGTACAATACCTTCGTGCACGCCGGAGAATTCGTTGTCCGAGATGATGGTCGGGCCGGTGAGGCTCACATCAGCACCGAACTTCTGCTCGATTCCGCTTTGGTTGACGATATCGCGAATAGCGGACGTCGCCCGCCCGCCCGGCTCCAGCGCATCGTGATCAAGCACCGGCCAGATCTGAACAAAGCGGTGCAGCTCGAGTGGTTTAGGATCGCCTTGCGACAAGACCCGCCAGGAGAACTCGGCCGGCTGGCCCTTCGCCACATCCTCGAGCGTTGCGGCAGCGGTGTTCAATGGGCGCTGCAAGTCGTCGAACGACAGCAAGCCCTGTTGCGTGGACAACAAAAGTTGGCCAAGCACCCGCAACAGGCCGCGCAAACTCGGATCGGTCACGAGCCCGGCCACGAGCGGCTTCGCTTTGGCAAGCGGCTCGGTGAAATGCTCGATCCGATCAGGCGGCAGATAAAGGAGCCCGTTCCTCCGGAAAAACGGGCTGTCAAATTGATCTATGGTCGAGTGAAACAGACCAGGCTTGTCCGCTAAAGCCTTCTGAAATTCGCGGGCCGCGGCCTTTACCGCCTCGGGCGTCGGTGCATGCACATCGGCGATAATGAGTTCGACGGTCTGCGGGAATGCCCGCTGAAAATCTATCTCGTGCTGCCGCCACGGCAGCTTCGCCGAAATCAGATCGTTGATGTCCGTGTCAATTGCAAAATGACGCGCCGCGTAGACGGCCGAGGCGGCAGCGAGAATAAGTCCCGCCAATATAACGGTGCGAAAATACCGGATGCAGAAAGTGATCGTGCCATCGATCCAAGACTGCAACATGCACGCCCTCTGCCGCCAAACTCGAAATTGCCCGCACTCGTAGCCCGTTAATCGGCCGAGTGCGACCCCCCGTAATTGGCCTCGGCGTCAGTGAGCTTGAATGGGAACTGCGGTACTGATGGGAGGGTCGGCCGAAGTGGCGGCTAAGTAAGCATGGATGGCGGCGACGACTTGGGCGCCCTCGCCGACCGCCGCGGCGACGCGCTTGACGGACTGTGCCCGCACATCGCCGATAGCGAATATTCCGCGGCGCGTCGTTTCTAACGGATGACGGCCGGGGCCGGCATCTTCGCCGGTGCGAACGAAACCCTTCGCATCGAGAGCGATCCCCGATCCGTGCAGCCAATCGGTGTTGGGGTCGGCGCCGATAAAAAGGAACAAGTGCCGGATTGGCCGGCGCACTTCCTGGCCGTTTGCACCCGAGCGCCAGCGGACGGCTTCCAGAACGCCGTCACGCCCTTCCAGACCGCTGACGACGGCGCCGGTAACAACTTCGACGTTGCCGAGGCCGCGAACGCGATCGACCAGGTAACGCGACATCGTCTCGCCGAGGTCGCGGCGCGCCAGCATCGAGACCTTGACGCCCTGACCCGCCAGATAAACAACGGCTTGGCCCGCCGAGTTTCCCGCGCCGACCAGCGCCACCTCCTGACTGGAGCACAACTTCGCTTCAACCGGCGACGCCCAATAGTGCACGCTCGAGGATTCGAAACCGTCGAGGCCCGCGACATCGAGCCGACGATAGCGCGCGCCGGTCGCGACAACCACGGAGCGGGCGCGCACCTGTTCGCCGGTTTGCAGTTGCAGGCAGAACACACCGGCAGCATCCTCGTCCGCGGCGATGCTTTTGGCCTCGTCGGGGATCGCCATCTCGGCTCCGAATTTCTGCGCCTGATTGTAGGCGCGCGCCATCAGCGCCATTCCGGTGATTCCTGTCGGGAAACCCAGGTAGTTTTCGATTCGCGCCGATGCCCCGGCCTGGCCGCCGAAGGCGCGGCAATCGAGCACCAGAGAAGACAAGCCTTCCGAGGCGGCGTACACCGCCGTGGCAAGTCCGGCGGGGCCGGCGCCGACGACGACCACGTCGTAGACGCGATCCGGAGCAATCGGCCGCACCAAGCCGAGGCAACGCGCCAGTTCATTCACGCCCGGATTGCGCATGAACGCTCCGCTCGGACAGACAACGATCGGCAACTGTCCGGGATCGACGTGGAAGCGTTCGATGAGCGCCTTGGCCGGTGCGTCGATTTCCGGATCGAGCAAGTGATGCGGATAAACGTTGCGGCGGAGAAAATCCTCCAGCCGCAAGACGTCACCGTTGTCGGCGCGGCCGACAATGATCAGACCACCTGCGCCTTCACGAAAGATGCGCGAACGCCGCAGGATCAGCGCGCGCATGATGATTTCGCCGAGCTCGGCTTCCGCGACCAACAATGCCCGCAAGCGCTCCGGCGGAATGATGAGCGCCTCGACTGCGCCTTCGGCCGACGCGTCCACCAGTGCGGGGCGGCCGGCGAGTTGCGCGAGCTCGCCGAGGAAGTCGCCTCGCTCGTGCGTGGTCACCCGCTGGGACTCATCAAGATTGACCTGTTCGGTCACGGCAATCTTGCCGGCAAGGACAACCATGAGGCCCGGAGCGACTTCGCCCGCCGTCATGATCCGTTCCCCATCGGCAAACGAGCGCACCTCGCCGAACCGCCGCACGCGCTCGATTTGCAAGGGATCGAGCTTCGGGATCATCTGATCCCGGCGCTGTTCAAAGATGGACGGTTTTGGCGCGGTTGGCATAAGCACACCGAACAACGTCTCAGGGCGTTCTGGTGCTGCCGGTCAGGATTGAACTGACGACCTCTCCCTTAC
>CAVWBV010000020.1:0-197238 GCA_963753355.1 uncultured Alphaproteobacteria bacterium
GATCGCCCGGTGCACAACCAAATCGGCGTAGCGGCGTATCGGTGAAGTAAAGTGAGCATAGCGCCGCAAGTTGAGGCCGAAGTGGCCGAAATTTTCCGGCGAATATTCCGCCTGCGCCTGGCTGCGCAATACCACCTCGTTGACCAGCCGCTCGGTATCGCGGCCCTTCACCCGTTGCAGGATGCGGTTGAAGGCATCGGGTCGGAGCACTCCGCCTTTGGCGATGGAAATATCGAGCGTCGCCAGGAATTCCCGCAACGCGACGAGCTTCTCCGGCGTCGGTTCGTCGTGGACACGGTAAATGAAAGGGACGCGGCCGCGCTCGCAGGTTTCCGCCGCGGCGACGTTAGCGAGGATCATGAACTCTTCGATCAGCCGGTGCAATTCCAGGCGTGCCGGCATGACGATACGATCGACCGTGCCGTCGGATTTCAGCACGATTTTGCGTTCTGGCAAGTCGAGATCGAGCGGGCCGCGCTCGTCACGCGCGCGGCTCACGGCGCGGTAGGCGGCGTAAAGTGGCTGGAGAATCGGCTCGACCAGAGGCTCGGTGACTTCATCCGTCCGGCCGGAAATCGCAAGCTGCGCTTGTTCATAATAAAGCCGCGCGGCGGAGCGCATTAGCACCCGGTGAAACGTATGCGAGCGCTTGCGGCCATCGGCGCCGATCACCATGCGTACCGCGAGCGCCGGACGGTCTTCGTGCTCGCGCAGCGAGCACAGCACGTTTGAGATGCGCTCCGGCAGCATCGGCACGACGCGATCGGGAAAATAAACTGAATTGCCGCGTTCGGCGGCAGTGCGGTCGAGCGCGGCACCCGGACGCACGTAATGGGCGACGTCGGCAATGGCGACGCTGACAATAAAGCCGCCGCGGTTGCGCGGGTCCGGATCTTGCGTCGCGTGGACGGCATCGTCGTGGTCTTTGGCATCCGGCGGATCGATGGTGACGAATGGCACCTCCCGCCGATCCTCGCGGCCGTCCAGGGCCGCTGGAGCGCACGCGTCTGCTTCCGCGAGCGCAGCCTGCGAAAATACATGCGGAATGCCGTGGGCGTGGATAGCAATGAGGCTGACGGCACGCTCGCTCTTCAGCGATCCGAGCCGTTCGACTACTTTAGCCGACGGCAAACCGAACCGGCCGTGCCGCGCGACCTCGACGGCGACGAGATCGGCGTCGGTCGCGCCCGCCGTGTCGCTGCTGGCGATTGTGAGTTCACGGCCGAGCTGTTTTTTGTCGATCGGTACTAGTCGCCCGCCGCCACTTGGCATGCCACGAAAAATTCCGAGCGCGCGGTGCCTGGCGCGGTCGATCAGCTTGATGACGCGCGCGGTTGTCTCCTCGTCGCCGCTTCGCTCGACGCGCAGCAGTGCCCGGTCGCCAACGCCGGGTGCTCCGGAACGTTCGCGGCGCGAAACCAGGATACGGATAACGGGCGCTGCTCCATGCGCAGTCTCGTCCCATTCGGTCGGACGTGCCAACAGTTCGCCGTCGCTGTCCCGGCTGACAATATCGGCAACGACCACGGGGGGTAATACGCTGCCGCGGTGCAATCGTTTGCGGAGCCGTTCAATGTGACCGTCGTCGGCGAGTTCGCGCAGCATGCGTTTGAGTGTCGCGCGGTCGGCGTTTTTGGCGCCGAACGCGCGAGCGATCTCGCGGGTACCGACCTTGCCGGTATGCTCGCGAATAAAGGTCAGCAGCTCGTCGCGCGAGGGAAGGGAAGAAGAACGTTTCATGGGCGGCTCATTGGCCGTATTCGCGGCCGCCGCCGGTTGTTATTCGGCGGCAGGCGGAGACTTTCGTGCAGATTTCGTAGTGGCAGGTTTTTTCTTGGCTGTCGCCGGACCACCTCGTTTCGAGGAGGCCTTTATGTGCCGTGCTGTTCCGGGAGAAGGCCGCGGTGTCTTGCGCCGGCGAGCGTTCGGTGCCGGCCCACGTCCGGCCCTGGCGTCGAGCAGCGCGGCCGCTTCGGCGAGCGTGACGGTCTCGGGCGTCTTGTCCTGCGGCAGCGTGGCATTAACACCGTCGTGGCTGACATAAGGTCCGTAGCGGCCGTTCTTTGCGACAATCGGGCCGCCCTTGTCCGGATGGTCGCCCAACGGACGCCCGGGGTCGCCACCGAAGCGGCGAAAACGCGATGGTTTAGCCCGCTTTTCGGCGAGCAGGGTCACCGCACGATTGAGGCCGATGTGAAAGACATCGTCGCCCTCTTCGAGACTGGCGTAGGTCTTACCGTGCTGTACGTACGGTCCGAAGCGGCCAATGCCGGCACGGATGGATTCGCCATCCTCCGGGTGGCGGCCGACGTCCCGCGGCAGCGAGAGCAGCGCGAGCGCGCGATCGAGGTCGACTTCCTCGACGACGGTGCCTTTCGGCAGACCGGCACGCTTGGGCTTTTCACCTTCGCTCGCCTCGCCAAGCTGGACGTAAGGACCGAAACGACCACTGCGCAGCGTAACCTCGAGGCCGGTATCGGGATCTGCGCCAAGCTTCTTGGTGCCGATGTCGCCTGAGCCGTCCGCGGATGACGAGAGCGAACGGATGTAGCGGCATTCCGGATAGGTGGAACAGCCGATAAATGCGCCGAACCGCGACAGCTTGAGCGTCAGCCGGCCGTTTTCGCAATTGGGACATTTGCGTGGATCGGTGCCGTCCGCACGGGGCGGGAAGAGATGCGGCCCCAGCAATTCATCGAGCGCGTCGATCACCGCCGAGATTTTCAGATCCTTGATTTCATCGACGGCGCCGATGAAGCCGCGCCAGAAGTCGCGCAGCACGTCGCGCCACGCCGCCTCATTGTTGGAGATCAGATCGAGCTGTTCCTCAAGGCCTGCGGTGAAATCATATTCGACGTATTTGGCGAAAAAGCTTTCAAGGAACGCGACCACGATCCGGCCGCGGTCCTCGGGGTAGAGCCGCCGCTTGTCGAGCCGCACGTATTTGCGGTCCTTTAGGACCTGCAATATCGAAGCATAGGTTGAGGGGCGGCCGATACCGAGCTCTTCCAACCGTTTGACCAGCGAAGCTTCCGAGTAGCGCGGCGGCGGCTCGGTGGAGTGCTGAGTTGCGGCAATCTCGCGCTTGGTCAGCGGCTCGCCTGCGCTCATTGCCGGCAGACGCCGTGCACCTTCCTCGTCCGAATCTTCGTCCTGGCCTTCCTGATAAAGCGCCAGGAATCCATCGAATTTCACTACGCTGCCGGTGGCGCGCAATTCGAGAAGGCGTGCCGCGACTTTCGCAGTTATGTCGACGGTGGTGCGCTCGAGTTCCGCCGATTCCATTTGGCTCGCCACGGTGCGCAGCCAGATCAGTTCGTAGAGTTTTGCTTGATCGGCATCGAG
This sequence comes from uncultured Alphaproteobacteria bacterium, assembly GCA_963753355.1. Classification (GTDB taxonomy): domain Bacteria; phylum Pseudomonadota; class Alphaproteobacteria; order Rhizobiales; family Xanthobacteraceae; genus BOG-931. The sequence continues at coordinate 3,346 of CAVWBV010000020.1, forward strand.
GGAACTCTTGACTTCCGCCGGGCGGCGGGCGGCATCCGTCGGCCGGATGGCTTCGTGTGCCTCTTGCGCATTCTTGGCTTTGGTCTGGTATTGGCGCGGCGCGTGCGGGACATACCGCGCGCCGAGATCCGCCTCGATCACGCGGCGCACCGCGCTGATCGCTTCGCCTGCGATCTGAACGCCGTCGGTTCGCATATAGGTGATGAGTCCGATGGTCTCGCCGCCGATGTCGATGCCTTCGTAGAGCCGCTGCGCGACGCGCATGGTGTGGGCCGGTGCAAAACCAAGCTTGCGGCTCGCTTCCTGCTGAAGGGTCGAGGTGGTGAACGGTGGCTGCGGATGTCGTCTGACCGGCTTTGCTTCCACCGCGTCGACGGTGAAAGCCGCACTATCGAGCGCTCGCTTGAAGGCTTCGGCCTCTTCGCCCGAGCCAATGTCGAGGCGCTGAAGTTTTTTGCCGTCGGCGCCGACGAGCCGCGCCTCAAAGGTTTCCTGGCGCGGGGTCGCCAGCGTAGCGACCAAAGACCAATATTCGCGGCGAACGAATTTTTCGATTTCAAGCTCGCGGTCGCAAACCAGACGCAGCGCTACCGACTGGACGCGTCCCGCCGAACGGGCGCCCGGAAGTTTCCGCCATAACACCGGCGAAAGCGTAAATCCCACCAGGTAATCGAGCGCACGGCGAGCGAGATAGGCGTCGACCAAAGCCTGGTCGATGCGCCGCGGGTTCGCCATCGCCTCGTTCACCGCCTGTTTGGTGACGGCATTGAAGACGACGCGGTCGATCGGCTGGCCGTTCAGCGCTTTCTTCTGCTTGAGAACCTCGAGCACGTGCCAGGAAATGGCTTCGCCTTCGCGGTCGGGGTCGGTCGCCAGAATGAGCCTGTCGGCCCTCTTGGCCGCCTGCGCGATATCGTTGAGTTGCTTTTGGGCCTTTGCGTCGACTTCCCAGATCATCCGGAAATCCGCGTCAGGATCGACCGAGCCATTCTTCGCCGGAAGGTCGCGGACATGGCCGAACGAGGCCAGAACCTCATAGCCGCGGCCGAGGTACTTATTGATCGTTTTCGCCTTGGCGGGCGATTCCACTACGACGAGGTTCATCCTATCCCACTGATTCCAGATTATTTTTGCCGATTTTTGGGGCTTTTTGCCGGTTCCCGGCCGCCGGAACATGGGTAATGCGACCCCGCCTGTCAAATCGTTACCGGGCCGATGGTTGACCAAAAAGCCGGAATAGGGCCGCTGAAAGGCGTCGGCCTTCGCTTGGTGGGGCCTCCTCCCTGAGGTTGCAAAGCGTCAATATACTATTTTAAAAGTGTACATCGCTGATAGCACAACCATGTCCTCATTGTGCTGGAACGGCTCATGACAGGTAAGGACAGCGATACGCCGAACGAGGTGCCGGAAGCAGCACATTATATTGCCTCGCTGCGCAGGAATTGGCGGAGCTCGCCAAAAGTCACGAACTTGAAACGCTGGCGTACATTCTCGATATGGCTCGATTGGAAGCCGATCAGATCTGCAAACGCGGGCAGGGCCCGAAAGCGTTAGCGGGTTAGTAGAGCGACACGAGCCCACCACCGTGCCGCTCCAGGCGTCCGGCGATGTCCAGCTCCAGCAGCACCATACGCACGACCGCCGGGGAACTTTTGGATAGCCTGATCAGGTCATCAATTTGTACGGGAGCGGGTCCAAGCAAGCCTACAATGCGCGCACGTTCGTCAGCCGCCGGTTCAACGGTCTCGGGCGCGGCTCCTTCGGTTGAAGTCGACTGTGGCTCGCGCGCCGGCATCTCTTTCTGTTCAACGATCGGCCGCAAGACCGAAATAATGTCTGCTTCTCTAATCGGCCGTTTGGGGTCAAGCGCGTTCAGACCACCCACCACGACAGTGTCGATGTCACTCACGGGCTCGTGCTTCTCTTCGGAATCGGCGCCAAGGCCCTTCCATCTTGGGATTCGAGGACGAGGTGGAACAATCTGTTCCGCGGCCGTACCGTTATAGACTGACGGTAGATCCAAGCAGACATGCGAACTCACCTCATCCATCGTCCCGCGAGGGACATCATTCCACCACTGGGTGGATCTCGAGTGTTCTCCTATTACATTTGATTGTGCACGGTTCTCATGCAGCCACGACCTCCCGGGTCCAGCGGAAGTCGGTGCCGTCAACCCAGATGCGATGCATGATCACAGCCAGCCGGCGTGCCAAGGCGACAATCGCCTTTTTCATCCCGCGGCGCCTGGCGATCTGCATCGCCCAGGCCTTGAGCCAGGACCATTTCTTCGAACGCAGCATGCTCTGAGCCGCCTCGTAGAGCATGACCCGCATCATCTCATCTCCGCAGCGGGATATTCTGCCGCTTCGATCGATCTCACCGGATTGATACTTGGAACACGTCAGCCCAAACACGGCCCCGACTGACTTGGATTTACGGAACCGAGCAGGCACATCGACAGTGGCGCGATAGGTCAGCGCCACCACCGGGCCGACACCCGGGGTCGTCATCAGGCGCCGGCAAACTTCATCGTCCCGCACGATGGCCAGCAACCGGCGATGCAGGATGACGAACTGCTCGCGAAGCGCCCGCCGGACGACCAGCAGCGGTTCGATCAGCACCGCCAGGTCGGGCAAGTTCTCGACCAGCTCCTTGATGCGGGCCTCGAACTTCGCCTTGCCGACTATGCCAACCTTGAGACCGAAGTTACGCAGAGTACCGCGCAGGTCGTTGTCGATGGCAATGGCCTTCGACTGCAGCAGCTTGCGATGGGTCAGCAGCATCCGCAGTTTCTGACTGCGTAGCGTCTTGACATGCACCGGACGGTAAAGTCCCACCCGCATCATCTGCGCAATGCCGCGTGCATCGTTGCGGTCCGTCTTGTTGATCTGTGCCTTCAGCACCGCCTGCATGTGCCGCGTCTCGACACAGACCACCGGTAACTCTGCTTCGGCGAGAGCGCTGAACAGCCATTGCGACAGCGGCCCGGCTTCCAAGCCAATCCGTTTGAAGTGGTAGGCGGGGTTCTTCAGCACCGCCAACAACGCTTCAGGTTCGCTCGCAACCTTCACTTCCCGAGCGATCTTGCCCGTTTCATCCACAATGCAAACGCTGGTCTCCTTGACCGATATGTCCAGTCCGGCAAAATGGTCCATGCTGCGCTTCTCCTTCTGATGCTTGAGGCCGTTCACACGGACCTCGTTTCACCATCAGCCTGAAGCGCAGCACCCGAAATCTTCAGCTATCCACAAGATCGCCGGCCGATTACCCCATCTGTCTCGGTCACTGGCGTCGCGCCTTGTTTGATGAGGCCGTTTGTGCCCTCGGCGCGAGGGTCGAGCGGTGAGCCCGGAACGGCAAAGACCTCGCGCCCTTGTTCAAGCGCAAACCGAGCGGTAATCAGCGATCCCGAGCGCTTGGCGGCTTCAAAAATGATCACGCCCAGCGAAACGCCGGAAATCAACCGGTTGCGCCGCGGAAAATCGCGAGCACGGGGCTCCCAACCGAACGGCATTTCCGAGATTGCCGCACCCGTTGGCAGAATGGCTTCAGGCAGAGCGGCGTGGTCGGGCGGATAAATGCGGTCATGGCCGCCGGCGAGAACGGCGACAGTTCCGGTGGCGAGACTGGCTTGATGGGGCGGCTGCGTCCATTCCGCGGGCCAAACCCGATGTCACGGCAAAGCCCGCTTCGCCGAGCTCGCGCGCAATCTGCTGTGTGAACTTCAATCCGGCACCCGAGGCGTTGCGCGAGCCGACAACCGCGATCATGGGCAGGCTCAGGATCGCGGCGTGACCGCGCACGGCAATCAACGGCGGCGCATCGTCGATTATCTGCAGGCGCGTGGGATAAGCGGACTCGCCGAGCGCTACAAACTCTGCCTTAAGTTTCTTCGCGGCGGATATTTCGCGCTCGGCGTCGGCCTCAGTGCAGATCTTCATGGCCGCTTCGGCGCCGCCGCGCCGTGCCAGCGAAGGAAGAGCCGCCAACGCCGACCGCGCGCCGCCGTAATGATTGATCAAGGCGCGGAACGTGCGCGGCCCGACATTTTGGCTGCGGATCAGACGAAGCCAATCGAGCCGCTGCTCGTCAGTCAGCTGCACGCCTTGGTCGCGTTCGTCCACGCAGTTCCCCTCTCACCCGCGTTTTTTGTTCGCTCCGCGCAAGCATACGCTTGTCCGGGGCGCGCGCGAACGGCGCGTTTTGCCGTTTTTGTCACGTTGGTGGTTCGTTTGGCGAACCGATTTTTCCTTCAGTGCCTACCAATAAGCGCTCGATATTGGCGCGATGCATAATCCAGAGCAGCACCGAGAGCAGCGCGAAGACCAGCGCCACTCGCGCATCGGATATCCACCATACGAAGGCGGGCGTTGCTGCGCTTGCGACGAGCGCTGCCAGCGATGAGTACCGGCTCAGCGCCGCCACCGCGAGCCAGATGGCGCCGAAGACAAGGGCCGCGGGCCAAACCAGGCCGAGCAGAAGGCCGAGATAAGTCGCGACGCCCTTGCCGCCGCGAAAGCGGAGCCAAACGGGAAAGAGATGTCCGAGAAAGGCGCCGATCGCCGCGGCGAGCGCGAAACGCTGGTCGAAAAAATAAGCGGTGAGGAGCACGGCGACCGTGCCCTTGAGCATGTCGCCGATCAGCGTTGCCGCGGCCAGGCCCTTGCGGCCGGTGCGCAGCACGTTGGTGGCGCCGATATTGCCGGAGCCGACGCTGCGCAGGTCGGGAGCGCCCGCCAGTCGCGTCAGCAAAATTCCGAACGGCACCGAGCCGCACAGGTACCCAAATACGAAGCTCGTCGCATATTGTAATTCGACCGGCATGGAGCCCCGCACCCTCTCATCTCCACGATGGCCGCGCGGCAACGCATGTCGGCGGGGCAATCCAAAGATGCGGAGATCAGCTTACGCTCTCGTGCGGGTGTTGAGAACTTCGGGAAGAGTGCGTTCAGCCGGCGCGCGCGCTTTTCAAGGGCTGGCGCGCCGTGAACCCTGCCGCTTCAGCGTCGGCTTCGCTGCCGAAAATCACCAGGTGTTTGAGCTTTTCCGCGGGCGCTCGCGAAAGGGCCGCGATCCCCGGCGAATATGTTCTTCGGGTGGTGTCGCCGACCACGAATCGCGCGGTTGTCCCGGCCTCGATATCTGTCTCGCAATAGAGGCAGCGCAAAATCGACGGTTCAGCCTGCTCCCGTTCCACGACGTAGAACTTGTTGGCGGCGTATTGGCTCTCCGCCGGATCGCGAGTGATGCAATTTGGATTTGCGCAATGAATGCCGGTTCCGATCGGCTGGACGTAGAGCGGATGTTCCGGTTCGGCGAAACCGCCGACGAATTTGCGCAGCGATTTGCTCTTGTGCAGTTGCAGCAGCAGCGAGATCAGCGCCATGCGCACCGGAACGCCGTAAGCAGCCTGTCGGAAATAAATGGCGCGACGGTCAGTGTCGAATGAGGCATCGAGTTCGTTGACGCGGGGCAGGGGATGCATGACGCTCGCTTGCGAATATTTCGCTTCGTCCAAAAACTTAGCGTCGATTCTCGGGTAGGGCCGGTCCTTGCCCGCGGCCGAGCGTTCCTTCTGGAAGCGCGTGACGTAAAGCGCATCGATCTTCTGCTGGAGCAGCAGCCGGTAATCGATTTCCGGTTCGGCATAGAGCGAGAGCTGGTGCGGCTGATCGGCGGTGACATAGAGCGCGTCGATCGAGCCATCCGTCTGCTCGGGAGTCTTGGAAATGATCCGGCAATGAAACTCGTGGCGGAGCCGCCGATCGACGTGTCCGGGCAATTCCAGCCCCGGCGCCGGCAGCGGATCGATGATCGCGCCGAAGCGGGCCAGCGCGTAGACGAATGAATGGATTGTCCGGCTGCCTTTAAGGTCGCCGGCAATCGCGACCTTCATGTTCTTGATGCCCTTGTGCTTCGAGCGCAGAGTGAAAAGGTCGCAAAGTGTTTGCGTCGGATGCTCGTGCGCGCCGTCGCCGCCATTGATCACCGGTATGGTCGAGTATTCGGCGGCAAGCCTGGCGGCGCCGTCGCGCGGGTGGCGGATAACAATGACGTCGGCATAATTGCTGGTGACTCGGATGGTGTCGGCGAGGCTCTCGCCCTTGGCGGCGGAACTCGCCGCGGGATCCGCGCTCGTGATCTTGTCGCCTCCGAGCCGGAGCATAGCGCTCTCAAACGACAGGCGCGTGCGGGTCGACGGCTCGTAGAACAGGCTGGCGAGAATGTATTTCGAAGCGATGCTGCTGCCGCGGCCGATGCGGTAGGGAATATTTTCGTCCGCCAGATCTTTCAAAAACCCCGCTGCCAGCTGGAAAACAGTCTCGATCTCCTTATTGGTGAGATCATTGATGGAAACGATGTGGCGCGTCAGCGGCTGCGGTTTCGTCATCAAAGGGGTCGTATATGCCCAGTGGACCGACCGGGCAAGCCCGGCGAGCGACCGATGAGCCGCGATGCACCGAAATCGTGCTAAAATGGCGTGACTGCACAGGGGTCTGCGCCATGACTACGGTTCCCCATTTCGATACCGACGAAGTTTTCAATCAGTCACCGCCTTATGAAAACATTGATCTGTTCGGCAGCGACCTCCCGCTCAAGGAGGCGGTCGAGGCCAACGGCGGCGGCGGCGAAACGGCGGCCTTGTCGGCGTTCGGCCGTCAGTGGGGCACGGCGGAGATGTTTTCCCTCGCCAGGCGGGCCAATGAGAATCCGCCGAAACTCTACACGTTCGATCCAAAGGGATTTCGACGCGATGTCGTCGAATTTCATCCGGCCTACCACGATTTGATGCGTACGAGCATTGCCGCCGGGCTTCACTGCTCGACGTGGCAATCGTCCGGAGCGTGCAAGCCGCCGCCTGCGGAAGTCGCGCGCTCGGCGCGCTACTACATGACTGCGCAGATCGAGAGCGGGCACTTGTGCCCGATTACCATGACACGCGCCGCGCTAGCGGCGCTCGCCGCGGCGCCATCGCTGTCGGGAGAAATCGCGGCGAAGGTTACCTCGACCAGCTACGATCCCGTGTTCCGGCCATGGCGGGAAAAGTCCGGCATGACGCTCGGCATGGGCATGACCGAGAAGCAAGGCGGCACCGACGTGCGCGCCAATTCCACCACCGCGACGCCGTCCGGCGAGGCTTATTCGATAACCGGTCACAAATGGTTTTTGTCCGCGCCGATGTGCGACGCTTTTTTGGTGCTGGCGCAGGCGCCCGGCGGACTGACGTGCTTTTTCGTGCCCCGCTTTCGGCCCGACGGGATGGTCAACGGGCTTCGTTTGCAGCGGCTGAAGGACAAGCTCGGCAACCGCTCCAATGCGTCGAGCGAAGTCGAATTCGCCGATGCGTTTGCAATGCGCGTCGGCGACGAAGGCGCGGGCGTGCGCACCATCATCCAGATGGTGCAGCTCACGCGACTTGACTGCGCGCTCGCGTCGGCCGGCTTCATGCGCATGGCTTTGGCACAGGCGGTGCATCATTGCCGCTATCGGTCCGTGTTTCAAAAACACCTCTACGACCAGCCGATGATGCGCGCCGTGCTGGCTGACCTGGTGCTTGAAGTCGAAGGGGCCATCGCGCTTGTCATGCGGCTCGCGCGCGCGTTCGATTATGCCGCCACCGACGCTCGCGAAGCGGCTTATGCGCGGCTCGTTACGCCCGCGGCCAAATACTGGATCTGCAAAACTGCGCCCAGCTTCATTTACGAGGCGATGGAATGCCTTGGCGGCAACGGTTATGTCGAGGAAAGCGTGCTGCCGCGGCTCTACCGCGAGGCGCCCGTGAACGCGATCTGGGAAGGCTCCGGCAACGTTATGTGTCTTGACGTGTTGCGCGCGCTCCGACGCGACAAGGAGGTCGGCGAGCTTCTTTCCGATCTAGCACGCGAAGCCGCCCAAGGGACGGGCGAACGCGTACCATCAATCGAATTGACGGATGAGTTCGCCAGCGAAGCAACCGCGCGCATCACCGTTGGCAAGCTGGCAACATTAGCCGCAGCCTCGGCGCTTGCGGCCACCGCGCCTCCTGCCATCGTCGACGCCTTTATGCGCACCCGGGTCTTTGCGCCGCACGCCGCGCTTTACGGCGCCGACGGAATCGACGCCGTGACGGCCGAAGTCCTTCTCAAGCGCGCGTTGTCCGAGATGTGAGTAAGACTTAGTCGGACGTATCGCGGTGACCGATCAGGGGGGATTACGGCCGGGGGGGCGCGCGGCTGCGGTTCAGCGGTGCAACCGGTCAAGCGCGCCTTGGAGGATATAAGCTGCGGCGTGTTGGTCGATGACGGCCTTGCGCTTCGCGCGGCTGGCGTTGGCCTCGATCAAGACCCGCTCGACGGCTGCGGTCGAAAGCCGCTCGTCCCAAAGGCCGATCGGTAGCTCCGTGAGCTTGGCGAGATTGCGGGCAAAGGCGCGGGTCGCCTGGGCGCGCGGGCCTTCGCTGCCGTTCATGTTGAGCGGCAGTCCAAGGACGAAACCAGCCGCGCGCCGTTCGTCGGCAAGCTTGAGCAGTTGTTCGGCGTCACTGGAGAATCGTGTTCTCGTAATAGTGACGACCGGTGTCGCGAGCCTCCGATCGGGATCGCTCACCGCGACGCCTATGGTCTTGGTGCCGAGATCGAGACCCAGAAGGGAGCCACGTTCCGCCATCAACGCGGCGGCTTCGGCGAGCATGGCGATGGGCATGGCGTTTGGTAGCACGCGATGCGGATGCGACCAAAGCAGCCGGCCGGCCTGTCGTGCCGCAAAAAAAGCAACGCCCGCCAAATCGGCGGGCGCTGCTTTTTGTTCTCGCTGAATGTGCGGGTTAGCGATCAGCCTGGCCGTGCGCAACGCGATCAATGTCCGAGCGCGTGATGCCGATGTCGGCAAGCTCGCGGTCGCTCAAATGCGAAAGCTCTTTTCGTGCTTCGCTATAGCGCTTCCACTCATTGAGGAGGCGGGCAATGGAAGTAAGCATGTCTTCTCCAATCCTTTCCCCGGTAACCAATCCCGGTCCGCACCGGGTCTGCCCCCCAGGTAAGGAGCTCCTGTGCAATGCACCATAGGATTTGTTGCAGTGCAGCTAAGACTTAACTGCATGTCATTCGATTGAAAACTCAGCGGATTCTTAACGCTCTGGTTGGCTTAAGCGTTGGGCAAGGTGGCCGGTCAGCTGCCATCTTTTGCATCGCACTCGCCCGGTTTGCGCCATCGATTGATCGTGCCCGCGCCGTACTTCGACGCACATACTCCCCGTCGTGTTGCGTTAGTCGGGGATGTCATGATGGGGATCGTTCAAGAACATCGAAGCCGAGACCATCGGCGGCATGCGGAAGAATGCGTGGCGATGGCCCGCGCCGCCGACGACCAGAACGACAAAGCGCTTTGGCTGACTTTGGCGCAATCGTGGGTACGGCTTGCCGAGCACGTCGCCCGCGCGGCCGCAGTTCCAGCCAACGACGACGCCAAGGCGTCGCCGAAGAGGGCCTAGCGGCTTCCTCGGTCACGGGCTCGTTGTCTCATCGTGCCGCTGCGGCGCTTTTGCCGCCCGGTTTACTGCGCGTGTCAAATTTCCCCTTGGACTTGCGGACAACCGCATGCCGGAGATAAATCTCGGCGCAGGGCGGTTAGCTCAGTTGGTAGAGCGTCTGCTTTACACGCAGAATGTCGGCGGTTCGAGTCCGTCACCGCCCACCACGGGAAAAATAAGTATCTGTTTTCTTTAATCTTTCTCCGCTGCACCCCGAACCTTTTGGACAGGTTCGGGCACAGATGTTCCACTATCGTTCAAAAGTTTGCCGATCGCTTCGCGCGCCAGCCTCTCCCGATCCGCCGCTTGAGTGTAAAGGGACGCCATCTTGCTGCCGGTCCAGCCAAAGATCGCGTTGAGCCGCGCCACGGTGGCCCCATTGTTTGCAGCACGAGTTGCTCCGATCTTGCGCAGCCCGTGAGCGGACTTGTTTACGCCGGTGGCGCGACACGCGTCTGAGAAGGCGTTGCCGAATGATTCCTTAGTCATCGGCTTGCCGTTGGCGCCGCAAATAAAAGCGAGTTCGCCAGTCGGCCCGGCGCGCAACGCTTCGAGGAGCGGCGGCAGAAGCGGAATGTGAACGTCTGTGCCGGTCTTCTCTGTGCGAAGGGTGGCCACGCCATTGCGGACATGCTGCTTGCCGAGCCGTACGGCGTCGCCTCGGCGCAATCCAGTGTAAAGCAGGACGGCGAGCCACACCCGCTGCCGGGTGCCAAAATGCCAGTGTTGCTCATAGGCATCGACATCCTGTTCTGTCCAAACTGGGAAGCCCGCGCTCGATTTCAGGTGTGGATATTTGACGGCTGACGTCGGGTCGGCGGCAACGAGTCTCGCCTCTTTCGCCCAAGCGAATAATCCGCGCATGGTGTCGAGGAAGTGCCGCGCCTGAAATGGCGTGGCCGCGCGCCGATCCCGGCCCGCAGCGATAGTGCCCTGCGTGATGTGGCGATAAGGTTCGCGCCCGGCACTCTCGATGACCTGCTTCAAGATATTTTCGCGTTGACGCCTAGTCGCGAGCGACAGGCCGCGCCAAGCTGCCGAATCACGATACCGCTCGATGCCATTCCAGCGTGCCTGCCGCTGGTGATGCGCGGGCGAGTGGCTGCCCCTTTAATGCCGCCTGATATTCCGCCCAAAACTCCGCCGTGCCGTAGTCTGCGCGTATTCTTGTCCTCGGGCCCTTTCCTTTGCGCACAAACCACATGGGGCGGCCGTGGCGGCTGGACTCGCGGAGCAGATAAGGCGGCCGCGGGCGGGGCATAGCCGTCATCACAGGACGATCTCTGCCGTAGGCGCAAGCGTGCTTTCGCGAGCTGTGGATGGCGTAAGTCTAACCAGCAGGGTTTGCTCGCCCACCTTTATCTCGATTTCGGCCGCGCCGGCCTGCTTTGCCGCTCGGATGATCCGGGCAACGTCGGCCTGAGTTATCTGGGCAGCACGACGTGGCATCACGCAACGCTCGCCGGCTTCGCTACGAGATCGAGCAGCAGTCCGAGCGGGCCTGAGGCCACGCCACTACCGTTCCGCATCAGGGCGCGTCGAAGCGTGTCAGCATCAACGCCGTGCTGTAACGCGATACTGGCCACCACGGCAGAGTCGCGAGCGGCATCGTCTATCGCGGTGCCTCCCTTTTCCGCAGTGAGAAAGATCTCCCCCAAGCGGCCGTCGTCGAAATGACCGATGCCGGCCACATAGCGGAAGCCGCCGGCTTCAATCGTGAGCACGGTATGGGGGCGCCGGTTCGGCAGGCGCTTACGGATCGCAGTTTTGCGCGAGGGGGCTACGTCGCTCATTGTGCGCGCCCCCGCAGCAGGCCCCAGGTTTCAAGCGTTCGCAGCGCTTGATCCAAACCGCTCGCAATCGAAGCCTCACCACCGGCAGCGCGAAACTCAGAGATAAACTGCATCTGCGAAGCCGTGGGCCGACCCCGTTCTGTTTTCAGCTCAAGGGCGAATGCCCGGCCGTCGTGGAGCAGAATAAGGTCAGACACACCGGGGCGAAGGCCTAGTCCGCTGAAGATTGCGGCTTCCACTGGCTGACGCCGGCCACCGTTCGGAACGTGAAACCAAACGAGACCAAGGGCACCGCGGCGACATAGATGCTCGCAGACGGTACGTTGGACGGATTGTTCCGATGGGGCGAACGACGACTAGCCATCGGTGCCTCCGTCAGCGATCAGGCCCAACTCGCGCGCCTTGGCTTCGGCCCTGGCAATCTCCACAGCGAGCCTAGGCAGATGCCAGACTTCGACGGCGAAGCCTTTGCCGGGCTTTAGGTGGCCGTCAGCGGTGTACCAGGTGCGAAGGTCGAAGACGTTCCGACCCTGGAAGGTGTTGAGCACGAGGCGCACAGACTCGCCCCGTCGGTTTTTCCACCACTCCGCAATCGTTAGCGGCTCACTCAACGCTGCAGTTTTGTTGCTCATGCGGCCGGCCCCATATCGTCGAGGCTGTCACCAAGCGGACCAAAAGCCGGCTTATGGTGTTTGCGGTAAGTGAGGATCCCTCCGCTATTGGTTTGGATGGCAGCGGTATCGGCGGTTAGCGCGACAACTGGGCGCCCTTGAAGCAGCCAGACCAAACCCGTGCAGTCGTACCGCGCCAGGCGATTGTAAGAAGCCCGCGGCTGCGATGGCACCTCGTCCAGCCCGAACAGTTCTCGAGCCGACCAACCGAGCGCGTAGGCTTGCGCGCCCCAACTGCTGAGGAAGAATTCGGAGTCACGGACTGCCTGCCGCCAGCGGTCGACTTCCACGAATTCTGGGCAGCGTACTCGCAGCGCTACGAAGGTGTTTTCGTACCACTGTCCCACGACTGTCCCACGTGCTGTCCCAGATTCTTGGGGGTGTCCCAGTGTCCCGTGCCCTAGGGTCTGGGACAGTGGGACCGTAGGGTCATCTCTTTGATTTATCTCAGATTTGCCTGTCCCAGGGCTATGAGCGCCTTGGGACACCTTTTTTGGCACTGTCCCACGACTGTCCCACGTGCTGTCCCAGTTTTTCCGTAGCAGGCGATGAGCGACATCTAGGAGTTCGGCGTCAATCGGCATTGCCGCCTCCAATCGCTTCGATGGCCTTCTTCAGTCGGTGAACGGTCGACTTCGGAATGCCGGTTTCGTCAGCGATCTCACGAACGCTGAGGCCATCGTCCAGGAGGGCTTCAACGCGAGCGCGGTTTGCATCCTCGAGTTCCCGCGTAGTCCAAATCGCCCTACCGTCCCGAGTTTCCAGGCGCGCCTCAAATGGCTTCGCCGCGTCGCCGTGAACGCCGCGTGCCTTTTCAAGATGAACCTCAAACCGGGCACCCTCTACCGGCGAATAATCGGCCGGGTGTCGCAGCGAAATGCTGGTGTCGAGTACATCCTCGCGTCGGCTAGTACCTCGCTGCTGACCGCCCTTTCCGGCGTGGTGAACAATCAGCACCGAGATCCCGCGACGTCGAAGACGGAGGAGCCATTCTTGGATCGGACCCCAGCTCTCGGCATCGTTGTCGCGAATGACCGCGGTCAGGCTGGAAAGGTTGTCGAGTACAACGACATCGACGCCATCTAGCCATCCGCCCAGTTCCCCTTGCACGTCAGTCGAAGCCAGATTGCCGATACCGCCTGCCTCGATCAGATCACCAGCAATTATCTGGATGTTTGCCGGATCCAATTCGAGGTCTGGCGTGCTCGCGATGATGCTCGCGAGACGTTCTTGCAGGGCGGCGGCGGGCATCTCGCCATCGATTAGCAATACGCGGCGTGGCCTCGGCGCCGTCCATTTTAGAAACTTGGTTCCTGTGGCGATGGCGAAGGCGATGCCAAGGGCGACGTGGGTCTTGCCGGTGCCGCGTGCCGCGTACAGCATCGCCAAGCCCTTCTCGGGCAAGATCGGATCGAGCAACATCTCGCGGGGTTTGATTGCGAGCTCTAAGAATTCTCTAAGGCCGAGCGGTCGCAATCGGGTGGAAGGAATTACCGAACTCGGAGCGCCGCTTGCTGGGGTGTTCTCGGTACTTTCCTTCGCTGCTGCTGTTAGCCTTTGCAGCTCGTCTGGATCGCCTACCTCATAAAGCCCACCAACGTGGATAGCCCAATCGGCAATCTCGGTGTGGTCAATGGCGGCGCGACGAGCTAGCGGATACAGTTCAAGCAGAGCATTTCTGAGAATGTCCGCTCGATTCTCTGGCGATGCGCTCCTGATGATGCGTTGCCAGCTTGCTAGGCCCCCATTGCCGTGCAGAGCGCTATAGGCTTTGCGCTGCTCGGGCGTCCGTTCCTCTTGCGAGAATTTGTCTTCGGTAGGCTCGGTGGTCAGGTCGTGATCGACCGCAGCATCAGGTGGTTGATTGGCGCCGACGAGCTGATTGTGGAGGACGGCCCGGTCGGTAACGTCAGTGAGTAGTGGGTCGGGAAAACTCATTCACGCGCTCCACAAGCGTGGATGGGTCGCGATCCTTCGCTCGCCGCGGTGGCGGGCTTCGCGCTTTGATGCCGGTTCATCCGCGTGAGCGATCCGCGGCCAGTCCAAGCGTCTGTCGGGCCGCAATGATCCGATCGACATCGGCCGGATCGACATACCAGCGGCCGTCATCTCTTATGAGATGAACCCCGGCTCGGCGGAGTATTTTGATAAATCCCTGCGGCGTGACGTTTGCGTCGCGTGCGCCCGTCGGCAACGGGATCCGATTAGGGACGGCATCGGTAATGGGCATCTGTGCGGCTCCATTGGTTTGCGCCAAGCAGCCGTTTTGGACGAAACGATGGTGGGTTAAGAGGCGGGGGATAACTCGCAAGTGTCCCCGCTGGAGAAATCGTGTATGATTCGCTTCGCGCGGCTAGGTTGGCCGACCGACAAGCCGGAAACGCACATTCGGTTGCCGCGCGTCCATCTTGTGCGCGCGGAGTGCGCCGTGATTATTTCTATGCCAGTCGAGCCTTTTCAGCGCCTGGCCGCTGAACTCGACCAAGCATTTCACGCTTTAAATGATCGGCCCACACTTGATCGTACAGAGCTTGAACGTACGCGATATGTGCTAGCACTCAACGCGGTCGCGCGGTTTCTCGATGGCATCAAGGGCTTTGAACGCTACGCCGATAAATTCGTCGAACTGGCAACAGTCCTCAGCGACCTGGATAATGGCACTCAGGCGCCACTCCTCTCGCCGAAGCACGTAGACAATCGCGCGCCTGAAAGCAGTCAGAAATGGATCGGTCGGGCACACGCCGCCTTATCACTTGAAGCGCTCAGGCACACAGGGCAAAGCCGATCGACCGCGGCTGCGACAATCGCCGCAGATCATCGCGGTTTAGAGGCGCTTGCTACAAAAAAACCCAAAAGCCTTAAGACCGCGCTCATATGGTGGCATAGTGAGTTTGCGGGCAGCCGCATCAAGAATGACTTGGCGCTCAAACCCTTCTTAGTGGGCCAATGGCATATCAAGGAACTCGCCGCCATCTCAAATGATGTGGCGGCATTCAGAGATATTGCAAACAAAAGCCTGGTTGAAGCTTCCCGGATTGCCGCCGGGTTATCCCCCGCCTCTTAACCCAAGGCTTCCTTCTGTATTGCTGACCGCAAGCGGAATGAAAGCCATGCGCACAAAATTTGACGATGTAATCTTTGTCCGATGTCCCGCTGAGCTGCCGCAACTAGTTGCGACAGCCGCGAATGCCACAATGACAACTTGCTCAAGTTACGTGCGCGCGGCCGTTTTGGCGCAGTTACAGCGCGATGGATATCGCCGCACAGACGCGCTCTTTGCTTCATCCGAAACCGAAAAGGCCGCGTAGGCTTCCCACCTGAAAGGAAATTTGATGATTGATTACCCTTCGCGTCCATCTGCCGCCAATCTTCAGCAGCGGCCGGTAACTGTGGGTGCCGCCGCTCAACACATGATACTCGGCACACTTGCTGGGCTCGTACGCGAAAATGTGTTCTCGGAAGACAGGGCGCTCGCGATATTTGATGGGCTTGCGGCGCTCGCAAAGGGCGACGACCATGCCGCTGAGATCGGCATGATCCTCGGCCACTGGCGCGCGCTGTTCGTCTGGCTGTTGAAACAGCCGCGCCCCGATGCACCGCCTTCGAGCCGCGCGGCTTAGGCACCAGGCACCCGATGCATCTCTCGCTAAAAAATTGAAATAGGAGGTCACAATTCCCGGCGGAAGTACCGTAACACAATCCATGCAAGGCACGTCGGCACCTTGGTCGGCGGCGCAGCCATTGGAACAGAATATTCTTAATACGGCAGCGGGTATCCCGACGGGCGTAACCTCGGGTCAGACCAACGCGACTAATACACTAACGAACGCGACCAATTGGCTTCCGAACTTCACGCCGGGTGCGACGAATTTAACGAACAATTTATTCGGCTACAGTACCACTCCGCAGCAGAACCTCAGCAATTCAAATTATAGCAATTTACAGAGCACGCTGTCGCCGTATCTCTCTTCGTCCTATCTGAACCCGATGAACACTCCGGGTCTTGGGACGGAATTGCAGGGTCTAACGAATACCATCAGCAACGGCGTAAACAGCCAATTCGCTGCGGCAGGGCGCGATCTATCTCCGGCAAATTCGACGGCACTGGGTTACGGGCTAGAGCAGGGCGAGGCTCCTGTCTTAACGGCTCAGTACAATGCGAACGTCGCCAATCAACAGAACGCAGCGAACACTTTATTCAATGCGGGGAATACCACCGCAGGTGCTTTAACGCAGGAACAGCTTGCGCAGCTAGGTGTCAATAATCAGGGCTTGAGTGCGGCTACATCTATCCCCGGTGTAGCGACCGCTCCTGGCGGTGCTCAGTTAAATGTCGCCAACACCACCGCAAATCTTCCCTACCAGGATCTCGGCTGGCTGTCAGGGATTACCAATCCGATTGCGGCTCTCGGCGGTCAGACGACCGCGAGTGGGACAACGACACAGCAGCTCAGTCCGTTGAGCACCATACTGAGCGGCTTGCTTGGTGGCACAGGGTTGTGCCACGGGGGCATTTGGAAATGGCTCTACCACCACCAGCCCGAGCGGTGCAGTCACTAGCACGCCTGCTGGCTGGCTAACGTCAACGTTCTCGGACGAGCGTCTGAAAGACGACGCTGCACCTGTGGGCGAGCTTTATGACGGACAAACTGTCTACTGATATAAATACAAAGGCGATCCCACCCCGCGTATCGGCTTAATGGCGTCGGAAGTGAAGAACGTGCGACCTGATGCCGTGACTGAGATTGGGCCTGACCGACTTAAGGCCGTTAATTATGGCCTCGCGACCCAGAATTCCAAACATCTCGGATTGCTCGCCGCCTTATTCGCTGACCTGGAAATTTAAGGCACCCGATGATTGAGCTTGCCGCATCCTATCCGCAGCAACCGCCGCCTCCAGAATGGCGTGATGAGTACCTCAGCGACCTGCTGGGACTTGAGCGGTATTGCAAGGAGATGCGCGCCTGGCAGCGCCGGTCGACAGACCCTTTTGAAAGGGCCGCCGCCGAGCTTTGGTCGCGGCTGACGCCACAGCAGACCCGTCAGGTGTTCTGCCACGTCATCGATTTATTTGCTCGGTGGGATGCGCGTGGCGCGCTCGGGAGGGCCTATCGTGAAGAATGCGAGGCTCGGCAGATTGCCGGCATGTCGCCGATGGGCGAAACCGAATTTCGCGAACGTCTAGCGCGGCTTTGTGCGCAATACGCCATCCTCGAAATGTTGCCTGCGAGTGAGGCTTGAGATGGCGGACGATGTCAGCGCGCCGACGGGTTGGTTGGATAGTTTATCGCCTAACGACGATAACCTCGCGTATGCACGAAAGCTCGCCGCCGCCATGCAGCAGCGTATGCGCGGGCAATCACTCAGCGCCGCGGCCCCTGACGTGCCGCCTTCCGACGATGCAGCATCGTTTGCCGACCGGTTCGGGAGTTTCGGCTCACTAAGCCCGACACTTTCGCCGCTGGGCAACAACGTGCCGCTACCGCAGCCGCGCCCAGCGAGCGCGCCCGGCGGGAACGCGCTGGACAATCTTTATCTGAGTGCGCAAGGCGCGCAGCAACCCCAGCAGCAATCACAGGTTCAACAGCAGCCCGCGCAAGGTGGTTCATTGCTTGATCGCATCAGCAATGGGCTAAATTCAAACTCCAATCTGTTACTTGCACTCGGGGCTGGATTTGCGGGCGCGCCGTCTTTGGGTATTGGAATGCAACGCGCATTTACCAATGCCGCTCCAATTGCTCAACAGAACCAGACTGAGCAGGCCCTCATAGCGAAGAAGATGGATCCGGGCCTGGCGCAGATGATTGTGTCAAATCCGCGGTTGCAGCTCAGGTCATCCCTCAAATATACGGACCGAAGCAACTACAGCATGTCACGATTAAGGATCTGCTGAATAACGAAATCCCGCTCGTATACAATCCTTCTACGGGCAAGTATTTAGACGCGAGTGGAAAGGAGTACGCGGGCAATTCAGGCACCAATGGGCCGGCCGGCATTCCAGTAGAGATTGATCCATCGACCGGCCGTGACGAGAAATTCCTTGCTTCGCTAAACCCGATTCACCGGCCGGCAACCCTCGGAATCCTAAACGGCGACGTGAATGCCCAAGGTCGCAACATGTAGAAGTATCTGCCGTATGCTTCGAGGGCTGAGCTGGCTCTCTCCCAGCAGTCGTAAGCAACCCGGCTAAAGACACAGAACGACTTTGCGCTGCAAGGCCGCAGCGGCAGAACATCACCGCGATCAGCACGGCGTTAGATCACAACGATCAAACGCGCGCCGCGGCCGATAATCTCGGCTATTTCGAGTACGCGCCGATGTTGAGCTAGCTTTACAACGCGGTGCGGGGTCAGCTCGATCCTGATTATCAAAGGACGGTTGCAGGCTTCAAAGCTACTGCGACGGGTTCCTCCGGGGAGCTCGCAAAGGCATTTCGCTCCGCCGGCATGTCGGAAACCGACATTCAAAATTGGCAAATACAGTTCGATGAAAACGCGTCACCGGCGACTATTAAGGGATCCGCCGATCAAGCGCTGCATATGCTCGAACTCGCGGCTGGATCGATTGCCGATTTTACAACTGCGGCATGATTTTGGGGCGCAGAAGACCGGACCGACTTACTGTCGCCTACCGCTCGCGCCATCCATCAACGTCTGCTTGGGGGCGATCAGCAGGCACCCGCAGCGCCGCGCACGACTCGCCGGCAGTACAGGAAGGCACAACAGCGACTAATCCGAAAACCGGGCAGCGCATTCAGTTCCGTGGCGGCCAGTGGATGCCACTGCAATGAGTGGTCTCCTTGACGGATTTGTGCTGGATCAGTCGGCAGCCCCCCAGCTTCGCCGGTTTTGCGCTCGACGCACCTTCGAGGCAGCCGGCCACGCCTTCATTGCTATCAGACATGGGCCGCAGCGCGCTTGGCGTGTGAAACGAGGCGCAATAGGCATTGCAGGCGGCTTGGGCGACTTGAGGGAGCGCGCTGGCGATATCGCAGAGAAACTCGGCTTACCGCGCAGTGCTGGGGAGGCCATAGCAGAAGCGCTTCCCGTTTCAGGTCCGCTGACGAGGTTTGCGCCCACTTCCGCGGACATTACGCAGAAAGTCGAATCCACTCGCTCCGATCTATCAGCCGCAGACCACGCCGGGAAAGTATGCGGAGTTGGTAGGCGAGTTTTTACCGGCAGCAGCTATCCCCGGTGGGGAAATGAGTATCGGCGGTCGTTTGTTGAAGATGGTCGCTTTGCCTGGAGTTGCTAGCGAGGCCGCAGGAGAGGCAACCGCTGGGACGCCGATCGAGCCTGTGGCACGTACAGCAGCAGCAATCACCGCTGGTGGATTGGGCTCTCTTAGGAAAGGTGCCGCACCTCCAGAGCTACCAAGTGCGGCGACAATCAAGACTGCCGCGGGCAAAGCCTATGATGCTTTGCAGGACGCAGGCAACGGCATCCCTGTTCCTCCGCAAGCGTGGAATAGCCTCAACAATCGCGCAATAGACATGCTGAACACCAAGGGCTTGCGTGAGCCGATCGTGCCCAAGACGCATGCCATTGCGAATGATGTGCTCGGTAATCCGCAAGTGGGCGACGTCAGCGATCTGATTATTGCCAAGCGGGCTTTCAAAGAGCTTGCTAATGGGTCGGATGCTTCCGAGGCCAAGGCAGCAACTTCACTTCTGCCAATGATCGACACCCAGATCATCCAAGCCGCGCCTCAACTATATCGGCAGCTTAGGACGGCAGACGCAGATTACGCATCTGCAATGCAAGCGAAACAAGTTGAGAATGCGATTGAGCTCGGCAAGTTGAATGCCGGAACTAGCGGGGTAGGCGGCAATCTCGTCAATACTGTGCGCCAGCAGTTTAAGCCAATGGTGAAGCTCGGCGACGAGATGCCGGGCTCGACGCCGGATGAATTGGCGCAGGCGAGGAAGGTAGCGACAGGCGGAAATCGAGGAAGCTTCACCAACCTACTACGGTTAGGTGGTCGTCTTGATCCGAGCTCTGGCGGCTTGATGGCTGCCTTACAGCTTGGCGCTACGCTGCCAACGGGTGGAGCGAATATCTCGGTTGCTATCGGAGGGTATGCTGCGCGCAAGCTGGCGGAAGCTCGAACGCTTTCTGAAGCAAATAAACTGTCGGAAATGATCAGAAGCAGGTCACCGTATGCGGCATCTGTGCAGACACCTCCAGTGCGGTCCGCATCAGTCTCACGCCTTTCCAGCGCGCCCTACTCAACGCGGCCATAGCCAGGCAGGCGAACCAACAACGTCAACCGGCGCCGAGTTTCTAATCACGGCCAACCGAACCGATGAGCACCTACATTGCCCGCAGATTGGACCGGCTGGAAGAACGCCTGGGGGTTTCCGACACGCTAAAGATTGAGGCCATATTCCGCTACATCGTAAGGCCGGGCCCTAATGGTCCTGTAACGGATGTCCAAGCTGCCAAACTCGATGATAACGGAAGGGTCCCTATCGCGGCCCGGGAGAAACACTCGAAGACTTCGAGAACCGAATTCGTGAGTGTTTGCCCCGCGACACGGGCCGTATGCCCCGCGCGATTTTAGGGATGGCTGAGGATTTTAGTGACGCTGAGCCTGTTCTTAACAGGTAAAGAACAGGCGAACGTATGGCCAAATACAGGAAAGGTCAGAGCGGGAATCCCGCTGGCCGCCCAAAAGGGAGCCGTGACCGTGCTACCTCATTGCCGATGAATTGTCCGATACCTGACAAAAAAGCCGAGGCCATCATTGCGAAGGCCGTAGCAATGGCAGAGGGCGGCGATACCACCTGCATGCGACTTTGTTTCGAACGCATCGCGCCAGCCCGTAAAGACCGGCCGGTGCATTTTGAGTTGCCGCCCATGTGTGAGGCTAAAGATGCGGTTGGCGCATCTGCGGCGATTGTGGGGGCAGTGGCGATGGGTGAACTGACCCCATCCGAAGCGGCTGAGCTGAGCAAGATCGTCGAGAGTTACACCCGCGTCTTGCAGGCGCAGAATTCGAGTCCCGATTAGCGAAGCTCGAGAAAGAGGTCGACCATGGCCGGCAGCATCATCGATAGGCGCCTGCGGCGCCTTGAGGATCTCGCAGCCGCCCGAGGAGGCGATCGGAAGGTGTTTTGCTTCATTGACGATCCCGAAGGCGTCGAACGATGCCGAGGTGAGAACCAGACGCGTTCATCATTCACCGGGTCATCCTGGATCCCCCAGCGCGAGCGGAAGTAGGGATCATTCAATGAAATGCAATGAGACGATCCAGCGGGAGATCGCTAACCCTGCCGCACCGGAAGGAGCTGATACGCCCGCAGAAGAAATTGAAATCACGGAGGAGATGATCGATGCCGGCTTGGAGGCCGCCGACCTGCTTTCTTTCCGCGTTGGATATACGGCCCCAGTGCCCTTGGTATGTGAGGTCTATCGGGCAATGTGGTCTGCGAGCCATCGCCCCAAAATAGACTCATCCGCAAGCAGTAAGCTACGCGAGCGCAATAGTTCGTGAATTCTTCGCAGGCGAATAGATCATCTTTTGTGAACGTGCGGTCCTTTGACCGTAAATGGAAAATCGGACCTTCGGTTACATCCGGAATTATCACGCCGTGAATTACTTGGTTTTTTACCGCTTGGAGTGCCGGCAACAACAAAACGAATTCGTTCAAGGCCATTTGTGCGCCGCCGTTTAGCCTTGCTTTAATTCCCCGCAACCAGCGCACTCTGTTTTCGAGACTGAGAGGAAATATTAAACGGATTGCTTCGTCGTCAGTAAAATCCAGGGCAGCCTTGAGGGAATTACCTATGGTGTGGTCCGTATGAGACCAAGTTAGAGATAGCTCGCCGAGCTTTTTTATCTCGGCATCTGTCAGATGGTACTCAAATGGACATGAGATCATGGCGCCACCAAAACGTCCCTGGCGATTGACCGTAGCACCTACTTTCGCATAGCCTATTGACAGGCCGCTCCACCTCATCCGCGGGCGGCTTGGCGAGACGCGATAAGCTCGGATGTACAGTAATCGCGAGCTCGCCGTCTTTCGCCGCGGTGAGATTAAACCTCCTGCCACACATGCCTTGAAATCCCCTTGGGATGACTGCCCGCCCGGGATGCATTGAGATTCGGGTATCGGGATTTCCACTTGCCCGCAGTTCATATTATGTCTATTCTTTGAACAGTGACTAGCAAGGGGAGGCTTGGATCATGGCAAAAGCGAACCTGCGGCTGGTAACGCCAAGCACTGTAAATCGAACAGTTGCCCGTCGCCGACCCCCTAACAGCGAGCTACGGACTCGGGAGCATCTGACCGCCGACGAGGTGGAGCGGCTAATCGAGGCGGCCGGTGCCAACCGCCACGGTGCCCGGGACGCTCTAATGGTACTTCTGGCTTACAGGCATGGCCTCAGGGCAGCCGAAGTCGTGGATCTGCGCTGGGAGCAGATCGATTTCAAAACTGCGTCCCTGCACGTTCGTAGGGCGAAGAACGGCACGCCGAGTACCCATCCCCTGACTGGGCGAGAGCTTAGGGCATTGCGCAAGCATCAACGCGAAAGCTCGAAATCTCCATTCGTCTTTGTCAGCGAGCGGGACGCCCCGTTCTCAGCCCCGGGCTTCTCGCGGATGGTCGAGAGGGCTGGCGTGGCAGCCAAGCTCGGCATCAAGGCCCACGCCCAGATGTTGCGCCATGCCACGGGATTTAAGCTTGCGAATGATGGGATCGATACCCGCTCGCTCCAGGCCTACCTCGGGCACCGGAATATTCAGAACACGACGAGGTACACCGCCCTGGCGCCGGATAGGTTCAAGGGGTTCTTTCGGGACTAGGCCGAAGGCCGCTTCTTTTCGATTATGCTCGGATCGTGACGATATCGGAAAAAAATCGCGAACTCTTCGAAGGCCACAACTATTGGATTGAGGAGACCGTGTGATGGCAATGACCGAGCGCGTCGGTCGCGCGCCAGAAGCTATGACGCACTGGGAACTGGTCGAGGAAGTCAAGCGGCTGCGCGGACTGCTGGCCTTCGGCACCGATACCTGCGCCTACCGAGCCATGCGCGACAAGAACGAGCGGCTGCACAAGATCGAAGCTGCCGCAAAGGCACTCAAGTTCTCGGCTTACCCGGCGCACGGCTCAGGCTTTGTGCTCATCGTGAGTGGCGGCAATATCAGCGGCTTGGAAGCCGCACTATTGCAAGGGGATCTTCGATGAAGCTGGTAACGGGAATTTATCTGATCGTCACTGCCGTTGTCTTTTGGCTGTGGGCGGACGGCCCGCTCTACGAGATCGGCATTGTCATCCACGGTCGCGATCTTATGGGATACTTCATGCCGGCACTTTGCTTCGCCAATGTTGCGTTGGGTGCCGTGCTGATATTCTCCCGACGCTCGACCGTAATGCAAGGGTTAGAGGCAAAGAAGATGTCGATGCGGAATTACAAAGACATCCTTGCCGCCGCCCTGGGGCTGGATGAAGCCGTAACCCTTGGTCACAATATATCCGCCCGGACGTAGACAACGCCTCGACCTATCATGCCGAGAGCGCGCGCGGCGCCAAAGGAAACATCGATCACGCGATTTCGAATAAAGGGACCTCGATCGTTGATCGTGACGATGATACTCCGATTGCTTTTCGGGTCGGTTACTCGAACTCGAGTTCCAAATGGCAAGGTGCGATGTGCCGCCGTGAAGCCGTTGGGGTCGGCGCGCGCTCCGCTGGCCGCCCTGCCGCAATATGAGTAATAGGAAGCAAGCCCTGAGAAATTGCGCTGTTCAGCAACAGCAGGCGACATCGCCCCACCGATGGCGAGGACAAGAGCTACGACTAACGCGCGCTTCAAGGCGTAACCTTCGCGTTCGAGTACCGCCAACTAAACCGTTACAAGTTGAATAAAGTTCCGCGTATCGGCTGGCCGAGTCTGATCGCTGACGGTCAAAGACCTTGCGCGTTACACCAGCGATGGCAGCGAACGTGACTGATCGGGTGTCCCTCTAGAGCCCCGCTGCGTATCGCGGGGCTTTGTCTTTTTGGGTCCCAGTTGCGTTTTGGGCGGTCCCTTTGCTGTGGAGAATTCGAGCCAGATGATTCCGAGTGAGCAATTTTGATCAGATCGTCACCGGCTAGGCAGGCAACCTGCCATTGGGATTGTGTCGGGGCACGCGGAGCACGTGCCATGTCGATATCAGATCAGTTCTGGCAATACGCCAAAGAAGCTGTTCTGGCGGCCTCCTACGCTGAGAGCGACGACGAGAAACTCGGCTTGCTTGACCTTTCGCGGACTTGGACACAAGCGGCATTGATAGAGAGGCGGAAACAGGTCGATGCTGGCAGCAGCATGGCGCTCGCTGCGTAAGGTCATATCACGGAACAATCGGCGACTGCGGACACTTGCCCAGTGAGGAGTAGGTCATGGCAACCGAGCCAAAAAGACAAGAACCGGATATTCCGCCGCCAAAGCCGGATATTCAGCCGGAGCGGAAGCCCGAGGAAATCCCTCAGCATGAGGATGTACCTGTGAAAGAATCGCCGACCACAATGTAGCTTTATGTGTGAGGTGCCGACGATACGATGGCGAGGTGCGACAACAAAGTAAAAGATCAAACTGACGTGACGTACACAGCTACGTTGCCGAGCGACTATCATCAGGTACTGCGACAGCCCCTAATGAAATCGCTGGTAAGCTACTACCCACCATCCCAGGAAATTCCGCCGGAGCTCCATGAGTTGCTGGCGCGACTGGACAAAACAAATAAATAGAGGCTCGACATTTGCGATGCGCGACGCGATTGCCATTCTTGCAGTCCTCTTCTTGGACTTGTTCGGCTTCCTTGCGGTGTATCCGACCCAGTCGTGGGACGCGCTTGGGTGGCTTGCGGCCTATCGCTGAATAGTAGAGCAAAAAAAGGGCGGCTTAGGCCGCCCTTCCACTTATGGAGCACACCCGGTTTCACGCAGCCGGCCACGTCCGCAGTTCATCGATGATACTTTCGACGAGCGCTCCGCTGTAGGCGAGATCCGCCTCGCTCAACATCCGCGCCTTGCACCGTAGGCCGTCAATTGTGTTTGGCGCAATGCCGGCGGCTTCCTCGCGAAGCGCGTCAGCTTCGTCAATGAGGCTCTCAAATTCGTGCTTACGCTCGTCATAACGACAGTTGGCGCTAGCGGCGCAGCGCCGTTCATTCCAGCGTGAAAGTTCCCTTTCGTATTCGGCACTAATCTTCGTATCACTCGGCTCCATCAGGATCGGAAGGATGTCGCGAACTGTCCTGCTTATCCGATCGCCGTATTTTGCGAGTGCGCGCTCAAGGTCGGGATCAGGTCCTAGCTTTAGCGGTTCGGTTTTCTTTTCCTTCGGCTCGGGGTTCTGCCGCCCCCACGCAAACATCGCCTCCTCGGCTTCATCCCACGGTACCCCGGCCTCGGTGGACGCAGCGTCTAGCGCGACGATTCGGCGTTCGAGTTCGAGGAGCCGGCTATCAGGATGGCCAGATGCGGTTGCAATCGCTGTTGCCGAGGCGGGCACTACGAGAGCCGGCAGCGTGGCGGCGCTCGCTACGAGTGAACGGCGAGAAAGCTTACGCATGCGATTCCTCCTTGTGTGATTTGGGTTTGTCGACCACATCTGCCGGCACGCGGCCGAGGCACTTGTGGATGCCGAGCAAATGTTCGCATTTGACGGCGAACTGCCGCCCGGGGTTGGTCATCTCGACGATCACCAACGCACGCACCTCGCTCTGCGGGTGCTCCCGCCAAGGGAATTTCACATAGTGCGGAGGCGGCATCACCACGCGCTTGAGACTGGAATTGCCTTCGCCCGGCGGAATACGGTCAGGCTTGAAATACAGCACGGCCAAATCACCCGCTGCGACTTTACCGTCCCGCTCGATAAGAACGTGGGTCCCATCGGGAATGTCGGGCTCAAGGCATGCGCCCTCAACGATCAGGATGTAGCGCTCGGGAAGCGTTGCCGGATCGATAGTGGTTGAGGTCGTCTGCGATAGCGGGTGGGATCGTGACGCAATTCGAGTCTTGGGTTTGCTCATAGCGAGCTCCTTTGAGTGGAGGTGAGAGGGGTGGCCCGCGGGGAAGGCCGCGAGCCGAGATGCGAGCGCGGCTTATGCCGCTGTCGCGAGTCGCTGGACGGCTTTGATGCGGATGACGGTCGTTACCGAAGCGACCTCGAACCGGCGCCAGGAATCCCCCAGGTATTGCTTGACGGCGTTCACATCGAGCCGGCCGCTGATTTGCTCCGAACGTGTGACGGTGAATTGCTCACCGGCTACGGTTAGCAGTCCCCGACGCTTGAATTCTTCCTTGAGGGCTTTGCACTCGGCTTCCGCGCCTTTGAGCAAGGCGTCGGCATGGCCGAGTTCGTCGGCGAGCGCTTCGTTCGAAAGATTGTGGAAACGGGATGTAAATATTGGTGTTAGCCTGAGCCATGATTCACCTCTGGCTTGGGTTAGGGCCGGTGGAGAAGTTGACGCTTCCCATCGGCCTGCCTATTTGATATATGCGCTATATGCGATTGTCAATAGCGCATATGCGAAATATCACCTACGGGAAGTATCGCCCTATGCCAAGACCTGAACTTTACCCAGTGAAGAAGGTGATTGGCTTCGAGCAGACGCAGTTAAGCGCGATCGACAGGTGGCGGCGGCGTCAAGAACCTATTCCGAGCGTTTCTGAGGCGATTCGCAAATTGGTCGCGCTCGGGCTAAAGGCCAAGACAACGGACAAGTAACTAGCTGCGGCCGTGTTTTGCTTGGTTATCTCAAATGGCCACAACTGTAGAAAATCAGCCCTGGTATCCACACTGGCGACAAGCCGTGCAACGCCTAATCGTCGCCAGAGAGGGCCTCCGCGACACTAAGGAAGGCACGCCAGCACGACTCGAAGCGGAACGCGAATACGAGGCGGCATGGAGTGCCTACAAGATCATTGCCGACCAAGTCTAAGGCCGGCTCAGTCCGCAGCCCCCTTTTCCTTGTATTTCTTGTACTCGGCTAAAAGCTCCCACTGTCGGGCAATTCTCAAAATGGTGGCGCGTTCGTGCTGATCGTGGGCTTGCTCGGCGAGGGCCCGGCATTCTTCTGCGCGGCGCCTATAATGTTCTGAAGTCGGCATGCTCCCCAATGCAAACCTCCCTTTGCTCCCTCCAGTCCCTTATGTGTGCCGCATGGCACGCCCCTAAAACCCCCCAAGCAGCGCGTACGCGATCACTCCGACGCAAAACCCCAATACAGTCCAGTCGCTATATAAATATCTGCGGAAACCACCCGGTTGCTTTTCAGGAAGCGTGGTAAGCCTTGTGCGAGCGCCGCCAGTTTTCATTTTTCTGAGATGATCGAAGGCGACCAAACCGCCCAAGATGAGTGCGAGAGCAATCAGCAGGCGCGGATCGTGCATATTGAGTACTATAGCGCTCGCCGAGCTCCGTGCGACTGCTGATCAACGTGATCCGACCGATCGGCCATGTGGAGCGCGGAAAAGCTGTAACGTGCCTTCGGGCTCGGTTAGGCCGCGTGGGGTGTGACCTTTTGCCTTGCTGTACTCTTTGGCGCGGTCGTGGGGTCTTAGCAGGGCCGGGGGATTAAATGGGCTCTATGTCGATCTTCCATTGGTTGATAGTGGTTGTTGCCCTTGCAAGCCCGATCATGGGAATCATCCGGGGCGTAAAAAACAGCTCGATTCTAAACGCCATCCTATCTGCGTTCATCCCGATTTATGGCTTGGTCTACTTTTTCGCAGGCGAGGGCTCGGCTTGACGTTCTGCCGTTTTCCAGTGCGGCTCACACATCCAGCAGAAAGGGAGTGTTGGGGGGGCCGGGGCTTCATGGTCCTCGGGGGACCATGCCCGCTGATGGGAACTTAGCAATGTGGGCTAGCGCAGTCACAACGTGCCACCGCCGCTTATACAGAAAGTTCCCGGACGCGCCTTGGCTGGGAACTTAGGGGAGGTTCGGGCGCTGTCGAAAATTTCTTTTGGACCTGAAAGATACCGGTCGCCCCGAACCTTCAGGCTAAGTCATTGGTAAGGGCTGGAAGTGGAACACCGTCACCGCCCACCATCAAGGTCGCCAGTGGCGAATATCGCGTTCCGAATCTAAAAACGCGCCTGATGACGGAAAGGCGTGCTTTCCGCCATCAGGCGCCTAAAGCGTCTGCGCGAGGCTCAGATGGCTTCTTTGAGTTCCTTCGACGCGCGGAAGGCGACTTTCTTGCTCGCCTTGATCTGAATGGCTTCGCCGGTGGCCGGGTTGCGGCCCATGCGCGCGGCGCGCTTGCGAACCTGAAGAATGCCGAGGCCGCCGATGCGAATACGCTCGCCCTTTTTCAGATGCTTTACAATTTGGCCGACCAGACCCGCGAGGATGGCCTCCGATTGCTTTTTCGAAAGTTCATTGTCTTCGGCAAGGCTCGCCGCAAGATGCTTCAAGGTAACAGTTGTGGCTGGTTTATTTGCCATTTGACCCTCCTCGATAAAGCGCCGACCGGCGAAAAGTGCCCGTCAATTCGATGCAATTAGACGATTCGGTTTCGGCTGACCACGCTTGTTTTGCCAATTCCACCGGGGTTTTGCCCGTTATCCCACTTTATCTGGTCGGGTTCTGTGGCAAGGACAAGGCACGCGCAAAGCGCGATTTAGGCCCGAATTCCTTGACTTGAGAGAGCGCGCGCCTTAAGTGCGAGCGCGCCCGCGGGGGCGTAGCTCAGTTGGTTAGAGCGTCGGCCTGTCACGCCGAAGGTCGCGGGTTCGAGTCCCGTCGCTCCCGCCACGATTTCAAGCATTTAGCCGCCAAAAGCCGGCTGAGATTGGGTGGAGGGTAGCGCCCGCGAGCGCAGGGCCGCGCGTCTCGGCCACAGGCCGCCTTGCGCCTTTTTGTGCACTGCGCTAAGCCTCGAAACGTTCTAAGTTTCCAGCGCGACTCCGCAAAAGATTGGGGGAAATCGGGCGCGGTTTTGGCTTGCGCGGAACCGTTACACGATGGCCGTAATCTGCGTCGTCGAGCTTTTGTCGCCGCCAAGAGCGAAAGGCCTGTCCGATGACTCAATCGCTTAGCCAATTGCTGGCGGGCTACCTTCCGCTGGTCGTGTTCATCGGCGTCGCTCTGGGCATCGGGATCGCGCTGCTGCTGTCGTCTTTTTTGCTCGCCTACAAGCAGCCCGATCCGGAAAAGCTCTCCGCGTACGAGTGCGGCTTCAACGCCTTCGACGATGCGCGTATGAAATTTGACGTCCGGTTTTATCTGGTCGCCATCCTGTTCATTATATTCGACCTCGAAGTCAGCTTTCTGTTCCCGTGGGCAGTCGCGTTCGGCAAGCTGGGCTTGTTTGGTTTTTGGTCGATGATGCTCTTCCTTGCGGTGCTGACAATCGGATTTATCTATGAGTGGAAGAAGGGAGCGCTCGAATGGACGTGAGCGAACCCACGATCGTCGCCCCGCGCCAACGGATCGTCGCATCGCGCGCCGGAAGTCCCCCCGGTGCGCGCGATCCGTTCTTTGGCAAGGTCCAGTCGGAGCTGACCGACAAAGGTTTCCTGGTCGCCGCGGCGGACGATTTGATCGCCTGGGCGCGCGCCGGCTCGCTGATGTGGATGACGTTCGGTCTCGCGTGCTGCGCCGTCGAGATGATGCAGATGTCGATGCCGCGCTATGACGCCGAACGATTCGGATTTGCGCCGCGGGCTTCGCCGCGGCAATCCGACGTCATGATTGTCGCCGGCACCCTGACCAACAAAATGGCTCCGGCGCTGCGGAAAGTGTACGACCAGATGCCCGAGCCGCGTTACGTAATCTCCATGGGTTCCTGCGCTAACGGCGGGGGCTACTACCATTATTCTTATTCCGTGGTGCGCGGTTGCGACCGCATCGTGCCGGTCGATGTCTACGTACCCGGTTGTCCGCCTACCGCCGAAGCGCTGCTCTACGGAGTGCTGCTGCTACAGAAAAAAATCCGGCGGACGTCGACCATCGAACGCTGATCATGGATGAGATACTCGACAACCTCGGCAAAACGATCACGGTCGCGCTTTCACCGGCGGTAAAAGAGTATTCGATAGCCCACCACGAATTGACGGTGCGAGCGGAGGCCGCCGACGTTGTTGCGGTGATGCGCTTTCTGCGCGACGACCCGCGCTGTCTGTTCTGGAACATTGTTGATATCGCAGGCGTCGATTGGCCGAGCCGCGAACGCCGTTTCGATGTGGTCTATCACTTGCTTTCGCCCAAGCAGAACGCGCGCATTCGCGTCAAGATCGAAACCGAAGAAACGACGCCGGTAAACTCGATCATCGAAGTGTTTCCCGGCGCCGAGTGGTTTGAGCGCGAAGTTTTTGATCTATACGGCATCGCCTTTACCGGTCATCCCGACTTGCGCCGGCTGCTCACCGACTACGGATTTGACGGTCATCCGCTGCGCAAGGATTTTCCGCTGACCGGATTTGTCGAAGTGCGCTACGACGACGAACTCAAGCGCGTCGTCTACTCGCCGGTGAGCTTGACGCAGGAGTTCCGTAACTTCGATTTCCTGTCGCCGTGGGAAGGGACGGATTACGATCTGCCCGGCGACGAGAAAGCCGGGACGATCGGCGGGCGAAAATCGTGAGCGTGGTCAAACCATGAAATCGACGCTCAAGCCCGGATTGAAGCATCGTCTCACCTATACGGTCGCGCCGGATAAGACCGTTCCGCACACGTTTCCGGAGTTGAAGATTATTGCGTCGATGCCCGAGGTATTCGCGACCGGCTTCATGATCGTCCTGATGGAATGGGCGTGCACCGAACTTCTCGCCGGGCATCTCAGCGAAGGCGAGGGGAGCGTCGGCGTGCATGTCGACGTCAGTCACCTCGCGGCGACGCCGCCGGGCATGACGGTGACTGTCGATGCCGAATGCGTTGAGGTTGTCGACCAGCGGCTCGCATTTTCGGTCAAGGCTCATGATGGCATGGACCTCATTGGCGAGGGGCGTCATGAGCGGTTCGTCGTCGCATGGGACAAATTCAACGCACGGGTCGCGGCCAAGGCTGCAAATGTGCGTGAAAAGCAAACATCGAGTTTACAGGCCGCCACCAGCTAGTAGCGAAAACGAATTACGGAACATGGCGCGATCATGAGCGCGGGAACGGAGCGAAACTTCACCATCAATTTCGGGCCGCAGCATCCGGCGGCCCACGGCGTATTGCGGCTTGTGCTGGAGCTCGACGGCGAAGTGGTGGAGCGGGTCGATCCGCATATCGGACTTCTCCATCGCGGCACCGAGAAGCTAATCGAGAATAAGACTTACCTGCAAGCGATCCCCTATTTCGACCGGCTCGATTACGTCGCGCCGATGAATCAGGAGCACGCGTTCTGTCTCGCGGCCGAGAAGCTCCTCGGCCTCGCGGTTCCGAAACGCGCGCAAATCATCCGCGTGCTCTACTGCGAGATTGGCAGGCTTTTGTCGCATCTCCTCAACGTGACCACGCAGGCGATGGACGTGGGCGCGCTGACCCCGCCGCTGTGGGGTTTTGAGGAGCGCGAAAAGTTGATGATGTTCTACGAGCGGGCGTCCGGCTCGCGCATGCACGCGGCTTATTTCCGCGTCGGCGGCGTGCATCAGGACCTGCCGCCGAAGCTCGTCGACGACATCGGCGCGTTCTGCGACCCGTTCCTGAAAGTGTGCGACGATCTCGAGGAGCTGCTGACCGAGAACCGCATCTTCAAGCAGCGCAACGTCGATATCGGCGTCGTGACGCTTGCCGACGCCTGGGCACGCGGCTTCTCCGGGGTGATGGTGCGCGGGTCCGGCGCGGTGTGGGATTTGCGCAAAGCGCAGCCTTATGAGTGCTATTCCGAGTTCGACTTCGACATCCCGATCGGCAAGAACGGCGACTGCTACGATCGTTATTGCGTGCGCATGGAAGAGATGCGCCAATCGGTACGCATCATGAAGCAATGCGTCGAACGCTTGCGCACTTCGGAGGGGCAGGGGCCGGTCGTCGTCGACGACAACAAGATCGCGCCGCCGCGCCGCGCGGTGATGAAGCGCTCAATGGAATCGCTCATTCATCATTTCAAGCTATACACCGAGGGCTTCCACGTGCCGGCCGGTGAGGTCTATGCCGCTGTTGAAGCGCCCAAGGGCGAGTTCGGTGTCTATCTTGTCGCGGACGGCGGCAACCGGCCGTATCGATGCAAGATCCGGGCGCCTGGTTTCGCGCACCTGGCAGCGATGGATTTCCTTTGTCGCGGCCACATGCTCGCCGACGTCACAGCAATCCTTGGTTCCATCGATATTGTGTTTGGCGAGATCGACCGATGAGCGTCCGCCGCCTAGCTGAGAAGCAGCCGCCGAGCTTCGCCTTCACGCAGGCGAATCTCGATTGGGCGAAAGCGAAGATTGGCCAGTTTCCGCCGGGCCGCCAGCAATCGGCAGTCATTCCGATTTTGTGGCGTGCGCAAGAGCAGGCCGGCGGCTGGCTGCCGCAGAAGGCGATCGAGGCGGTAGCCGACATGCTCGGCATGGCGAAAATCCGCGTGCTCGAAGTGGCGACCTTCTACACCATGTTCAACCTTTCGCCGGTCGGCCGCTTTCACGTGCAATTGTGTGGCACTACGCCGTGCATGCTGCGCGGGTCGGAAGAACTGAAGAAGGTCTGCCGGCGCGTCATTGGCGATCAGAATCACGTCACCGCCGATGGCGTGTTCTCCTGGACCGAGGTCGAGTGCCTGGGCGCTTGCGTCAACGCGCCGATGGTCCAGATCAATTTCGATTATTACGAAGACCTGACGTCGGAGTCTTTGACGCGCATTCTCAACGACCTCGCCGCGGGAAAAACGCCAAAGCCCGGGCCGCAAATCGATCGGCATCTTTCGGCGCCCATCGGCGGCGAGACGACGCTGACCGATCCGACCTTGTACGCGACGAACGGCAAGCCCGTCCAAACGGGCGCCGCCTTGAGTGACAGCGAAGCCAAGAAACCGGGCGAAGCGGCTAATGTGCACGAAGCTCCGGTGCCGAAGCCGCCGATAGCCGACTCAACCGATCAACGACGCGGATAAGAACTGTGCTTGCCGACAAGGACCGCATCTTCAAAAATCTGTACGGCCGCCACGATTGGGGGCTTGCCGGCGCACGGGCTCGCGGCGCCTGGGACGGCACCAAGGCGATCCTGGACAAAGGCCGCGACGCTATTGTCAACGAAGTGAAGGCGTCGGGCCAGCGCGGACGCGGCGGCGCCGGATTTCCGACCGGCGTCAAATGGTCCTTCATGCCCAAGCAGTCCGAAGGCCGCCCGAGCTATCTCGTTATCAATGCCGACGAGTCAGAGCCGGGCACCTGCAAGGATCGTGAGGTAATGCGGAACGATCCGCATTTGCTCGTCGAAGGATGCTTGATCGCCGGCTGCGCGATGGGCGTGCACACTTGCTACACCTATATCCGCGGCGAGTTCATCCGCGAGCGGGAGCGATTGGAGGCCGCCGTCGCGCAAGCTTATGAAGCGAAGCTGATCGGCAAGAACAACATTCACGGCTTCGATTTCGATATCATCGTGCACCATGGCGCCGGCGCCTACATCTGCGGCGAAGAGACGGCGCTGCTCGAAAGCCTGGAAGGCAAGAAGGGCATGCCGCGGCTCAAGCCGCCGTTCCCGGCCAACATGGGCCTCTACGGTTGCCCGACGACCGTCAACAACGTCGAAACCATTGCGCAGGTCCCCGACATCATGCGCCGTGGCGCAGCATGGTTTGCCGGTATCGGGCGGCAGAACAACACCGGCACGAAGCTCTACTGCATTTCCGGGCACGTCGAGAAGCCGTGCAATGTCGAAGAAAACATGGGCATTCCTCTGCGCGAGTTGATCGACCGCCACGCCGGCGGTGTCCGCGGCGGCTGGAATAACTTGCTTGCGGTCATCCCTGGCGGCTCCTCGATGCCGCTCATACCGGCGGGGCCGGATCAGGCCGATACGCTGCTGATGGATTTCGACGGCTGCCGGGAGAAAAAGTCGGCGCTCGGCACGGCCGCCGTCATCGTCATGGACAAGAGCACCGATATCGTACGCGCCATGGCGCGCATTTCCTACTTTTACAAGCACGAGAGCTGCGGGCAGTGCACGCCGTGCCGCGAAGGCATGGGTTGGATGTGGCGTGTGCTTAACCGCATGGCCGAAGGCCGCGCCTTCAAGCGTGAGATCGACATGCTCTGGGAGGTGACGACGCAGATCGAAGGTCACACCATCTGCGCCTTCGGCGACGGCGCGGCCTGGCCGGTGCAAGGATTGTTGCGTCACTTTCGTCCGGAAATCGAGCGCCGGATCGATGAATACACGCTCAATCCCGATGTAGACGGCGTGCTCGACCCGCCGGTGCCGGAAGCGGCATCGCTTGACGCCATTCGCACTTGAGGGGTTGGAGGTAGCGGACTTTAGATGACCAAGCTCATCGTCGACAGCAAGGAAATCGACGTGCCGCCGGAATACACGCTGCTCCAGGCGTGCGAAGCGGCGGGCGCGGAGATTCCGCGCTTTTGCTTCCACGAGCGGCTGTCGATCGCCGGCAATTGCCGCATGTGTCTGGTCGAGCTTGCCGGCTCGCCGAAGCCGGTGGCGAGCTGCGCCTGGGGCGTACGCGACTGCCGGCCCGGACCCAAGGGCGAGCCGCCCGAAATCAAGACGCGCTCGCCGATGGTGCGCAAGGCGCGCGAAGGCGTGATGGAATTCCTGCTCATCAATCATCCGCTCGATTGTCCGATCTGCGATCAGGGCGGCGAATGTGACCTGCAAGATCAGGCCATGGCCTACGGCGTCGATCAAACCCGCTTCCGCGAGAACAAGCGCGCCGTCGAAGACAAATATCTGGGCGCGCTGATCAAAACTTCGATGAACCGTTGCATCCAGTGCACGCGCTGCGTCCGCTTCGCCACCGAAGTCGCCGGCGTTCCTGAGCTTGGCGCCATCGGGCGCGGCGAGGACATGGAGATCACGACTTACCTCGAAGAAGCGATGACGTCCGAGTTGCAGGGCAACGTCGTCGACCTCTGTCCGGTCGGCGCGCTGACGTCGAAGCCCTACGAATTCGCCGCCCGTCCGTGGGAACTCAACAAGACCGAGTTGATCGATGTGATGGACGCGCTCGGCTCGGCCATCCGCATCGATACCCGCGGCCGCGAGGTCATGCGCATCCTGCCGCGCGTCAATGACGACGTGAACGAGGAATGGATTTCAGACAAGGCTCGCCACGTGGCGGACGGGCTGCGCGCGCAACGACTCGATCGGCCGTACGTGCGCGAGGGCGGCCGGTTGCGCGAAGTTTCGTGGAGCCAGGCATTTGCCGCTATCGACCGCAAAGTGAAGGGCGCCGATCCGAAACGGATTGGCGCTCTGGTCGGCGATCTGTCCGCCGTGGAAGAGATTTTCGCGCTCAAGGATTTGATGTTGCGGCTTGGAACCGCAAACCTCGATTGCCGCCAGGACGGCTCGGTGATCGATCCCAAATGGGGCCGGTCGAGCTATCTGTTCAACGCCACCATTGCCGGCATCGATACCGCCGATGCACTGCTTATTGTCGGTGCAAATCCACGCAACGAAGCGGCCGTGCTCAATGCCCGCATCCGCAAGCGCTGGCGCAACGCAAAAAGTTTTCCGGTCGGGCTCATTGGCGCCAAGGCGCCGCTGACCTACGCGTACGACTATATCGGGGCTGGGCCCGAAACCCTGGCCGAGATTGGCCGGCACAGCTTTGCCGAGTTGATGAAGAAGGCCGAGCGGCCGATGATTTTAGTCGGCGCCGGCGCGCTTGCGCGCAAGGACGGCGCCGCGGTCGCCTCGCTCGCTGCCAAGGCCGCGCTCGACTTAGGCGCTGTTAAGGACGGCTGGAACGGCTTTAGCGTATTGCACAATGCGGCGTCGCGCGTTGGTGCGCTCGATCTGGGTTTTGTACCGGGAGAGGCCGGGTTGACCGCGCCGCAAATGGCGCAATCCAGAAGCCTCGATGTTGTATTTCTTCTCGGCGTCGACGAAATCGACATCGCACCGGGCGCCTTCGCGGTTTACATCGGCACGCACGGCGATCGCGGCGCGGCGCGTGCGGACGTGGTGCTCCCGGGCGCGGCGTATCCGGAAAAGTCTGCGACCTATGTGAATACCGAAGGCCGTGTGCAGATGGCGGCGCGGGCATCTTTTCCGCCTGGCGATGCGCGCGAAGATTGGGCGATCCTGCGCGCGCTGTCCGATGTGCTGGGGAAGAAGCTGCCGTACGATTCGCTTGCCGCGCTACGCCGCGCGCTCTATGGGGCGTATCCACATTTCATGAAAATCGGTCAGGTCTCGCCGGGCGATGCCGACGACCTCCAAAGGCTTGCGGCGCTCGGCGGCGCACCCGACAAAACTCCGTTTGTTTCGCGCATCGCGGACTTCTATTTCACCAACGCCATCGCGCGATGCTCGGCGGTGATGGCGGAATGCTCCGCAATCGCGCACGGACGCGCGGCTGTGGCGGCGGTGCAGTAAGAGGACCGAAGAATGAATGAGTTCTGGTCCGATTACATCTGGCCCCTGGTCATCATGGTGGCCGAGAGCGTGCTGTTGCTCGTCATCCTGCTTATTGCCATCGCTTACGTGCTTTACGCTGACCGGAAAATCTGGGCGGCGGTGCAGATTAGGCGCGGCCCGAATGTCGTCGGGCCCTGGGGTTTGTTCCAATCCTTCGCCGATCTTCTCAAATTCGTGCTCAAAGAGCCGGTCATTCCGGCCGGCGCCAACAAGGGCGTCTTTCTGCTCGCTCCGCTCATTAGCTGCACGCTGGCGCTCGCCGCCTGGGCGGTGATCCCGGTCAGCGCCGGGATCGTCATCTCCAACATCAATGTCGGTGTCCTCTACATTTTCGCCATCTCCTCGCTCGGCGTTTACGGGGTGATCATGGCGGGCTGGGCGTCGAACTCGAAATATCCGTTTTTGGCGGCGCTGCGCTCGGCGGCACAGATGGTGTCGTACGAAGTGTCTATCGGCTTCGTTATCATCACCGTGCTGCTCTGCGTCGGCTCGCTTAATCTGTCGGCCATTGTCGAGGCGCAAAACAGTGCGTGGGGTCTGCTGGGCTGGTACTGGCTGCCGCTGCTGCCGATGTTTGTCGTCTTCTTTGTCTCGGCGCTCGCCGAAACCAACCGGCCGCCGTTCGACCTCGTCGAGGCCGAGTCGGAACTCGTGGCTGGCTACATGGT
The DNA here is from genome assembly GCA_963753355.1 of uncultured Alphaproteobacteria bacterium. Lineage (GTDB taxonomy): Bacteria > Pseudomonadota > Alphaproteobacteria > Rhizobiales > Xanthobacteraceae > BOG-931. The sequence continues at coordinate 40,505 of CAVWBV010000020.1, forward strand.
CGAATACGGCTCAACCCCGTACATGATGTTCATGCTCGGGGAGTACGTCGCCATCGCCACCATGTGCGCCATGGCGACGATCCTGTTCCTCGGCGGATGGCTGCCGCCGTTCCCGGTCGCGCCGTTTACATGGATCCCCGGCCTGATCTGGTTTGTGCTGAAAGCGAGTTTCGTGTTCTTCATGTTTGCCATGGTGAAGGCGTTTGTTCCGCGTTATCGCTACGATCAATTGATGCGGCTTGGCTGGAAAGTGTTTTTGCCGATTTCGCTTGCCATGGTGGTGATCGTCGCCGGCGTGCTCGAGATCATCAGAGGCTGACATGCGACTAGACCAGGCCGCTCGCTCCATTTTCCTAAAAGAGTTTCTAGGCGCATTCGTGCTGTCGATGCGCTATTTCTTCAAGCCGAAGGCGACGATCAACTATCCATTCGAGAAAAATCCGATCTCGCCCCGGTTTCGCGGCGAGCATGCGCTCCGGCGCTATCCCAACGGGGAGGAGCGCTGCATCGCGTGCAAGCTTTGCGAGGCGATTTGCCCGGCGCAGGCGATCACCATCGAGGCCGGGCCGCGCCGGAACGACGGCACGCGGCGTACCACTCGCTACGACATCGACATGGTCAAATGCATTTATTGCGGGCTGTGTCAGGAAGCCTGCCCGGTCGACGCCATCGTCGAGGGGCCGAATTTCGAATTCGCCACGGAGACACGCGAAGAGCTTTACTATGACAAGGACCGCCTGCTCGCCAACGGCGACCGCTGGGAGCGGGACATCGCCAAGGCCATTGCGCTCGATGCGCCTTACCGTTGAGCCGGCGCGACGATGATCCTGCAAGCGATCTTCTTCTACCTCTTCGCCGGCATATGCATCGCCTCGGCGATTATGGTCATCGCCGCGCGCAATCCGGTGCATTCGGTGCTGTTTCTCATTCTCGCCTTTGTCAATGCGGCGGGATTGTTCGTGCTAATCGGCGCCGAATTCCTGGCGATGATCCTCATCGTCGTCTATGTCGGCGCGGTCGCGGTCTTGTTCCTGTTCGTGGTCATGATGCTCGACGTCGATTTCGCCGAGCTGCGGCAGGGAATGCTGAACTATCTTCCAGCCGGTTTCGTCGTCGGCGGGATTTTGCTCGCCGAGCTCATTTTCGTCGTGGTGGCGAAGGTTATTCAACCGGGCGTCCCGAAGGCTATCACTGCGCCGATACCGGCCGCCGGCGCTGTGAACAACACGGAAGCGCTCGGTCTCGTGCTGTATACGCGCTACGTCTATTATTTTGAGGCCGCCGGAATAATTCTTCTCGTCGCCATGATCGGCGCCATTGTGTTGACGCTCTACCACAAACCTAACGTGCGTCGGCAGGTCATCGCCGACCAGGTTGCGCGCCGGCGCGCGAGCGCGATCGAGGTTGTCAAGGTGAAGTCGGGGCAGGGGCTGTCATGATTGTCGGGCTCGGCCACTATCTCGCCGTCGGCGCCATCCTGTTCACGCTCGGGATATTCGGAATTTTTCTCAACCGCAAAAACATCATCATTATTCTGATGTCGATCGAGCTCATCCTGCTCGCCGTGAACATCAACCTGGTCGCGTTCTCGGCCTTTCTCGGTGACATCGTCGGCCAGGTCTACGCGCTCATCGTGCTTACGGTGGCCGCAGCGGAGGCCGCCATCGGGCTCGCGATCCTCGTCGCCTATTACCGCAACCGCGGCTCGATTGCGGTCGAAGACGTTAACTTGATGAAGGGCTGACGCATGATCCTGAAAAGTGGGGCCCGGTTTTCGCAACAGATCATGCGCCAGCTAAAAGCGGTTGGTGGGCATTTGCTTTTAATTGAACGGCGCGGTTTCTGAAATGTACGAAGCGATCGTCTTTCTGCCGCTCCTCGGCGCGATTATCGCCGGCGCGATTTCGCTTATCGGCGCGAGCCATCGTTTCCCGGGCGAAGATCCGCCGCCACCGCATGACGATCACGGCGCGCCGCTCGTTCCGGAGCAGCATGCGCACGGTGCGCCGATTCCCGAGATTGCGCACGCCGAGATCGATCATTCGAGCCATGAGAAGCACGAGACCACCGAGCCGGATGCCCGCTCCCGGACCGCCGAGCTGATCACCACGACGCTCCTCGGCATTTCGTGGCTGCTCTCATGTATTGCCTTCGTCGAGGTCGGCCTTAAAGGGCACGACGCTCGCGTTACGCTGTTCAATTTCATTACGTCCGGCGATCTTAAGGTCGATTGGGCGCTGCGCATCGACCCGCTCACGGCCGTGATGCTCATTGTCGTGACGACGGTGTCCGCGCTCGTGCATCTCTACTCCATCGGCTACATGGCCGACGACCCGCACAGGCCGCGCTTCTTCTCCTATTTGTCGTTCTTTACCTTCGCCATGCTGATGCTGGTGACGGCCGACAACCTTGTGCAATTGTTTTTCGGCTGGGAGGGGGTAGGGCTCGCGAGCTATTTGCTGATCGGCTTCTGGTTCTACAAGCCGGAGGCCAACGCGGCGGCGATCAAGGCCTTTCTCGTCAACCGCGTCGGCGACTTCGGATTTGCGCTCGGGATATTCGCCGTCTTTGTGCTGACCGGCTCGCTGAATTTCGATGCGGTTTTCGCCCAGGCTCCCGACCTCGTCGGCAAAACTTTCCACTATCTCGGCTTCAATGCCGACACGCTCACGGTCGTTTGTCTGCTGTTGTTCATGGGCGCGATGGGCAAGTCGGCGCAATTCCTGCTGCACACCTGGCTCCCGGACGCCATGGAAGGGCCGACGCCGGTGTCGGCACTGATCCATGCGGCGACCATGGTGACGGCCGGCGTCTTCATGGTAGCGCGTCTGTCGCCGCTATTTGCGCTTTCGCCGATGGCGTCCGCCGTCGTCACCATTGTCGGCGCGACCACGGCGGTTTTTGCGGCGTCAGTCGGGCTGGTGCAGAACGACATCAAGCGGATCATCGCTTATTCGACCTGCTCGCAGCTCGGCTACATGTTTTGCGCCATGGGCGTCGGCGCCTATTCGATCGGCATCTTCCATTTGTTCACGCACGCTTTCTTCAAGGCGCTGCTATTTCTCGGTTCCGGCTCGGTGATCCTCGCCATGCATCATGAGCAGGACATCCGCAAAATGGGCGGGCTGTGGCGCAAAATTCCATTCACCTACGCCATGATGCTGATCGGCACCTTGGCATTGACCGGATTTCCCCTGACCGCCGGGTATTTTTCGAAAGACGCGATCATCGAGGCTGACGATGCGGTGAGCGGCTTCGCGGCGAACTACGGTTTCATCATGACGGTCGCCGCAGCGGCGCTCACATCATTCTATTCGTGGCGACTTATCTTCAAAACTTTTCACGGCGCGCCGCACGATCATCACCACTACGAGTCGGCGCACGAAAGCGCCAAGGTAATGCTCATCCCGCTCGCCGTGCTCGCGGTCGGCTCGATCGCTGCGGGCTGGCCGGCGCTGCCGCTGTTCACCGGTGAGGGCGCCGAGCAGTTCTTCCGCAACTCGCTAATGCTGCCGTCTTCCGGCGGCGTGCTGGAGGAAATGGAGCATCTCCCGGTCATTATCGGCCTTCTGCCGACGCTGATGATGATCGGCGGTTTTCTCGTCGCCTGGCAGTTTTATATGCGGCGGCCGGACATTCCCGCTGCGCTCGCCCGGGAGCAGGGCGTGCTGTATCGGTTTTTGCTCAACGCCTGGTACTTCGACCGCATTTATGACGTCTTGATCGTACGCCCGGTGATGTGGCTTGGGCGGTTGTTCTGGAAAGGCGGCGATGGCTTTATCATTGACGGCTTCGGGCCGGATGGGGTTTCCTCGCGCGTCCTCGATGTGACGCGAAATGTCGTCCGCCTGCAGACCGGTTACCTCTACCACTACGCGTTTGCGATGCTGATCGGCGTCGCGTTCTTTGTTACCTGGTTCATGTTCGTGGGCTGACCTGATGACCAGCTGGCCCATCCTTACGGTTGTGACGTTTCTGCCGATTGCCGGCGCCGTGTTCATTGCGCTGCTTCGCGATGACGAGGCAGGCGTGCGCAATGCCCGCTGGGTCGCGCTTTGGACCACGCTGATCACGTTCGCGGTTTCGCTGATCCTGGTGTGGCGGTTCGATGCGTCTTCCGGCGATTTCCAGTTCCTTGAAAAATATCCTTGGCTCGGCGGCACTATCACCTATTCCATGGGTGTCGATGGTATTTCGCTGCCGTTCGTGATCCTGACGACCGCGTTGATGCCAATCACGATTCTGGCGAGCTGGACCTCCGTCCAGCGCCGGGTCCGCGAGTACATGATCGCCTTCCTGGTGCTCGAGACCTTGATGATCGGCGCGTTCTGCGCGCTCGATCTGGTGCTGTTCTACCTGTTCTTCGAGGGCGGCCTGATCCCGATGTTCCTGATCATCGGAGTGTGGGGCGGCCCGCGCCGGGTCTACGCAAGCTTCAAGTTCTTTCTCTACACGTTCCTCGGCTCGGTGTTCATGCTGCTCGCCATCATGGCGCTCTATTGGGACGGCGGCACGAGCGACATTCCGACGCTGTTACACCACGCATTTCCGCGCACGCTGCAAGCCTGGGCGTTTTTCGCGTTCCTCGCCTCGTTTGCCGTGAAGTTGCCGATGTGGCCGGTTCACACCTGGCTACCCGATGCCCACGTCGAAGCGCCGACGGCGGGTTCGGTGATCCTCGCCGCAATCCTTTTGAAGCTCGGCGGCTATGGTTTCCTGCGCTTTTCGCTGCCGATGTTTCCGCAGGCTTCAGTCGAGTTCGCGCCGTTCATTTACGCGCTCTCGGTCGTCGCCATCGTCTACACGTCGCTCGTCGCCCTGATGCAGGAGGACGTGAAGAAACTAATTGCCTATTCCTCGGTCGCCCACATGGGCTTCGTAACCATGGGGCTGTTCGCCATGACGGCACAGGGCGTCGCCGGCGGCATCTTCCAGATGATTTCGCACGGTATCGTGTCGGCCGCCTTGTTCCTTTGCGTCGGCGTCGTTTACGACCGCATGCACACCCGCGAAATCGCCGCCTACGGCGGACTGGTCAACCGCATGCCGGTCTATGCCTTCGTTTTCATGGTGTTCACGCTCGCCAATCTCGGCTTACCGGGGACTTCCGGCTTCATCGGCGAATTTTTGACGCTGCTTGGCACCTTCCGGGTAAACAACTGGGTGACGACCTTCGCTACGCTCGGCACCATTCTCTCTGCCGCTTACGCGCTTTGGCTCTACCGCAAAGTGGTCTTTGGCAAGCTGGAGAAGCCGAGTTTGGCGCGGATCAAAGACCTCGGCTGGCGCGAGATGGTGATTCTGATGCCACTCGTGGCGCTCACGATCTTCTTCGGCATCTACCCGAAGCCGATCCTTGACGTCTCCGCGGCGTCCGTGGCGCAGCTTATCAACAACTTCCAGCATGCCGTCGCCAATGTGCAGGCGGCGGATTTGGCGCGGTGAAGCCATGAACGCGCCCATTACCTTAGCCGGTTTGTTGCCCTTGTTGCCGGAAATCGTTCTCGGCGTCGGTGCGATGGCCTTGCTGATGATCGGAGTTTATCGCAACGAGCGCTCGGTGGTCTTCATCGATGCCGCCTGCATTGTGCTCCTGATCATTGCCGGGATACTCGTCATCGTGCTCCCCGGCGAAAAGCAGGTGATTTTCAACGGCAGCTTCGTGGTCGACACTTTCGCGCGGTTCCTGAAAGTCCTCGCACTCGCCGGCTCAGCCGCCGCCATCCTGATGTCGATCGATTACGCCAAGCGTCGGCGGCAGCAGCGATTTGAATATTCGGTGCTCATCCTGCTTTCCACGCTCGGCATGATGATGCTGATTTCGGCAGCGGATCTGATCGCGCTTTATCTCGGCCTCGAATTAATGAGCCTGCCGCTTTACGTGGTCGCGGCGAGCCACCGTACCGAACTCCGCTCGACCGAGGCCGGTCTCAAATATTTCGTCCTCGGTGCGCTGTCTTCGGGAATGCTGCTCTATGGCGCCTCGCTTACTTATGGTTTTACCGGGACGGTTTCGTTTGCCGGAATTGCGCATTCTGCGGCGGGTGCCGGAGTCGGATTGATTTTCGGCCTGGTATTTCTGTTTGCGGGCTTTTGCTTCAAGGTCTCGGCCGTTCCCTTTCACATGTGGACGCCGGACGTTTATGAGGGCGCGCCGACGCCGGTAACGGCTTTTTTTGCCGCCGCGCCGAAGGTCGCCGGCATTGCCATGTTCGTGCGCACCGCCGTCGTGGCGTTTCCCGGCATCACCAGCCAATGGCAGGAGATAGTCTCTTTCGTTGCGATTGCCTCGATGCTGCTCGGCTCCTTTGCTGCCATCGGGCAACGCAACATCAAGCGGCTGTTAGCTTATTCGTCGATCGGCCATATGGGTTTTGCGCTGGTCGGGCTCGCGGCGGGGACGTCGCAGGGCGTTCAGGGCGTGCTTCTTTACATGGCGATCTACGTCACCATGACGCTTGGCGTCTTTGCGGTAGTGCTCTCCATGCGCCGCGGCGACGCCATGATCGAATCGATCGATCAACTCGCCGGGCTCGCCCGCACCAACCCAGGCATGGCGTTTTTCATGGCGATGCTGTTGTTCTCCATGGCCGGCGTGCCCCCGCTCGCCGGCTTCTTCGCCAAGTTCTACGTTTTTCTCGCCGCGATCCAGGCCGGCCTTTACGCGCTCGCGGTGATCGGCGTCCTGGCCAGCGTCGTCGGCGCCTACTATTATCTGTCGATCATCAAGACCATGTATTTCGACGAGCCGGAAAAAGGATTTGCGCCGATGCCGGACGAACTCAAAGTCGTGCTCGGCGCCTGTGGCTTGTTCAACATCTTGTTCTTTGTCTATCCGGGACCGCTGGTCGGACTCGCCAGTGCGGCGGCCCATTCGCTCTTCTGATGGCGCTGCATCCTAGCGCCGTCGCAGCAGGCTTTCGCTCAGCGGCTTTTGCAACGTTGTCCTCGACCAATACACACGCACTGGAGCTCGCCCGCGGCGGAGAGCCGGGGCCGCTTTGGGTTATAGCAGAGCGGCAAACCGGGGGCCACGGACGGCGCGGCAATCCGTGGGTGTCGCCGCTCGGCAATCTCTATGCGACGCTTCTCCTGACCGACCCCGCAGCTCCCGAATGCGCGGCGCAATCCTCGTTCGTATCAGCGCTTGCGGTTCACGACGCCATCATCGACTGCGCTCCGGGCCTGCGGGAGATGGTGAAACTGAAATGGCCGAACGATGTCCTCTGCGATGGCCGCAAGCTCGCCGGAATTTTGATCGAGGGCGAGCAGGTGGCACACGGTCTTGCGGTCGCGATCGGCGTAGGCGTGAATGTGCGTCAGCACCCGGATGGCACGGCATACCCGGCTACCGATCTCGCTGCGGCCGGCGCCGATATGTCCGCTGAGAGTTTGTTCACGGCATTGTCGGCGGCAATGGTCGAGCGTCTTGCGCAGTGGCGGCGCGGCTCGGCATTTGCTGCCATTCGTAACGATTGGCTGGAGCGCGCGGCCTTTAAGGGCGGCGAAATGAAGGTACGGTTGCCCAGCGGCGAACTCTCCGGCCGCTATGAGAGCCTCGACGATCGCGGTTGCCTGATGTTGCGCCTTGGCGATGGAACGCTGCAAGCGATTGCGGCCGGCGAGGTGTTTCCCGTTTCCGGCGCGGTTTCGGATCGCAGGCTTGCAACGGCCCGGATCGAGTGATGCCGTCTCCGGAATTAGTCTTCGCGCCACTCGGCGGGATCGGCGAGATCGGAATGAATCTTTCGATCTACGGCTTCGGCGACGGCCGGCAGCGAAAGTGGCTGATTGTCGACTGTGGCGTTTCTTTTGCCGCCGAGGAACATTTGCCGGGTGTCGACCTGATCTTGCCGGACGTGCGGTATCTCGTCGAAGAAAGAAAGAACCTCGTCGGGCTGGTGCTGACCCATGCTCATGAGGACCACATGGGCGCGCTGATCGACCTGTGGCCCAAGCTCAACGTTCCGCTTTACGCGACGCCGTTCGCCGCCGCCTTGTTTGAAGCCCGGCGTGCATCCGAACCGGGGGCGCCAAAGATTCCCGTGAATGTCGCGCGGCCCGGCACGCCCTTGGAGCTTGGCCCGTTTACCGTCGATTTCATCAACGTGGCGCACTCCATTCCGGAATCGAATGCGCTCGCGATTCGAACGCCGCTCGGCTGCGTCGTCCATACCGGCGATTGGAAAATCGATCCAACCCCGCTCGTCGGCGGCCCAACGGACGCCACGAAGTTGACGGCGCTCGGCGATGAAGGCGTGCTGGCGCTGGTCGGGGATTCAACGAACGCTGTTCGCGACGGCCGCTCTCCTTCCGAAGCCGAGGTTGCGAAGACTTTGGCGGAGCTTATTCGCACCGCACCGGCCCGGGTCGCAGTCACCACTTTCGCATCACATGTCGGGCGAATACGCGCGGTGGCGGACGCGGCGCGCCTGGCCGACCGTGAAGTGGTTGTCGTCGGCCGCGCTATGGAACGTGTGGTGCAGGTTGCGCGGGAGACGGGCTATCTCGACGGCGTTCAGGATTTTTGCGGACCGGAAAGTTACGGCTATTTGCCCCCAGACAAAGTCGTCGCGCTTTGTACCGGTAGCCAGGGCGAGCCGCGGGCGGCGCTGGCACGCATTGCCGAGGACGAGCACCCGGAAGTCACGCTGGCGCGGGGCGATCGCGTCATCTTTTCCGCGCGCGCCATCCCCGGCAACGAGAAAGCAATTGACCGGGTCATCAACGGTTTGGTCACGCAAGGGATCGAGGTCATTACCGACAGGAGCCATCTGGTGCACGTCTCCGGACATCCGCGCCGCGCCGAACTGCGCGACATGATCGGCTGGACGCGGCCGCAAATTCTCATCCCGGCGCACGGCGAAGCACTCCATTTGGCCGAGCACGCCAAGCTTGCCCGCGACGCCGGCGTGCCCAACGTTATACTCTGCCGCAATGGCGATCTGGTCCGCCTTGCACCGGGTGAGCCGGGCATCATCGACGAAGTTCCGTCCGGACGCATCTACAAAGATGGTGCGCTTCTGATCGATGCCGGCGATCGCACAGTTGCGGCACGGCGGCGGCTGGCGTTTTCCGGTGTCTGCTCTATCGCCCTGGCGGTCAGCGACAAAGGCGTGCTGATGGCTCATCCGGAAATCGAATTGATCGGAATCCCCGCCGTTGATGCAAACGGCCGCTCCATGGAGGAAGTCGTCGGCGAGGCTATCGAAGAAGCCATTGCAGCCCTGCCCAAACCGCGACGCCGGGATCCCAACGAGATTTCCGAGACGGTGCGGCGCGCCGTCCGCTCGGCGGTGGCGGAGCGCTGGAAGAAAAAGCCGATCTGCCACGTCCATGTCCTTGTGGTGTAAGATCGTCGCGGCCGGCGCCAGTGGAGCGGATTTGACATTCGCTACTCGCCGGACCGCCAACTCGTGAAGCGAATGTCAAATCCAAAGGCTCTACTAGGATTAATATTTGCTAGTGGTTCTTCGATTCTAACATTCGCATGAGAGCGTGCCGAGACAGGATGCGAATGTTAGAATCGGACCAATAGCTCGTCTTGAAGGAGAAACGGATGATCGGGCGATTAAATCACGTCGCAATCGCGGTACGTGATATCGGCAAAGCGGCGACGATTTATCGCGACGTTCTTGGCGCCGAAGTGTCCGCCGCCGTGCCGCAGCCTGATCACGGCGTGACCACCGTGTTCGTGACTTTGCCGAACACCAAGATCGAGTTCCTTGAACCGCTGGGTGACAATTCGCCGATCGAGAAATTTCTCGAGCGTAATCCGGACGGCGGGATGCATCACGTTTGCTACGAAGTAGACGATATTCGCGCGGCCAGCGCGGGGCTCAAGGCCGCGGGAGCGCGTGTCCTTGGCGATGGTGAGCCGCGTATCGGCGCCCACGGCAAACCGGTACTGTTTCTGCACCCAAAGGACTTCACCGGCACCTTGGTCGAACTGGAAGAGCGCTGACATGCCGGCGACCACCGCGATCGCGATCTTCTTCCTGATCTGGTGGATCGTGTTGTTCGCAGTGCTGCCGTGGGGTGTTCGCAGCCAGCACGAAGGCGGCGAAATCGTCCCGGGCACCGACCCCGGCGCCCCGGCGATCCCGCGGCTGTTCCGAAAGCTGGTCTGGACGACGGGTGTGTCCGGGTTGATTTTCGCCGTCTGCTATGTGGTTTACGTCAACCACATGGTCACCTTGGACGGCTTGGTCCATCTTATGGGCCTGTCGTAGCGACCTGGTGTGAAGAGGGAGTGCCCAAAAAAAACAGCAGGGCCAAAGCCCTGCCGTGAAAATCTCGCCCAACCTTTGATCCGCGCCTTCGCCTTGAAGGCTTTCAGCGTCGGCGGCAGCTTTGATTTAGCGCCGTTAAACCATCCTCCCAAGACTTGGACCGCTTCCCGGCGGATTACGCGTACACAGAGCCGAAAAGCAGCTTTTCGTACTCGATCTTTAGGCCAATGTCATCCTCTTAGCGCCGAACCGTGACAAAAATTTTTAAAAGTCAGCCCACTTCGTTGAGCCTCCACAAAAATATCCCTCTTGTAATTGCGCCGTTCTTGCGGATTCAGTGCCCGGCGCTTCAGCTCACAAGGCAATGAATACGCATGCGGCTCTCTCGCTATTTTCTGCCAATCCTGCGTGAAACGCCCAAAGAAGCCGAAATCGTTTCCCACCGCCTGATGCTGCGGGCCGGTATGATCCGCCAGGAGGCGGCGGGAATTTACGCCTTTCTTCCGCTCGGCCTGCGCGTTCTCGATAAGGTGTGCCGGATTGTGCGCGAGGAGCAAAACCGTTCCGGCGCGATCGAATTGCTCATGCCGACTATTCAGTCCGCGGAGCTTTGGCGCGAAAGCGGGCGCTATGAGGCGTACGGCAAGGAAATGCTGCGCATCAAGGACCGGCATGAGCGCGAACTGCTCTTCGGACCGACCAACGAGGAAATGATCACCGAGATCTTTCGCGCTTACGTTCGGTCATACAAAGACCTGCCGCTCAATTTGTATCACCTGCAATGGAAGTTCCGGGACGAAGTGCGGCCACGCTTCGGGCTGATGCGCGGGCGCGAATTTCTGATGAAGGACGCGTATTCGTTCGACGTCGATTTTGCCGGAGCCAAGCACGCCTACAACCGAATGTTTGTCGCCTACCTGCGCACCTTCGCGCGGATGGGCTTGAAATCTATTCCGATGGTCGCAGAAAGCGGGCCTATCGGCGGCAATCTTTCGCACGAATTCATCGTGCTTGCCGAGACCGGCGAGAGCGAAGTGTTCTGTCACCGCGACTATCTTGATTTTACGGTGCCCGGGCCTGAGGTAAATTTCGACGATATTGCCGGCTTGCAGATGATCGTCGACAAATGGACTGAGCTTTACGCGGCGACGTCGGAAAAGCACGATGGCGCCGCGTTCGCCAAATTGCCGGCGGAAAAGCAAATCTCAGCACGCGGCATCGAAGTTGGCCAGGTGTTTTATTTCGGCACCAAATATTCAGAGCCGATGAAGGCGCTGGTGACCGGGCCCGACGGCGCCGAACGGCCGGTGCACATGGGGTCGTATGGCATCGGCCCGACGCGGCTTGTCGCCGCGCTGATCGAGGTATTTCACGACGACGCCGGTATCCGCTGGCCTGACGCAGTCGCGCCTTTTGCGGCCGTCATTCTCAATCTGAAGCAGGGCGCGAGCGAAACTGACGCCGCTTGCGAGGGGCTCTATGCGCAGCTGACCGCGAAAGGCGTCGACACGCTATATGACGATCTTGACCAACGGCCAGGTTCCAAGTTCGCCACCGCCGATTTGATCGGCGTGCCATGGCAGATACTCGTCGGGCCGCGGAGCCTCGCGGAGGGCAAGGTCGAACTCAAGCGCCGCGCCGACGGATCGCGTGAAATGCTTACGCCCGCCGACGCGATCGTCCGGCTTGCCGGTCAGCCCACTTGACCGTGTGTTGCCCGGTCGCCGGCCTATGCTGCGCGGCTTGAATCCGCCAGAATCGTGTGAAACTCCCGTCTGTCTCGGGGATTCAAAATAATGCCAGAGCCTACCGCCACTCATCCTTTCGCGCCTTTCGAGTGGATGCTGTCGCTGCGCTATTTGCGTGCCCGGCGCAAGGAAGGTTTTATCTCGGTGATCGCAGGCTTCTCCTTTCTCGGCATCATGCTAGGAGTGGCGACACTCATCATCGTCATGGCGGTGATGAATGGATTTCGCCAGGAGCTGCTGTCGAAGATTCTCGGGTTGAACGGCCACCTGCTGATTCAGCCGCTGGAATCACCGCTCACCGACTGGCAAGCGGTCGCGGACCGCATCTCCAAGGTGCCGGGCGTGCGGCTCGCCGCCCCGATTGTTGAAGGGCAGGCATTAGCGTCTTCACCGTTTAACGCCTCGGGCGTCCTGGTCCGCGGCATCCGCGCCGGCGATTTGGCCAAGCTCGGGTCGATCGCCAACAACATCAAGCAAGGCACGCTCGCAGGTTTTGACGCCGGTCAAGGGATTGCCATCGGCAGCCGCCTGGCCGAGCAGCTCTCGCTGCGCGCCGGGGACAACCTCACGCTGGTGGCGCCACGCGGGGCGGTGACGCCGATGGGCACGACGCCACGCATAAAGGCGTATAGAATCGCCGCTGTGTTCGAAATCGGCATGTCAGAATACGACACGGCGTTCGTCTTCATGCCGCTGACGGAGGCGCAGGCTTATTTCAACCGCGCGGGCGACGTCACCGCGATAGAGGTCTATACCGACGATCCGGACCGGGTCGATCGTTATCGCGCCTTGATTACCGAGGCGGCGGCCCGGCCGATCTACATGATCGACTGGCGCCAGCGCAACGCCACCTTTTTCAACGCGCTCCAGGTCGAACGCAACGTTATGTTTTTGATCCTGACGCTGATTGTACTGGTGGCGGCGCTCAACATCGTTTCCGGATTGATCATGCTGGTGAAGGACAAGGGGAGCGATGTCGCCATTCTTCGCACCATGGGTGCGACCCAGGGGGCGATCATGCGCATCTTTCTCATCACCGGCGCCGCCATTGGGGTCTTGGGTACGCTGGTCGGATTCCTTCTCGGCACTATCATCTGCCTTAATATTGAATCGATCCGCCACTTCCTGTCGTGGCTGACAAATACCGAGCTGTTTTCGCCGGAGCTCTACTTTCTCTCCCGACTGCCCGCCGATATGAATCCCGCCGAAACCACGGCGGTGGTGGTGATGGCGCTCGGGTTGTCGCTGTTGGCGACGCTTTATCCGTCGTGGCGCGCAGCGCGGCTCGATCCTGTCGAAGCGCTTCGCTACGAGTGATCAGCTGCGATGGATGAGACGACAACTCGCACTGAGTCTGCGCCGGCGGCGGCGGGCGGCGAGGAATATCCGATCGTTTTCTTGCACGCGATCGTGCGGCGGTTTCGTCAGGGCGACAACACCCTCGAAATTCTCAAAGGTGCCGAGCTGGCGGTCTGGCGCGGCCAGTCGGTGGCACTGATTGCGCCTTCCGGCGCCGGCAAATCGACGCTGCTCCACATCGCGGGCTTGCTCGAGCACGCGGACACCGGCGAGGTTTACATTGACTCAGTCGCCACCTCGCACATGAGCGACACTCAACGTACCCGGATACGTCGCGCCGACATCGGCTTCGTCTATCAGTTCCATCATCTGCTACCGGAATTTTCCGCGTTGGAGAATGTGATGTTGCCGCAGATGATTCGCGGATTTAACCGCGCCGACGCCGCGAAACGGGCGGCTGAGCTTTTGAGCTATCTCGGGCTCAAGGAGCGCCTTACTCACCGGCCGGCCGAGCTTTCCGGCGGCGAACAACAACGGGTCGCCATCGCGCGCGCGGTGGCTAACGCGCCGCGCATCCTTTTGGCGGATGAGCCTACCGGGAATCTCGATGTGAAGACATCCGAGCATGTCTTCGGAACGCTCACGGACTTGGTGCGCGCGTCCGGCCTTGCCGCGATTGTCGCCACGCACAATCTGGACATTGCGGGCCAGATGGATCGGCGCGTCACTATTCGCGATGGCGCCGTCGTCGAACTACCCTAAAAAAAGAACGAGGCCGACTTGGGCGGCCTCGCATTACTCTCTTCGCTTCGCGCCGCTTAGCAGGGGCGGCACCAGCAGCGATACGGGCCGCAGACCCGGGTCGTGCCGGGCCGACACCACCGGCCAAATCCGACGCAGGCGGCCTTGTGAACAATGGTCGCATTCTGAGCCTGCGCGTTCAGGGTCGATGCACCCTGAGATTGCGCATTGACGGTCAACGCGGTCACGCTCAAAGCAAGAGCCGCTGTAGCGAGTGTGATCGAGAGCTTTCGCATAGTCGCCTCCCTCCATGGTTGTCGTCGCAAGGACTGAAGCCGACAAAAAACGCGGTGACGAGGAACGATACCGTTGCCTTTTTCCAGTTGCCAAGCCTTCGCGCACTACCCTTTGGAAAAGTCAAAGACCGCAGTGGCGCGCTATCTTGGCTGATGAGCCGTTGGGCTTGATTCGTTGGATGTCGGCGTCGAGGATTTTCCGGAATTCAGGCTTTAGGCTTTTCTTAACTAGCCGATGGGGGTTCTCGAGGCATCGCTTGACGGATCGAACCAAGAACAATAAGAGAACTATGTTCACTTATTGTTCGGGAGGACCCCATGGTGCGCGCTGTCGCGGAAGAAGCATTGGCCTTGGCGTCGATTACATTGTTCTTGGCCATGGTTGCTGTGTGGGCTCAGGTTCTCGCGGTGGTTTGAGCGACCCGGCCGATGGAAAAACCGACCGCATCTTCCTGTGCGCTATGGGGGACGTGCCGGCATCCGCCATAGACAGCGCTGCGCGCGATCCAGCATTGTCGATCGTGTGGAATCACTAATCGTGAGTTTGCTGCCATGCCCGCTGCGGCTGCCGGTCCCAGTTTCGTCCATCTGCACGTGCATTCGTCCTACTCGCTGCTTGAGGGGGCGCTGACCATCGCCCGCTTGGCGGAGCTCGCCAAAAAGGACCGGCAACCCGCATTGGCGCTGACCGACACCGACAACATGTTCGGTGCGCTGGAATTCTCCGAGAAAATGGCGAGCGTCGGCATCCAGCCGATTATCGGCTGCGCTCTCGGCGTTGATTTCGGCGATCAGGAGAATCGTACGCCCGCAGGCGGACGCGATTGCCCGCGCCTCGTGCTACTGGCCACCCGCGAACGCGGCTACCGGAGCCTGATGCGTCTTTGTTCGCGTGCCTATCTGGAAACGGCGCCGACCGAAAAGCCGCAACTGAAGGTCGATTGGCTCGCCGACGAAACTGAGTCGCTGATCGCGCTCACCGGCGGTCCCGGCGGTCCGCTCGATGCCGCAATCGCCACCGGGCAGACGGCGCTGGCGCAATCGCGATGCCTTGATTTGCAGCGCCTGTTCGGCGACCGGCTGTATATCGAATTGCAGCGCCACGGCATGCCCAACGAACGCGCCGCGGAGCCTGGCTTGATCGAACTGGCTTACTCCCGCGGCATTCCACTCGTCGCCGCGAACGAGCCGTTCTTTGCGGCACGCGAGGATTATGAAGCGCACGATGCGCTGCTTTGCATCGCCGAGGGCAAGCTCATTGCCGATGGCGAGCGCCGGCAACTTACCGCCGAGCACCGCTTCAAGACTCGCGGCGAGATGGCAGCGCTGTTCGCCGATCTGCCTGAGGCTTTGGCGGCAAGCGTGGAAATCGCCGAACGCTGCTCGTTCCGCCCCCGGACGCTTGCGCCGATCTTGCCGCGCTTTTCAGCAGCTCCGAGATCGACGGCCGACAATCAAACCGCCGGCGTTGGCGCCGACGGAGGAGATGACGAGGCTCAGGAACTGCGCGGCGCCGCCGCGGCGGGGCTGGAGCGCCGATTGGCGCGACATCCGGTTGCGCCCGGGCATTCCGTCGAGGACTACCGGGAACGGCTGACCTTCGAACTCGGCGTCATCGAGAACATGAAATACGCCGGGTATTTTTTGATCGTCGCCGATTTCATTCAGTGGGCGAAGGCGCAGGGCATTCCGGTCGGGCCGGGCCGTGGCTCCGGCGCGGGTTCGTTGGTCGCTTACGCGCTGACCATCACCGACCTCGATCCGATCCGCTTTGAGCTCCTGTTCGAGCGATTTCTCAATCCCGAGCGCATCTCCATGCCGGACTTCGACATCGACTTTTGTCAGGACCGGCGCGACGAAGTCATCCGTTACGTGCAGGGGAAGTACGGGCGCGATCAGGTCGCGCAGATCATTACCTTCGGGACGTTGCAGGCACGCGGTGTGCTGCGCGATGTCGGTCGCGTTTTGCAGATGCCCTACGGGCAGGTCGACAAGCTCTGCAAACTTGTGCCGCAAAATCCGCTCAATCCGATCACGCTGGCCCGCGCGATCGACGACGAGCCGCGGCTGCAGGCAGAGCGCGATCGCGATCCGGTCGTGCGCCGCGCCTTCGATATCGCGCAGAAACTCGAAGGATTGACCCGGCACGCCTCGACGCACGCCGCCGGCATCGTTATCGGCGATCGGCCGCTCGTGGAATTGGTGCCGCTCTATCGCGATCCCAAGTCGCTGATGCCGGTGACCCAGTTCAACATGAAGTGGGTCGAGCCGGCCGGATTGGTGAAGTTCGACTTTCTCGGCCTGACGACCCTGACTGTTCTCGATCTCGCGGTGAAGATGGTGCGGCGCCGCGGCGTCGAGGTCGATCTCGGCAATCTGCCGCTCGACGATGTGAAGTCCTACGACATGCTGGCCCGCGGCGACACGGTCGGCGTGTTCCAGGTTGAAAGCGCCGGCATGCGGCGCGCGCTTATCGACATGCGGCCGGACCGGTTCGAGGACATCATCGCGCTCGTTGCGCTCTATCGCCCCGGACCGATGGCGAACATTCCGACTTATTGCGCGCGCAAGCACGGCGTCGAGCAGCCTGACTTTATTCACCCGCGACTCGAGCCAATTCTGCGTGAAACCTATGGCGTCATCATCTACCAGGAACAGGTGATGCAGATTGCCCAGGTTCTCGCCGGCTATTCGCTCGCTCAAGCCGATCAATTGCGCCGCGCGATGGGCAAGAAAATTCGCAAGGAGATGGAGGCACAACGCAAGCATTTTGTCTCGGGCTGCGTCAACGGCGGCGTCGATCCCGCGCGGGCCGAGGCGATTTTCGAACTGCTCGCGAGGTTCGCCGACTATGGCTTCAACAAGAGCCACGCGGCGGCCTACGCGCTGGTCGCCTATCAAACGGCTTACATGAAGGCGAACTACCCGGTGGAGTTTCTCGCAGCGTCAATGACGCTGGCCATGGGCAACACCGACAAGCTTGCCGAATTCCGCGCCGAGGCTGAACGGCTTGGCATCAAGGTCGAGCCGCCGTCGATCAACCGCTCGGGCGTAGCGTTCGATGTCGCCGGAAACACGATTTATTACGCGCTCGCCGCGCTGCGTGGCGTCGGCCGTCAAGCCGTCGAGACCATCGCTTCCGCGCGCGAGGCGCAGGCTTTCCGGGATCTCGGCGACTTTGCCCGGCGCATCAATCCGCGCGCCGTCAACAAGCGTGTGCTCGAGAGTTTGGTCGCCGCCGGCGCCTTCGATAGCTTCGACGCCAACCGTGCGCGCGTTCTTGCCGTCGCCGACGGCATTCTGGCGAGGGCCCAGCGCGCGCACGAAGACGCCAGCAGCGGCCAGTCGGAGCTTTTCGGCGGCGCGGCTGCGCCCGAACCTTTGAACTTGCCCGACATCGAGCCGTGGCTGCCGGCTGAGCGCCTAAAGCGCGAATACGAGGCGGTTGGTTTCTTTCTCAGCGGCCATCCGCTCGACGATTATGCTGCGGCCCTCAAGCGGTTGCGTGTGCAGCAATGGTCCCAATTCGCGCGCGCGGTAAAGGCTGGAGCGACAGGCGGGCGTGTCGCCGGATCAGTGGTCGCGCGCACCGAGCGGCGCACCAGAAACGGCACCAAGATGGGGATCATCGGTCTGTCCGATCCGAGCGGTCACTACGAGGCCGTGCTGTTTGCGGAGGGGCTTGCAGCCTATCGCGATCTGCTTGAGCCGGGCACGGCCGTGTTGCTATTCCTCACCGCCGAAGTGCAGGGCGACGAAGTGCGCGCCCGGATCCAATCGGTCGAGGGGCTCGATGCGGCGGCGACGAAGGTACAAATGGGACTGCGCGTCTTCCTCCGCGATGACGCGCCAATCGAAGGCGTCGCAAAACGCCTGGAGCCTATCCGGCTTCCGGCCGGCCGCAACGGTAGTACGGGGCCGGAGCAGGGCAACGGCGAAATCAGCATGGTGCTGATGCTCGACAGCGGCAACGAGGTCGAGGTGAAGCTTCCAGGCCGTTTTAAGGTGTCGCCGCAGATCGCCGGCGCGATCAAGGCGGTGAGGGGGGTCGTGACCGTCGAGGCGCTCTAGCTGGGCGGCTTTTTGCGAAGAACCCGTCAGCGAATGACGGCGGGCGATTTGAATTTCATCTTGGCGCTCGCCATCTCAAGCCCGGCGCGGTAAAGAGGCGGCGCCTTCCCCTAAAAACCCCCAATCACGTATCGTCGGCGCCAGCCATATGCTTCGGATCGAGAACCTCATCTTTGACGCCTGGGGCCGCCGTTTCTTTGATTCAGCGAGCGTGTTCATTCCGGCCGGCACTAAAGTCGGGCTGGTCGGGCGCAATGGAGTAGGCAAATCGACTCTGTTCAAGCTCATCGTCGGCGATCTCGTCCCGCTCGGCGGCGAAATCCTGTTGCCGAAGTCCGCGCGAATTGGATCGGTCGATCAGGAGCACCCGGCGACACCGACAAGCCTGCTCGACACGGTTCTCGCCGCCGATACGCGACGAGAAGCACTCAACGCCGCGTTGGAGGTTGCCGAGCCTGAAGAGCTCGCGGATATCTACCAGCAGCTCAACGCCATCGATGCCGATCGGGCGCCGGCGCGTGCCGCCGAGATTTTAAGCGGCCTCGGCTTTTCTAATGCCGACCTTGACCGCCCTATGGCTGAGTTTTCGGGGGGGTGGCGTATGCGCGTGGCTCTAGCGGCCGCGCTGTTCGCGGAACCCGATTTGCTGCTGCTTGACGAGCCGACCAACTATCTCGATCTCGAGGGCGCGTTGTGGCTGGAAGCGCGGCTCAAGAAGTATCCTCACACCGCGTTGATTATCAGCCACGACCGCGAGCTCCTGAACAATTCGGTCGACGCCATCCTCCATCTCAGTCACGGCAAGCTCGATCTCTACACCGGCGGCTACAACGATTTCGAAACCCGCCGCGCAGAAAAGACGCGGCTGCAGGCGGCGACCAAAGCCAAACAGGACGCCGAGCGGGCGCATCTGCAGCGCTTCATTGATCAATTCCGGGCCAAGGCCAGTAAAGCGACGCAGGCGCAATCACGCATCAAGCGTCTCGCCAAACTGGAGCCGATCGCGGAGACAGTGGAGGAACGCGTTGCGCCGTTTACCCTGCCGTCCCCGACGCGACCGCTGGCGCCGCCTTTGCTGCAACTTGAAAGCGCCGCGGTCGGTTACAACGGCCCGCCGGTGCTTCGCAATCTCAATCTGCGGCTCGACGTCGACGATCGCATCGGATTGTTGGGCGTCAACGGCGCCGGCAAGTCGACCTTCGCCAAAATGATTGCCGGCGCGCTGCCGCTCCAGTCCGGCCATATGAAGCGCGAGCAGCGCATTAAGGTCGGCTGGTTCCATCAGCATCAGATTGAGGCGCTTGACCCCGAAGACACGCCGCTCGACATTCTGCGGCGTGGGCGTCCGGACGACAGTGAATCGTCCCGCCGCTCTCGGCTAGCACAATTCGGCCTGTCCTTCGACAAGCAGGAAACGACCGTCGCGAACCTGTCGGGCGGCGAGCGCGCCCGCCTGTTGTTGAATCTGATCGCCATGCAAGCGCCGCACTTGTTGATCCTCGACGAGCCGACGAACCACCTCGATATCGACAGCCGCCGTGCGTTGCTCGACGCGCTCAACGATTACGAAGGTGCTGTCATCCTCATCACCCACGATCGCTCGCTAATCGAGCTTGTGGCCGACCGGCTGTGGCTCACCGCGGGCGGGCATATCAAGCCGTTTGCCGGTGATATGGACGACTATGCCCGTTTCATCCTCGATCGTGCGAAACCCGGCTCGGCCCCGAGCGTCATACCGACGGCCGCGCCCGAGGGCTTCGACGCAGCGGCTGCGGCACGGCTCGCCGCCAAGAAGGCCGCCAAAAAGCGCCGCCGCAGGGGGTATTAAGCAGACCGATCGCCGGCTTTTTCACCTCGTAACGTTCAAGTTGCGTCACCGGGGCGGATCGCTATATAAGCGGCACAACTTCACACGCGGACCTTGGCCTAAAAAGCCGTCCGGTGCCCGGCCGAAAGGCGCAGGGCTCAGCGGTCCGCGGCGGATTAACCGGAGAATAGGTTATGGCGCTGCCCGACTACAGCATGCGCCAGCTGTTGGAAGCTGGCGTGCACTTCGGCCATCAGGCCCACCGTTGGAATCCGAAGATGGCTGAGTACATCTTCGGCACTCGCAATAACATCCACATTGTCGACCTCACGCAAACGGTGCCGATGTTGCACCGCGCACTACAGGCCGTTTCCGACACTGTCGCCCATGGCGGACGCATTCTGTTCGTCGGTACCAAGCGGCAGGCGCAGGACGCGATCGCCGAAGCCGCGAAGAAGTCGGCGCAGTATTACGTCAATTCACGATGGCTCGGCGGCACGCTGACCAATTGGAAGACCGTTTCCAATTCGATCAAGCGGCTGCGGGCGCTCGACGAAATGCTCTCGTCCAACGAAGCGCAGGGCTACACGAAAAAGGAGCGCCTGACCCTGCAACGTGAGCGCGACAAGCTCGACCGTGCGCTCGGCGGCATCAAGGACATGGGCGGGCTTCCCGATCTCGTGTTCGTGATCGATACCAACAAAGAAGACATCGCACTCAAGGAAGCGCGGCGTCTCGGCGTGCCGGTTGCCGCAGTTGTGGACACCAACTGCGACCCCGAAGGCATCACCTATGTCGTGCCCGGTAACGACGATGCCAGCCGCGCCATTACGCTCTATTGCGATCTAGTCGCCAAGGCGGTGATTGACGGGATTTCGCGAGCCCAGGGCGAGCGGATCGATGTCGGCGCGCTGGCAGAGCCTAAGGTGATCGAGGAGATACCCGCCGAGACCGACAAGCTCGGCTTTGCGCCGCTGTCGGGGCCGCGGGGAGTCGCGGACGACCTGAAGAAGTTTCCCGGCGTGTCGCCCGCGATCGAGAAGCAGCTTAACGATCTCGGGATCTTTCACGTCTGGCAGATCGCCGAATTGTCTTCGATCGCTGCGCATAAGATTGGCGAGGAAGTCGGTTTGCCCGGCCGCGTCGAAGGCTGGATTGCCCGCGCCAAGGAGCAGGTGGCGACCGAGGCCGAGTAGGCCTGTGCGTTTGTTCTCGGGCGCGTAACGGCGAAAAAGTGCGGAGGGCGGTCGCGGCCGTTCGGGATTTCTTTGCTCGCGAGACGAATGTATGAGGACCGATAGCAATGGCGAATATTAGCGCCGGCATGGTGAAAGAGCTTCGGGACAAGACCGGAGCCGGAATGATGGATTGCAAGGCGGCGCTAGGCGAGACCGGAGGCGATCTCGAAGCCGCGGTCGATTGGCTCCGCAAGAAGGGTTTGGCGAAGGCGGCAAAGAAAGCTGGCCGTGTCGCCGCCGAAGGTCTCATCGGTATCGCGCTCGCCGCGAACAAAGCGGTTGTCGTCGAGGTCAATTCAGAGACCGACTTCGTGGCGCGCAACGATCTGTTTCAGGGCCTTGTTAAGATGACCGCCGCCGTCGGTCTGACCGCCGGAGCGGATGTAGAGAAGATTCTTGCCGCGCGCCTCGGCGATCGCACTGTGGCCGACGCCATCACCGAGACGATCGCCAAGGTCGGCGAGAACATGACGCTGCGGCGGGCCGCCGGGCTGTCGGTGAGCAAAGGGGTCGTGGCAAGTTACGTGCACAACGTGGTATCGGACGGGCTTGGCCGGATCGGAGTGATCGTTGCGCTGGAATCCGACGGCGATCATGACGAGTTGAAAGCGTTTGGTCGCATGGTGGCGATGCAAGTTGCCTCCGCCAACCCGCAGGCGATCGAGCCGTCCGGGCTCGACCCGGCGGTTGTCGAACGCGAAAACAACGTGCTTGCGGAGAAATTCAAGGCTCAGGGAAAAGCGGCAAATGTCATCGACAAGATCGTCGAATCCGGTCTTAAGACATTCTACAAAGAAGTCTGTCTGCTCGAGCAGCAATTTATTTTCGATGAAGGTGGAAAGAAGAGCGTCGCCCAGGCGCTGAAAGAGAGTGAGGGCAGGGCGCGTGCGCCGATCCGGATCACCGGGTTCGTGCGCTATGCGCTCGGCGAAGGGATTGATCGGCCCACCGGCGATTTCGGCGGTGAAGTTGCCGGGTTGGCCGGCACGCAATAGCTTTACGGGTAGGATCGACTCGTCGAGAAATCGAGGACGTCAAAGGTCATGGGTTGGCCTTCGATCCACGCGAATGAGGGCGGACCGTCGATCGATGGCAAAGCCGAATTACCGACGGGTGATCATCAAGCTCTCCGGCGAGGCATTAAGCGGCGCCGAGAAATTCGGCATCCATCAGCACACCATCGACCGGTTCGCGGCAGACCTCGCCGCTTGTCATGCTTTGAAAATAGGGCTCGGAGTTGTGGTGGGCGGCGGCAATATTCTGCGCGGCGCACAGATTTCCGAGGATGGATTGTCGCGGCCGACCGCGGACGCGATGGGAATGCTGGCGACCGTCATGAATGCGCTGGTCCTCGAAGCCGCCATAGAGCGCGCAGGCGTCAGCGCCCGCACCATGTCGGCGCTCGCCATGCCGCAAGTTTGCGAGACGTACGAACGCCAGCGGGCGCTTCGCCATCTCGATGATGGAAGAGTCATTATTTTCGCCGGTGGCACCGGCAATCCCTATTTTACCACCGACACCACTGCGATCCTCCGCGCTGCCGAGATGGGCTGCAACGCCGTGTTCAAGGCGACGGATGTCGACGGAGTTTATACCGCCGATCCCAAAAGGGATACTTCAGCGAAACGCTACGAGCGGCTCTCCCATCGAGAGGCACTCGATCGCAATTTGAAAATCATGGACGCGACGGCGTTCGCGCTTGCTCGGGAGAACAACATGCCTATCATTGTTTTTTCGATCCGCGAGCCCGGTGCGATCGAGGCCGTGTTACGCGGCAAGGGTCACTTTACCACTGTCGGTTAAAACCGGGCGGCCGGTTGAAAGCGGCCTTGAACCAAGATGGGAGGGCGCCATGGCAACCGCGTTTGACATGAATGACCTCAAGCGCCGCATGCAGGGCGCTATAGCATCGCTCAAGCATGAGCTGTCGGGCCTGCGCACTGGACGTGCGTCGGCGGCTTTGCTGGACCACGTCCAGGTGGAAGCCTATGGCAGTCACATGCCGCTCAATCAGGTCGCCACGATCACCGTTCCCGAACCGCGGCTCCTCAGTGTCCAAGTATGGGACCGGTCGCAAATCCACGCGGTGGAGAAAGCGATCTCCGCCGCCAATCTTGGTTTGTCGCCGGCCACCGAAGGTCAAGTGCTGAAGCTGCGCATTCCCGAACTCAACGAGGAGCGGCGCAAGGAAATCGTCAAGGTAGCCCACAAATATGCCGAGGCCGCGCGCGTTGCCGTGCGTCATGTCCGCCGCGATGGGCTCGACCTTCTCAAGAAACTGGAGAAGGACCACGAGATCAGCGAGGACGAGCACACCCGTCAGTCCGGCGAGGTGCAAAAGGTGACTGACTCAACCATTGGCGAGGTCGACAAGCTCCTCGCCGGCAAAGAGAAGGAGATCATGACGGTTTGAGCGACGCCGCACGATCTAGAAACAGCGCAAGCGAGCCGTTGCCGGGTGGGGACGATGGCTTCGATGTACCGCGGCATGTTGCCATCATCATGGACGGGAACGGCCGCTGGGCGGCCGCGCGCGGGCTGCCTCGGGTCGAGGGTCACCGCCGCGGCGTAGAAGCTTTGCGCCGGACCGTGCGTGCTGCGGGCGAACTGGGCATTTCCGTTTTGACGATCTTCTCCTTCAGCTCGGAGAATTGGTCGCGGCCCCGGTCGGAAATCATGGATTTGATGGGTCTTCTTCGCCGGTTTGTGCGAAATGATTTGGCGGAGTTGCACCGTAACAATGTGCGAGTGCGCGTCATCGGCGAGCGCGCGGGGCTTGATCGCGACATCTGCCTCCTGTTGCAGGAGGCGGAGGATTTGACCCGCGGGAACGATGGTCTCACCCTCGTTGTCGCGTTCAATTACGGCGCGCGGCAGGAAATCGCACAAGCGGCACGGCGTCTCGCTTTGGAAGTGGCGGCTGGTCGGCTCTCTGCCGACGAGGTCACGGCCGATCGGATCGGAAGTTATTTGCACGCGCCCGACATTTCCGATCCGGACGTCATCATCCGCACCAGCGGCGAGCAGCGGCTCTCAAACTTCTTGCTCTGGCAGGCAGCTTACAGCGAGCTTGTTTTCGTTCCGATCAATTGGCCCGATTTTGATCGTGCTGCCCTGGAGGGTGCGATCACGGAGTATCGGCGCCGCGAGCGCCGCTTCGGCGGCTTGGCCGCGAACACCGGATCGTGAAGACCGCGTCGTGATCGAGGCCGATCAGCGCGAAGGCACCGACACTCGGTCGCAGGAAGGCCGCGGGCGCAACCTGGCCTTGCGCATCGCTTCCGCGGCCCTTCTCGGTCCTGCGGTCCTGGTGCTGACCTTTGTGGGTGGCTGGCCCTTCGTCGCGTTATGCTTTCTAGGCGCGCTGGGCATTCTCTACGAATGGACTTTGCTTGCCGCTCACAATCCCGAGCCGCGCATTCTCGTCCCGGGCAGTGTTGGGCTCGTCATAGCAGCGCTTCTTGCCGGGCTCGCGATGCCAAATATGGCGCTCCTCGCGGTCGCAATCGGCGCGGTCGTGGCGGCGCTTCTCTCCGCCAAGGCGGCCCGCGACGGCGGCTCTCGGTTGGCAGGGTGGGCTGGCGGTGGGGTAGCTTACGCGGGTGCCGCCCTTCTTGGCCCCGTGCTTTTGCGGCGCGACCCGAATTGGGGTCTCAGCGCACTCCTACTTTTGTTCGCAACTGTCTGGGCCACTGACATTTTTGCCTTCGCCTGCGGACGGCTGATCGGTGGTCCGCTGTTGTCGCCAAGCATCAGTCCGAAAAAGACGTGGTCCGGGGCGATAGGCGGACTGGTCGCGGGGGTGGCGGCCGGCGTCGGGGTCGCTTATACGGTCGGGGTCGGTAGGCTGGGGATCATCGGGGCAATGGCGCTGTTATTGTCAGTCCTGGCGCAAGCCGGTGATTTGCTCGAATCCGCAATGAAACGGCGTTTTGACGCGAAGGATTCGGGGGCGCTTATTCCCGGCCACGGCGGACTTATGGACCGGCTGGACGGGTTCCTCGTGGCCGCTGTTTTCGCTCTCGTCATAGGCGCGCTGCGGAACGGGACGGCTGCGCCGGCCACTGGTTTGTTGGTATGGTAAGGCGATGAAGCACAAGCAACCGTTGGCCAGATTGGGATTGGCGCCTGTGCCGAGGACCGTGACGCTCCTTGGCGCCACCGGCTCGATTGGTGCGAGCACGATTGATCTTTTGCGGCAGGAAGCCGGCCGTTACCAGGTCGAGGCGGTAACCGCCGATCGCAACGCCGTGGCCCTGGCAAGGCTTGCCCGCGAACTCGGCGCGCGCTTTGCCGTCGTCGCCGACCCCGAAGCTTACGGCGAACTCAAAGCTGAATTAGCGGGTTCGAACATCGAACCTGCGGCCGGCCCGGACGCGATCGTGGAGGCCGCACGGCGCCCGGCCGATTGGGTCATGGCCGCAATCACCGGCGCGGCAAGCCTCAGACCTACACTCGCCGCGGCCGAGCGCGGCGCCACGGTTGCGCTAGCCAACAAGGAATGCCTGGTTTGCGCCGGCGCGCTTTTTATGCGTAAGGCGGCCGCCGCTGGAGCCAATGTGCTTCCGGTCAATTCCGAGCATAACGCGATTTTCCAGGCGCTGGGCGCAGGCCCTCGCGAAGATGTGCGCCGGATCGTGCTTACGGCGTCGGGTGGGCCGTTTCGTACTTGGTCTCGCGAGGCGATCAGCAAGGTAACGGTAGAGCAGGCGCTAAAGCACCCCACTTGGTCGATGGGGCCAAAAGTTACCATCGACTCGGCTACACTCATGAACAAAGGCCTTGAGCTGATCGAGGCACATCACCTGTTCGGGTTGGCGCCCAATGAGCTCGATGTCGTTGTCCATCCGCAATCAGTTGTTCACGGCTTGGTAGAATTTCGTGATGGATCGGTTGTCGCCCAGCTCGGCTCTCCGGACATGCGCATCCCAATTGCGCACTGCTTGGCGTGGCCGGCCCGCATGGGCACACCTGCGGCGCGGCTTGATCTCGCCCGCGTCGCCACATTGTCGTTCGAAGAACCCGACTTGGTGCGCTTTCCCGCGCTCGCTCTGGCGCGCAAAGCGCTTGCCGCCGGCGGCGCCGCCCCCACCGTCCTCAATGCCGCGAACGAAATTGCGGTGCGCGAATTCGTCGGCCATCGTCTCGGATTTGCCGGCATCCCCGCCCTCGTTGAGGCGACGCTCGATGCTGCGGAGCGAGAAGGCTCAATGGCCGAACCACAATCGATCGAAGACGCGGTGGCCATTGATCAAGGCGCGCGAAAGCTGGCCATCGGCCTCGTGCCCGAAATTGCCGCAATGGCATCTTAGCTTTGCCGATCGGGGAACGGGCCAAATCAAGGCGCTGGGGGGCTGGTAACGTTATGGGGTCGTACGTTTTGTCGCATTTGCATATGTTTGGCGGCGGCATCGTCGGCTACGTGATTCCCTTTCTTTTCGTCCTCAGCCTGGTGGTGTTCTTCCACGAGCTTGGGCACTTTCTGGTTGCACGATGGTGTGGCGTGCAAATTCTGGTGTTTTCCATCGGCTTCGGTCCCGAAATCCTCGGTTTCAACGACCGCTACGGCACGCGCTGGAAAATATCCGCCATCCCGCTCGGCGGTTTCGTAAAGTTCTTTGGCGACGAGAATGTTGCCAGCGTGCCGGGTCAAACGCCGGGGAACATGGACGCGGACCAGCGGGCGCGTACTTTCATGTTCCAGCCCGTGCTCAAACGCATAGCCATCGTCGTTGCTGGCCCCGCGGCGAATTTCGTTTTGGCGGTCATAATCTTCGCCTGCGTATTCGCACTCTACGGCAAGCAAACGATGAGCGCGCGGGTCGATACCGTACAGCCCGGCAGCGCGGCGGCGGCGGCCGGCTTTCAGCCTGGCGACCTTGTTGTCGCGATAGATGGCCACGCCGTCGACAGCTTTAGCGATATGCAGCGCATTGTCAGTACGAGCGCTGGCGAAACGCTGAGTGTGACCGTTGAGCATGACGGCGTCCAACGCGTACTCAAAGCCACGCCGGCGCTCAAGGAGGTCAAAGACAACTTTGGCAACGTGCAGCGCATCGGCATCCTCGGCATCACTAGGTCAATGGCCGCCGAGGATTTGAAGCTGCATCCGGTCGCCCCTCCTCAGGCCGTTTGGATGGCGCTGCAGGAGACTTGGTCCGTTATCGACCGCACGCTCAGCTATATCGTTGGGGTTCTCAGCGGCCGCGAAGCGGCTAGTCAACTCGGTGGCCCGATTCGCATCGCCCAGATGTCGGGGCAGGTGGCGAGCTTCGGTTTCATCCCGCTCATACAGCTGGCAGCCGTGCTTTCGGTATCGATTGGGCTCCTGAACCTGTTTCCTATCCCCCTGCTCGATGGCGGTCACCTTTTGTTCTACATTATAGAAGGCGTGCGCGGGCGTCCTCTCTCGGAGCGGGCTCAAGAAGTGGGCTTTCGCATCGGTCTCGCCATCGTGCTGATGTTGATGATATTTGCAACTTTCAATGACATCGTTCATCTGACGACATCATGAAGTCATAATTTGCCGGGGTGCCCCCATCATCCCTGGCGCGGGGCGGAGATAAAAAGAGAATAGGAGAAACGTCGTCTTTAGTAGAGCGAGGGAGACTTGTAGCAACCCGCCACACTGGGGGCGGCCACGAAGGGGAATAGGGCGCTTTGCGCATGGACATGTGTGTGCGGGTAAGACGAGGGCTTGTCGTGGCCGGCTTGCTCCTCGGCTGGGTATTATTCAGTGATGTCTGCGGGCCGGCTGCGGCGCAGCGTGCCGACGGTGGTGCGGCCGCGACTTCGATTGTTGTCGAGGGTAATCGCCGCGTGGAAGCGGATACGATCCGCTCCTATTTCAAGGTCGCGCCGGGCGAGCGTGTCGATGCGGCCAAGATCGACAGCGCGATAAAGGCGCTCTACGCGTCCGGCCTGTTTCAGGACGTTCACATCTCGCAGCAGGGCGGCCGGCTGGTTGTCACCGTCGTCGAAGCGCCGGTCATCGATCGTCTTGCATTCGAGGGCAACAACAAGATCAAAGACGAACAACTGCAGCAGGAGATCCAGTCGAAGGCGCGCGGTACGCTCTCACGCGCCGCCGTGCAGGCTGACGTCCAGCGCATCATCGAGGTTTATCATCGCAACGGCCGATTTGACGTCACGGTTGTTCCGAAGATCGTCGAGCGGCCGAACAACCGCGTCGACTTGATCTTCGAGGTCAAGGAAGGCGAGAAGACCGGGGTCAAAACGATCAACTTCGTCGGCAATCATGCCTATTCCGACTACCGGCTAAAAGAGGTTATCAAAACCTCAACCTCGAATATCCTCAGCTTCCTGCAAACGACCGACGTATACGATGCTGATCGCATCGAGGCCGATCGCGATTTGATCCGGCGGTTCTATCTCAGCCACGGCTACGCCGATGTTCAGGTCGTTTCGGCGACCGGGGAGTACGACCCGGCGAAGAAGGGCTTCATCATCACTTTTACCATCGAGGAAGGGCCGCTCTATCGCTTCGCGGCGATCGATGTTCAATCCAATATCCGCGCGCTGGACACGCGGTCCCTTCTGGCCGTGCCGCGGGTGCATCAAGGAGATATTTACAACGCCGACGCGATCGAAAAGACGGTCGAAGAGCTGACGATCGAGATCGCAAAACACGGTTATCCGTTCGCCACCGTGAGGCCGCGCGGCGATCGCAACGCGCAGACCCACACGGTCAGTGTCGTTTTCGTCGTTGACGAAGGAGTGCGCGCCTACATTGAACGCATCAACATCCGCGGCAATACGCGGACACGCGATTATGTGATCCGGCGCGAGTTCGATATCTCCGAGGGCGACCCATATAACCGCGCTCTCATCGATCGCGCCGAGCGGCGCATCAAGAACCTCAATTTTTTCAAGGCGGTCAAAATTACCAACGAGCCCGGCTCGGCGCCTGACCGGGTGGTGATCAACGTCGATGTCGAAGAAACCTCGACCGGCGACTTCTCGGTCATGGGCGGATACTCAACTGCGGACGGCTTCATGGGCCAAGTGTCCATCTCCGAACGCAACCTATTGGGGACCGGCCGTTATGCACGGGCGTCGCTCACCGCCGGCGAGTACGTCCGCGGCGTCGAGTTCAACTTCGTTGAGCCCTATTTCCTCGATTATCGGATGTCGGGGGGCATAGATTTGTTTGCCCGGCAAACCTTGGCGAGCCCGTATCTTTCGTATGGGACGACCAACTACGGTACTACCCTGAAGTTCGGCGTTCCGCTGCGCGAGGACTTAACTCTGCAAATGCGCTATTCGATCTACGCGCAGCAAATTTCGCTCGCGTCGGGATTAAACTCCTGCAACAACATCAATCCGAATTTCACGAGCACTTTCCCGACCCCCGTTGCGCTTGCCGCCGCCTCGCTTGGAGTTCCGGGTGGTATTAACGCGGCTTATCCGGGGTGGTTTCCGACGAATTGGCAGTCGAACTGTCTGTACCAGGATAACTCGCCGATCTACGTCGCCGCGTTGCCAATCCGCGAGGAGCTTTCTTACGGCACCGAAGTCGTTTCCCAGCCGGGATACGGATTGACGTTCAACACCCTCGACAACAATAAGCACCCGACCAGCGGCTTGCTGGTCAATTTTGGTCAGGACATCGCCGGTCTTGGCGGCACGACGGCATATATCCGATCGGTCATCGATTTTCGCGGCTACTACGAAATCGTCTCTGATCTTGTCGGTGTTTTGCACCTGCAAGGCGGCGACATGATCGGCTTAAAGAAATGTCCAAACTCCGGAACTTGCGTGTCCAACGACGGCTACGTGAGCGTTCTGGACGACTTCAAGATGGGTCAAAACCTGGTTCGCGGCTTCGAGCCGGCCGGCTTGGGCCCCCGCGACCTGACTGTCGGCGGTGCAGACGACTCCCTGGGCGGCACGATGTACTGGGGCGCCAGCATCGAAGTGCAGTATCCCTTCTATTTCTTGCCGAAGGATGCCGGCTTTCGCGGCGCCGTGTTCGTCGATTCAGGTTCTGAGTGGGGCTACAAGGGAGAAACCCAGTATCCCGGGACGGGTGAAGTCAACGGTCTCATTACTACCTCTACGGGCGCGCAATACGTTTGCCAGTGCGGCCTGTTGTATGCGGATTCGTCTGCGCCGCGAGTTTCAGTGGGCGCGAGTTTAATCTGGGACTCGCCGTTCGGCCCGCTGCGCTTCGACTTCGCCTATCCGGTCCTCAAGCAGGCCTATGACCGGACGCAGTTCTTCCAGTTTGGCGGCGGTGCGCGGTTCTGATCGGGCCGGCGCGCACGCTTGAGACCGGTTGGATGCCGGATTTCTTACCCAACGCGCGCGGCTTGACGATCGGCGAGATTGTCGCGCTCACGCATGCCGAGCCGCGTCCCGGCATTTCCCTTGACGCGCGCATCAGCGACATCGCTCCGCTCGATTCAGCGCGAGCGTCCGACATCAGTTTTTTGGATCATCCTAAATATCTGGGCCAACTCGCGACGACGCGCGCCGGCGTTTGCCTGGTGATGCCGCGTTTCACCAAGGCGGCTCCTGCCGGGCTGGCGTTATTGGTCACGGACAAGCCCTATCGGGCATTCGTCGCCGTGGCGCGTGCACTCTTTCCGGATATCTTGCGGCCGTCATCATTGTTTGGAACGGCCGGACGCGCTGCGGAAGCGCACATCCATCCGAGGGCGCGGTTGGAAGTCCGGCGTCATTGTCGATCCGCTCGCCGTCATCGGTCCGGATGCGGAGATTGGTGCGGGAACGCTCGTCGCAGCCGGCGCGGCCATCGGCGAGTCCGTCGCGATCGGCCGCGACTGCGTTATTGGTCCGGGTGCGACTGTCGCGCACGCTTTGATCGGCGATCGGGTCATCATCCATCCCGGTGCTCGCATCGGTCAGGATGGATTCGGTTATCTTCCATCGGCGGCCGGCCACCTCAAGATCCCGCAGAGCCGCCGGGTCATCATCCAGGATGATGTGGAAATAGGCGCCAACACGACCATCGACCGCGGGTCGACCCGTGATACCGTCATCGGCGAAGGCACCAAGATCGACAACCTCGTGCAAATCGCACACAACGTCAGCGTCGGGCGACACTGCCTGATAGCCGGGCAGGCCGGTATTTCCGGCAGCGCAGTGCTGGGAGACTTCGTGATGCTTGGCGGCAAAGTCGGCATTGCCGATCACGTCACTATCGGAACCGGAGCGCAGCTCGGTGCGCAAAGTGGAGTGATGCATGACGTGCCTCCAGGCGAGCGCTGGTTAGGCTCTCCGGCTCAGCCGATGCGCGATTTTATGAAGGGCGTTGCCGCGCTGCGGCGGCTGGCGAGCAGCGATAATCGCAAAGGGGAGCCAGAATGAACGAAGAGGCTCTCGGCGCCGCCGACATTCACGAAATCCTGCGGTTGTTGCCCCACCGCTATCCGTTCCTTTTGGTCGATCGAGTTATCGGAATACGCGGCAACGAATATGGCGTCGGCATCAAGAATGTCACCGCGAATGAACCGCAATTCGTCGGCCATTTCCCGGAAAATCCGGTGATGCCGGGGGTGCTGGTCATCGAAGGCATGGCGCAGACGGCTTGCGTGCTCTGCCTTCGCCAACTGCCGCCGCGCGAAAAGCCGCGTACGCTGCTTTTTTCTGACCATCGACAAGGCAAAATTTCGCAAACCGGCCGGACCCGGCGACGTTCTGGAGTATCACATGAGCAAGACCGCGCACCGCCGCAACATGTGGTGGTACCGCGGCGAAGCCAAAATCGGCGATGCTATCGTCGCTGAGGCCGTTCTCGGCGCTTATCTACCCGGGGATTAAATGGCGATCGATCCAACCGCGCGCGTGGCCGATGGGGCGCGCGTCGGCAAGGGCGTCGAGATCGGTCCCTATTGTGTAGTCGGGCCGGATGTCGAGCTTGGCGACGGCGTTCGCCTCATCGCCCAAGTTCATATTGCCGGCGTCACCACAATCGGCGAAGGCACGGTCATTTACCCGTTCGCTTCGCTGGGGACGCCGCCGCAGTCGGTGCATTACCGCGGCGGTGCCACGCGGCTGATTGTCGGGCCGCGTTGCGATATCCGTGAAGGGACGACAATGAATACCGGTACGGAAGACGGCGGCGGGGTGACCCGCGTCGGCGAACGCTGCTTTTTCATGGTCGGAAGCCACGTCGCGCACGATTGCCAAATCGGCAATCAGGTCACATTCGCGAACAATGTGACACTTGGCGGTCATGTCACGATTGGCGACGGCGCCTTTTTGGGCGGTCTCGCTGCCGTGCACCAGTACGGCCGTGTGGGCGAAGGCGCCATGATCGGTGGAATGAGCCCGATCCGGGCCGATGTCATTCCCTTCAGCATGGCCTACCGCGAACACCTCGTCGGACTGAACGCGGTTGGGCTGCGTCGCCGTGGCGTGACGCATCCGCAGATGCTTCAACTACGGCGCGCCTATCGCCAATTGTTTTTCGGCAGAGATACTTTCGCCGAGAGGGTTGAATGCGTTGCTCGCGAGTTCGCCGACGAGCCGCGCGTCGGCAAGATGATTAGCTTTATCCGCGACGGTAAAAAACGGCCGTTGATGCATCCGCGAATCGGAAACGGCGGCGAAGAAGCCGAACATGACTCTGCCTAAGCGCGATGTCGACCGAACCGAGGCGCCGGGAGCGAGGCGGACTCCGTTAGCTATCGTTTGCGGCGGCGGCAGTTTTCCGACCGCCGTCGCTGAGGCCGTTTCGCGCAGCGGCCGGCGGCCGGTGATGCTCGGCATCAAGGGATGGGCCGATCCTCATGTAGTCGAGCGGTATTCCCATCACTGGGTGGCGCTGGGGCAGGTGGGACGTCTGGTCCGACTTGCGCGCCTCGAGGGCTGCCGCGAGGCAATTTTCATCGGTACGGTGCTGCGTCCGCCGTTGACGAAAATCCGTCTTGATTGGCTGACTATTCGTGCGGCGCCCCGGTTACTTCGGGCGTTTCGTGGCGGCGATGATCAACTGCTCAAGGGTGTGGCCGGCATCATAGAAGATGGCGGCCTCGAAATTGTCGGACTCGACGAGGTGGCGCCGGAAATCTTCGTTTCGGAAGGCGTGCTGGCTCGGCGTCAGCCGACGCAGCGCGACAGAGCGGACATCGCGCGGGGACTTGCCGTGATTGCCGCGCTCGGTCCGTTTGATGTGGGTCAAGCGGCAATCGTTGCCGATAATCACGTGCTGGCAGTCGAAGGTGTGGAGGGAACCGACAGTATGTTGGCCCGGATAGCCGAAATGCGGAGCCAGCGGCGCGTGACTACACGGGTCGGCACCGGCGTCCTGGTGAAAGCGCCCAAGCCCGGTCAGGACCGCCGTTTTGATCTGCCGGCAATCGGGCCGCAAACCGTGGAAAATGCCGCGCGCGCAGGCCTTGCCGGAGTGGCGGTCACCGCCGGCAGCTCGCTTATTGCCGCACCGATGGAGGTTATCGCCGCCGCGGACCGCGCCGATATTTTTGTTGTCGGTGTAAGCGAGGCCGCTTCGCCGTGACGAATGTTTCGCCGACACGGCCGTGTTCGATCTACCTTGTCGCCGCGGAAGAGTCGGGCGATGCGCTCGGTGCCTCGCTGGCGCGGGCGCTCCGCGCGCGGGAAGGAAGCCGGCTTTCGCTCTCCGGTGTCGGTGGGCGGGCGATGGCCGCTGCTGGTATCAATAGCCCGTTCCAAATCGACGAACTTTCGATATTCGGCTTGACCGCAATTCCTCGCCGATTGCCGCTGATTTTGCGGCGCATCCGCGAGACGGCGGATGCCATCATTGCGGCGCGCCCGAATG
Source organism: uncultured Alphaproteobacteria bacterium (assembly GCA_963753355.1). Lineage (GTDB taxonomy): Bacteria > Pseudomonadota > Alphaproteobacteria > Rhizobiales > Xanthobacteraceae > BOG-931. The sequence goes on from CAVWBV010000020.1 coordinate 74,727, forward strand.
CCGTCGTCATCATCGATAGCCCGGACTTTACCCACCGGGTCGCCCGGAGGGTCCGGCGACGCGCTCCCTCGATTCCGATCCTCGACTACGTCTCGCCGTCTGTTTGGGCTTGGCGGCCAGGACGGGCGCGAGTCATGCGTTCCTATATCAATTGCGTGCTCGCCATCCTTCCTTTCGAGCCGGAAGCCTACGTCAAACTTGGCGGCCCGCGTTGTGTCTATGTTGGCCATCCGCTGATCGAACATGTTGCGGACCTGCGTCCGCAAGCGAGCGAGGCTGAGCGCCGACTAGCCGATCCGCCGCTCGTTCTGGTTCTGCCGGGCAGCCGTAAAAGCGAAATCGATCGCCTCCTTCCAATATTTGGGGCGGCAATCAGCCGCGTCGCCAAGCGCAGCGGGCCTATGGATCTGGTACTCCCCACAATGCGCAGTCGGCTGGACCAGGTCCGCGCCGGCATCGCCGGCTGGGACATCAAGCCCCGCATCGTGATCGAGCCGGCCGACAAATGGATGGCGTTCCGCGCCGCACGAGCGGCACTCGCGGCTTCCGGCACTGTCACGCTTGAGCTTGCGATCGCCGGCGTACCCACGGCTGCCGCGTATCTCGTTTCTCCGATTGAAGAAATCGTCGCCCGCCTGATGGGTTTGCATCGCCGGTTGACGACCGTGATCCTCGCCAACCTGGTGCTCGGCGAGAACGTCGTTCCGGAGTTCTTGCAGCGCGATTGCACCGCGGAAAAGCTCGCCGATGCGCTTACGCCGCTGCTGCAATTGGGTAGCCCGGAGCGCGCCCGGCAGGTCGCGGCCTTCAGCCGGATAGATGGGCTGATGAAAGTAAACTCGACGCCCAGCGAAGTGGCGGCGTCGCTTGTCCTCAACGCCGCAAAAGGCGCCGCGCCATGATGTCGCCGCGCCCGCCGGGCAGCGTTAACCGCATGCTAAGGCGCGTAACCAATATTTAATGGGCGTAACGAGTGTCGTGCGGCGATGGTCAAGCAGCCCAGAAAACCAAAAGTCGCACGTCGCCCTGCGAGTTGTGCGGCCATCACCGGCGTGCACGGCTATGTGCCCCCGGACGTGCTCACCAATGCCGATCTGGCGCAGATGGTCGACACGAACGATCAGTGGATCACTGAGCGGACCGGAATCAAGGAACGGCACATTCTCCGCGGCAAAGGCTTGGGTACCTCGCACATGGGTGCCGAAGCCGTACGCGGCCTGTTGAAGAAAACCGGCACTGCTCCCCGCGACGTCGATCTCCTAATTTGCGCAACGACCACGCCTGATTTTGTCTTTCCGTCGACGGCCAACCTCATCTGCGACATGGTGGGGATCCGCGACGTCGGCAGCTTCGACGTGCAGGCGGCGTGCTCGGGATTCATTTACGCGCTGAGCATCGGCTCGCAATTCATCGAAACCGGAACGTATCGCAAAGTGGTCGTGGTCGGCGCCGACAAGATGTCGTCAATCATCGATTACACGGATCGCGCTACGTGCGTGATATTCGGCGATGGCGCAGGCGCCGTTCTCCTCGAGCCCGGCCGCCAATACGGTATCTTGGACGTACTGATCGCCGCCGACGGCGCTGGCATGAAGCATTTGCATCAGAAAGCCGGCGGCAGCCGGATGCCGCCGACCGCCGAGACCGTCGCCAAACGATTGCATTACGTCCACCAGGAAGGCGCCGCGGTGTACAAATACGCCGTGGCGCGAATGTCCGAAGTGGCGACCGATTTGATGGCGAGAAATGGGCTTACCAGCAAGATGATCGATTGGCTCGTTCCGCATCAGGCCAACAAGCGGATCATCGAGGCGACGGCCGAGCGCATGGGGCTGCCGCTCGAACGCGTGATGGTGACCATCAACAAATTCGGCAACACAACCGCCGCGACTATTCCGCTCTGCCTTTGGGAATATGAAGGCAGGCTTAAACGCGGCGACCGCCTCTTGCTGGCCGCGTTCGGTGGCGGCTTTACTTGGGGCGGCGTCTACATGACCTGGGCTTACGATGCGCCCAAGGCAAAGACTGGCGACAGCACCGGCGGCAAAGAGCCGGCGAAGGGCGCCACGCGGCGATTGGCGGCGAAGCTTGCCGGCATCTTGCCGCTCGCCTTGTCGGGTTCGTTTGCTACTTCATTGTTGCGCCGGGACTAAAGCCGCGAGATAGCCGCGTCGAAAAGGCTATACTGGCGTCCTAGTGGTCCGATGTGAAACATTCGGAACCGCTCCACTAGAGGAACGCCGATGCACGACACCACGGCCGTAGCCACGATCCAACCTAAGCCGTCGGTAAGCCCGAGCGGTAATCCGCATTACGCCGCGCTGCACCGGCGTTTCCCAAGCACGCAATATTTGCGTGCCGGTGCGCGGCGGCGCATCCCTCACTTCGCGTTTGAATACTCCGACGGCGGCGCGGGAAACGGCGACACCGGTATCAAGCGCAATTGGACTGCGTTTGATGCCATCGAATTGGCACCGCGATACGGCGTCATGCCGTCGCTGCCGCCGACTTCCATCGAATTATTCGGCCGCCGGTTCTCGGCGCCGATCGGCGTAGCTCCTATGGGCGGACCCTCGATCGTATGGCCTGGCGCGGATGAATATCTCGCCCGCGCCTCGCAACGCGCCAGCGTTCCTTACATGCTCAGCACGGTCGGTGGCGCTACGATCGAACGCATTGCGGAAGTCGCGCCGGATGTGTTCTGGTTTCAGCTTTACCGGTTTGCCGCGAACGATCACGCCATCGGACTCGATCTCGTGCGCCGAGCCGAGCGCGTCGGGTGCCGCACGCTGGTGCTGACGCTCGACGTGCCGGTGCGGACGACCAGGCCGCGTGAAGCCGCGACCGGGCTGGCCGGGTCTTTTCGGGTGGATGGCTCGATCGTTTTGCAAAGTGCGTTGGCGCCCGCCTGGGCCATGGCGCTTTGGAGAAACGGCACGCCGCGTTTTGCCAATGTGCGCGCGTACGCAGGCGAGGGCGTCTCGCTCTCGGAGCTTGTCGCCTTCACTCGTCGCGAGATGGGAGGCGCTTTCACCTGGGACGAGGTCGCGAAGTATCGCCAATCGTGGAAAGGGAATCTGGTACTCAAAGGCGTCATGCATCCGGCCGATGCCGAAAAGGCAGTCGCTCTCGGCGCCGACGGCGTCATCATTTCCAATCACGGCGGGCGGCAGAGCGACGCGCTTCCGGCCTCGATTGACGTCCTTCCGGCAATTGTGCGCGAGGTGGGGAGTCGCACGACGGTGATGATCGATTCGGGTGTGCGAAGCGGTAGTGATATTGTTCGCGCCTGCGCGCTAGGCGCGTCAGCGTGTTTTGCCGGGAAAGCTTTTCTCTGGGGTCTTGGGGCGCTGGGCGCCGAAGGTCCGGGTCACGTCATCGATCTGTTGATCGAAGAAACGCAAGCCGCGATGGGACAATTGGGAGCGCTTGCGGTTGAGGCGTTGCGCTCCCTGGCAATCCGTCACCCGGGAGAGATGCGGTTCTGACTTTCCTGCGCCTCAGTGAGACGAAATCGCGTGGTCGTAGCTAAACCCTGCCGGCAAGCTTTTTCAGAACTAAGTCACGCACCGCGAGCTGAAATTGCCAACACGGACAAGCTTGCTGAATGCTGCCTCACATCCGACGGGAATCGCGCTGGGCTTGCTGACCTCGCTCTTCGGAGCGACGCTTGCCCGAGGAACCGTCAATCGATCGCCTTTCAGCGCGCTATTACTGATGGTGCTGCCGATGGCAATGACACTAGCCGAGGAAGGCCCTGTCACTATGGGTAGACACGCCAGCCCAAGGGCGATGACCACGCTAGCGCCGAGCCATGCGCCGATGACGCGGCCGCGCGTGTGTGAGCGTGAGGCGCTCGAGTATTGGTTTGCAGACCGAACTGTTCCCATGGCCGCCACTCCGGCTGGATCGCTTGTTGATATGAAATCTCCCCTCGCGCCCTCAGAGATTCAGTGATCTCCGACACATTAAGTCCGTTGCGGCGAAACTTGTTCCGTCCGCCGTTATTCGATTGCAAAAGCCGACCCCCACGAAAGAAGGCAGCCCGATGGCGCTACTGAGGGAAATTCGCCTTAATTGGCAGCCCAGCCGGATGACGTCGGCTCCGCTCGCCATGGTGATGTGCGATCATTCGGTCAGCGATGCAGCTCTCGGCATTCAGTGGCACGTGATCGGGATGGATGCGCCGAGTTTTTTCGCACGCTCGTACTCCGCCTCGGACTACGCACCATCCTGGCGACCGGGCTCACCTTAATTCTCACAGCCGCCGCGATGAATTTGGTTGGTGCGGCCCTGTGGAATTTCTGGATTGCGCTTTTGCTTTTGGGAGTCGGCTGAAATTTTGCATTCATCGCCGCCACAACTTTACTGACCAAATGTCACGGTCCGCGTGAGCGGAACAAGGTTGAGGCGTTCAACGACTTCTTGGTGTTCGGCTCGACCGCGTTGGGTTCGTTTTCTCCGGGGCGCTCTTGTCCCGTTGGGGCTGGCGGCCGTGAACGCGATGATATTTCCGGTGGTCGTCGGCGCCGCGACGCTGCTGCTCTGGAACTCACGGGCGCTCCGCCCAAATCAGCTTAACCACTGTCAGCCGTTGAGATTTTGCCACGGGAAAACCGGCCTCGCCGCCGTTGCGCAGCCTCCACATTTTTGGCAATGTCCGCGCCGTTTCAGGCCAAACGCTTAAAAGCTTGCGCGAGGTTTCTTCCTGCTGGCCAGATTGTTTCTGGCCTCCATTCAATCGGGGTCTTTCATATGACGACGTTGTGGTTGATCGTTCTGTGCGGCGTGCTCGCCCTCATCTACGCCATTTGGGCGACCAGTTCGGTCATGCGCGCCGACCCCGGCAATGCAAAAATGCAGGAAATAGCCGCGGCGGTGCGCGAGGGTGCACAGGCGTATTTGCGGCGCCAATACACAACGATTGCGATCGTCGGCATCGTTATTTTCCTGATCGGCGGTTTTCTGCTCGGCTGGCTGGTCGCGGTTGGTTTTGCGATCGGGGCGATCCTGTCGGGCGCCGCCGGCTTCATCGGCATGAACGTGTCAGTCCGCGCCAATGTGCGCACCGCGCAGGCCGCGATCGGCTCGCTTGCCGGTGGCCTCGAACTGGCGTTCCGGGCCGGCGCGATTACCGGCCTGTTAGTCGCTGGATTGGCGCTGCTCGGTGTGACGCTCTACTTCATGGTTCTCACCGGCGGTCTCGGTCTGGCGCCGAACGATCGGATCGTCGTCGACTTTATGGTGGCGCTCGGCTTCGGCGCTTCGCTGATTTCCATCTTCGCGCGTCTCGGCGGCGGCATCTTCACCAAGGGCGCCGACGTCGGCGGTGACCTTGTCGGCAAAGTCGAAGCCGGTATCCCAGAAGACGATCCGCGCAATCCCGCCACCATCGCCGATAACGTCGGCGATAACGTCGGCGATTGCGCCGGCATGGCGGCCGATCTGTTTGAGACTTACGCAGTGACGACCGTCGCCACCATGGTTCTGGCGGCCATCTTCTTCGGTCCGGTTTCGGTCGGGATGGTGACGCGGATGATGACCTTTCCGCTGGCCATCGGCGGTATCTGTATCATCGCATCGATCATTGGCACTTTCTTTGTCCGGCTTGGCGCCAGCCAATCCATCATGGGCGCGCTTTACAAGGGCATGATCGCGACCGCGATCCTGTCGCTGATCGGAATTGCCGGTGTCACCCATTACCTGATCGGTTTTGGACCGCTCGAAGGTGTCAGCTATTCGGGCGCCACGCTGTTTTATTGCGGCATTACCGGGTTGGTCGTGACCGCGCTCATTATCGTCATCACCGAATATTATACGGGCACGCCGTACCGGCCGGTGCATTCGATTGCGCTGGCTTCGGTCACCGGTCACGGCACCAATGTCATTCAAGGTCTCGCGGTGTCGCTGGAGTCCACGGCATTGCCGGCGATTGTCATCATTGCCGGCATTCTGGTGAGCTACAACTTCGCTGGCCTGTTCGGCATCGCAATTGCCGTGACGACTATGCTGGCGCTCGCAGGCATGGTGGTCGCGCTCGATGCCTTCGGTCCTGTGACCGACAACGCCGGCGGCATTGCCGAAATGGCCGGCTTGCCGAAAGAAGTCCGAAAATCGACCGATGCGCTAGATGCGGTAGGCAACACCACCAAGGCCGTCACGAAAGGCTACGCGATCGGCTCTGCCGGCTTGGGCGCGCTGGTGCTGTTCGCCGCCTACAGCCAGGACCTGAAGTTCTTCGTCGCCGGTTCGGACGCCCATCCTTACTTCCAGGGTGTCGTTCCGGACTTTTCGCTTAACAACCCCTACGTGGTGGCGGGTTTGTTGTTTGGCGGATTGCTGCCTTATCTATTTGCCGCGATGGGCATGACGGCAGTCGGACGCGCCGCGTCCTCGATCGTCGAGGAAGTACGCCGGCAGTTCCGCGAGAAGCCTGGCATCATGCAAGGCACGGACAAACCTGACTACGGCCGTGCCGTCGACTTGCTCACCCGCGCTGCGATCAAGGAAATGATCGTACCGTCATTGCTGCCGGTGCTGTCGCCGATCGTCGGTTACTTCATTATCTATTTCATCGCCGGCGGCGGCGCGGCCGGTAAATCGGCCGGCTTCTCGGCCTTGGGCGCGATGTTGCTCGGCGTGATCGTCAACGGCCTCTTTGTTGCGATCTCGATGACGTCGGGCGGTGGTGCGTGGGACAACGCCAAGAAGTACATCGAGGACGGTCACTACGGCGGAAAGGGCTCCGACGCCCACAAGGCCGCTGTTACCGGCGATACTGTCGGGGATCCGTACAAGGATACCGCGGGCCCGGCCGTCAATCCGATGATCAAGATTACCAACATCGTTGCGCTTTTGCTGCTCGCGGTGCTCGCGCGCTGGCACTGATCGCGCGCGCATCATCGCCCGCGGCCGGACTGTCGGCAATGATTTCGGCTACAGCGTCAGAAGGGCAGTCCGATGCGCGCGTTCGAGATGGAGTTGAACATGGCTTTGACAAAATTCACGTCAGAGCCAGCCGTCGGCGTCGTCCGGCTGATGAAGTCGAAGACCCTGCCGTCCTTTATGCCATAGGAGGCGACCCGTTCGACGCGTCTGTCCTTGTCAAAGTAGACGGCGACAACACGCTGATCGGTAATTTTTGTCGGCATGAAAGAGATGGACCGTTCGGCTCGCTGCGAGATGTAGTAGAACGCTTCGCCCGAAACCGTGGCGACGGTGGATGGTGTGCCGAGCACGATCAGAACCTGTTCTTGCGAAGCGCCGAGCCGGATTTGCTCAAGCGCGCCATCCGGCAGCACATAGCCCCGCTGAAACGTTTCGCCGAAACAACCGCCCAGCGACAGCGCGAGCGCACAAATGACGATGGTGCTCGCCGTGTTACGGCTCCGGCCCCGCTGCAGAAAACTGCTGAGCATCCTTCGCATTCAACCTTGTGCTATTGGGCGGCCTGTCTTACCCACCCACCGCCCCGAATTGGCCGGAAGCGCCAGCCAATTAATACTGAAGAGCTATGTCTATGATATTACCGGCGTTTCGCCGAAGCGTCCACGACAATAACATTTATGCCCTCTATGGCATGATCGTGGCGCAAGTGCGCCTGGGCGTCTTTTATACCGCTTATGGGATACCGGACACCGTACAGGGCAGGTTCGAGTTACTGGTTTTGCACCTCGTGCTCGTGCTTCGCCGTCTTGGCCGGGAGCCCCAGACCGCCAAGGCCGCGGGTTGGGTACGCCGCGAATCGCTCGGACAGCTCCTGTTCGACGCCTTCTGCCGGGATCTGGACGCAAATCTTCGCGAGATGGGCGTCGGGGATATGGGCGTTCCGCGGAGGATGCGGCGCTTCGGTGAGGAGTTCTACGGCCGTCAGGCTGCTTACCATGCCGCGCTAGATGGGAGCGATCCGCCGGTGCTTGAGAACGCGCTGGCGCGCAATATCTTCGAGCTGGAGAGCGGGGAGGCAAGAGTAAGCCGACTTGCCAATTACGCGCGCGCCTCAGTGGCGCAACTTGAAGATGCAAAACTTAATATGCTCGTTTCAGGCGAGAGAATCTTTCCCGATCCGGCCAAGTTCGCACCTGCCGAGCTTTGACCATGAATGACGCGAAGCCCGGCTCTCCGAGCCCATGGCATGTTCGAGTCGCGGTCGAGGATGTGCCGGAAACCGGTGAACACTTCGACCTGACCGCAGATCCCCAAACTCGCAACGCGATTGCGAAAGTGGCCGGCCTGCGTGAGCTGCCGCGGCTCGAAGCCAGTTTTGACGTGAACCGGCAAGGTGGCGGCGGTTTGCGGGTCGCCGGCCGCGTTGCCGCGACCGTCGGCCAGACTTGCGTGGTCACGCTTGAGCCAGTCACCAACGATGTGGCGGAACGCGTCGATTTGCTTTTCGCGCCGCAAGCATCCAACGGCGATGCTGGTGGGACGGCAACTAAACCTGCCGCGACCGAATATGAAATGGAGCCCTTGATCGGCGGAGTTGTCGACCTTGGCGCGCTCGCCACCGAGTTCCTCATTCTCGGTCTCGATCCTTATCCGCGGAAGACGGGCGCCGTATTTCAGCCCCTCCAGGAAACGGGCGCCGACGAAACTCCATTTTCGGCGCTTGGCGCCCTCAAGAAGGCCCAGGATGCTGACTGATGACGGTTGTTTCCGGATGCTGAGCCGCTATTGTCCCTGCCGGCCTCGCTTCCGGTTGCGTTGAGTTGAACACGCTCGAGGACCGTGGGGCACTCCATGTCACAGAGGGTCCGGATTGCGCTCGATGCGATGGGAGGTGACCACGGGCCGGAAGTGGTCGTCGCCGGCGCATCATTGGCGCTGGCGCGGCATCCTGAAATTGAATTCCTGTTCTTTGGCAATGCTGCCCTAGTCACCCCGCTGGTTGCCCGATATCCGGCGTTGAAATCCGCTTCGCGGATTACGCACGCGGAATTCGCGGTGCGCATGGACGACAAACCGAGCCAGGCCTTGCGTTCGGGAAGGCGCAAATCGTCGATGTGGCTTGCGATCGAGGCGGTGAGAAAACGTGAAGCGGATATCGCCGTCTCTGCGGGAAATACCGGCGCGTTGATGGCGATGTCGAAATTCGCGTTGAAGACCTTGCCGGGGATCGACCGGCCCGCGATCGCGGCTTTGTGGCCAACGCTGCGCGGGGAGTCCATCGTTCTTGATGTCGGCGCATCGATCGGAGCCGATTCCGAGCATTTGGCCGACCTCGCCATCATGGGCGCGGCGATGGCGCGGATTTTGTTTGGTTTCGAACGCCCCACCGTCGGTCTGCTCAATATCGGTGTGGAGGAAGTGAAGGGGCTCGAACAGGTGCGCGAAGCCGGACGCCTGCTGCGCGAACGACAACCGCCCGAACTCGAATATCTCGGCTTTGTCGAAGGCGACGATATCGGTAAAGGAAAGGTCGATGTCGTTGTCACCGAGGGTTTTGCAGGCAATATCGCTTTGAAGACGGCCGAAGGTACAGCGCGCCAGATCGGCGAATACATCAGAGGTGCAATGAACCGCTCACTTGCAGCCCGGATCGGATATTTGTTCGCGCGTTCGGCCTTCCAGGAATTGCGCGCGCGCATGGATCCGCGCCGTGTCAACGGCGGCGTATTTCTCGGCCTCAATGGCCTGGTGATTAAGAGTCACGGCGGGACCGACGCCGAAGGCTTCGCGGCGGCGATTGCGCTCGGCTACGGCGTGGTCCGTGATCAGCTCCTTGCCAAGATTACCGCGGCCGTCGGCGGCGCGAGGGTAGAGCTGCGCCGCGCGGTCGGTGGAGCAGCCTCGTGACCGTACGCCGTTCGGTTGTGCTTGGCTGCGGCAGCTATTTGCCCAACCAGGTTCTCACCAATGCCGACTTGGCGCAAAAGGTCGACACCTCCGACGAGTGGATCGTTCAGCGCACGGGCATCCACGAGCGGCGCATCGCGGCCGCGGGCGAATTGACCTCGGACATGGCGACGCGTGCCGCGCGCGCAGCGCTGGCTCACGCACATGTCGACGCGCAATCGATAGATCTGATCCTGCTGGCGACGTCCACGCCGGATAACACGTTTCCAGCCACTGCCGTCTCCGTGCAGGCCAATCTCGGCATAACCGGCGGCGCAGCTTTTGATTTGCAAGCCGTGTGCTCCGGATTTGTTTACGCGCTGGGAACGGCCGACGCGCTCCTGCAAACCGGCGCATTCAAGCGCGCTTTGGTCATTGGCGCCGAGACGTTCTCGCGCCTGCTGGACTGGAGCGATCGCACCACATGCGTGCTGTTCGGCGACGGCGCCGGTGCCATTGTGCTCGAAGCGCAAGATCAGCCCGGCCAAAGGGACGATCGCGGTGTCCTGACGGTGCGACTACGCTCCGATGGCCGCCATAAATCAAAGCTCTATGTCGACGGCGGCCCATCGTCGACGGGTACGGTTGGTCATCTGCGCATGGAAGGCCGCGAGGTTTTCCGCCATGCGGTAGCCATGATCACCGACGTGGTGGAGGACGCCTTCAGGACGACCGGTTTCACCGTCGCCGACATCGATTGGTTCATCCCGCACCAGGCCAACAAGCGCATTATCGACGGCTCGGCCCATAAACTGGGTATCGCACCCACCAAGGTTGTCAGCACGGTAGACAGACACGGCAATACCTCGGCGGCTTCTATTCCGCTCGCGCTGGCCGATGCGGTAGCCGACCGGCGGGTGAAACGCGGTGATTTGCTGCTGCTGGAGGCTATGGGTGGTGGCTTTACCTGGGGCGCCGCGCTGTTGCGCTGGTAGTCGCAAGGCCCGCCAAGGGCGTTGACCCGTCGGGTAGAACCTAATATCCTTGATAATTCAGTACGATACGTTGATCGATGGTATCGGGCGCCGAGGGTGGGGCTGGCGATGGCGAGGAAGACGATCACGCGTGCCGATCTATGTGAGGCGGTTTACCAGAAAGTCGGCCTGTCGCGGACCGAATCCGCTACGCTTGTCGAACTGGTACTCAAGGAAATTACTGACTGTCTCGAGCGTGGCGAAACGGTGAAGTTGTCGTCGTTTGGCTCGTTTGTCGTTCGCAAGAAAGGTCAGCGCGTCGGCCGCAACCCTAAGACGGGCAAAGAAGTTCCGATCTCGCCGCGGCGAGTGATGGTCTTCAAGCCGTCCGCAATACTGAAGCAGCGCATCAACGCCGAACCGAATGGCGGCGACGAGAGCCCGGAAATCGGCGCATAATTGCCGCAGGGGATGAACTTGGACAAAGCCCCGGACGCGTTTCGCACCATCAGCGAGGTTGCCGAAGAGGTCAACGTCCCGCAACACGTGTTGCGGTTCTGGGAAAGCCGCTTTTCGCAGATACGGCCGCTCAAGCGCGGCGGTGGCCGACGTTATTACCGCCCCGAAGATATCGACCTCCTGCGCGGTGTGCGGCACCTGCTTTATGGCGAGGGCTATACCATTCGCGGCGTGCAGCGCATTTTGCGCGAAGAAGGCTTGGCCTTTGTTCAAAGCGTCTGGCGGAGCGATGCTCAAGAGCCGCCGCCGGACGTTGTTGAAGTAGATGACGAAGAAGAAAGCGCGCCGGTGAAGCGCGAGGAGCCACGGTTCTTCGCCAAGCCGTCCAGTCTGCCACTACCACCGCACCAGGCACCGACGGCCCGGCAGGAGCCTGTGCTCCAGGCGTCAGCACCGCCGCAGCAAGCTCCCGGCACCGATCAGCACGACCGCGCGACGCTCCGCAGGGTCCTCGACGAACTCATGGAATGTCGCCGGGTGCTGGACGCCGCAATGGCGGTCGCGTCTTCCGCGTAGGCTGTCGAATCTAGATCGCGTTTTTGGCGGTGAGGGCGCCTGCCGGCACGGATTGGTCGTCGAGCAGATCAAAGGCCTTTGCTTTTCTTAAATTCCCTGCGCCGCGCGTAGAGAATCGGTTCGGTGTAGCCGCTCGGTTGCTCTCTGCCCTTGAAAATGAGATCGCAGGCCGCGGCAAAAGCGATCGAGCTGTCGAACTGCGGCGCCATCGGCGAATAATGCGGATCGCCCGCGTTCTGCTCATCGACAGTGCGCGCCATGCGCTTGAGCGTGTCCATCACCTGCTGCTCGGAAACAATGCCGTGGCGCAGCCAGTTGGCGATGTGCTGACTGGAAATGCGCAACGTCGCGCGATCTTCCATCAGCGCGACGTTGTTGATGTCCGGGACTTTCGAGCAGCCGATGCCCTGGTCGATCCAGCGTACGACGTAGCCGAGAATTCCCTGCGCGTTGTTGTCGAGTTCTCGCCGAACTTCTTCCGGCGAGAAATTGACGCCGCGGGAAACCGGAACCGTCAAAATGTCGTCGAGGTTGGCGCGCGGGCGGTTGCCGAGCTCACGCTGCCGGCGGAAGACATCGACTTTGTGATAATGCGTTGCGTGCAGCGTCGCTGCCGTGGGCGAAGGCACCCAGGCGGTGCTGGCCCCGGCTTCGGGGTGGACGATTTTCTCGCGAAGCATCAGGCCCATCAGGTCGGCCTTGGTCCACATGCCTTTGCCGATCTGCGCATGACCGGGAAGGCCGCAGGCCAATCCAATGTCGACATTGAAGTCTTCGTAGGCTTTCAGCCACGGCTCGGCCCGCATCGCTTCTTTGCGCACCATAGGGCCTGCTTCCATAGCGGTGTGGATTTCGTCGCCGGTCCGGTCGAGGAAGCCGGTATTGATGAAAAACACCCGGGATTTCAGAACGCGAATACTCTCCCGGAGGTTGACGGTGGTCCGCCGCTCTTCATCCATGAGGCCGACCTTGATGGTGTCGCGCGGCAGCTCGAGCATGTCTTCGACGGCGGCGAACACGTCGCTGGCAAATTGCGCTTCTTCCGGACCGTGCATCTTCGGCTTGACCACATAGATCGAGCCGGTGCGGCTGTTACGCGTCGGCGCTCCGCTCTTGAGATCGTGTAGCGCAATGGCGCATGTGATCGCCGCGTCCAATATTCCTTCCGGCGCTGGCTGCCCGTCACGGTCGAGAACGCCGTCGTCCATCATCAGATGGCCGACGTTGCGAATGAGCATGAGGCTGCGGCCGGGCAGGACGAGGTCGGTACCGTCGGCTGCCGTGTAAGACCGATCGAGGGTAAGGCGCCGCGTCAGCGGTTTGCCCTCCTTCTCGAAGGATTCGATAAGCGTTCCCCGGCAAAGGCCGAGCCAGTTACGGTAGGCTTCCACCTTGTCCGCCGGGTCGACCGCGGCGATAGAATCCTCCAGGTCCATAATGGTCGTGACCGCGGCCTCGAGAATGACGTCGGCGACGCCTGCCGCATCGGTGCGGCCTATCGGGTGACGGCGGTCGATCATCAACTCGACGTGCAGCCCGTGGTTCACCAGCAGGATAGCTTCGGGCGCCTGAGGGCGACCGCGATATCCGCGCAACTTTTTCGGGTCGGCTAATCCAACGGTGTCGCCGTCGGCCAATGCGGCCGTGAGCCGCCCGTTTTTGACTGCATACGCGCGGACGTCGGCGTGCGAGCCTGCGGCGAGCGGCACGCTCTCGTCCAAGAAGCGCCGCGCCCAGGCGATGACCAGTTTGCCGCGCTCCGGATTGTAGCGGCCGGTTGGGGCCGCGGCGCCATCTCTGGGAATAGCGTCCGAGCCATATAGCGCGTCGTAAAGCGAGCCCCATCGCGCGTTGGCGGCATTGAGCGCGTAGCGCGCGTTGCTGACCGGCACCACGAGTTGCGGGCCGGCGACAGCGGCAATTTCGTCATCGACGTTGGTGGTCTCGACCGCAAACGGTGACCCTTCAGGTAACAGGTAGCCGATTTCCTCGAGGAAGGTTTTTTGCGCCGCCGGGTCGGCGTCTTGGCCGCGCCGCGCTCTGTACCATTCGTCGATTCGCGCTTGCAGAGTGTCGCGCTTCTGCAACAGCGCGTGATTGATGGGAGCGAAGCGATGAATGATGCCATCGAGGCCCTCCCAAAATGCCGGCGCTTTGATCCCGAGCTCGGGAAGAACCTCATCGACAATGAAATCGTGAAGCACTTTAACAACTTGGAGATTGGCAACGCCAACGCGCTCAATGTCCGGCATTCGAATATCTGTCCGCTGGGGTTTGGCTCGCGAGATAAACTTCCACATGTCTACACCATCGGGTCGCCGAACATAAACAAATCCGCAGAAGGTTCGTTGCACGCACTTTCGTCCTCGCGCGCCCGGTCGCGCAGGGTTTGCGCCCCCTCATTTTTGCCGATGTTGTAGAGATGGATAGACGCTATAGTTCGGCGTGAGCGGCGCCTCGGGGTTTGCTGAACGCCGACAGGCAGAAGGGCCCGTCAAGCGCCCGATCAGGGAGATTTTAAAGGTGCAAACAGCTGCTGCCCGACCGCTATCGCCGGACGATGTCGAGCCGGCACTCGGTACATCTATTGAGCGCGATGCCGAGGCTGCGAGCAAATACATTGCTGAGGCGGACGCGGCGCTGAAATCGAATCCCGCGAGCGGAACCGACGTCACCGCACTTAAGACCCGGATGTTTCGCTTCAAGGAGCGGTTTTTCCGCCGTCATGCCGTGGCGATTTACGATAAGGTGACCGCACGGGGCTGCCGCTTTTTGCGCGTTTCGGAACTGTTGATGGCGGCGGCGAGCCAATACCCGGCGTTGTTGCCCACCGGCGAGGTCATCGACGCCGAGCGAGCGCTGAAAGAGCAGAGCGCGAAACAGGGCCGTGAGCTCGATCAGGGGCTATTTCTGGGGCAGGTGCTGGCCGATGAACGCTGCGGCATGCACCTCATCCACGCCATGCTCAAGCCAAAGCGCGAGGCGCTCGATCGCATCGCCGAATTTCGCAAAAGCGGCTTCGTCGACCTCGGCGAAGCGACCGCCGCACGCAAAGGCAATGTCGGGCACGTTACGCTGACCAACACTAAATTCCTCAACGCCGAGGACGATCGCGCGACCGCCGCACTTGAGACGGCCGCCGATCTCGTTTTGCTGGACGATGCGATCCAGGTCTGCGTGCTGCGCGGCGGCAAGGTCCAGCACGCTAAATACAGGGATCGCCGCGTCTTCAATTCCGGGATCAACCTCACGCACCTCTATTACGGCCAGATCTCCTTCGCGAGCTTCATGATGGAGCGGGAGCTTGGCTTGCTGCACAAGATCATCCGCGGCCAGTGGTGCTCGCAATCTTACGAGGAACAATACGAAGATTACGTCGAAAAGCCGTGGATCGCAGCGGTCGAGGCGCATGCCATCGGCGGCGGTTGTCAGCTTCTCTGCACCATGGACCGCGTCATCGCCGAGACCGGCTCGTATTTTAATCTTCCCGCCAGCAAGGAAGGCTTCATTCCGGGCGCCGCGAACTTAAGGCTGCCGCGGCTCGCCGGCATCAAGCTTTCGCGCGAAGGCATTTTCTACGAACACGTTTTTCACGCCGACACACCGGAAGGACGATTAATCTGCGACGAGGTCGTCCGGGCCAGTGAGATGGACG
The DNA here is from genome assembly GCA_963753355.1 of uncultured Alphaproteobacteria bacterium. Lineage (GTDB taxonomy): Bacteria > Pseudomonadota > Alphaproteobacteria > Rhizobiales > Xanthobacteraceae > BOG-931. Next base: position 90,165 of record CAVWBV010000020.1, read on the forward strand.
ACGCGATTGAGCGTAATGCGCGCCAGTTGATGGCCGCAGGTTTTACCAGCGCGATCTGGAATCGGCGGGCGTTGCGTGTCGGCGAAGAGCCGCTGACGCTATTTCGCCGATATTACGCGACCTATGCGCGCGGTCAGAGCGCTTGCATGTACGATGCAAAGCTTATCGAGAATCTCAAACACAGCTGGAAGCCCGATAGCCGCCGCATGTGAGGCTGTCTTCGATCGCGGATTGCCAATTGTCGGCGGGAAAGCCGTAACATGCGAACGCTCGCAGAAATGCTTCGCTGGCGCGCGCAGCGGCATCCCTCATTGATGGCAGTCCGGTACGAGGGCAAGACGCAAACCTACGGCGAGCTCAATGAATTGAGTTCTCAACTCGCCGCCGGACTGGTTGCGAAACTCGGGCTCAAGCCCGGAGACCGGGTCGCCATCCTCGATAAGAATTGTGCCGCTTACCTCGAGTTGTTTTTCGCGCTCGACAAGGCCGGTCTCGTTACCGCCCCGCTTAATTGGCGGCTCACGGCGCAGGAAGTGAAAAAGATCATCGACGACATGAAACCGAAGCTCGTCGTTACTGGCGCTGAATTCCGAGCGACTGGCGCGGCGTCGGGTGTGCCAACAATGACTTTCGACGAGTTGCCACGCGGCGGATCCGACCCGATGCGCGATGCCGACGGTGCGGTGAGTTGCCAGTTCAGCACCTCCGGGACCACCGGATTACCGAAAGGCGCGATGCTCACCGGCTGGAACGTGCTCAATGTCGGCCTGTGCCTGGCGCTCGAAATGCCCGAAATTCGCGAGGGTGGCCGTCACCTGGTCTGCCTGCCCATGTTCCATATCGGCGGCGCGGGCTGGGCGATTTGGGCGATGCAGGAAGGATCGGCGGCGATTATTGTGCGCGAGACGGCCGCCGAGCCATTGCTCAAGACTATGGTCGAGCAAAAGGTCGAAACGGCGCTTCTCGCCCCGACGCTAATGCTGTTTCTTACCGAATTGCCGGCGGCGCGCACCGCTGATTTTTCCGCGCTCAGGCACATTACCTACGGCACGGCGCCGATTTCACCCGCGCTGCTGCAGCGTTCGATCGAAACATTCAAATGCCGCTTCTCCCAGCTCTACGGGCTCACCGAGACGACCGGTCCGATCACCGCGCTTTCGCATGAACATCACGTTGGCGAGCGGATGCTGTCCTGCGGGCGGCCGATGTTCGGTGGCCAGGTGCGCGTGGTCGATGCCGACGGCAACGATCTGCCGCCGGGACAGGTCGGTGAGATTCTCTATCGCGGCGAAAGCCTGATGAGCGGCTATTGGCAGCGAGAAAAGGAAACCGCGCAAGCCATTCGCGATGGATGGTTTTACACCGGCGATGCCGGCTTTCTCGACGAAGACGGATTCATTTTCCTCAAAGATCGTCTGAAAGACATGATCGTCTCCGGCGGCGAGAACGTCTATCCGGCGGAGATCGAAGCATTGCTCATGGGGCATCCCGAAATATTGGAATGCGCCGTGATCGGTGTGCCGGATGCCAAATGGGGCGAAACCGTCAAAGCCGTCGTAGTGCGTCGCGCCGGCACAAACTTAAGTGAAACCACGCTAGTTGAATGGAGCAGAGACAAGCTTGCGGGCTTTAAGCGGCCGCGCTCGGTCGACTTTGTCGAAGCCTTGCCGCGGAACGCCAGCGGCAAGCTCCTCAAACGCACGTTGCGTGAGCCCTACTGGGCGAGCTACGAGCGCCGAGTCAATTAGCGGTACGAGGCGCGAATACACGCGAGAGTCATGCTCGCACGAAACGGCTGCCCTTCAATGCTTCCTTTCGCTGTCGTATCGAAAATGGCGCAAAGTTAATCGGCCGGACATCAATCAACGCCAACAACCAAGCCAACAACCAAGCCAACAACCAAGCCAACAACCAAGCCAACAACCAAGCCAACAACCAAGCCAACAACCAAGCCAACAACCAAGCCAACAACATCAACAACTGAGCGTGAACCGCTTCAAAAGCAGGTTTTGAGGCCGCCCCGGTTGGCGGCCTCTTTACTGCCGCTACCGCAGCGCAACGGCCGCACGGCATGGCGAAGTTCGGCGCGGTTATTTTTGGTCGGAGCGCCGAGATTTGAACTCGGGACCCCCAGTCCCCCAGACTGGTGCGCTAACCGGGCTGCGCTACGCTCCGAACTGCGGCCGGACTATAGTAATCGCTCATTCCAGGCACAAGACACGAAACCTCAACACATGCCCGGTAAACGGGCGCAATCGTCCGTGGAAGGCCCGCTTGGTCATTCGCTCGCTGGATCGGCCGTGAAACGAATTTTCAGCGCCACGCTCAATTCGCTGCGCGGGATCCGCTACGGCATTCACACCGAGGCCGCGCTCCGCGAGGAGGCGGCCCTGTTGATCGCGGGCGTGCTCTTAGGAGTTGTCGTCGCGCCGACCTGGCTTTGGTATGTCGCGATGGTCGGGTCGCTGCTGGTTTTGCTGGCCGTTGAATTCCTCAACACGGCGATCGAAAAGCTTTCGGATTACGTCACCCGCGAGCAGCACGTCGAAATCCGCCGGGTCAAGGATTTTGGCTCGGCCGCGGTGTTCTGCGGCATCTGCCTTGCCGGGATAACCTGGCTTGCAGCTCTCGCGGTGCGCATCGCGGCGTATTTCATAGTGCAATGATCAGGGCGAGCCGGTCTTGTTAAGACCATCCGACAATTCGCCTCGTATCCGAAAGCGTCAGTATGCGTTCTTGGCGCGGATCAGCGCAAACGGAGTGCGCGCCAGGATCGCGATATCGAGCAGCATCGACCAGTTTTCTATGTAGTAGAGGTCATGCTCGACCCGCTGCTGGATTTTTTCGTGACTGTCAGTCTCGCCGCGCCAGCCGTGGATCTGCGCCCAGCCGGTGATGCCGGGCTTGACGCGGTGGCGGGCGAAATAGCCGTCCACCGCTTCGTGATAGAGCCGATTTTCCGCCTTGGCTTGTAGCGCGTGTGGCCGCGGTCCAACGAGTGACAGATTGCCGGCGAACACCACATTCAGTAGTTGCGGCAGCTCATCGAGGCTGGTTTTGCGTATGAATCGGCCCACGCGCGTGACACGCGGATCGTCGGCGGTGACAAGCTTGCTCGCGGTCGCGTCGGTCTTGTCGGTGTACATCGAGCGGAATTTGTAAATCTCGACGAGCTCGTTGTTGAAGCCGTGGCGCTTCTGCTTGAAAAGCACCGGCCCGCGACTGTCGAGTTTGATGGCGATGGCGACGAGCAGCATGACCGGCGCGGCGCATATCAGCGCCAGCGTGCCGACGATTTTGTCGAACAGCCACTTCATCACCACATCCCAGTCGGCGATCGGCTTGTCGATAATGTCGAACACCGGAACGCTGCCGAGATATGAATAGGTGCGGGGGCGGTAGCGCAGCTTGTTGGTGTGGGCGGAGAGGCGGATGTCGACCGGCAGCACCCACAGCTTCTTGAGCATCTGCAGGATACGGCTCTCCGCCGTCACCGGCAGCGCAAAGATCACGAGATCGACGCGGGTGCGGCGGGCGAATTCGACCAGATTATCGACCGTTCCGAGTTTGGTGACGCCGGCGACACTGTCGCTGCTACGCTCGTCACTGCGATCGTCGAATACGCCGATCACGCGCACCTCCAACTCGCGTTGCGCCGCGAGCGACTGGATCAGCGTTTCGCCGTTGGGATCGGCGCCGACCACGACGGTGCGCCGGTCAAGCCGGCCCTCGCGCGTCCAATGGCGCACCAGAAGAAACAATCCGCGCCGGAACACGACCAAACACAACAGCCCGAGAACAAAGAAGCCGCCGAGCCACGCGCGCGAAAATTGATCGCCTATTTTGGCGAAGAAGGAGACGCCTACTGCGATCAAGAAAACCACGGACCACGCCGAGGCGAGCCGCATGTACTGCTTTTCGTAGCCGCGGAAGGCTTGTACCTGATAAATGTCAGCGGCCTGGAACGCCAGAAGAGCAAGCAGCGCGATGCCGAAGATGGCGACGACGTAATACCAGGCGAAACCTTCCGCCCGTACCACATAGGCCAGATAAATGCCGAGGCCGACCGCCATCACCAGGCAAAATTCGATCAAGCGAACGAGGCCGGCGAGCACGATGGGAGAATACGCGGCCCCGTAGGGTTTCGCGGCCGCGGCCTGAGCCTCCGGGGAAAGTCCGTTAGGCGCGCGCGGCTTGTCATCCGGGATAGCCGAAACGGCGGACAACACCGCGGAAGAGGGGTCGAAACGGGTGCCGTGCTCGGGCTTGGACATTCTCAAACCGCGTTAATGCCCCCCGCCGCGGGCTTCGCGTCGGGGCAGATGGGCGGAACAATAGTAAATAAAGTTCAAAGAATCGTTATGCGAACTGCGCGAGTTTTCGCATCGCGATTGCCTCGCGGTAGGCGGCCAAACCGCCATCCACCATGGCCGCCGCCGAAAATTCGCGGCGCACGCGTCCGCAGAGCGATTGGGCCAGACGCCGGAGCTGCTTGGGATCCGCGATGGCCGCGCCGATTGCCGTAGCGAGCGCGGCGGAACTGTCCGGTGCGACGAGATGGGCGGCGTCGTCGCCGAAGATTTCCGGCATTCCGCCGACGCGGGTCGCGATGATCGGCATTCCCGCCGCGGCGGCTTCGAGCACCACATACGGCAACAACTCGGCGCGGGAGCAAAGGATCATCATGCGCCCCATGGCGAACGCTTCGCGGGCGGTGCGGTGTCCGGCGAAGCGGATTTGGTCGGCGACGGCCAAGCGCTCTGCTTGCGCCTTGAGCTCGGCGTCGAGCGGGCCAGCACCGGCGATGGTTGCCGTGACGCGGTGGCCGGAGACGTTCAGCATCGCCAGCGCCTCGATCAGAAGATCAAAGCCTTTGACGGGCCGTAGTTCCCCAAGCGCGACAATGTCGGTCGCGTCCGCCGGATGCGTTATCGGCGCGAACTCGTCATCGCCAACGCCGTTATGCACCACACGCACCAATCCCGGCGGGCGGCCGATTTGGGCGCGAAACAGCGCCGCCGCGAAATTGCTCTCGAACAAAAACAAATCGGTACGCCATTTCAACAGCCACTCGAGCGATCGATAGAACCCGCCAGAGAGCGTGCCAGGACGGTAGACAAGCGTACCGCCATGCGGGGTGTACACACGGATCGCGCCCGAAGCGCTCCGGCTCAATCGGGACAAGGCCGCGCCTTTGGCTCCGTGGCCGTGAATGACGTCGGGCGCGGCGTCCGCGATCCAGGGCGAGATTGCGCGCAAGGCGCGGAAATCGGAGTAATCGAGTTGCCGGCTGATAGCGAGCCGGCGCACACCGAACGCGAGCTTGGGGGCAAGCTCGGCGAGCGCCGCGTCAGCGCGCGGACCGCCGGTCAAAGTATCTGCAACGAGCCCCACGCGATGCCCGCGCTCGGCTTGGCCGCGGGCGATATCGAGCACATGCCGGAAAAGACCGCCGACTGGCGCGCGCAGGATGTGCAGGATGTTGAGCGCAGCGGCTGCCGGCGCGCGGCGATCGCCGCGGACCGATGCGCCAGCCGCGCCGGTTTCGCTATCCGCCACCGGCTGAGCCTCGACGGCGGCGTGCCCGTCGGCCATCGGTCAATTCCTTAAAACTCGCGCGAGAAAGTTAAGCCGGATTGAGCGCCGCCGCGGTTAAGAAAGTCTGACGCTGATCCGATCCGGGCGGCAAACCAGCGTGTCCGCAACCGTTTAACCGGATGGCAACCTTAATAGTTTCTTATGCTGGCCCGGGCTTAGACCCGGTGGGAGCCTCGAAATGAGTCTGGCATCACCAGTATCCGATGCCCGGTCGCGCGGGCCGTTTATGGATGCCGAATTCGATCTTTCCGTGCTCGGAGCGGTGCTCTGGCGCAACCGGCGGAAGATACTGTGGCCCACCGTTCTGATGGCGATCCTTGCCTTCGCGGTGGTGACGATCATCCCGCCGAAATACCTCTCCGAGTCGCGTGTGCTGATTGTCGGCCGGGACAACATTTTCCTGCGGCCCGACGTCGACAAGGATATCGGCGACCGCGTCACGGTCGACCAGGAAGCGGTAACGAGCCAAGTACAGCTCATCCTTTCGCGCGACCTCGCGCACGAGGTGATCGCCAAACTCAAGCTGAACGAGTTGCCGGAATTCGATCCGTCCCGGGGCGGCGTCTCGTTGATCAAGGGACTGCTCGGCACGTTGGGCATCACAAAAAACCCGATGCGGATGACGCCCGAGGAGCGGACGCTTGACGCGTATTATGATCGCCTCAACGTCTACCCGGTGGAAAAATCCCGCGTCATTGTCATCGGCTTTTTGTCGCAGAATCCCGAACTCGCAGCGCGCGTCGCCAACGCCATCGCGGACGCCTACATCCAGCGGCAACGCGTGGCGACGCAGGAGCAGGCGAGCGCCGCCGGCGAGTGGCTCTCCGGCCAGATCGAATCGATGCGCCAGAAGGTGGCCGACGCGGAAGCGAGGGTAGAGACGTTTCGCGCCAAATCAAATCTTCTGGTTGGACCCAACGGCACGACGCTCTCGGCCCAGCAGCTTGGCGATCTCAACGGGCAACTGGCCGCCGCGCGTACGTTTAAAGCCGATGCCCAAGCCAAGGCGAAGCTCATCCGGCAAATGCTCAAATCGGGCGAGCCGATCGAGTCGTCCGATATTCTCAATTCCGAGCTTATTCGGCGGTTGTCCGAGCAGCGGGTGACCTTGGCCGCGCAGCTTGCCGAGCAGTCTTCCTCATTGCTCGGCAATCATCCACGCATCAAGGAGCTGAAAGCGCAGATCGAGGATCTCGACAGGCAAATCCGGCGTGAGGCCGAGACCATGGCGCGTTCGTTCGAGAACGACGCCAAACTCGCCGACGCGCGCGTCGAGGCGCAAATGTCGATGTTCGATCAGTTCAAGAATCAGGCCGCCTCGACGAACGAACAAGACGTGCATTTGCGCGCGCTTGAGCGCGATGCGAAGTCGCAGCGCGATCTGTTGGAGTCGTATCTGGCGAAGTACCGCGAGGCGAGCGCTCGCGACACCATCGCTTCGGCGCCGGCCGATGCGCGGGTCATTTCGCGCGCGACCGTTTCCAACGTCCCGGCTTATCCGAAAAAGCTGCCAACCGTGTTGATCGTCACGCTCGCGACGCTTCTGGTCAGCAGCGGCATTGTGCTCACGCGCGAGTTTCTCGGCGTACCGTCCGCCGAAACCGCGGAAGTCTTGGCTGATCGCGTCAATTCCGGCCCCGAAAGAGTGTCCGGCGTGGGTCCGTTTGCCCGCATGCTCGCGGCCAAAGAAAAGTTGGCTGCCCGCGCGGCTTCCGCGATCAAGGGTGCGCAGGGGATTGCGGATCCCAGCCCGCCTCCCGCGCCGGTCGGGATTCCAATCAGCGCGGTCGAGGATTTCGCGCACCATTTGCATGGTGAAGGCGTCCCTAACAGTCAAATCGCAATTTGCGGCGCGGAACCGCATCTCGACCGGACCAGTGTCGCGATTAAATTTTCCCGTGCGCTCGCCCGGGAGGCTAGCGTCGTGCTGGTCGGTTTGGGCTCGGGCGATGCCGGCATTACCGAAATTGCCGCGGATCCCTTTGCGCTCGGCTTGGCGGAACTCGTGGCCGGAAGCGCCTCGTTCGCCGATATCATCACGCGCGACCGCTTTTCCGGACTTAATCTGATCCTGTCCGGGCGCGCCCCGGCCACGCGCGCGACGTTACTGAAAGAAGCGAGCCTCGCGCAGGGCTTTGAGGCCCTTTCGGCAGCCTATGCCCATGTCGTGATCGATGCCGGCGTATTGGGGGCAGGGGCCGCCGAGGCCGTCGCGAGCTTGGCGCCTCACGCCATCCTCCTGGTCGAGAATATCGCCGACGAGGGCGTTGCGCAGGCGCATCAGCGGCTCTTGCAGGCGGGCTTCCATCACGTCACCATCTTCATTGTCGGGCCGCCCGAAGCCGCGACAGAATCCGCGGCAGAAGCGGCCTAAATTAGCCGTTGGAGATGAACTCGGCGCTCGCCGCCGACCGGCCCGGCAAAGGATTGTCAACCACGCCTTGGCTAGGATGACCGGTCAACGAGGAACGTGACGTGGCCGGACTACGACAAGCGATCATCCGTGGCGGACTAGAGTCGCTTTACTTTACCGGAGCGTATTCGGCGTTGCGGCCTCTAGTCGGCGGCGTCGGCGTCATCCTGACGATGCATCACGTGCGTCCGCCGCGACCCGGGCGTTTCCAGCCGAACCGCCTCCTCGAAATCACGCCCCGATTTCTCGGCCGTGTTATCGGGCTATTGCGCCGCTCCGGTGTTGATCTTGTCAGTCTCGACGAACTGCATCGCCGCTTGAGCGAAGGCGACTTTCGCAAACGCTTTGTCTGCCTCACGTTCGACGACGGTTATCGCGACATCAAAGAGCACGCCTATCCGATTCTGAAAGCGGCCGACGTGCCGTTCGCTATTTATGTGGCGACCAGCTTCCCCGACCGGCTCGGTGAATTGTGGTGGCTTGCGCTCGAAGCGAGTGTTGCCACGAACGATCGCGTCGGCATTGTGATCGACGGCGAAAACCGGGTCTTCGACTGCAAGAGCATCGCGGAAAAGCGGGCGCTCTACGATGAACTTTACTGGTGGCTGCGGCGGCAACCGAGCGAGAACGACGCGCGCGCGATCATGCGTAACCTTGCCGCCTGCCACCACGTCGACATCGCCGCCTTCTGCAAAGATCTGTGTATGGACTGGAAGGAGCTTGCCGAGCTTGCCGCCGATCCACTGGTGACGATCGGTGCGCACACCGTCAATCATCCGATGTTGGCAAAGCTTTCGGAAAAGGCCGTGCGGACCGAATTGCAGATGAGCCGTTCGGTTATTGAGGCGGCGCTGGCGATGCGGCCGGCGCATTTGTCCTATCCCTATGGCGACGCCACATCCGCCGGACCGCGCGAATTTCAAATTGCCGCCGAGATGGGATTTAAGACGGCGGTGACGACGCGGCCGGGTGTGCTCTTTCCCTCGCACCGCACGCAGCTGACCGCGTTGCCGCGGATTTCGCTTAACGGCGAATATCAGCAACTGCGCTACGTGCGCGTGCTTTTGTCTGGCGCGGCCACCGCGATGTGGAGCGGCTTCCGCACGCCGCAGGCGGCCTAGTTGGCTGTCCGTCCGCCGCCCCCGCTCATCCATCGCACCAGCGGCATGGCCGGAATAACCCAGCCTAGGCCGGCAACAACGTAGTAGGCGACAGAGACGGCGGAATTGTCCCGAATGGCGGGCGATTGCGCCAGCGCCATGGCAACAAGCGCCCAGACAATGACCAATAGAAAGAGCGCAATAGCGCCGATGAATTTGCGCGAGCGAAGCCGCATGACGGCGTGTGCTACCACAAGCGGTAGCGTGCGTCATGGCCGGCGCGATTTGTCTAGCTGCAGCAAGACCGGAACACGCGGCCCGCTATGACGCATTGCCGGCCGTGATGCCGGCACATATGGTCCGCGCGAGTGGACAAGAGATGACCAACGCAGCGCCCTACGGCACTCACATGCGCGCTATTCGGCTGTGGCTTTATGCCGTGGCCGCGCTGGTCGCTGTCATGGTCTTGGTCGGCGGCGTAACGCGGCTGACGGAATCCGGCCTTTCGATTACCGAATGGCGCCCTGTCATGGGCGTACTGCCGCCGTTAAGCCACAGCGGATGGCAGGAGGTCTTTGCGAAATACCGGGCGATCCCGCAGTACCAGGCGCTGAACGCCGGCATGAGCCTCGGAAATTTCAAAACCATTTACTGGTGGGAGTGGACGCATCGGCTGCTCGGCCGCGTGATCGGGGCCGCATTTCTTTTGCCGTTTCTTTGGTTCTTGTGGCGCGGCTCGATACCCCGCGAGCTCCGCCCGCGGCTGTGGTTCATCTTTGCGCTTGGCGCGTTGCAAGGCGCGGTCGGCTGGTGGATGGTGGCGTCGGGCCTGTCCGAACGGATCGAGGTTTCGCAATATCGGTTGGCGACGCATCTCACCCTCGCCAGCGTCATCTATGCAGCGCTCATTTGGACGGCCGCGATGCGCTCCGGTCCTCCCGCGGTCCCCGCCCGCGCCGGCACCAGAGCGGGCGCGCTCATTCTTCTCGTTCTTGTCGTTGCGCAAATTTATCTCGGCGCGCTGGTCGCGGGATTGCGCGCGGGCTACGCCTACAATAGCTGGCCGTTGATCGACGGTGCGCTGATACCGAACTCCGCTGGTCTGTTGTTCCAGACTCCCCTATGGCGAAATTTCTTTGAAAATATTCTCACCCTGCAATTCGATCACCGGATGATCGCGTATCTGGTCTTCATCAGCGCCGTTCTCCACGCGATCGACGTCATGCGCAACGAAAAGGCGAGGGGACGCGCCGGCGCGCTGGCGCTGCTCGCGGCCGTTACACTGCAAATCGTCTTAGGTATCGCGACGCTATTACTGGTCGTGCCGTTGCCGCTTGCGCTCTTGCATCAAGCCGGCGCGATGCTCGTGCTCACCGTGGCGACATTGCACGCAGCGAACGTCACCGCACGATCCGGGTTCGTCACGGCCGCCTGGAAGGGTCCGCCCGCCGATAATCCCGTCGCGGTCGCTGCTGATTAAGCGCTCAGCGCCTGTTCCAGATCGGCGATGATATCGGCTTTGTCTTCGATGCCGATTGAAAGCCGCACCACATCCGGTCCCGCGCCGGCCGCGGTCTTTTGTGCGTCGGTGAGTTGCCGGTGCGTTGTCGAGGCGGGATGGATGATCAGTGAGCGGGTGTCGCCGATATTGGCGAGATGGGAAAACAGCTGGACGTTGGAGACGAGCTTCACCCCGGCGTCGTAACCGCCCTTGAGGCCAAACGTGAACACCGCGCCCGCGCCGTTCGGGCAATACTTTTGCGCGAGCCCGTGGTAGCGGTCGCCCGCCAATCCCGGATAGCTGACCCAGGCCACCTGTGGATGTACCGAGAGCCACTCGGCGACCGCAAGCGTGTTGTCGCAATGCGCGCGCATGCGCAGCGGCAGCGTTTCGATCCCGGTCAGAATGAGAAAAGCATTGAACGGCGACAAGGCCGGGCCGATGTCGCGCAGCGCGAGCACCCGGCAGGCGATGGCGAAGGCGAAATTGCCGAACGTCTCGTGCAGCACAATGCCTTGATATTCGGGCCGCGGCGCGCTGAGCATGGGATAGCGATTGTCGCGCGACCAGTTGAACGTACCGGCATCGACAATGAGGCCGCCGATCGAGTTGCCGTGGCCGCCGAGGAACTTGGTCAGCGAGTGAACGACAACGTCGGCGCCATGATCAATCGGCTTGCAGAGATACGGCGTCGCCAGTGTGTTGTCGACGATGTAGGGCACGCCGGCGCCGCGCGCGACCTTCGCGACCGCCTTCATGTCGGTGATGACCCCCCCTGGATTGGCAATCGATTCGGTGAAGATCGCTTTGGTCTTCGGCGAAACTGCGCGCTCGAACGAGCCGATATCCTCCGGGTCGGCCCACACCACGTTCCAGCCGAAATTCTTGAACGCGTGATTGAACTGGTTGATTGAGCCGCCGTAGAGCTTTTTCGATGCCACGAATTCGTCGCCGGGTTGCAGGAGGCAATGAAAAGCGACGACTTGCGCCGCGTGCCCTGACGCGACCACGAGCCCGGCCGTGCCGCCTTCAAGCGCCGCTACGCGCTCCTCGAGCACCGCGTTGGTCGGATTGCCGATCCGCGTATAGATATTGCCGAAGGTCTGCAGGCCGAACAGCGAGGCCGCGTGATCGACGCTTTCAAAAACGTACGATGTGGTTTGATAGATCGGCGTTGCGCGCGCTCCTGTCGTTGGATCAGGCTGCGCGCCGGCGTGCACGGCCAGCGTGGAGAAACCGGGAATGCGTTCGCTCATCGATCTGTTCTTGACGGGCGCGAAGGGCGACACTTGCGGTCCGGTGTATAGAAGCCGCAAAGCCCGTCAAGGTATCACGACGCAACGCAGGCAAGGTCGATCGCCGCGCGTTGCCGGCACGGCGATCGATCCAGCGATATCAGCGTGAATCTATTAGTCTTTCCAGTGCGCCAACTGCGCGCGGCAAGACGGAGAAATGCGATTACGATTGCTCATCAGACAACCCGCGACCCGCGTGCGGTCGGGAATGTATTGCGAGCAGATATTCATCGCATCACTGACACACGCGCCGTCGTCCTGCCGATTGTCCGCATAACTGGCGGACGGGACGAATGCGAGCGCCGAGAAGACAAGTACAGCCACCGAGCCCATTCTCATGACCCGTTCCTCATTATCCAGAGTTTATTTTTGCAACGTTGGGGCAGAAGCGCCCGTTGTTTGCCGCTTCAGAAAAGCACAAAGATGTAAAGAAGTTCCGCACTCGGCTTATACAAGTCGCGTTTTTGATCGGTAATTTTCGCTAAAAGCGCCGTCGCCGCCCGGCCCGGTTGCTCAGACGCCACTGTCCCGGCGTTGCGCGCGTTCGCTGGCGCCGGTCGCGCCGCCGGTCGCGGACTGCCTGTCGAGCGATAGCCGCTGAATCCCGCCGCCAAGCGTCGCCTTCCTTGACGAGATGGTGCGGGTGTTCACGCCCATCCACGAGATCTCCGAGGAGAGGCGGCCATACTCAATCTTCGGGCAGCGGTTCATCACGACCTTTACGTCGGCCGCTTCGGCGAGCGCCGCCGCCTCATCGTTGCGGACGCCGAGCTGCATCCAGATGATCCGCGGTTTCGGGTTCAGCGTCAGCGCTTCTTGTACGATGGGAAGCGCGTGGCGCGAACTGCGAAAGATGTCGACCATGTCGATAGGGGCGGGCACGTCGGCCAGCCGGGCGTAGATTCGCTGACCCAGGATCTCGTTGCCCGCGAGCCCAGGATTTATTGGAATCATGCGGTAGCCGCGTTCGAGCAAATATTTGAACGCAAAATAGCTCGGGCGGTTGGTTTTCTCCGACGCCCCGACCATCGCGATGGACTTGACGGTGTTGAGAATGCCGCGAACGTAGCTGTCGGAATACGTATCGTGTTCCATCGGACCCTGGATCAGCGGTCTTCCCAATGCGGCGCCCGTTTGTCGATGAAAGCGCCGATGCCTTCTTCCGCATCGTGCTTCAGCATGTTCTCGACCATCACGTCGGTGACGTATTCGTAGGCTTCGGCCAGCGGCATTTCGAGCTGCCGATAGAATCCCTGTTTTCCAAGTTTGACTGTCATTACCGATTTTTCGGCGACCCCGCGCGCAAGCTTGATCGCTTCGTCGCGCTCGCGGCCGTTTGCCACAACGCGGTTGATGAGCCCGATCCGCGCGGCTTCTTCGGCCGGGATCAAATCTCCAACCAAAAGCATTTCCATCGCGTGCTTGCGGGCGACATCGCGCGACAGCGCGACCATGGGAGTGGAGCAGAACAGCCCGATATGGACGCCAGGAGTGGCGAACTTGGCAGCCTTTGAGCCAATCGCGAGATCGCAGCTCGCTACCAATTGACAACCCGCCGCCGATGCCGGCCCCTGGACTGCCGCGATCACCGGCTGTGGTAGCGCGATGATCTGCTGCATCATGGTGCTGCACATGGTCATGATGTGCTTGAAATAGGCGCGGCCGCCGTCGGCCTCCGAGCGGTGACGGCTCAGTTCCTTGAGATCGTGACCGGCGCAGAACGCGGGACCATTGGCGGCAAGCACGACCGCGCGCACGCTTTCGTCGTGGGCGATCGCCGTGAGCGCGTCACCGAGCGCCTCCAGCATGGCTTCGGAAAGGGTGTTACGGCTCGCCGGCTGGTTCAGCGTGAGCACGGCCACGCCGGCAACATCCTCGCGCATAAGCATCAGTCCCGACACGCCTGGAGGCTTTGCGGTTGCGGTATGGGCGTCCATGGCTCTCGTCCTCGCAGGATTACCCAGAGATCTGTGTCCGACGGCGATTTGGCAAGCGGCCGTTCTCATTGTATCCGATCCGCCGCGGCGGGGCAGGGGAACCACATGACGGCGAAACTCACGGCCGAGGAATTGCAAAGACTGCTCGACGCAGAGTTTCCGCAGATGTTCCACCCGGATGGCGGTTACGTCATCGAAAAGGTTTGGTCGGGCGGGGCTCGTGTGCGCAAGCATTTCGACAAGGCGTCATTGCGTCCGGGTGGCACTATTGCGGGCACGACTTTGATGGTGCTGACCGACGTCGTTATGTATGTGGCCATCCTCGCCACTATTGGCTGGAAACCATTGACGGTCACCACCAACCTGAACATCAATTTCCTGCGCAAACCTGAGCCGCGGGACCTTTTGGGCGAAGCGCGGTTGCTCAAACTCGGCAAGCGCCTTGTGGTCGGCGATATCGCCATTCGCTCGGACGGCCAAGACGAACTGGTCGCCCATGCTACGTCGACCTATTCCGTTCCCGCTGAACGGTAATATAATACCGTAAGCGCAAGCCATTGAATCATGGCCAAAACTCTGCGGAAGGGTTGACCGGGAGAGTATTCGCCGCTAAGTACGCGGCGCGTTGCTCGCCGGTAGTGCGGGCGACCTTCCCAATGGATGCGATTATGAAAAGCTTTTCGGCCAAACCCGCCGACGCGGACAAAAAGTGGGTGATGATCGACGCCGAGGGATTGGTGGTCGGACGGCTCGCCTCCCTTGTCGCGATGCGACTGCGTGGCAAGCACAAGCCGACCTATACGCCGCACGTCGACTGTGGCGACAATGTCATCGTCATCAACGCGGCGAAGATCGTGCTGACGGGCCGCAAGGTCGAGCAGAAAGTCTATTACAGGTACACTGGCTACATCGGCGGCATAAAGGAACGCACAGCCAAGGCGATCCTGGCCGGGCGCTTTCCCGAACGTATCGTCGAAAAGGCGGTGGAGCGCATGCTGCCCCGGGGTCCGCTCGGTCGTCGGCAGCTCGGCAATCTGCGGGTTTATTCGCAGGCTGAGCATCCCCACGCCGCGCAGCAGCCACAGCAACTCGACGTTGCCGCCATGAATCGCAAGAACAAGAGGTCCGCCTAATGGCCGACACCATCCAGACGCTCGAAGAGCTGTCCACTCTGAAGCCGGCCGCGGCGCCACAGCCGCCAAAATACATACAGAAACTCGACAAACAGGGGCGCGCCTACGCCACCGGCAAACGCAAGGATGCGGTCGCGCGGGTCTGGATCAAGATGGGCGGCGGCAAGATCGTCATCAACGATCGGCCGGTGGAAACATATTTCGCGCGCCCTGTGCTGCGCATGTTGATCCAGCAGCCGCTCGTCGCGGCAAACCGCCAAGGCCAATACGATGTCGTTTGCACCGTCTCCGGCGGCGGTCTTTCTGGTCAGGCCGGCGCCGTGCGCCACGGCTTGTCCAAGGCGCTGATGCGCCATGAGCCGGACTTGCGCACCGTGCTTAAGCGCGGCGGTTTCCTCACGCGCGATCCGCGCGTCGTCGAGCGCAAGAAATACGGCCGGGCCAAAGCGCGCCGCAGCTTCCAGTTCTCCAAGCGCTAAACTGAAAAAATCCGACTGAGTGGACGGCCCGCGAGATATTTCTCGCGGGCTTTTCCCCTATTTTGCGTCGCGCTTGCGCACGGCGTGAGACATCCGCACGAAAAAGAACGGGCGCCGCAAGCGCGGCGCCCGTTAAGTTAGGTTGGACGCAAGTTCAGGGAGGATCGGTTACGCGTACGCGAACAAACCAAACAAAGGTTGTACGGCCTAGGCTGAGTAATACATTTCGAATTCGACCGGATGCGGGGTGTGCTCGAAGCGGATCACTTCGCCCATCTTCAGATCGATGTAAGCGTCGATGAAATCGTCATCGAACACGCCGCCGTTTTTGAGGAAGCCGCGGTCCTTGTTGAGCTCTTCGAGCGCCTGACGGAGCGAGCCGCACACCGTCGGGATTTTCTTCAGTTCCTTCGGCGGCAGATCGTAGAGGTCCTTGTCGATCGCCTCGCCAGGATCGAGCTTGTTCTTGATGCCGTCGAGGCCGGCCATCAGCATGGCCGCGAAGCCGAGATAGGGGTTAGCCAGCGGGTCGGGGAAGCGGACCTCGACGCGCTTGGCTTTCGGGTTGGTCGTGTAGGGGATCCGGCAGGAGGCGGAGCGGTTGCGCGCCGAATAGGCGAGCAGCACCGGCGCTTCGAAGCCGGGCACCAGCCGCTTGTAGGAATTGGTGGTCGGGTTGGTGAAGGCATTGATCGCCTTGGCATGTTTGATGATGCCGGCGATGTATTGCAGGCAAGTGTCGGACAAATCCGAGTATTTGTTGCCGGCGAAAACCGGCTTGCCGCTCTTCCAGATCGACTGGTGACAATGCATGCCCGAGCCGTTGTCGCCGTAGATCGGCTTCGGCATGAAGCAAGCGGTCTTGCCGTAAACCTGCGCCACCTGCTGGATGCAATATTTGTAGATTTGCAGGTGATCGGCCATCTGCACCATCGGTGAAAACTTCAAGCCGAGCTCGTGCTGCGCAGAAGCAACCTCGTGGTGATGCTTCTCAACCTTGGCGCCCATGCGCGCCATTGCGGCGAGCATTTCCGAACGCATGTCCTGCGCGGAATCCTGCGGCGGCACCGGGAAGTAGCCCTTCTTGGTCCATACCCGGTGTCCCAGGTTGCCGCCTTCAAATTCGGTATCGGAGTTGCTCGGGAACTCCACCGAGTCGAGCTTGAAGCCGGTGTTGTACGGCTCAGCCTTGTAGCGGACGTCGTCGAACACGAAGAATTCCGCCTCGGGTCCGAAATAAATCGTGTCGCCGACACCCATGGACTTGACCATGCCTTCGGCTTTTTTAGCGATGCCGCGCGGGTCGCGCGAATAGGGCTCGCCGGTCGTGGGCTCGAGCACGTCGCACACCAGCACCAGCGTAGTCTCGGCGAAGAACGGATCGATGCAGGCAGTGGACGGATCGGGCATCAGGCACATGTCGGATTCGTGGATGGCCTTCCACCCGGCGATCGATGAACCGTCAAACATCTGACCTTCGGCGAAGGTCTCTTCCTCGATGAGCGAGACATCGAAGGTCACGTGCTGCCACTTGCCGCGCGGGTCGGTAAAGCGAAAGTCGACATATTTGACGTCGCTGTCCTTTATCAGCTTCATCACATTCTTCGGCGTGGTCATGGCAGGCGTACCTTTCGTGCGTTTGGTAATTGGCTCGTACTGATTGAAGTTTGCTGACGCCCGCAATCGGGGCGAAGAAAGCCTCAAATGGCGTCCGTTCCGGATTCCCCAGTCCTTATCCGGATCGCTTCCTCAATTGTGGAAACAAAGATCTTGCCGTCGCCAATGCGGCCGGTTTGCGCAGCCCGGCGGATCGCGTCGACGGCCTTTTCGACCATATCGTCGCCAAGCACAATCTCGATCTTCACCTTTGGCAGAAAATCGACGACGTATTCGGCGCCGCGATAAAGCTCAGTGTGGCCCTTCTGCCGCCCAAAGCCTTTGGCCTCGGTGACGGTGATGCCTTGCAGTCCGACTTCTTGCAGGGCCTCTTTCACCTCATCGAGTTTGAACGGCTTGATGATGGCCTCGATTTTCTTCATCGCGTTTCGTCTCCCGGCTCCGGCATTGGAAACACGCCGCCGTAACCGACGCTTGGTTAGCAGTTCCCGTGCCAAGGCCGCGAAAATAGCGAAAATACTGCGAAATCAGCCGCCTAAAGCAGCACTCTGACTACGGCGTACCAACTCATGCGCCCGCCCGGATGCCAAAATGGGCATATTGCCTATTATCGCGTCAATAACGTGTGATGACAAATTCCGAAAGGCCTGGCCGTTGGCCGCATAGTGCTGCAATCGTTATCTTTGCCCGGTCATGATTGAACTTCTGAGCAACGCCGAAATGGCGAAAGCGGACCGGCTGACAATCGCCGGTGGGACTGCCGGCATGATGCTCATGGAGCGAGCGGGCGCCGCGGTCGCGGACGCCGTAGCCGCGCGCCATCCGGTCGGATCCGAGGTGGCGGTACTGGCGGGGCCGGGAAACAATGGCGGCGATGGTTTCGTTGCGGCCCGGCTGTTGGCGCAGCGCGGGTTCAACGTGCGCCTGATGCTCGCGGGAGAGGTTTCGCACCTGAAAGGCGACGCCGCGAGCGCTGCGGCGAAATGGGAACGCCCAATCGCGCAGCCGCATCGGGACGGCTTTGCGAGCGCAAGTGTTGTTGTGGACGCTTTGTTCGGCGCCGGACTCGATCGGCCGGTGGAAGGACAGGCGTGGGCCATGATCGAGGCCATGAACGCTCAGCCGGCGCCGATACTGGCCGTGGACTTGCCGAGCGGAATTAACGGCTCGACTGGAGCGGTGATGGGGGTGGCGGTCAACGCCGCGCAGAGCGTCACCTTTTTTTCGCAAGAAGGTGGGACATGTCCTTTTGCCCGGCCGGCTTCATTGCGGCCGCGTCAGTGTGGCGGATATTGGCATTCCAGCGACCGTGCTACCGGAGATCGGCGTGAAGACGTTCGAGAACGTGCCTGCGCTGTGGCGCGCCCTGTTTCCGCGTCCCGAGATTGACGGACACAAATACGACCGGGGGCACGCGGTCGTTGTTTCAGGTCCGGTGTGGTCGACAGGTGCTGCACGCTTGGCCGCCCGCGCGGCACTGCGCGCCGGGGCGGGCCTCGTGACCATCGCGAGTCCCCGCGATGCACTGACCGTCAACGCGGCCGCGAGCCTTGCCGTCATGGTGCGGCCGGTCGATGGCGCGGAAGAACTCGCCCAGTTCCTGGCTGACAGGCGCCTGAACGCGGTGGCCCTCGGTCCGGGACTTGGGGTAGGCGCAGCGACCTGCGAGGCCGTTTTGGCTGCCTTATCTGGGGAGCGCGCGGTCGTTTTGGACGCTGACGCCATCACAAGCTTTGTGACCGAGCCCGCGCGCCTGGCCAAGGCCCTGCGCGCCCGCGGGAATAGACCGACCGTCATGACACCGCATGAGGGGGAATTTCATCGGTATTTTGGAGCCTTGGACGAAAGGACGAAAGCGGGCTCCAAACTCGATCGTGCGCGCCTTGCGGCGTCGCTTGCGGGCGCGATCGTCGTGCTCAAGGGGGCTGACACGGTGGTGGCCGCGCCGGACGGCCGCGCCGCGATTGCCGCCAATGCGCCGGCTTATCTGGCCACCGCAGGCGCCGGCGACGTCCTCACAGGGGTGGTGGCTGGGCTCCTCGCCCAAGGCATGCCGGCATTCGAGGCCGCCGCCGCAGCGGTGTGGCTGCACGGCGAGGCTGCGCGCGCCGTTGGCCCCGGTCTGATTTCGGAGGATTTGTCCGAGGCGTTGCCGAAAGTGTACCGCGATCTCCTCACCTGAGCCGACATGCAAGAGTGAGCTTTGCGGCTATTTTTATAGTGTCCTGCGGATGGCGCGTGTTATAAGCCGCGCCGCCGGGCCGCCCCTCGGTCCGCGGGCGTGGCGGAATTGGTAGACGCGCGGGATTTAGGTTCCCGTGACGAAAGTCGTGGGGGTTCGAGCCCCTCCGCCCGCACCAGCAGGCGGTTATCCAGGCGAAGCCCAGAACCGGCTATCTTGGCGGATTAAGTGTGATGTCGATGGAATTCACCGAAACCAGCACCGCCGGCCTCAAACGCGAATATCGCGTCGTCGTTCCGGCAAGCGATCTCGAGGCGCGCGTCAACGAGCGTCTGGACGACCTGAAAAACCGCGTGCAACTCCGCGGTTTCCGCCCGGGCAAGGTTCCGGTTGCGCACCTCAAGCGCCTCTACGGCAAGTCGGCCATGGCCGAGGTGATCGAGGCAACCGTCAACGAGGCCAACTCAAAAATCATCGCGGACAACAAACTGAAGCTCGCGATCGAGCCGAAGGTCGTGCTGCCGACCGAGCAAGCCGACGTCGAGAAGGTGATCGAGGGTAAGTCCGACCTCGCTTACACCGTCGAGATGGAGATCGTTCCGCCGATCACGCTCGTCGACTTCAAGTCGATCAAACTCACGCGGCTTACAGCGGAGGTGAGCGACGAAGAGATCAACAAAGCCGTCAACACCATCGCCGAGCAAAATAAGCCGTTCGTCGCCAAGACCGACGGGGCGGCAAACGGCGACCGCGTCACGATATCTTTCGAAGGCTCGATTGACGGTGTGCCGTTCGAAGGAGGGCAAGGGCACGGACGCGCCGCTCGTGCTTGGGTCCGGGCAGTTCATTCCCGGATTTGAAGAACACCTCGCGGGTGTGAAAAGCGGGCGACAGCAAGACCTTCGACGTCAAGTTTCCCGACGACTACCGCGCGACCGAACTCGCTGGCAAGGACGCGACTTTCGCCGTGACGGTCAGTGCCGTTGAAACGCTGGGCGAGGTCAAGATCGATGACGACTTCGCCAAGTCGCTCGGAGTGGATTCGTTCGCCAAGCTTAAGGATGCGGTCAAAGAACGCATCGCCCGCGAGCATGCGGGTGCTACGCGACACAAGCTTAAGCGAGCCCTGTTCGATCAGGTCGATGAGCGTCACAAGTTCGAGCCGCCACCGACCCTCGTCGAACAGGAATTCGCCAACGTCTGGTCGCAGGTCGAGAAGGATCTCAAGGACCAGAACCGCACCTTCGAGGACGAGGGAACAACCGAGGAGAAAGCGCGCGCCGAATACCGCGCCATCGCTGAGCGTCGCGTGCGGCTCGGCCTCGTCATCGCGGAAATCGGCGAGCGCAATAACATCAAGGTGACCGACGAACAGTTGCGCTCCGCCGTCATGGAGCAGGTGCGGCAATTCCCCGGCCAGGAGCGGCAGATCTGGGAATACTACCAGAAGAACCCGAATGCGCTCGCCGCACTGCGTGCGCCGCTATTTGAGGACAAAGTGGTGGACTTCCTCGTTGAGCTCGCCGAAGTAACCGACAAGCCAGTTTCGCGGGAGGAGCTGTTCGAGGAAGATAAGGAATAGGGATTATGGCCGGTCGCAGGGCGATTGCCGGTCTTGTCGCGGTAAACTTCGGAGCATATCTCCGCGAAACTGGGCCGGTTGGTTCCTGGCCGCAGGACATCTTCGACAAGCGCCCCGACTCAAGCCACATTGTGCTCTCAATGTGAGCCCAAAGCCGTGACAGGTGAGCAATGCGCGATCCGGTGAATACCTACATGCAGCACCTCGTTCCCATGGTGGTCGAGCAGACCAACCGGGGCGAGCGGGCTTACGACATCTACTCCAGGCTGTTGAAGGAACGGATTATCTTCATCACCGGCCCGATTGACGACGGGGTAGCCTCGCTGGTGGTTGCCCAATTGCTGTTCCTCGAGGCGGAAAATCCGAAGAAAGAAGTCTCGATATACATCAACTCGCCAGGCGGAGTGGTGACATCAGGCATGGCGATCTACGACACCATGCAGTTCATCCGGCCGGCGGTGTCGACATTGTGTATCGGGCAGGCCGCGTCGATGGGGTCGCTGCTGCTTGCCGCAGGCGCCAAGGATTTGCGTTTTGCGCTGCCGAATGCCCGCATTATGGTCCACCAACCTCTAGGCGGTTTTCAAGGGCAGGCTACAGATGTCATGATCCATGCCCAGGAAATCCTGGATTTGAAAAGGCGCCTAAACGAAATTTACGTAAAGCATACCGGCCAACCGCTGAAAAAAATCGAGGATGCGCTTGAGCGCGACAAGTTCCTGACGCCGGAAATGGCCAGGGATTTCGGCATTATCGATAAGGTCGTCGAGAAGCGGCCGGAGGAACCCGGCCTCAAGCTCGAACCGCCCGTGCTCGCCAAGGTATAGATGGAACGGCCGAATCGGCGTCGGCGGACTGCCAGCGGCTTTTTGGTCAAGGGGTTCTTCGCGACTGTGTTCCGGAAAGCACACCACGTCAAACTCTCGTTATCGTTAATAAATTCTTGATTGGCACGCCGTTAGCATGCACGCTTGTGCTAGGTGTTGAGGTGTTGTCACTCTAACGTCGCATGCGGGAGCAGGTCGCGGAAAGTGCTACGGATTTTTAGCGTGGCGGGCAGTAGGGTACGGGAACCCAAAGGGCTCCCCTCGCGACGAAGACGGAGACGGGAATGAGCAAAGTCGGCGGCGGCGATTCCAAGAACACGCTTTACTGCTCGTTCTGCGGCAAGAGCCAGCATGAGGTGCGCAAGCTCATTGCCGGGCCGACGGTTTTCATTTGCGACGAGTGCGTCGAACTCTGCATGGATATAATCCGCGAGGAAAACAAATCCTCGCTGGTAAAGTCGCGCGACGGCATTCCGACGCCGCGCGAAATCCGCAAGGTTCTCGACGACTACGTTATCGGCCAGGATCACGCCAAGAAGGTGCTGTCGGTGGCCGTGCACAACCACTACAAGCGCCTCAACCACCAGAGCAAACACAACGACGTTGAGCTCGCCAAGTCGAACATTCTGCTAATCGGGCCGACCGGCTCCGGCAAGACGCTGCTGGCGCAAACGCTAGCGCAAATCCTTGACGTGCCGTTCACGATGGCGGACGCGACCACGCTGACGGAAGCCGGTTACGTCGGCGAGGATGTCGAGAACATCATCCTGAAGCTTTTGCAGTCGGCCGACTACAACGTCGAGCGCGCGCAGCGCGGCATTGTCTACATCGACGAAATCGACAAGATTTCGCGCAAGTCGGACAATCCGTCGATCACGCGCGACGTATCCGGCGAAGGCGTGCAGCAGGCGCTGCTGAAAATCATGGAAGGCACCATTGCCAGCGTCCCCCCTCAGGGCGGCCGCAAGCATCCGCAGCAGGAATTCCTTCAGGTCGACACCACAAACATTCTTTTCGTTTGCGGCGGCGCTTTTGCCGGCTTGGAGAAAATCATCTCCGCTCGCGGCCGTTCGACCTCGATCGGCTTTGCCGCGAGAGTCATGGCGCCAGAGGACCGCAAGCAGGGTGAGATCTTCCGTGAGGTCGAGCCTGAAGATTTGCTGAAGTACGGCCTCATTCCTGAATTCGTCGGCCGGCTTCCGGTTGTCGCCACGCTCGAGGATCTCGATGAGGCCTCGCTCAAGCGCATCCTCACTGAGCCGAAGAACGCGCTGGTCAAGCAATATCAGCGGATGTTCGAAATGGAGACGGTGGATCTAACGCTGGCGGAAGAAGCACTGGGGGCGATCGCGCGCAAAGCTATCGATCGCAAAACCGGTGCGCGCGGGCTGCGCTCGATCATGGAAGGAATTCTGCTCGACACCATGTTCGATCTGCCGAGCCTCGAAGGTGTCGAGGAAGTCGTGATTTCGCGCGAGGTCGTCGAAGGCAGCGCGCGGCCGCTCTACATTTACGCCGATCGATCCGATCGTGCCGGCGAGACCGGCGGAGCGAGCGCCTAGACGGTGCCAGATCGCCGCATGCGCGATTCGGCCGGCAGTGCATCGCTGCCGCGGAGCGCCGTGCAGTTTTCCGCGAAAAACCGCAGTTTCTTGACACGCTCACGCCTCAACGCCACTTATATTGAACGCGTGAGGTATTTCGCCAGATCGCGTAGCGAGCAGTCGATTGCGACAGCGCCGATGGCGGGTTGCGAGCGACGTGCACAACAATAAGGAAATGGGGCCATGACAAGTGCCACCAAGCCGAAGCAACCGCTGGTGACCGGTGAGACCCGGGCCTACCCGGTGCTGCCTTTGCGGGACATCGTTGTCTTCCCGCACATGATTGTTCCGCTCTTCGTCGGCCGTGAGAAATCGATTAAGGCGCTCGAAGAAGTGATGCGCTCGGATACGTTCATCCTGCTTGCGACGCAGAAGAACGCGTCCGACGACGATCCGGCGACCGATGCAATCTATCGTGTCGGCACGCTGGCAAGTGTGCTGCAACTCCTCAAGCTCCCCGACGGCACGGTGAAGGTGCTGGTCGAAGGCGCGGCTCGCGCCGAGGTCGGCCGCTACACCGATCGCGAGGAATATTACGAGGCCGACGCCACGGTGATCGGCGATTCGTCCGGCGACCAAGTTGAAGCCGAAGCGCTGGCGCGCTCGGTGGTGAATGAGTTCGAAGGCTACGTGAAGCTCAACAAGAAAGTGTCGCCGGAAGTTGTCGGGGTCGTTCAGCAAATCGACGACTACGCCAAACTTGCCGACACCGTCGCCTCGCACCTGGCCGTCAAGATTCCCGACAAGCAGGTCATCCTCGAGACTCCGGTCGTCACCGAGCGGCTGGAAAAAGTGCTCGGCCTGATGGAGAGCGAGATTTCCGTGCTGCAGGTCGAGAAGCGCATCCGTACGCGCGTCAAGCGCCAGATGGAGAAGACCCAGCGCGAGTATTACCTTAACGAACAGATGAAGGCGATCCAGAAGGAGCTGGGCGACGAGGACGGCAAGGACGAGCTCGCCGAGATCGAAGAGAAGATCAAGCGCACCAAGCTCTCGAAGGAAGCCCGCGAAAAGGCGCAGCACGAACTCAAGAAGCTGCGCCAGATGTCGCCGATGTCGGCCGAAGCGACGGTCGTGCGCAATTATCTCGACTGGCTGCTGTCGATCCCGTGGAACAAAAAGTCCAAGGTCAAAAAGGATTTGACGCTCGCCGAACAAATTCTCGAAGCGGACCACTTTGGCCTCGAGAAGGTCAAGGAACGAATTGTCGAGTATCTCGCGGTTCAGCAGCGCGCCAACAAACTGACCGGACCGATCCTGTGTCTGGTCGGGCCGCCCGGCGTCGGCAAGACCTCGCTGGGCAAATCGATTGCGCGGGCGACCGGGCGCGAGTTCGTGCGCGTCTCGCTCGGCGGCGTGCGCGACGAGGCCGAGATCCGCGGCCATCGGCGCACTTACATCGGCTCGATGCCGGGCAAGATCATCCAGTCTATGCGGAAGGCGAAAACGTCGAATCCGCTGTTCCTGCTCGACGAAGTCGACAAGATGGGCGCCGATTTCCGCGGCGATCCCTCGTCGGCGCTGCTCGAAGTGCTCGATCCGGAGCAGAACCACGCGTTCAACGATCACTATCTGGAAGTCGACTACGATCTGTCGAACGTGATGTTCATCACTACGGCAAACACGCTCAACATCCCGCCCCCGCTGATGGATCGGATGGAGATCATCCGCATCGCCGGCTACACCGAGGATGAGAAGGTGGAGATCGCGCGCAAGCATTTGATTCCGCACGCGACCGTCAAGCACGGACTCGAGCCGAACGAATGGTCGATCGACGACGACGCGTTGTTGACCCTCATTCGCCGCTACACCCGCGAGGCCGGCGTCCGCAATCTCGAACGCGAGCTGTCGACGCTGATCCGCAAGGCGGTGAAGGAGCTCACGGTCAAGAAAAGCAACTCGGTTAAAGTCACGGCGGAAAATCTCAGCACCTATCTTGGCGTGCCGAAATTCCGCTACGGCGAAGTCGAGGACGAGGATCAGGTCGGCGTAGTCACCGGCCTTGCCTGGACCGACGTTGGCGGCGAGCTTCTGACCATCGAAGCCGCGATGATGCCGGGCAAAGGCAAGATGACCGTCACCGGCAATCTGCGCGATGTGATGAAGGAATCGATCTCGGCGGCGGCGTCCTATGTGCGCATGCGCTCGACTGCCTTCGGCATCGAACCGCCTTCATTCGATAAGCGGGATATCCACGTCCACGTGCCCGAAGGCGCGACCCCAAAGGACGGCCCGTCCGCCGGCGTGGCCATGGTCACCGCCATTGTTTCGGTGATGACCGGCATTCCGGTGTATCGCGATGTCGCCATGACCGGCGAGATCACGTTGCGGGGCAGGGTGTTGCCGATCGGCGGTCTGAAGGAGAAGCTGTTGGCGGCTCACCGGGGCGGCATCAAGACGGTGCTTATTCCCGAAGAAAACGCAAAGGATCTCGTCGAGATCAATGACAGCATCAAAAGCGGGCTCGAGATCATCCCGGTGTCGCGCATGGACGAGGTGCTCACTCGGGCGCTGGTGCGGATGCCGGAGGCGATCTCTTGGGACGAAGCGGCCGCAAAACCGGCCGAAGTCACCGAACCCATCGTCGAAGAAGACTCCTCGGGTTTGACAGCGCATTGATATCGCGAATTGAACGGCAAAGCGGCGCCCGACGTGGCGCCGCTTTTGCGTTTAAAGGTGATAACTCGGCGCAACATTCATTTTACGCCGCTGACCGATTGCTCGCCGGATGGGATTCGGTAAAATTCGCGCGCGAACCGGGGCTGCAACAATGCATGGGTGGTCCGATGAGGCTCGTTGGCTGGCTGGTCGCCTGCACGGCTCTGATCGTAACTGTCGCTGGAGCGGATGCGGAGGATAGCTTCTGGCTGAGCGGAGACTACACCCAGAACGTCCCGTGTAAGGGCGACGGCAAGGATCGGCCCGAAACCAAAGTGCATATCACGGCTCAGGAAATCGAGTCCAAGATCGGCATTTGCACGTTTCTCAATTCCAAGGTCGACAGCAAAAGTGTCATCGGGCACGTCGAGTGCAAGTTTCCGGCCGGCCCGTTGATGGGCGATGTTACCTTCACAATGAAATCGAACAACACGGTAGCCTTCATCGACACCAACAAGACCTATAGCGCCACCCTGTATCGTTGTCCGAAGTCACCGCCGGAGTAGCTCCACCACGCGCCGGATTGATGCTAGGATGACCACTGTCTTGAGGGATCACGTTATGCTTCGTTACCTGATCGCGACCGCAGCGTTGGCAGTCATGCTGGCCGGACTGCCGGCCATTGCAGCAACATCGAAAGACAAGATGGCGACGTGCAAATTCGGCGCTGACGATCAGAAGCTCGAAGGAGCGGTACGCAAGGCGTTTATGAAGAATTGCATGTCCAACAAAGACGATCCACGCGGGCCGCCCATCGGCACGCCGCCGCCTCAACATTAGCGCGTCAGCAGTTCCGGCAAGCTGGTTCACTACCTTTCGTCGAATCCGGCGTTAAATCCAAAGGAAAAGTCTCGATGCGAATGATCGCTTACGTGCTCGCCATCATCTGCCTGATCGCTGCCGTCGTGTATTTCGCGATCCCGGCGGGATCGCTGCCGACATTCATGCCCGGTTATGAAGCGGGCTCGCAACACATCCACAAAACCCACGCCATTGCCGCCGTCATCGGGGCGGTCATCTTGTTTGTGCTGGGACTAATCGCCGGCCGCTCGCGAGCGTGAAGGGATGTCAATTCTAAGCTTCCCCGCGGAGCGTCGAGCCTGCGGATAACGAACTAGGCTTGCGGACGTGTGCCGCCCGGTACCTTGCGCTGGATGCGCGCATCGAAACGCGGAACGCTGACCACCACGCGACGATGGGTGCCGCTGCCGATGACTTCGAAGTCGTCGCGGGCTTCCACGCGAAAAACTACGTTTCGGCCGTCAACTTGCAAAACCTCGGCGGTGGCGGTCACGCGCAGGCCAACGGGCGTCGCGGCTACATGGCTTACGTCGAGGTGCGTGCCGAGGCTCTGATGTTCGCTGGGCAGGAGATGCTCGATCCCATTGAGTGCCGCTGCTTCAATGACGTTGATCATGACCGGTGTCGCTAAAACCGGTATGCGGCCGGACCCGACAAACGGCGCGGTGTGTTCAGGGCCCACCAGAAGGTGCGCAGTTCCTTTGAGGCCGGGGATGATGCGGCTGAGATCGACCATGAGAGCCCCAACAGGCGAAAAAACGCCAAAATGTAAAAGCCTATCCAAGACGCGTTCCTTGACCTGATCCCACTGCTAATGTCCAGCTTGCCGGCGCGCCCGTTGCGCGCTCCAATGCCGCGATGAAATCCCAGCAGCTGCCACCGCTTCGCACCTTGTTCTTCGAAGATCTTTCGGTCGGCATGACCGAACGGCTGAACAAGACCGTCGCCGCTTCCGATGTGGTCGGCTTCGCGCAACTGACCGGCGATCGCAACCCAATTCATCTTTCCGAGCATTTCGCCGCCAAGACTTCATTCCGTACCCGGATCGCGCACGGCCTTTACACGGCAAGTCTCATTTCTGCGGTTCTAGGAACGCGGCTGCCCGGCCCTGGCGCCGTGTATATCTCGCAAACACTCAATTTTCGCGCACCGGTTAAAATCGGCGACACCGTGGTGGTGACCGTAACCGTCGCGGAGCTCATTGCGGAAAAGTACCGCGCGCGACTCTCGTGTCAGTGCGAGGTCGACGGCGAAATTGTGCTGGACGGCGAAGCCTGGGTGAAAGTGCCGAGCGGAAATGCCAAAGGCAAGCGGCCGGTGCTGCGGCTTTAGGATGTTTGCCGGTTCGGCCGCTTGTTACGCCAACAGATCCTTATCTTCCGGATGCCTGCTAAAATAGGCTCGAACGAAAGGGCAGAGCGGGACGATTTTGAGCCCCCGCGCGCGGGCCTCCACGAGCATCCCTTCAATCAGCTTTGAAGCGATCCCTTTGTTGCGGGCGTGCGGCGGCACTTCGGTGTGAGTGATTGTCATCACGTCGCCGGCCACGTGATAATTCGCCACGGCGGTGACGCCATCGGCATCAAGCTCAAAGCGGGAGAGGGCGGTATTGTCGCGGACGGTGCTGGCCATGCGGTTAATATACGGCCCGTCCACCTCGCCGCCTATCCTATGGGTTCCGTTGCGCGCCGATGAAAATTGCGACCTTCAACATCAACAACATTAACAAGCGGCTCGCCAACCTGCTCGGCTATTTGCGCGCGGCAAAGCCCGATGTCGTTTGCCTGCAGGAGCTGAAAGCGGCGGATCGCGAATTTCCCAAAGCCGCGATCGAGAAGCTGGGCTACGGCGCCGTCTGGCGCGGCGAGAAATCGTGGAACGGCGTCGCTATTCTCGCGCGCGATGGCGAGCCGGTGGTCACGCGCACTGAGCTTCCTGGCGACGCCGGTGACCGGCAAAGCCGGTACATCGAGGCGGCGGTCAACGGCGTGCTGATCGCGTCGCTTTATGCCCCCAACGGTAATCCGCAGCCCGGGCCGAAATTCAACTACAAGCTTGCCTGGATGGACCGGCTCGCGGCACATGCGCAGGAACTCATCGCCGCCGGCGTTCCGGTGGTGCTGGCGGGCGATTACAATGTAGTGCCGACACAGCGCGACATTTATCCGACGAACTCTTACGACCGGGACGCTCTTCTCCAGCCGGCAAGCCGCGCGAGCTACGCGGAAATCCTGCGCCAGGGTTGGCGCGATGCCATTCGCACGCTTCATCCTGACGAACCGATGTACACGTACTGGAGCTATTTGCGCGAGCGCTGGCGGCGTGACGCAGGCCTGCGCATCGATCACCTGTTGCTCAGCCCGCAGGCGGCGGAACGACTCGTCGCGGGCGACGTCGATCGCGCGTGGCGCGGCAAGGAAAGCGCCAGCGACCACGCCCCGGTCTGGATCGAATTACGCGAGAGCGACCGCACGTCCCCGCGAAGGCGGGCGCCAAGTCTGGATACCCGCTTGCGCGCGAGTAAGCGGAGTAACCAGCCAGCAAAGCGCGCAGAGAAACCAAAAGCTAAGCCAACCCGTGGTCCGCTTCTTGTCATCGACGGCGACTCGTTTGCCCATCGCGCCTATCACGCGTTGCCGAAGAGCATCAGACGTAAAGGCAACCGGCCCGCCGGTGCCATACTCGGCTTCGCCAATCTGCTGCTGCGGCTTTATCGCGAAGAGAAGCCGCGCGCCGTGCTGGTTGGCTGGGATACTTACGAGGCGCCGACCTATCGGCACGAAGCTTTCGCGGCCTATCAAAGCGGGCGAGAATTTGATGACGATATCATCGAGCAACTCGAAGTGATTCCGGAGTTTGTCGCGGCGTGCGGCTTTGTGAACGCCAAGGGAGCCGGTTACGAAGCCGACGATTTTCTCGCCACCGCCGCCACCGCGGAGGAACGGCGTGGCGGATCGGCGCTGGTCGCAAGCGGTGATCGCGACACCTTTCAACTGGTTTCGGATAAGACAACGATCCTTTATCCGATCCGCGGCGGCGGTGTGGAGCGTGTCGGCCCGGCGGAAGTCCGCGCGCGCTATGGCGTCGATCCGCGACAGGTACCGGATTTCATTGCGCTGCGCGGCGACCCATCCGACAAGCTGCCCGGCGCGCCCGGCTTAGGTGCAGCCGGCGCTGCTGGATTACTGCGGCAATTCGGCACGTTGGACGCAATCCTCAAGGCCGGCCGCTATGCCAAGCACGCCGAAGACCTGAGGCTCTTTCGCTCCATCGCCACCATGGACCGCAAAGCGCCGATGCCGCGTTTGCCGGATCAGGCGCCGACATGGGCCAAGGCGGCGGCGCTTGCGGAAAAGTGGCAGCTCAACCAGTTGGCCGCGCGGCTTGAAGAACTCGCAACGGCGGCGGTCGCTCGCTAGTTTGCAGCCTGCCGGCCGGCTTTATGAGCGGTTCCATCGTGCCGAGGCGTCGATAGGCCAAGTGGTCCCAATGGTTTTCGCCCACGCTGCGGCTGCCCTAATTTCTTCGGATTTGACGGATTTACGTTCCTCCGGCCCTCGGACATCATTATCCGGTCCGTCGCTTTCATCTGCATTTGGAGCCGGCAGAGCGTTATGATCAGGACATTGTGTGCGTCAGTATGTGTCTTCGTTGCCTTGATCGGCGGCGCCGCACTGGCCGGTGATCGGTTCGCCTCCGCCGATGACGGCAAAGCCATGCTAGAGCGTGCCGTCACGGCGCTCAAAGCCGATCCGATTGCGGCGCTCAAGCAATTCAATGATGAAAAGAACAAGCAATTTCGCGACCGCGACCTCTTTGTCTTTTGCTTCAGCCTTCCGGACGGCAATTTCACCGCGTTCCAAAGCCCGGTGATGCTCGGTACTGACGTGCGCGAATTGAAGTATCAGGACGAGCCGATTGGCCAGCACGCCTACGACGCGGCTGCCAATGCGGCCGAGGGCGATTTTGTCACTGTCGAATATGATTTTCCCAAGCCGGGTACGAAGACGGCCGCCACCAAGCAATCTCTGGAGACGCGCATCGGCAAGCAGGCCTGCGGCGTGACCTATTTCAAATAACAGGCAGCCTTAGATCATCTGCGGCTCGCAGCTCGCGCGCCGCCGCGCTTCAGGCGTCATCAAAGCCGCCGTCCGACGAGCCCCAATCGTCGCTGTCGAAGTCGTCTTGGTCTGCATCCTGGTCGTCATCGGCATCGGCCAGTGCTTGCTGGTCGCGGGAATCGCGAACGCGATCGGCGACGTGATCTATTCCAGCATCGCGCGCGAGCTGGCTGTCGGCGGCGCTGCCAGCGGAGTCACGCCATGGCGACGGGCGATCCCCGGCAAAGTTTCCTAAGCCGCTCGGCGCATAGCCGCCGCCGTGGTGGCCGAACATGCCCCGGATTGCATCAAGCATCAGCGCCCCGCCGACCACGCCCGCAGCGGTCGACGCCGCACCGCCAAGAAACGAACCGCCGCCGCCGACGGGCGGTCCGCCGGCATAGCCGGCCGGCATTTGCGGTGGGTAATCGGGCGGCTGGCCTTGCGGCCGGTAGTCGCCTGGTTGGGCGGTTGGCCGCACGTTCGGCACCGAGCCGCGCGCCGAAGCGCGTGGACCGAGAACGGCCTCACGCATGGAATCGAGGAAGCCTCCGCGTTGCTCACCGGGTTCAGCCGCACCGTCGAGTTCCGACTGCAACTCCTCAATGCGGGCATTGGCGCGCTTGAGCGCTTCATCCTGGATGAGCGCCGTCTGGGTCAGCGCGTAGAGGGCATGCGGAGCCCGGCCGACGCCTTGCGCGATGAGGCGCTCGGCCTCCGGATCGCGCGGCATGTTTTCAACCTGGGCCAAGCGATCGAATAATTCTTCTACCAATTGCTGTTCCTGGGGGGTCATTGCGTTTCTCCCTTTGGGTCGCGCAACTTTCGCCTATGTAGGAAGCGATTGCGGTAAGGGGAGGGGCGGCGGCGCCACATAGGCAAAGCGGCCGAACCCGTTCATAATTGTCCGACAAAAAATCACTGATCTGGGGAGTCTTCCCATGCATGCCGCGCTCCGCCGCCAAACGCTCGCGGATTTGTTGCGCCGGAGCGCCAGGCGGTTCCCCAACAAGACGGCGATTATTTGCGGTGATACGGCGTGGAGTTACGCGGAATTTGACGCAATTTGCGATCGCCTCGCCGCTGGCATTGCCGGGCGCGGGGTCGGAAAGGGTGCCCGCGTCGCGATTTTATCACGCAATTCGCACGCCTTTGCCGCTTTGCGTTTTGCGTTGGCGCGGCTCGGCGCGATTCTGGTCCCGATCAATTTCATGCTCAAGCCCGAGGAAGCAGCGTTCATCCTGCGGCATGCCGGTGCTGAAATTCTGGCGACCGATTCCGGTCTCGCCGACGTCGCGCGCGCCGCGGCCGCGCTCGATACCAAGGTCCGCGAAATGATTTGGCTGCCGTCGGAGGAGAAGACGATGCCCGTGCCGGGCATGATCGCCTTCGACGAGCTGTTATCCAACGCCGTGCCGCCGGAGGTTGAGCTTTCCGGCAGCGATCTGGCGCAGATCGTCTATACCAGCGGGACTGAAGCGCTGCCTAAAGGCGCCATGCTCAGCCACGACGCCGTGATCTGGCAGTATGTGAGCTGCGTTGCCGACGCTGCGATCGCCAGCGACGATCTCGCCCTGCACGCGCTACCGCTCTACCACTGCGCCCAGCTCGATGTGTTTCTTGGGCCGGCGATCTATGTCGGCTCGACCAATGTAATCACGGCGAAGCCGGTACCTGACAACCTCCTGCCGCTGATCGAGCGTCACCGCGTTACTTCGTTTTTCGCTCCGCCGACAGTGTGGATCTCGCTGTTGCGTTCGCCGCTGTTTGACAGCACGGATTTATCGAGTTTGCAGAAAGGCTATTACGGCGCCTCCATCATGCCGGTCGAAGTCATGCGCGAAATGGCCATGCGAATGCCGAACGTGCGGCTGTGGAACCTCTACGGCCAGACCGAGATCGCGCCGCTCGCCACCATGCTTGGTCCCGAAGATCAGCTGCGCAAGCCGGGCTCGTGCGGCCGCGCCGCGCTCAATGTCGAAACCCGCGTGGTCGACGACGGAATGCGCGACGTGGCGCCTGGCCAAATCGGCGAGATCGTACATCGCTCGCCGCACTTGATGCTCGGCTATTTTCACGATGACGAACGCACCAAATCCGCCTTCGAGGGCGACTGGTTTCATTCCGGCGATCTCGCCACCGTCGATGCCGACGGATACATCTACGTCGTCGACCGTAAGAAGGACATGGTCAAGACCGGCGGTGAGAATGTCGCCAGCCGCGATGTTGAAGAGGCGATCTACAAACTGCCGCAAGTTTCCGAGGTGGCAGTGGTCGGCGTCCCGCATCCGCGTTGGGTCGAGGCGGTGGTAGCGGTGATCGTGGTCAAGGGCGGGCATTCGCTGTCACAGGACGCAGTTCTGGCGCACTGCGCGCGAACATCTCGCCGGATTCAAGGTGCCGAAGGCGATCGTCTTTATGGATACGTTGCCAAAAAATCCGAGCGGCAAGCTCCTAAAACGCGAACTCCGCCGCGAGCACGCCGGACTGTTTTCAGCGGTCTGAGCCGGTCCCGCGCGATCATGTCCGGTTATATCCGCCCCATGCTACGTGGGGCGGGAAAAGCAAAATAGTTACGCCGCGGCCGTTCGCCGTCCGCGCAAATAATGCGCGATGAACAGGGCCGCGACCGGCAGGTGAAGCAAGATTCCGGCAAGCGCGATCCAGCCGACTTCGACGCCGGTAAGCATGCCGTGGATGACTTCGTGCGCCAACACAAAAATGGTAAAGGGCAGGAACAGAACGATCCCGGTGACCAGGCCCGGGTTGTAGATCCGCAATCGGATCGTGGTCACGATGTGAATGACGCCATTGATCAAGGTCAGGCCGACCCAGCCGAGGCCGACTAGGCGCAGGGACTGCGGGAACGCGACGGCGAGCGCAACCGGCAACCAGACGTAAGCGATATTGACGAGGGCGACCCCGCCGACATCGACCGGCCAGTCGTCGTTGCCGCTCTTGAAAACGTGGGCATCGGTGAACTGGCGGAACCCGCCGGGCCACAAATGCTCTTCGATCTGGTGCACGAAGTAGATCACGAGCAAGGCTGCAAACAGCGCGCGTTCGCTTACCGGATCGTTCCAGAACGCGGCGACCCAGACGGCGGCGCCGAGGACGGCGAGCACCGGTAGCACTGTTTGCCAATCAGCGGCGATGCGGGACAGGAGCGGCATGGCGTCACCTTTCGGCGAAGCTACAGGATGGGGGAATCCACGAACCCGGGAGTGTCACCGTTACATCGCGCTGCTTAATATTTGATTTGTCGGCCGCCGAGTGAGCAAAACGAGCGACGGCGGGCGGGAGTTCGCAGCTACTCCGCGGCCTCCTTGCGCAGGACCGGCGGCGTGCCGTGGCTATGGAACGACTCGATGGTCTTAAGCCCCCAGGCCTGGCCCTTTTTTCGTTCGTCTTCGTTCCACACGACCGTCTTCCAGTCGGGCGCCAGGATGAGCCGGGCGCCGGCATTCGCCACTTCGACGCGGTTGCCGCCGGGTTCGTAGAGATAGAGGAAAAAGGTCTGCTGGATGGCGTGCTTGTGCGGGCCGGTCTCGATGAACACACCGTTCTCCAGACAAATGTCGGCAGCGCGCAGCACATCCTCGCGGCTGTCTACCGCATAGGTGACATGATGGAACCGTCCGGGCACGCCCGAATGATCGTGCGCAATCGCGAGATCGTAGGTTTTGTTCGTGCAGGTGAGCCAGACCGCCTGCTCGCCGCTTTCAAACAGGATCTGCTCGGTCATGCGCATGCCGAGCTTCTCCATGTAGAAACGCCGCGCGCCGGGAATGTCGACGGCGAAGAAATTGAGATGATCGAGCCGGCGCACGGAAATGCCGCGCGCCGGATATTTTTGCGCCTGGTTTTTCAGCGCGGGCTTTAGCTCGGCGGGCGGCTGGTACCATTCGGTCTCGTAGTAAAGCTCGAGCAAGTGGCCGTCGGAATCGCGGCACTGATACGCAGGACCGTGACCGACGTCGCCATCGTTCCAGCCGACGTGATGCGGCGTGTCCTTTAGTGCCGCGACGCGGCGCTCAAGCGCCTCCGGGCTGCGGGTGCGGAAAGCGGTGTGGGCGACGCCGGCGGTCTTTGCGGCGGTCACTTTCAGCGTCGCGCGCTCGTAGTCGTCCCAGCCGCGCAGATAAACGCTGTCGCCCTTGCGGCCGGACTCGGTCATGCCGAAGACGTTAGTGAAGAACTCCAGCAATTCATCGGGCTTTGGCGTCAAAATCTCGACGTGGCCGAGATGTGCCAGGTCCATGTTCGGTTCGCTCACGAGCGCTTCCTCACGGGTTTGATGTTGTTGGGGTAATGGGTACCGGGCGGGGAGGAGCGGTGCAAGCGCGGATAGGCGGATCGCTTCGCCGTCGCTCGCGATGACGAGTGTCTGTCATCATGTACGCCTACGGCGCCATGTTCTTTTTGGCCAATTGCTTCTTCGCTTCGGCGCTCTTGTCACCGGGAAACTGCATGCCGCGCAGCACGCTCGGCGCCTTGCTGAACTGAATGTCGGCGTATGCGACGATCTCGATGCGGTTGCCCCAGGGATCGAGGAAATCAACAAACGGTCCGTCGACCATCTTCGCGCCGGCGGCCTCCACGAGCACGCGCACGCGGGCGCGGTCGTCGACCACCAGGCCGAAATGGCGCGCTCCGTCTCGATGCGGCGTCTCGGTTTGCATCAGCGCCAGAAACTGATCGCCCAAGTCGATAAAGGCTTGACCCTTGCCGCGCCCGCGCAAGGTAAAGCTGAAAATCTTGCCGTAAAAGGCGAGCGCTTCGTCAACATCGCCCACTTCAAGCGCGACGTGATTGATGCCAATGAGGCGGGGCAGATCGGTAGACATTTGTCGCTCCCTTTTTGGCCGCGGTCCCCGCGCGCCTGAAATGATATTTGGGAATGGGCGGCGGCAAACGGGAGATGCGACGGGGGCGCTATCTGGATCGGCTGGCGTCGGCTAGCTTTGCCAACGCGGCGAACTTTCAGCGGCGGCGCACGTTGGCGGATAGCGCCGGCTCGGCCGGGAAAGCGCGCGTCGGAAGGAGCACGTCATGGTCAAGCTCGGCTACAAGCTGATGTCCGAGGAGCACGGACCGAACGATCTGGTTCGCTATGCCGGGCGCGCGGAAAAGGCCGGCTTCGATTTCGCCGCCATTTCCGACCATTTCTTTCCCTGGCTCGTGGAGCAGGGCCATTCGCCGCTCGCGTGGTCGGTACTCGGCGCCATCGCGCAGGCAACAAGCCGCATCGAGCTGATGACGGCGGTGACGTGTCCGACTATCCGCTACCATCCCGCCATCATCGCGCAGGCCGCCGCGACCATAGGCCTCCTGAGCGGCGGACGTTTCACCCTCGGACTTGGCGCCGGCGAGCGGCTCAACGAGCACATTACCGGCGCCGGCTGGCCGGGACGTGCCGAGCGCCAGGAGCGTCTTGCCGAAGCGCTCGATATCATCCAGGGCCTGCTGGCGGGAAAGCTCAAGAACTACCGCGGCAAGCATCTCGATCTCGACCACGCCTGGCTGCTCGACCGGCCGAGCAAAAAGCCGCCGGTGATCGTCGCCATCGCCGGCCCGCGCGGCGCGGCCACCGCGGCCACCAAGGCCGACGGCCTTATTGCCACCGAACCGAAGCCGGAGTTGATCGCGGCCTACGCCAAGGCCGGCAGCAAGGGCCCGCGCTATTGCGAGGTGGCGATGTGCTTCGCGGCGCGCGAAGACGACGCCAAAAAGACCGCGCACAAATATTTCCGCTGGTCACTGACCGGCTGGCCGGTGATGGCGGAGTTGCCCGACCCCGAAGGTTTTGCCGCCGCGAGCCAGAACATAACGCCCGACGATGTCGCCGAAAAAATCAGCTGCGGGCCGTCGGCCGACAAACACCTGCAAGCCATCGACAAGTTCGTGAAAGCGGGCTTCGATCATATCATCCTCACGCAGATCGGGCCGCAGGAGGACGCGTTCTTCGATTTCTTCAAGCGCGAGCTGAAGCCGGCGCTGGCGGGCAAGCAGGCGTAAAGGCGCCGACGCGCTGCGTCCTATCGTTGTGTGCTGCCCCCGGCCGTTTGTTGATCATCAGGTTAGCTCAGGATGAATTGCCATTCACCGTCTGACGTAGTATATTTATGCCATGATCCGTTCGTGGCGCAACTCCGTGACCCGCAAGGTCTGGGAGGGTGCGCGGCCAAACCAACTGCGCGGGCTCGATTTTGAAACGGCGATTGATCTGTTACTGGCGCTGAATGTCGCCAAAGCACTGCGCGACCTCAGCCCGCTGAAGAGTGTAGGTCTGCATAAACTGAAAGCTGAGCGCAAAAATCAATGGGCGATGAACGTCAACGCGCGCTGGCGCATCTGTTTTGAATTTCGCAGAGGCGACGCTTACGAGGTCGAAATCACCGATTACCGCAAGGGATGAGATTAATGCCTGCAGCCGCACATCCAGGTCGTCTGCTTAAGCGGGAATTGAGCGCACGCGCACTAAGCGCCAACCGTCTTGCGCTGGACATTGGCGTTCCGTCTGGCCGTATCACCGATATCTTGAATGGCCGCCGGTCAATCACCGCGGATACTGCCGTGAGGCTTGGCCGGTACTTCGGTAACAGTGCGCAATTCTGGCTCGATTTGCAAAGTCAGTACGATATTGCCGTGATTGAGCGTGAGCGCGGAGCCGAAATCACTCGCCGCGTCCGGCCGGCCGACGCGGTATAGCCTAGAGGGCCCGCACGGGAGGCGAGATGTTCGAGAAAGATGAAGTGCTCAAGGAGCTTCACGGCCGCATGGTGGCGGCCGGAATCAATCCGCTTGATCCCAAAGTGCAGGCGGTCAGCGAGGTGGTCAACGCGTTCTATGCCGAGAAGACCCGCGAGGTGTTGCAGAAGATGCAAGAGGTTTTGAGCAAGATCGATACTTCAACGCCATGACCGCGATCCAGCACGTCGACGTTCCGGGTTATCCGCAGCCGCATTCGCCGTATTCGCACGCCGTGGTCGCCAACGGGTTTGTGTTTGTGTCCGGCCAGATCCCGGTCAGGCCGGGCGGCGGACCCACGGAAATCGCCGGTGCCACAATGGCCGAGCAGACGCGGCAATGCTTGCGCAACGTCGACACCATCCTCAAAGCCGCCGGCTCATCGCTTGACCGCGTGGTGAAGATCACGGTGCTGCTGGCGCGGCCAGAGCTTTATCAGGAGATGAACGCGGCCTACGCCGAGTTCTTTCCCGGCAACAAACCCGCCCGCGCCATGGCCTCCTTCGGCGCGGACATTCCGGGCGTTATGGTGGCGATGGATGCGGTGGCGGTAGTCTAGCCAAATTCGCGGCACGGCATGGCAAGGAGACGGACGTAAATGACCAAGTTCACCTGGGACCATATTCATCTGCGCACGACCGACCCCGAGGCGATGGCGGCGTGGTTCGAAAAATTCCTCGGCGCCGAAGTGATCCGCACCACGGTGCAAGGCGCCCCGCGCATCGACCTCAAGGTCGGCGGCGCCGATGTCTTCGTTATGCCGGCCAAGGACGGCGATGGCGTTAACGCGGCGCCGAAGACTCCGTATCGCGGCCTCGACCATTTCGGCCTGGTGGTCACCGGTGTTGACGCGGTGGCCGCCGAGCTAAAAGCCAAGGGCGCCGAATTCACCATGGAGCCGACCACGGTGCGGCCGGGCGTCCGCGTCTGTTTCTTGCGCGGACCCGAAGGCGTATCGGTCGAGCTGTTGGAGCGGAGCTAGCAACATCGTCACGGCCGGACAAAAGGCGCCAACGGCAATCGCGTGTTCACGTGCGGGGCCGCGCTATCGCCCGAAGTGGCCGGGCCGATGACAAGCTCCGCGCCGTCTCGCAAAATGCAAAAAAAGATCGGGGGGAGGGACGCCGATCTCCTCCCCCCGGCAGCATCGTTCTTCAATGAGCCACTTGAAGATCGACGCCGATAACGGTGTCGTTACGCGGCGGCGCTGATCTTGCCGCTGGTCGGCACCGAGGCAACGGTTTTGAGGATGCGCGAGGCGATCTGGTACGGGTCGCCTTGAGAATTCGGCCGGCGGTCTTCCAAGTAGCCGCGATAGCCGTTGTTGACGAAGGAGTGCGGCACGCGGATCGAGGCGCCGCGGTCGGCAACGCCATAGGTGAAGTCGCCAATCGCAGCGGTCTCGTGCTTGCCGGTCAGCCGCATGTGATTGTCGGGGCCGTAAACGGCGATGTGGTCTTCGCG
Organism: uncultured Alphaproteobacteria bacterium; assembly: GCA_963753355.1. GTDB lineage: Bacteria > Pseudomonadota > Alphaproteobacteria > Rhizobiales > Xanthobacteraceae > BOG-931. The sequence continues at coordinate 129,206 of CAVWBV010000020.1, forward strand.
ATGCTCGGCGAACGCCTTCATCAGCGCCTCGAAATATTCCTTGCCGCCGGCTTCGCGCAGGAACGTGGTCGAGAAGTTGCAGTGCATACCCGAGCCGTTCCAGTCGGTATCGCCGAGCGGCTTGCAGTGGAACTCGATGTCGACGCCGTATTTCTCGGTCAGCCGCAGCATCAGATAGCGGGCTATCCACATTTCATCGGCGGCTTTCTTCGAGCCCTTGCCGAAAATCTGGAATTCCCATTGGCCCTTCGCCACCTCGGCATTGATGCCTTCGTGATTGACGCCGGCGGCGAGGCAAAGATCGAGGTGCTCCTCGACGATCTTGCGGGCGATATCGCCGACATTCTTGTAGCCGACGCCCGTGTAGTACGGACCTTGCGGCGCCGGATAGCCGGTGGGCGGGAAGCCGAGCGGCCGTCCGTCCTTATAAAAGAAATACTCCTGTTCGAACCCGAACCAGGCGCCCGGATCGTCAAGAATGGTGGCGCGCATGTTCGACGGATGCGGCGTCTTGCCGTCCGGCATCATCACTTCGCACATCACCAGTACGCCGTTTAGGCGCGCGGCGTCGGGATAAAGCGCGACCGGCTTGAGCACGCAATCGGAGCTGTGGCCTTCCGCCTGCATGGTCGACGAGCCATCGAAGCCCCACAGCGGCAGCTGGTCGAGCGTCGGAAACGAATCGAATTCCTTGAGTTGCGTCTTGCCGCGCAAATTCGGCGTCGGCTTGTAACCGTCGAGCCAAATATATTCGAGCTTGTACTTTGTCATATGATCTCTCGGCGTTTGCTCCGGAGCTGGTGCAAAACGCGACCATCCGGCCGATCGCGTCAGGTTTCTGCTGCCGCGAAAAAGGGCGAACGGCAGCTTCGGCGGTTTTTTAAGCACGGATTATGCCAAGCGGTGCCTGCTGAGGGCCTGGGCGCGCGCTCCACGGCCGCGCAGCAAATACCGCGTCGGCGTCATGCCGGGAGAATACGCAATTGCGCCGATGCACATATTGTAGCCATGCGCTGATATGTGATGTGGCATTCCGGGCGAACCGGCGGAGGCAGGCGTTATGTTGTAGGTAGCAAACTCAGTTGACGATGCGCGCAGCTATCGCGCCTACGCCCGAGGAAAAAAAGATGACAACGTTTTCCGGATCGCCCACGCCCACCGGCTCGGCCAAGATTTACACCTTCCCGCCGCGCGGCCGGTTCGTGTTGGGGAACGAGCACGATGCGATGGAATCCGCCGGCGTGAAGTCAGCGCACGGCGTCAAGATTGCGTCCGGCGGCGGCTGGTATCACGAAGCGGCTATCGAGGATGCAAGGAAGGATGCAAGTCGCGGCGACTGGATCAAGAAGTAACGGTCCTAAAAACGAAGTGTTTCGTCATTGCCGGACAAAAGGCGCGACGCGCCGTCTTTCGCAAATGATCCGGCAATCCATGCGGGCGACGGGTCAGTATGGACCACCGGGTCAAGCCCGGTGGTGACGCAAACGGTGCATCAATTGCCTTTGCGGCGCGGCTTCGACAGGGTCAGCGACCCGTTCTTATTCTCCACCACCTTGACGCCCCTGGCGCGCAGCCACGCGGCAAATTCTTTACTGCCCATCGGCCGGATCGGATCTTCCACCGGCGCAGGCTGGATCGGAATATCTTGGGGAAGTTTGGAGCGCCCAAGATACCCTCTGATCTCGCCCCAACCGTCCCGCGCGTCGTAGTCGATCTTGATGTACGGCGTGTTGCCATCGCCGACCTTGAACGGCGTTTCCAGATAGACGCGCTCGTTCGCGTGCAGCTCGCGCGCCGTGCCGTCGGGGTTGACGTAGATGTAGGGGTAAGGATCGGCGGTTGACATTGTTTTGACCTCGACGCGAAACCGTCCGGCAGATCACTCCGTCGCTGCCTTCGCGATCTCCTGCAAAGCCCTGGTCATGGCCGCGACCGGGCCGGCGCTCGCCGCGCCAAGGCCGTGGCGTTGTGCGGTCCATTGCGGATCGTTGTAAGTGAGCTGCGCCTTGCCGGCGTCGTCCTCCCAGACCAAAACCTTGAGCGGCAGGTCGATGCCGGCGGTCTGCCGGTCTTGCATCAGCGCCGTGCCGCCTTTGGGATTGCCGAACAAAACAACTTCGGTCGCGCGCAGCGGCAGACTGGCGGCAGCCGCGCCGGCGGCGTGATCGATGCGCGAGAACACAGTCATGTTGTGCGCCTTGAGCGCCGCGAGCAGGCGTTCCATGGTTTCGGGCGCCGTATACGCGCTGGCGACGGTGACGAGGCCGTTGTCCGGCATGGCAAAGTCCTTTGCGTCGAAGCGCGGGTGAAGTTACTCCGTCGCCTTCCTCGAGCCTATCCCGCCCCGCGATAGCGGGGCAGGAAAATCAATTACTCCGCCGCCTCGATGCGCCGCTTGCGCTTTTGACTGGCGGAGCCGCGCGCCAGCACGGGCTTTAAGAATTGCCCGGTGTAAGAGCGCTTCTCGCGCACGATGTCTTCGGGCGTTCCCGCGGCGACGATTTCGCCGCCGCCGTCGCCGCCTTCGGGGCCGAGGTCGATGATCCAGTCAGCGGTCTTGATCACTTCCAGATTGTGCTCGATGACGACGACGGTGTTGCCGCTTTCCACCAGCTCGTGCAGCACCTCCAAAAGCTTCGCCACGTCGTGAAAGTGCAGCCCGGTGGTCGGCTCGTCGAGAATGTAGAGCGTGCGGCCGGTGGCGCGCTTGGATAGTTCCTTGGCGAGCTTCACCCGCTGCGCCTCGCCACCGGACAGCGTCGTCGCCTGCTGGCCGACGTGGATGTAGTCGAGGCCGACGCGGCGCAACAGCGCGAGAATGTCGCGGACCCGCGGCACCACCTTGAAGAATTCCAGCGCCTCCTCGACGGTCATGTCGAGCACGTCGGCGATGGATTTGCCCTTGAACAAAACTTCCAGCGTCTCGCGGTTGTAGCGCTTGCCCTTGCAGACGTCGCAGGTGACGTAGACGTCGGGCAGAAAATGCATCTCGATCTTGATGACGCCGTCGCCCTGGCAGGCCTCGCAGCGCCCGCCCTTGACGTTGAACGAGAAGCGGCCGGGCTCGTAGCCGCGCGCCTTACTCTCCGGCAGGCCGGCGAACCATTCGCGGATCGGCGTGAACGCCCCGGTGTAGGTGGCGGGATTACTTCGCGGCGTGCGGCCGATCGGCGACTGGTCGATGTCGATGATCTTGTCGAGGTGCTCGATGCCTTCGATGCGGTCGAAGCGGGCAGGGGCTTCGTTGGCGCCGTTCAATCGCCGCGCCAGCGCCTTGTAGAGTGTGTCGATCAAGAGCGTCGACTTGCCGCCGCCGGAGACACCGGTGACGGCCGTGAACAGGCCGAGCGGAATCTCGGTGGTGATGTTTTTCAGGTTGTTGCCGCGGGCGCCGACGATTTTCAGCACGCGCGACGGATTTTTCTGGCCGCCGCTCAGGTATCGAGATTTCGCGCACGCCGTTGAGGTATTGCCCGGTCAGCGAATTGGGCGCCGCCATGATGTCGTCCGGCGTGCCTTCGGCGACAATGCTGCCGCCGTGGACGCCGGCGCCGGGCCCGACATCGACCACGTAATCGGCGGCGCGGATCGCGTCCTCGTCATGCTCGACCACAATCACGGTGTTGCCGAGATCGCGCAGCCGCTTCAGCGTCTCCAGCAGCCGGGCATTGTCGCGCTGGTGCAGCCCGATCGACGGCTCGTCGAGCACATAGAGCACGCCGGTCAGGCCGGAGCCGATCTGCGAGGCAAGCCTGATGCGCTGGCTCTCGCCGCCGGACAGGGTGCCGGAGGCGCGGGCGAGGGTGAGATAATCGAGCCCGACATCGACCAGGAATTTCAATCGCGCGCGGATTTCTTTGAGGATGCGGACGGCGATTTCGTTCTGCTTGGCGTTGAGCTTGTCCGGCAGTTCAGCGAACCAGGCGGCCGCCGCGCGAACCGACAAATCGGACACCTGGCCGATGTGATTGCCGCCGACGCGCACGCACAAGGCTTCGGGTTTGAGCCGGTAGCCGAGGCAGGCCTCGCAGGGCACATCGGTGAAATAGCGGGAAATCTCCTCGCGCGCCCAGTCGGAATCGGTTTCGCGGAAGCGTCGCTCGAGATTGGTGATAACGCCTTCGAACGGCCGCTTGGTGTCATAGGCGCGCATGCCGTCGTCGTAGGAGAAACGGATTTCGGTACCGCCGGAGCCGAAGAGGATCGCTTCCTGGGTCTTCTTCGGCAGATCCTTCCATTTGGTGTCGAGCGTGAATTTGAAGTGCTTGCCGAGCGCGGCCAGCGTCTGCACGTAATACGGCGACGACGATTTCGCCCACGGCGATATCGCGCCCTTGCGCAGCGTTCGCTCCTTGTCGGGAATGACGAGCTCGGGATCGATGTGTTGTTCGAGGCCGAGCCCGCCGCATTTCGGGCAGGCTCCGAACGGGTTGTTGAACGAGAACAGCCGCGGCTCGATTTCCGGAATGGTGAAGCCCGAGACCGGGCAGGCGAACTTTTCCGAAAACACGAGGCGTTCGGCGGTCTCGTTGCGCTGTCGGTTGGCTTTCGCGCGCTCGGTCTTCTTCTCGTCATCACCGGATTTCGCGCCTTCGGCGCGGCCCGGTGACGACGATGAAGCATCCGCCAATTCCGCGACCGCAAGTCCGTCCGCGAGTTTCAGCGCCTGTTCGAGCGAGTCCGCCAGGCGAATGGCGATGTCGGGGCGCACCACCAGCCGATCGACCACCACGTCGATATCGTGGGTAAATTTTTTGTCGAGCGCCGGGACTTCGCCGATCTCATAGAATTTGCCGTCGACTTTGACGCGCTGGTAGCCCTTCTTGCCGAACTCGGCGAGCTCCTTGCGGTACTCGCCCTTGCGGCCGCGCACCACCGGAGCCAGAAGATAAAGCCGCGTGCCTTCCGGCAGCGCCAAGATGCGGTCGACCATCTGCGAGACGGTCTGGCTTTCGATCGGTAACCCTGTGGCGGGCGAATAGGGCACGCCGACCCGCGCCCATAGAAGCCGCATGTAATCGTGAATCTCGGTGACCGTGCCGACGGTCGAGCGCGGATTGCGCGACGTTGTCTTCTGCTCGATGGAGATGGCCGGCGACAGGCCGTCGATCTGATCGACGTCCGGCTTCTGCATCATCTCCAGGAATTGCCGCGCGTAGGCGGAAAGGCTCTCGACGTAGCGGCGCTGGCCCTCGGCGTAGATGGTGTCGAAGGCGAGCGAAGATTTGCCGGAGCCGGAAAGGCCGGTGAACACCACCAGCTCGTTTCGCGGCAGGTCGAGGTCGATGTTTTTGAGGTTATGCTCGCGTGCGCCTCGGATGGAAATCGTCCGCGAATCAGCACGCCCGCCGCGACGGCCGTTTTTCTTTTCGGAACTGTCGAACAGGTCGGTCATTCACTCATCCGCTCGTCCCCGCCGAACCGGGGACCCGCACTGTGGGCGAACAATCCTGCGGCAATGTGGATTCCCGCTTGCGCGAGAATGAGCGGAAAACGCCGCCGATGCCGGCAGGACGCAATCCCGAACATAGTGAGAACGCTGCGGATTTTCCAGCACGGCTCCCGGCTTATACCGGGGAAAAGCGCCCGAAACGGCCCCTTAGAACGGGATGGTGATCCCCACCCTCGGAATGGCGGTGCCGATCCAGCCGAGGACGCGGTTGGTCTTATCGTCAGGGCGGAGGGGGGCCGCAGCGTCAGGCGCTTCCGACGACGCGAGCTTGATCGCCATCATGCAAAGGAACATGCACACCGCCCAATTCGACACCCAACGCGAATAGTCGAACGCCACCACGAAAATGACGACATAGGCGGCGGTGATGCCGGTCAGTCCCAACATCGCGACGACGCGAAGGTGGCGCGTCGGCAGGGCGGTGATGAGTGTGGCGATATAGCGCGCCACCGGAATGTGGAGGGCGATCACAGCGGCATAGACCGGCAAACGCAGCGCGTTTTTGACGAAATGGAAGCGCGTCAGCGCCAGCTCCTGTGAGAGCGTCGCGTACCACGTCCACGTCCATTCAGGATTGATCGGACGGGTCGCCCGCGCGGCTACATAGGCCAAGTAGGTGTCGGCAGGTACGGGCATGCGCCCGAAAAAGTTACAGGCGACGAAGACAGCGGCGAGAAGCACGGCAAGACTTGCGCCGTAAGCGACCTTGCCCGCCGACAATCTCGGGCTCAGTCCATAGCGCAGCGCGACAATGAACCCGATGGTCGGGACGTAAAGCAGAAAATGCAGATGATGCATCAGGATCAGCACGACGCATCCGGCGGTAATGATCAGCGGATAAAGCGGCCCGGTGCCGATCAGCAACGCAACCAGCGCCCAGGCGCAGCCGTAAATGTCGAAATAGCCGAGTGAGATCATGAAATTCTTGAAGAAGAACGGCGAGCCAATGACGAAAACGAAAAGCGCGAAAGTCTTTTGGGTAAGTCCGAACGTTTTGCGGAAAGCGGTGACAAAAAGCGCGACGGTGACCAGCCAAATGACAATACCGAGGATGGAAACCAGAGAGATCGGCACGTGGTCGGTGAACAGCGCGATGATACTGCCGACAAGCGCGCGCCGTACGAAACCGAAATGATAGGTCGTCAGCAAAAAGCTGTATTGCAGCAGCGGGACGTGGAAAAAAATCTGATAGAGAAAGGCGAGCGCGGCGATCACAGCATCGATCGCCAGCATCCATCGCCACGGCCGGTTGGCGTCGCCGCGATAAAACTCAAGCGTCATGAAACGTTCGCGCGCTGGCAAGCTTCACTGTGAGGAGAGGCGAGGGAAGCAGCGGCATATTTTCATTTCCGCAACGCTGAGGCAATTTGCGTTCGCCGGCGGCGCAAACAAAAACCCCGGGCAAGGCCCGGGGTTTTCGCAATTCCGCTGTCAGATTTAGTCCGTCACCACGGACTAAATTTGAAGTTGATGCCGGCGCGGACAACGTTCTCGGTGAATTTAACCGAAACCGGAGGAGTGGCTCCGCCGCAAGCTGCTATGCAGGTGCCGTTGTTCAAGTCCACATAGAGATATTCGGCTTTGGCGGTCCAGTTCGGCGCAAAGGCGAATTCAAGCCCGGCGCCTGCCGTCCAACCGACTTCGGTGTTGCTGTCTGTACCTAAGCCCGTTCCTGTGGCGGTTGCTTTGATAGGAGCAAAGGCGGCGCCGCCTGTCCCGTAGAGCAGCACCCGGTCAAACGCCCAGCCGGCCCGGCCGCGCACCGTGCTCAGCCAATTGCTGCTGGTTTGGCAACCGGTGGCCGCGGGCCCACCTGGCGCGACTGCCCCGGTGCAAGGGCCAGCGCCGCTTGTACCACTGAGGTTGGTCCAGTCCCAATCGCCCTCGACACCGAGCACCGCGCCACCCCAAAACTCGTAGTTGGCGCCCACGGTGCCGCCGGCGAGCCAGCCAGTGGTGTTGAAGTTGCCGCTCGAACCAAAGGTAGGCTGATTCCAGTTGCTGGTACCGAATCCATATCCGCCGTTCACGCCGATATAGATGCCGCTCCAATTGTAGACCGGTACGGCGACAGGCACGTAGGTCGCAGGCGCCCGCGGTGCCGGCGGCGGCGGCGGCAGATCCGCTGCTAACGCTTGTCCCCCGGCTACGAGCGCGAATGCGCCAGCCCACAGAATACGCTTCATGCAACCTTCTTCTTACTCGCGTGATTTCGCGTTGTTGTTCGCATGACGCCCCGTTTTGCCCCGTCTCACCTTAAGATTAACGGACGAGCCCCAGAATCGCTGTGCCTGAAAGGCCACAACCCGCAGACATTCCACACAAACAATGCGCCGATAAAATGTCGCCGATCTGGTTAACCCCAACCCGCTCCGATCCGGCCATTTCTGGCCCGAAACTCTGGCGAATTTTGGTTAATGGCATATGCCGCCAATGAAGGTTCGCCTTGTCCCCAAGGTCCCATAATTCCAGCGATGGTAAACACCTTACTAACGGTGCCTTGCCTCCTTGGATGGAACAAAGTAAGAACATATATGCCGGCAGTCGGCAAGGGCCGCCGCCGGTGTGGATAAGCCCAATCGGGCTTGCATCAGCCGCAGCCAGGCCGGCTAGGTGAGAGAGGCGAAGGCAACGGAGCGTGTCATGGCGGGAAGCGTCAACAAAGTCATTCTGATCGGCAATCTGGGCGCCGATCCGGAAATTCGCCGCACCCAGGACGGCCGCCCGGTGGCCAACCTGCGGATCGCGACCTCGGATTCGTGGAAAGACAAGGCCACGGGCGAGCGCAAGGAAAAGACCGAGTGGCACCGGGTGGTGATTTTCAACGAGAACCTGTGCCGGATCGCCGAGCAATATCTCAAGAAGGGCTCGAAGGTTTACATCGAGGGCGCGCTGCAAACGCGCAAGTGGCAGGACCAGTCGGGCCAGGATCGCTATTCGACCGAAGTGGTGCTGCAAGGGTTCCGGGGCGAGCTCACGCTGCTCGATCGCGCCGGAGGCGCGGCGAGCGGGGGCGGCGGCGATTTCGGCAGTGACGAGGCAAGCGGGGAATTCGGCTCCTCCGGTCCGACGCGGCGCGTTGCGGCGACGGCCGGCGCTGGGCGCGGCTCGCGCGGCGACATGGACGACGAGATTCCGTTCTAAAGGAAAGTTCCGACCGCCTGACGAAGGTTTGCGGAGAAGGTTGGGGCGGGGCGGGCGTTTGCGCCATTGTGCCGGTGCGTCGTTTTCCAGCAATGAGTTTATAGCCCCGCGTGCTAGCCCTTTTGCGGCGCAGCGATCCCCGGCGAGTGCCGATGGAAGTGATCTTTCTCTGGAAGTTTATGCACGTGCTGGGCGCATGCGTCCTGCTCGGAGCCGGTCTCGGCATTGCCTTCTTCGTGTTTGCGGCGAACCGTACGCACCATGCGGGCGTCATCGCAGTGACGACGCGAATTGCGGCTGTCGCCAATCTGATTTTCATCATCGCCGGCATGGTCGTGCTACCGCTCAGTGGCTGGGCGCTGGCGCGGGCGATCGGTTTCTTCCCGTTGGAAGAATCCTGGATTGTGCTTTCGATCTACCTCTATCTGTTCGTTGGAGCGTGCTGGCTGCCGGTCGTGTTCATCCTGTTCCGCATGCGCAACCTGGCGCGCGACGCGGCAATGACGACAAAGATGCTGCCGGACGAATATCGCCGTCTTTTCGTGCTCTGGTTTTGTCTCGGCTGGCCGGCATTGGCTGCAGTGGTCGCCATTTTCGCGCTGATGGTGTGGCAGCCGCGCCTATGGTGAAGGAATTTTCTGGCGCGCCTTCTCCGCGCGCAATTGACGCGCCTCGCGGCGGCGCGGCAATTTGACTAGGATTACCTCTATGCCAGCGCGCGACGCCGTCTCTCGGGCCGAAGCCTTTTGCGAGTCATACAGTCTGCGCGCGCCGATTCTGATGGCGCCGATGGCGGGCGCGTGCCCGGCTTCGCTCGCCATCGCGGTCGCCAACGCGGGCGGTCTCGGTGGCTGCGGCGCGTTGCCGATGCAGCCGGACGCCATCAGACAGTGGGCCGCCGAGGTGCGCGCGAAGACCAACGGCGGTTTTCAGTTCAATCTATGGATACCCGACCCGCCACCGCGGCGCGATGCTGCCGCGGAAGACGCCGTGCGGGATTTTCTCAAAAGCTGGAGCCCAGAGGTGGCGCGCGACGCCGGCGACGTGACACCGCCCGATTTCGCCGCGCAATGCGAGGCCATGCTCGAAGCCGGCCCGCCGATCATCTCTTCCATCATGGGACTCTATCCGGAAACGTTTGTCGCCAAAATGAAGAGTAAGGGCATCAGGTGGTTCGCCAACGCAACGACGGTCGCCGAAGCCAAAGCCGCTGAAAATGCCGGTGCCGACGTGATTGTCGCGCAGGGAATGGAGGCAGGCGGACATCGCGGCGCGTTCGATATCGCCGACGCGGAGACGCGCCTGGTGGGCTTGTTCAGCTTGTTGCCTGCGGTGGTGGACGCGGTGAACGTGCCTGTGGTCGCGAGCGGCGGCGTCGCCGACGGCCGCGGCGTCGCTGCGGCGCTCGTACTCGGAGCATCTGCCGTACAGGTCGGCACGGCGTTGCTGCGCTGCCCCGAGTCGACGATCGCGCCGGCCTGGGCCGATGCCATCGGACGAGCCGCACCGGAAGACACAACGGTCACCCGCGCATTCTCCGGCCGTCCCGGCCGCAGTATCGTCACACCTTACGTGCGTGCCGCCGCCGCGCCGAACGCTCCACCGCCGGCGCCTCATCCGGTTCAGCGCGGTCTAACTGCGGCGATGCGCGCAGCCGCGGTGAAGGACAACGACATCACACGCATGCAAGCCTGGGCGGGGCAGTCGGCCGGTTTGGCAAAAGCGCTGCCTGCTGGGGAAGTCGTGCGATCGATGTGGGACGACGCGCAAGGATTACTGGGATGAATTCGTTGGAGACGACAATGGCGGCTGATCTGCAAGGCGGATGTGCCTGCGGCGCCGTGCGCTACCGGCTAGGGTCGCTGCCGATGTTCGTGCATTGCTGTCACTGCCGGGATTGCCAGCGGCAAACCGGCAGCGCGTTCGTGCTCAACGCCTTGATCGAAGCCGAGCGGGTCGCGCTTCTTTCCGGCAGTCCCCAACCGGTCGCGGTGCCGACCCCGAGCGGCAAGCCGCAGGAGATTTATCGCTGTCCGTCATGCGGTGTGGCGCTGTGGAGCACTTACGGCGGCGTGCAGAAGCTGCGCTTCGTGCGCGTCGGCACGCTCGACGATTCCGCTGCGCTCAGACCGGACGTGCACATCTACGTCCGGTCTAAGCTTCCCTGGGTCACTTTGCCGGAAGGCGTTCCCGCCTTCGAGTTTTACTATGACTCGCGCAAGCTTTGGCCGCCCGAGAGCCTCGAGCGGCGCCGCGCGATTTTCGGCGAAGCACCGGTCACGCTCAAATAAAACGCCGCCGGCGCGGGCGCCACGCGGCGTTCGCTCAAGAAGCGGATTACGTCATCGGGTCCTTTGGCAGATCAGCCGTGATGTTCCGCGTGCTTTTTCGAAGCGAGATGCTGATGATCGGTGGCGTGCAGCGAATGGCCGTGTGCGACTTTCGAGTGGTGCGCGGCCTTTTCGTGATGCCCGGACTTGTGATGCTTTGCCGCCTCGCGGTGATGTTTCGCCGCTTCGTCGTGGTGATGCGCGGCTTTCTCGTGATGCTCGTGGATGTCGTGATCCATGATACTCTCCTCGGCTGGGGATGCCGCAACATTGCAGTCCATCGTGAAAGATTTGCGACCCCCTTGTTGCAGAAGAGAAACCGGAGGAGATCCCGCCCCAGTTCGTGGCGCTGATCTTTTCCGAAAACCGTTGTCCACGTTTCGGGATCACGCTCTATGCCGCAAGAAGCGCGCGCACTCCATCGACAACAAATTGAACGGCGAGCGCCGCAAGCAGCACGCCGAGCAGGCGTGATAGCACGATGTTCCCAGTCAGGCCGAGTAACCGGCCGATATGGCCGGCGCCGGTGAAGCAGACAAATGACGCCAATGCGACAAACACGACAACGGCGAGCAGAAGGCCGACAAGTAAAGGATCCCGGCCAGCCCGGCCGGCGAGCAATAACGTTGCGGTGATTGCGCCGGGGCCGGCGAGCAGCGGAATTGCCAGCGGAAACGCAGCGACGTTGCGCACGTGCTCTTCCACCGCCTGCTCGGCGGCTTGCCCTTCACGCCGCATGCGCGCGCCGAACACCATTTCAAAGGAGATGGCGAACAATAAAAATCCGCCGGCAATGCGAAAAGCCGGCAGCGAAATGCCGAGCGCGCGCAGCAACCAATCACCAATCAAGGCCGAGCCGATCAAGATCGCGCCGGCGATGAGCGCGGCGCGCAGCGCCACGCTCTTTCGTGCGCGGTCCGGCAGCCCCTCGGTCACGGCAAGAAACGTAGGCGCAAGCCCGACCGGATCGACCACGACCAGCAGAGTAACGAGCGCCGAAATGGCAAAATCGAGCGGCATTCTTGGTCCTCGCGGGAGAAGTACGTTGGGCGGAGGCAAGCCCGAGCGCAAGCGCGCGGCAACCGCGATTCACGTGAATTTTCACCCTTCCCGACCGCACAAAAAGCACCGTAGCAGAAAGCGGTTTACGAGCCCGGCAAATGTCGCGGAAAGGCAGCCGGAACATATTGAAATTTCAGCGGAAAACCCTACCTCAATGAGGCTGAAACAAGTGGCGTCCGAACGCCCAATCGGCTATGAAAATTGAGCGCGGATTCGCGCTTGCGTTCTTGCCAGGAATAATCGCGTGGCTGACGAAGATCACACCCCGCCGATAGACGGCGGTCCCTCCGATATTCGCCCGGTTTCGATCACGGAGGAGATGAAGAAGAGCTACCTCGATTACGCCATGAGCGTGATCGTGGCGCGTGCGTTGCCCGACGCGCGCGACGGTCTCAAGCCGGTGCACCGGCGCATTCTCTACTCGATGCACGAGAACGGCTACGAGTGGAACAAGCCTTACCGCAAGTCGGCCCGCGTGGTCGGCGACGTGATCGGTAAATATCATCCGCACGGCGACCAGGCGGTGTACGACGCGCTAGTGCGCATGGCGCAGGATTTTTCCATGCGCCTGCCATTAATCGACGGGCAGGGGAACTTCGGCTCCGTCGACGGCGATGCGCCGGCGGCGATGCGATATACCGAAGTGCGGCTTGAACGCGTCGCCGGTTCGCTGGTCGAAGACCTCGACAAAGACACCGTCGACTTCCAGGCCAATTACGATAACTCCGAGCGCGAGCCGGTGGTGCTGCCGGCGCGGTTTCCCAACCTTCTTGTCAACGGCGCCGGCGGCATTGCGGTCGGCATGGCCACTAACATTCCGCCGCATAATCTCGGCGAGGTGATCGACGCTTGCGTGGCGCTTGTCGAAGATCCGGGGTTATCGATCGAGGACCTCATCGCCATCGTTCCGGGTCCGGATTTTCCGACCGGCGGCATCATCTTGGGCCGCCAAGGCATTCGCGCTGCTTATCATCTTGGCCGCGGCTCTATTGTGATGCGCGGTAAGGTCGCTTTTGAAACGCTGCGCGGCGATCGCGAAGCCATCGTCATCTCTGAAATCCCCTATCAGGTGAACAAGGCGCATATGGTCGAGCGCATCGGCGAATTGGTGCGCGAGAAGAAGCTCGAAGGCATCTCCGCGTTGCGCGACGAGTCCGATCGCGACGGCTATCGCGTGGTGATCGAATTGCGGCGCGAGGCGGTGCCGGACGTCGTGCTCAATCAGCTTTATCGCTTCACCGCCCTGCAGTCGTCGTTCGGCGCCAACATGGTGGCGCTGGATAACGGCCGCCCGCTGGTAATGAACTTGAAGGACCTCCTCAGGCTGTTCCTGGCGTTCCGCGAGGAGGTGATCTACCGGCGGACTAAACATCTTCTCGGCAAGGCCCGCGATCGCGCCCATGTGCTGGTCGGTCTCGCCATTGCGGTCGCCAATATCGACGAGGTGATCAAGCTCATTCGCGCCGCCAAGGACGCCAACGAGGCGCGCGAGCAACTGATGGAGCGCGATTGGCCGGCGCGCGATGTCGCCACCATGGTCACCCTGATCGACGATCCGCGCCACCGCGTGTCAGAAGCCGGTACGACAAAACTTTCTGCCGAACAGGCAAAAGCGATCCTTGATCTTCGGCTGCAGCGGCTCACCGCGCTCGGCCGCGATGAGATCAAGGCCGAACTCGATAAGCTTGCCGAAGAAATTGCCAACTATCTCGAGATCCTGCGTTCCCGCGCGCGCATCCAGGCCATCGTCAAGGACGAGTTGGCTGCGATCAAGCGCGATTTCGCGACGCCTCGCCGCACCATCATCGTCGACCAGGAAGGCGAGATGGAAGACGAGGATTTGATCCAGCGCGAGGACATGGTGGTCACGGTCTCGCATGCCGGCTACGTCAAGCGCGTGCCGCTTTCGACCTATAGGGCGCAAAGGCGCGGCGGCAAGGGCCGCGCCGGCATGCAGACGCGCGAAGAAGATTTTGTCACCCGGCTGTTCGTTGCCTCGACGCACGCCCCGGTCTTGTTCTTCTCCTCGCGCGGCCAGGTTTACAAGGAAAAGGTCTGGCGGTTGCCGCAAGCGGCGCCGCAAGCGCGCGGCAAGGCGTTGATCAACATCCTGCCGCTGGAGCAGGGCGAGACCATCACCACCATCATGCCGTTGCCGGAGGATGAATCGACCTGGGCTCAGCGCGACGTCATGTTTGCCACGACCCGTGGCACGGTTCGCCGTAACAAGCTTTCGGATTTTTCCGATGTACGCCGGTCCGGCATCATCGCCATGAAGCTGGATGAGGGCGACAGGATCGTCGACGTTCAGATTTGTACTGAGAACGACGACGTGCTGCTGACTTCAGCAGCCGGCCAGTGCATCCGTTTCGCCGTCAACGATGTGCGAGTTTTCCAGGGTCGCACCTCCATGGGCGTGCGCGGCATTAATCTTGCCGAGGGCGACAAATTGATCTCGCAGTCGATCTTGCGTCACGTCGAGGTCAGCGCCGAGGAGCGGGCGGCGTATCTCAAGCGCGCCAACGCGGTGCGGCGCGGAGGGGCCAACGGTGAGAGCGAGGTTGAAGAGAACGGCGGCGATGGCGACGAGGCAAGCGGCGCGATCGAGCTCGGCCAAACTCGCTATGCCGAATTGTCGGCTGCCGAGCAGTTCGTGCTGACAATCTCGGAAAAAGGCTTCGGTAAGCGCACCTCGTCCTACGAGTACCGCGCCACCGGTCGCGGCGGCAAAGGCATCGTCGCCATGGCGATTACCGAAAAGAACGGCCCGATTGTCGCTTCCTTCCCGGTCGAAGAGAGCGATCAGATCATGCTGGTCACGGACGGCGGCCAATTGATCAGATGCCCGGTCGAGGGCATTCGCATTGCCGGGCGCGCTACCCAAGGGGTGATTGTATTCTCCACCGCCGAAGGTGAGCGCGTCGCCTCGGTCGAGCGGCTCAGCGAAGAGGGTGAAGAAAACGGCGGCGCCGAATAAGCGCCACCACGAATTTACGAAGTCTCGCTCTGCCGTTATCTATTTAAGCTCGGCTGAGGTCTTGTCGGTGGCCCGATCATAGCGCAGCGTCATGCTGTCGATGCTGCAAAGATCGATGTCGTGCCATAACACGCCGGGATAGCCCTCATCGGCCCAGTCGATGCGAACGTTCCACTTGCAGCCTTTGTCCTGGGTATTGAACTTCACATAAACGCTATTGCCGTCGGGTAGCACGCCGTTAGGCGGCAGCTCGTTTTCCGACCAATCGCTGTCGCCGGGATTGTTGAAGCCCAAGAATTTTCTGCCGTATCCAGTGCCGTTGATGACGGTCACATTGCGCTCGTCCGCGGCAAACGACGACGAGCCGGTCAAGGTTCCGGCGGCAATTACAAGCGCGACGAAAAATGCTTTCATGATCGGCCCCTATGCTGCGTGATGGCGGCGGACTGTAATGGCCGCAACTCGGCCGCTGTCAAGTTCCTATTCGGAATGCGCGGCATGCTGAATTTCCTGCAAGATATTTCGTAAAAGCGAAACAAATTCTGTCGGCTGTGTTCGCTAAATCGTTGCAGCAAAACTGTTGCCGCGACGCGCGCAAAAAGCCAAGTGAATGCCGGCAGGTCTCAGGCTTTGGCCAACAGCGATGCGAGGGCTTCGCGGAGCGCCGTTTCCGGATCGGTGGAGAGCGCCGGTGCGCGCCAGCCGACAAATCCGTCAGGGCGGATCAATGCCGCGCCGGTAGCGGTCAGGCCATACAGCGCAGCGAATTGTCCGCTCGGATCCGCAACGTCGCGGCCGATGTGATAGGCGGCAAACGGAAGCCCGGCAAAATGCTTGACGGCACGACGCGCCGCGGCGACCCAGTCCGCGCCGCCCGCCGCCGCCAACAGCACGAAGCCCGTGTCGAACAGGTCAAGCGTGGAGAGCTGCCTTCCGGCCTTCTCAATCCAAAGGTGCGGTGCGCGCGAGCCTGGGCGTCCCGCCGATGCGCGCGGATCTTCATGCGGGAGAGGGGGCGCATGTTCGGGAACGACAGCGGGCGAATGATAGAGGTATCCGAGCTCGATATTGAAATCGTTGGCTTGCGGCTCATAGTCCGTGGCGCCGAGATAAGGTGCGGTGCGCGTGACGTAACGCGTATAGGCCTGCTCGACGGTGAACTTGCCGACCGGCTGCCGCTCGAGATTGTAGGTCGCGAGCAATTCGGGTCCGGCGTGACCGTTGAGCACGAAGGCGAGCTTCCAGGCGAGATTGTGGGCGTCGCAAATTCCGGTATTGCCGCCGAAGCCGCCGTTCGGCGGCATCACGTGGGCGGCGTCGCCGGCGATGAACACGCGACCCTCACCATAGCGGCGCGCCACGTCGGACACCGCGCGCCAGCGCGCGACGCCGTCGATCTTCACCGCGACGTCCGACACGCCGATGCCGGCGCGTACCAGTTCGAGCAGACGCTTTTCGCTGGTATCGCCCGCGGCTTTGGCGGTTTCCGGCAGGCGTGTGTCACCGACGGTGTTGACCACGAGAAAGCCCGCCTGACTGTCCTTGTCGAGCCGGATGAAACCGCTCAACGCCGGATTGATGATGTACATGACGCTGAAGTTGCGTCCTGCCATCAGTTTGGCGACGTCGGCGTGAAAATAGATGGTGATGCTGTTGGAGAACACGCCGCGGCCGTCGAACGGAATTGACAATAGCTCGCGGGTTTTGCTGTGCGGGCCGTCGGCCCCGACCACGTATTTGGCGCGCAGTCGCTGTTCGACGCCGCTGTCGACGTCGCGTACGGTCGCGGTCACACCATCGCCATCCTGCGCCAGCGCAACCAGCTCGGTCCCGTCCATGACTTTCGCGCCGGCTTGCTCGGCGCGGGCCCGCAGGATCGGTTCAAGTCCGGGCTGGGTGATGAACAGCCGCCGCGTCGGACTTAACGCCTCGACGCCCTCGTTGAGGCTCGGGATAAACGCGGCGATCTGTTTGCCGGCGAGCAATTCCAGCGCGACGATTGCGCCCTCCGGCGTGAATTCACGCTCCGACTGACGGCGGACGTCATCTTCCACGCCGGCGGAACGAAACAGCTCCAGGGTGCGCAGATGAAAATGGGCGGCGCGCGGCAATGCCGAGACGCCGCGCAACCGCTCGATCGCAACCGAGGCGACGTCGTGCTGCGCCAGAAACATTGCCGTAGACAAGCCGACCAGGCCGCCGCCGATAATCAGAACAGGGATGTCCGCGCCAAGGCGCGAGTGGTCTTCGCGTGTAGTCATGGCAGCGGCCCCCGGCGTGCCGTAGGCCTAAGTTTTAGCCGGCAAATCCGCCAGCGTCTAAGAAATCCTGCTCCGCCGGAGTGGTCGCGCGGCCAAGAGTGTGGTTCCGGTGCGGGAAACGCCCGAATTTGACGACGATGTCGCGGTGGACGGTGGCAAATTTGATGAGATCGGCATCGCCCAGTGCTTCGTAGAGTTCGCAACAGCGATGCTGGTCGGCCAATACCTCCGAATGCATGAATGGCAGATAAAAGAACTGCCGAATATTCGGATCGATTTTCTGATCGAACCCGAGCGCAACGGCACCGGTCGCTACGGCGCGCGCCAGCGGATCGGTGGCGAAAGCGTGCGGACTGCCGCGAAAAATGTTGCGCGGAAACTGGTCGAGCAAAATGACCAGCGCCAGTGCGCCTTCCGGGCTGTTTTGCCATGTCGCCAGCTCGCCGCGCGCCGCCGCCTCATACAGCGGCAAAAATCGCGATCGAATCAGGCGATCGAACTCATCGTTCTTTTCCCACCACCGCTCTGGGCCTGCGTCGCGCCAGAACGACACGATATCCGCTGCGGTGAGATCGCTCATGGCCTGAAGTCCGCTATTGTCCGCGGCTGCCGCCGCTGGCGAAGCGCTTGGCCTCTTCGGCGGCACGGAATAGCGCCTTTGCTTTATTGACGCATTCTTGCTGTTCAAGGTCGGGATCGGAATCGGCGACAATGCCGGCACCCGCCTGGACGTACATCACCCCGTCCTTGATGAGCGCGGTTCGCAATACAATGCAGGTATCCATTTCCGAATCCGCGGAAAAGTAACCGACGCAGCCGGCGTACAGCGAACGCTTTTCCTTTTCCAGCTCATCGATGATTTGCATCGCACGCACCTTAGGCGCGCCGGAGACGGTGCCGGCGGGGAAGCCCGCAGCTAGCGCGTCAAGCGGTTCGCGGTCCGTCCGCAGCCGGCCTTGCACGTTGGAGACGATGTGCATTACGTGGCTGTAGCGCTCGACGAAGAACTGATCGGTGACCTTGACGCTGCCGATTTCGGCGACCCGGCCGACATCGTTACGGCCGAGGTCGAGCAGCATCAAATGCTCCGCCCGCTCTTTGGCATCGGAAAGCAGCTCGGTTTCAAGCGCCTTGTCCTCGTGCGGCGTGGCGCCGCGCGGCCGCGTACCGGCGATCGGGCGCACGGTGACCGTCCCGCCTGCGGTCTTGACCAGGATTTCCGGGCTTGAGCCGGCGACGGCAAAATCGCCGAAGTCGAGAAAGAACAGATAGGGCGATGGATTGACGCGCCGCAGCGCGCGATAGAGCGCGAAAGGCCGGCAGCGAGAACGGCATTTCGAAGCGCTGTGATAAGACCACTTGGAAAATGTCGCCGGCGAGGATGTATTCCTTCGCTCGCAAGACCATTCGCTTGAATTCTTCCGGCGTCGTGTTCGAGCGCGGCGCCCCTCCGAGCGCACCGCCGTCGCCGCCGTGTGCCGATTTGTCGAGCGGACTATCGAGCGCGTCGACGATCCTCGATAATCGTTCCACGGCGCGCGCCAGCGCGTCGTTTGCGGGAACGCCCGGTTGCGGGCGTACCGGCGTGACCAAGGTGATGGTATTTTCGACGGCGTCGAACACTACGACCAGGCGAGGCCGCACCAGCAGCGCGTCGGGAATGCCGATGGGATCGCTTCCCGCAGCGGCAAGTGAATCCTCAAGCAGCCGCACCACGTCGTAACCGAGATATCCGAAGATTCCGGCCGCCATTGGCGGCAACGCATCGGGCAGCGTGATCCGGCTTTCGGCGATGAGTTCGCGCAGCGCCTGAAGGGGCTCGGCATTCGCCGGTACAAAGGCTTTTGGATCGTGCGGCTTACGGTTGATTTCGGCGGTACGGCCGCTGACGCGAAAAATCACATCGGGATCAAGTCCGATGATCGAATAGCGTCCGCGGACTTCACCGCCCGCGACCGATTCCAGCAAAAACGCGAATGGCGGCAAGTCCTTGGGCTTTGCCGCGGTGATTTTGAGGAAGGCGGAAACCGGCGTTTCCAGGTCCGCGACCAGCGTCGTCCACACGACTTGCGGTTCGCCGGCGGTGTAGCCGGCCGTGAAGCCTTCCGGCGGAGGTTCAATCCGCACGAGGTTCAATTGGTGTCGGGCGCAGTGTTGCCGAGCGCCTGCGCTAGCGCCGCCTGATTGACGCTCAGGCCCAGAGCGTCCTGCAGCCAGGCGACGTATTGCCCAAGGATGTCGTTGTTCTGCTGACTCTGCAGCGTTTCTTCAATCTGCTTTTCTTGTGGCAAGTTGGCATCGAGTTTCGGCGTCGACACCGCGGTGACGCGGAATACGACCCAGTCGGTGGGTTGATCGCCCTCGGCGTTGCCGAACGCATCCTTGGCGGTGCGAAATACCGACGCCGCGATCTTGGTGGAGAGGCCGGGGTTGGGCTTGTTGCGAAGGAGATTGTCTGCGGTTTCCACTTTAAGGTTTTCGGCCTTGGCAACATCATCGAGCGAGCTGCCGTTTTTGAGCTTATCGAGGAGGTCGGCCGCTTTCGCCTTAAGCCGCGTCGATATTTCGTCCTCGCGCCAGCGTGCCTCGACGTCGCTCTTGACCTCGTCGAGCGCGCGATCATGCGCCGGCGTGATGGCGGTGACGTCGTACCAGACATACCCGCCGTCGGCGGAGATCGGATCGTTATCGACGCCGACTTCGGAAGCAAAAGCGGCACTGATCACGTCCGCTGCATGAGGGAGGTTGGTCACCGGTTTGCCGCTCGGATCGCGTCCGGAACGATCGATGTCGTAGTTCACGACCTGAAGCTTGGCTTTTTGCGCGGCTTCCTCGAGCGTGCTGCCGCCGGCGCGCGCATCTTCAATCTGATCGTGCAGGGCCTGCACCTGGCTCTTGGCGCGCTCCGCGGCAATGTCGTTGCGGATCTGTGCCGTCACGTCCGCAAGCGACTTTGTTTGCTCGGGTTCGATCTTGGTCGCTGTGACAATGACGGTGCCGAAGCGCCCCTTGATTGGGGCGCTGACCTCGCCCTCCTTCAGCGAGAACGCGGCATCCGCCACGGCCGGATCGACAATCTCCGACTTTGGCACGGTGCCGAGATCGATATCCTGATCCTTGAGGCCGCGCTCGGCCGCAAGCGCGGCGAACGTCAATCCCTCCTTGAGCCGCGCCTCCGCCGCATCGGCGTCCTCGGCTTTCTGAAACACGATTTGCTCGACGTGACGGCGTTCCGGCGTGACGTAGCGAGTGTGATGCTCTTCGTACGCGGCTTTGATGTCCGCCTCGGAAATATCCATCCACTTGCCGAGTTCAAGCGGCGTCACCTGCAGGGTCGATATCTTGCGGTATTCGGGCGCGCGGAAGAGGATTTTTCGTGCCTCGAAATACTTGTTCAGCTCGTCCGCCGTCGGTTGTGGAATATCGCCGGCCTGTGCCGGGCCGAGCCGCAGATAGGCGATGCTGCGTTCCTCGTTTTGGAATTGGTTGATGGCGCTGAGCCAGGCTTTCGGAGCCGGAAGCGCGCTGGTCAATGAATCGATGATTTCCCGGCGCAGCATCACGCGGCGCTGCTCGGCAATGAAACGCTGTTCGGTGTAGCCGGCGCTCCGGATGAGTTGCTCGAACCTGAGCCTGTCGAAGCTGCCGGTGGGCGACTTGAAAGCCGGATCGGCGCTTATTCGCTGTACAATCTCTGAATCCGGAATGCCGAGGTGCATCTGCCGGGCGCGCTGATCGAGGCCGGCTTCGGCGACCATTTCGCTCAGCACCTGCCGGTCGAGCCCGATGGCGTTCGCCTGCTCGGGCGTGACCGGACGTCCGACTTGCCGGCTCAACTGCTGCATGCGGTCGTTGTAGACGCGGCGGAATTCTTCGATGGGAATTTCGATGCCGCCGATTTTGGCGACCGTCGAGCGGCCAAAGCCGCGAAAAATGTCGTTGATGCCCCAAATCGCGAAGCTGAGCGCCAAAAGCCCCATGACCACACCCATGACGGTTCGGCCGAGCCAATTGGCGGAGGCTTTGCGGATACCTCGGAGCATGTTCTAGCGTTCTCGTGTGAGGCCGTTGCGTCGGAAGCTGTCTCGTTACCGCAGATCCTGCGTTGGCCTTTTTCCGCGGGAGACGAGCCCATCTTTGGCGGGCGCATCATAAGGAGCCATAAGCGAAGCCGCAACCGGCGGAAAGTTCTTGTTAAATCGCCTCTTTTTTATAGGCAAGCGCTCTGCTAACGCGTCGTCGTCGCAGGCGCCGTTCGATGTTGAGCACCATGAAGCCCCCCCGTCCGCTAGTTGCCGGCAACTGGAAGATGAACGGTCTCCGAAGCTCGGTCGGGGAACTGCAAAAGATCATTGCCGGGGCAAAGTCGCTGTCCGAGGTTGAGCTGATGGTGTGTCCGCCGGCCACTCTGATCGCGCAATTTGCCGACGCGGCGGCCGGGAGCGGCGTGGCGATCGGCGGCCAGGATTGTCATGCGCAAGCATCCGGAGCCTTCACGGGCGATATCTCGGCGGAAATGCTCAAAGACGCCGGCGCGGCTGCAGTCATTGTCGGTCATTCCGAGCGCCGGCACTATCATGGCGAGACCGACGCGGCCGTAAAGGCAAAAGCGGAGGCGGCCCAGCGCGCCGGGCTTCTACCCATCATTTGCGTCGGTGAAACCCGCGAACAAAGGGAAGCCGGGGAGACGTTGAAAACCGTCAGCACTCAGCTTGACGCTTCTTTGCCCGATGCGGGCGATTTCGCCATCGCCTATGAGCCGGTATGGGCGATTGGCAGCGGCCGGACGCCGCAGCCGAAGGATGTCAGCGAGGTCCACGGCCTCATTCGCGACCGGCTGAGATCGCGTTATGGCGAGAAGGCCGATCAGGTGCGCATCCTTTACGGCGGATCGGTCACGCCCGCGAACGCGGCGGAATTGCTCTCCGTTGCCAACGTCAATGGCGCGCTTGTCGGCGGCGCGAGCCTTAAGGCGGATGATTTTCTGGCTATTGCCGCGGTCTACGGTTAATGGCGGTCTTGCCGAGATCGGCCATAGAAAATTCGCGTTGCATCATGTAGAGACCCGCGCGACCCCCTATATCGGGGCCGTATAGGGACCGAGGCCGGACTTCGCGCATGCTCACCGTTGTCATTGTCATCCATCTCATGCTGGTCCTCGCCATGATTGGCGTGGTGCTGCTGCAAAAATCCGAAGGAGGGGGCCTCGTCAGTTCGACCAGCGGCTTTATGACCGGCCGTGGCACGGCAAACGTGCTCACCCGGACCACGGCGTTGCTGGCCGCTGGCTTTTTCGTGACCAGCCTCGCGTTATCCTGGCTTGCTGGATTGGGCCGGCATCCTGCGTCGATCATCAATCCCGGCGCGCCCGCGACACAGCAAGCCCCAAGTGGCCGTCCAGGCGTGCCGCTCAGTCAAAGCGGCCGCGGTGTGCTTGACCAATTGGGCGGCGCGCCGACTGCGAACGCCCCCGCCACGCCAAATCCGGAACCCGGCGCGCCACAAGTTCCGCAATCGAAGTAGGCAATCCGCATGAAGCCCCCCGCCGCCCCGGCAACGACCACACAGACATTCGGGGCAGCTTCGGCGCGGCATGAGAATTCCGCCTCGGCCTATCGCTATTCAACCGGAATTCGCTGGCATCGATCCAAGAGCGCGGCTGCCATTCGACAATATCGCTCGTCGAATCGGCGGTCCCACGCTAGAGCTTAAACCCCATGGCGCGGTACATTTTCATCACCGGCGGCGTGGTTTCCTCTCTGGGAAAAGGTCTCGCATCTGCGGCGCTCGGCGCGCTGTTGCAGGCGCGCGGCTATAAGGTCCGGCTGCGCAAGCTCGACCCGTATCTGAACGTCGATCCCGGCACGATGTCACCGTATCAGCACGGCGAGGTTTTCGTCACCGACGACGGCGCTGAGACAGATCTCGACCTCGGCCATTACGAGCGCTTTACCGGGCGGCCGGCGACCCGCACCGATAACATCACGACGGGCCGCATCTATCAGGAGATCCTCACCAAAGAGCGCCGCGGCGACTATTTGGGCGCGACGATCCAGGTCATTCCGCACGTCACCAACGCGATCAAGGATTTCATCCGCGACGGCAACGAGGGCTTTGACTTCGTGCTGTGCGAGATCGGCGGCACTGTCGGCGACATCGAAGGCCTCCCGTACTTCGAGGCTATTCGCCAGCTCGGCAATGATCTGCCGCGCCATCATGCGGTCTATATTCACCTGACGCTGATGCCGTTCATTCCGAGCGCTGGCGAGCTCAAAACCAAGCCGACCCAGCACTCGGTGCGCGAGCTGCGCGCCATCGGCATTCAGCCCGACATTCTTCTCTGCCGCACTGACAGACCGATCCCGGAGAGCGAGCGCCGGAAACTCGCGCTGTTCTGCAACGTGCGCGAAAGCGCGGTGATTGAAGCGCGCGATGTCGACAACATCTACGCCGTGCCGGAAGCCTACCAGGCCGGCGGTCTCGATACCGAAGTCCTCGATGCGTTCGGCATCGAGAGCCCGCCGGCGCCCGATCTCGTGACCTGGCATCTCATCAACGAGCGCATCCGCAATCCTGAAGGCGACGTCACCATCGCCATCGTCGGCAAGTACACGGGGATGAAGGATGCCTATAAGTCGCTGATCGAGGCGCTTTCCCACGGCGGTATTTCCAACAAAGTCAAAGTTAATCTCGACTGGATCGAAAGCGAGGTGTTCGAGAACGAAGACCCGGCGCCGTTCCTCGAACATGTTGACGGGATACTGGTGCCGGGCGGATTCGGCCAGCGCGGCGCCGAGGGCAAAATCCGCGCCGCGCAGTTCGCGCGCGAGCGTCAGGTACCGTATTTCGGCATTTGCTTTGGCATGCAAATGGCCGTGATTGAGGCGGCGCGTAATCTCTGCGGCATTGAAGCGGCGAACTCGACCGAGTTCGGGCCGACGTCAGAACCGATCGTCGGCCTGATGACGGAGTGGATGAAGGGCAACGAATTACAGAAACGCGGCCTCGGCAGCGATCTCGGCGGCACCATGCGGCTCGGCGCCTATCCGGCATTGCTACAGCGCGACAGCCGCGTCGCCGACATCTATCAGGCTACGGAAATTTCCGAGCGCCACCGTCACCGCTACGAGGTCAACACCGCCTACAAGGACCGGTTGGCCCAGCACGGCATGCGATTTTCCGGGATGTCTCCCGATGGGCTATTGCCGGAAATCGTCGAGTACGACGACCACCCGTGGTTTATCGGCGTGCAATTCCATCCCGAGCTGAAATCGCGGCCGTTCGCACCGCATCCGCTTTTCTCTTCGTTTATCGAGGCGGCAGTGGAGCAAAGCCGGCTGGTATAGTCTTCCGTCGGAGTGACGTTCGGGAGGAAACCTATGATCTACGAGCTGCGCATCTATTCGTGCATTCCGCACCGGCTCCCAAAGCTGCTCAAGCGCTTCGAGGACCACACGCTCAAGATCTGGGAAAAGCACGGCATCCGCCAGGCGGGGTTTTGGACGGTGCATGTCGGCGACGGCAACAACGACTTGCATTATCTTCTCGCGTGGGAATCGCTCGCCGAGCGCGAGAAGGTATGGGAAGCATTCTTGGCGGACCCGGCCTGGATCAAAGCCCGCGACGACAGCGAGCGCGACGGACCGATTATCGCCAACATCAAGAGCGCGTTCCTCAAGCCGACCGCATTCTCCGCAGTCAAATAGCCTGAGCGCTTGTTGACCCGGCGCGAGGCGGCGATCATGGTCCCGCCGCTAGGGATACGAATGTCCGCAAAGCCCAATCCGACGGTGACCATCGGCCAAGTGCGCTTCGGCAATACACTGCCGCTGGCGCTGATTGCCGGACCGTGCGCGCTGGAAAGCCGGGCGCATGCGTTTGAGATGGCGGCGGCGCTCAAGGAGATTGCCGCGCGGTGCGGCATCGGACTGATCTACAAAACATCATTCGACAAGGCGAACCGGACGAGCGGCAAGAGCGCGCGCGGCCTGGGCCTTTCCAAAGCGCTGACGATCTTTGCCGACCTGCGTGCAAAGCTCGATGTGCCGGTGCTCACCGACGTGCACGACGCGGACCAATGCGCCGCGGTGGCCGAGGCGGTCGACGTCTTGCAAATCCCCGCCTTTCTTTGCCGGCAGACAGATCTTCTCATTGCCGCCGCGAAAACCGGGCGGGTGATCAACGTGAAGAAGGGGCAGTTTCTCGCGCCCTGGGACATGAAACACGTCGTCGAAAAAATCACCGGCGCGGGTAACCGCAATGTGCTGGTGACCGAGCGCGGCGTTTCGTTCGGCTACAATACGCTGGTTTCCGACATGCGCGCGCTGCCTACACTCGCCAAGCTCGGCGCGCCGGTTATTTTCGACGCCACCCATTCGGTGCAGCAGCCGGGCGGGCAGGGCACCGCATCCGGCGGCGAACGGGAGTTCGTTCCCGTGCTGGCGCGGGCCGCCGTGGCCGTGGGCGTGGCCGGGGTTTTCATGGAAACCCATCAGGATCCCGAACGCGCACCCTCGGATGGCCCAAATATGATCCCGCTCAAGGAGTTGGAACCGCTACTTGAGCGGTTAATGGAGTTCGACCGGCTGGCGAAGGCTGGTCCGTCGATCAGGGCCAAAGGCACCAGGAAGCGCTGAGGCTGAGTGGCCCTTGTGGTGATGTGCGAAAATCCCCATCATCAGAGCATCGGCCAGGGGTGCCGCGCAGGAGTAGCGCGGCTGAGAACACACCCGTCGAACCTGTCTGGGTTATTCCAGCGAAGGGAGCCGCGTTGAGCGCTACGTCTTCAACGCCAATAGCCATGAACCGCCGTCCGCGCGTTGTCATCATTGGCGCGGGCGTGATCGGATTAGGTATCGGCTGGCGGCTCGCCGGCCGCGCCGACGTGATCATTTTCGATCGCGGCAAAACCGGAAGGGGCGCAACCCATGCCGCCGCGGGCATGCTGGCCGCATGCTGTGAAGCCGAACCCGGCGAGGAAGCGCTGGTCGCGCTTGGCCGGGAGAGTCAGGCGCGCTGGCCGGGCTTTACCGAGGAGCTTAAGCGCGCAAGCGGCATCGATGTTGAGCTGCGCTCAGAGGGCACCCTGCTGCTCGCCTTGACCGCCGACGATCAGGCCGAGATCGCACACCGGCTGGAATTTCAGCGTCAGCTTTCGTTACCGCTTGAATGGCTTTCGGCGGCGGATACGCGAAGGCGCGAGCCGCGTCTTGCAGGCAAGATCGCCGGCGCGGTTTTTTCGCCGCAGGACCACCAAGTGGATAACCGCAAGCTCGCCGCGGCGTTGCGTGTCACTGCCGAGGCCGCGGGCGTAAAGATCGTGGAAGACCGGCCGGTCAAAGACATCGTCGCGCAGGGCGGCCGCGTCAAAGGCGTCGCGTTCGAAGACGGCGTGCTCGAACAAGCCGATGGCGTTGTGCTCGCCGCCGGCGCCTGGTCGCGCGGCATCGGCGGGCTGCCGCCGGATCGCCGGCCGCCGGTGCGTCCGGTCAAGGGCCAAATGCTGTCGCTGCGCATGGATGCCGACGTGCCGCTCCTCAATCACGTGCTGTGGGCGCCGGGTGTTTACCTCGTGCCGCGCCTTGACGGCCGGCTTATTGTTGGCGGGACGGTCGAGGAAAAAGGCTTTGACAATACGATCACGGCCGGCGGCATGCTGACTCTTCTGGAAGCGGCATGGCGCGCGGTGCCGGCGATCGAAGAGTTGCCGATCGAAGAAACCTGGGTCGGTCATCGTCCCGGCAGCCGCGACGATGCGCCGATCCTCGGCCGCGGGCCGCTGCAAGGCCTGGTGTATGCGACCGGTCATCATCGCAACGGCATTTTGCTCGCGCCGGTGACCGCGGACGCCATCGCGCGCCTTGTGCTCGATGATATTGTCGAGCCGGCGATTGCACCGTTCGGTCTCGAGCGTTTCCTGCCGGCGCGGGCCGCCGAGTGAAGTCGCGGGATTGGAGAAGCCGATGACCGAGCCTGTCATCCGCATTAACGGCGAGAGTGAACCGCTCGCGGCGGCGACGCTCGCGGCGCTGCTCGAAGAAAAGGCCGTCGACACTTCGCAGCGCGGCATCGCGGTTGCGGTGAACGGTGCAGTTGTGCCGCGCGCGGCGTGGCCGTCCACGGAATTGCGAGCGGGCGACAGCATCGAAATCGTGCGCGCGCGCCAAGGAGGTTAGAGCATGATCCGGAAAAATGGCGCCCGTTTTTCCGAAAAGATCATGCTCAAATGGAGAATCTAATGTCCGATCCGCTGATCATCGCCGGCCAGCCGTTCTCATCGCGGTTGTTTCTCGGCAGCGCCGGCTATCCCAACCGCAAGATCATGCTCGATGCGGTCACGGCGAGCGGCTCGGAAATGGTCACCGCTTCGATCCGCCGGATCAGCCTCGCCGGCGACGACGAGAGCCTCATCGATTTGCTGGCGGGACGCGTGCGCTTTCTTCCCAATACCGCGGGGTGCCAGACCGCCAAGGACGCAGTGCTCACCGCCGAACTGGCGCGCGAAGCGCTCGACACCAACTGGATCAAGCTCGAAGTCATCGGCGACCGCGAACTTCTTTACCCTGACGTCGAGGAACTCATTCGCGCCACCGAAACGCTGGTGGCAAAAGGCTTCATCGTTTTGCCCTACTGCACCGAAGATCCGGTGACCTGCCGCAAACTCGCAGACGCAGGCGCCGCCGCCGTCATGCCGCTCGGCTCGCCGATCGGCTCAGGGCTGGGCATTTCCAATCCCCATCTGATTGAGCTGATCTGCACGCGCTCACCGGTGCCGGTAGTTCTGGACGCGGGAATCGGTACTGCGTCCGACGCCACGCTCGCCATGGAGCTAGGCTGCGCCGCCGTGCTGATCAACACCGCGGTATCGAAAGCGCGCGATCCGGTGCTGATGGCAAAGAGCATGCGCGCCGCGGTCGACGCCGGGCGCCTGTCGCGCCTGGCCGGTCGCATCCCCAAGCGCGCCCATGCCGAACCCTCGAGCCCGCAATTGGGATTGGTGGGAACGTAGCAAGCCGTCGCAGCAGTAAGCCGCTACTCGGCCGCTTCCGCCACCGCCAGCATCTCGCGCACCTGCGGCATGACTTTGCTCCCGTAAAGCTCGATTGAGCGCATCATCTCGGCATGCGGCAGTGTGCCGGCGCTATATTTGAGATCGAAGCGCGCCACCCCGAGCGCCTTCGCGGTCGCAGCAATCTTGCGCGCGACAGTGTCGGGCGCACCGACGTAGAGCGAACCGCGCTCGACTTCCTGCTCGAACTGCGCCTGGGTAATCGGCGGCCAGCCGCGTTCGCCGCCGATCTTGTCGTGCATCGCCTTGTAGCCGCGAAAATACTCCGTACGCGCCCGTTCGTCGGTCTCCGCCACATGCCCGGGCGAATGCACCGCAATCTCTTTCGCCGGCCGGCTGAATTGCGTGAAGGCGCGATGGTAGAGATCGACGTAGGGCTTAAACCGTTTGGGGTCGCCGCCGATAATGGCGAGCGCTAGAGGAAAATCGTAGTGCGCGGCGCGCACTACCGATTCCGGACTGCCACCGACGCCAATCCAGGTCTTGAGCGCGCCGGTCTCGATCGGCGGGTAGACGTGTTGATCTTTGAGCGGCGGCCGCAGCCGGCCCTCCCAGGTGACGGGGTTTGATTTGACCAGCGCCGCGAACAGGTCGACCTTCTCTTCGAACAGCACCTCGTATTGGGACAAATCGTAACCGAACAGCGGAAACAACTCGGTGAACGAGCCACGGCCGAGCGTGATTTCGGCGCGTCCGCTCGAAACCGCATTGATGGTGGAAAACCGTTCGAACACCCGGATCGGGTCGTCGGTGGAGAGCACTGTGACCGCCGAGCCGAGATGGATTTGTTTGGTCCGGGCGGCGATGGCGGCGAGTACTACCTCGGGAGCGGACACCGCAAAGTCGGGCCGATGGTGCTCGCCAACGCCGAAGGCATTCACGCCGAGTGCATCGGCCAGCACCGCCTCATCGATCAGGTCGCGGATGACCTGGGCGTGGGTCTGCAAGCGGCCGTCGCCGCCAATGGTGACATCGCCGAACGTGTCCAGTCCGAATTGAAATTGCTCTGCCATGACGCTTTAAGGAAGCACGATCCGGCGCCAAAAGGATCGTTCGGGGAGGAATTTGCGCCCAGAATGTCCGTCAAGTAGGGTGCGCAAGACGCTGGCGCAACTGTCCTTTCCACGGAAAAGTACGGCGGACGAGAGGGATGTACATCATGATAAAGAATGTAATCGCAGCGGCGATGGCGTTGGGGCTGGCAAGCAGCTCGGCTTTCGCCCAGGAAAAGACTGTCAAGATCGGTTTCATCAATACCTTCAGCGGTCCGACGGCGGTCATTGGCAACGAAATGCGCAATGCCTTTGAGCTTGCGCTTGACCACCTCGGCCACAAGCTCGGCGGCCTGCCAGTCGAGGTCATTTACGAGGACGACCAGCAAAAGCCGGATGTCGGGGTGCAGAAGGCCCAAAAGCTGATCGAATCCGATCACGTCGATTTCATCGCTGGCTTTATCTGGTCCAACGTGCTTTTGGCGGCGCTCAAGCCGATCGTCGATTCCAAGACCTTTTTGGTGATTAACAACGCTGGTCCGTCGCAAATTTCCGGCGAGCTATGCTCTCCGTACGTGTTCTCGACATCGTGGTCCAACGATCAGACGGCCCGCGCCATGGGCCGCTACATGAACCAGAAGGGCATCAAAAGCGTCTTTCTGATCGGACCGAATTACGCATCGGGCCGCGATCAGCTCGGCGGCATGCGCGACCTGTTCCAAGGCCAGGTGCTGGGCCAGGAAATGACCCGCTGGCCGGACCAGCTCGACTTTTCAGCCGAGCTTTCCAAGGCGCGCGCGTCCGGCACCGAGTTGATCTTCGTGTTCTATCCGGGTGCGTCCGGCATTCAATTTGTGACGCAATATGCGCAAGCGGGCCTCAAAGGGCAGATCCCGCTCTACCAGGTGTTCACCGTCGATGAATTGTCGATCCCGCGGCTTAAAGACCTTTCGCTGGGGATTCTGGGCGCCCAGGAATGGGTTAACGACCTTCCCAACGAGGCCAACAAGAAATTCGTCGCCGACTTCAACGCCAAGTACAAGGCACATCCGTCCTATTACGCAGCACAGACCTACGACGGCGTGAACCTGATCAACAGCGCGATCGCAGCCGTGCACGGCGACCTCTCGAAAAAGGAAGAGATGCGCCGCGCCATGGAGAAGGCCGACTTCAAGTCGGTTCGCGGCAACTTCAAGTTCGGCAACAACCACGTTCCGATCCAAAACTTTTATTTGCAGGAGACGGTCAAGCAGGGCGACGACTACGTGCTGAAGACCGTGTCGACCATTGTCGAAAACGACCAGGATCGTTTCCACGACAAATGTCCGATGAAGCTTGGAGAATAATCTTTGCGCGGGCCTAAGCGGACTGGCTCGATTTCGGCCGCTCTCCGCACGAGCGGCCGGAAGCATTAGCGCGGCATGCTGTATTTAATCGAGCAATGCCTTAACGGCGTTCAGCTCGGAATGCTGCTGTTCCTGCTGGCGGCCGGACTGACGCTCGTCTTCGGCATCATGGACCTCGTCAATCTGGCGCACGGCTCGCTCTATATGCTGGGGGCCTATTTCGCAGCGACGTTCGCGGCTCTCACCGGAAGCTTTGTCGTCGCCATTGCACTGGCGGTTGTTTGCTCCCTTGTCGCCGGCATGGCGCTTGAAGTCATTGCGCTGCGGCCGCTCTACGGGCGCGATCATCTTGATCAGGTGCTCGGCACCTTCGGTCTTATTCTGTTTTTTAACGAGCTGGTGCGGCTGGTCTGGGGACCGGCCGGCATGACGCTGGCGTTGCCGCAGCAAATGCTCAGCGCGGTGCATATCCTGCCCGGTCTCTACTATCCGGCATACCGGCTGGTGATCATTCTGGTGACGCTTGCGGTCGCCGCGCTGCTTTACGTCCTGGTTATGCGCACCCGGCTTGGCATGCTCATCCGCGCCGGCGCATCCAACCGCGAAATGGTTGGTGCGCTCGGCATCAACATCAAGCTCCTCTACACGCTGGTGTTCGGGATTGGCGCGGCGCTTGCGGCATTCGCGGGCGTGATGCAGGCGCCGATCCTAACGGTACAGATCGGCATGGGCGAGAATATCCTCATTCTCGCTTTTGTCGTGATCATCATCGGCGGCATCGGATCGATCCGTGGCGCGTTCGTCGCGGCTTGTATCGTCGGCTTGATCGACACCGTCGGCCGCGCCTTTTTGCCCGACCTTCTGCACGCCGTGCTCAACGCCAATGCCGCGTCATCGTTGGGGCGGGCGCTGTCGTCGATGTCGATCTACATGCTGATGGCGGCGATCCTCGTCGTCAGGCCGGAAGGCCTATTCCCGGCGGCCAGCCGATGACGGTTTCGCTCGATGCGCCAACCGACGCGGCGCCGCGCCTGTCGCTGTCGCCGCGTTTTCTGGTGACCGCGGCATTGTTGGCGGTTCTGGCGTTGCTTCCGTTCTACGCGGCGCTGACCGGCGATACGTTCGTGCTCACGCTGTTCACGCGCGTACTTATTTTGGCCATCGCCGCCGTCAGCCTCAATTTGATCACCGGCTATGGCGGCATGGTGAGCTTCGGCCACGCCGCGTATTTGGGTATCGGCGGCTATGCCGTCGGCATCCTTGCGGCGGAGGGGATCAATTCCGGTCTGGTGCAATGGCCGGTGGCGATTGCGGCATCCGCACTCTACGCGCTCGTTGTAGGCGCGCTCAGTTTACGCACGCGCGGCGTCTATTTCATCATGATCACGCTGGCGTTCGCGCAGATGGTTTACTACGTCGCAAGCGGGCTTGCCGAATATGGCGGCGACGACGGTCTCACCATCTATAAGCGCAGCCTGTTTCCCGGGCTCGACCTCAACAACAAAACGCTTTTCTACTATCTGTGCTTCGCGGTTTTGCTGGCCAGTATTTATCTGGTGTCGCGGCTGGTCAATTCCCGCTTCGGCATGGTGATCCGCGGCGCGCGGTCCAACGAACGGCGGATGCGCGCGATCGGTTTTCCGACGTTTCGCTACAAGCTCGTCTCCTTCGTTATCGCCGGCGCGATGTGCGGTCTTGCCGGGGCGCTGCTGGCCAATCACACCAACTTCATCAGCCCGGCGCTCATGCATTGGACGCGCTCGGGCGATCTCATTGTGATGGTGGTGCTGGGGGGCCTGGGAACGCTGTTCGGCCCATTGATCGGCGCGGTGACATTTTTGCTGCTCGAGGAGGGGCTCTCCCGCGTTACCGAATATGCCGGTCTGATCCTTGGGCCGGTACTGCTCGTGGTAGCAATTTACGTGCATGGCGGGATCGAGGGATTGCTCGAAGGCCGCCGTGGCTAGATCGCTGCTGCAAGTCGAAAGGTTGACCAAGCGGTTTGGCGGCGTGGTCACCGCTGATGCGCTTTCGTTCGACATCCCCGCGGGTGAATGTCACGCCATCATCGGCCCTAATGGTGCAGGCAAGACCACGCTTATCGGTTTGCTGGCGGGCGAGATTTCGCCGCAGGACGGCATGATCAGTTTCGATGGCGCCGACATCTCCTCATTACCTCCCTATCGGCGCAGCCTGAAAGGCATTGCTCGCTCTTTTCAGATCAGCTCGCTGTTTGCCGACTTCACCGCGGTGGACAATGTCGCGCTCGCGGTACAGGCGCGCAGCGGTCACTCGTTTCGTTTCTGGCGCAACGCTCGCCGCGACGAAGAGCTGCGAGAGCCTGCGATCGCGGCGCTCGCCCGCGTTGGGCTAGCCGACCGCGCGTATGCGCGCGTCGGGCTCTTGAGCCACGGCGAGCATCGCCAGCTTGAAATCGCCATGGCGCTGGCAACCCAGCCGCGGCTCCTTCTCCTCGATGAGCCCATGGCCGGCATGGGCCCCGAGGAGTCCGCGGCGATGCTCAAACTCCTGCATGAGCTGAAAGGGAAGTTGACGATTGTCCTGGTCGAGCACGACATGGAAGCGGTATTTGCTTTGGCGGATCGCGTGACCGTGATGGTGTACGGCCGGATCATTGCTTCGGGGGAGCCGGCCACAATCCGGAACGATCCGGAAGTGCGCCGCGCTTATCTCGGCGAACACAAAAGCGCTGCTTCGCGAGGCGGCGATGCCTGATGCACCACTCCTGGAACTCGACGGCGTCGAAACCAGCTACGGCTTGAGCCGCGTGCTGTTCGGCGTCTCGCTTGGGATCGCCGTCGGCGAAATGGTCTCGCTCATGGGCCGAAACGGCATGGGCAAAACCACGACGGTACGCTCGATCATGGGATTGACCGCGCCCGCGGCCGGCTCGATTCGCTTGAGCGGAACGGAGCTTTGCGGGCTGCCGGCTTACCGGATCGCCAAGCTCGGCATTGGGCTTGTGCCGGAAGGGCGTCAAGTATTTCCTAATCTCACGGCCCGAGAAAATCTTCTGGCGACGGCGGCCAACCGCAACAACGTGGCCGATCCCTGGACCATCGAAAAAATCTTCGCGCTCTTCCCGCGCCTGGCCGAGCGCGGCGGCGCCATGGCCAATCTTCTGTCCGGCGGCGAACAGCAGATGCTGGCCATCGGCCGTGCGCTCATGACCAACCCGCGGCTTCTTATTCTCGACGAGGCGACGGAAGGGTTGGCGCCATTGATCCGCGAACAAATCTGGCAATGCCTGGCGCAGCTGCGCAGCGCCGGGCAATCCATCTTGGTCATCGACAAGAACGTCGACGCGCTCACCGGCATTGCCGACCGACACTACATCATCGAGCGTGGCTGTGTGGTGTGGAGCGGCAACTCGGCGGCGTTGTCGGCGGCGGCCGACATTCAACACCGTTATCTGGGTGTCTAATATGCGCGCCAAAATGAGCGCCGGGCGGCTTGCATGGAAACTTTAAGCTTGAAGTATTTTGGCCTTTTGCCTACCGTCCACGGCTCCGGGGCCTCCTACAACAGCGCTGGCTAAACAAGCTGGTCTGTTGCCAGACGCGCGACGGTAAAGAAGCCGCATCCAAAAAATTTGGTTCGACAACGGAATTAGCAGGAGAGTCACATGGTCAGAAAACTGGGCATGGCCGCGCTGGCGGCGTCCGCGATCGCAATCGTTTTCGACCCCGAATGTCGGCTGGGCAGCCGATAAGCCGGTCTTCGGTCTGGTGATGTCGTTCAGCGGTTGGTTTGCGCCGGTCGACGCCGATACCATCGCTGGCGCGAAGCTTGCGGTCGCCGACATCAACGCCGCCGGGGGCGTGCTTGGGCAACCGATCGAGGTCGTGGAATTCGACAATAAATCCGAGCCGCCGCTCGGCGCCGACGGTGCGGTCGATGTCATCGGCAAAGGCGCCAAAGCTATTCTCTTCCCCAGCGACTTCGATTTCGGCGCGCCGGGAGCGTATGTCGCCCAGCAGAAAGATGTCGTCGCGTTTTCTGGCGCTTCCGATCCAAAGTTCGGCGTGCAGGGCGTAGGACCGCTGGCCTACTCAACGTCGAACGCCAGTCAGGCGCAGGGCGCGCTGCTTGCCGAGTGGGCGTACAAACAAAAAGGTTGGAAGAACGCTTACGTTCTGTTGGACAACACCATCGCCTACACCAAGTCGCTGTGCGGAAGCTTTGCCACCCGCTGGACCGAGCTTGCCGGAAAAGAGGGCTTGCTCGGACAAGATACCTTTCTCAACAACGATCCTTCCATTGCCGCGCAGGTCACGCGCATCACCGGGCTTCCGAAGAAGCCTGACCTGGTCTTTTTCTGCTCATACGCGCCGGGCGGCCCGAGCGCCATCAAGCAAATGCGCGCCGCCGGAATTGACGCGGCCATCGTCACCGGTGAATCGCTCGACGGCGATTACTGGATCGGCTCCGTGCCGGATTTAAGCAACTTCTACGTCATCAGCTACGGCTCCAAGTACGGCGACGATCCGGACGCAGAGGTCAACGGCTTTTTCAAGCGCTTCGAGGCCAAATACAACCGCAAGGCCGACGTCTCCTATGGATTGCGCGGCTACGCCGCCGTGCAGGCGTGGGCAATCGCCGCCAAACAGGCGAATTCGCTTGACGGCGCCAAGGTGGCGGCGGCGCTCGACACTTTCGACAAGAAGGCGCTCATGATCGGGCCGACGACCTATACGCCCAAGCTGCACATTCAGACGACGCGGCCGATGGCCATTCTGCAAGCGACCAATGGCAAATTCGCCTGCATTGGCCGCTTTTCGCCGGAGAAGTTTCCGCCGCTGCAATGAGGAGCCGCCGCCCGACCGGCGCCCCACATGCACCTCCAAGCCCGCGGCGTGACCGTCCGGTTCGGCGGCCTCGTCGCCGTCGATGACGTCAGCGTCTCCCTGCAACGTGGCGAGATCCTCGGTCTCATCGGGCCGAACGGCGCCGGCAAGACGACTCTCGTCAACGTCCTCTCCGGCTTTCAGCGCCCGCTCGACGGCGGCATTTTTGTCGGCGAGCGCAATTGCACCGGTCTTGCCCGCCACGGCTTCGCGCATGCCGGCGTGGTGCGCACCTTCCAGGCGGTGCGGCTGTTTCGCAATCTGACGGTCAGCGAGAACGTCGAGATCGGCTACGTCAGCCAGGGCGCCAGCCGCAGCGAGGCCCGTCGGCGCGCCGCGCAAATTCTCGAAGAGCTCAAACTCGGTGACAAGGCCGGGCATCGCGCCGCATCGCTAAGCTATGGCGAGGAGCGGCGCGTCGGTCTTGCCCGCGCGCTCGCGGTAAATCCGCGATTTCTCCTGCTGGACGAGCCGGCGGCCGGGCTCGCCGCCGCCGAGGCCGAGGAATTACGCGAACTCATTGTCGGGATCAGGTCCAAATACGGTTGCGGCATCCTCGTCATCGAGCACAACATGGCGTTGGTGATGAACCTTTGTGAGCGCATTCATGTCCTCGACAGCGGTCGGACGCTGGCTGCCGGGACGCCTGCCGAGATTCGGGCGAACGCGGGCGTGCGCCGCGCCTATTTAGGTGGCGAAACGTTGCAATGAGCCTCCACGCGCCTTTGCTGGTCGTGTCCGGGTTGGTCGTGCGCTATGGCGCGATTACGGCAGTGCGCGGACTCAATCTCGAAGTTGCAGACGGCGAGACCGTCGGCATTGTCGGCCCCAACGGCGCCGGCAAAACCTCGCTCCTCGCGGCGATTGCCGGCATTGCGCCGCCGCTTGCTGGCCGTGTGACATTTGCCGGCGCGACGCTTTCCGGGATTGCGCTCGAGGACGTGGTAGGGCGCGGCATTGCTCTGGTTCCCGAGGGGCGGCACATCTTCGCGGCGCTGACGGTACGCGAGAACCTTTTGCTCGGCGCCACGGTGCGGCGCGACGCGCAAGCGGTCCGAAATGACATTGAGCGCGCGTTTGCGATGTTTCCGATTCTGGCGGAGCGCCGCCACCAGCCTGCCGGGCAATTGTCCGGCGGCGAACAGCAACAGCTGGCCATTGCGCGCGCACTTCTTTCGCGCCCGCGGCTTCTCATGCTCGACGAACCTTCGCTTGGGCTCGCGCCGAAGATTGTCGATCAGATTTACGCGCTTCTGCACGCCATCAAAGGCGAGGGCGTCACCATTCTCCTTGTGGAGCAGAACGCCGAACGCGTGTGTGCGGTCTCCGATCGGGTTTATGTCATGAGCGGCGGGGAATTCCTGCTTAGCGGAAATGCCCGGGACATAGCGAACGATCCCAGATTTGACGCCGCCTATTTCGGCGTCCGCATGCGCGAACCGGCCGGCGCCTGATGGAACGTTTGGTTCAAATCCTCGTCGATGCGGTGAGTGTCGGCAGCCTTTACGCACTGACGGCTCTCGGCATCGGCCTGATTTTCGGGGTGATGCGGCTGATCAACTTCGCCCACGGCGAATTGATTACGCTTGCCGCATACGCGTTGCTTGGCCTTTCCGGAATGCCGGTGCCGGTGATGATTTTCGGCGCCATCGCGGTCGCGGTGCTTCTGGCGCTGATAACGGAGCGAGCGGCATTTCGGCCGTTGCGCAATGCCGACCCCACGACGCTGCTGATCTCTTCCTTCGCCGTGAGCTTCTTCTTGCAGAAGCTTCTCATCCTCGTTGTCGGCTCGCGGCTTAAGGGGCTCAATTTTCTTCCGGAACTCGCACGACAAACCGAGCTTCTCGGCATCCGGCTGCAACTTCTCCAGATCGTTACCATCGTCGTTGGCATTGTGCTCTTGGTCGCGCTGACCTGGTTTCTCAGGGCAACGCGGCTCGGCTTGCATATGCGGGCCGCGGCGGAGGATTTTCGCATGGCGCGGGTATTGGGCGTGCGCGCCAATAACGTGATCGCCATGGCGTTTGCGTTGAGCGGTCTGCTCGCTGCCGCCGTGTCGTGCCTCATTGTCGTACAGACCGGCGTCATACAGCCGCGCATGGGCGTGCAATTGGTGATCATCGCCTTCGTCGGCACGGTGATTGGCGGTCTCGGTAGTTTGCCCGGTGCGGCAGTGGGCGGATTTCTGGTCGGCGCCGGCTCAATCTTGCTGCAAGCGCTGTTGCCGCCCGACCTTCGCGCGTTTCGCGAGGCCTTCGTGTTCGTCGCCGTCATCGCCATTCTGCTGTTCCGTCCGCAAGGATTGATCCCGGCCCGCGGTCTGCGGGAGAGGATTTGATTGTGGGGGTTGGGCGCGGACGAGCGGGAGAAACCCTGCGCCGGCTGTGGCCGCTCGTTGCACTTGTCGCGATTGTCGCGACGATAACGATGGCCGCTTCCTTCGCGCCCGCGGTTTTGCAGCGGCGCACGACGCAAGCGCTGATCAATCTCGTCGCCGTGGTTGGGCTTTACGTGTTTGTCGGCAATTCCGGAATTCTGTCATTCGGCAACGTCGCCTTCATGGCGATTGGCGCTTACGTTTCCGCTCTGCTCACAATGAAATCGGCGGCAAAATCGGTGTTCCTTCCGGACCTGCCGCAGCTGATCGCCGCCGCGGAGTGGCCGGTATTGCCCGGCGCGCTCGCCGGCGGAGCAGTGGCCGCGGTGATTGCGCTGGTGGTCGGCTGGCCGCTGATGCGTCTGTCCGGCGTATCGGCGAGCATTGCGACCTTCGCCATCCTCGTGGTCGGCAATGTCGTCTTCGGCAATTGGACATCGGTCACCGGCGGCCAGAATTCGCTGATGGGGCTTCCGGCTTATGTCGATTTGTGGACGGGGCTCTGCTGGGCGATCGCGGCGCTGGTCATTGCCTTTGCTTATCAAGAGACCCGCTCGGCGCTACTTCTTCGCGCCTCACGCGAGGATGAGGCCGCGGCTCAGGCGTCGGGGGTCAACGTCGTGCTGCACCGCCTGCGCGCCTTTGTGGTCTCGGCGTTCTTGTCGGGCATTGCCGGCGTGCTGCTAGGGCACTTTCTCGGCATTGTCCGGGTCGAGAATTTTTATGTCGATCTCACTTTCCTCATCGTCGCCATGCTGCTGATCGGCGGCCGCGGCAGCCTCACCGGCGCCGTCGCCGGCACGGTCGTTATCGCGCTGCTGACCGAAGGGCTGCGTGAAGCTGAAATCGGAATTCAGGTCGGCACCACGAACATCGCTGCGCCGGCGGGCACCGGCGACGTCATTTTGGCATTGCTGATGCTGATCATCATTCTGTTCCGGCCCGACGGCATCGCGGGCGGACGGGAGCTGACATGGCCGTTCGGCCGCCGCTAGTGGCGCTCAGATCAGACCAGAAACGTTCAGCTCAGCGTAGCGTAATACCGGATCGCGAAATCGATCCATTCCGGCGCCGACCAATCGGGATGTTCGGCGCGGATTTTTGGCCCGAGTTCCGCGACAATCGCATCCGCACCTTTGCCGGCTTTGCGCTCCCGCGCCACGCGATTTCCCACGTCGAGAATGTAATCCCGCACCGCGTTAACGATCTCGACGCCGCCGACGTCGCCATGCCCCGGCACCACGATGGCGGGTTTCCATGACGCCACTTCGGTGAGGATGTGCGCCCAGCGGGCCGCATCGATTGTGGCGTCCTGCGGCGGGAACCACGGAAAAATCGGAAATATGCGTTCCTCGGCCAGATCGCCGGTGAACAGGATGCGCTCTTCCGGCAGCCAGACCACCTGATCGCCCGCGGTATGAGCGAGTCCCCAAGTTCTAAGTTCGACGCGCCGGCCGCCGAGATCAATCATAGTCGACGCTTCGTCGTAGACATCGTCCGGCTCGACAAGAACCGTGCCTTCGAGAGCGGCGGCGACGCCCGGACCGAAAGTCTTGAACATTCCGAGGTAGGCTTCGCCTTTCGCCCGCAGTTCATCCAGTTGGGCGCGATTGTAATGAATCCTCGCCACGCCCTTGAACGCTTGCGAGCCGAAACCATGCTCCGGATGAAAATGCGTCAGCGTTAAAATCAGCGGACGCCCGCCGGCTACGCGCTTGGCTGCGGCCATAACTTTTTCGCCATTGGCCGGCCCCATACCGGTATCTACGACAAGCGCCGCATCGCGCCCGAGGATGATTCCGATGTTCGGAACCAGCGGAACGCGGCGGTCGCCGATGATGTAAACGCCGGCGGCGATTTCCTTGACGGCGCTCGGGTCGACAATTGGCGCCGGCGGTTGCGCGCCGGCAGAAGCATCACTCATGGCAGGATCGCATTCGCTGTTTGGGCCGCGCAATTGGACATTTTAAGCCTAAAACGTCAAGATGACCGGCATCGAAGAAGGCATGAGCGCCGCCGCAGCAAGCGAGACACAATTGAGCGACGCGCTGATCGCGCTGCATTTTCAGAACGACATTTGCGATCCGCGCGGCCTTATTCCGTTTTCGCTACAGCGCGGGACGGGCGCGGCCAAGCGGTTTCTCGAAGCAAGTCGGGGCGCGCTTGAAGCGGCGCGCCGCGCCGGCTGGACGATCGTTCATATGCACATCGTCTTTGCTGCGGACCATTCGGATCTTCCGCGTAACTGCCGCCTGTTCGCCAAGACGCATGAACTGGGAGCGCTGAAGCAAGGCTCCTGGGGTGCCGGCGCTTATCAGGGTTTCGAACCTCTCGGCGGGGAGATTTTTGTAACGGGCAACGCCAACAGCGCGTTCCGCCGCACTGAGCTCGACGGTTTGTTACGCGATCGCGCGGCGACGCGGATCAATGTAATGGGGCTCGCGACCCAGTTTTCCGTCGAGCACACGGTGCGCGACGCGGCCGACATGGGTTATTTGGTCAGGTTATTTGCCGATTGCTGTATATCCGGCGATCTCAAGGCGCACCGTGCCTCGCTGCGGACGCTAGCCATGCTGGCCGACGTCGTAGATAGCAGCGACGTGTTTGAAGGCTGAAGGTCGTAAGCCACAACGGGGGAGGGCGCATGTTCACGGAAGGATTGTTGCGCGGCCGGCGTATTCTGGTCACCGGCGGTGGCACCGGGCTCGGCA
Source organism: uncultured Alphaproteobacteria bacterium (assembly GCA_963753355.1). Lineage (GTDB taxonomy): Bacteria > Pseudomonadota > Alphaproteobacteria > Rhizobiales > Xanthobacteraceae > BOG-931. Next base: position 169,794 of record CAVWBV010000020.1, read on the forward strand.
AAGGGATGGCCGAGAAGTTTCTTTCGCTTGGCGCCGAAGTCTTTATTTGCGGCCGCAGGAAATCGGTGTGCGAGGCGACCGCTGCCGAGCTAACCAGAAAATATGGCGGCGGCGTTCACGCCCATGGCGTCGACATTCGCGATGCGGCTGCAGTCGACGCCATGGTGGCTGATATTTTCGCTGGCGGACCGCTTACCGACCTGATCAACAACGCCGCCGGCAATTTCATCTCGCGCACCGAAGATTTGAGTCCGCGCGGCTTTGATGCGGTAGCCAATATCGTCATGCACGGCACGTTTTACGTTACCCACGCAGTCGGCCGCCGCTGGATCGCCGGCGGTCACCGCGGCAACGTCGTGTCCATTGTGGTGACGTGGATACATAATGGCAGCCCCTACGTCGTGCCGTCGGCCATGAGCAAGTCGGCCATCCACGCCATGACCATGTCGCTCGCAACCGAATGGGGCCGCTTCGGCATCCGGCTCAACGCTATCGCGCCCGGCGAAATTCCGACCGAAGGCGCGGGCAAGCGGCTTAATCCCGGCGGTGAGCCGGGCGCACGCACGGAACGCGCCAACCCGATGGGCCGGGTGGGCCGCATTGAGGAACTGCAAAACCTCGCAACCTTTCTCATCTCCGACGGCTGCCAGTGGCTGACCGGCGAAACCATTGCGCTGGACGGCGGACAAAGCCACGCGACCGGCGGCAATTTTTACGAGCTCCGGCATTGGACGGATGCGCAATGGCAGGCCGCGCGCGAGGCGATCAAAGCGCAAAACGAAAAGGATCGCGCCCAGCGCTCGGTATGACGTGGATGGTCTGCGATCAAACGCGGCTGGAAGGCACAAGTGCAAATACCCGCAATGGGCTGCCGCTGCCGTCGCGGATTTTCAGCGGCGGGGCGACAATCAGCGCGCCGGTCGGCGGCAAGAGATCGAGATTGCACAGGCATTGCAGCCCGTATTTTCCGGCACCGTGCATGTAGTAATGACAAGGGTAGGGCGGCTTGAAGTGTGCCGCCTGTCCCGCGTCGGTGCCGATGGTTTCGGTGCCGAAGCCGAGCACGTTGCGCTCGTTCACCAGAAAGCGCACGCAGTCTGGATCGGGACCGGGCGTATGCTGTCCGGTGTCATCGAGATTTTGATAGGCGACCGGGTCCGAGCGCTTCGACCAGTCCGTGCGCATCAAGAGCCACGACCCGGGGGCGATTCGACCATGGGACTCCTCCCAGGCGGCGAGATGGTCGACGGTGAGAAGGAAATCGGCGTCGGCGCGCGCTTGGACGCTGCAATCGATCACGCAAGCCGGTGCGATGAAATGCTCGACTGGCAATGCATCGACGGAATTGTTCGCAAGATCTCGTCCCGAAATCCAATGAATCGGCGCATCGAAATGCGTGCCGGTGTGCTCGCCGAAACTGACATTGTTCCAGTACCAGGCCGGGCCGCGCTCGTCGTAGCGGGAGATCTGCTCCATGCGAAACGGGCGGCTCTGTCCCATTTCCGGCGGCAACACAATCGGCGGGAAATCGGGCGACAGCGTTTGCGTGAGATCGACGAGCTGCAAGCGAGGCGATGCCGCTAGTCTCTGCAGCCAAGTGCGCAGTTGACCGTTCGCCGGCGCTGCGGTTTTGCTCGTCTTCTTGGATACGTCTTTCTTTTGGCGCTTCTTTGCGGCGACCTTCATCGGTTGCCCTCGCTCAGCTCGCGCTCCAGCGCCTTGGCGTTTTCCTGGTGCCGCGCCAGCCAGTCTTGCGCGACCTCGCCCGGATAAACATCCTCCATCGAACCCTGCAACGCGGCGACCAAAGCGGCGGCCAAAGCGTTTGGCGAAAGTTTTGGCGGCAATTCCAGCTGATCCCACTCGTCATCGACCGGGCCGGGGAAAAGGTTGATGAGCCGCACGCCGGCGGCGTAGAGGTCGCCCCGTAGCGCCTGCGACAACGACAATGCGGCGGCTTTGGAAGCCGAATAGGTGCCGTGCGGCGGATAATTAGACAGCGCGAAAATTGACAGCACGTTCACCCAGGCGACAGCGTTCGCTGGCCCGTCGGCGGCGCGGGCTTTTAGAAGCGGAGCGAACTCGCGCGCCAGCCGCAGCAAGCCAAAATAATTGACGTCCATTTCGAGCTGCGCCGCGTCAAGCGCGCCGCGCGCGCCGATGGTCAATGTGCGATGACGATCGGCGGTGTTGACGAGGATGTCGACTTTGCCGCCGACCTCGCCCGCGAGTTCGCGCACCGAAGCACTGTCGGTCACGTCGAGCGGCACCACCGTCACTTGTGGCAGATCGTGCAGCTTTGCTGCGCCCGCGATCTTCTTCCACGGCTCGGCTTCACCGACCCAGATGGTATCGGCGCCGGCGGCGGCCAAGCCGCGCACGACGGCTTGACCGATCGCCGACTTGCCGTCGGTGACCAGGATTTTTCGTCCACGCGGATCGCACGTCATTTCGCGCAGTTTCGGATCGGCGGACAAGTCAGTACTCCCGTCTGGCGGCACCGCGAGCAGCACGGCCTCGCCGGCGCGGTCCAGCGCTGCTTCGACGCGAATGCGGCATGGCGTGCCGCGGACGCTCTCGTGTACATAAACCACCAGATTAGCGCCGCCGTCGAGGCTCACCATTCCAATTCGCCAAGGAAGGCGCTCGCGGAAATAAAGCTCCTGCGCGGCGTGCAGAACGGTGTCGGCGATAAGCTCGCCTTCGCCGTTGTGCGGACGCCAGACGAGCCGCGAGGAGAGACACGCCCGGCAAACTTCGCGGGGCGGGTACTGCACGGCGGCGCAATCACGGCAGACTTGCAGTTCGAGTGCGCCGCGCGCGGCGGCGGCAGTAAGGCCGAGCGCGACGCGGCTGCGTGTGTGCGGCGGCCGCGTCGGCTGCGGCGTGCGCAGGATCGGGTTCTTGCGCTTGGCCCGTATCGAAGCTTGAGCCACCTTTGTCTCCCTTTCGCATCAATCGGCGGCGAGCACCACGGCGCCACTGCAAATCCCGCGATCGTAGTTGATCATGCCGAATCCCGAAACGAGACCATACCGGGCGTCCGCGACCTGCGCGCCAAGCGTTTGTCCGGTGAGCTGCCGGATCGCTTCGACGGCTCCCAAATGGCCTCCGGCCGCCCCGGCTTGGCCGGCCGACAATTGTCCGCCCGAGGTGTTGCTAGGGAACGTGCCGTCAACTTCAAAGCTGTTCGTCCGGATGAAGTCCGGTCCCTCGCCCTTGCCGCAGAAGCCGAGATCCTCGAACTGCAGCACGTTGATGACCGGGTAATCGTCATACACCTCGACAAAGTCGATATCGGCCGGCTTGAGACCGGCTTGCGCAAACAACTCGTCGCGGTCCATGGCCCAGCCGCCGCGAAATTGGATCGGATCGTCGGGAAAGGCATTGTGCCGTTCGATCGCTGCTAATAGCCGCGCAAAGGGCAGCCCGAGATCGCGGGCCGTGGCCTCGCGCATCACCAGGAACCCGTCGGCGCCGGCGCACGGCATGACGCAGTCGAATAGGCGCAGCGGGTCGGCGACCAAACGCGCATTGAGGTATTGGTCGAGCGTCAACGGCTTCTTGAACAACGCCAGTGGATTTTTCAGCGCATTGTTGCGTTGCGCGACGCACAGCTTGCCGAAATTCGCGCGCCGCGCGCCGTAGGTGCGCATGTAGTACGCCGTCAGCAGCGCGAAGCTCGTGTTGGGGCCGCCCGAGCCGTAAGGGTAGACGGCATCCCGGGCAAATTGGCTGAAGGCCGACGTGTTACGTCGAAAGCTGTCGGTGTGATTGGTGTCGCCGCCAACGCACGCCACGATCTCGGCGTCACCGGTCTGCACGGCGCGCGCGGCGCGGCGGATGGACACCACCGCGGACGCGCCGCCCATCGGCACGTTGTCAAGCCAGCGCAGCGTCAAGCCGAGATGCTGGGTGAGGCCGACCGCGCTGTCAGGGGCGAGCGTGAAGCTTGCGACCGCGAGACCGTCGATGCGTTCCTTCGGAATTTTCGCCGTCGTCAGGATTTGCGCAAGCGCCCGGCCGAGAAACCAATGCGCGCCCCGAGTGGAGAAGCGGACGTAGGGCACCGTAACCGGCGCCGCGAGCACGACGTCACGGTAGCTGACGCGCGCCATTACACCGATCCGCCGAGATAAGTCGCATTCACGCGCGGGTCGCTGACCAGCGCCGACGCCGGACCCTGGAAGGTAATTTCTCCGGTTTCCAGAACATAACCGTAATCGGCGGTCTCAAGCGCTGCGCGAGCATTCTGTTCGACCAAAAGAATTGAAACCCCGGCATCGCGGAGCGAGGCAACGATGCGAAATATTTCCCGGACGATAAGGGGCGCAAGTCCCAGGCTCGGCTCGTCAAGCATCAAAAGCACCGGCTGCGCCATGAGAGCCCGGCCCAGCGCCAGCATTTGCCGCTCGCCGCCCGAGAGCGTGTGCGCCTGTTGCGTGCGGCGCTCGTTCAAACGCGGAAACCGCGCGTAGACCTCCTGCAGTCTCTGCGGCACGCTCGTGCCTCGGCGCCGAGCATACGCGCCAAGCAAAAGGTTGTCAGCCACCGTCATATCGCCGAACAGCTCGCGGCGTTCCGGAACGAGGCAAAAGCCGCGCTCCACGCGTTCCTCGACGTCCATGTGCCGAAGGTCGATGCCGTCATAGATGACCGAACCGCGTGAGCGCAGCAGGCCGGCCGCGGCTGCGAGCAACGTGGTTTTGCCGGCGCCGTTCGGACCGATGACGGTGACGATCTGGCCCGGCTGCATCGTAAGCGCCACGCCGCGGACCGCCTCGACCTTGCCGTAGGCGACGTGAAGGTCCTTGATTTCCAGCAAATTCTTCATGCCACGCTGCCGAGATACGCTTCCTGCACGCGGGGGTCGGCGCGCACGGAGGCTGGCGCGCCTTCGACCAGTTTGGAGCCGAAATCCATTACTACGATGCGATCGACCAGCGTCATGACGAATTCGACGTCATGCTCGACCAGGAGCACGGTGACGCCTTCCTTGCGCAGCGCGCGCAGGAGTTCGGCCAGCGCGCGTTTTTCGGGCCGGCTTAATCCGGCGGCGGGCTCGTCCAAAATGATTAGCGCCGGATCGGCGGCAAGAGCGCGCGCGACTTCGAGAATGCGTTGGCGGCCAAGAGGCAAATTGCCGGCGTTTTCGTTGGTGCTGGCTCCAAGCCCGACGCGCTCGAGCTGGCGCAGCGCTTCGAACCGCGCTCGCGCCTCTTCTGCGCGATCAAGGCGCAACGCGCCAGCGACAAAACCCGCATGGGTGCGCAGATAAGTGCCGAGCAGCACGTTGTCGATCGACGACATGCTCGAGCGCAGCTTCACATGCTGAAAAGTGCGCGAAATCCCGGCCGCCGCGATGCGACGCTGGTTGGCGCGCGTAATATCGTGGCCAAGGAATGACACGGTGCCGGCGTCCGCTGGCATCGTGCCGGTAATCAGATTGAACAGCGTGCTCTTGCCGGCGCCATTCGGGCCGATGACCGCGACGATCTCACCTGCTGCGACGTCAAAACCTACTCCGCTGACCGCCTCGAGGCCGCCGAACCTTTTGACTAAACCCGCGACGCCAAGAAGCGGGCTTCCCGGCTCTGGCATGGCGCGCCGCGGCATCGGTTCGGCTGCGGGGGTGATTTTCTTCGCCGGTCTCGGCAGGTAGCGCAACACGAATGGCATCACGCCGCCGCGGGCAAATTGCAGTGCAAGCACGTAAATGATCGCGAAAACCAGCGCTTGGAGTTGTTCGCCGTTGCGCGAGAGGTACGGCAAAATGTCCTGCAAGGCGTCCGTCAGCACGCTCAACAGGGCCGAGCCAACCACTGCCCCAAGGATCTGACCCGAACCGCCGAGAATGGCCATGAACAGGTAGTCGATGCCCATGCGTACGTCGAACGGCGCCGGGCTGACGAAGCGGCTCATGTGCGCATAGAGCCAACCGGAGAGACCGGCGAGCAGCGCCGCGATCACGAAAGTGATGAGACGAATGCGAAAGACGTTGATGCCGAGACTTTCGGCCATCACCGCGCCGCCGCGCAGGCTGCGAATGGCGCGCCCCTCGCGCGATTCGAGAAGGTTGGCCATCAACAGCATGGACGCTGCCAGCGCGAGCCAGATCAAATAATAAATCGCCGCGTTCGGCTCGAACGAGATCGAGCCGATCGAGATCGGCGGCACGTTGGTGATGCCGTTGTGCCCGCCGAGCGCCTCCAGATTACCGAACAAGAAGTAGATCGAGAGGCCCCACGCGATGGTTCCGAGCGGCAGAAAGTGTCCGCCAAGGCGAAGCGTGACCGCGCCCAGGACTGCCGCGACGGCGGCGGTGACAGCGAGCGCGAGTAAAAGCCCGAGCCAGGGAGAAAAGCCGTGTGCCGTCGTCAGCCAGGCCGTGGCATAGGCGCCGATGCCGACAAAAGCGGCCTGCCCGAAGGACGTCAGCCCGCCAACGCCGGTCAGAAGCACGATGCCTAAAACGACGAGCGCATAAATGCCGATATAGTTGAGGAGCGTGATGGTAAATGGCGCCGCCCATAGCGGCGCTGCCATCATGACTGCCACGACGACGACGGCCAGAAGATAGACCGCCCGCGCTCTCATTGGTCGACCTCCGCGTCTTCCTCGTCGACCTGCGCGAGCGAGAGAGAGCGCCAGAGCAGGACCGGAATGAGGAGCGTGAAGACGGCCACTTCCTTGAGCGAGCTGTTCCAGAACGACGCAAAGCTTTCGAGAAGGCCGACCAGAACAGCACCGATCGCCGTGCCCGGATAACTGACGAGGCCGCCGATGATGGCGCCGACGAAAGCCTTAAGCCCGATGATGAAGCCTAAATCGTAATAAAGCGTCGTCACCGGGCTGATCAAAATGCCGGAGATCGCGCCAAGGAGCGACGCCAGCAGAAAAGCCAGCGCACCCGAGCTTGCCGGGCGGATACCGACAATGCGCGCGCCGGTGCGATTGATTGCTGTCGCACGCAGCGCCTTGCCGGCCAGTGTGTGCTCGAAGAACAGGAACAGGAGCAGGCTGAATACCGCGGCCGACGCGACCATCAACAGCGTCTGCGAAGTTACAATCACACTGCCGAAGCGGAAGACCTCGGTGGTCAGCGGCTTGGTGCGGAATCCTTCGGGTCCAAAAAACAAAAGCCCAAGACCCGACAGTCCGAAGGTCAGCGCAACGGAAACCACGAGCAACAACAGCACCGAAGCATCCGCGATGGGTCTGAGCGCGATCCGCTCGATCAGCGGTCCGATCGGGGCCACCAGCGCGATCGCAAGCGCGATCTGTACGAGGGAAGGCAGGGGAGTTCCTGCCGTCAGCCATGCGATAACAGCGGGAATAAGCGGCAGGGCCCCATAAACAAAAAGGCCGCGCGGAATTTGTCGTGCGTGCCCGCGCCGCCACAGGTGCACGGCCTCCACCGCACAAGCCACCAGCGCCAGCGTTGCGATCAAATAGACCGTGCCCGGCAAGCGATTGAGCTGAATGGAAGCAAGCGTGAGTGCGGAAAACGCGACAATATCGCCGAACGGCACGAATACAACGCGCGTGACCGAGAAGATCAGGACAAGCCCGAGCCCGACGAGCACGTAGATCGATCCGGTGGCGATGCCGTCGATGCCGAGAATGAGGGCAATGTCCGGAGTCATTCGCAGCCTGACGCCGCGGAGCGCTGGCGCGTGAGCCTAAAGTCTGCGCTCGCTGCGCGCTGCCTTCCGGTCGGCATCATGACATGTTTTCAGTTGCGAGTCGTCCGCTCGTGCGGGAAGAAAACCATTGCGGCACAGTTGTTTCAAGCTTAAAAAGTTCGGCGATAACAGCGCTGGGGCAAAGGCCGCGCGGGCCACGTTATAGGCCAGTTTGGGAGGTTCTTGTGAGCAATCGGCTATACCTGCTGGGCGGCGTAATGATCGCCTCGCTGCTTTCTGCGCCGGCGATGGCGGCGGACATCACCGTTGGGTTGGTCACATCAATGACCGGTCCGAACGCTTCCATCGGCATTCCCTATTCGAAGGGCGTAGCGGCAGGCGTTGCCTTCAAGGACGAAGTCAATGGCATTAAGCTCAAGGTCATTCAGCTCGACGATGCGTCCGATCCTTCGACCGGCACGCGCGACGCCCGCAAGCTGATCGAGGAAGATAAAGTCGATGTGCTTTTGGGCTCGGGCAATACGCCGATTACGCTCGCGATCAATGCGCTGGCGCACGAGCTGAAGGTCCCGCTGATCGGTCTTGTTCCATTTAGTGTGCCGGGCGAGGCGGGCTCGTGGGCGATTTCAATACCGCAGCCCGCCGACCTACTTGTGTCAACGGTTGCCGACTACATGAAAAAGACCGGCACGAAGACCGTCGGCTATATCGGTTTCAACGATGCGTGGGGTGATCTGGTTTACGGCGGATTGGAAAAAGCCGCCCCCGCCCACGGATTGCAGATCGTCACCAACGAGCGCTACGCACGTGCCGACACATCGGTGACCGCGCAAGCGCTGCACATTGTCGCAGCCGCGCCTGACGCCGTGCTGACCGGAGGATCGGGAACGCCCGGGGCGCTGCCGTTCATTGCGCTGCGCGAGCGCGGCTACACCAAGGAGATTTATGGCACAGCCGCGCTGATCAATCCGGACTTTATCCGCGTCGGCGGCGCCGCAGTCGAGGGTATGATTGCTTCGACCGGACCGGTTGTCGTGGCCGATCTGCTTCCGGACTCCTATCCAACCAAGAAGATCGCGCTCGAATACCGGGAGGCATACCTGAAGGCCCACAACGAGCCGGCGCGGGGCGCTTTCGGCCCGTACGCATTTGACGCCTGGCTGGTGCTTTTGGATTCCGTCAAGCGTGCGCTCGCCACCGGAGCCCAACCGGGCACTCCGGAGTTCCGTGCGGCTCTGCGCGACGCCATCACCAACGCCAAGGACGTCGTCGGCACCCACGCAGTCTATAACTTCTCCCCGGGTAAGAATTCCGGCGTCGACCAGCGGTCAGTGGTGCTGGTCAAGCTCGTCGACGGAAAGTGGACGCTGGTTCAGTAGCGCGGGCGCTGGCTAAAGCCCTTTCGGGTTCGTCAAAAATTCCTCGATGATCTCGGGCGGCGGCTTGACGTAGTCGGACGCGCGACTCACGCCGAGCCCGGTTGAGCGGCGCAGCTTGACGGCGACTTCCGCCATTTTGACCACAATCGGAATGCCGTTGATCACCGGGGCGCCGTCGACGGCGTGTCCGTTGATGGCGGCAAACAACAACATGGGAATGCCGCCGCCCGGGATGAGCACGTCGCAGCCTTGGGCGACGAGCGGCCGCGCCTGTTCGGCGAAAAGACGGGCCACTTCGGCGGCAAGCTCGGCGGATTCGTAAGCTTTTAGAAGTTGTCCCGGCTCGAAGGTCATGGCGTGCACGCCGGCGACGCGCCGCTCGAGGCCGTATTTGCCGATCTGATGATGAAACCAGGAAATGTAGCGCGGGTTGATGGTGATGACGCCGCTGCGCTGCCCCAACTGACAGGCGTAGAGCATTGAAGCTTCGCCCAGCGCGACGACCGGAATGTCCACGACCGAGCGCGCCTCATAGAGGCCGGCGTCCTGAAAATGGCCGATGACGAAGGCGTCATATCCTTCGCGCTCCGCCTTGACGGCGTTGCAAATCACTTCTCGGGCGCAGCGGAATTCGACGATCGGATGGGCGTAATTGTCGTGCGGCGTTATCCCTCTGATGTCGACGGACGTGCCGGGATCGACGATTGCTGCAAGGTGTTGCCGGAGCCGCTCCCAGTAGTCCTTGCCGTGCTCCTCGTCGACGAAGCTCTGATACCAAATGCGGATCGGGTCCAAGATCGCCTCCAAGTTCGCAGTCAAGACGCTCGTTACAGGCTGATGCTGGCGATACTGGCGCCGCCGCAGACGTAAAGCAGCTGCCCGGTGACGAACGAATTTTGCGGATCGGCGAAAAATAAAACCGCGCGCGCGACGTCATCGCTGCGGCCCAGTCGGCCGACCGGGATTGATTTTGCAATCGCGGTTTCGCGCTCGCTGCCGGCCGGCACCACATCGCGAAACATGTCGGTGTCGCCGATCGGGCCTGGAGCCACGACATTGACGGTGATGCCGAATGGCGCGAGCTCCAGCGCCCAGGTTCGCGCCATTCCGACCATCCCCGCCTTGGTCGCGGAATAGGATGTGCGTGTCTGCACGCCGAGCGCCGCGCGCGACGAGATCAGCACGATGCGGCCGAATTGCCGCTCCCGCATTCCTGGCAGCACCGCTTGCACAAGAATGATCGCTGCGCCGAGGTGAAGCTGCGTGAGATCGTGCAAGTCCTTTTGCCGCACGTCGGATAGAAGCGCAGGTCGGATCACGCCTGCATTATGGACGACGGTTGAGATTGCAAATTGCTTGGCGACGTCAGCCGCGGCTTGTTCCGTGGCCCTGGCATCAATCAGGTCGACTTCGATGGCGCGCAGCGCGGGGTGCGACCAGTCGGGACGGCGGCGCGCCAACGACACGACGTCATGGCCGCGGTCGATAAGCTGGCGGCAGATCGTGGCGCCGATGCCAGCGCTGCCGCCGGTGACGAGGGCGACCGGGCGTTCGCTCATTTCGGCATCTCGCGGCTCACATGAAAAGTTGGATGCTGCGGAAAGCGGCGTCGCAATTGACCAGATCCACGCGCTTGAGCTTGATTTTCAGCTTACCGCCGACCGTCGCCAGAGTGTGGGTGGCCCAGGCGGCGTACAAATCCTGGTCGTCGAGCCGCGTTTCCACATAGTGCATCGGCGTCCAGGTGACATATTCGTTGGCCGCTTCGTCGCGCCGATCGATCTGCGGCGTTTGCAGCACGTGATGGCAGCGGCTCTTCGGCTTTTGCGAAAATGTGCGGTTGCCCTTGAGCCGTTCGATGCGGATGCGCAAGAGAAGCTTGTCTTCGTACATCAACGACGTGGTCAGCCGGGGATCGGTCTGACCCCATTCGAGCGGCATCCAGTAGTAACCATCGTCGGCGAACAGATCGAGCCACTCCTCGAAGCGGTGCTGGTCGATCAGCCGTGCTTCGTGGATGACGAATCCGGCGAGCTCCTGGTCGGTTGGCGCTGCCACAACGAATTCCGTTACATCGACAGCGTCATGAATTTCGACCAGGCGCGGAACTGATTGCGCATCTGCCACTCTGACGTGCCGTTGATCACGGCGCTCTCCTGTTCGATTTCGGCGGGGTCGTAGAGCCGCTGGATGTTGACCCAAGGGTTGGCGTCGACGTGCAGGCCTTCTTGCGCGCGCTCATACATTTCGAGGTCATCGTGACCGACTATGGAAGTAGGCGCATTGATGAGACGGCTATAGGTCAGCGTGCGCTCGAGCAGCATGTCAGGAGCGCCGACCAGCCGGAACGTCCACGACTCCGCAAGCGTGCGATTAGGCGCAATCGGCTTGAATAGCCGGATCGCCTGAATCGGGCCCTTCACCGTGAAATTTGGGAAGTACGACGTGTTGTGGCGGTTTTCGTCGAGGATCGCCTTCGCGCGCTGTTCGCCATAAGCGGCGACCATTTGATCGAAATAGCCGGGAACGGCCGAATAATCGGAGTGGATGGAGTGGTGCACGCCGGTGTGGCCGTGGCCGTTGCGCCAGACGCGGATGCCCATTTTCTCGAAGAATTCGTACGACGACATAAACGGCGCGTAGATCTCGACCGCCGCCGGCTTTTTTTGATTGCTGCCGGGCGCGGCCTTCTTCCACACGTCGATGGCGGTTCCGGCCGAGGACTCGTGCGCCACCATCGGGTGGCACGTATCGGTCAAATTCTCGACCAGCATTTTCCAGTTACAGTTGTGCATGTATCGGAGTACCCCGCCGGCCACTTCCAGCCGGCCGACCGGTGAGCGGTCCACCATGTTGTCGATGGTCGAGAGGCTCTCGCCGAAATAGTCCTCAAAGTCCGGGCCGAGGTCGTTCAGCTTCGCAAACACGAAACCACGGTAATTCTTGGCGTGGCGGACTTTCGGAATGCCTTTGACGGCTTCGCTATCCTCGAGGCCGGTGTGTTCGTAGCCCTTGCGCAGCGGGATAGCGAGCAATGAGCCGTCGGTTTTGAACGACCAGGCGTGATAAGGGCAGCGGAAGAACTTTCCCGCGTTGCCGCAGGTATCGATGGTGATGCGGGTGCCCTTGTGCGGGCATCGATTGTAGAGAACATGCACCTCGCCATCGGTATGGCGCACCATCAGGATAGGCTGCTTGCCGATGGTGGTCCCGTAATAATCGCCGGCATTGGGCACTTGGCTGTCGTGTCCGACGTAAACCCAGGTGTTGGCGAACAGGTGCTCCATTTCCAAATCGAATATTTCCTGATCGACGTACACATCGCGGTGCACTTCGGTCTCGCGGACAAGATCATGAACAGCTGCGGACCTGCCATTGTGTTTGCTCACGCCTCTTCTCCTATTCCGGTTCCGCCAATTTGCGCTCGTTTATAGATCAAGCACGAGCCGCGGGGTCCTTGCCCGCGACACGCAAATCTGCATGACCTTGTTGCTGGCGCGTTCGTCCTCGCTGAGGATATGATCGCGATGATCGGGCTCGCCTTCGAGCACAGTGACTTGGCAAATTCCGCATTCGCCACGCTGGCAATCGTACATTGGGTCGATCCCTTCATCGATCAGCACTTGCAGAATGCTCTTCTCCGGCGGCACCATGAAGGTAAGGCCGGATCGCCGCAGCTCGACCTCGATCGGGGTATTTGTGGCCATCGGCCTTGCCTCCGGGATTGCCGCGATCACTTAATTCAAGCCTAAAATAACGTCGGCGGCGGCTTTGTGCTAATACAATTCGGCAACTCTACAATTCGACAAACCTACCATTCGCCAAATCGCAAATCGCCGCACAGCATAAGAAGGGTCTGATGCCGGTCTCGGTATTGACTGAGGCTTTTCCCCCATCCGAGCGGACGCTGCCAAAAATGCTCGCCCGGCAGGCGAAACGCCACGGGGCGCGGCGGCTGGTCACGGTCGGCGGTCGAAGCCTGACCTTTGCGGAAACGGAGGCCGCCGCGGCGGGCTATGCCGCAGCGCTCGCCGCTGCCGGCGTGAGCGCCGGCGACCGTGTCGCCATTATGTGCGGCAACCGGCTGGAGTTACTGCTCACGGTTCTCGGCTGCGGCTGGCTCGGCGCCATCGCCGTGCCGATCAATACCGCCTCGCGCGGCGCTCAGCTCGAGCACATTCTGGCCAATTGCGGCGCCCGGCTTCTGGTCGTCGAGCGCGAGCTCATTTCGGTGGTGGCCCGTCTTGACCGGGGACGCGTTGCGCTCGAGGCGCTGTGGCTGGTCGGCGAAGGGGATGGCGCGCAGGACGAGCTGCACAGCTTTTCGGCCGCGCCATTTCCGGAACCGCGCGACGGCGTGCCGCCACACCCGGTCGAGCCGAGCGATACCTTCGCCATCCTCTACACCTCCGGGACAACGGGCCTGTCCAAAGGCGTGTGTTGTCCTCATGCCCAATATTTTTGGTGGGCGGTCTATACCGGCGACCTTCTCGGCGTCGGCGAAACCGACGTACTCATGACGACATTGCCGCTGTTTCACACCAACGCCCTGAATAGCTTTTTCCAGGCGCTGCTCAACGGCGCGAGCCTGATCGTCGAAGGCCGCTTTTCCGCATCACAATTCTTCGGCCGGCTAGCGCAGGAGGCGGTGACCGTCACGTATCTTCTCGGCGCCATGGTGCCGATGTTATTGGCGCAGAAGCCGAGCGACGCGGAGAGGGCGCACCGGGTGCGCGTTGCGCTCGCCCCTGCCGTGCCGGCGCATTTTCACCGGCAGTTTGTCGAGCGCTTCGGCATCGGCCTCGTCGACGGTTACGGCTCGACCGAAACCAATTGCGTCATGGGCGTGCTTGCCGCGGAGCAACAGCCCGGCACCATGGGGCGGCTTCTTCCCGGCTTCGCCGCCCGTGTCGTGGACAATCACGATAACCAAGTGCCGGACGGGGAGGCGGGCGAACTCATTTTGCGCGCCGACGAGCCGTTCGCCTTCGCTACCGGCTATTTCGGCATGCCGGAAAAAACCGTCGAAGCCTGGCGTAATCTGTGGTTTCACACGGGCGACCGGGTGATCCGCGAGCCGACCGGCTACTATCGCTTTGTCGATCGCATGAAGGACGCCATTCGCCGCCGCGGCGAGAACATCTCGTCCTACGAGGTCGAACAGGTGTTGATCAGCCATCCGGCGGTGGCGAACGCGGCAGTCTTTCCGGTGCGCTCGGAGCTTGCCGAAGACGAGGTCATGGCGGCGATTGTGCTGCGAACCGGCGCGCAACTCGAACCTCCGGCGTTACTCGACTTCTGCCAGCCGCTGATGCCGTACTTCGCGGTGCCGCGGTTCGTCGAATTCGTCGAGACGCTGCCGGCGACCGAAAACGGCAAGGTGACCAAATACAAGCTGCGCGAGCGCGGCGTCACCACGGCGACCTGGGACCGGGAGAAAGCCGGATATAAAGTCGTACGGCGGCTTTAGCGAAGGTTATGTAGCGGCGCCGCCAACGGCTACCGCGGACACAACAAGATCGGGACGTTTTCGGGCCGCATCGACTTGCGTTTCGATCCTGCTGACGAGAAAATATTTCCGTATGGAAATCGCCGTGGGCGCTTATGAACACAGTAAGGCTAATGAGGCTCGATACGAAATGAAGGCTTTAATCGCAGGCGGCGGCATCGGAGGGCTGATAACGGCGTTGTTTCTGCATCGCAAAGGCATCGATTGCGAGATACACGAGCGAGTGCCGGAAGTTCAGGAAGTGGGTGTTGGTCTCACCATACTCCCGCACGCGGTCATTCTGCTGTCAGAGCTTGGAATCTTCGACGCACTCGACAAAGAGTCTATTCGTACTGAGTACATGTATTTTCGCACCCGTTGGGGACAGACTGTGTGGGAGGAGCCGCGCGGTCTCGCAGCCGGTTATCCTATTCCGCAATTATCCATTCACCGGGGTCGTCTGCATGCCGCACTCTATGATGCCGTGCGTGAGCGCTTGTCGCCCGGAGCCGTTCACCTCGGAAGCAGTGTCACCTCATTCGTTGAGACAGAGACAAAGGTCAGGATAACAACGGCCGGAGCAAGCGCAGCCGAACACGAGGGTGATATTCTCATTGGCGCGGATGGCATTCACTCTGCGGTGCGGAGGCAGCTTTATCCGCATGAAGGCGTGCCGAGGTGGAGCGGCCGGATGCTTTGGCGCGGCGCCACGGATTGGCCGGTCTTCCTCGATGGCCGCACCATTATCAATTCAGGGGGCGCCGATAAAAAATTCATTGTTTATCCGATCGCAGAGGGTACAGAGCCTGAGTCGATGTTGACGAATTGGGCCGCGGTCGTGCGCGTCGCAGACGCGGGAAGCGCGCTTCGGCAGCGAGAGGATTGGTCTCGCGAAGCGCTCCGAGAAGATCTGGTCCCCGTCCTGGATGACTTCCGCGTTCCGGAAGTGAATATCAAGGACCTGGTCGCCGCGACGCCTACGTTTTGGGAGTTTCCGATGTGCGACCGCGAACCGCTCGCGCATTGGTCGTTTGGCCGGACGACCCTGCTCGGCGACGCCGCACACCCGATGTATCCCTTCGGCGCGAACGGGGCGGCTCAAGCGATTATTGACGCCAAATGCATCTCAGAGCTGCTGGCAACGGCCGCCGACCCGATCGCGGCGCTGAAGCAATACGAGATCGAGCGTCTTGAGCCGGCCAACAAAGTTGTTTCCATGAATCGCTCCGCCGGTCCCGAAGGCGTTATCGATACTGTGGAATCACGATGTAGCGGTCCGGTAAAAGACTTGAACGAAGTTATGCCGTTCGCCGAGAGAGAGGCGATCGTACGAGGTTACGCCAAGGCCGCCGGCTTTGCCCGGGATCAGGTCCGTCGAAGCTGAGTACGGCCAGCGAAATCACTTGTATTTCTTTGATAGCGGCAAAAACGAAAAGTCGAATTGGGGAGGAAAAAATGGGACTGCCGGGATTGGCGGGCGCGGAGCATATCGGCATCACTGTGCCGGACCTTGAAGCGGCGACGCGCTTTTTTGTCGACGTGATCGGCTGCAAGGCCGTCTTCGAAGTGGGCCCTTTTGCGTCGGAGGATGACTGGATGCAAAAGCATCTCGGGGTCGATCCGGGCGCAAAGATCAACAAGTTGCGGATGTTGAAGTGTGCGAACGGTCCCTCGATCGAATTATTTGAGTACGACGTGAAAGATCAAAAGAAAGCCGTGCCGCAGAACTCCGACGTCGGCGGCCATCACGTCGGCTTTTATGTCACCGACCTCGACGCCGCGGTCGCGCATCTGCGGCGGCACGGCGTAAAGGTCCTCGGCGAGGCGACGTCGATGGGCGAAGGGCCGTCGGCCGGGTTGCGCTGGGTCTATTTCGTAGCGCCGTGGGGAATGACCATGGAGCTCGTATCATATCCCAAAGGCATGGCCTACGAGGCGGGCGCGAAGGACGTGCTCTGGAAACCGGCGGCGGCCTGACGATCTCGGGCTTGCTTATCCTGATGGCCGCAGCGGCACTGCGGCGCGCATATCATTGCAGGATCATGCCGCCGTCGATCATGAGAACCTGACCGGTCATGTAGTCGGATGCCGGCGAAGCCAAAAAGCTCACGGTACCGACGACGTCGCGGGGCTCCGCGGCGCGACCAAGTAAGATTGACTTGGAAAAACTCTCGAAGGCCTCGCCAGGCGCGGAACTTGCGCCCATCGCCACAAGATCCTTGTCGAGCTGCTCCCACAGCGGCGTAGCGACAACACCGGGAGCAAAGGCGTTGACGGTTATTCCATTGCCGGCAAGCGCCCGCGCGCCGGCGTGAGTAAGCGCGACTACGGCGAATTTGCTCGCGGAATACGGCGCAAAATCGGGATAGCCGGTGCGGCCCGCGATCGAAGCCGTATTGATGATTTTGCCTTTGGTTCCAGCGGCGATCATGGCCTTGGCGGCTTCCTGGATGCCGATCAGCACGCCGAGCGCGTTGACGTCCATGATCTTGCGCCAGATTTCCTCGCTCGCCTCGAGGAACGGCTCGGGCTTGTTGAAGCCCGCGTTGTTGACCATGACTTTGATCGAACCGAATTGGCGCGTGCACGTCGCGATCGCGGCACCAACCGACGTCCGGTCGGTCACGTCGACGCGGTGGTAAATAGAGCGGCCCTGATGGGCGGCGGCAATTTCGTTCGCGGCCGCGCGGCCGTTCGCCTCGTCAAGATCGGCGATCACGACTGAAAATCCATCCGCGGCCAAGCCTGCGGCGATGGCACGGCCAATGCCGCTCGCCGCGCCGGTAACAACCGCTCCGCCGCCATCATTTGATGACATGATTTGATGACATGGTTGTCGCTCCGTCGCGTCGGCGCTTTAATCGTTACGTTTCGTTGGTCAGCGTCACCTTGATGCACTCCTTTGGATTCTTGCCGAATTCGAAGGCTTCGATGCCCTTGGCGAGATCGAAGAAGTGCGTCTGGATCGGTGAGAGATCGAGCTTGGTCCGCGACAGAAACCGCATGGCCGCTGGCCAAACACCGGGCGAACCAATGGTGCCTTTGATGGTCAGCGACTTGCCCTGAATCTTGCCAAGCTCGACCGGAATTTTTCGGCCGATGCTGATGCCGACAAAGGTAATGCGGCCGCCGATGCGCACGTAGTCGAA
Organism: uncultured Alphaproteobacteria bacterium; assembly: GCA_963753355.1. GTDB lineage: Bacteria > Pseudomonadota > Alphaproteobacteria > Rhizobiales > Xanthobacteraceae > BOG-931. The sequence goes on from CAVWBV010000020.1 coordinate 187,456, forward strand.
CACCGCCGCCAAGGAGGCGTCGTGGCCTGAGGCCTCGATGACGAGATCCGCGCCCTTGCCGTTGGTCAGCTCAAGCACCTTGGCGACGGCGTTGCCGGCGCTCGGGTCGATGGTGACATCAATGCCGATTTTCTCCGCTGCTGCGCGGCGAAGCGGCAACGGATCAACCAGGATGGTCCGCGCACCCATGCCGAGCGCCGCGCCGGCCGCGCACAGCCCGATATTTCCGCCGCCGGAAACGACCACGGTCTCGGACGCGTTGGTGCGGCCGTTGGCCTCGATGGCGTAGTAGCCGCAGGTGAACGGCTCGACCAGGGCACCGGTCTGAAAACTTACGCCCTCGGGCAGTTTGTGCAGCCATTCGGGGCGGGCCTTGAACAGCTGCGAATAGGCACCGTCGATACTAAAACCGAAATGATCGATCTCTTCGCCACTCTCGATCACGCATTCACCGACCACGCGGTCGCCCCGCTTTAGGCCGTCAACGGCTTTGCCGGTCTCGACGATCTCGCCCGACCATTCGTGGCCGGGCGTCACCGGGTAATCGATCGGGATGATGTACTTGCCGCTATAGAGTTCATAGTCGGAATGACAGATGCCGACCGCGCGCATGCGTACAAGCACTTCATCGCCCGCGATGTCCGGCGTCGGCAAATCCTTGACCTGAAGTTCGCCGGGTTTGTTGATCACCAATGCCTTCATGTCCGATCTCCTCACAAATGCGCGGTGACGATGACGTCACGCCACCTTGACCAGCACTTTCATCTGGTTGCCCGCGGGGTCGAGCAGGGTTTTGAAACCCTTGTCGACAACGTCATCGGCTTTAATCTGCGCCGTTATCACCTTGTGCACCGGATAGACGCCGCGCTCGACCATGCCGATGATGCGCGGCCACATCGTCACGTGATAGCACCACGTCGCTTCGATGGTGATGTCCTTCAGTGCCCATAGCGCCGGATCGACGCTCGCTTTCTTCACGTGCAGGCCGACCTGGGCGACGGTGCCCTGGTTGCGCAACGCCTCGACGCAGGTATTGAGGCCGGCTTCGCTACCCGAACATTCGATGGCGGAGTCGACTCCCACGCCTTCTTCGGTCTCTTCGCGCAGCATCTCGACGACGTTGACCAATCGCGGATCGACCACGCGCGTGGTCACGCCCAACGCTTCGATCTGCTTGCGCCGGTTTGGATTAGGTTCGCTGACAAAAATCTTCGAGGCGCCGAGCGCCGCCGCGGCAAGCGTGCATAGCGCCCCGATCGGACCGGCTCCGGTGATTAGCACTGTGCTGCCGCCGCCGACCTTGGCGCGCTCGACGCCATAGAGCGCAACGGCCGCCGGCTCGATCATCGCGCCCTGTTCGTCGTTGACGGTGTCGGGCAGCTTGTTGGCGTTGTAGTCGTTGACGATGGCGTATTCGCCCATTCCACCCCAGGCCCACGACAGGCCGATGCATCCCATTTTCGGGCTCAGATGGTTTAGACCACGCCGGCTATAATAGTCATCGAGGGGCATCACCAGTGGCTGGATCGATATGCGCTCGCCCTTGCGAATGCGCGTGACGTCCTTGCCGACCTCGATCACTTCGGCCGAAAATTCGTGGCCGAGAATTTGCGGCAGGGTGGCTCCGGTGAATTGATGCTTGTTAATTGGAGTGACAATCGGGCCGGCGGCGTATTCGTGCAGATCGGTGCCGCAGATGCCGCACACTTTCGGTTTAATCACAATCTGTTTTGGTTCTGGAGCCGGCGGCGCAGTGACCTGCTCAACCCGGATATCCTCCTTGGCATAATAACGAACTGCTTTCATGTGCGCCTTCCTTTTCCCCCTCGCCAGCCGCTTCAGTTGAACATCGCGCAACGGGTTCGAAGTCTTGGCCGTTCAAGCGCGCGAACGCCTGAGGACGGACGAATAGATCAGGGCTGCGCTGACAATGAGCGCTCCCTGAAACACGTACTGATAGGTCTCGGTGAATCCGAGGAATGAAACAGCGTCCAGCACCTCAGTCAGCAGCACCGCTCCCAAAACGGTGCCGATAAACGTGCCGCGGCCGCCGCGCAGGCTAGTGCCGCCGAGGACGACCGCGGTGATGCTTGAGAGCGTGTAATTAATGCCTTGCCGCGGGTCGCCGACGCCGATTTGCGACATCAGCATCACCGCGCCGATCGCAGTGAACAGCGAGCAGCAAATGTAAGCGAGCAGGAAGGTGCCATCGATCGAGACGCCGACCCGGCGCGCGGACTCCTCGTTCGATCCGGTCGCCCGCAGCCGCCAGCCAAGCGACGTCTTGCGCAACACATATTCGCTGACGATCGCGACCACGACCAAAGCAATGAACGCGCCGGGGATCGGGCCGAACTGCCAGGTGATGACCTGCACGACGTCGGCGTTGATGTAGCCGCCGGGGTTCTCGCGAAGCAGAAAACTCATGCCTTGGAGGCCGATGTACATGGCGAGCGTGGCGGCGATCGGCGTGAAATTAGCAAAGCGAATGAGGATGCCGTTGATTCCTCCGACGACAAACGCGCCGAAGAACATCAACACGAAACCCGCGGCAATCATCAGCGCGGATTTGTCGTCGTTGATGAAGAACGACGCCACCACGACCAGAAAGCCGGAAAGCGGGCCGACCGAGAGGTCGATCGCGCCGAGCAACAGCGTGATGGTCTGTCCGAGCGCGATGAAGCCCAAAGCGGTTGCGAGCGACAGGATGTTATTCAGATTGAACGCCGAGAGGAAATTGGCGTTCTGGCTGAAGACATAAAGGCCGAGCAGAATGGTAACCAGCGCGAGCGGAACCGCCGGCGCGTTGTCGGACTGGAGAAAATGCCGCAAGCCGCCCGCGGCGACGCGAGCCCTTTCTTGCAGGCCACCCATCGCGCCATGCGCGGTAGCGCCTACGGCTGCGGCGACAATCCGCTCCTCGGAAATGTCAGCGCCAATCAACGTGGCGATCGCGCGGCCCCGGGACAGGACGACCACCTTGTCGCACAATCCCTCGAGCTCGGCGGCGTCGGAAGAGTTCACAATGACCGGCGTGCCCGAGCTCGAGACCTCGCGCAGAATCCGGTAGATTTCGGCGCGCGCGCCGACATCGACGCCCTGTGTCGGCTCGTCGGCGACGATCAAGTGGGGACCCGAAAGTAGCGCCCGCGACATCACGACTTTTTGCTGATTGCCGCCGGAGAGCGAAAGGATCGGCGCTTCGATGCTCGGTGTCTTCACGGCGAGCGAGCTGAACGTCGCACCAATCTGGCTCAACTCTTTAGCCCTGCTCATGATTCCGAACGACGAAAACTTGTCGAGTGCGGCAAATGACGCGTTCTCGCGCACGGTGAGGCCGGCAGCCAAACCTTCGATATGCCGGTCGGAAGGGATGAAGGCCGCCTTTCGCAATAGGCTCCTGGTTTTGAGCGAACGTCCCTGAAGATTTATCGCGCCATCGGACGGTTGAAGTCCGGCAAGCGCCCGCATCAACTGCGATTGGCCGTTGCCTTCCACGCCGGCGATGCCGACGATCTGCCCACGCTCGGCTTCGAAGGATATGTCGTGAAATCCGCCGCCTTTTAGCGATTTCACGGAAAAGACCACCTCTTTCGATCTGTTATCCGACTTCGGCGGGAATGCCGACCCAAGCGTGCGGCCGACGATCATGCTTAGGAGTTCTCGATCGCCAATCTCGGCGACCGGTCCGCCCCCGCGGATCCGCCCGTCGCGAAGGACCGTCACGCGCTGGGCGATCTGGCGAAGCTCGGCAAGCCGGTGCGTGATGTAGATGACGGAAGTGCCGGTCTGAACGACTCCGCGAATGCGCTCGAACAGCATTTCGGTCGAATCCTGGTCGAGCGAAGCGGTCGGCTCGTCAAGCAGCAAAATCTTTGGCTTGATCGCCAAGGCTTTGGCGATCTCGAGCAGATGCTTCTGCGCCACCGTCAGTACGTCCGCACGCGTGCGCAACGGAACGCGCAAGCCGACCGCCTCGAGCATCTGAGAGGCCGCGACTTGCGCGGACGCGCCGGCGAACACCGATGCCGGCAAAGCCACCTCAAGGTTTTCCAGCACTGAAAGATCTTTGAGGATCGCTGGATGCTGGAAAGAAATTGAAATTCCCAAGGATGCGGCGATTTCCGGTGAAATATTGGAGATCTGCCGATCGCCGATCCAAATCTCGCCCAATTCCGGATGAACCGTCCCGGAAATGATGTTCATCAGCGTGGATTTTCCGGCGCCATTTTCGCCGAGAACGGCGTGAACTTCGCCGGCATAGAATTCGACGCTGACGTCGCGGAGCGCGGGAACCCCTGAATAAAATTTGGAAATGTTGGACAGCCGGATCGTGACGTCACCGCGAGCCGGTGCGCCGGAAAGACGAGATTCCTCCCTATGACCGTTCACGCCGAGGATTCCGCTGAGGGCATCCACGTCCGGCACTTTCCAAAAAGAGCCGTGCCCCGAAGGCCATTCTGCCTCCGGGGCACGCACGATGCTACTTGGTGTTGACCGCTTTGGCCTGATCGTCTGCCGACAGTTGAGCCGAGAGATAGATCTGACCGGGAAGATCCTTGCGGCATTGCACCGGGTGCGGCTGCCCGGTCACCGAATTTTCAAAGACTGGACCTTTGAAGATTTCTTCTTGCGGGGACTTGCCGTCCGTCGCGGCCGCGACCGCCCACTGCACGGCGAGGCGAACGTTGTCGTTTTCCGTCGATACGGTGAATAGCTTGAAGTCCGGGTTATCGCCGTGGACGTCGGTCCAGAAGCAGCCCAGCGAATTGCCGTCGGAGGTGGCAAGCGCCGGGATCGAGCGGCCGGATTGCTTGAACAGCGGCAGGGCACCGACCAGCGACGGCCCGAAATCGGAGACGATAACGTCAATCTTGTTGTTCTTGGCGATTTCGGCGGTGAGAACCTTCTGTGTCAGCGCCGGGTCCCAGTTCGTCACATCGAACGGCTCTGGATTGAGGAACTTATATTCGGGCCCAAGCACTGACTTCAGACCAGTCAGCTCGTCGAGCCCCTGGCTGTTGCCGGCAGGACCGCTCAGAAACAAAAGATTGCCGCCCTTCGGCAGCACGCCCTTGATCCAGTTGCCCCAGTTCGCGCCGTCGTTCTTGAAATCGGTGCCGATGAACTTGGTGTAGTTCACGCCGGCCTTGCCGCCGGCTTCGACGCGGTACGGCACAATAACCTTGCCCGATTTGTAGACGCTGGTAATGGCCGGCAGCATCGCCGGACCGGCGTCGGGGAAGACGACGAGCGCATCGATCCCCTTGGCGGCCATGGCCTTGATGTCGGAAATCGACTTTTGGGTATCGCCCTGGCCGTCGGCATATTCGTACTTGGTAATGCTGGGGCATTTGAGCGCTTCCTGCTTGCCGGAAGCGGTGGTGACTTGCCGCCAGCTGTTGCCGCCGTAGCCGTCGAGCAACGCAAGCGTTGCTTTCTTCGGGCCGCACCATGAGGGTGTTTGCGCTTGCGCGAAATGAGAGCAGGCTAGGGTGAAGATCGCCGCTACCGCGGCGAGTTCCAGTTTCCGTCTAACCGAACACTTCATTTTTTCCTCCGTTTACGCTGGTGTTAGTTTGTTTTGATGGCGTTTACGGTCCAGCGGATCGAGTAAACGCCGATACCAAAACCCAAGGCCAAAGCCTGGATGATGGTTTGAGCCGAATACGGCACGCCAACTGCGAGTGCGAATTGGCTCAATTGGTTGAGGAAGAACGCCGCGATGACGGTCGAAATCGGAAAACCACGACCGCCCAGCAGCGACGTTCCGCCAAGAACGACAACGGCGACGGACGGCAGGAGCAGGGAATCGCCTTGGAACGCCGTCGGCTCGCGCGTGATGCCGGCGATCAGCACGCCCGCAAGGCAATAAAGAAGTTGGGCGTAGACGTAGGCCAGCAGCTGATGAAGCCCGACCCGAAGTCCCACGGCGCGGGTCGCCAGCGGATTGGCGCCGATCGCTTCGAAACGCCGTCCAGAAACGGATTTTTTCAGGAGAAAAGAAACCACCAACAGCGCGGCGAGCGCAAAGTACACCGTGTTGGGAAGCCCCAGCGCCTGACCGCCCGCGATGCCAGCCAGTAACGTTGTCGTTGTTTTTGGCACGCCACCGGAAACGGCGAACACGCCGCCATAGAGCAGGGCGTTCACGCCGATGGTGGCGACAATGGCATTGAGCCTGAAAAAGCTGACCAAAATTCCGTTGATGAGGCCGGCGAGAATGGCGCAGGCGATGGCGATCAGGATGGCCGGCACCAGCAGGGCGTTGTCGCCTTGCGGATAATGCGTCGAAATGACGACGGCGAGCGAGACCGCGCCGGCGAGCGAAAGATCGAAGCCGCCCTGCTGCACGACCAGCAATTGTCCAAGCCCGACAATGGCAATGATTGCCGCGAACGGCAGGCTTCCCGACAAAGCGCCCCAGGTCACGCTTGATGGAGCAAATAGAAGACACGCAACGATCAGTGCGAGCGTAGAGATGACAACCGTCACAAAACTTCTGGCCTGCGGCACGGGAAATAGATGCTGCAGTTGCGGCAGGACCATCGTTCTATTGACGGCTTGGTTCATCCTTTATCGTCCGCACATTTTGCGACTCCGGCCTCAAGGAAGAACTTTGACCAAACGGAACTTGTCGAAAGCGTCGGTGAACGACTGAACCGAGTTCTGGTAGGCGGCAAAGCCCATGTCCCGGCTTTTGGTCATGTCGTTGAAGTTCTCGATCACTCGCCCGAGATCGGCGTCGCTGTGCCACCACGATGCGACCGCATTGAGCGGATTCTTCTGGAGACCGTGCTTCGCCAACGATCTCGTCCCAGACCGGCTCCATGCCGACCATTTGTTGTTCGAGCGGCTGAGCGTGGCCGGGATATTCGGCGGCAGCCACGCCGAGATGATCGGCAAGTTTCGGCCACATCCAGTTCCAGCGAAACACTTCGCCGTTGACGATGTTGAACGCGTTGTTTCTGGCAACGGGCTTGGTCGCGACCCAAAGCAGATGCTTGGCGATGATGCGCCCGTCGGTGATGTCGACGGCTGCTTCGTACTGCTCCGGCGAACCTGGAAAGACGAACGGGCGGCCGGTTTCCTTGCAGATGGCTGCGTAGGCGCCGAGCGTGGCCGCCATGTTCATCTGATTGCCGACGGTGTAGCCGATGAGCGTGTGCGGCCGGTGCACCGACCAGCTGAAGCCCTGCCGATCCGCGGCAGCGAACACTTCGTCTTCCTGGTCGTAATAGAAGTTCTGATAGGGCAGGCGCGGCTGTTCTTCGCGGAACGGCGTCACCGGTTTGTTTTTCGCGTAGGCCTCGAACGGCCCCATGTAGTGCTTGGCGCCGGTGACCAGCGCGACATGCCTTATTTTCTTGTCTGCAACCGCATGCAATAGGTTGCGCACCATGCCAGCGTTCACACGGCAGTTTTCGGCCTCGGTGGACTGGCGCAACCAAGTCGTAATGAAAACGTCGGTGACGTTCGTGCGCTTCAGCGCCTTCTTCACGTCGTCGGCAATCTGAAGATCGACGGCAATGTGCTTCACGCCTTTCGGCAGGTCGTGCTTGTGGCGGGAAATACCGGTGACCGTCCAGCCTTTGGTCGCACGCAAATGCTCGGCAAGATGGCGTCCGACGATGCCCGAAACACCGGCGATGAGCGCGTGGCGATCCATCGCGTTCGGTCACTCCTCCCCGACCCGGTCCTTTGTCCGGCGAATCATACCGGTGCCGACCGCTACTTTGCTTTTGCGGCGTGGGCGCGTGCGTCCACCCTCTCTGTTCACGCTAATCCCGGACGCCATGAGGCGACAATATTTCCAATTTTCCCATCACTGGGGAATTGCGCGCCCCAATCGTCCCGCTATCCTGTGACGATCGCGCAGACGGCGAAGGCGGGAACGGCATGACAATCGAGCGAATGCGGGACATTCACGCCTTTGTTCACGTCGCCGAAGCGAAAAGCTTCACGGCGGCGGCGGAACGGATGGGCATGTCGCGCTCGGCGGTGGGCAAAAGCGTGATCCGCCTGGAGGACCGGCTCGGCGTTCGCCTGCTGCAACGCACGACACGAAGTGTCTCACTGACGGGCGAGGGCGCGGTCTTTCACGAGCGCTGCATTCGCATCCTTGCCGACCTTGACGAGGCGGAGATGTCGATGCTGAGCCACTCGCAAACGCCGCGCGGGCGCTTGCGCCTCGAGTTGCCGGTGTCGTTCGGCCGCCTCCACGTGCTGCCGATCGTCAATGAATTCATGAGCAAGTGGCCGGAAATTTCCGTCAATGTCTCGTTCAACGATCGCTTCGTCGACCTGATCGACGAAGGGATCGATTTGGCGGTTCGGCTGGGCGGCAGCGATGACAGCCGGCTAATGACGCGATACCTGGCGCCGCATCGCCTGGTTACCTGCGCATCACCTTCGTATCTGAAGAAATACGGTGTCCCCACAGACGTCGAGCAGTTGCTCGAGCACAGTTGCTTGTCCTTCGTTCACGGCGGCCGGCCCGCGGAGTGGCGCTTCACGGTTGGCGGCGTCGTTCGCTCGGTCATCATCAATGGACGTTTCAGCGCCACCAACGCCGAAGCGGTGCGCGATGCGACGCTGGCCGGCTACGGCGTCGCCAAGCTCGCGACCTTTCTCGTCGACGATCATCTGCGCGCCGGCCGCCTGGTGCCCATTCTCACCGAGTTTGCCGCCGACGGTCCGGAGGTGCGCGCGGTCTATCCGTCAAGCCGCCATTTATCGCCAAAGGTCCGCTCATTTATCGACGAGCTCGTGGCCGCTTGGCGTCCCGAGGCGCCGTGGGATCGGCTGTGAAGCAGTGTGCCGATCTACGATCAAAAAACGACGGAACAAGCGATCTACCAGAACCGCGCGCCGGCGTCGTGTCGATTGATCAACCTGCTTCCCTAAGTTCTCACTGTGGCTCCGAACGGCGTATTTTGTTAGATCATGAGGACGCCATATTTTGTTAGATTCCAAGAGACTTCGCGTGCGCTGAGGGCTGATGCCGAAAATCCTGATGCTGACGACCGATCAAATGATCGATCGGCGCATTTTGCTCGAGTCGGACGCGCTGGCGGTGGACGGTTGGGAGGTGGCGATCCTCGCCATGCCGGGCGCCGCTCAGGATCATCCGCGCGTTGTGAGAGCGCACGCGAGCGTTTCGGCTTCGTTGGGCACCAAGGAGAGAGCGATCATTTCGGTCTATCGGATGTTGCGTCGGCGCATGTCTTTGAACGGCGCGGTGGCGAGGCGGCTGAAATCCTTCATCTGGCGCAACCTGATTAGTCCCGATGAATTTGCTCGCCGCATCATGGTTCCGAGCGCCCGCGATTACCATTGCGACGTGGTTGTGGCGCACGATTTGCCGATACTGCCGGCGGCGGTGAAGGTGGCGAAGCATCACGGCGCTAGGCTCGTCTACGACAGTCACGAACTCTATTGCGAGCAGGAATTCGAGCCGCGTTTACAACGCATGTGGAGCGCCGTTGAACGGCGCGTCGTCGGCGCATGCGATGCGGTGATGACGGTCAATCCTTCAATCGCTGCCGAGTTGAAAAAACGCTACGACCTTCCCGAGGTCTACGTCGTGCAAAACGCTGATGGATGTGCGCAGCGTCAGGCAATGGCGGTCCCACGGACCGTTCGGGCGGCTGTATTTTTCCGGTCGCTAAGCTAGCTTGCTGCGATGAGCGGTTATAAGCAAAGACATCGCCAATTACGGCGCTCCCAGACAGAATTTTGGTCAGACAGACTTCTAGTGTTGCTAGCGTTTGTCGCCGCGCG
>CAVWBV010000021.1:0-74354 GCA_963753355.1 uncultured Alphaproteobacteria bacterium
GCGTACTAAATACAGCCCATGCAGTGGACCGACGAAGGCATTGTGCTCGGCGTGCGGCGCTATGGCGAAACGAGCGTCATCCTTGAATTGATGACGCTGGAGCGCGGCCGGCACCTCGGCCTTGTGCGCGGCGGCACCGGCCGGCGGCTTCGCGCCGTGTTGCAGCCGGGCAACTCGCTGCGCGCGACCTGGCGGGCGCGGCTGGACGACCATCTCGGCAACTATGCGGTGGAGGCCGTTAACTTGCGCGCCGCGGGCTACCTTTCCGCCGCGCACGCCGTTCACGGCGTCACTCATCTCGCCGCCTTGTGCCGCCTGCTGGCAGAGCGCGAGCCGCATGCGCGCATTCATGGCGAGCTTTCGTCGATTCTCGATGCGCTCGATGACGCCGTCGTAGTGGCGCCGATGATCGCCCGGTTCGAGCTCGATTTTTTGGCCGAGCTCGGTTTTGGGCTCGACCTTTCGTCGTGCGCGGCGACCGGCGCGGCCGACGATCTCATTTACGTCTCGCCCCGGTCGGGCCGCGCGGTGTCCGCCGCGGCCGGAGCGGCCTATCAGGACAAGCTGTTGCGGCTTCCGGGATTTTTGAGTCACGAGACCACACCGGCGTCGGCCGACGAGCTTGCCGATGCCTTTGCGCTCACCGGCTTCTTTCTCGACCGTTATGCATTTGCGCCGCGCGGCCTGCCGGTTCCCGATGCGCGCGAGCGCTTTGTTTCGGCCGTTCTTGTTCGAAACCGCTAACCGCGCTACCGCTGCCGGTCATGAATAAAAAACTGATTCCCCCGGACCCGAGCAACGTGCAGGAGATTGCGTTGCGGGAAGCGCTGGAAGAGCGCTATCTCGCCTATGCGCTGTCCACCATCATGCACCGGGCGCTGCCGGACGCCCGTGACGGGCTCAAACCGGTGCATCGCCGCATCCTTTACGGCATGCGGCTGTTGCGGCTCGATCCGGGTTCCGCGTTCAAAAAGTCGGCAAAGATCGTCGGCGACGTCATGGGCAACTTTCACCCCCACGGCGATCAGGCGATCTACGATGCGTTGGTGCGGCTCGCCCAGGATTTTTCCTCGCGCTATCCGCTGGTCGACGGCCAGGGCAATTTCGGCAACGTCGATGGCGATAACGCCGCGGCTTACCGGTACACCGAAGCGCGGCTGACTGAAGCCGCTCGCTTGCTGCTCGATGGCATCGACGAAGACGCGGTGGATTTCCGCGCCAGCTACGACGGCGTCATGCAGGAGCCGGTGGTGCTGCCGGCGGCGTTCCCGAATTTGCTGGCTAATGGCGCGCAGGGAATTGCGGTCGGCATGGCAACGGCCATTCCGCCGCATAATCTCGCCGAACTCTGCGATGCGGCGCTTTATCTCATCGATACCCCGAATGCGCGCAGCCGCACGCTGCTGAAATTCGTCCCCGGACCCGACTTCCCGACCGGCGGCGTGATTGTCGATACGCCCGAAACCATCGCCGAGGCCTACGCCACCGGGCGGGGTTCATTCCGGCTGCGGGCGCGCTGGACAACCGAAGATACCGGCCGCGGCACCTACCTGGTGGTGGTCACGGAAATCCCCTGGCAGGTGCAAAAGATGCGGCTCGTCGAGCGCATCGCCGAACTGATCAACGAGAAGAAATTGCCGTTTCTTGCCGACATGCGCGACGAATCGGCCGAGGACGTGCGGCTTGTGTTCGAGCCGCGTTCGCGCAGCGTCGATCCTGCGCTGCTGATGGAGAGCCTGTTCAAGCTCACCGAGCTGGAAAGCCGGGTGGCGCTGAACATGAACGTGCTGGTCGGCGGCCGCGTGCCCAGGGTCATCGGGCTTGCCGAGGCGTTGAGCGAATGGCTCGGGCACCGGCGCGATGTGCTGTTGCGCCGTTCGCGCTATCGGTTGAGCCAGATCGAACACCGGCTTGAAGTTCTCGGCGGTTACCTCGTCGCTTACCTCAACCTCGACAAGGTCATCAAAATCATTCGAAGCGAGGATGAGCCGAAGCCGGTATTGATGAAGACGTTCAAGCTGTCGGACGTCCAGGCGGATGCCATTTTGAATATGCGGCTGCGCAATTTGCGCAAGCTCGAGGAAATGGAGATCCGCGAGGAAGACAAGAAGCTGCGCACGGAAAAGAAGTCGATCGAGGATTTGTTGCGCTCCGAGAAGGCGCAGTGGAAGACCATCGCCGGCGAAATCCGCGAGGTGCGCGAGAAGTTCGGGGGCAAGACGCCGCTCGGCAAGCGGCGCACCACTTTCGCCGAGGCGCCGGCACACGACGAGGCCGCGATCGAGGAGGCGCTGGTCGAACGCGAGCCGGTCACGATCGTGGTGTCGGAGAAGGGCTGGATCCGGGCGCTGCGCGGCCAGGTCGCCGATTTGTCGGGGCTGGTGTTCAAGACCGACGATGCGCTCAAGGTCGCATTCTTCGCCGAGACCACATCAAAGCTTCTGGTCTTCGCCACCAATGGTCGCTGCTACACCATTGAGGCGGCGAAGCTGCCGGGCGGGCGCGGCCACGGCGAGCCGATCCGGTTGTTCATCGAGCTCGAGCAGGAAGGCGATATCGTCGCCGTTTTCCGTCACGAAGGCGGGCGCAAGTTCCTCGTCGCCAGCAAGCAGGGCAGGGGCTTTATTGTTGCGGAGGACGAGTGCGTGGCCAACACGCGCAAGGGCAAGCAGATCCTCAACGTCAAGCCGCCCGATGAAGGCCGCGCGATCACGGTTGCCGACGGCGAACTGGTTGCCGCTATCGGCGAGAACCGCAAGATGGTGGTGTTTCCCATCGATCAGGTGCCGGAAATGTCGCGCGGGCGCGGCGTGCGCCTTCAGCGCCACAAGGACGGCGGCCTATCCGACATCAAGGTGTTTGAGGCGGAGAAAGGATTAAGCTGGACGGATTCGGCCGGGCGCGTCTTCACACTGACGTTGAAAGAACTTGCCGACTGGCGCGGCAATCGCGCTGATGCCGGCCGGCTCGCACCCAAGGGTTTCCCGAAGAACAACAAGTTCGGCGGCACGACGGGCCGCGCGTCGCCCAACGGCAAAAACGCCGGCGAGTCGTAAGCGCAACGTGCCGCTTATTTTTGCGGGCCCAGCGGTGGGCAGTTCGTCATGCAGGCCGCGCCCCCGGGAGCCTCGGTGCGTTCGAAGCCATCCCGATTGGGCATCTTGATTTTGGGCAGCGAATGTTTGTCCAGCACCGCGTCGTCAGGAAGGATCTTGTTCATGTTCAGGACGTAGGCGGTGACGGCGTAAACCTGATCCGCGGTTAGCGATTGCGGAGCGTTCAACGGCATGGCGCGGCGCACGTAGTCGTAAAGCGTCGTGGCGTACGGCCAATAGCTTCCGACCGTCATAATCGGCTTTTTGGCGGCCAGCGTTCCTTTGCCGCCGACGAGCCGATCCATCGGTCCTTCGGTGCCGTGTTCGCCGTGACACACGGCGCAGGTGTCGGCGAAAATCTGGCGGCCTTGCGCCACGGAGCCGCTGCCGTCGGGCAGGTTGGACCCATCCGGCGCGATGTCGATATTCCACGCTTTGACAAGTTCTTCGGTCGGAGTTTGTCCGATGCCAAGCCGCTTTTCGAACGTCGGCGATTTGGCGGATTCCTGCGCCTTGGCAGCCGAGATCGGGGCAAATCCCGGTAGGAAACCGGCGAGCAACAAGATCACCGTAAGGCTACGCGCTTGCGGCATAAAGATTCGTCACCTTTCCGGCCGCATCAACCTTCCACGGTGCGATGGCATTGTAGTGATAGTGAAATTTGGTGCCGCGGGCAGCCAGTAGCGCTTCGCGTGTCGGCTGCACATATCCCGTCTCGTCGGTGGCGCGGCTTGCGATGATCGCGGGCGAGCCATCCCAACGCCACGGCATGCGAAATCGCGTGAGCGCCTTCGGCAGGATCGGAACATCGAGCGTTGCCGCCTGCCACGACCGGCCGCCATCCACCGTGACGTCGACTTCCTTGATCTTGCCGGCCCCCGACCATGCGAAGCCGGTAATTTGAATCAAGCCGGGGCCACCGTTGATCTGACCGCCGGCCGCGGGGCGGGTGATGACCGACTTCGCCTCCATCACGAAGTTGAACTGGCTTGCACGTCCGTCCGGCAACAAGCCAGTGTATTTGGACGTTTCTTCCCGCGTCATGAATGGCGCATCGCCGACTTTGAGTCGCCGGAGCCATTTCACGCTCATGTTGCCTTCATAGCCGGGCAGCAGAAGCCGCACCGGATAGCCCTGCTCCGGACGCAAGCGTTCGCCGTTCTGCGCGAACGCGATCAACGCGTCGTCCATCGCCTTTTCGATTGGCACCGAGCGCGTCATGGCGGCGGCATCGGCGCCTTCGGCAAGTATCCATTTGCATTCCGGGTGAACGCCGACTTCTTGCAGCAGCGCAGCGAGCGGCACGCCGGTCCACTCGGCGCAGGACAGAAGACCGTGGGACCATCGGATGTCCGCCGTTGGCTTGGTGAACTCACTCGACGAGTTACCCGAACATTCCAAGAAATAAATCCGCGAGATCGAGGGAAACCTCATCAGATCGTCCATGCCGAAGATCAAGGGACGGTCGACGAGGCCGTGGACAAGAATTTTATGCTGCTCGGGATTTATGTTGGGCACGCCATTGTGGTTGCGCTCATAGAACAGACCGTTCGGCGTAATCGGGCCGTGGAGATCCTGGAGTGGCGTAAAGCTCCATGACGAAAACGGCGTCGGCGTGCGATCGTTGGCCAGCCGCACGACGTGTTTCTCGAATTCGGAAGGAATACCATAAGGTGGCGATGCCACCGGCTTACCCTGAACCAGCATCGATTCCGGTATGAGCGAGGAAGCCTCCGCGCCTTGCGCTTGCCCCTTGGCGGTCAAAAATCCGGAACCACCGAGCGCCACGCCGCCCAGCGCCGCGGTTTTCAGCAATCGCCTTCGGCGTATATCGATTTGTTGTTCGCTGCCGCGCTTTGCCATTCAACAACCACCGAGACTTGCCGCGAGAGGATAGCGTGACTGCCGTGCTTGCCGGCGGCCGAATTGTCACAGACCGCTCGGTTCCACATCGAGGCGTCCGACCCAGCCCTCGAGGCCGGGCTTTGCCGCCGTATAGCGCCTGAGCACCAGCGGGTCATGACCGGGAACGATGTGGTTTGGCGTCGTGGCAAGTTTCTTCAAAGTTTCGTAGCCCTCGAGGACCTCGGCGACGTTGTAGGTGATCGGGAAGACCCGCCCTTGCTCAAGGTGGGCGTAAAGGTGTGCGGCATCGGCGGCGAGCACGACGTAGCCGCGATTGGTTTTGACCCGCACAGACTGCAATCCTTTTGAATGCCCGCCGATGCCATGAACAGTTACCCCGGGCGAAATTTCATCCTCGCCGTCGTGGAACGTGACACGGCCGGCGAATACCTTTCGCACCATGGCCACGACATCGTCGGCTTCGAACGGCATGCGCAGCATGGCGTGGCACATGCAGCGTCCGGTCGCATATGCCATCTCGCGATCTTGCAGATGGTAACAGGCATTCGGGAACAGGTCGTAATTGCCGCAATGGTCGTAGTGCAGATGGCTGACAATGACGGTTTTCACTGACTCTGGTGTTATGCCGACCGCATCAAGACCTTCGCGCAACGGCTTGGTAATTTCGCGTTGCCGCCGCCGGCCCGTCGGCTCGTCAAAGCCGGTGTCGACAATGATTGTGCCTGACGGCCCTTTGATCGCCCAGACGAAGTAATCAAGCGGCTGGAGCACGTCGTGGGGATCGCCGCCGATAAAATTCTCCGCCGAGCGCCGCGCGTGATGCGCATACCGGATGGCGAAAACCTCGTGCACATCTTCGCTCATGCCGGCGTCCAATGGGGTGAGCAGTCAGGCGAGCGTTATTCGCGGTCCCCGCAGCGAAATCGACCGGCGTTCCTAACCGGTGCGCGCCCAGCCGTCCGGCGTCAGCCGCTCCTGCGGCAGGAAGCGGCCCTTGTAATCCATCTTCCGCGAGCCGCGCACCCAGTAGCCGAGATACACGTAAGCGAGACCCATCTGCCGCGCGCGCGCAATGTGGTCGAGCACCATGAGGGTGCCGAGCGAGCGCGGCGCCTCGTCGGGTTCGAAAAACGAATAGACCATGGACAAACCGTCGGCGAGGACATCTGTAAGCGCGACGGCAATAAGGCCGCCGCCCGGCGTTCCAGCCCGCCGATACTCGATGATGCGGGTTTCGATGTGGCTGTCCTCAACCATCATTGCGTAGTCGAGCACGGTCATGTCGGCCATGCCGCCGTCGCGGTGACGCGAATCGAGATAGCCACGGAATATCGCGTACTGCTCGGACGTAGGCACCGCCGGCTTCATCTCGGCAACGATATCGGCATTGCGGCTGGCAATCCGTCGCATGCTGCGCGAGGGCTGAAATTCCTCGGCGACCACACGCACCGATACGCAGCTGCGGCAGCCCTCGCATGCCGGCCGGTAAGCAATCGACTGGCTGCGGCGAAACCCGCCTTGTGTAAGTATGTTGTTTAGTTCGCCGGCGCGTTCGCCAACGAGATGCGTAAACACCTTTCGCTCTTCCTTGCCGCCCAGGTACGGGCATGGGGAAGGCGCGGTCAGATAGAACTGGGGCGTATCGCGCGAGTGTTGAGTCACGGGGCGTTTCGCCTCTTTACTGCATCTTCCATTGCCGCCGGGGGCAAGAATCCGGCTTCCCTCTAATTTGCCCGAGAATAACGAAGCGTCAAACACTAAATCCGCCTGAGTCTCAATGTGATTTCAACATTGTAACGCCGGCGAAAATGGGGAAAAAGGCCATTATGGTGACGCTCGCGGAAATCCAGGCGGCCCGGCGTACGATTGCGGGACACGTTCTCCGCACGCCGCTATTGTCAGCGCCGCCGTTGTCGGCGCTGACCGGCGCCGATGTTTTTGTGAAGTACGAAAATCTTCAAGTAACCAACTCGTTCAAGGAGCGCGGCGCCTGCGTAAAACTTGCGGCGCTCACGCCCGAAGAACAGCGACGTGGCGTGATCGCGATGTCGGCCGGCAATCACGCCCAGGCCGTGGCCTACCACGCCCGGCGTCTCGCCATCCCGGCCACCATCGTGATGCCGGTCACGGCGCCTTTCGTGAAAATCAAAGCGACCGAGGCTCTGGGCGCGACAGTCATCCTCGACGGCGAAACAGTCTCCGATGCGCAGGCGCGCGCGGAGGCCGTCGCCGACGCGGAAAATCTGGTCTGGGTCCATCCCTATGACGATCCGCACGTCATCGCCGGCCAAGGCACCGTGGCGCTCGAAATGCTCGAAGAGGTGCCCGATCTCGACACCCTGATCGTGCCGATTGGCGGTGGCGGGCTCATCGCCGGTTGCGCCATCGCCGCGCGCGCCACGAATCCCTCGATCACCGTCGTGGGAGCGGAGTCCGCGCTCTATCCATCAGTCTGGAACGCGATCCGGGGCGAGAACAGGCCGTGCGGCGGCGCCACACTCGCCGAGGGCATTGCGGTGAAGAACGTCGGCAAGCTTACGCTGCCGATTATTCGCAAGCTGGTGAGCGACATCGTGTTGGTCGACGAACAATTGATCGAGCGCGCGGTGAACGCGTTTCTCACTCTACAAAAGACGATGGCTGAGGGTGCCGGCGCCGCGGGCCTGGCCGCGATGCTCGCCAAGCCGGACCAATTCCGCGGACGAAAGGTCGGCTTGATCCTGTGCGGAGGCAATATCGATCCGCGCATTCTCGCGTCCATCATGGTGCGAGAGTTGGAGCGTGCCGAGCGCATTGTCTCGTTCCGCCTGACCATTCCGGACCGGCCGGGCATTTTGGGACAAATCGCGACGCGGCTCGGTGAGTTCGGCGCTAATATTCTCAGCGTCGACCATCATCGCTTGTTTCTCGATGTTCCGGCAAAGGGCGCCAAGCTTGATGTGACCGTGGAGACGCGCGATGCCGCGCACGCTGCCGAAATCTTTCAGGCGCTCGCGGCCGACGGCTATCAGCCAATGCAGATGCCGAGCGGATCCGCGCGCGACTGATTGCGCGCTATTGGTGAAACATATTTTGGAGAAAATCCAACGGACCGGAGTTTGGGGTCTCCGGAGTTGCCACGGGTCCGGCGCCATCGGGGCGCGGACGCGGCACAGGGACAGCACCCTGTGCCATCTGCGTCATGGTGGCGTCGCCTAAGCCGCGCGGCCGATGTCGCGGTAATGGAATTTTACCAGTCAACGGCGGGGCAGCGGGCATGACGTCGGGTTGTTGCTCGGCAACTGCGGGCGGCGGAGATGCTTCGGCGGTCATAGTGTTTGCCGCAGGCGATTGGCCAATCGGTGCTGCGCTGGCTAGAGCCGCTGAAGTTTGAGACGGCGAGGGCATCGAAGGGACAGGCGCGGTGGTCGGCAAATTGGCGGCCTCGGACGGCCGATCGGCGAGCATCGATCCCTTGGGAGAGGCAGCGTCGCGCGCTTCGGACGTGGTTGCGGTGACGTCCGTCGTCAAAGCGGTGAAATCAGCAACCTTGGTCGACGCTTCGGAGTTCGGCGCGCTTGCGGCGGCGGCTGCCGGTGCGGCCATCTGTTGGGTCGAAGCAGTCTGACGTAGCGCGGGGATTCTCGGCGGACCGACATATGCGCGCACGAAGGTGGTGATCATCCACAGAACCACCGGCGTTGCCGCGAGTACGGCCAACAAAATAATGACCCGTCTCAGCAGCGGCACAAATCGCTGAAATCGATTGTCGTCGTCATGCATGACATTCGCCTCGTTATCAGTCGCAGGCGAGAATTTTAAGCGCCGCGCGCCTTCAATTGCTCCGCAATGCGGGCCGCGAAATAGGTCAGCACGCCATCGGCGCCGGCACGCTTGAAAGCTATCAAGCTTTCCAGCATCGCCTTGTCCCCGTCGAGCCAGCCGTTCTGCGCGGCTGCCACAATCATGGCATACTCTCCCGAGACTTGGTAGGCAAAGGTGGGCATCCCAAACGTGGCCTTAACCCGTTGTAATATATCGAGATATGGCATTCCAGGCTTAACCATAATCATATCGGCGCCCTCGGCGATATCGAGTTCGACCTCGCGCAATGCCTCCTCAGTGTTTGCCGGGTCCATTTGATAGGTGCGCTTGTCGCCGACAAGCGTCGCGGTCGATCCGATCGCATCGCGGAACGGACCGTAGAACGCGGAGGCGTATTTGGCCGCGTAGGCCATGATCTGGACTTCCTCGAACCCTGTCGCATCGAGGCCCTTGCGGATGGCGCCGACGCGGCCATCCATCATGTCCGACGGCGCGATAATGTCGCATCCGGCTTCCGCCTGAATCAGCGCCTGACGCACCAGCACGGCAACGGTTTCGTCGTTGAGAATAACCCCGTTGCGAATGAGGCCGTCATGGCCGTGGCTGGTGTACGGATCAAGCGCGACGTCGCATAGCACGCCGATTTGCGGCACCTCTTGCTTGATGGCGCGGACGGCGCGACAGACCAGATTGTCCTCATTGAGTGCTTCGGATCCGTGTTCGTCGCGCTTTTCGTGATCGGTGTACGGAAAGAGCGCAAGGCACGGGATCGCCAGTTTCGCCGCGCGCTCCGCGGCGCGAACGGCTTCATCGATGGAGAGTCGCTCGACGCCAGGCATCGAACTGACGGCTGCCCGCACCCGTTTGCCCTCGACCAGGAACAGCGGCCAGATCAGGTCGTCGGCGGTGAGAACATGTTCTCGCACCAAGCGCCGCGCCCATTCGGCGCGGCGATTACGGCGCGGCCGATTGGCGAGATCGAGCCGCTCGGCTGGTGCGTCGCTGCGCATTGGAACTGATCGGACCCGTTCAAGCGGCCGGCCTAATTTAACTGCCATAGCAAGCTCCAGTACCGGTTCTTTTAGCTGTTCCGCGCGCCACTCGCCACGGGCAAAATGAAACTAGTGTCCCGATTCCGAAGTTCGTAGCATCGTGCGACGCTCTCGTTTGCGAACTTCGGAATCGAAAGGACCCTAGCAATAATCGTTTTAGTGTGCCTCTTGGTTCAGAAGTCCGCTCGACGCGTTCGCGGCAAGGATGATGCGGACTTCTGAACCGCCACACTAGGATTGACTTTGCCTCATGGCGAGTGCTCAAAGCCGGCCTGCCATGAGCGATCGACTGCAGCGCCAGCCCACGCGGCCAACCGACCTGCTTGAGCCGGTCCAGGTCGGACAGCCGCGAAACACGGCCGGCACTTGGTCTACTCGCCTTGTTTTGTTCATGCGAATTATGGCCGTCCTGTCTCTGGTCAAGGGTGTCTATCACTGGGCGCAGATTTGCGGAATTAGCGTTGGTAGCGGGAATTTCGAACTGCATTCGGTCGCTTGGCAAACGGCCACGGTATTTTTCGCCGTCATCGACCTCGTCGCCGCGGTCGGACTTTGGCTCGCGGCCGCGTGGGGTGCGGTCGTATGGCTGACCGCCGTCGTGTCGATGGCGGTTGTGGAGGTTTTCTTTCCTCAGGTTTATGGCGGCAGCTTTTTGATTGTTCTCGGCGAGGTGACACTGCTCGGGCTTTACATGTGGCTGGCGGTGTTGGCGGCGCGCGAGCGTCCCGCGTGACGGCTTGATCGGTCCGAATGCAAACCATCTCAGCCTATATTCTCGCGTTCAACGAAGCGGCGAAGATCAAAGCCGCGATCGAGACCGTCTTGTGGGCCGACGAAATCGTTGTCGTCGATTCCGAGAGTACCGACGGCACGCCTGAAATTGCCGCCGGGCTTGGCGCGCGTGTTGTCCAGGTCCCGTTCGCCGGCTTTGGCGATCTGCGCAACCGGGCGATCGAGGCGTGCCGCTGCGAGTGGATCTTCAGCCTTGATTCCGACGAACGCTGCACGGCGGAGGTGCGCGACGAGATCTTAAGCCTCCTTGCCGGCGCGCCGCCGTACGAGGTTTATCGGGTGCCGCGGCGCAATTACTTTATGGGCCGGCGCATTCGCGGTTCCGGCTGGTATCCGAATTTCCGCCAGCCCCAGCTGTTTCGTAAAGGCAGCATGCGCTACACCCTCGAACCGGTCCACGAGGGTTATGAAATCCTCGGCGGGGCGACGGTGGGCACGTTGCGGAATGCCATCTGGCAGTTTCCGTTCCGCAATCTCGAAGAAGTCATTCGCAAGATGAGCCGCTATTCATCGCTCGGCGCGTCGAAGCTTGCGCACAAGCGTGTGTCAATGCCGAGCGCGTTCGGACATGCGTTCTGGGCATTTTGGAAGCATTACCTTTTCAAGCGCGGATTTGTCGACGGCTGGGCCGGCTTCGTCATTGCTTTCGCGTATTTCGAGGTGACGTTCTATCGTTACGCCAAGCGTTACGAAATCTCGCAGGATTGGCAGCCGCCGCAGAGCGGCCCGCTACGGCGCGACCCCGGCTGATATCACGCGGGCGTGCGCGGGTCCGACATTTTTCGGCAGTCCGCGCATAACGGCTTCGATGCGTTCGATAACTGCCGACGCGGCGATATTTTGCATGCAGGCATGCCCATGCCCGCAACGGCTCAGTTGCCGCAGATAGCACGGCGAGCAAGCAAGATTTGCTTGCAACACCGCATCCGCGCGGCGATAGGGACCAATCCAGATCGGATCGGTCGGCCCAAATATGCTGACGACCGGACGTTCGAGCGCGACGGCAAGATGCATCGGGCCGGAATCGTTAGTCACGCAGATGTCCGCGCGACGGACCAGCGCCGCGAGCTCGCATAGCGTGGTTTCGCCGGCGAGATTGCAAACCCCGGGTTCAAGCTTCGCGACCTCGGCGCAAACAGCGCGCTCGCGCCCCGCACCGGCGAGTACGACGGCAAAACCTTTTTGCAGGAGATAACGGGCCACCTCGGCAAAGCCAGCGCGGCGCCATTGTTTGGTCTCCCAGATGGTGCCCGGCGCCAGCACCGCAAGCCTTTTGCCTCGGGCGCCGCAGTAATCGAGCAGCGCCTCGATGCGGTTGTTTGCTTCGGCGGGAATCGGAAATGAAAAGTCCGCGGCGCCGCTGTCGAGCCCAAGCAACGGCCCGACATTGAGGTAACGGTCGACGGCATGGAGGTCGAGGGTAGGGACCGGGATGTGATGCGTATAGGCGATCCAACTCCCCTCACGCGCCCCTTGCCAGGCGTGCTTGCGCGTTTCCTCAGGAAACTTTCGCGGCGAGGCGTCCCATACGCTGGCCCGCGGCCGGTCGAAGCCGATCCGTACCGGCGCGCCGGTCGCGAGCGCGAAAACCGCGGTGCGGAATTGGCCGTGCATGTCGACAACGAGGTCGTAACGGATGCGGCGCAACTTTGCGGCGAGGCGAACAGGTCGCCACGGCGCCGACCAGTCGTCGCGGGCGAATTCGATGACATTGCTGATCGCCGGATGGTGGCGGAGAAGTTCGCCAATCGCCGGCGTCACAAGCCAGTCCAATTGCGCTGCCGAGTAGCGGCGTCGCAATTTGTTCAGCACCGGGATGGTGTGGATGACGTCGCCGACCGCCGACAGTTTGATCAGCAGAATCCTGGCAAACTCTCGGTTACGCAGATCGGCCGGAGGCGTGATCAAAAAAGACTCCTCTCGTGCCGCAGCTTTGGGAGTGCATGATCCGGAAAATCGGAAGCCGGTTTTCCGATAAGATCACGCACCGCCAAAAAAGCGCCTAAGCACGGCCCGGCAGGAACGTCTGCAGAACCCGCTTGAACGAAGCCGACGCATGATGGCGCAGCATGGCGATCTGCCGGTTGCCTTGCGAGGTCAGCCAGTTGAACTGAATGACGCGCCGTTCGCCGACGAACGGCTGGTGGCCATGCCACGAATTGTCGCTGCGCTTGAATGCGAGCAGCGTCCCCGCAACCGGCGGCACTTCGACAATGACGTCGTCAAGATCATTCGCCGAACGAAGGAGCCGCAATCGTCCCGCGGCTTCGCCCCAGGTCTCGTTCATGTAGATGAGAACGGTGATGATCTTGCTCTTGGAATCGGTATGGATCCTGCCGTCGCTGGAGTAGCAACGGCCGCGCACCGTGGTGACGTTCGGTCGGCTGGAAAGTTCGATTGCAAATTTCTCCTCGAAGGCTGCGCGAAACTCCTCGCTTTCAAGCTCGTCCAGCAGCTTTTGGAAGGTTGGGCCGAAGGTCACCTCATCGACCGGAAAGCTGCCCGATGAAGATATTTTCGGATAGTTCCCGTTGATCGCCGCCAGCGCGGCCGAGCCGATGAACCCCTCAACAATCAAATAGGGGAACGGCTCTCTTGTCAGAGGGGTTGCGCGAAAAGCGTCGAGCCGCAAAAACTTTGTCGTATCCAGCATCTTGGACCTTGTCACCGCATGTCTTGGCGCAAACTAGCATTACGCTGCGTCCGCGGAAAGTTACGGGGCATGGGGTGGCAGGATTGCCCAACCGACATGCACAGTTCCCTCGCCACGGTGATATTGCAGTTCAAACGGTTCACCCGGTGTAACTCCAGGCGCTACCGCAGCAAAGGCCTCTGGGATGACACGCGGGTCGCCGTCCGTCCACACCAGAACAGCTCCCTTCGCTTTAAGATCGGAGAGATCGATCCAAGGCGCGCGGCGCGGCAACCCGTCAATCAACACCCGCGGCTGCGGACGGTCTTGCGAATAATGCGCGACGTTGCCGCCGTCCCACATCGAAGCGATTACGTAAGACGGTTCGCGGCCGGTTGCGGCGCGGAAGCGTTTGGTGATTTCGGCCGATAGCTGGTCGCCCGGGAAGAACGCGGCACGATAGCGGTGATCGATATTCGGCAGTACCGTATAGTTGGCGATAAAGGCGCCGACATAGATCAGGGATAGGAGGGCCCAAACCGCGGCAAGCGCTGCGAACCGGGCGCGCAAGACGGCTGCCGGCATGAATAGACACAATTGCAGTCCGAGGAAGGTCCAAAGCGGAAAGCCCCACATCGCCTGCGTCGCGCGTCCGCTGACCGCGGAAAACACAAAAAGCGCCAGTGCGGGACCAAAAGCGAGCACCGAAATAGTGCGTCGGTCGAATGCACCGATTTCGGTGCGCAGCCCCAGCTTCACCGGCGGCAAGAATAGTGGCAGCGCAATCAGCAGCGCCGGGACGACATAGACGGCCTGGGCGCCGAGAAATTCCACCGGATTGAGCAGACGATCGAGCACGCTCGCCGCCACGCGCGCGCGTGTCTCGGCGTATCCGAACGCTTCGTCGCTGTGCTGAAAAATCCACAGCAGATTTGGCGCCGCGATAATGAGTGTCACGGCGGCGGCGATCCACGGGCCGGGACCGGCCAGTCGCCGTCGCGCATCCGGATCGAACAGCAGGAACAGCGCGAAGGGCGCGGCCAGGATGACCATAAAATACTTCGCCCACCAGGCGAGCCCAAGAGCGACACCGAGCAAGATCCAAAATCGCAACTGGCCGCCGCGGAGCGCGGCGAAAACGGCGAAGCCCGCCAGTGCCCACAGCGGGAGCTCGGCGACGTTGTGATTGAATTTGGTGGCGCTGGTGTTGAAGTAATTCATGCCGTCGATGATCAGCACGGCGGCGAAAGCGCCGATTGTGCCGATGAGCGGCCGCGCCGTAAGCCACACAAACGCGAACGCGGCAATGACCGCGGCCTGCGACAGCGCGTAGAGCGCGTCATCGGCGCCGGACAGGCGATAAGCGATTTCCGCAAGAAACCACGGAAGCGGGGGCAACTTGTCGTAACCGGCCTGCCACTCTCGGCCATAGGTCATCGCCTCGATGACATCGAGCGGCAGATTTTTGTAAAGCAGCGACGGCAACGTCGTCCAAACGAACGCATGGAGCATGAGGAAACCGCCGAACGCCGCCGATGGCCAGCGCTCGAGTGCGCCGATCAGGCCGATTCCCCTCACTGCCTCATGTTTCTGGGCGTCCACCGGCACGTTCATGCACGACGCGCGAATAGACTCAAGGCCCGACCGCTGTCCGATGAGGGCGAGAGGAGCGGGGCGGCCCGCGCGGCAAAGTATCTTTTGACTGCCGACCCATAACTCGAAGCGTCGCAAGCCTTGCTTTTGCGCGCTGCTAAGGTGATTTTGCGCAACGCAGGGCAACAGGAGTCGCAGGGCAGCAAGCGATGAAAGACATCGTCGACAAGCTCGAAGCGCGCCGCGACAATGCGCGCGCCGGCGGTGGGACCCGCCGCGTCGAGGCGCAGCACAAACGCGGCAAGCTCACCGCCCGCGAGCGGGTCGAACTCCTGATGGACAAGAACTCCTTCGAGGAGTTCGACATGTTTGTCGAGCACCGCTCCGGCGACTTCGGCATGGAAAATTCGAAGATCGCCGGCGACGGCGTCGTCACCGGCTGGGGCACGGTCAATGGCCGCAGCGTCTTTGTTTTCGCCAAAGATTTTACCGTGTTCGGCGGTTCGCTGTCGGAGACGCACGCGCAGAAGATCATGAAGATCCAGGACATGGCGATGCGCGCGCGCGCCCCGATCGTCGGGTTGTTTGACGCCGGCGGCGCCCGCATCCAGGAGGGCGTCGCCGCGCTCGGCGGCTACGGCGAGGTGTTCAAAAGGAACGTCATCGCCTCGGGCGTTATCCCGCAGATTTCGGTGATCATGGGGCCGTGCGCCGGCGGCGATGTTTATTCACCGGCGATGACCGATTTCATCTTCATGGTGCGCGACACGAGCTACATGTTCGTCACCGGGCCCGATGTGGTGAAGACGGTGACCAACGAGATCGTCACCGCCGAGGAATTAGGCGGCGCTTCGGTACACGCGACCAAATCCTCGATCGCGGACGGCGCTTACGATAACGACGTCGAATGCCTGTTGCAGATGCGGCGGCTGCTCGACTTTCTGCCGGCGAACTTCTCGGCCGGCGTTCCCGAATGGCCATCGTTGGACGCAACCGACCGCATCGAGCCTTCGCTCAATTCGCTGGTGCCGGACAATCCGAACAAGCCCTACGACATCAAGGAGCTGATCCTCAAAGTGGTGGACGAGGGCGACTTCTTCGAACTGTCGGAGACATTCGCCCGCAACATCGTCATCGGCTTTGGCCGGATCGCCGGCCGCACCGTCGGCTTTGTTGCCAACCAGCCGATGGTGTTGGCGGGCGTGCTCGACAGCGACGCCAGCCGCAAGGCGGCGCGCTTCGTGCGCTTCTGCGATGCTTTCAACATTCCGATTGTCACGTTCGTCGATGTGCCGGGATTTTTGCCGGGCACCGCGCAGGAATACGGCGGCCTGATCAAACACGGCGCCAAGCTTCTGTTCGCGTATTCGCAGGCGACGGTGCCACTGGTCACCGTCATTACGCGCAAGGCCTTTGGCGGCGCTTACGACGTCATGGCGTCAAAGCACATCGGCGGCGACGTCAACTACGCATGGCCGACGGCGCAGATCGCGGTGATGGGGGCCAAAGGTGCGGTCGAGATCATCTTCCGCTCCGACATCGGCGATCCGGACAAGATCGCCGCGCGCACTAAGGAATATGAGGAACGCTTTCTTTCGCCGTTCATCGCCGCCGAGCGCGGCTATATTGACGACGTGATCATGCCGAGCGCCACGCGCCCGCGCATCGCCCGCGCGCTCGCCATGCTGCGCGGCAAGACGGTCGAGATGCCGGGGCGAAAGCACGACAATTTGCCGGTGTGAACTTTGGCAGCACCGTTCACTGCAATGTCGCCATTCAGCGTGACCAGCGAAGCGCATAGATTGCGTGAGCTTCGCCTCTTCGGGCAAACGCATGCCAATTACGCTTCAGCACAGCCCGATTGATAGATGCGCGCGCACTTCGATGTTCCTTATCCCCTTCGCCGCATCGACGAGCCGCGCATCCGCCGTGATCAGGGCACACCGCTCCCGCTCAGCTAGCGCCAAGTAAAAACAATCATAAATCGGGTGCCTTAGCCGGATCGCCAACGCGATCGCCGCATCCGTCAGCTCTTCGAGCAGAATAATGCGCTGATAGTGCGCAATCGCGGTTTTTAGATAGTCGTGCGCTTCCGCCGCGGACAAATCGCCACGAAGAACTGTGCGCCAGATCGCATTGCCGATTTCGGCGGAGACGAGGGAAGGGGCGATGAGGTCTTCGTCAGTCGTCCGGATTGCGACAGCACGTTCGGAGCCAATTTCCGGCAGCACCCATTTGATGGCGACGCTGGCGTCTACGACGAGCGTCATCGGTCAGCCGCTCAACGCGTGTCGCGATCTTCGCGAATGCCCGGAGTGGAGTCGGGAAGATCGCGGCCAAGTCTGGCGCGGATTCTAGTGCGGATGCGGTCGGCCTCGGCCCATGCCTCTTCCTTGCCCGGCTTCGCGGCGGCGATCAAGGCTTCGCGGGCGACCTCGCTGACGGACTTGCCTGCTGCTTTGGCCTTGCTCTTGAGCCGTTTCGCTGTGTCGCCGTCGACGTTGCGCACCAAAATATCGACCATGTGCATCTCCGTGATATCGTCGACGATATCACATCTCCCGCAGAGTTTTCAATCGGCGATCCGACTGAAGGTTTGGCGGGTAGTTGCGCTTGCCAACCGGCGGCCGGGCACCGCCAGCTACAGCGTTAACACCGTCAAACATACTCCGGAAACTTCGAAGTTGTGGGCAATAATTCTGCAAGCCCGCTGCGCTAAGCTTTCTGTATGCTGACGGCAACAAAGCATAAACCAGACGAGGCGGCGCCGCATGACGCGGCGCCAGACGACGCGGCTAGCAGGGAAGCCGCGCGACTTGAGGCGCTCGAGAGCTACGACATTCTGGATACGCCGGCGGAGCAGGCTTTCGACCGGATAACCCGAATCGCGCGCAACGTCTTCGGCGTGCCGATTTCGGCTGTGACATTCATCGATGGCCACCGGCAATGGTTCAAGTCGCGGCAGGGCGTTCTGGAGCACCAGACCTGCAAGGCCGACTCGTTCTGTAATGTCGCCATCCGGCAGGACGAAGTGCTGGTGGTGCCAGATGCGCTGAACGATCCGCGCTTTGCCGACACCGGCCTCGTGAAAGGTGCTCCGCACGTCCGCTTTTATGCCGGAGCGCAGTTGCGCAGTCCCGACGGACACGGCCTGGGCGCGCTATGCGTCATCGACACCAAGCCGCGCGAGTTCAGCGCGAACGAGATCGCCATCCTGCGCGATCTGGGCGACATGATCATGCGCGAGCTCGAAGCGCAGCGGTTGACCTCGACGGACAGCCTGACCGGCGCACTGTCGCGGCAGGGTTTTCGGCCGCATTGGCGGCGAGGAGTTCGCGGTTGTACTGCCGCATACCAGCGCCGCTGACGCCATGAAGGTGGCCGAGACCCTACGCGCGACTATCGCCCAGCAAAGAGTGCCCACGCCCGACCTGCCGCTATCGATAACGGCGAGCTTCGGGGTGTCCACTCTCGAGCCGTCCGCCGGCGATATCGACGAATTCCTGCGGCGGGCCGACGTCGCGCTCTATATCGCCAAGGACAATGGTCGCAACCGCTGCGCACTGTGGCAGAGCGCCGAGGGTGCGAAAAATGGCGTGATGCGCCGCGTGCTCAAAGCCGGCAAGATTGCGTTCAATACCGGGCGATCGGTCGTCGACTGCACCGTACGCGCGCTTTCCGATAGCGGCGCCGAAGTGGAAGTGGTGAGTACCGCAGGATTCCAGAAAAGTTCAAGCTCGTGATCGAGGCCGACGGTATCTCGCGGTCCTGCACCGTAGTTCGCCAGATGAACCGGCGCATGGAGGTCGCGTTCGCGGCGTGAAACTTATTCGCGGCGGATGTCCACAACAGTTGCGTCCAGCGGATAGCCGCTGTTCGGCCGGCGCTATCGACCTGAACACTTTCCCCCGGTAAGCCTCTTGGCGGCCGCGTCGGCTGCCGGGAAGCTGAACAATGCCGCGTACGCTGGAAGAAGCCATCACGTTCGTGGCGCCCGCACTTTTTGTCGTGCTGTGGGCTTCCGGGTTCATCGGCGCCAAGCTCGGCTTACCTTACGCGGAACCGCTGACTTTCCTCACGCTGCGCATGGTCGGCGCCATCGTGTTGCTCGGCATCATTTTGCTGGTGGCGCGGCCGCAATGGCCTAGCACTACGGGCATCCTCGACAGCTGCGTGACCGGCGTGTTCATGCATGTTTTTTATCTCGGCGGGGTCTACATCGCGATCAAGCAGGGATTGTCGGCGGGCGTATCGGCGCTGATCGTCGGGCTGCAACCGCTGCTCACTTCGACGGTGGCTAGTCGCTTGCTCGGCGAAGCGGTTATGCCGCGGCAATGGGCCGGACTCGTCCTCGGCATGCTCGGCATCTTTCTGGTCGTGCAGGATCGCGTCAGCACCGGCGCTGCCACGCCGCTGGCCTGGGCGGCGGCAAGCGTGGCGCTGGTCAGCATTACCATCGGCACCGTCTATCAGAAGCGGTTCGGCGGCGGCATCGACTGGCGGCCGGGCATGTTCATTCAATACGTCAGCGCCGGCGTTTTCTTCACGCTCGGTTCCATGGTCTTCGAGACGAGGGTCGTGGAATGGACGCCGGATCTCATCTTCGCGCTCGCCTGGCTCGTTTTCGTGCTGTCGTTTGGCGCCATCTGGCTTCTCTATTTTCTCATTCGCCGCGCCGCCGCGACCCGGGTCGTGGCGCTGTTCTATTTGACCCCGCCGGTCACGGCACTGATGGCATGGGGTTTGTTCAACGAGCGGCTCGCGCCGCTGGCGCTAGCCGGCATGGCGGTGTGCGTCGTCAGTGTCGCATTGGTGAATTGGCGGCCCGCTGCCGCCTAAGCCGCGCAGATTACAAGAAATTAACCCTGTGAAAAATCACGAAAACGCCACGTTCCCGGCTTGCGTTCGGCTCAAACAAGCGTTTGAATTTCAATCTGGCGTTTGAATCGGGGGCGAGAAAGGGAACAACGTGTACACCTCGGAAACTCGAGAGCTGATCCGACGCGGCGCGGAGCCGATCAAGGGCCGCCTGTGCCCGAACTGCGGCCGGCCGATGCATCTGTGGCGCAACTCTCCCGGCTATGCCGAGCCCGCCTGCGGCGTCCTGCCCGACTTGCGGCGGTATTGGTGCGGCGAGTGCGGTGTTGCGGTGACTCAAGAAATGTGACGAGCGAAATTGAGGCCGGTTGTTGAAGGTTGTCCCGGCCTTCTTAGCCCCAAGCGCATGGCCCCCTCCCGCGCTTGGGGCTATTCTTTTTGCGGAAGGAGAGGGGCTTATCGCCAGCCGCCTCCGCCGTTCACGTACACGGTGTCGGCAGTCATGAACTCGCAGGCATCGGAGCACAGGAACAAGACCAATTCGCCGATTTCCTCCGGCGTGCCGAAGCGGCCCATAGGGATGTCAGCGAGGAATCGCTGGATCAGTTCCGGCGATGATCGCGCCGCTTCTTGAAAGGGCGTGTTGATGGGGCCGGGCGAGATCGACAGCGCGCGGATGCCGGATGCTGCGAACTCGCGC
Source organism: uncultured Alphaproteobacteria bacterium (assembly GCA_963753355.1). Classification (GTDB taxonomy): domain Bacteria; phylum Pseudomonadota; class Alphaproteobacteria; order Rhizobiales; family Xanthobacteraceae; genus BOG-931. The sequence goes on from CAVWBV010000021.1 coordinate 20,353, forward strand.
GCCACGCCGAGCGTCATCGAAACGACCGCGCCTTTGGCGGCGGCGTAATGGATGGAGGAGCCGGGAGCGCCGCGGCGGTGTGCCATGCTCGCCATATTGACGATTACGCCGGACTTGTTCGCCACAAAATGCGGCAACAGCGCTTGCATGGCGTAGAACGTGCCGTTGACGTTGAGCGCGAACGTTTTCTCCATCAGCGCGTCGTCGATCTCTAAAAACTTCGCGCGGCGAATTGCGGCGCCCGCGGAATTGAAAAGAAAGTGGACGCGGCCGAATGCGGCAAGCGCGCTCTCTGCCATTTCATTGACCGCGGTCCGACTGGTGACATCGACCGCGAGCGCCAGAGCTCCGCTGCCGTTGCGCTTGACTTCTGCGGCTACCTCGCGAGCGCCCTTCTCGTTGAGGTCCGCGCAAACGACATTGGCGCCCTCGCGGGCGAAAATCAGCGCAGCGGCGCGGCCAATGCCGCTCGCGGCGCCAGTGATGAGGATGGTCTTTCCGGCAAAATAGTCGGGGGTCTTCGGCATGTTGCGGCGCCTTTTCTTGCCCGCCACGATTGTGCATCCGCGGCCCTCTCCCGCAAGGCCGGAGGGGGCGCTAGGATGGCGGCGGAAAGCGAACCTGCCGGGGAGGGATCATGGCCAGGACCTGTATCGTCATCGCCGCCGTGCTGGCGAGCTGCGGCATTGCGCTCGCGGAGGACCCGCCGAAGAATCCGCCGCTGACGCCTTCACCGGTCAAGCGCACCATTATCAGCAAAACTGAGGTGCCTAATTCCAACTCGGAAATGACGACTGCGATTGTCGAGGTAGCCCCGGGTTTCAAGGCGCCGCGTCACCTTCATCCCGGTTTGGTCACGGCGTACGTTATCGACGGTGCGTGCTGGTTTGCACCCGACGGGCAGCCGGAGAAAATCTATCACGCGGGCGAAACCATCGAGCTGCCCGAGCGCGCCATCCATTCGGAGGGCGCCGCGTCGGCTGACGCGCCGTGCAAGATGTATGTGGTTTATGTGCTCGACAAAGGCGCGCCGCTCGCGGTGCTGGTGAAGTAGAAAGCAAGAGAAGCTGCATGGCACCGCGAGGACCCATTGAATACGCCGACGCCGCGCCTGAAGTCCGAGCGGTTTACGACGACATCAAGCGCGCCCGCAACGTCAAAGATGTGAACAATTTCTGGAAATATCTCGCGCACGATCCGGCAACGCTCAAACGCACCTGGGAGAGCATCAAGGAGATTATGGCGCCGGGTGCACTCGATGCGGTGACCAAGGAGATGGTTTATCTGGCGGTGAGCGTGACTAACGGCTGCCCTTACTGCATCGCCAGCCACACTGCTGCTGCGCGCAAGGCCGGCATGAGCGAAGCGATGTTCGGCGAACTCATGGCCGTGGTCGGCATGGCCAATGAATCGAACCGCCTGGCCAACGGCTATCGCGTGCCGATCGATGCGACGTTCGAAAAGTAACCGCGGCTCAGCCCTTCACGCCGCTTTCATTGGCTCGCGGCGCACCGGGCGTTGCTGCGCTCGAAGTCCCGCCTGCTGACGGTTGTTGACCGGCCGTCGTTGAGTGCGGTGCTGCAGTGGATTCCGCGGCCGTGCGTTCGTTGAGCCCGTAAAGGACGACGCCGAGTATGATCGCGACGGCGACCGTCGCGATGGTTATGCCGCCGGCGCCCATTCGTCCGGTCGATGTCTGCAAAAACGGATCAGGCTGCTGCGTTTCCGTGACAGGCAGAGGTGTTGCGGGCGCGCGCTCAGGATTCGGCGAATGACCGCGGCTGAAAGGTTCATCGGGCATGGCGTTCTCTCTTTAACGGCTTGATCAAACAACCAGCGCGGTGACAGCGAGGTTCCTCCGGACAAGTGCGCCGCTGGAAATAAAAAAAGCGGCCTCGGTCAGCGCCGAGGCCGCGTTAGAAAAATATGCGCGTTGAGCCGATCGCTGTTTATTGCGCCGGAGCTGCCGGCGAGGTCTGGGCCGGGTTGGCCGGGGGAGGGGTCAAACCGGGAAGGGCAGGAGTAGGCGCGGGTGGTGGCGCCATATGGCCCGCCGTCGGCCTGTTTTCATTCATTGCTGTCCTGGTCGGTCCGTGGCCGGCGCCGAACACGATGGCGATCAGGACTACGATCACTACCGCGCCTGCAAGCCAACCCCAGCCGGAACCGTACGAACGCCCCGCTGGCTCGTATTCTCCGCCTTGCCACATTGGATCGTTGGGGTTCCGATAGTCAGACATCATGACCTCCTATGCAGTCATCGGCTAACAACCGCGCTTCATAGGGGATGTTCCGGCCGAAATCAGTCGAGGAATGGCCGCTCTGCTGTGCCGGCATGACAAAGGCGGAACCGGAGTCTTGTCAGAGGATGGGATTCTTTGGGCCGGACGCGCAAGGGAAGCTCCAAGCGGCCGCCGCGAGAGCCGGGTATACCGGTTGAACGTGGGCGCGAAGCGGCTATTGTACGCCGCTTCGCGCGCTCGTAGCTCAGCTGGATAGAGCATCAGACTTCGAATCTGAGGGTCGGGAGTTCGAATCTCTCCGAGCGCGCCAGATCAACGGTGTGTTTTTCGCCGGTACGTCGCCGACAATGAGGCGGATCGCCAGCGTTATCTCGCCGACAGTTCGATCACATTGTCATCGGACCCCGGGAGTTCGTCCGCCGCTTCATGGCCGCGTGCGGCTGCCGGCAGCTGCAGCACAGTGGCACGCTGTCCGGGCGCGAGCCGGGTGACCAGCACGATCTGGCCGCTGGGGAATTCCAGCGCATCGTGGTGTACATTCGGGTCGTCCATATTCACCTGACGAAACCGGGCGACCCGGTGACCGACGCGCGCCCGGCCGAACAGACTGAAGGCGCGGTCGTATTGAACGTCGGCGTCGAAAGCGATCTCGGTACCCGGAAGCAGACAGACGGCCACGTCAGGTTCTCCGGCGGCGGCAAAGCCGCGGGTGATCGATTTCGCAAAGTCCGTTGCGATCAGCGTTTCACCGACCGTGGCCGGTCGGGAAGCGACCAAGTGTAGACTGTAGTCGCACATGAAAACCTCCCTTCGCATTTGGAAACAGCGCCATCGCGTTGCGTAGGCTGAACACAGGCCTTGACTAAATGTTCCTGTGCGAGCGTCTGCGCGGAGAAAAAGCGCTTCGGCGAAAACGGCCGACGGTGGAGGTCGACGTTCCGGCGGCGGCAGACTAAAACTGCTCCAGACTTTGTTCTGATTTTACTTGAATGGCGGAGGATGCCGGCGGCCGCCAACGATAGATCCAGTCGTAGTGCTTGAGCAGCCCTTTGCCGCCGATGGTCTGCATTGCGGCATCGCGCAGCCAGCTCACAGGTCGCCCGAAATGGTATCGCGCGCCGTTACGCTCCGACAGACGCTGCAATTTTTGCGTTCGCGCGCGTCGTGTCGAGCAATACGCTTGCAGCGCACGTGCCGGGTCGTCCGGCCGGCGCGCCAGACAATCCGCGACCACGGCGGCGTCTTCGATCGCCATGGCGGCGCCTTGCGCCAAATACGGCAACATTGGATGAGCGGCGTCGCCGAGCAGCGCTGCGCGACCGCGAGACCAGCGTTGCAGCGGCCGGCGATGATAAAGCGGCCACTTTTGCCACGCGTCGGGCAGGCGGACGAGCGTGCGCGCCGGCAGTGTCCAGCCGTCATCGTTTAGAGACGACAAAAGATCGGCGCGTGTTACGAGCTTGCTCCGATCCGGAACGCTGTCCCGATCGGCGGCGATAACGACAATGTTGATCAGGCGCCCGGCTTTCACCGGGTAATGGACGATATGTGCGTCCGGGCCGATCCAAAGGTGGACGGCCGGCTCGCGAAATTCGGCTCGTACGTCGCGCGCGGCGATGCTGCCGCGCCATGCCGCCCGTCCGGTGAAGTCTGGCGGGGTGCGATCGCCGAGTTGCCGGCGCAACGACGACCAAAGGCCGTCGGCGGCAAGCACGGCGAAGCCGCGTTCATCGGCAATGCCGGTGGCGGTCAAAGCGGAAACTGTTAGCCCGTTCGGATGGACCACAAAATCCTGGACCTGCCGGTCTAGTTTGATTGTGATGCCGAGCTGCCGCGACGCGGCGCCGGCAAGCGCGCCGAGCAGGTCGGCGCGATGGATGAGCCAGAACGGCGTGCCGTAACGAACTTCGGCGAACTCGCCGAGCGGCATGCGCACAATTTCCCGGCCGGTAAGCGTGTTCATGACGTGCAGAGCGTTTGGCGTAACGGCCAGCGGACGCAATGCATCGTCCAATCCAAGTTCGATCAGTGTGCGGGTGGCGTTGGGCGAGAGCTGGATTCCGGCACCGGTTTCTTCAAGCCGCTGTGCCTGCTCCAGTACCGTGACGCGAAAGCCACGGCGCGCCAGCGCCAGGGCCGCTGTCAAGCCGCCGATGCCGCCGCCAGCTATGATTACCGTGCGCGAGGCGGTCAGGGCACGCGCTCCCGGCGAAGATCAGGCGCCGGTGTCGTCAAGGACGCATGCTTCGGGCCGTGCTGTCCCGGGCTTGAGCGCCGGGTCGTACCGATAGAGCGTCGAACAGTACGGACAGACGCATTCCGAGTCGGCCCCCATGTCGCAATAAACATGCGGATGGTCGAACGGCGGCATCGCGCCGACGCACATGAATTCCCTGGCGCCGATATCGATTACGGCGACCCCGAGGTCGTTGTGGAAATGAGGCACGATCGCGTCGGCCATATCTACACCTTGCCAGTCTTCATATTAGCGATGCGGAGCTACGAATTCCAGCGACGCCTCCGCAGCCCGCGTACAGCAGCGATTCCCATGCCGATGTCGCCGCTATTACTGCTTGACTAGCGGACATGCCGGATTGGGCGGGCCAAACGCCTGCTCACCCGAAATGTGCGCCAGGATTTTGTAGTAGTCCCAGGGATACTTCAATTCCTCGGGCGTCTTGACTTGGACCAGCATCAGATCGTGGACCATGAGATTGTCGTCGCGCAGCCGGCCGTTGCGGGCGAACAAATCCTCGATCGGCGACGCGCGCAGCTTGGCTGTCACCTTCAGCGGGTCGTCGGTGCCGGTTGCCTTGACAGCCTCGAGATAGTTCATGACCGCAGAGTAGACGCCGGCCTGCCACATGGTCGGCATTTTGTTGACCTTGTCGAAGAACCGCTTCGACCATTTCCGGGTTTGCTCGTCCATGTCCCAGTAAAACGACGTCGTGAGAACGAGTCCCTGCGCGGCTTTCAGCCCAAGGGCATCTACGTCGGTAATCAACACCAACAGGCCGGCCATCTGCTGGCCGCCCTGGAAGACACCGAATTCGCCGCCGAGCTTAACGGCGTTTACGTTGTCGGGCGGCCCGCTCGCCAGACCGATGATCTTTGCCTTCGAAGATTGGGCTTGGAGGACGAACGAGGACAGATCGGGTGTTGCGAAGGGATGCGAGACCGAGCCGACGACCTTGCCGCCGTTTTCCACGATGACACGCGTGGCATCGCGCTCCAGCGCATGGCCGAACGCGTAGTCGGCGGTGAGGAAAAACCAGGTGTTGCCGCCGCGGCGCGTGACTTCTTGCGCGGTGCCGACCGCCAGCGCGTGGGTGTCGAATACCCATTGCAGCGCGTAGGGCGAACAGAACTTGCCGTGGAAGTCGGCCGTGCCGGTCGATTGAGTGATGAAGAGTTTTTTCTTCTCGTTGGCGACCGCCTGCACCGCCAACCCGACTGCCGAGACCGGCACGTCGAGGATCAGATCGACCTGATCGCGGTCATACCACTGGCGCGCAATGCCCGCGGCGACATCCGGCTTTATCTGATGATCCGCTGAAATCACCTGAATGGGCTTGCCCAGCACACTGCCGCCGAAATCGCTTACGGCCATCTCTGCGGCGGTGACCGAGCCTTTCCCGGTGGCAGTTGAAGCCGGGCCTGATAAGTCGGTCAGCACACCGATTTTCACCACCTCGTCGGAGATCTGTGCCGCGGCGGGGACGCTCCAAACGGCGAGCAGGCCGAGCGCGAGAAGCCAAATGCGCTGCATCTTGTTCCTCCCGGATGGCCCGGCTGCGCATGAGGATGCTCCGGGCCGAAAGACCCTAGCTTCATCCTCGGCCGGCATCATCATTTTTGTACGCCTCCGAGGTGGATAGAGTTAAGAGTGGCCGCATGCCGGAATTTTCGCATAACGAGGTGGAGATCGCTTTTCGCGATGAAGGTGACGGGCCGCCGATCGTCCTCGTCCATGGGTTCGCCTCCAACAAGGAGGTGAATTGGGCTTATACCGGTTGGATAACGGCTCTCACCGCGGCGGGTCGACGCGTTATCGCTCTCGATAACCGGGGCCACGGAGAGTCCACCAAACTCTATGACCCGAGTGCGTATCACAGCGCCATCATGGCGGAGGACGTGCGCGCGTTGCTCGATCATTTGCAGCTAGCGGATGCGGACGTCCTTGGTTACTCGCTTGGCGGCCGGATCGCCGCGTTTCTGGCGCTCGCGCATCCCCGGCGGTTGCGCTCGGTTGTGTTCGGAGGGCTCGGGATGGGGCTCGTTGATGGCTTGAACGACACGGAAAGGATCGCGCGAGCGATGGAAGCTCCGGCGCTGGCCGATGTATCCGACCCGGGCGGCCGCATGTATCGCACTTTCGCTGAGAAAACGCATTCCGACTTGCGGGCGCTGGCGGCGTGTATCCGCGGGGCGCGGCAGACTATGAGCAGCGAGGAAGTCGGGCGCATCGCGGTTCCGGTCCTGGTCGCTGTCGGAGAAAACGATCAGGTCGGTGGATCGCCCGAAGCCCTCGCAGCGCTCATGCCGGGCGCAAAAGCTTTCATTATTCCGGGACGGGATCATATGCTCGCGGTGGGCGATCGCAGGTTTAAGGGGGCGGTCTTAGGCTTCTTGGGGACGGGCGCCGGCGATTGAGGTCATTCATTGGCCGAGGGTTAAGTCAGAGGCCGAGCTCGCGTTAAGTCTTTGACCTAGAAGCCATCCAGCTGCCCCTAGTTTTTGTCTTGCACCGCACCAATATGCTAAAATCCTTCTTCCGGGAGGCCTTATGGCACAATCTCAACCTACGGCGGCGCTGGACAAGCTCGATCCGGCATGGGCTCGCGTCCGTCGCGAAGCCGAAGATATTGTGCGCAAAGAGCCCGAGCTTGCCAGCTTCATCTATTCCACGATTTTGCATCGCGACGCCTTGGACGAAGCCATCGTCTATCGACTGGCCGAACGGCTCGATCATGCGGCGCTTTCGGGCGAACTGATCCGGCAAGCCTATTCGGATGCGCTCCGGGAAGTGCCTGCGATTGGTGAAGCTTTCCGCGCCGATCTGATGGCGACGGCCGACCGCGATCCGGCGACACATCGCCTGATCGAGCCGGTGCTTTATTACAAGGGTTTTCAAGCCATCGCGACGCACCGGCTGATGCATTGGCTGTGGCACAAGGGCCGGCGTGATTTCGCACTTTATCTGCAGAGCCGGATGTCGGCGGTGTTTCAATGCGACATCCATCCGGCGGCGAAAATCGGGCGCGGCATTTTCCTTGATCACGCGACCGGGTTCGTTGTTGGCGAGACGGCGGAAATCGGCGATGACGTGTCGATCCTGCATGGCGTAACGCTGGGCGGTACTGGCAAGGAATGGGAAGAACGGCATCCAAAAATACGCTACGGCGTCATGATCGGGGCCGGCGCCAAAATCCTGGGCAACATCGAAGTAGGGCATTGCGCCCGCATCGCGGCTGGGTCGGTCGTCATCAAACCGGTTCCGAACAATGTCACCGTGGCCGGGGTGCCGGCGAGGGTAGTAGGTCAGGCCGGTTGCCCGGATCCAGCCCGCACCATGGACCAGATGTTTCCCGAGGACATTTGATCGCCGCTATTATCGCATGTTAAAGCGCCAGCGCGGTTTGCGGATGCCTGATTTTACCGCTCAGGATTGTCCCTCCCGGCAAAGGCTTTGCACCACCCGAGGAGATGGCAGTGGACCTTCAGGAAGTTAAAAAGCTCGACGCTTATCTGAAAAAGCTCTTCAACAATCCGCAGATCCGCGTGGTGCCCCGCCCGAAAAAGGAAGACTCCGCTGAAGTTTATGTCGGAGAGGAGTTTATCGGCGTCCTTTTCGTCGACGACGAGGACAACGACCGCTCGTATAATTTCCAGATGGCGATTTTGGGCACCGACCTGGACTAAAAGGTACCGGCAAAACACCGCCGGTATCGCGCGCCAGCTATTGAGCATCGCCGGTCGCTTTATTTCCGTTCAGTCCCGTCAGTCGGCTGATGCAGTTGCGCGGCCAACCGGTCGAAACCGGCAACTACGCCACGCCAATCCTGCAGCCATACGCGCGGAAACCGCAGCGTCATTTCCGCCGTATCGAATAAGCGTTCGTGAATGCAAGTCGCCGGGACTGGGCGAACCACTTCACGCGTGCAGCGGGCAGAAAAGAGGCCGGGCTCATCCGCCGGGTAAATCAGGTCTTCGCCGTCATATGGTGTTCCGGATCGGAACGACAGGACAGCAAGCCCGTCGTTGCCCGGTGTCGCTCGGCTCTCGAAAAAGCGCGGATAAACGCTGCGCAACCGCTCAGCCGGTGGCAGCACGTTGCCTAAGCCCGCAATGGTCACGAATAAACGATCGCCGCCATCGCGCGGCGTTAGTGGGGGAGCATCGCTGTCGTTCGCGGCAGGCGGTTCCGTGCTCGAGATTCTTTCAGTCGGCGGCGGCGTGAGGGACGGCCAAAGAAAGACGAGATCGATCCGCTCGTGCGCTCCGGGCTGGCGCTGCACCGGTGCGCGGATTGCGGCCGGCGGCACGTTAAAGAGAACGCCGGCAACGACAATTGGGAGCGAGGGGCTGTCGAGCGAAGTCTCGGGTTTGTCCCATGTCGGCCACAGCACGTAGGCGACGAAGCTCACGGTCACCGACAGCATCGTAAAGAAGAGGACCAGCGGCAGGACCGGGCTTCGGGTTTGCCGCCGCAATCTTAACTCGAACACCGCACGTCCTGTCATCCGCCGCTCGATAGCCGGGACCGAATCGCGCCGAGTATCGCACGGGTCTGACGGACTTCGCCGTTAACCCTTTCTTAAGCATCCCGTGGCGGCCGGTCCCCGGCTTTGCAATGGCTTTCCCGCACACCGGGGGCTTTGCGAATGTTCGATGCGATCCAGGCGACGGCATCAGCCAACTCCATCACATCCTTGTTCGCGCTTTCCATCGGTTTCGCCGTCGCAGGCTTGTGCGCATCGGGATACCGCCTTTACGGCACTCATTTTCCGACCTTCCGGCTTTTGCAGATGGGACCGATGCCGGCGCGCCTAGCCGCGGTGCCGCTGCTCATTTTCTCGGCTCCATTCCTGATCATGCGCAATACGCTGCGCGGCCGCCGGCTGGAGCGGCGGCGCTTTGACTTCGTCGTGCTCGCTTCCGCGATCGCCGGGTTGTGGAGTTTCATGTCCGGAACGGTGGTCGTCACCGCGCTGCAGGCGTTGCTCAGCGTCTAACTCGCCCGATCGCGGAGATCGATCGGCCGCTCTTGCTGTCCCCAGTCGCGCCAGCCTTGCAGCTTTCGCATCGATGGCTAATGCGTTACGCGTTTGAGCGACGGCGAATTTGGCGAGGGAATGAAGAGGCCGCATGATTTTCGAACTCGACGGACAAAAGCCGGACCTGCCGGAAGGGGACCGCTACTGGGTGGCGCCGAGCGCGGCGGTCATTGGCAGAGTACGCTTGAAAACCGATTGCAGCGTTTGGTTTGGTGCGGTGCTGCGGGGCGATAACGAATGGATCGAACTCGGCGACCGTTCGCAGATTCAAGACAACAGCACGCTGCACACCGATTTGGGATTTCCGATCACAATCGGCCCGGATTGCGTCATCGGACACAATGTTATTTTGCACGGTTGCAGCATCGGCGCATCCTGCTTGATCGGCATGGGGGCGATCGTTCTCAACGGTGCGCGGATCGGCGCTAATAGCCTTGTCGGTGCGGGCGCGCTCATTACCGAGGGCAAGTCGTTTCCGGAGCGATCGCTGATTGTCGGCTCGCCGGCGCGCGCCATCCGCACGCTCGACGACAAAGCCGCCGCCGCGATAGCGGCCGGCGCTGACTTCTACGTCCGGAACTACAAGCGCTTTGCCAACGGCATGAAGCCGATTGGCTGACGGTCGCGATAACGCGGCCCGCTTTTACTTCGCTTCGGCTGTTTCCGGCTCTCCAGGAGCGCCCGGTGCGCTGGCAATGCGGACCTTGTCGCCGGTTACAATCCCGTCCGGCGGGTTTGTGACCACGCGATCGTCGGCGGCTATTCCGGATCCGATTTCGACCTCATTGCCCAGGTCACGCGATATCGTGACTCGCTTGAGGACGATGCGACCTTCACTACTGACGGTCGCGATTTGCAATCCGCTCTGGTTGAAAATTAGCGCGCTGGCAGGCACGTTGAGGGCAAACTCCGGGTGGGGCAGGTCGAACGAGACACTCGTGAAGTCGCCTGTCATTAGCTCAGAATGTGAATTATCGACAACGAGCTGCATACGCGTCGTGCCGGAAGCAACGTCAACAGCCTGGGCGGAAGCTTCCACAGTCGCAGGGAATGTGCGTCCCGGATATTCGGGCACGGAAATCTGAGCCTTGGTGCCGACAGGAATGGCAGGCACGTAGTTCTGCGGCACGTTGACGTAGACGCGCAACTTGCTGGTGTCGGAAACGACAAACATCGGCGGCCCGCCGCCAGCGCCCGCGTTGATCAGCGCACCAACGTCGGTCGTACGTGCCGTTATGAGGCCATCGAACGGCGCAACCAGACTCTTGTATTGTTCGAGGACGCGCAAGCGATCGACATTAGCTTGGGCCGCGCGCACCAAACCTTGCTTGTTTGAAGCATCCGCTGATCTTTGATCGAGATCCTGCTGCGATATGGCGTAGGTTTTGATGAGAGACTGGCCGCGTGTGAGCGTCATGTCCGACAGGACCGAATTGGCTTTAGCGCTGGTCAGGTTGGCTTCTGCCTGCATGATCTGCTGATCAAGATCGGGCGCGTCGATGGTGGCTAGGAGCTCGCCCGCTTTTACTGGAGTGCCGATATCGGCCTTCCACTCTTTCACATAGCCGGTGACGCGCGCATAAATTTGGGCCTGTGTATAGGCCTCAAGCCGACCGGGAAGGGTTAGGGTCGTTGTCTTGCCCCGGCTGTCGGGCGGCGCCACGGCAACGACTGGCACCGCCTGTTTTTCGGTCCACTCCTGCAACTTGGCGTCGGCGACCTTACGCGTCGTGATGCCGACCACGACGATGACCAGGGCGGCGATCGCCAGCGAAACCCCGGCGATATAGAGGCCGCGGCGAGATACGTTGGGCGGAGACGAGTCAGGCGGCATGCGGCTCTCCGGTTGCCGGCACGCCAACCCGGGTCCGATGCTGGTGAATGAGGCTGAACACGACGGGTACGAATACTAGAGTTGCTATCGTGGCGAAACACAGTCCGCCGACCACGGCGCGACCCAGCGGTGCATTCTCCTCGCCACCTTCTCCGAGCCCGAGGGCCATCGGCAGCATGCCGATGATCATGGCGAGCGCCGTCATAACCACCGGCCGCAAACGGACAAATCCCGCCTCGAGTGCCGCAACCACTGCATCGCCGTGATATTCAAGCCGTTCCTTGGCGAAACTGATGACCAGGACGCTGTTGGCTGTCGCAACACCCATGCACATGATGGCCCCGGTAAGTGCAGGAACTGAGAGCGTTGTACCGGTGGCGAAGAGCATCCACACAATGCCGGCGAGTGCTGCCGGCAATGCCGTGATGATCACGAACGGATCGGCCCACGACTGAAAGTTGACGACGATCACGAAGTAGATAAGCACGACTGCGGCGGCAAGGCCGAAGATTAGGCCGGCGAATGAGTCCGTCATGGTTTTGACTTGACCCAGCATTGCGACCTGGGCGGTTTTTGGGGCGTTTTTCGACGTTTCATCCAGAATTTTCTGCACGTCGGTCGCGATGGCGCCGAGATCGCGGCCTTGGGTGGTCGCGTAAATCTGCACGACCGGCATTATGTTGTATTGCGAATACACCGCCGGAGTTGCTGATCGTTTGATGTCGGCGATACCGCCCAACGTCTGGGGTGTTGCTCCCGGCGCGGTGATCGGCAGGTTGCGCAGGGCGTCGAGCGAATCGATCTGGTATTCCGGCGTCTGCAGCACAATCGAGTAATTCACGCCGTTATCGGGATTGAGCCAGAAGGTCGGCTGCACCTGGCTCGATCCGGCAAGATTCACCACCATGCTGTTGGTGACGTCCCGCTCTGTAATGCCGACATATTGAGCGCGCGTACGGTCCACGTCGACGTTAAAACTCGGTGCATTGAGCGACTGCTGGATGCGCGCGTCCACCAAGCCGGGAACATGACGCAGGCGGCGCAGCAGGTCCTGCGCATAGGCGAAATTCTCCGCAAGCCGCGGGCCGCGGATTTGTACTTCGAGCGGCGCCGGCGCTCCGAAATTCAGGATCTGACTGATAATGTCGGCGGGGAGGAAGGAAAAAGTCGTGCCCGGGAATCGTGCAGGTAGTTCTTCGCGAAGCGAACGGACGTACTCGCGTGTCGGCCTATGATCTTCGGCGAGCTTGATCTGGATCTCGCCGTCCTCCGCGCCAATTGTGCCGGTGTTGTTATAGGTCTTGTTGATACTGCTGATCGGGAAACCGACGTTGTCGACCAGTTCCGCTATCTCGTGCTCAGGAACGATCTGGCGGATGACCTTCTCGACCTCGGCAAACAACCGCGCGTTTTCCTCGACGCGCGTGCCGACGCGTGCACGCACATGCAATAAGATTTGGCCGCCGTCCACCTCGGGGAAGAAATCGCGTCCAATGAAGGGGGTCAGAGCGAAGGTGCCGACGATGAACGCAAGGAAGCAGGTGACGAATATGCCGCGGTGGCGCATCGCCATGCTTAAGAGCTCACGATAGCTGACCCGGGCACGCTCGAAGCCGCGCTCGAAACCACGTTGAATGCGGACAAAAGGGTTGCGCGAGGGGCGTAACGTTATTTCCCCGCCATGCGCGTCAGTGGGCGCTTCGTGCGGACGAAGCATGTATTTCGCCATGGTCGGCACCAGCGTGCGCGACAGGATGAACGACCAGACCATGGCTGAGATAACTGCTTCCGCCAGCGGTACGAACAAAAAGCGTGGCACGCCGGTGAGGAAAAACATCGGCACGAACACGATGCAGATGCATAACAACGATACAAACGCCGGTATCACGATCTGCTCGGCGCCATCGAGAATTGCGGTTTCGACCTCCTTGCCCTGCTCGAGGTGCCAATTGATGTTTTCGATCGTCACGGTAGCCTCGTCGACCAGGATGCCGACGGCTAGCGCAAGCCCGCCAAGGGTCATGATATTGAGCGTCTGGCCAAGCGCCCAGAGCGTGGCGATTGAACCGAGCACTGAAAGCGGAATCGACGTAGCGATGATCAGCGTCGACCGGAAGCTGCCGAGGAAGAGCAGGATCATCAGGCTGGTCAATGCCGCGGCAATGACGCCTTCGCGCACCACGCCGGCAATGGCGGCCTTGACGAAAAAGGATTGATCAGCGATCTGCGCGATCTTTAACGTGCTGGGAAGGGTGCGCTGAAGGTTCGGCAGCGCCTTCTTGATGCCGTCGATGACCGCCAGGGTCGAGACGCCGCCGTTCTTGAGGACCATCATCAGCACCGAGCGTTTGCCGTCGACGTGGACGATGTTCTGCTGCGGCGGATTGCCGTCGCGCACTTGAGCGACGTCGTGCACGTAAACCATCGCGCCGTTGACAGCTTTGATCGGCAAGTCACCGAGCTGGCTGATGACGGACGGAGAATTGTTGAGATTGATCGCGTACTCGAAGCGGCCGATTTTTTCGGTGCCTACCGGCGTAATCAGATTCTGAATGGCAAGCGCATTGGCGACGTCTTGCGCCGAGAGACCGTGCGACTGCAGCGCCGTCGGATCGAGATCGATCTGCACCTGCCGGAATTTGCCGCCGTAGGGGTAGGGGATCGCGGCGCCGGGAACGGTGACCAAGCCAACACGCAGAAAGTTGATGGCGATGTCGTTGAGTTGCTGTTCGCTCAGGCCCTGGCCCGATAGACCGAGTTGAATAATGGGAACGGTCGAAGCATCGTAGTTAAGAATAAGCGGAGGCGTCGCGCCTGCCGGCATGTTGCGCAGGAGCGTCTGCGAGATTGCGGTGACCTGGGAGTTTGCGGTGCGGATATCGGCGCCGGGCTGAAAGAAGACTTTGACGATACCGGTGCCCGTATAGGAATTGGCCTCGATGTGCTCAATGTCGTTAACCGTTGTGGTCAACGCGCGCTCGAACTGAGTGACCATGCGGCCGGCCATCAGTTCGGGTGGCAGCCCGGTGTAGTTCCAGATTGTCGCGATGACCGGAATGCGGATTTCCGGAAAGATGTCGACCGGCGTTCGCCAGGCCGCGAGCGGCCCCATGATGAGGAGAAGAAGCGCGAGAACGACAAATGTATAGGGGCGCCGCAATGCAATGCGGACAATGGCGGTCATTCCACACGGCTCCCCAACACGCCTCCATCGCAACTCGCGTGGAGGCTAAAGTCGTCACCCCGGCTTTTCGCGCTGTGCGCCGCAACATAGCGAAATCGCGCGATCAGACAACTCACAAACCGTTCAGTTCCCGCCTACCCGACAGACCCATGCGCAGATGGACTTCAGCTATGCGTGGGGAAGGTTCTCAAGGGCTCTCACGAAAAAGGTGCGGCCGGCTCCTGGGGGAGAGCCGGCCGCGCGAACCCGGTCTGGGGACGGGGAGGGGTGGGGACGTGACCGGGCTCGCAAACTCCTTTTCGTCGCTTCAGCGCGAAGTCGCTGTCGCCGGCGCTGCGCGCGGTTCGCCGAGCGAGAGCCACACGTTGGGATCGGCCTGCGACTGCCGCTTGACGAAACGGTAACCGGTGTCAGACCAGGGCAAGATTTGATCGTTTTGGTTATCGAGGATGTATTCGCCCTTATCGAACTTGACCGTCAGAACCGCGTGGCCATCGCCGTGCTTGTCGCGAACGACGGTGATCAGCAGCGCTTCGCGCGGCCAGCCGGCCTGCATCAGCATGCGGCGCTTGGCCAACACATAGTCCTCGCAGTCGCCGTAACCGTCGTCGGGATAATTCCAGCGTTCGACCACGCCCCAATGCTCCATATCGGTCATCGGCTTGATGTGGTTGTTGATGTAAAGGTTGATGCGCTCGAGATCCTTCCAGGCTTGCGCCGAGAAAACCACGTCGCGCGGCTGCGACGACCTGGTCTTGCATTCGGGGTCGTACTCGACGCAGAACTCGACCCATCCAATCGGCGCTTTCGTCGTGTCGCCGACCGAAATAAACAGCGGACGCTCTTCGGCGCGACCGCTACTCGTAGTCGCCAGCAGCGCGAGCGCGATGGAGCTTGCGAGCGCGCAACGCGAGAGAGTTTTCTTGGCACCCCAACTCATGTGACCCCGCTCCCCGTTTCTTGGGATCACACTTCTCACAAAGCTTTTGCGGTGCCGCTAAGTTGAGTGCTTCAATTTGAACTAAAGACAGCTAAACAAACGAGAAAATCTCCGCGGCATTCTCGTGAAGATCGTCTAAAATTTTAGATATTCAACTTCGACTAAAATCCGCGCGAACAATGCGGGCGCTGGCGTCAGTAGTGACGTGCGAATTGCTCTGATTGCTCCGGGAAGCGCGCCAAATTCATTGCGGTGGGCGCGCGATCCGCAATGGCGCACCGTCACCTCAAACGCGTGACGACATCGCGTTAAAAGGCATGGCTTCCCCGCGCGCGTAAACTTGCTGCCGCGCATGACCGCCTGTTAGTCTTCATCGACGTTTAGGGAGGATAAACCATCATGTCGTTGGCCAACTTTGTTCCGCCGCCGAAATTCGAAGACTACCGGGAGCGCTTCAAGGATTTCTACAAGATGTCACGCCGCGACGACGGCGTCATTCTCGTAGAAGCGCACACCAAGGGCGGCCCGATTCAACTCAGCGTCGAGAACCATCGGTCGGTCGGGCAAATGTTCAAGACCGTCGGCGCCGATCCTGAAAACGAAATCATGATTTTCACGGGTTCCGGCGATGAATTCATGATGGATGCCGATCCCGAAGGCTTCAAACTCGAGCAGGACGATCTGGCGTACTGGGCGTACGAGTACGCGTACAAGGACGGGCGCATCAATGTCAGCTCGTTGGTCAACGATCTTGAAATTCCGACTATCGGCATCATCAATGGACCCGGCTTCCACACCGAGATGTGCCTGATGTGCGACATCACGCTGTGCGCCGACGATGCCATCATCTACGATTTGCATTACGACATCGGCTCAGTGCCCGGCGACGGCATTCATAGCTGCTTTCAGGAAATACTGGGCGTCAAGCGCGCCGCCTACGCTCTGCTCACGGGTCAGGCGATCGACGCCAAGCTCGCGCTGGAATACGGCATGGTCAACGAGATCCTGCCGCGCTCAAAACTGATCGAGCGTGCGTACAAAATCGCCGATCACATCATGACCCAACCGCGCACAACCCGGCGGATGACGGCGCAGATTGTCCGGCGTCCGTGGCGGCGGCAAATCACCGACAGCCTCGACGGCGGCTTTGCCATACAAATGTTTGCCCACCTGGCCAAGGACAGGCCGACGCACGGCCGCCGGCACATCGCCGATTGCGTCGCCTACGTGCGCAAGGGAAAGCGCAACAACTTTGATTGACGGCGTGCGATTAAGGTAGAACGCGGCGGCGGCCCAGGAATTGCGGAAACTATGTCCGGCGGCGCTCAAAGCCGCCGGCGCGCTGCTGCGATTAGCTGCTGCAGACGTTTTCCTCGATGAAATCGGGGTGCTGCAGCCGGGTAAACTCGACGGCAAATCCGTCTTCGAGGTGACGCACGACGCGTGCTTGTACCTTGCCGATCGTGACCAGCGAGCCGATCGGCGGGCGCTGATCGCTGGTGACGCCGGCGCCGGATTGCGAAAGGTCGATGATGCGGCAGCCGACGTTCAACCCGTTGGGCATGATCAAGCGGCCCATCGGGTTGCGCGGAGCAAAACGGCCATGGCGCCGGTCTTCCGGCAGGCCGAGGATATGGCGATTGGCGAGCCACGTTAGTTGGGCGGCGAGCTTGTCTCGTTTGCGCGCCGTCGCGGCAATGGTCATGGCAAAGCCATTCTCAAAGGTGCGCGCGACTTGACCCTCGAGCCGGCCCAAGTGATCGACATAGGCGATGACCCGATCGCCCGGCTTGCCGCCAACAGGTGCGATCACGGCCATCCCGCCGGGCGACATGTTGATCACTTGGCAGGGAAACTCGCGCCGATCCGGCAGCATGTACCGACCCAGCAAATCCACTTTGACGCGTTGAAACCTCCGCCGCTCGTCACCGAGCGTGCGCAATTCCACTTTTTTTTGAGCTACCGCCATGTCGCAAATCTGCCGCCGTCACCGACGACAACCCTAGCGGTCCGGCGTTAACGGCTCGTTGATGCTTTTTCCAGGAAACGAAACGGAGCGCACGCCATCCGCATTGGCAGAGGCCGAACTGCGGCCGCCGTCGTAAATCGTGAGTCCGCGCCGGGTCCGCGGCAGCATGAAGCGGGGCAGAAAATGTCGCTCCAGCGCCGGTGCGACGTGACGGCGAACACCCAAAGTGAGGCCGCCTAGCGGACTGGCGCCCAGCCATTGCGGCACTTTCAGCGGTGCCAAGACACCTATGGCGCGAGCGAACATTGGGCGGCTGGTGTCAAGCGGCAGCAGCAGGAGTTCGAGGTCCAGCAAATCGCCATCGGTGTTTTGCGCGGCCACCGCGGCAACCGTGCCGATGCATTCGTCGGCCAGGATCGTCAGCAAGCTCGATACCAGCGGGCGGCTGGCTATCGTCCAAAGGCTGAGGAAGGATTCGCCCTTCATTTCGCGATTGTACAGGGCGCAAACGCGCGTACCGGCTAGCCGAAACGGGTGTCCGGCGCTGCGATTTAGCGCGATGATGAAAGCGTCACCCAACACGCCCCGAATTGCGCTCGGCTCGATATCGGCGCGTTCGGGGGCAGGGCGTGCCCCACGCTTTTCATCCCAATAGGCATGGAGCTCGCGGCTTGAGGGGTGTTTCATAAACGGCGTCGGCTCCCGTCCCGCCTTGCCGCCGAAGCACGCATGTCCCGGATTGGGACGCGTTTGCGGCGTTAAGGCGTATCCGAAAGGTGAGCAGCAGGGCTCATGCCGCTCCGGAGCGCCTGTGGGAGGCACAGGTGCCCGGCCGCAATTAAAGTTAATGAAAGGTTGATCCTTGGCGTCTGGGCCCACCCTGCTAGGGTGCTTTCACATTCAATGCGCGCCACGCTCTTGCGTGCGCCGCGCGAGTGCAACAACAGGGGAGGCGAAGGGACGTGACCGGGGCGTGAATTCGGCGCCGGTTGTCCTGCATAAGCCGCAAAGGGAGGGCTGTGGCCCTCCCTTTGTCATTCTCGCCTGGCCTCGCTACGCAGCCGCGCTTGCCGCCACGAGCCTCCCGGCCTATGTCGACCAGACGCTAATGGAGCGGATTTGCAATTCGCCGCCCGCCAACGCGCGTGGAGCGAACATCAAATCCAAAAGCTCCACTGGGACTGTTATTTGCTAGTGGTCGTTTGATTCTCACGTTCGCCTGAGAGCGTAGCGAGACGGATGCGAATGTTGGAATCGGACCACTAGGTGTAGACCGTTGACTCAGCGTTCGGAGCCGATCTTCAATGTCCCGCCGGTCGTACTCGCGACTATCGCAGCGCTGTTGCTCGTCCATGCCGTTCGCACGCTCATATTGACGGACGCGCAGGACGAGTGGGTGCTGTTGACCTTCGCGTTCATCCCGGCCCGTTACGACCCTGCAGCCGACGACCTGCGCGCGCTATACGGGGGATTCAGCGCGGATTTGTGGAGTTTTTTTTCTTACGCGTTGCTCCACGCCGACTGGCTGCATATCGGACTTAATCTCGCGTGGCTCTTGCCGTTCGGTACTGCGCTGGCGCGGCGTTTCGGTGCGTGGCGTTACATCGCTTTCATGCTTGTAGTGGCCGCCGCCGGCGCATTCGCACATCTGATCACGCATATCGGTGCGATGGTGCCAATGATCGGTGCGTCGGCGGCGATTTCCGGCGCCATGGCGGCGGCGTTGCGTTTCGTTTTTCAAAATGGCGGACCGCTTGGCCTGTGGCGAGGTGAGGCCAACAGCGAAGCTTATCGTGTCCCGGCTTCGCCCCTCGCCGTTACCTTGCGTGATCCGCGATTCCTAATTTTTTTGGGCGCGTGGATGGGACTGAATCTGCTGGTGGGGCTCGGCACCGTCTCGATAGGCGAAGAAGGACAGGAAATCGCCTGGCAAGCTCACATCGGCGGCTTTGTCGCGGGCTTGTTGCTGTTCAACATATTCGATCCGGTAGGGCCGCAGCGCGCGGCCGAAGCTGAGCCCATGCCTTAGTGCAAGTGCGCTATCCGAATTCGCGCTGCCCCGCTGGCTGCAAATGTGGTATGGATATCCTCAGAGTCAGCGCTGGTTTTTGGGCGATCCACGCGAGACTCGATGCTGCGCTGCAACAAGCGCAGGCAGGCGAGGACGGAACGCTACTGCTTATTTGTCGTTCCGCCAATTAATGCGCCCGCCAATGGAACTCGGCGCCGACCTCAAACATGACTCACTGGTTGCGATCGCGCATGCGTCGCATCCATGAAGCCAGGGAGGCTACGATGACTGTTGGCATCATTCTCGCGCGCAAAGGCCGTGAAGTTGTCACCATCGATTTGAGTGCGACGCTTGGAGAAGCGGCAGGGCTCCTCGCCGAAAAGCGCATTGGCGCCGCGCTAATTCTAGGCGCGGATCATCGCATCGCCGGAATCCTGTCCGAACGCGATGTGGTGCGGGCACTGGCGGAAGGCGGTGCGGGTGCGCTCAATCTGCCGGTCAGCCGGACCATGACACGCAGGGTCGAGACGTGCACCGAAGGTGAAGCTGTTTCCAGCATCATGGAACGCATGACCGTGGGAAAATTCCGCCACATGCCGGTGGTCGACCAGGGGCGACTCATCGGCATTATTTCGATTGGTGACGTCGTAAAACATCGTGTCCATGAGATGGAGCACGAATCACGGGCGATGCGCGACTACATCCAGACCGCGTAGAACCGGGCGTTCCGTCTCAGATCGTTTCTGACGCCTTCAGCTTTGGTGGGCGCGGCCGGAGTTTTGATTTCGCGAGCCTGCCCGACACGCTATGATCCTCCCGCAACGGAGGCCACTCATGCGGGGGTTGATCGCTTTTTTGCTGTCGGCGACGTTGGCCGCGTATGCGACGTCGTCGATGGCTGCTGGTAAGGTTCGGCTGGCGCAAAGCTCCACGGCGACGAACTGTATGATGGCGTGCAACGCGCAGGCGGCAAGCTGCCAAACTGCCTGTCTTCTTCCCTCTGCTCAGCTCACTCAGTTGCCGAATGGTCCCCTAACGTCGAACAACATAAATCCGCAGACGAATGCGACGGCAAACACGATTTGTTTGTCGGGCTGCACCACCAACCAGCTCACGTGCCAAACAAACTGCGCCCGTCTATCGCCATCCCAGTGAGTTGACTGGCAGGGCCTGCTTACTCCCGCCTCAAGTTAGCCGAGAGCGGCAATGGTCTCGAGAATTGGCTCGAGGGCTTTTTCGGTGGCGGCTTTACCGGCCGCGATCGCTTCCGCGGCACGATGAAATTCCAGCCAGCCGATGTGGCCGATATGCGGGGTAATGTGCACATCCGGCGGGTCGCCGGCCAGCCGCATGCGGGTGAGCCGGTCTTGCATGATGTTGAACGCTTCGATCATGACTGTCGAAAAGCCCGGCCGCGCGTCGCCGGCGAAGATTTGGCGCTTCAGTGCGCGCTCGGCACCAAACATGCCGCGCAAGCCAAAAAAGTTTTTGCGTACGGGTGCGGGTAAGGCATCCGGCGAGTCGTCGCTTGCGTCGGATCCGTGACTCGCAATAGTAGCGCCGCGGGCGAAGCGGTCGGCATCGAGATTGACCGCAATGACGACGCGCGCGCCAAACGCGCGCGCCGCGGTCACCGGCACCGGATTAACCAACGCGCCGTCGACCAGCCATCGTCCGCCGAGCCGTATCGGCGGAAAAAGTCCCGGCAAGGCGTAAGAGGCACGCATGGCGAGCGACAGCGAGCCGCGGGTTAGCCAGATTTCATGTCCGGTGCCGACCTCAGTCGCGATAGCCGCGAAGCGAATCGGTAAGTCTTCAATCGTAGTCGGCCCCATGGCTTCGACCAGCCGTTTGGCAAGCCGGCTACCGCCAATAAGCCCGGAACTGCCGATCCGCACATCGAGATAGCCGATGATGCGCCGCAGGGTGAGCGAGCGTGACCAGCTTTCCAGCTGCTCCAATTGATTATTGGCGTAACAGCCACCGACCAAAGCGCCGATTGACGTGCCAACCACAATGTCTGGGACAATTCCTTGAGCTGCTAATGCTTGAATGACGCCGATATGGGCGAAGCCACGGGCCGCGCCGCTGCCGAGGACCAGCCCAATCAACGGCCGGCCAAGTTTGCCCTGAAGCGGTTTAGGTCCGACGTCGGCGACAGTCACTTTGTCCCTCTTAACTTCTCGCGGGTACCGAGCGCCGCATGAATGATCCGCCAAGCTTCCATTAGCAACAACTCGCTTGGCACATTATGGTGAAGCGGCAAATGGTGGAGGGCCTAATCACCACACTCTCCGGTCCATTCGAGCAGCAACCAGGCATCAAATTGCCGCGATTGCCATGAAGAAAAACGCCATGGCGGGTCGGGGCAGAGTTAGTTATCGCCTTGTCTGGGCAGCGATGATTGCGTTGGCCGCCTCCCCGTCAATCGACGGCTATGCGCAAACCAGCAACCTCGTTTCACCGGACGGGCTTGGCCCTGCATCAGTCGGACCGAGCAAGCCATCGCCCGGCTCCGGACTTACGGCTCCGTCCCCCTCAACCCCGTTCGCACAGGCGGTGCCCGTGGTGCCGGCCGGACACGTGGCGCTTGCTCTGTCTGCGCGCTACGGCCGTGACGCGCCGGCAATCGGGGGCGGCCTGATCTGGCGGGTCTACGCCGCCAAGCCGGACGCTGGCGGAATCTATCGCCTCGTCAAAGAAGAGAAGGCTGCCGCGGCGACCTTCGTCCTGCCGCCAGGCAATTATGTTGTGCACGCCAGCCTCGGGCTCGCCAGCGCCGCGAAGGCAGTGCAATTGCGTTCCGAGACCGTCCGCGAAGTCTTCGATATCCCGGCTGGCGGCGTCCGGTTAGAGGGGCGGGTGGGCGATGCGCGCATTCCTCCCGGACAAATCTCGTTCGAAATTTTCAATGGCAGCCAGTTCGATACCACGGAGCGCCGGCCGATTGCGCAGAACGTCATGACCGGCGACGTAGTGATGCTTCCGCAAGGGACGTACTACATCGTCTCCAATTACGGTGACGGCAATTCGGTGGTGCGTTCGGACGTCCATGTCCAGGCCGCCAAGCTCACCGACGTCTCGGTGAATCACCGAGCCGCGGTCATTACGCTTAAGCTGGTCAACGAACCGGGCTCTGAAGCGCTCGCCAACACCCAGTGGTCGGTCTTGACGCCGGGCGGCGACGTGATCAAGGAATTTATGGGAGCCTTTCCCCGGGTCGTGCTTGCCGAGGGCGACTATCACGTCATTGCGCGCAACGCCGGCAAGGTCTTTCAGCGCGACTTCAAGGTGATCGCGGGCGTTGACGGCGAGGTGCAGGTCTTGGCGCGTTAGCGCGGCGGTATTTGCTATGCCGCCTTCTGCAACCGCTTCATATCCGGCGGCACGGCCTCTTGTGCGAGAGCGGCGAGAGCAGCGTCGAGCGGCAGGGTCTGCTGCCGGTCGCTACCAAGGCGGCGCATCGAAACCGTGTGCTCGGCAGCTTCTTTTTTGCCCAGCACCAGTAGCACCGGCACTTTTGCCAGTGAGTGCTCGCGGACTTTGTAGTTGATTTTCTCGTTGCGAAGGTCGCCTTCAACGCGCAGCCCGAGGCGCTGCGCCGCTGCTATCGTCTCGCGCGCATAAGCGTCAGCGTCCGAGGTTATGGTGGCGACAACAATTTGCAGCGGCGAAAGCCATAACGGTAGGTGACCAGCAAAGTGCTCGATCATGATGCCGGTAAAGCGTTCGAGCGACCCGAACATCGCCCGGTGCAGCATCACCGGTGTCACTTTGTCCGAGCGTTCGTCAATGTAGAAGGCGCCGAGCCGCCCGGGCATATTGAGATCGACTTGCACTGTGCCGCACTGCCAATCGCGGCCGATGGCATCGCGCAGCACGTATTCAAGCTTGGGGCCGTAGAATGCTCCTTCACCCTTGTTCAGCGTCCAGGGCCGCTCCGACGTCTTGAGCGCCTGCATCAGTGCGGCTTCCGCCTTGTCCCATACCGCGTCTTCGCCGATCCGCTTTTCCGGGCGGTCGGAGAATTTGATGCGCACGTCGTCGAAGCCGAAGTCCTCGTAGATCGACAGGATCAAATTATTGACCTCGAGAACTTCTTCCGCGATTTGCTGCTCGGTGACGAAGATGTGCGCATCGTCCTGGGTGAAGGCGCGCACGCGCATCAGGCCGTGTAGTGCACCCGAGGGTTCAAACCGGTGCACTTTTCCGAACTCGGCGATCTTGAACGGCAGGTCACGGTATGATTTCAGCCCGTTCTTGAAGATCTGAATATGTCCAGGGCAGTTCATCGGCTTGATCACATAGGTGCGTTCGTCCTCCTTGCGCGGCTCGACCAGGAACATGCCGTCGCGGAACGTCGCCATATGGCCCGATGCGACCCACAGCGATGAGTCGATGAGTTGCGGTGCATTGACTTCCGCGTAACCGGCGTCCGCCTGCCGGCGGCGGATGTAATTCTCCAGCGTCTGAAATAGCGTCCAGCCTTTCGGGTGCCAGAATACCGACCCCGGCGCCTCTTCCTGGAAGTGAAACAAATCCATCTCGCGGCCGAGCCGGCGGTGGTCGCGTTTCTCGGCTTCCTCGATCTGACGCAGATAGGCGTCGAGCTCGGCCTGCTTGGCGAACGCGGTGCCGTAGATGCGGGAGAGCATTTCGCGATTGGAGTCGCCGCGCCAATACGCGCCCGCGACCTTCAAGAGCTTGAACGCGTCGCCGACCTTGCCGGTCGATGTCATATGCGGACCGCGGCAGAGATCGAACCAGTCGCCTTGCTTGTAGATCTTTATTTGCTGATCTTCCGGGATGGCGTCGATCAGTTCGACCTTGAACATCTCGCCCTTGTCGCGAAAGACCTTCTTTGCCTGTTCGCGCGACCAGACTTCCTTGGTGAACGGTGTGTCGCGGGCGACGATCTCCCGCATTTTCTTTTCGATGAGGTCAAAGTCTTCAGGCGTGAACGGCTGATTGCGGTAAAAATCGTAGTAGAAGCCGTTCTCGATCACCGGCCCGATGGTGACTTGCGTTCCCGGCCACAAGCTCTGTACCGCTTCGGCGAGGACGTGCGCGGCATCATGGCGGATAAGCTCAAGCACGCGAGGGTCGTCGCGGTTGAGAAATTCAATTTTTGCGTCGTGTTCGATCGGATCGGATAGATCGGCAAGCTTGCCGTCGAGCGCCATCGCCACCGTCCGTTTGGCAAGCGACGGTGAGATGCTTTTGGCGATATCGAAGCCGGTTGAGTGGGTTGGATAATCCCGACGCGCGCCGTCGGGAAAGGTCAGCGCGACCATTTCTGGCTCCTTTGCTCACTCGCTGCCGACGAATGCAGGTAAGCGTGTTTGCCGATATTTAGCTTATACAAACGCGATGACAAGCTGTGGATTACTTGTTCACTCGCCACAATTACGCGATGTAAACAAATGCTTTTTTCGACGCTGCACGAGATTGGGGCAGTAGCGCCGCAGAATCATCAAATCCCGATCATACCGAAGCCCAAAAGGTTGACGACGGTTGCAACAAGTCCGCGGTGGGTCACGTATCATAATCAAACGTGAAGCTCGAAACGCGGCGGGGTGGGGTGTCGGTATGGGTGTGGGTCTACAAACGCGTTGTGTGTGTTGCGTAAGGCGTGGGCCCGCTGCACGGGGTGCACATGGGGGGAGGCTCGCGGCGGCCACTTAGGCCTTATCAGGTATTTTGCGTATGGGTCGCGGTCGCTTTGACCGCAGCCTTTTCCCTTCAAATCGCATTTATCGGCGGTGTCGGCGCGCGGCCGATGCCGGATAAGCCGAACCTAGGTACTATCGGTGAACGTCTGAATGCCAACACGATTGCGATCGTGTCCGGCAATCCGAACGGCACCTATCTGAATATCGCCTACGATCTGTCCGCCGTTCTCGACAACGGTGACGACTTCCGGGTCTTGCCGGTGATCGGCAAAGGCGGCGGGCAGAATATCCGCGACGTCCGTTTCCTTAAGGGGATCGATCTGGGGATCACCCAATCGGTCATTCTCAACGAATTTCGCGAGACCAACGAAATCGGCAATATCGACGACCAGATCGTCTACATCGCGAAACTGTTTAATGAGGAAATGCACATCGTCGTGCGCGCCGACTCGGGCATCGAGACGGTCGAGCAACTCACCGGCAAGAAAGTAAATTTCAGCGATCCCGGCAGCGGCAGCCAGATTTCGACGCGCAATATCTTTAAGCGCCTCGGCATCAAGGCCCAGGAAGTCAACATGGGCCAGGGCGACGCGTTCGAGAAAATCAAATCGGGCGAGATTGCCGCAACTATTCTGATCGCCGGCAAGGCGGCGGGCTCAATGGGCAAGCTTAAAGCGGCCGACGGCTTCCGCTTTCTGCCGGTGCCGTTCGCCAAGCAGCTGCAAAACGATTATTTGCCGGCGGCGCTTGAGCACGACGATTATCCGAACATGGTCGAAGCGGGCGCCAGCGTCGGTACGGTCGCGGTCGGCGCGGTGTTGATCGCCTATAACTGGCCGCGTCAATCAGAACGCTACAGCCGCATTGCCAAGTTCGTCGACACGTTCTTTCCGAAGCTCGCCGAATTTCAAAAACCACCGCGCCATCCCAAGTGGCGCGAGACTAATCTTGCGGCGGTGGTGCCGGGCTGGACTCGATTTGCGGCCGCGGAAGAGTGGCTAGTTCACAATCGACCGCAGCAATCAGCCGCGGTGGGTGCGTCGCGTGAGCAGTTCGACCAGTTCCTGGCGGCTCAGCGCAGCCTGGGCCGGACCGAAAAAGCCGGCGCCAACAACGACCAGTTGTTTCAGGAGTTCATAAAGTGGCAGGCGCAAAAGCGCCAATGAGAAAGGCGAGGAAAACTTCAGTTGTAACTGTCGGAGCTTGAAAGCACAGGGGAGGCGATCATGAGTTCTCCGGTCCACCAGGCCTCAAAAGTCGACGAAGCAATCAAATACGCGCCGCCTTGGGTCCGTGACGATGCGCGGTTGGCGACGCTTGTTCCTGACTCGGCCAAGATTGAGTGGCCCCCGCGCAGCCGGCGCCCGGTCGCGGCGGGCCGCGGGTTTAGCGGTGACGTAGCCGCGCGGGAACTCCAGCGGCAGGTCCGGTTAGATCCGGAGAAGGTGCCTGAGCCAATCAAGGTCAGCTCTGGGCGAAGCGGAGCGCGATTGGCGCTGCGCATCGGCGCGGCAATCGGCGCCGCGGCCATTGCCGCCGGCGCGATCGTAACGGTGCCGTTGCTCCGTTCGGGCGCGAGCGCGGAAGTTCTGGGCTCCGCAATCATGGCGCTTGTTGTCGGCGGCGGGAAGCAGGATCAATTGGCCGTCGCGACAACAGACGCACGCTTGTTGGTGCGCGATGATCGCGGCGAGACGAATGAAATACTTCCGGTCGGCATCGAGATCGATGGAAACCGCGCCGGCGCCGGCGTCGTGCTCTCGGGTCTGGCCCCGGACACGCAGCTTTCAGCTGGAAGCGCGCTTGGCGTCAGCGGGTGGCGGCTCGACGCCGACCAGCTCGAAGGACTGCAAATACGCCCGCCGCGGGATTACGTCGGCGCCATGAACCTGATGGTCGATCTGCGGCTACCCGGTGATCGCCTTGCGGATAGCAAAGGGCTGCGCCTCGAATGGGTGGCGCGACCGCAAATCCCGGCGTCGGCGGCCGTGACCTCAGTAGGAGCACCGCCCGCGGCCCTGCCGCTCCCTGTTGTATCCCCCGTGGTTGTACCGCCCGCGGTTCGTACGCAGGCACGGGCTCCGGCGGAGCTTCAGGCGGCGGTTTTGCATCTCGATCCGGCTGAGGTCGCTATTCTGCTCAAACGCGGCCAGGACTCGCTGAAGAACGGCGATCTCGTGGCGGCTCGCCTCCTGCTGCAGCGCGCCGCGGCGGCCGGCAGCGCGGACGGCGCCTTCGCGCTCGCGCAAACCTTCGATCCGGCCGTGATTGCGCGGCTCGGCGCCGTTGGCGTCGTCCCCGACGCGGCGAAGGCGCGTGAATGGTACCAAAAAGCCGCACACCTCGGTTCGGGTCTTGCGGCTCAGCAAATCGCAAATTTCCAACAAAAGACGGAGTGAGCGAAATCGGCGGGAGCTGAGGCGGGCGCGGCGGCAAGTTGCCGAAGTGTTTAGGCGCGTTCTTTGCCGCCGCGCCATTTTCCATAGCGCCAGGGCAGGTACCAGCGGGCCCCGGTTGGCACGGACTCACAAACAAAATCCAGCCCGGCCGTTCCCCAGGGATGGCAGCGGAGCAACCGTGCGATTGTCATCCAGCCGCCCGCCCAGAGCCCGTGGCGGCCGATCGCCTGATCAGCGTATTCGGAACAGGTCGGCAAGTGTCGGCAGTTGAAACCGACAAGCGGCGACAACGTGTATTGATAGACCTTGATCATCCCGCGGCCGGCAAGGCGGGGAGCGCGACTCGACTTTTCGAATAAATCGGCAAGCACCATTGTGGAACCGAACTACTGCACGGAAGCGGGGGCGTGCGACTTGCTCGCGCGCTTTGCCTCGATCTGGTTGATAGCGTCGACCACCGCGTCGAACGTGAGCAAGGTCGAGGCGTGGCGGGCTTTGTAGTCGCGCACCGGCTCAAGCACCGCGATATCGGCCCATTTGCCCGCCGCCGGAGGTTGGCCGTTTTCCTTGAGCATCTTGCGCATGCCGTCCCGCAACGCGCGCAGTTCGGCGGCCGTGGAGCCAACGACGTTGCGCGCCATGATGGACGAGGAGGCCTGGCCAAGCGCGCAGGCTTTCACCTCGTGCGCAAAGTCGCTCACTTTTTCGCCGTCCATCTTCAGGTCGATCGTGACCGTCGATCCGCACAATTTGGAAACGGCGGTCGAGGTCGCGTCGGGCTCGGCGAGCCGGCCAATCCGCGGGATTGTGCCTGCGAGCTCGATGATGCGGCGATTGTAGACGTCATTGAGCATGGTCGAGCGCGGTCCGAAACACGATAACGACTTGCCGCTCAACTATATAAGGTCCATATCGGCCGGATGCGAGAGTTTGCCGTCGCCGGCACGCGTTCGCGTCCTTGCCCTGAAACGAAGTCCTGAACATGCCAGAGAACGCTGCATTTGCGCCGCCGGGTGAGGGGGCCGAGCTCGAAGAGGGCGCGGCGCTAACGCCGAAATTCGGTCCCGACGGACTCGTCACTTGCGTGGCCACGGACGCCGCCTCCGGATCGGTGCTCATGGTCGCGCACATGAATGCGGAAGCGTTGGCGAAGACCATTGCCACCGGTGAGGCGTGGTATTTCTCCAGGTCGCGCGGCGCGCTGTGGCGCAAAGGTGAAAGCTCCGGCCACGTTCAGCGCGTGGTCGAGATGCGCGTTGACTGCGATCAGGACGCGATCTGGATCAAGGTCGAGCAAACTGGTGGCGCCTGCCACACCGGCCGCCGCTCGTGCTTCTATCGGGCCGTGCCGGTCGGAAAAACCGGCAAGGTCTCGCTAGAATTCCGTGATGAGCGTTTGTTCGATCCGCAGAAAGTCTATCGCAAACGCGACTGAGAACTTTATGCGGGCGACTGCCCATCGCCCTGCATTGATCGCACGCTTCCTGCTTGCTGATACGGTTCGCTCTGCCTTGCCGACAGCGCGCGCGCTTTGCTAAAACGGCGGCAGCGGTATTCAACTGCGATCGGCGCGCGTCGGCGCGCTGCAATCAATATAATTGGGAGGAGAAAATGGCCGATCGGATTCTAACGACGCACGTGGGAAGCCTGCCGCGCCCGCCGAAGCTTCTGGAACTGAGCCAGAAAAAGACGCTGGGCGAGAAATTCGATGAAGCGACCTTCGACAGCGAACTCAAGAGTGCGGTAGCCGAATGCGTGCAAAAGCAGAAAGACGCCGGCGTCGATCTCATCAATGACGGCGAACTCGGCCACACCGTAGGCTGGGCGTACGATTACGGTGCCTGGTGGTCGTACATCATCCCGCGGCTCGCCGGCGTTGAGGTGGTCAACCAGGGCCTCTGGTTCACCAAGCTTTCGGCGCACACCAAGACGCCGATGGCGCCAAAAGACTTCGTCGTCGGCGACTGGGGCGAGCGCCGCGACATGTCCAAATTCGTGGATGCCTATCTCGATCCGCAGTCCGGCTGCGGATTGCCGGTGCAGTTCATGACCGAGCACAGTCCGCTGGTCAAAGGTCCGGTCAAGTACAAGGGCCAGAAGGTGATCGAGCGCGACATCGCCAACTTCAAGGCCGGGCTGAAGGCCGCTGGGCTGTCGACCGAAGGCGCATGGATGAACGCGATCGCTCCAGCGAGCTGCGCGCGCATGCCGAACGAATATTACAAGTCCGAAGAAGAATTGCTGTACGCCTGCGCCGACGCCATGCACGAAGAGTACAAGGCGATCATCGACGCCGGCTTGACCGTTCAGCTTGACGATCCGGCCATCGGCGAAAATTGGGATCAGCAAAAGAACGAGCCGAGCATCGAGGGCTACCGGCGCTACACCAAAATGCAGATCGACGCGCTTAACCATTCGATCAAGGGGCTGCCGCCGGATAAGATCCGCTTTCATCTGTGTTGGGGAAGCTGGCACGGCCCGCACACCACCGACATCCCGATGAAGCATCTGGTCGATCTCATGCTGGCGGTGAACTGCGATTATTACTCATTCGAGGCCGCCAACGCCCGCCACGAGCACGAGTGGAAGGTCTGGAAGAACGTCAAGCTGCCTCCGGGCAAGAAGATCCTGCCTGGCGTCGTGACCCACTCGACTAATCTGATCGAGGATCCTGAACTCGTTGCCGACCGCATCATCCGCTTCGCCGAAGTCGTCGGCCGCGAGAATGTCATCGCCTCGACCGATTGCGGGCTCGGTGGGCGCGTGCATCCTCTGATCGCCTGGGCAAAGCTCAAGGCGCTGTCGGAGGGCGCAGCGCTCGCCACGAAGCAGCTTTGGAAGCGCGCCGCGGCCTAAAACCGCGCTAATTCTTCCGCGTCTCGGCGCGCGCCAGCAGTCGCCTGGCGCGCGACAGATGCGGGCGATCGACCATAGAGCCGCCGACAACGGCGACGCCCGCGTCCGGATTGGCGGCGAACGCATCAACGATCGCTTGCGCTTGCGCTACGGCTTCACGCGTTGGCGTGAAGGCTTGATTGATGATCGGTATTTGCGTCGGGTGAATGGCCATTTTTCCCGAGAAGCCGTCACGGCGTGCCGCGCCGCATTCGCGGCGAAACGCTTCGCGGTCGCTCTCCCGGAAATCAGGAAAAACCGTGTCGATCGCCGGCACCCCGGCGCTCGCCGCACCGGCGAGGCAGAGAACGCGAGCCAAGCGATAAGGATCGAGCAGCACGCCCTCCGAGTTGCGGTTGGTTTCAGCCCCGAGATCGGCGGAAAGGTCCTCCGCGCCCCAGGTCAGCGCGGTCAGCCGCTTGCTTGAGCCGGCGTAGGTGCCGGCGCAGAACAGAGCGGCGGCAGTTTCCGTGGCAATCGCCATGATCTTGATATGACCGTCGGCGATTCCATTGATCGCTTCCCGCACCGCAAGCTTGGCGTCGAGATTGGCAATCGACGCGCCGCCCTCGGCTTTCGGCAGCATGACGGCGTCAGGTTGCGCCGCCGCGACAATATCCAGATCCGCATCGATCAGACCGGTCTGCAAGCCGTTTATGCGCACGATCAGATAGGGCCGCATGGGGGCTGGAACAGTCTCTTTGAGAAACGCGGCCGCGCTTTGCCGCGCGTGTGCCTTTCGGTCGAGCGCAATTGAGTCTTCGAGGTCGACGATCAGCGCGTCCGCCGCGCTCGTCATCGCTTTATCGAGCTTCTTCGGGCTATCCGCCGGGACGAACAAAAGTGAGCGCATTGGATTGGGTAATGCTCCACGGTCGATCGCGTCATCGTCGCTTTGCGAAGCGGCCTCCGTCAATGAGAATGATGCTGCATGTCCGGCATGGCCCTGATGCAGCCCCGGCGGAGTTACCCCGAGCACGGCGACGATGACGATGATGATAGCGCCCAATCCGGCTTCAAAAGCGGCGTTGCGGCGGATCCGGCTGAGCACCCCGCGGCTTGCGGTGCTTCCAGTCCCAATGAGGCGAGGGGTCAAAACCTGCCGATTGATCGCGGCAATCGCGACCATGACGAGAAACAGCGCCACCTTTATCAGCAGCAAGCGGCCGTAATCCGTCTCGGTCAGCGCGGGAATGCTGCCGGCGAGATAGAGCGTGTTTACAAAGCCGGTGACCAGAAGCACGCCGACGGTGACGAGCCCGACGTTCGAAAAGCGCTTGGTGGCCGCGTACGCCGCGCCAATCGAAGCTTCATCCCGCGACGCGGCGGCAAGCAAGAGCGCCAGGGGAAGGAGCATCCCGACCCATGTCGCGGCGGCGACGAGATGAACGAAATCAGCTGCCGGGTGGACAATGCCTTCGCTTCCGTTTGCGCCAACCGCGTGTCCGGCGAAAGCCAACGTTCCGACAAGGCCGCCTGCCAAAACCAACGCGAAAACATTTGCCACAGGTCTTTTGCCGCGGCGCCGAAACGGCGCCGCAAGGATCGCCGCCAACAAGCATGCCAATATGAACCGCGCGAGCCAATCGCGCCCGAATCCGGTTTGCAGAAGAACAGTCCAAAGCACGCCGTCGGAAAAAAGATCAGCGAACGAATTCTCACTCATGGATTGGGCGACGAGGATGAACCAAACGGCGCCGGACACCACTGCGACCGCGAGCCCGATCCAGACCATCCAGGCAAATTGTGCGCGCAAAACGGCGGGTGAACGCGCGTTGGCCTCCGACTTGGAGAATGCCGGCTCGGCGATGAAGATGGAAAAGAAGATTGCGCCCACCGCGGCAAAGGTGGCACCGAAATGAATGGCCCGCGCGTAGATCAGCGGATCATCCACGCGAGCCTCCCATCACGCCGAGGGCGCGTCTACGCTCACTGGCCGCCGACGGTAAAGGAGAAATTTCCTTCCGTCTTATGCGTGTCGACCGAGAGCACATGCCAGTGAACCTGGTAACGTCCCGGCCCAGAGGCTTTAAGGCCGACGCGCATGGTGTTGCCGCTGATTTGCGGCTTGCCCTGATCGACGCGCGCGCCCTTGGGGTCGGTGACCTGTACCGAACTGAAAGCCGCCTCGAGATTTTGCGTGAAAGTCAGCGCGACCTCATGCGGAGCCGCGGCGACGGTGCTGCCGACCAGCGGACTGGCATGGTCGAGAAAGGCGTGCGCGAGCGCGGCGCTGGCGGCGAGCGCCACAGGCAGAAGCGACATGACAGCAATGCGCAAGCCTATGTGTTGCTCCTTTGAAGGTAAGCAGACGCGATGCAATGAGCGGCGACGTCCTTGTCTGCTCGTCTTGGTGCTCAGTGCTTGTTCATCTGCATCATGCCGCCATGGTCCATCATCATATTCCCGCCGGCAGGAGCGCCGGGGGCGGAAGCGCCGATAGCGGCAATAGGAAATTCGACCTTAACCGTTCCGGCATTTTCAAACTTAAACATGGCTTCCGCCATTTTGCCCTGCTGGAGCGGTTGTTTGAGGTCGACAAGCATCACGTGAAAACCGGACGGTTTTAGCGTGACGGTTTCACCCGGCTTAATTTCCAGGCCGCCCTCCACCGGACGCATCTTCATCACACCATTGTCCATAGTCATGGAATGGATTTGGCATTGGGCGCTTGCGTCGCTCGACACGCAACTCACCCGATCCGGCGCGGTGCCCTTGTTGGTGATCGTCAAATAGGCGGCGCCCGACGATGCGCCTTTCGGCGTTGCCCGCGCCCAGGGTTGGCTGATGTGGATAGACCCCACGTCGTAGTCTGCGGCTTGAACCGACCGTAACGAGAACGGGGCCAGAGCCAGTATGAACGCCACGAAGCTATAGCGCGCTATTTTCATCACTTTGTCTGCCATGGAAAACTCCTCATCGTTTAGCGCCGTCTGAATAGCTAACGACAAACCTTCACCCACACACAAATCTTCTTGAAATTCTCCCAGTGGCATTGCTGTTCCATACGACAATTCTTGCCACCTGCCGGCTGTGAGGACGCGGTCTCGGTAATGCCGACCGAGATCAGCGCCAGAATGACAAAGCTAGCGGTCGGAACCCATCGCATGTGCATCTCCTTTTACCGGCACGCCGAAAGTGGGACGCCGATTGAAGCCTTGCGAAACCCTTGCAAGCACCCGTCTTTCCACTCGCCGTGGACCCTTTCATCGCTAACGGTCAAGGACCCATGGCCGTTCGGTTTGCCGTTGCGAAACTCGCCCTCGTATCGCAATTTTTGAATAGTCAAAACACCGCGACCATTTGGCTCACCTTCCGCTAATTCGCCTTCATAACGACCATTGGTCCAAGATTGTTTGCCGGCGCCGTCTTGTCGGCCGCCCCGCCACTCGCCTTCATCGATCTCGTAAGGCGTGCCACTTTTAAGCCACTTCACGACGCCCTTCCCTTCGGCGCGCCCTTGCACACACGGTCCTGACCAGCTGACGGATTCTTCGAGCTGCGGATTTGGGTTCCATATCTGACAACCCGATTTAGTGTCCGCGACCCATCCGCCCGCATAAGCCGGTAAGGCGCCTGCCAAAACGTAGCCGCATGAAGTGACTGAGATCATGATCAGCAATTGCTTTATTGGACTTGTTGACCTCATGGCGGCCTGTTCGTGCTTTCAGTTTGGCAGCAACGGCACAACGATTCCGTTGAGCAACTCGTCGCGGACGTCGATCATTTGGTCGCGTACCTTGCCGTCGCGGTCCACGATCCAGGTTATCGGTACTGCCTTCGGAGTGCCAAATCCGTCATCGCTGACCGATTTCGCCAACGCCATCGGATAACTCACGCCCCGCGCAACGCGCCGGGCTTTATCGAGGTCGCGGTCGAAATCCATGCTGATGCCGATGATCTCCAGGCCTCGGTCATGGTAGCGTTTGTAGAACGCATCGAGTTTCGGCATTTCTTTGCGGCAGGGGGCGCACCAAGTCGCCCAATAGTTTACCAGCACGACCTTGCCGCGCAGCTTGGCGAGATCAAAAGTGTCTCCAGTAAGAGTGGTGATGACGAGCGGGGGGGCGGCTACGTTGATCTGTGGAGCTGCGTGCGCTGAAATCCCACGTCGGCGTCAGAAACAAAGCTCCGGCGATCGCCGCAGCAGGCATGAGGCGGCTTCTGGGCAGCGCTCTCGTTCTTCGGGCTGGAACGAAGTAGGCTAGAGGCGCTTTGTTTTCGCGACGATGATGCGTGTCGCCCGTTTGGGCGGCCGCAAACGAGGAAGTACAATGTTGAGGATTTTTGCGATCGTTCTTTTTACGACAGCAGCCCATTGCGGTGCCGCCCATGCGCGTGGCGGCGGAGCTGAGTCGATGCCCATGACCAACTTCACCGATCTGTCGGATTATCGACCAAAATCGGTTGCTCCGTGTGCGAGAGTCAAACATGCATGTAAGCATGTTCCATGGCGCCAGGGTTTTTCCCGCAGCAATTAACATTGCGAAGTCTTCGGCTGAGGACCGACGCGCCGTTAGGCGTCACGTCGGTCCTTGATTGCTTAGAAGTTGTAGCTCGCCACCACTTTGATCAAGTAGGGGGCGACAAGCTGGCCTTCGGTTCCGGCATTATTGGCGGCGTTGGCCCGGTAATAGACGGGGACTTCGACGTCAGCGTAGAGTTTGACAACGCGGTTGTTGGCCTCGTCGACCACCTTGGTGAATTCAACTCCCGGTGAGAGCATCACCCGGTCGAAGCCGCTGTTATACGGATCTGAGCCGGTACCGCTATCGGCGTCGCGATGGGAGATGATGACCTGAGCAAGCGGCGTGATCTTATCGAGACCAAGCACATGGTACAGGTTGTTGTAGTTGATGCCGATGGCGCCGTCGATTTGCGCTCCGGGATAGTAGGTTTGCACGACGCCGGGATTGCCATCGAAGAAGCCCTGCGGGTCGGCCGCGCTCTGGTAGAGAAACGGCCGCCGTAACATGGCCTCGCTGAAATATTGCCAGGCGTTGTCACCGGTGAGAAGGCCACGGTGGAAGGCACCGAGCAGCAGGTCGGTGCTGCCCGATCCGATCTGAGTATCGCGATCGAGCCCAGGCGCGGTGAATGTGCCGGTCGGCAGTTTCAGGCCGAACACAAGGCCAGTGGACATGTCGTTGAAGAAGCCGGTGTACGTGCCCATGATCTCGATATCGCCGATATCTTTGCTGTTGAACGATTGGATTTGGCCAGGAAACGCGGCGTCGGTTTCGGTAGTCAACGTGCGATTGGTGGTGGGAATGCGCACCATCACACCCCAAGCGCGATTGAAGTTGTATTGGAAACCGACATTGTACCACTGCGTATTAATTTCCTTGTCGGTATTAAGAGCCGCGGGAGCGCGCGAACTGCCCACGTAGTTCTCATTCTGGTCACCGCTCCAGAATTCGAAGAATACGCGCCCGCCGTGGTCCTGCTCTTGCGGCATGTCAATTCCGCCCACGTCGAAGACGCTGCAACCGCAGGCACAGGCGAGCGCGGCAGTTGTCGCGAAGCCGAGGGCAGCCGCTACAGAAACGGCCAGCGGAACTAGGAAACTGAAAAGCGCAACGATCACCGGTCCAAAAGGAGGACGTCGGGTGCGCGACGGCGAGTTTTTGTTGCTGATGGTCATAACAACTCCGAACGGGTTTCCGCGCCGCGATATGGACGTCTGAGGACGCGCAAGCGGGCGAGTGATGACTGAGGCGAAGGAGCGTCCGTGCATGGAGTCCTCCTCGTTCAGAATTTGAAATTGAGCGCGGCGCGGAGGCCCTGAATCAGGACATCTGTCGAACCGTGAAGCGTATTGGTGCCCCCAGGGCCGGCAATGCCGGCAAGCGCATTGGTCGTCGGGAAACCGGCGATCAGATATTCCGCGCGGACCGTCCAGTGGTCGGCGAAGGCGTATTCCCAGCCAGCGCCAGCAGCCCAACCGAACAGCGATCGCGAGACCGTTGCGGCGCCTGCGCCGCCGTTGGCGTCCGAATAGGTCTCGGTGTAGCTCACGTCGGTGAAGGCAACGCCGCCAGTGATATAGGCGAGGTTGCGATCGGCGGCGATGCCGATGCGCGGACGCACGGTCGCCAGATAATTGGTCGTGAGCGATTGCGCGATGGAGAACGCAGCGCCGCTGGCGAGCGTGTTGGTATTGTTGTTGTAGTTAGGATTGCTTCGGAAGGAATCGAAATCGCCTTCGAGGCCGAGTACCAGGGTCCCCGTTTGCCAGTTGCAGCCCAATTGTCCGCCGCCCAGCACGCCGAGCGCGTTTTTCGACCCGCTGCCGCTGCCGGCCACGGTCGCCGGATCGCCGCCTAGGAGGTAAGTGCCTGGGTCGACCGTGCTGCCGAAGTTGCTTCCGCTTGTGCCGGCGCCAAGGTTGCCGCCGACGTAGCATCCGGTCCATTGATAGACGGGAGCTGGTGGCTCCTTCATTGGCACTGCCATGTCGGCCGCACGCGCAGTCAAGGTATCCACGAGCGGTAGGGCAGAAAGGCAGACAACGAGCCAAAGGCTGAGTCGCCTCGGTAGCGATGATTTCAGGTGAGTGAACATTGTGATCTCCGGGCAGTCGTGTTGAAGCGCGTGCGCCTACGCGCCACTTTCGGCGCGTTGCGCGCTAAGTCTGGCCGTCAAAGCCAAACCCTGATTGATGTTTGCTATGCTTAGAGATTAAGGCGACGATGAACGTCGCTCGCCGTCAGGCGCGAGGCGGAGGACCTCGGGGACTCGCTATCGAATGATCGGCAACACGAGGCGGGAGGTGTTCGCCAAGCGTCCACGAAATCTCGACAATTCCAAAATGCGCGCGATAAATCAGCGCCAGCGGCGACCCAATGACCGCGTGGTTTACTCTAGCAAAACAGAAAATGCAGTGAGTACACGGGGCGTGGGTCGGCGCACCGGCGGGGAGGGCAGGTGCCGCGCCCCTGTCGTGCAAGCACAATTCGAATGCCGACAAAGTATCATTGGCCGGGGCGGCCAATGCAAAGCCGCCAAGCGCGATGAGCAGGCTTTGAACGGCAACGGCATAGGCAACAACGATCCCGATCAACGGTCGCCAAAGTCGCCGAGATTTCTTGCCGTGTTCGAAACGCCCACCCATGGCGGCAACGTTAGCATTTGGCTCAACCGAACAAAAGCAGATTAAATCTAGAACCGATGGGGTGATCGCAGCTTCATGGGGCAGGCTCAACCGCAAAAAGCGCATCGCTCGCCATTACCGCATCGTAACGGCCTCGCGGTTGGAGCGTCTTGTTCATCTCGGCGAGCTTCGGCAACGCTGACATTGGTATCTTGTACTTGAAGCCGGCGCCGCCGCGCCGCGGGCGGATGACGATGACCGCGGCCGTGTCGGGCGGCGCTTTTTCAGCTGCGATCGTCAACGTGCGCTGCCCCACCGACGTATATGTTGCGATCGCGACCCTGTCGGCAAAGCATGCGCAAGGAGCGGTATCGCTGTCGTAATAAAGCACCACCAAATCCCGCGGCTCGGCGTGCAATCGTTGTACGGCGTCGAGACCAATCTTGATGCCGAGCGGGATAAAGGCGCCGAAGCCGCCATGCACTCTGGCGCCGAGAGCAACCCACTCATCGGGCGTCTCCGCGGCCGCCGCGACCGGCAGCAGAAGCGCTACCGTCAGAAGCATCGCGCTTTTGCCGCTCATATTACTCGGCCTCGCGCTTCGACCGTAGCTCTACTTCGGCTGCATCCGCATAAACGCCGAGCGGCGACATTCGGCGACAAGTTTGTTGTCCTGGTTGTAGGCGCGATGATGAAGCTCGACGATCCCGGCTCCGGGCCGCGATTTAAATTCGCGCTTGCCGATGATCTCGGTGCTCGCATGTAAGGTGTCGCCTTCAAACACCGGGTGGGGGAACTTAACGTCGCTCATTCCCAGATTGGCAATCGTGGTGCCGACAGTGAGATCGCTCACCGACATGCCGATCATCAGTCCGAGCGTGAACAGCGAATTCATCAGCGGCTGACCCCACTCGGTCTCCTGCTCGCAAAAATGACGGTCGATGTGGAGCGGCTGCGGATTAAGCGTCATGTTTGAGAACAACATGTTGTCCATCTGCGTGACGGTGCGCGTATAGCGGTGCTCGATCACTTCGCCGGGGATAAAGCCCTCGAAATAAAGGCCGCCGCGCTTGTGCCGTTGGGCCGCTTGGTTCGTCATTACCGGTCTCCCTGCGTTAAGCGTTCGTTTACCATAAAGATTAATCTCCCCTTACCGCGAAGACGAGCCCCGACCTGTTCTGGCGCAGCGGTAGGCCAATCGCGTGACCATTTTTGCGATGCTTTTCCACGATCTCGCTCGCTTTGGGCTACGGAAATGCGCAGGTGTCGGCGGTAACGTTTGCAAAGATTTATGGTGAACGATTTTTTAACAGCCGCCTTTTAGCATTGTCGTCAGTTCAGGCCGGTGTGGCGCAAAGCAATGATTGTCCGCCCTTTTCTCGACGGGATTCGTTCGGCATCGGCGACGCAAAGGGCGGAAGCCACAAGCGCCCTCGCTAGCGCTTACCTTCATTCCGATCTCTCCACCGACGACGTTAGGGCCGCTGAAGGCGCGATGCTCATGCTGCTCGACGATCCGTCGCCCCTGGTGCGGCGAGCGCTCGCCGAGGCGTTGGCGGCGAGTCCGAACGCCCCGTCGGCCGTTGTCCTGGCGCTGGCGGCCGATCAGCCGCCCATCGCGTCGCTCGTCTTGGCCACATCGCCGCTATTCGTCGATGCTGACCTGGTGGATGCGGTTGCAACCGGAGCTGAAGCGGTTCAGGCGGCGATTGCGAGTCGCGCCGAGCTGCCGCGGTCGGTCGCGGGCGCCATTGCCGAGGTCGGTTGCGCCAACGCTTGTCTGGCTCTGGTACAAAATCCGGCGGCCGATATTGCGTCCGTGTCGATCGATCGAATAGTCGCGCGATTGGGCGAGGTCGCGACCCTCCGCGAAGCATTGCTGGCAAGATACGATATTACGCCATCTACCCGGCTCGCGCTGGTCGCGAAAGTGTCGGAATCGCTGGTCGACTTCGTCGCCAGACGGCGGTGGCTCAATGCCGAGCGCGCCCGGCTCGTCGCCCGTGAAGCCTGCGAGAAGGCGACTGTCACGGTTGCGGCTGAGACGCCCACGGTCGAAGTACGGCCGCTTGTGCGCCATTTGCGCGCCAGCGGTCAGCTCACCGCCGGTTTGATCCTGCGCGCTTTCCTGTCGGGCAACGTGACGTTGTTCGAGGAAGCATTGGCTGAATTGAGCGAAATGCCGACCAAGCGGGTGAGCACAATCATTCACTATGGCGGCGCCGCCAGCCTGCGCGCGTTGTTCGATCGCGCCGGACTGCCGCCGTCGACTTATTCGGCCTTTAAACAGGCCATCGAAGCCATGCGTGAAGGCGACCTGACCAGCGAACCGGGCGGGTCGGCGAGGCTGAAACGGCGGATGATCGAGCGCGTACTCACCGGCTGTGAGAACGAAGCGCTCGACGAGTTGGCGCCGCTGCTGACCTTGTTACGCCGGTTTGCGACCGAAGCCGCCCGCGAAGAAGCGCGCCAATTGCGCGACGATATGCTCGACGACATTTTCGAGCCCGAGCCGCAGCCGCAGGCGGCTTAGAGCCTGCGATCAATATCCGAATTGCTCGCGCAGGATCCGGTCCTCGAGGCTATGGCCGGGATCGAACAGCATGTGCATGGATTTCGAATGGTCCATGCTGATCTCGACCGAACGCACCGAGCGCACCTCATCATGATCGGCGACAGCGGCAACCGGGCGCTTCTCCAATTCGCGGATCTCGATGGTGACGTTGGCCCGATCGGGCAAAAGGGCGCCGCGCCAGCGGCGCGGCCGAAACGGACTGATCGGAGTTAAAGCCAGCAGCGGCGCGCCGATTGGGATTATCGGTCCTTGAACCGAAAGATTGTAGGCCGTCGAGCCCGCGGGCGTGGCCAGCAATATGCCGTCGGCCACGAGCTCGCCAAGCTGCTCCTCGCCGTCGACGAGAATGCGCAGGCGTGCCGCCTGGTGGCTTTGACGATACAGCGAGACTTCGTTGATCGCCCGGTGGCGGTGGACGCGGCCGCTCGCGTCGCGCGCGCGCATGAGTAGCGGGTGAATGACGTTGACGTGGGCGGCGTTGAGCCGCTCGGTGAGTTTTTGCTCGGAAAATTCGTTCATTAGGAAGCCGATCGTACCGCGGTGCATGCCGTAGATCGGTTTGTCCGAATTCATGAACCGCTGCAGGGTGCTCAGCATGAGACCATCGCCGCCGAGCGCCACGATGACGTCCGCGCGTTCCGGGGCCACGTCGCCATAGCGCCGAACGAGGCGGCGGCGGGCTTGCTGCGCCGACGACGTGTCGCTGGCGACAAAGGTGATGTGCTTGTAGCGTGAAGCGGTACGGCGCTTTGGCATACTATTGGGCTGTTAGGGGCTCGCGGAAAGTCGCCGGCGCGCGGCGGCATTAGCGGAGCGAATTTGACATTCGCTAGTCCCGAAGTCGCTAGTTCTTGAAGCGAATGTCAAATCCAAACCTCCACTAGGGCTAATATTTTCCAGTTGTCCTTTGATTTTTTCATTCGCATGAGAGCGCGCCGAGACTGGATGCGAGTGTAAGAATCGGACAACTGGGGAGTTGGGCAATGGAACGCGTCGTTTTCGTCTACACAACCTTCCCATCCCTTGTCGAGGCGGAGCGGGTAGGGCGGTCATTGGTCGAATGCCGGCTTTGCGCCTGCGTCAACATATTGCCGGGGATGGTATCTTATTATTGGTGGCAAGGCGCTATTGAGCGCGGTGACGAAGTCGTGATGATCATAAAAACCCGCGCCGCACTTACCGATGCGGTGCGGATAGTGGTGAAGGAGATGCACTCCTACACCACTCCGGCCGTGCTGGTTATTCCCATCGAGAGCGTTGACCCCGACTATCAGGCCTGGATCATGCGCGAGACGGAAAGTAAAGCGTGAGCGGCTTCAGTAAGTGACCGTACCGTCAATCGCATCCTTGAGCATCTTGTAGGCACGGCAATCGGTGCCGCAAATCAGCCGTACCTTTGCGAGGTCGTCCTTGGCTTTGAGGACATTTCCCTGCTCGGCCTGCCACATGCCGTAATACGACCAGGTAACGGCGTGGTTGGGGTCGGCTGCGAGCGCGCGTTCGTACCAGATT
Source organism: uncultured Alphaproteobacteria bacterium (assembly GCA_963753355.1). Lineage (GTDB taxonomy): Bacteria > Pseudomonadota > Alphaproteobacteria > Rhizobiales > Xanthobacteraceae > BOG-931. The sequence continues at coordinate 61,957 of CAVWBV010000021.1, forward strand.
TTCGCGTCGTCGTAGCGGCCGAGCTTGCGGCTGGCATAACCGATCAAGGTAGCGACGTCGGGATGATCGTCGTAGCCGAGCGCCCGCAGCGCGGCGATGCCGCCTTCAAAGTCCGCTTTGTCGTAAATCAGCGCATAGGCGGCGTGATAGCCGCGGAGGAAGTCCTCGGCAGAGCTGCTTTTGTCGGTTTTCGGCTTTTTGGTCTGATTATTCTGCTTGCCCTGATTGGTGGGCGGTGGAGGCGTTGGCGAATCTTCGCCGGCGGCGAGCACAATCTGCGGCGCGATCAGAATGGCCGATAAGAGGAGGAGAGCAGCAAGCGAGCGCAATGAATTCATGATCGGATTCTCTCTCTGCCAGCGTCGATGCTACAACGACGGCGCGCTTTTGGCATGACACTTCGATGTTGTTCGAGCAAATGTGATCACAAGTTCGGCTGCCATTCCACCGGTACGTGTTCGAAGCCGCTCGCGGTCTTGATGAGATGGCCGCAAGCTGGGAAGGGGAAGTGATAGCCGGTGACCAGCATCCGGTCGGAAGCTGCGCGCTCGAACAGCTTTTTTCGCGTCGCTACGGCTGCATCGCCGTCGATATCGAAGGCCGCCTGCCAATCGGGATGCCGCGCGAATACGGCGGGATGCTGTGCGGTGTCGCCGAGCACGAGCAACGATTGATCGCCGGAATAGATGGCGAACACGGTGTGACCCGGTGTGTGTCCCGGCGCCGCCAGCGCCACAATCCCGGACGCGATTTCGGCGCCGGGAGTAAAGCGCGTAACAGTCTTTGCGATGCTGGAAAATATCCGGCGCTGATTGCGAAACGCCGATTTCAGGTCGGATGGCGCCGCGTTTAAATTGGCGTCATCCATCCAAAAACTCCATTCGTCGTCAGCCACCATGATTTCGGCGTTGGGAAAGATGAGATCGTCGTCCTTGTCCTTGATGCCGTTGATGTGATCGGGGTGGAAATGAGAGATGGCGATGACGTCAATTGCTTTTGCGTCGATGCCGGCGGCTGCGAGGTTGGCGCGAAGCGCGCCGGCCGACGGCGCGATCTGACCGCCGGTACCGGTATCGATCAGGATGAGCCGCTTTCCGGTGTTGACGATCAGCGTGGTGAATGGGGTGGCAAGCTTGTCGGCCGGCATGAACGCGGCCGCAAGCGCGTTCTCTACTTCGGCGAAGGGAGCGTTGCGAATGAATTTGTCGGTGATTGGGCGATACCAGATGCCGTCATAGAGCGCGGTCACCTCGAATGATCCGATCCGATAACGATAGATGCCGGGCACCTCCGCGCCTGCCGGCGGCGGCGCCGCGGCGCCTGGATCAGCGCGGCCCGAAAGTGCGGCCAGCGCCGAACCGGCGAGAAGCGTGCGGCGCGTCAACGTCGCCATCCAGTGTCTCCCGTTTGGTCAACGCTCTGCCGCGAACACAGCGACGCAATCCGTGTTTGGCCGGTGGCGATAAAATCTTCGGCGAATAATAGCGCTTTAAATCGCGCGATGACCGAAAATTTCTCGTGCCGTTCGGGAAGATCCGGCGTTTTGAAGTTTCCTTGATCGACTGCCAATCCGCGATCCTATGCGCACACAAACGACGAAGGGCGGCCTTAAGCCGCCCTTCTCGCCGCGTGACCTGTCGCTTCGGTCTACACTGGCGGCGCGGAACCTCGCTGTTCCGCACCCTTTTTTACCACGGCGCCACACCGTAGAAATACGTGCCGGCGTACGGATCTATCCCCGGCGAGAAACTCGGCGCTACGTTCCGCGCGCCACGCCAGTATGCCTGATCATAATAATACCCGCCGGGGCGGCCGGAGTAACCGGGCGCGAAATCATAATAGCCGGAACCGCGAAAGCCCCAGCCGTACTGCCCGTTGTCCACGTAATTTCCGGCGTAGGAATCGCGATAGTTCCAATCGCGGCCGGCATAGGCATCGCCATTGTTCCAACCTCGCCTCGCATAGACGTCGCCGGTATTCCAGTCGCGCTGGGCTGCAGGCGCGGCATTTCGCGAAACCTGGCCTCGGTTATTCTGAGGCATGTTTCGGGAATATTGATCTCGCCCATTCTGGTAGGTGTCGTTCTGTGCGGCGGCGAACGCTGTGCTCGCCAACAAGACCGCGGTCGCAGCCAAAGCTGTCATTCTTGCCGACATGAAACTTCTCCTTCGCATTGCTGCATTCTGCGCTAACGATTCTTGCGCGAAGCAGTTCCTGATTTCTCACGGGGAATGTGGTTCGTTTTTCTGACGACAATGCGTTTGCTTTGTGTCTCGTTAAATCGGTTTGAAGACAAAGAAATTTGAAGTGAAAATAATTTTCGGCGAAATAGTTTTCAAAGACTCTTTTGCCGCCGTTTTGTTAGTTAGCTGGAATTTTCTTACGCCCGCGGTTGAAGGCGCCAAAACTCGGCGCATCAGAGTTGCAGTGGGCGGCGAAAGAAATTTTCGCGCGCGTCAAAAGGGGAGACGGATCAGATGCGGCGCGCGCTGCGGGTGTTGACCGATCTGGACGCCTAACCAAGTGTGGCTGCGCGCCCATCGCATCAAAACTCTGGCGTTGATGGTGCCGGGTGAGAGGATTGAACTCCCGACCAACGGTTTACAAAACCGCTGCTCTACCGCTGAGCTAACCCGGCAACGCCACAATCAAGGCTTTCCGGCAGCGACGGGTGCCACGGTACCCGACGGCTGCTCTCCGTTCGGCCGACCTCTGTGTAAGGCCGTCGCTGGCGCGGCGTCAATAATCGCGGCGTCCGCTTCCAGGTCTGACGGGGATCGGCTTGTTCCTGACAACTTGGAACGCGGCAAGGTCACTCGCGTTTTGGTTCAGCCACTGGCTTCCATTCGCGGGCGAGCTTTTGCGCCTGCGCGATTGTTCGGGACTCATCTGCTGCGCGACGCGCTCTATGCCTCGCGTCGCGTAGGGCCGGGTACCGTGTGAAGCAACCAGCGTGAACCACATATACGCGAGCACGTAAATCCGGTGGCACGCCTTCACCGAGTTCGTACATCTCGCCGAGATTGAATTGCGCGTCGAGATTGTCCTGATCAGCGGACTTACGGAACCACTTCGCCGCTTCGCCAACGTCCCGTTGCACTCCGACGCCATTCTTGTAGGCGAAGCCGAGCGCGTCCTGCGCGTGGGCGTTGCCCTGTTCGGCGGCGAGCCGATAAAGCCTTATCGCTTCAGCGCGGTTTTGCGGCAGGCCTTGGCCCACGTAGTACATGATGGCCAGAATATCTTGCGCGTCGGCGTTGCCCTGATCGACCAGCGGCCGCAATAACTTCACCGCCGTCCTGTAGTCGCCGCGTTGATAGGCGGCATTAGCTTCTTCGACCGGGCCGGCAGTGGCCGGCAAGGTGAGAGCGGCCAATACCGATAAAAACGCTGTCGTTTGTGGAATTCGCGGCATGAAATAGCCCGTGGCCCGCCTCAAACTCCCGCAGCTTACAGTCCGGATCACTTGCGCGCAGCGCCCGATTGCTCGATATCATCCTCTGCGGCAGCTTGATCGATGGCCGCGTCAGGTTCGGCGGAGTGCAGGAAAGCCATGAAAATCGTACATGCCGATGAGGTCGAGTGGAAACGGGGTTTGCAACATCGGAGCGGTACTTTCCATTACCGGCATCTGCTCGAAGGGAAGCCTGGGACGCCAAGCAATTTTCACCTCGGCATCGGTCAGCAGGATGGCGACTTCGCTTCGCCCCGGCACCTGCACAATTTCGATCAGTTCCGTTTTCAGATCGAAGGCACCATGGACTTCGATCGCAACGGCAAAATGGCGGCCGGCACGTTCGGTTATTTCCCCGAGGGCGCCGCTTACGGGCCGCAGACCTCGGAAGGCCGTTCAGTGACGGCGGTCCTCCAATTCGGGGGAGCCAGCGGCAGCGGTTACCTGTCGCCGGCGGAAGTCACGGCCACCACCGAGGAGCTGAAAAAGTTCGGGACGTTCGAGGGTGGGGTCTTCCGTCGCAATGGCGACGTCGAGGGTCGCCGCAATAGCGACGCTTATCGGGCGATCTGGGAGCACGTTCACGGCCGGCGGATGGATTATCCAAAGCCGCGTTATCGCGACCCGATCATGGTCGAGCCCGAGAATTACGATTGGCTTCCAGTCCCCGGCGTAGAGGGAGTGCGACAAAAGCCGCTTGGTACTTTCACCGAACGCGAATGTGCGGCAACTCTCATTGAGATCGCGCCGGGCACGTTGTACCGAGCCGGCGGTCCAAGCGTCTATTTGTTCCTGTCTGGCGCCGGAACCGTCGACGGGAGGCACTATCGGTCCCTAACGGCCTTGCACTTGGATACCGGCGAAACAGTAGAGTTTGCCGCGCGCGAGACAACGTACGCGTTGCGGCTTGTTCTGCCCAATCTCGCCGGCCTCGAAAAGCAGCATCGTACGTCGGCCGAGGCGGCGGAGTAAAAAGCGTCGAATGCCGCTACCGTCGTTTTTTCCCGGCCGGGAGGGCGAGCGAGACTGGCGCCTCACGCGGGCGGCGGTTTACGGCGCCTTGATTGGCCTCGTACCGGCCTTGTTCAAAACGCTCGGGCCCTTGGGGGAGCGAACTTGGACTTCTGCAAGGTTCCTGGAGTTGGGCGAGGCCGCACTTGCATTCGCACTGCTTTGCGCAGGCGCGGCATTCTTGCGCAACGCGCTGGCGCGACGTTTTGTCAAGGGCGCCTAACCGATTGAGCCGAGCCGACGCCCCAACTAGGTTTCTCAGAACCAGCGCCTTGCGAGCACGCCGAAGAAATCTCGCAGGCACTCTAAACGGGGATGGGGGCCATGGAGCAGGCTGACGTCATAGTGATCGGCGGTGGCTCGGCGGGCGCCATCGTCGCGGCGCGCCTTTCCGAAAATCCGCAACGGAAAGTGCTCTTGATCGAAGCTGGACAGGACACGGCCCCGGGCGCAACGCCCGCCGATATCCGCAGCATCTTCCCGCGCGCCTTCATCAATCGAAATTATTTCTGGCCTGGCTTCACCGTGAGCTATCGAGCGAACGAGACGCCGATACCATTTTTGCAGCCACGGGTGATGGGCGGCGGATCGAGCGTCATGGGCATGCTGGCGCTGCGCGGTTTGCCGAGCGATTACGATGTCTGGGAGAAAGCGGGCGCCCGAGACTGGGGCTGGCAGAACGTTCTGCCCACATTCCAGGCGATGATCGATGATGCTGACGATCAATCGCCGGGACGCAATGTTCGCGGCCCCAATGCCGTGCGCCGCATTCCGCGGGACACTTGGCCGCTTTATATGCACCGGCTCGAGCGAGCGGTCACGGCACGAGGCATGGCCTCGCACGAAAATATCTACGACACCGACGCCGACGGGTTTTTCCCAGCGCCGTTGAGTCACGACGACGAACGCGCGACCAGCGCTCGATGTTATCTGACCGCGGAAGTACGGGCGCGGAAGAACCTGAAAATACTGACCGACACGCTTGCGCTGCGCGTCACCTTCGCCGGCACGCGGGTCAGTGGTGTGGAGATCGAACGGGCCGGCGAGGTGAAGACTATCGCGGCCCCCGAAGTGGTGGTTTCAGCCGGTGCGGTTTATTCGCCGGCTCTACTGTTGCGCTCCGGCATTGGCCCGGCGGAAGAGCTGCGCAAGCTCGGCATTGCTGTCACTGCAGACCGGCCCGGGGTCGGGCGAAATTTCCAGAACCATCCGCAACTGCACTTTGCGGTGACACTTAAATCCGGCTCGCGCCTGTCTCCCGCTGCCCAGCACTACATCATGACCGGCATGCGATTTTCCTCTGGCCTCGAAGGCTGCCCGACCGGTGATCTCTTTCAATTCTACACCGGCCGGGTCAGCTCGATGCCGTTTGGGCGGCATATGGCCATGATCGCGGTTTGTGTTTACGCGCCGGTATCGCGCGGCTTTGTGAAGCTGAAGTCGGCGGATCCGCATGCCCCGCTTTTAGTCGAGCAGCGGCTCCTTGCCGAAGAAATCGACGCCAAGCGCATGATTATGTCGGCGCGGCTCGCCGAAAGCTTGCTGCTCGAACCGCAGGTGCGCGAATGTTTTGCCGAGATTTATTTGATGCCGAGGCAAGCGCCGCTGCGGCTGATTAACGACATCGGCCTCGCCGGTCTGGTGAAGGCCGCAGGCGCGGCGGCGGTTCTGGCCGCGCCGGCACCATTGCGGCGCGCGGCAATCGGCGCTGCCATCAAGCCAGGCCGGCTCGTTGCCGATTCCGCGAGAGCGTATCCAATTTCGGACGAGGACATCCTCGCTGCAACCGGCTCGAGCTTTCACCCCACTTCGACCTGCGCCATCGGCGCGGTTGATAACCCGATGGCCGTGGTCGATCCGCAATGCCGGGTCTATGGCGTCGACGGCCTGCGGGTCGCCGACAATTCGGTTATGCCGCGCATTGTGTCGGCCAATACCAACACGCCGGCGCTGATGATCGGCGAGCGGGTCGCCGAATTCATGCGCGCGGCGTGAAAAGCAAAACGGGACGGCGAAAGACGCCGTCCCGTACTTTTTGCGTAACGTGCGCCCTATGCGATGTGTGTAATATCGCGATCCTTGGTCTCGGGCAGGAAAATGATCCCGACGACGAAACTCAACGCCGCGACGCCGATCGGATACCACAAACCGGAATAGATGTTCCCGGTTGCGGCCACAATGGCGAAGACGGTCGCAGGCAAGAAGCCTCCGAACCAGCCGTTACCGATGTGGTAAGGGAGCGAAAGCCCGCTGTAGCGGATGCGCGTCGGGAACAACTCTACCAGCAAGGCAGCGATCGGCCCGTAGACCATGGTCACATACACGACCAGGATCGCCAGCAAGATCACCGTCATGACGTAGTTGATCTCATTCGGATCAGCGCCGGCCGGATAGCCGTGCGCTTTGATGGCGGCGGCGATCGTCTTGGCGGCGTCGGGTAAGTCGCCGGCGATGGTTTGATCGCCAATCTTGACGCTCGCGACCGTCCCGGGCGGGGCGGCCACGTTGTCGTAATTGACCGACAAACCGACCAACGCCGCTTTGATGACGTCGCACGGGGTGGTGAACTTTTCGGTACCGGTCGCCTTGAACTGGAACGAACACTTTGCCGGATCGGCCGTGACCGTCACCGGCGCCGTGGCCAGCGCATGCTCGAGCTTCGGATTGGCAAAATGGGTAATGCCCTCGAAGATCGGGAAGTAGGTGACGACCGCCAGAGCAAAGCCCGCGAGCAAGATCGGCTTTCTGCCGATCTTGTCGGACAGCCAGCCGAACAGGATGAAGCACGGCGTGCCGAGCGCGAGCGCGACCGCAATCATGATTTGTGCGGTAACGCTCGGAACCTTGATGGTCTGGGTGAGAAAGAACAACGCATAGAACTGGCCGCCGTACCAAACGACAGCTTCGCCGGCGGTGGCGCCGAACAGGGCCAGAAGGGCAATCTTGGCGTTGCTCCATTGGCCGAAGGCCTCCGAGAGCGGCCGCTTCGACTGCTTGCCCTCTGCGACCATTTTCTGGAACAGCGGGGACTCGCTTAGTTTGAGTCGGATCCAGATCGAAACCGCAAGCAGGATTGCGGAAAGGAGGAATGGGACGCGCCAGCCCCAGTCGCCGAACGCGGCTTCACCCATCCAGGTGCGGATGCCGAGAATAATCAGGATCGCCATGAACAGCCCGAGCGTGGCCGTCGTCTGAATCCACGAGGTGTAAAAGCCGCGTTTGTTCGCCGGCGCATGCTCGGCGACATAGATCGCCGCCCCGCCGTATTCGCCGCCGAGCGCCAAGCCCTGTATCAGCCTGAAGAGGATGAGTACGACCGGCGCCAAAATGCCCCAAGTCGCGTAACCCGGCAGCAGGCCGATTAGGAATGTGCCGATGCCCATGAGCGACATCGTGATGAGGAAGGTATATTTGCGGCCGATCATGTCGCCGAGCCGGCCGAAAATCAGCGCTCCGAAAGGACGTACCGCGAAGCCCGCCGCGAAGGCGAGCAGCGTGAAGATGAACGCGACGTTCGCAGGCACGTTGGTGAAGAAGTATTTCGCGAGGAAAACGGCGAGCGTGCCGTAGATGTAAAAGTCGTACCATTCGAACACGGTGCCAAGCGAAGAGGCAAAGATTACGAGCCGTTGTTCGCTGGTCATGCCCCCTGTGCGCGGTTCCCCGCCGAGCGCCATCGTCGTCATGGACGTTCTCCCCAATTTTGTTGGTAGGCGGTATGAGCCTCGCGAAGGCTTGCCGCCAACTAATCAGCAACCGTAATCTGTGGTCGATGGGTCTGTCTGTCCGCCAGAGGTCGTAAGCCAAAAGTCGCGGTCGCTTTGGCCGAACGTAGTTTTGGAAGGGCGCGCGGGAACCGGATTTCGTAGCAGTTGGTTAACGTTACCACGCAATTAACCGGCCCGCGGTGTAAGCCGTAAACCAATTGGCGCGAGCTCGCTCATTAAGCTTACCGGCGTCCTAAGAAGTTGTCTGGTCGCCGCGTTCCGGTTGTGTGGGAGTTTATCATGTTGTTGCAACGGTTGTTCGCCGTAGCGTTTGTTCTGCTCGTCTCTCCGATCCTTACGGCAGAGGCGTTCGCGGGCTGTAATGGATGCGGTCCGCCGCCGGGCCCGGCCTTAGCGCCACCGCCCGGTCCGGCCTTCACCTCGGGTCCCTGTGGAGTGCACTGCGTCGCGCCCTATGGACGGGCGCTTCCGGCTCTGTCTCCGATGGAGCCTGTTGCGGTGGCTGCGGCGCCGGTTGCGGTCGATCATTGGGACACCAATGGCTTTGGCGATTGCAGAGGTCCCGGAGACTACTTCGGCGCCTGTGGCGGCTTTGCAGGATGTGGACCCGGTCCCTGCGGCGCGCCGCCCCCCTGCATCGGCTGCCGGCATCCGGTGGTGGCGTATAGGCCGGGACCGGGCGTCTACATCGTGAACCAGGGACCGGAATATTCGGGCCCGAATTTCTTTGTTCCATTCAAGACGTACACGCCGACCACCGGCCTCGCTGCGCCCAGCCAGTTTCCCTACATTTCGGCGCGGCATGTCTACCATCCGCCGCTCGATGTCCGTGGCTAGCTGATGACCGGATAGCGCGAGGCTCGCGCCTCGCGCTAAGGCTGCGGCGGCTTGCTTGCGATATAGAGCGCGACTGCCGCGGCATTCGATACGTTCAGGCTTTTGATCTCGCCGGGGAGGTTTAGGCGCGCGAGGCGATCGCATGTGGCGCGCGTTTTTTGCCGCATGCCGCTGCCTTCCGCGCCGAGCACCAGCGCCAAAGGCCTTGCGAGCGTGAGCGCGCTCAAATCCTCGGGGGCTTCGCCGTCGAGTCCAATTACCTGAAACGCGCGTTCCTTCAATTCGTCCAGCGCGCGAGAGAGATTTGTCACTGCGACCATCGGCACCCACTCCAGCGCCCCGGAGGCTGACTTGGCGAGCACGCCGGTCGCGTCCGGGCTATAGCGCGCCGTTGTAATAACCGCGCCGACGGCAAATGCCGCCGCCGTGCGCAGGATTGCACCCACATTGTGCGGATCGGTGATCTGATCGAGCGCGAGGACAAGACCCGCCGCCGGTAAATCTGCAAGCTCGCGGGCGGGCAGGGGATCGGCTTCGGCAAGGAGCCCCTGGTGCACGGCGTCCGGCGACAGCCGCGCGGCGATGGCATCGGGCCGCACCATTTCCGGCGTCACCGTCAGCTTAATGCCTGCGTCGGTCAGGCGCCGTGCCGCGTTCTCGGTTGCCCAGAGTTTGCGGATGTGCCGTTCCGGATTGGCGAGTGCCGCCGTCACGGTGTGCCAGCCGTAGAGAACGACCTCGCCGTCGCCGGTGCTTTGCGCGCGGCGGTTCATATTCCTTGGGCGGAACCCCTTGCCGCGGCGGAAGGGTCGGGCACTCCTCACGGTACTACCCGCATCCGTCGAGCAATCGTATACGCACGAGGCAGCGCCCGCTGCCGCACCCACGTCGCGTCGGAGAGCTGGGGTTTCATCCGGAGGCCCCTGGTGGGGGAGGTAGGACTCGAACCTACGAAGGCGTAAGCCAGCGGATTTACAGTCCGCCCCCTTTGCCGCTCGGGACACTCCCCCGGGTGGCGCTTAGCTAAGGGGATGCAACATCTTAGGCAATAGCGGCGCGGCGTGCGCTTTTCGGGCGGTCGAACACTTAGCGGGGGAATTCCCCACAGATTGCTCAAGATATTGTGCATAGCGCGTCGTGTCGCTTGACCGAATCACGCTATACGCGGGACGCTTAACTGCGCGAGAGCCGCGTGCTGTTCGCCTCGCCACAATCAGTATTTTTTATGCTGCATCTTGTGGGTGGCGGCTTGCCAACTACTGACCCTGTAGGCGAACTCGGATTTTGGGTAAGGGCGCGGCGATATCGGGATCGCGCCACCGAAAACCTTCATCTTGCCGAGACCGCGCCGAGTTTCGACGTGCGCCAGCGGTACTTCAAGGTTGCGCGCCATTATCTGCATATGGCCGAACTTGAGGAACGCGACGCCAAGCGCGTGGCTGAGAAAGTGTTGTTGGCTCAAACCGCCGATCACGACGCAGCGGCCGCCGATCAGGCCGCGCCCCTGGCCCATCAGGCAGCGAAGCCCGCCGTCCCGGCCGAGCGCGCAGCCTGAAGGCGAGTGCATCTTTTCATTCTGGAAGTTGTCGCGCGCTTGGCGGTGCTTCAGCCTGCGCCTGAGTGTTTGCGGGTATACGGCCAGAGCGACTTCAAGGTGGCGACCTCCTTACTCATCTTCGCCACCTCCGGCGTCGTTCCTTGCATGGTTTCCCATATTTCGTCGACGTCCGACGTCACGGCGTGAACGGCCGCGACAAGACGCGCCACGTCGCGGCGGAGCGCCTCGAGTTTCTCGTCGCTGCTCATATCGTCCCAATCAGTGGGCATGGATCTAACACTCTCCGTCCGAGGGACCAGCAAATGAAGACCGCGACGACGCGCGACCTGCCGAACCCAAGCGCGCGTGCGATTGTAGCTGAGTCGTTGCTTGTGCTTAGAGGCTGTGAAGGGAGCGCCGTGGTTTTCCCGTCATTTACATTCGGATAACGGGTGTTACCGCCACAATTCGCCCGGCCTCAAGGATGAACAAAACCTGTCAAAAGTCCTTGCAAATGCACGCTTAAACGTCTCGTCTACTGTAGCGAATAAACCCTATTTTTAGCCTGTTATTTAAGCTGATCTTAGACCGTCAGCGGTAGGGTCGCGCTATGGCGGGAAACAGGGCCCGTCGCGACTAAAAAAGAATTTTGGGAAAGGCGTCTACTCATGAAAGCCGTCGTCAAGACGGTCGAGCCGGCTGAGCGCGAGGCGCGGTTCGACCATATTCAGCCACACTATCTTGAGGCGCTCACTTTGGTCGAGCGCCTGCATCGGCGGTTGCTCGACGTTATCAAGGATGAATTCGACCGCCGTGGCCGCGCCGACATCAATTCAGTCCAAGCGCTACTTCTCTACAACATCGGCGACAAGGAGCTCACCGCGGGCGAATTGCGCACGCGCGGCTACTATCTCGGCTCCAACGTCTCCTACAATCTGAAGAAGCTCGTCGAAATGGGCTTTCTCGATCATCAACGCTCGCGCATCGACCGGCGTTCGGTGCGCATCAAGCTCACCGACAAGGGCCGCGAGGTGCGTGACATCGTCGACGCGCTTTACCACAAGCACGTGCGGACCGTAGAGCAAGTGGGCGGCATCAACGCCGACGAGTTCAGCGTCCTCAACAAGGCTTTGCATCGGCTGGAGCGTTTTTGGACCGACCAGATTCTCTACCGGCTCTAACCGGCCGCTTCCTTCTGCGGCGCAAACTTCAAGCCCCGGCTCAGCGCCGGGGCTTTTTTTAAAGTTCCGCGGCATCTCAAGGGGTGCCCTGTCGGACCCTGACGCCCTTGTGCTATTTCGCCGTTGGCCAAATTCGGCCCACATGCTGTGCATGGGTGGATTTCGATGAGGGACAAAAATCAGCGAGGCGGCGGTCAGACAGACCGGCGCAATTTTCTCATGCGGCTTGGCACCGCCGGAGCGGCGCTTGCTGCCGCGCAGTTGGCCGGTCGCACGGCGTTGGCCGAGGATCAGGCGCTTGATGCGCTGATCGGGGATACACAGCGCGGGCAGTACGGCCAATCTTTCGACGATGCGTCGCGCACCATCCACATGCCGACGCCATCGGAACCGACGGTTTCGGCGGCGACCGCGCACACCACCGAAAAGGCCATTGAGCACTATGCCGACGTTGTTGGGCGCGGCGGCTGGCCGCAAGTACCCTCGGTCAGCGTGTTGCGCCTCGGCGACCGATCCCCGAGCGTGCCGGTGCTCCGCGCCCGGCTCGCGGCCTCAGGCGACATCGATCCAAACGCCGTCGGCAACGAAATCTACAATTCCTACGTGGAGGCGGCGGTGCGCCGCTTTCAGGCCCGCCATGGCCTGTCGAC
>CAVWBV010000022.1:0-98472 GCA_963753355.1 uncultured Alphaproteobacteria bacterium
CCGCAGGAGTCCCACCCGCATCAGCACAACAGCAAAAACCCAACATCCTCTTCATCATGGGCGATGATATCGGCTGGATGCAGCCGAGCATCTACCACCGTGGCCTGATGGTCGGCGAAACCCCCAACATCGATCGCATCGGAAACGAGGGCGCGATCTTCATGGACCACGTCGCCATGCAGAGTTGCACCTCCGGCCGGAACGCTTTCTTCACCGGCATGTATCCGCTGCGCACCGGCATGATCCCGCCGCAACTGCCCGGCAGCCCCTCCTACCTGAGACCAGGCACTCCCGCGGTAGCCAAGTTCCTACTCGATCTTGGCTACACGACCGGCGAGTTCGGCAAAAATCATCTGGGCGACCACACTGCCGCGCTACCGACGGCGCATGGTTTTCAAGAATACTGGGGCTATCTCTATCATCTCGACGCCATGCAGGGGGTGAGCTTCCCTGATCTCAACAAGACCCCGTTGATTCAGAGCGTTGCTCCGCCGTGCCGCAACAGCCGATCCCCGGCGTGCCCGAGGTTCCTGGCGCCGTTGATCCGCATACGGCAATTTGCTTAACGCCCCCGCGCCGGTGCTGTGGTGCCATTCCGACGACGGCACGGAGGCGAAGCAGACTTGCAGTGACGAAGGGCCGTTGACGCTGGACCGATCTAGGACGGTGGATGAGGAAATCTCCGCCAAGGTGGTCGACTCCCTCGATCGCAACGATCCGAAGAAAACCAACAAGCCGTTCTTTGTTTGGTACAACCCGGCTCGCATGCACGTCACGACCGTGCTGCCACCGAAATACCAAGCGATGGTGGGAGAGCCGGGCGGCAAGGACTGGGGCGTCAACGAAGCCGGCATGAAGCAGCTCGACGACAATATTGGCGTTGTCCTCAAGAAGCTCGAAGACATGGGCCAACTCGACAACACCCTCGTCGTCTTTACCACCGACAACGGTGCCGAAGCGATCAGCTTCCCGGACGGCGGCGTTACGCCGTTCAAGGGGCAAAAAGGCGAAGCATGGGAAGGCGGCTACCGCGCTCCAATGGTCGTTCGTTGGCCCGGCCACATCCAGCCGGGCACCGTCAAAAACCAACTGTTCGCGGCGCTGGATTGGCTACCGACGCTGGTGGATGTCGGCGGCGGCCCCAAGGATAACGCCTTGCGAACGCAGATCGAGAATGGCCAGTACCCCGGCATCGTCAGGACCACTCTCGATGGCTTCGACCAGCGCGCCTATCTCGAAGGCTCGTCGGACAAGTCGGCGCGCGACCACTTCTTCTATTTCTCGGGCTCGACGCCCTCAGCCGTGCGCTACAAGAACTGGAAGATGTACTACACCATGTCGCAGCCGGGGCCGGCCGGCTGGATCTTGCCGCTCGTTCCCTTCCACTTCACCTTGGTGCAGAACATCAAGCGCGATCCGTTCGAGCAATCGGTCGGCATCGATCAGAAGTCGGGAATGAGCATGGGCGGTGCGCTTGGCAGTCCGTCGACGGCCTTTATCTACGATTGGAACATGCTGCCCATCGGTCAGCAGCTGTGGCTGGGACACCTGCTGTCATATGAAAAATACCCGCCGCTACAGGCTCCTGAAACTTACAACCTCAGTGGCATCATAGACGAAGTTAAGAAAGCTAACGCTAGTACTGGGAGCGAATAGCCGAGCGACAGCCATATGAAGCGCGAGACGCGGGCGCCTGACACCGGGGCGCCCGCACACCATCGACAGCGCATCACCTCTTGCAAACGCACAAACGAATCCGAACTCTGTGAAACAAATGCGCCAATGGCTTAAAGCGGGGCGATGACGAACATCATAACTATCAGCAGACCGGTAAGAATGGTCAGAAGGGGATCGCGCCACCGCTCGCGCAAACTGCTGATGCGTTCTTTCATGTCTCGGTGGCTGTTTTCGGACTAAAACTTACAGGCGGCGGCACTTCGGCTTCGCGCCCGGTCGCGACCATCGCGACCATACAGTTCATCGTGACGTTGACCATGACACGGACCAATTCCGCAATCGGATCAACCACGATCATCAATGGGACTGCGACCTCGTAGGAAAGGCCGAACGGGCGCAGCACCACGGCGAGCGGCGACAGTGCCGAGACTCCATTGAGCCCAAGCGTCGCGAACGACGCCAGGGTGGAAAAGACGGCCACCATGCAGAGATCCAAAAGGCTGAATGAACGGCCCATCAGTATTCCGACGAACAGCGTCGCAACGACAAAGTAAAGGATGGTGCCGAAGCGGACCGTCGCGAACCCCAACGGTATGAACAGATCGCACGCTTCGCGCTTGACCTTCAGATCTTCCTTAAGCGCCTCGAGCGCGATCGGAATGCAGACCAAGGTGTTGCGGGTCGACGCGCCGAGCATCATCGGCTTGAGCAGCGCCGCAAATACCGTTCCCGGACGGACGTGCAGCGACAGTGCCGAAAGGAGTATCGCGACCGAAAGGAGCAAGAAGGCGGTGGCGAGGAATGCGTAGACAAAAAGCGCAAGAACCCTGAAGGCGTCCGCGCCCAGTTGCGCGACCTGGGGAGCGATCAATGCTACAATTCCAATCGGCACAAGAAGGCTGAACCAGTCGAAGATCGTGATGCAAACCGCCTGCACATGCCGTAACGCTCCGAAAATCGAGTGTCCCGACTCACGCTCGGTCATTACCATTCCGATCCCGAAAACGAGCGCGAAACTCAACACGCGCAGGCTGTCATTTGCTGAAAGTGAGGCAAAAATGTTGGTCGGGATAACCGAAAAAATGCCGGTCTCGGCAGTGGCGCCAGCCTCAGGCGAGCGTTGCGGATCGACGGCAAATTCGACGTCCATCCGGTCCGGTGACTGGCCGACGAGCGCGCCGATATTCGCGATCATGCGGTCGTCCACCAGCGCAAACGAAAAAATCACGCTGGTAACGATGACCGAGGCTGCCGCCACCGCTGCGATTGTGATGACAAGCCAGACGACCAGCGAACGCAGCGTCCCGGCGGCAGACCCGCTCGCCATCGCCGAACGCACCGCAAGCGGTATGGTGGAAAGCAAGAACGGCAGCACGCAGATTTTGAGGAGCGCAATATAGAAATCGCCGACCGGACGAAGATATTGTAGGAAGGGCAGCCTCATCGCGCCCAGGGCTAGCGCGATGGCGATGGCCCCAACCGTAATCGACGGTCGGTTGACCGATTTCGACAATGTCTTCAAAGAGAAACCTGAATCAGCCGATGCAGACGAGCTTATCTTCGTCACCTGCCCCCCTCGGCGGCTAGCAACGCCTTGATCGTCAAGCTGCCTTTAGTGCGCGCGATGTGATAGTTGATCAGTTCCTGGAGCTTGGCGCAGCTGTCGCAGATGGCGATCGACAATAGCGCGTTCTGATCGACGATCGCAGCAGTCCCGAATTTCACATTGAGCGCCGGATTGTTTTTGACGATGCGGCGGATCTCGAACTCGTCGCGGTAGATGGCGTCGACTCTGCCTTCGAGGAGGCTCGCGATTGCATCCTCCCAGGTGGGAGCCTCCACCACCGTTGCGGCAGGAAAGTTCAGCTTGGCAAAATCGACATACGCACTGCCGCCAATCACTCCGACGCGCCCATGAAGTCCTTGCAGCACAGCCGCGGGCGGCCGGCGCTCCGCGTCCTGCGCTATCACCGAGCGATTGAACAGGAGCGCGTGCCGAAGGGTTATATACGGCTCGGAAAAGCGGACCCGATGAAGCCGGCGATAGGTTTGCGAGAGCTTGCTGATGCCGATATCGGCGCGGCCCGACGCCACCAGATCAACGACCCCGTCGAACGAGTCGGCGTCATCGGTGAAAGCGACATCGATGCCGAGCGCACGGCCGATTTGCTGCGCCATGTCGATTTCCACGCCCGCTAGCATGCCGTCGGCGTGCCGCGTGTGGAATGCCGGAAGATCGAAGCGCGTCAAGGCCACGCGCAGAACCTTCGCATCTACGATCGATTGCAGGTCGCGAGCGGCGTCCCCGGGCGCGGCAGTCCCCGCGCCGAACAGCGTTGCCGTCAGTGCGGCGAAGACGGAAAGGCCAGCGAGGCCGATTCGTTGAGCAGCCGTAGTTCGCCCCAACTGTCTTGCTTGCCAACGCTGCATGCCCAAGCCCCGGAATGTCAGGCATCGTAGGTGGTAATGCGCGTCACCGGAAGGCACCCGCGCAGGCATTTGCGCGTGTGCAGCGAAAGCGATTTTGGCGTCGTCGACAAGTCGCAGAACGGACGCTGCGGAGTAGCAGGTGGGCAAACGGAGATTTCGGTAGATCGCCGTTTTGTGGGCAGCTCTCGGGCAAGCCCTGCTTGCCAGTACTCGGCCATGTATCGGCGCCAAGATCAAAGCACAAGCGTGCGTCGAGAATTTAATTCGAAGTTGGAGTGGTGATGGGCTTGGCGCCTTGGGAGGAGTCGATTTGCAGCGCCCGCAATACTCATAATCTCAGCGAGGTCAGCGTTGAACCTTGAGATTTGTGCCGATGTTTTTTCCTTGTTCGCGACTTCCCGTATTCCGCGCCTCGGGACGCGCCTCCGCTCATGTAATCAGACATGCCGACACGTTCATCGCCTGCGATGCCCATGGTCTCTCTGTGTTCGACCTGCTCCTACCGCCGCCAGGACCACGCCGCGACCGTCTGCGTCTTCGACTTGCTCGAAGGGGGGAATGCAAACTTGCCGGCCGCTGCATAACGAGAGGCTTCGCGACCGAGCCGACGTCTCTTCCTGGCCCTTAGCGACCGATATTGTTCTGCAACAAAATGTCGGCTTGTGGTGGAAGAGCAGACATCAAGTCTACGATTTTCGAGCGGCTAGGGCGTCAACAAGAAAAGCCGAAATCATCAGGAAGCCGAGTCTCTCCTAAAAATTATTCCTTGCGGGCATAATACCAGCGGTCCCTGCGTGGACGCGGACGGTAGATACTCCCCTTAACTATTTGTATTTCGATTTTTTCGATTTTCATTTTACGGCGAGCGTAGGTCGCGCGGTGCATCCTGCGCGGCCGAGGCGGGAGGGCATCTAAACCCGGACAGCCTTCGTCTCCCAGGCGCGCTCTCATTCGGGTGGCCCTGAGATACAAGCGCCCCCTGTGGCCTTTGCGCTGGGACTCGTATCTCATGTCGCCGCAAGGACGGCAGCCTAAGAAGCCGTTGCCATAATAGAGCTTGCCGACGCGCCTTCCGCAGAGACAGGTGAACCATGGCCTTGCGCCACCATATTTGCATCGTGTCCATTGGATTCGGATTTGTTGCGGTGGCCGATCTGCCGGCCAATTTGGTCCCCGGTATTCAATGAGGTACTGAGACGTTCGCAGCCCCATGAATGGGAACGCCGTGGGACGCTTAAATGCACCAAGTCGGATCAATTCATTCACGTCGATATTAGACATGGTATCGACGATGATGCGGCTCATGCGATGACAGTCCAATTATGCTCGGCCAGAATGTGCCACCAGGCCTATTTACTTGAGACAAGGCGGCAGCCCGGGGACGGATATGAAAAAACTTCCACGCCATGACGCCGAAGCACGGCCTCGATTGCTTCTAGTGTTGTCGGCACGCTAGTGGGTAGATTGTCGCCACAGTTTTCCCAGTACTTTGCAGCCCTCGGATTGAAACCAGCCTCGGTCGAGAGATCGGACTGCGTCAGGCCAGCAAGCGTGCGGGCAGCGCGGAGTTGGCGCCCGGAAACAATATTCGGCATCGGTTTATTACCTCGCGGTTGCCAGTCATTCGCCTTCGATCGCCCTGCGGCCTTTCTGAACCCGGCCGCCCCTTTTATTTTTCTTTCGCCGGTTTTTGTGGACGCGGCCGCCGCGTCTGCCTGCGCATGGTCAGCCTCGAGCCTGCGCAAGCAGGTCGAGCAGCGTGCCGAGCGGCCCCGACGCCACGCCGTTGCTGCTGCGCATCAGCGCATGACGGAGCGTGTCGGCATCAACCCCATGCTGCAGAGCGATGCTGGCAACGACCGCAGAGTCGCGCGCCGCGTCGTCAACGGCTGTCCCGCCCTTCTCGGCAGTGAGAAAGATTTCAGCCAATCGGCCGTCCTGATAATGGCCGACACCGGCAACGTATCGAAACCCGCCGGCCTCGATATTCAGGAGCGTATGAGCACGACGATTAGGCAGTCGATCGGGGGTGGCGCTAGCGGGATGCATTAGCGACCTCGCCCAGCTTGCTGATAAAAGCGACGACACTGCCAATGCAGTGAGATCCAGTCCTTGCCAACTTTGACTTGCTGAAGCGTATTCGGATCGTCGCCGCCACATTGGGCACAAATTGCGAAAGGGATCGGCGATACCGCGGCGTTAGCAGTTTGTGTCACTTCGGGTGTACGTCTGTTCTCACGATCATCGGCGCGGGCATAGGGGGCATCGGGGGTATCGGGGGTATCAGGGGGTATCGGGGGTATCGGGGGTATCAACCCTATGGTCCCTATGCTTGTCAGCCTCGCCTGTCTTCGTGAGCGCGTAGGTTGCCACGCCCCACTTGCCGGCGGGCGCTTGCCGCGTGAGCATGAAGCCAGCAATGCGAGTGCCGGAGAGTTTTTCCAATTGTGATGCAAGATGCTGTCGACCGCGGCCTTGCGGGTCCGCTGCCTGCTTGACGTCATCGTGGAGCTGCCGTAGCGCGATGGGTTGGTCGTGATGCCGCTGCCACCAAATCGCGAATAGATCAGCGAGCACCTGCCGTCGGCCGTCGCGCTCTTTGGCTTCACTCACCCTTTCGGCTGGATCCCGGCACCCGAGGTCGAGCAGCGGATCGCGCACCCAAAGGCACCATTGCTCGAAGCTACCAAGCGGCAGCCCGGCTTTGATTCCTTTCGTGATCCTGCCCCACCGCCAAATCGTTAGCAGCGCCGCCAACAGTTCGGTTCGCCGCGCTGTAACTTCGGCCCGAATATTCGTGGTGAAACGCCGCGCCTCAGGGTCCTCGGTTCGCGGATCGAAGTCGACCGCCACAAAGCGGCGGGCTAGATCTTCGGAAACGGTCAAGCCGTTGCCGGTTAGGATGACGAAAGCGGTGGCGCACAATGTCACCATCTGAGACCTACCGAGCAGTCGCACTCGCGCGGGCCGTTCGGTGATGGCACTTGCTAACAGGTTCGACTTGAAGGCGGTGTTATTCAGATTATCGAGGAACAGTGCGGGGCTACCCTCGATCAACTCGGAGGCAATCCGTTTGTCCAGTTCCTCGGCGGTGCCACCGGCGGTCACGGCGTGAGGTTCGCGGCCGAACGCGATGATGCACATGCAGCGTGCGAGCAGACCCTTTCCGGCGCCGGCACCCGACATCGCCGCTGCGCGCAGCAACACGCCTGGCGCCAGGTGGAGGCTTGGCCGGCACACCGCGGTCAACAGCGCAACCAGAAAGGCGGATTCGTCACGGCCCGGTGACTTGCTCACGTCCACCACCGGCACGCCGCAGTCGGCGTCATAGACCGTTACCGCGTCGGCAAAGCAGAATGTCTTGAACGCGTCGCGGATCAACGCCAGCGCCGCGCGGGCATCGTCTTTCGTCGGCTGTTCGGGCACCAGCTCCGCGAGGTCGGGAACGTTCTCACACCACATGCCGGAAGCGGAATCATAGCCATCGCCGCTCTTGATCCCGCCGTCGTCCTGTAACAGCGGCACGGATGCAATACCGTTCAGGACTGGTAGATCCCACTTGCCACGCCAGTCGAGATACATCACTGCAAGCGAACGCGGCAGTCGCGCATCGACTTCCTCGTGCGTGCCATCTTTCTTTATTTTTATGAGGTAAGGGCGGCAAACGGCATGCGCCATGAGGACGAATGCGTCCGGCGACATCACCTGTGCAACAATACCCCGCTGCATCTGGTCGAAGGCTAGTCGAACGGGCACGCCACGATCGTAGAGCCCACCAACTTTTGCGACGATATCCCGCAGTGCGGACACAGTGCGATCTGGGTTGCAGTCCTCGACTAGAAGTCTGGGTTTATTTTCGCTCCGTTCGTCGTGTTGTAACGTCACCTGATCCAGGGCCGCGTTTTCACTTGGAGACAACATTATTTGTGCCTCCAGCTCTTTCGCGGGAAAGAATCTCGCTCCCATCGCTCGATCATTTCGCGAGTGCAGGGGCAGCTTAGCGATTGGACCAACCCGTCGAACGCTTCCCCGAGATCCATCTCATCTTGTTCGACTAGAAAATGCCGAGCGGCGGCTCTGGCCAGAAATGCGAGGCGCGGGTCGACTTGGCATTCCTGCGCTACAAGCATGCCGAAAGGATGGGCGTTCATGACCGCACCTCGATCGGTGCGGCAGCGCAAGCCCGCCGGATGAACACGGGAACGGACCGTCTCTGGCCGTCAGGCTGACGGACTACGACCCAGTGCGCGCGTACCGTTCGAATACGGCGGTACGACGGTGTTTTATTCTTGCGGCTGGTGCCGACAATTGATAGGTGTGGTGTTTTCATATTTTACCTTTTTGCCCAGCGCACGGCGCGAGCCGCTGCTGGGCATTTTTTTGCCTGCAGCGGCCGCGCAAAAGGCGGGCATGTTGTTGGTGAGCATTTGGATTTGGCTAAGCCAGCACCTGGCTTTGACCGCGTCGCCCCTGCCGTCCTTCAGTCGGCCTCCGACGGGGCTGCGGCTCAGCGCGGAAATCATTCGCGCCTGCTAAGCGGGCAACACGCGCCTGGATACTTGCCATTGTGATCCGACGGGCGCGGCCTTCGTTGTAGGAGATTAGTTTACCGGCGCCTACCAACTGATAAAGCCGTGTATTGCCGATATTGAGCAATAAACATGCTTGGCTAGGCGACACCGCAAGCGGTTCAAAGTCGCCGCCCTTGCGACCTGCAACGCCAGGATGGACTTCCGTCATTTAGTTTGCTCCTGCATTTGCATAAGCTCGCCCGCTTTCGCGGACGCACGTGGAGCAAATAAATGAACAACGCGAAGGAGCAAGGGGTCAGCGAAAAACTGACCGGACGGATGGATGACCGTCCGAAATTAGCCGGACGGATGATCGATCGTCCGAAGCTTTTTCACACGTTTGCGGATGGCATCTTGCGCGAGAGGAGGGCGCCCTTGGCCGGCAAGGCGTTCATTTAGCGCCCCCTCAATTTGGCCAGCAACTCGGTGAGGCGTCCAGGCAGGATGTTTTTGTTGGACTAGCTCCGCAAGCGCAGCGATTTCACGATCGACGGACCTTGAGTTGGCGAGCTTCGCAGTGACGAGCCTTGTAACCTGCTTCGCCTTCAACTCTGCACTTTTATCTGCAGATCCCGTCACGATTCCGACTAACAGCACTGATTCCAGCATCCTACAGACGCTGTCGTAGCCGTCAGCTCGGTCAAGCACAATGGATCTTGCTTCAATGGCGCTCAGCACCCACGCAAAGTCATTGAGGATTTCAGCAAAGGTGTCAGAAAATCCCGTTGCAAAAAGCTCCTTATAAAAGTCGTCTGGAAGCGCATCTTTGAGTCCATCCTTGTCGGCATCTGCCGAAAGATCTTGTATACTGATGACAAAGCTTTCTAGATCTTCCTTTGCCTCGCGCATAAGGCGCCAGGCGCCCATAGCACCACCGCCCTCGCCGCCGAGAAGTGGCGCGGGGCAGAGCCGAGCGGCGGTGAGTGCTCGGCACGGTCCCTCGACCGGCCCCGCGCCGTCTCTATATAGGCGTCACATCTGGATGCGGCCAAGCAAACGACTGCTGTGTCGCCTAATGATTGGCCATAGTCGCAAGGCCAGCTCCCGTGAGAACTAAGCCGCTGATGGTGGTGTGATCACTATTAGCAGCCGACCCAGCATTCAGGAGTGCTTGAGCTGAGTCCTGGCGCTGCTGGTCTTTCATCATCCGGCACTGAACGTATGCTTCATCCGGCACTGAACGTATGCTTCCGATCCTGGTTGTGCGCCGTATGGCCGGCATACGCTGTCATCAGCCGCTGAGGTCTGTTGGTGAGTGGCACAGCCGCCAAGCGTGACTAACAGGGCAATTGCATAAACTCGCATTGCCTCCCCCGAGCCTCTTAGCGCCGCAACTACAGGTTAGGACACCGCAACCGCGCGGGCAATGACAGAACGGTCGTGATTCTTGATGACGCAAAACGGTGACGGGCGTCACAGCGATCTCTCTCGACTTAAAGTTATTTGAAAGTGCAGAGGGGGACCTAGCCATGAAAACAATCTTTGCCGCTTTTGTGCTCGCCTTCGCCTTCGTCGGCTCAGCAGCGACACTTACGACGATCCTCGCCCTTTCAGCCTGACGGCCGCCACGCACGGAATGGGCAGTTAGGGCAGACCCCATCCATTGGTAGCGCTTCGGTACAGCATGGGCGATATCGGGCTCAAATTCGGGACCGTCACTGTAGCGCCGTTTGTAGACGGAACGCGTGACGTTTTCTTAATGCATTGAGAAATTAGGCCTTTTACCGCGTATTAGGCGGACTCCCTCTCCGCCACCCAAACAAAATCAACAAGCTGTGCGCAGCGAAAGGTGGCGAATATCGCCGAAGGGAACGTACCGATGATAAAAATCTCCGAGCTGTTGGGGCGCAAGAAAGACATGAGCCGCGGCGAATTCCACGACTACTGGAAACGCGTGCACGGTCCGCTGGTCATGTCGATCCCGGAGATCCGCCGTCACGTCGTCAAATACGTCCAGTCGCATACCCAGCCGGACTGGTTTCCTTTTCTGGCGGGCGACGGGCCGGTGTTCGACGGCGTTGCCGAAGTCTGGTGCGATAGCCTTGCCGCCGCGCAGCTTATGTTCGAAGAGCCGAAATTCGCCGAGGTGGTGACGCCGGACGAAAAGCAATTCCTCGACATGAACGGGACGGTCATTCTGCTGATGTCGCAGCATCTGATCTACCAGCGGCGGGCGGCGCCGATTCATGGCGGGGTCAAGCTGTTCGAACTGCCATCAAGGCGGCGCGAAATGACGCGTTCCGAATGCCACCGCCATTGGCGCGACATCCACGCACCGCTGGTGCTCGGCTCGGCCGAGATGATCAAGCCGCTGCGCCGCTACGTGCAATCGCATTCCCTGGAGGACGGCGCCGGCGGGTTGCCGCCGATGCGCTATGACGGCATGGCCGAACTTTGGTTTGACAACGTCGACGACCTCAAGGCGTGCTTCGGGCGGCAATATATGGAAGCCGTTCACCCGGACGAACCGCGCTTTGTCGATCCTTCCCGCAGCAGCGCTTTGGTGGCCAAAGAGTACATTATCTACGAACGCCCGTGAACGCCTCGGCATCCGTACGAGCGCATACGTGGAAGTCAGGGATCATCGCGTACGTGAGTCCGCCGCCATCGACATGACCGCGCGAGGCTCACCCCTCCCCAAACACCTCGCTGAAAAAGTTCTGCATCGCCAGCCATGACCGGGCGTCGGCGGATGGCGAATAGCCGAAGCCCGGCATCGGAATGCCATCGGCCGCGGTGTTGGTGAAGGCGTGCTTGGCGCCGCCATAGGTAATCACCTGCCAGTCGGTTTCGGCCTTGATCATTTCGCTCTCGAACTCGACGACTTGTTCGGCGGGAACGAGCGGATCGGCTGATCCGGTGCAGACGAGAATTTTGGCCTTGACCTCGCCGGCGGGCGCGGGCCGCTCGGTTTTCAACAAGCCGTGGAACGACACCACGCCCGCGGCCGGTGCGCCGCTGCGCGCCAGCTCAAGCACCGACATGCCGCCGAAGCAGTAGCCGATGGCGGCGAGGCGTTTCTGGTCAACGTTCGCGACCGAAGCGAGCGCATCGAATGAGGCGCGCATGCGCCGGCGCAACAGATCGGCGTCGTCGCGCAGCGGACCCATCAGCTTGAACGCTTCCTGCGGTCCTTCACCGACAACGCCGCCGCCATAGAGGTCCGCGGCGAGTGCGACGTAACCGAGCTTGGCGAGCATGTCGGCGCGGCGTTTGGGATGCGCGTCCAAGCCTGGCGCTTCGTGCACGACGAGCACGCCCGGGGCCTTTCCGGTTCCGCCCGGCAACGCCAGGTATCCGCGCGAGCGGACGCCGCCGCCGTCGTATTCGTGGACTTCAGTCTGCATGAAAGTGACCTTCCATAGCGTGGGGTGAAGGTAAGCCGCGTATTCTAGATTTTTTGGGTGCGCGGTAGAAGCCGGTCTCGCGGCTAGCGCGCGCGGATCTCAGGCAATAGCCCGCCGTCACTGCGGATGTTTTTTATGCCACTCTAAAAATTGCCGGTACAGCGCGTCGTTTTTGGATGCCGAAGCCGGCGGATTCCTCGGCTTGGTAACTCGAATGTAGCCGGGAGAAGGCGGGGCCTTGAACACCAGTTCGTTCGAAGGGCTGGTTGCGACCGGAGGACGGGGCGGAGGAGTACACCCCGTCGCGGCGAGCGCGAGCAGCGTCACTCCAACGAGTGTCAATCGGTTGATGTCGAGCTTTTTTGCTAAGCCCATGAGCGGTCGCTAATTCTCTGGCCTTAACTGGCGTTAGCGGTTTTATGGTTAATGACGGGTTAATGGTTGCGAAGCCGAGCAGTCATGGGCCGATCCCGCCCGCCGGAATTGCGAAGGTGCTTCGCAGTCCGCGTGGATTCGCGCTCGTTGCGATGCTCGTCTATCTGCTGGCCACGCTGCCGATCCTGGCGCTGCACCGGTTCGACGCTTCCATCTTCATTGTCGCCGGCGATCATTACGTCGATCAGTCAAAGCTGATCTCGCCCATCATCGTGCAGCCGCACTCCGACGGCTACGACGGGCAATTCTATTACCGCATGGCGCTGGCGCCATTGGCGTTCACCAACCCGGCGTTCGGCGTGCGGCTCGACAACCCGGCCTGGCGCACGCAACGCATTGTCTATCCGCTCGCAGCATGGGCCGCCGCGTTTGGCCGCGGCGATCTGATCCCTCTCAGCCTGTTCCTGGTGAATCTTCTTGGCATCGGCGCGATTGCGCTTTTCGCGGCGCGGCTCACGTCGCTGCTCAAGCTGCCGGCGTTCACGCCGCTGGCGGTGATGCTGTGGCCGGGCTTTATTGTTTCGCTCACCCACGACACCACGGAGATTATCGCCTGCGCGTTCCTTCTCGGCGCGCTCGATGTGTATCTGCGCGGCCGCATCGCCGGCTACGCGGTGCTTGCCGCTTTGGCGGCGCTGACGCGTGAGACCAGCATCGTGTTTTTCGTCGGTCTTTTCTGTTTTGAATTGATCGCTGCGATGCGCTCGGCCAATTGGCAGCAATCTTGGCGTCGGTCTTTGTTGCGCTTGATCCTCACCGGACTAGCGCTCGTCCCGTTTCCGGTCTGGCGGCAGCTGCAGTTTGTGTTGTGGGCGCAATCGCTGCTGACCGACGCGGCGAGAGAGAATGTGAGCTGGCCGTTCGCCGGTTTCGTTGATGCGGTCGCTGGCACGATGTCGGGTGTGAGCTTCGGCGGCGGCCATCTGGCGCTGCGCACCTATGCGCTTGCCGCCATGGCGCTGCTGGCGATTTTTTGCGGCATGGTCACGCTGCGGCTTAACGGCGCTTTCCGGACACCGCGCATCGCGCCGCTGGC
The DNA here is from genome assembly GCA_963753355.1 of uncultured Alphaproteobacteria bacterium. GTDB lineage: Bacteria > Pseudomonadota > Alphaproteobacteria > Rhizobiales > Xanthobacteraceae > BOG-931. The sequence continues at coordinate 13,497 of CAVWBV010000022.1, forward strand.
GGCCGGATGGCTGCCGCTGTTCGCGCTGATGACGCTGCTGACGGCCCCGTGGGTGCAAACCGCATTTCTGCGGGCATTCAGCGAGTGCTTTGTCGTTGGCTGCCTGATTGTCGCATCTCGCCCGCCGCCGCTATGGATCGGCCGGGCGCTGATTGTATGTTGCGCCTTGGCCGCCGCGGCCTCCTGGGCCATACGTGTCGAAAGCTTAGGGTTTTAGCGCGCATCCAATTGCGGTGTGCCGCACTTGCCGCGTATTTTCGGATTAGGCAGGCCCATAAGCCGCCGGGAGACACTCAAAATGAAACAAAGCCTTCGTCCGGGAATTTCCAACGTCAAACGTTTTTCTGTCGACCGCGACCGAACTATAAGCTTCATGGGCGAGGAGGGCCGCGTCTATGCAACGCCGAGCCTGGTGCGCGACATGGAGCACACCTGCCGCGATCTTCTGATGGACCACGCCGACGACGGCGAAGATTCGGTCGGCGTCGAGATTTCGATGCGCCATCTCGCGGCGACGCTTCCGGACATGGAGGTTGAGATTACCGCGACGGTGAAAGCCGTGGACGGACGCCGCATCACATTCGAGTTGGAAGCCAAGGACGAGATCGAGCAGATCGGTGCCGGCAGCCACACGCGCTTCGTTGTCGACGTCGCCAAGACCCACGAACGGCTCAAGGCCAAGGCGGCGAAACGTGCCGCGCGGTCCAGATAGCGGCAGGCTCGACGCTGCCTAAAACGGCAGGGCCCGGCAAACGCCCAATTTCCGGGCGGAAAACGCCGCCATCGTATTGCACAAGCGGCGGGACTTGGCATATGCTTTCGCAAATGCGCGGGTCTCCGATGCTGGAGCGCGTGTTGTTCTTCGTTTACTCGCGCGGCAGCGAGGCCGCGAATATACGGGCATGGACGCCCCACATCATCTCCCGGCGGGAGAAGGGTGGGGCGTTTTGTTTTGTTGCAACAGGAGGGAGCAATGAGAGTTTCGCGTAGAAGAGTCTTGCAGAGCACCGGCGGCGGATTGGCCGGAATTTTCGCAAGCGGCGTCGCGCCCTACAGCTTTGTCCGCAATATCGTCCGGGCGGCCGAGAGCGACACCATCAAGGTCGGCATCCTGCACTCGCTCTCCGGCACCATCGCCATCATCGAGACCTCTCTGCACAATGCCGAGTTGCTGGCGATCGACGAGATCAACGCGAAGGGTGGCGTGCTCGGCAAGAAGCTCCAGCCTGTCGTCGAAGATCCGCAATCAATGGTTCAGGTCTTTGCCGAGAAGGCAAAGAAGCTTCTGCTCGAGGATAAAGTCGTCGCCGTACTCGGCTGCTATACTTCGGCGAGCCGACAGTCGGTGCTGCCGGTGTTCGAGCAATATAACGGCGTGCTGCTCTATCCCACGCTTTACGAAGCAGAAGAATGCAGCAAGAACTGCTTCTATACCGGCGCGGTGCCCAACCAGCAGCTCAATGATTTCGTACCCTGGATTATGAATACGCTGGGGAGGAAGAAATTCTACCTCATCGGCGCCAACTATATCTATCCCAAGGAGACCAACCGCGAGGTCAAGGCGCTCTTGAAGAAATATGGCGGCACCGTGGTTGCCGAGGAATACTCGCCGCTGGGCTCGACCGAGTTCTCGACCAACATCAACAAAATTGCGTCGAGCGGAGCGGACATCGTTTTCTCTGACTTGGTCGGCGACCAGGTCGTGGCTTTCTACAAGCAGTACAAGGAATTCGGCATCACCGCCAAAGACATCCCGATCTGCACGCCGATCACCACCGAACAGGAGATCGCGGCGATGGGACCCGAGAACGCGTTGGGCCATTATACGTCGTTTGACTATTTCCAAAGTGTCGACACGCCGGAGAACCATTCGTTCGTCGAGCGCTACAAGGCGAAATACGGCAAAGATTCCGTGACCAATGCGGTGATGGAATGCGCCTATTTCCAGACCTACTTCCTGGCCCAGGCGATCGCGAAAGTGAAATCCACGGATGCGGACGCCCTCATCTACGAGGGGCTGCCGGGACAGGAATTCCTGGCTCCCGAGGGAAGGGTCAAGATCGACGAAAAGAACCATCACACTTGGCTTTGGTCCCGAATCGGGCGCGCTAACGAGCAGGGCCAGTTCGACATTGTCTACAAATCGAGCGACTGGATCCGGCCTGAGCCTTGGGTCAAATTGCTTTACCCGGACAAAGAGTGCGACTTTACCGACAAGCGTGTGCTTGAGCGGTTGAAGAAACCATGGAGCGAGGAGAAGAATCGCTCTGGGACGATTGACTTATAGTCCCGGCGCGCAACCATTGCAGGGGCGCTGACCGGCGCCCCTGCAAACGGCGCGATCCACACGCGCAACAACCACAGGCGCGAATGCTGCAATCCATCATCACGCAATTTCTCAGCGGCTTCAGTGTGGTGGCGATTCTGGTGATCGCGGCCCTGGGCCTGGCGATCATCTTCGGCGTCGCGGGCGTCATCAACATGGCGCACGGCGAGCTGATCATGGTCGGCGCTTACACCGCCGCCATTGTCGGCAAGCTTGGTGGCAACACGTTTGCCGCCATACCTGTCGCCTTCGTCGTCGTCGGGCTTCTCGGCCTGGTAATAGAACGCGGCATCATACAATGGATCTATGATCGGCCCTTGGAGACGCTGCTCGCGACCTGGGGTGTCGGCATCATTCTGCAAACCCTCGTGAAGCTCATTTTCGGGCCGGAACTCTACTACGTCGGCGCGCCTCCGATCCTTCGCGGCGGCTTTCACCTCATCGGGCGGCTGCCGTTTCCCTGGTACCGTCTGTTTCTGATTGTGGTGGCGATCCTGCTGCTGCTGCTGGTCTTCTATGTGATCTTCAAATCAGATTTCGGTCTCAAGGTGCGCGCCGTCCGCCGCAATCGGACGATGTCAGGTTGCCTCGGCATCAACACGGCGCAAGTTGACATGATGATCTTCGTGTTCGGCTCAGGGTTGGCCGGTGTCGCCGGCGCGGTCCTGGCGCCAATCAAGTCAGTCTCCACGACCATGGGTTTTCCCTACGCGGTCGACGGTTTCATGGTTCTTGTGCTCGGTGGGGTCGGGAGCCTGTGGGGCGTATTGGCGGGCAGCGCCGTGATCGGCGAGGCGGAAACCGTGCTGTCCTTTATATTCAACAATGTCATCGGGCAGCTCTTGGTGTTCCTGACCATTGTTATCATCATCCGCATCGTGCCGAGAGGGATATTTGGTTACTACGAGCGACGCTGAGGCGCGCAAGCTTGAAATGGATGCACCAGTGAAAACCGGCAAGATCGGAGGGCGACGCAGTGCACGCCGTCTACGGCGAGCACCGCTATTGCCGCTTTGGATGTTGTTCGGCGGCGCCGCTCTGGCGGCAATAATCGGTGCCTATCCGTATTACGACAGCAACGCCTATGTGCTGTCGCTCCTCGGCAAATTCCTGTGCTACGGGATTTTCGCGCTCAGCATCGACCTGATCTGGGGCTTCACCGGAATACTCAGCCTCGGTCAAGCAGTCTATTTCGGCATCGGTGCCTACACGGTGGCGCTGTCGTTGAAGTTGAACTATGCGCTCACCCATCCGACCCGCTTCGGCGGCAAAATTCCGGACTTCATGGAGTGGAACAGTCTGACCGAAGTGCCGAGCTTTATGACGCCGCTCTATAGCACGCCGCTCGCTATTGTCGCCGCTTTGGCGGTGCCTACTCTGCTCGCATTTCTGTTCGGAGTCATTACCTTCAAACGTCACATCTACGGCGTCTATTGCGCGGTGATTACGCTCGCTGAATCTCTGATCCTGCAGAACGCAATCATCGAGTATCAGCCCTACACGGGCGGCTTCAACGGCATCACCGATTATTCGAATTATGCCGGTCCGCAGTTCTTGTGGTTTATGCTGGCCGTGACGGCGGTCTTTCTGGTTATCTCCCGCCTGCTGACCCACTCGCGCGTCGGCACCGTGCTGAAATCGATAAGGGATAACGACCTGCGCGCCGAGTTCATGGGCTACAACGTCGCCAATTATCGCATTTTCGTATTCTGTGTTTCTGCTTTCATGGCGGCTGCGGCGGGGGCGATGTATGCCGCCTGGGTCGGCATCATCTCATTCCTCGACGCCGGCCCGGTGTTTTCGATCGAAGGCGTGATCTGGACCGCGGTCGGCGGCCGCGGCACGCTGTTTGGCCCGGTTCTCGGCGCGTTCTTGGTCAAAGGCGCAGAGTTCTTTTTGAGCAACAAGCTTGCCGAATGGTGGCAGATTATCGTCGGCGGATTGTTCGTTTTCGTCGTGTTGGTGATGCGCGACGGTATCGTGGGCACCATCTTGGAATGGGCACGGCGCTGGCGACGCGGCACACTGCGACAGATCGCCGAGGACTCCGATCACACCGCCCAAGACTTGCAGGTCGACTGGCGCACCGAGGGCGCGCCGCGTCCGGGCGGGGAGGGGATCTGATGCCGTCGCTCCTCGAGGTGAGGCAGCTCACCTCCAAGGTTTCCGGCTTCACGATCCTCAATCATCTCGATTTCAGTATCGAGGAGAACGAACTTCGTGTGCTGCTCGGACCGAACGGGGCCGGCAAAACGACGCTCATCGCCATGATCACCGGCCAGTTCAAGCCTGTTGCCGGCTCGATCCATTTTGCCGGCCGCGACATCACTGGCTGGGCGCCCGACGATATTTTCCAGGCCGGCATCAGCCGCAAGTTTCAAGTCCCGAATATGTACGAGACCTTGTCGGTGTTCGACAACGTGATGGTCTCGCTGCAAGGCCGGCGCCGGGTTTTTTCGACGCTTTTCCTGCGCCTGACCGGCCCGGAGCGCGACCGCATTTGGGAAATCCTCGAATTTGTTGAGTTGGCGGACAAGGCCTCCGATCCGGCCGACTCGCTGTCGCACGGCGAACGCCAATGGCTCGAGCTTGGCATGCTGATCGCATCCAATCCGAAGCTCCTGCTGCTCGACGAGCCGACCACGGGCATGACCGAAGACGGCAAACACAAGACCGCGGAGCTCATCCGCAAGATCGCGCAAACGCACACGGTGCTGCTGGTCGAGCATGACATGCACATCGTCCGGCAGATCGGGCAGCGGATCACCGTGCTGCATCAGGGACAGATGCTGGCTGAAGGGCCGATGAGCGAAGTCATGAACAACGAGATGGTTCGCCGCGTCTATCTGGGAAAGGCCAAGTTCCAGTGACGCTGCAAGTCAGCAGTATCGAGACGTTTTACGGCACCAGCCACATCCTGCACGGCGTTTCGCTGGAAATAGCCGACCGCGAGCTCTTTGCCGTCCTCGGGCGCAACGGCGCCGGCAAGACCACGCTGTTGCGCAGTATCACCGGCGTCAGCCCGCCGAAACGCGGATCAATCAAGCTCGACGGCACCGAAATCGCCCCGCTCAAATCGCATCGCCGTGCCTGGCTCGGCATCTCATACGTGCCGCAAGGCCGCGACATCATTCCCGACATTACTGTTGCCGAGAACATCTACGTCGCGCTGATCGGCAAGGGAAAGCCCAAGAAGGTGCCGGATTTCGTGTTCGAATATTTCCCGGCATTGAAGAGTATCACCGGCCAAAAGGGCGGCACGCTTTCCGGCGGCCAACAACAACAATTGGCGATCGCCCGCGCGCTGGTGCAGGAACCAAAACTTTTGCTGATGGACGAGCCGACCGAAGGCTTGCAGCCGTCGGTGGTGGAAGAGATCGAGCCGATCATCAAGCGGATTCCGGCGGAGCGGAATTGCGCCGTTCTCCTGGTCGAACAAAATCTCGATTTCGTTCGCGCTATCACCCAGAAGTTTGCGATTTTGGACACCGGCAGAATTGTCGCCAGTGGCGACATTGGCGAGCTGACGCCTGACGTCGTGCAACGGCACTTGGCGGTCTGAATAAGCGGCGCTTCATGGGTGGCATCATCTTTTGTTGAGCGAGCCGCGCTCTACAACCTGCGGTTCAGGCGGCCAAAGCCAAGCTTCTTTCAGGCCCCTTTGCGGTAATCGGCAGCTTGCCGATCACCGCCCGACGCGATGTCGCCGCCTTCGCTTGGCATCATTCCTGCTTGGTAGCGAAGGGTTCCGGCGCTTGCTATGGCGCCGTGAACGGCATTTACTTGGTCGCAAATGTACTTGGCCGACGCCTGCGGGCGTCAGCGCGCCGAGGCGACTAGGGAGAAGCCTTTGACGCGGCGGCAAGATATCGGGTCTCGGCCCTGGCGGGTCGGCGTCTTGTTTTCTCAGTCTGGCGTCATGGCCATCATTGAGGAGACGCAGCTGCGGGCTACGCTGCTCGCCTTCGACGAAATCAACCAGTCCGGCGGCGTCAACGGCCGCGAACTCGTGCCGCTGATTTACGATCCGCAATCCGACGCCCAGGCTTACGGCCAATTCGCCAAGCGGCTGATGATCGAAGATGGCGTCACCATGATCTTCGGCTGCTACACCTCGAGCAGCCGCAAGGCGGTGCTGCCGGTGGTCGAACGGCTCAACGGGCTGTTGTGGTACCCGACGCTCTACGAAGGTTTCGAGTTCTCTCCGAACGTGATCTACACCGGCGCGGCGCCGAACCAGAACAGCGTCGCGCTCTGTTCGTATCTGGCCGAGACTTATGGCAAGCGGTTTTATCTGGTCGGCTCCGATTACCTTTATCCCCGCGAGTCCAATCGGGTGATGCGCGATCTTCTCCGCAGCCGCGGCTGCACCGTGGTCGGCGAAAAGTATCTCGATCTTCGCGCCAAGCGCGGCGAATTCCGTCCGGTGATGCAGCAGATCAAAAATGCCGGCGCTGACGTGATCTTTTCTACCGTGGTCGGCGACTCCACGGTTTATCTCTACCAGGCGTTCGCCGAGGCCGGCCTCGACGCCCGCATCGTCCCCATCGGCAGCCTGACCACCACCGAGTCGGAAGTGCGCGCCATGGGATTTGACGTCGCCGCCGGTCACATCACGGCGGCGCCGTATTTTCAGTCGGTGAGTGGCGACCGCAACGACACTTTCGTGCGGCGCTACAAGAAGCGCTACGGCGAAGACGAGCCGACCAACATGTGCGCCGAGGCGGCATATTTTCAGGTCCATCTTTTCGCCAAGGCGCTGGCGTGGGCGGACTCGATGGAAACCGACGTGATCAAACAAAGCGTACTGGGAACGGATTTCGAAGCGCCGCAAGGGCGGGTTTCGGTTAATCCCGCGACCAGCCACACCGATTTGTGGTCGCGCGTCGGTCGCGTCGACCGCAGAGGTCAGTTCGAAATCGTGCAGCAATCGGCGACCTCGGTCTGGGCCGATCCGTTTCTGACCGAGCGCGGCAATCTTGCCGCGGCGCCGGCGCACCCATGAGCGAGCAGGGGACTATCGCCGGCGCGGGCGCGCGCGACAACGGCGCGGCCGATATTTCCGCGCTGGACATCATTGTTGCGGTTCCTCCCGACCAGCATGGCGATTTGCTGGCGCGCGAGCTATCGCGCACGCGCAGTAGTGTGCGCCGCATCTGGCCGTTGCCCGAGCGCTTGCCGGCGGCCGCCGATGTGATGTTCTGCGAGCTCGCGCCGGAGCTGCCGCAATGCCTGCCGTGGGTTCCGGGCAAGCCCTTGGCCGCTTTGGTGGTGGTCGTAAACGCGATGGGCTCGCCGCAGTTAAAGGTCTTGCGCGATTGCGCGCCGCACGCGGCGCTGCCGCGGCCGTTCACCAGCGCTACCGTGCTCACAAGTCTTGCGGTGGGGCGGGCGCAGTTTCTCTATGAACAGCGGTTGCGGGCGCGGATCGACAAGCTTGACGAAACTTTGCGATCGTTCCGCAGCGTCGAACGCGCCAAGGGAATTCTGATGGACAAGCGCCGGCTCGATGAGGAACAGGCGTACCATTTCATCCGCCGGCAAGCGATGAGTCAGCGTGTCTCTGTTGCCGCAGTCGCAGCCGCAATTATTGACTCAAATGACATTCTCGGCTAGCGTTTTTGGTAGCCTCCTAAATTCAGGGGCGCGGCAATGGCGCCGCGAAAATTGATGGGCAAGGAAGCCCCGCTGCGACCACGAACAGTGGCGAAGCGGGCTTTTTTTATGCTCTTGAGCCGGGTGTTTCTCTCAGCAGGCACGTAGCGCAAGCCACCGGCGGCAGAGCGTACGCCGCGATCGTGCCGGCGAGCGAAAACAAACAACAGGAGATCGAGATGCTTCACGGAGATATCGGCAGCAGCAACGACACGATCGGCGTTGCCGTCGTCAATTACAAAATGCCGCGCCTGCACACCAAGGCGGAGGTGCTGGATAACGCGCGCAAGATCGGCGAGATGCTAGTCGGCATGAAGGTCGGTCTGCCGGGCATGGATCTGGTGGTGTTCCCCGAATACAGCACGCACGGCATCATGTACGACTCCAAGGAAATGTACGACACGGCGGCGAGCGTGCCCGGCGAGGAGACGCAGATTTTCGCCGACGCCTGCAAGAAAGCAAAAGTGTGGGGCGTGTTCTCGCTGACCGGCGAGCGGCACGAGGATCATCCTAACAAGGCGCCCTACAACACGCTGATCCTGATGAACGACAAGGGCGAGATCGTTCAGAAATATCGCAAGATCATGCCGTGGGTGCCGATCGAAGGCTGGTATCCGGGCAACTGCACTTACGTCTCCGAAGGCCCGAAGGGCCTCAAGGTCAGTCTCATCATCTGCGATGACGGCAACTATCCGGAGATCTGGCGCGACTGCGCCATGAAGGGCGCGGAATTGATTGTGCGCTGTCAGGGCTACATGTACCCGGCGAAAGATCAGCAAGTGCTGATGGCGAAAGCGATGGCCTGGGCGAACAACGTTTACGTCGCCGTCGCGAACGCGTCGGGCTTCGACGGCGTGTACTCGTACTTCGGTCACTCGGCGATCATCGGCTTTGACGGCCGGACGCTGGGTGAAACCGGCGAAGAGGACATGGGCATTCAATACGCCCAGCTCTCGAAGTCGCTGATCCGCGATGCGCGCCGCAATCTGCAAGCGCAAAACCATCTGTTCAAGCTGGTACACCGCGGCTACACCGGCAAGATCAATTCGCGCGAAGACGTGCGCGGCGAGGCGATCTGCCCGTACGACTTCTACAAGAAGTGGGTCACCGATCCGGAAGGCACGCGCACAATGGTTGAGGCGCTGACCCGTCCGACTGTCGGAACCGACGAGTGCCCGATCGAAGGCATTCCGAACCAGAAAACCGCGGCCCATCGCTGATACGCGTGCGGGCGTCCTCTTAAGCTCTTGCGCTTTGTTGCTTTCGGCAGCTTGGTGGGGGAGAACAGGACGCCCGCAGGCCGCATAGGTTCGAAATCGAATGGAACTCGACGACTTCAGAATCGGCGAGGAGCCTTACTACCGCGCTATCGGCGAGGAGGTTCGCTTCTACAAGGCGGCCTATGCCGAGCGCATGCCGATCATGCTCAAGGGTCCGACCGGCTGCGGCAAGACTCGCTTCATTGAGTACATGGCGTTCACGCTCGATCGCCCGCTGATTACCGTCGCCTGCCACGAAGACATGACCGCCTCCGATCTGGTCGGGCGTTATCTGCTCGATGCCCAAGGGACCGTCTGGCATGACGGCCCCCTTACCATCGCCGTGCGGCACGGCGCGATTTGCTACCTCGACGAAATTGTCGAAGCCCGTCAGGATACCACCGTCGTCATTCACCCGCTGACCGACGATCGCCGCGTCCTGCCGCTGGAGAAGCGCGGCGAACTGGTCCGCGCGCATCCCGACTTTCAGCTCGTGATCTCCTATAACCCCGGCTACCAGAGTGTCCTTAAGGACCTCAAGGAGTCGACCAAGCAGCGCTTCGGCGCCATGGACTTCGCTTATCCGCCGGCGCCGATCGAAGCCGAAATCGTCGCTCACGAAGCAAAGATCGAACGCGCGGTGGCGGAGAAGCTGGTCGCGATCGGCGAGCGGTCGCGCAATCTCAAAGGCCACGGTCTCGATGAAGGCGCGTCGACCCGCATGCTCATCCAGGCCGGACGGCTTATCGCGCACGGCGTAGCGATCGAAGCCGCGTGCCAGATCGCCCTCGTGCTGCCCATCACCGACGACGCCGACATCCGTGGCGCACTGACAGCGGCCATCGCCGCGTCTATTTAAGGCCGATGGCGACAAGCCTGTCCAAACAGCAACAGACCCTGATCGCATCTCTCGCCGACCAGCCCGAGATTGCCGGCACGCTTGAACTGGTATGGCGCCAGGCGCGGGCCAGTCTGCCGTCCACGCTGCTGGATGAATGGGTCGGCGCCTGCCGCAGTATTGCCGCCAGCGTCGGCAGCAACGCCGCCATCGCTTTTATCCGTAATTCGCCTTCGGTCGCGGCGGCCGCCGGCCCTCAAGCGGTTATGGCGCTGGCGGAGCTGACGCCGGAATTTGCCGCGCTTGCCGGCGACCACACGGCGCTGGCGTTGCTGGTTGCGGCGCCGATTGCCGCGCGCCGGCTCGCCAGCGCGCAAAACTTCGCCGAGTGGCTTCGCGTCGTCAAGCGCATTGCCGAGGCGGCGCCGGAATCCGTGAGCCTCTTGCTGGAGAAGTCCGGGCGTGTGCTCGACAGCCTCGATGTGCGTTCATTCGAGACTTGGGCGCTGGGCGGTATTCGCGCTGCCGAGAACGATCCCGAGCAGCGGTTGAAATTTTTCGCGCTGCTCGACACCCGCTCGCTGCACGCTCTGGAGCAAGGCGCGGGTTCGGTCGCCTTCACCGACGTCGAGCGCGAGCTGAAAGCGTTTGTCGCCGCGCTGTGGCGAACCATCCCGCCGATCCGCGTGTTGCCGCCCGCGGGCTTCGACACGCCGCGGCGCACCTGCTTCGTCAACGGCGTGGTGCGCGTGCCGCAATCCTCCCGCGGCGTCGCCGGGGTCGGTGGCAAGGATCTGTTCCGGGCGAGCCTCGCGCACGTGCTCGCGCATTTTCAGTTCACGCCGGGCAAGTTCGCCGTCGGCAGTCTCAAGCCGGTACAGATCGCGCTGGTCTCGTTGATCGAGGACGCCCGCGTTGAGCAGCTTACCATCGGCCATTTTCCCGGTTTGCGCCGTTTCTGGCTGCCGTTTCATCTGGCTGAAGCCAGCGGCGTGGTGACGGCGCCGGCGCTGATGGCGCGGCTCGCACGTGCACTCATCGACCCGGACTATTTCGATCCGCACGCCTGGGTGAACAAAGGCCGCGACCTGTTCTTTGCCGAGCGCGTGCGCTGGAGCGATCCCGCCATCAGCCGCACCATCGGCGGTCTTCTCGGCAACGATCTCGGCCAAATGCGCGCGCAGTTCAATCCGCGCACGTATGTGGTCGAGCCGGCGTACCGCGATGACAACCAGGGGCTTTGGGACCTGCCGTCAGCCGGCGCCGCGGCGGGCGAGGCGGTGTACGACTCGGTGCGTTTCGAGCAATCCGAAACCGCGCCGGCGGATCGCGAACGCGAAGCGCAAGGCGACGGTTCGGCGAACGTGGCGCAGCTGGTGCCGGAAGAGGCCGAGGTCGGCATTCCGGTCGCCCGCTATCCCGAGTGGGACTATATGATCAGCCGCGACCGCAACGAATGGACGACGGTTTCCGAATACAACCCGGCCGACGGCAGCGCCGAGAAGATCGACGCTATCTTCGAACGCTATCCGGAAACCGCGTACCGGATTGATGCGCTGGTGCAAGCGGCCAAGGTCAGCCGGCCGACGCGGTTGCGGCGGCAGCGCGAGGGCGACCGGCTCGACCTCGAGGCGACGATTGGCGCGGCCATCGACTTGCGGGCCGGTCTTACGCCGAGCTCCGACATTTATGCCCGGCTGGAACGGCGCTGGCGCGATCTCTCGGTGCTGGTTTTGATCGACGCTTCGCAATCGACCAACGACATCGTCAAAGGCGCGGGCCGCCCGGTGCTCGAACTCGAGCGCGACGCAACGTCGCTGCTCGCCCACGCCATGGATGGCATGGGCGATCCGTTCGCGATCCACGCGTTCTGCTCCGATACCCGCGAGGACGTGCACTATTATCGGCTCAAGGATTTCGACACGCGCTGGGACACGCTGGCGAAATGCCGGCTCGCCGGCGTCGTCGGCAAGTACTCGACCCGCATGGGGGCTGCGCTGCGGCACGCCGGGCGCGATCTCGCCGCCTGCCACTCGTACCGGAAGCTTTTGCTGCTGGTAAGCGACGGCGAGCCGTCCGACGTCGACATTGCCGACCGGCGCTATCTGGTCGAGGACGCGCGCCGCGCCGTGCTGTCGCTTCGTCACCAGGCCATCGACCTGTTCTGCGTCGGACTGGATGCCGGCGGCGACTCCTATCTCACCCGTATTTTCGGCCGATCCAACGTCATTCAGCTCGATCGCATCGAGCGGCTGCCGGAAAAGTTGCCGCTCCTCTATTTCAAGCTGGCCGGATAATATCGTTATCCCGCAGCCAGCGTTTTACATCCGCCATGGATCGTCCCGATTATCGGCCGTTCATTCCCGCACCGGGCCAAAGCAACATCGCTGGCGCAACGCCGCGCGCCCACGCGCAGGCGCGCCTGCAAAATCCCCGCGCAAAAGAATTATTCAGCACTTGGGCGAAGCTCGGGGCCGAACCATTCAAGGGACTGACGACCGACGGCATCGTCCGGCCCGGCCTGTTTTCGTTGCAGGCGGACGACGCTCCGACATCGGCCATGATCGAGGCGGCGTACGAGTTGCTTGCTCAACTGTCGGCGGAGCAGCGCGGCGCGATGTGCTTCCCGGTCGACTCCGAACTGTGGCGGCATTGGCAGAACACCGAACTTTACGTCGAGCATCACGGCCTGCGGCTCGATGAGGTGGACGATTCCACCAAGCAGGCGGTGATGAATGTGCTGCGCGCGGCGCTAAGCGGCAAAGGCTACCAAATCACGCGCGATGTGATGCGGCTCAATCAATTTCTCGGCGATCTCGTCGGCGGACCGGCGGTGCTCGGCGAATGGGCCTTTATCTTCTGCCTGTTCGGTGCCCCTTCGGAATCCGAGCCGTGGGGATGGCAGCTGTTCGGCCATCACTTGAGCCTCAACTGCCTGGTAATTGGCGGCCAGATGGTGCTCACCCCGTGCTTCTTCGGCGCCGAGCCGAACTATGCGGATACCGGACCGTTTGCTGGCACCCGATTGTTTGAAGACGAGGAACGCACCGGGCTGGCATTGATGCGCTCGTTCTCGCGCGAGCAGCAGCGGCGGGCCATCGTCGCGCATTCCATGATGGGCGGCGACCTGCCGGAGGGCCGGCGTCATTTCGCCGACAATTTGCATCTCGGCGGCGCCTTTCAGGACAACCGCATCGTGCCGTATGAAGGCTTGCTCGGTTCGAACCTGTCGGCGCGGCAACAGCGCGATTTAATCGACCTGATCGTCGCCTATGTGGCGCCGCTGCCGGAAGGCCCGCGCGCCGCGCGACTTGCCGAAGTCGAACGCCATCTCCCAGAGACGCATTTTTGCTGGATCGGCGGTTTTGAGGAGCAGAGCCCGTTTTACTACCGCATCCAAAGTCCGGTGATCTTCATCGAGTTCGATCACCACACCGGCGTCTTTCTTACTAACGCGGAACCGGCGAAGTTTCACGTGCACACCATTGTGCGTACGCCGAACGGCAACGACTACGGCATCGATCTGTTGCAACTGCACTATAAGCACGCGCCGCATCATCGGCACGAATGAACAGGCGCGCCGGCCGAAAAGCGGACGACTAATGCACCTGGATCGCGCGCAGGTAATCCACCAGCGCGCGCGCATCCTCGCGCTTAAAGCGGAACGTCGGCATGTCGGAATGCCCGCTGATGAGCCCTTCGCGCAGCCGATGCATAAACGTATCGAGGTCGACGCGGCGTGCGAGCGACCGGAATGTCGGGGCGGCGGCGTGAGGGCTTGATCCACTCGTGCCGACGGCGTGACATTGGGCGCATAATCGCTCGGCCAGCGCATGGCCTTGCCGCTGCAAGGGGGTGAGCTTTCCCTCTTCGGCAAAGCTCGGTTGCGATGCGGTTAAAATGATCGCGACGGCCCACACCAGCGTCGTGCATTTACTCATTTCCGCCAGCCCTTGCGCCCGCATCAGCGGGCGCAAACAAAGCTTTTGCAGAATAAAGTGTCCCGCTCAAGCCGCCATGCGCTCGGCGGCGGTCTTGTTCTCGTAAACCACTGTCGCTGCGGCGGTGTTTGAGATCGGAATGTGATAGTTGCGGTTTAACTCGGTAACCTGTCCTGTCATGGCGCCGCGCGTCGCCATCCAGTTCAGGAATTCCACCCCTTGCGAACCCGACTGTTGCACCAGATCGTGAATTGATATGCGCGCGAGTGTTTCCGGCTCGGCGACGATCTTGTCGAGACAAAGCTTGTCGAAGTCCTTGTTGATGAATCCGGCCCGCGTGCCGTCAAGCTGGTGGGACAGGCCGCCTGTGCCGATAACGACGACGCGCAGATCAGCCGCGTATGATCCGATGGCCTTGCCGACTACCCGCCCTAATTTCAGGCAGCGGGAGAGCGACGGCAACGGGTGCTGCACGGTGTTGATCTCGATCGGCACGATCTTTATCGGCCGGGCCGGCGCCGGCCAGATCAGCGCCATCGGTATCGTCACCGCGTGATCGATCAGCATCTCCTGACACGTGGTCACGTCGAACTCGTCATCAACAAGAGAGTTGATGATGTGCCAGGACAGGGCCGCGTCGCCGCCGATCGGCTGCGACACCGGAATGCCCCAGCCTTCATCCTCGCTGCGATATTCATTGGCGGCGCCGACGGCGAAAGTCGGCAGCTTGTCGAGGAAGAAGTTGAGCCCGTGGTCGTTATAGAACACCACCGCGACGTCCGGCCTGGTTCGCGCCAGCCAGTAGTGAACGTAATCGAAGCCTTTGAAGAAAGGTTGCCAGTAGGGATCCCTCTGCTTTTGCTCCGCGATGGCCTTGCCGATCACAGGAACGTGTGTGGTCGCGATGCCGCCGACAATGGTTGCCACGATTATGCCCCCGCTGACAAAAGTTTCGATTTGAATGCGTCGACCGTCATGCCGGTCTGCTGCGCGCCGATATCCTGAACGTTAAGCCCGAAGATTCCGGCCAGCTTGGCGAGGTAGTAGACATTCCCGCCCGCTTCGATCATGGCCAGAACGTTGCGACTCTTCACCGCCGCGCGCTGCGCGGCGCTAAGCCCATACTTGCGGCAGTAACCGTCTTCGTCTTCGAGAAAGGCGGCGCGATTGTCGGCGCTGTTGAACGAAAAGCACATGCGGTTGAGCGCGAGGCCCTTTTGCGCCTCTACGCCATCAAAGATGGTCGTACCGGGTATATCTTGTTGCATCGAGGATCCTCCGCACCGGTTTTCGATCAAACGTTAGGCTAGTGCGGCGGCGGACGTCCGTTTTGATTTGTATCAAATGTGACAATCTACCGATCGGCAATATTTGATGCTGCGGCGTGCGGGCCGCAGCAAGAGGAAGCGCACCGAACCGTCAGGACGATGGTCGAGCGCGCCTATGTCAAGCCAGCGAAAAAACGGGAGCGGTGCTCTCCGCACAATCCCTTAGGCTCAATACCTGAATTTTTGCGGCGCTTCACGACGAATAATCTTCCCGCGCGACTGAGTAACGCCGCACAGGCGCGATGCTAGGGACGCACAATGAACGAGCTGGCAATCGAAGAGTCGACGCCGCCGCGAGCCGAGCCCGAAGTATCGCATCCTCTGGGCGGGAAGGATTTAGCGCGGGTTCCGACACCCGGGCTTCCGGTGGCGTCGCCAGTCGCAGTAAGAGCGCGACGATGGTGGCCGCGCTTCGCGCTCGTCCTCGCCGTGCTGCTCGCTGCGGGCGGCGGCGCCGGCTATTACTGGTGGCAGCGGCTGCATCCAGGATTGCCGCCGAGCATTGTTTTCGGCAACGGCCGTCTGGAAGCGGACGAAATCAACATCGATACTAAGTACGCCGCGCGCATCGGCGAGATGCTGGCCGACGAGGGCGATCTTGTCAAAGCCGGGCAAGTGGTGGCGCGCATGGACACCCGCGATCTACAAGCGTCGTCGAAGAAATCCGATGCCCAAGTTCAACAAGCCCGCCGTGCGGTCGACGAGGCCACGGCAAATGTCACTCAGCAGCAAGCACAAGCGCTTTTGGCGCAGCAAGAATACGATCGTGCCGTCTATCTGGTAGCGCACGGCTATCAGACCAAGGAAGTGCTGGACCAGCGCCAGCAGCAGCTGGACGGCGCCAATGCCGCATTATCTGCGGCAAAGCTCCGCATCATCGAATTTGAGCACGCGCTCGAAGCCGCAACGCATGACGTGGAGCTCTATTCGGTTGAGATCAACGACGACACGCTGGTGGCGCCACGCGACGGGCGGCTGCAATACCGCGTTGCTAATCTCGGGGAAGTTTTGCCCGCGGGCGGCCACGTCTTTGCGATGCTCGATACTTCTTACGTTTACATGGACCTTTATCTGCCCACCGAGCAGGCGGGCAAAGTGAAATACGGAGGCGACGCACGCATCGTGCTCGATGCTTATCCGAAGGTTTCGATCCCGGCGAAGGTGACATTCATTGCCACGCAGGCGCAATTTACGCCAAAGACGGTTGAAACCAAAACCGAGCGTGACAAGCTGATGTTTCGCGTTCGGGTTCGCATCGACGCCGATTGGCTGCACGGCCGCACAGACGCTGTCAGCAGCGGATTGCCCGGTGTTGCTTACGTGCAAACCGATGCAGGCGGGGCGTGGCCCACCGCGTTGCAGGGAAGCGCGGTGCGATGAATGGCCGGGCTGAGCCTGTCGCGCAACTGCAAAACGTCAGCCAGCACTATCGTCGCGCGGTCGCGCTCGATGATGTCAGCATCGATCTGCCTGCGGGCCGGGTGATCGGCCTCATCGGTCCTGACGGCGCCGGCAAATCCACTTTTTTGAGCATGATCGCAGGTGCGCGGCGCGTGCAATCCGGCCGGGTCACCGTGTTCGGCGGGGACATGGGCGACGCCGGGCATCGCGCCGCGGTTTGCCCGCGCATCGCCTATATGCCGCAAGGATTAGGAAAAAATCTCTATCCGGATCTCAGCATTCGCGAGAACGTCGAGTTTTTCGGCCGCGTTTTTGGGCAGTCGCGCGCCGAACGCGAGTGGCGGATTGCCGAACTTCTGGCGAGCACCGGTCTGGCGCCGTTCGCCGACCGTCCAGCGGAGAAACTATCGGGCGGCATGCGGCAGAAGCTCGGCCTGTGCTGCTCGCTCATTCACGATCCCGACCTTCTCATTCTCGATGAGCCCACGACTGGCGTCGATCCGCTGTCGCGGCGTCAGTTTTGGGAGTTGATCGCGCGCATGCGCGCGCGCCGTCCCGCCATGAGCGTGGTGATTGCGACCGCGTATATGGAGGAGGCCGAGCGTTTTGATTCGCTTCTGGCCATGAACGACGGCAAAATCCTTGCGGCAAGCGCGGCGGCCGACCTCAAGGCGCGGACGCACACCGCCAACGTCGAGGACGCATTTATCGCGCTGCTGCCGGAAGAGCTCCGGGCCGAACACAAGACGCTCAAAATCCCGCCGTACCGCAACGTCGATAGCGAGCCGGTGATTATCGCGCGGGATCTTACCTACCGGTTCGGCGATTTTACCGCCGTCGATGATGTGAGCTTCACTATCGAGCGCGGCGAAATCTTCGGCTTCGTCGGCTCGAACGGCTGCGGCAAGACGACGACAATGAAAATGCTGACCGGTTTGTTGGCGCCGAGCGAAGGCGAGGCACTTTTATTCGGCAAGCCGGTGGACACCAGCGACATGAGTTCGCGCTATCGCGTCGGATATATGTCGCAATCCTTCTCGCTTTATACCGAGCTAACCGTTCGGCAGAATCTCGACCTGCACGCGCGGCTGTTTCATTTGCCGGCGACCGAAGCGAAGACGCGTATTGATGCGCTGGTCGATCGATTTGGATTAAGGGACGACCTCGACAAACTTGCCGCGGACCTGCCTTTGGGCATTCGGCAGCGGCTTTCGCTCGCTGTTGCCGTTGTGCACCGGCCGGAGATGCTCATTCTCGATGAGCCTACGTCGGGCGTTGATCCTTTGGCCCGGGATCGGTTCTGGGAGCTGTTGATCGATCTTTCGCGCAATCAAGGCGTGACCATCTTCGTATCCACGCATTTCATGAACGAAGCCGAACGCTGCGACCGCATCTCGCTGATGGATTCCGGCCGCGTTCTGGCAACCGACACGCCGGCGAACCTGGTCAAGGCACGGGGCGCGGCAACGCCGGAGGACGCCTTCATCAGCTACTTGCAAGAAGAGAATGCCGCGGCAGCGGTCGGACCGATCATCGACGCCGCAGCGGAAGTCGCGCCGCGGGCGCCGCAAGCGCCGGCGCCGCAGCGTATTTTCAGTTTGCAGCGCCTGTTCGCCTACACCATCCGCGAAGCGATCGAACTCTGGCGCGATCCGATCCGATTGGGGTTTGCTCTGTTCGGCACCGTATTCTTGATGCTGGTCTTCGAATTCGGGATTTCGACGGACGTCAACAATCTGACCTTCGCAGTTCTCGATCACGACCACTCTCACGAGAGCCGCGCTTACCTCGAGGAATTGCGCGGTTCGACGTATTTCATCGAACAGCCCACACTGAAAGACTATACAGACCTGCAGAAGCGGATGCAGAGCGGGGCGATCAGGGCAGCCATCGAAATTCCGCCCGGCTTCGGCCGCGACCTCGAGGCGGGACGCCCGGCTTGGGTCGGCGCTTGGGTGGATGGCGCAATGCCGTTTCGGGCCGATACCATCCGCGGCTATCTGCAGGCCATGCACCAGCTTTATCTGGCTGATCCAGCGGTTAAGACCACGGCCCAAAAGCAGCCGCGTCCGCTGGCGCGCATAGAGCTGCGGTTCAAATACAATCAGGATTTCGAAAGCGTCTATGCAATGGTGCCGACCAGCCTGTCGATGCTGCTGGCGCTGTTCCCGGCCATCCTGATGGCGCTTTCCGTGGTGCGCGAAAAGGAACTCGGCTCGATTACCAACCTTTACGTCACTCCCGTCAGCGGGCTCGAATTTCTGCTCGGCAAACAACTTCCCTATGTGGGCGTCGCCATGGCGAATTTCGTGGTGATGTTTCTCATGGCGTTGTTCGTCTTTCAGGTGCCGCTCAAAGGGAGTTTTTTCGCGCTGTTTATCGGCGTCTTGATCTACGTCACGACAACCACCGGCTACGGTATGATGATTTCATCATTTGCTAAGACGCAGATCGCCGCGTTGTTCGGTACCGCCATCATGACCTATCTGCCGGCGTCTCAATTCTCGGGAATGATGGTTCCGGTCTCGTCGTTGTCGGGAATAGCGCAATTCATGGGGCGCGCTTTCCCAATGACATATTTCATTCCAATCAGCACCGGCACTTTCGACAAGGGCTTGGATTTTGCCGATCTCGCAATTCATATCGGCGAACTGGCGCTTTTCATTCCGGCACTGACACTGATCAGTCTTTTGTTGCTGCGCAAGCAAGAACGCTAGGAGCTTTCCTGATGCGCATGCTGCAAAATATCTTCTGGTTGGGCACGAAGGAACTACGCAGTTTCTTTCGCGATTATGTGCTGGTTGGATTCGTGGTCTATGCCTTTTCGTTGCAAATACTGGCGCAGGCACACAGCTTCTCGCAGGAAGTACATAACGCCTCAATTGCGGTGGTCGACGAAGATCACTCGGAATTGTCGCGCCGGATTGCCGGCGCCTTTTTGCCGCCCTACTTCCAGCCGGCGCGGCGCGTTGCGGAACGGGATGTCGTCCCGCTAATGAACGTCGGCAAATACACCTTTGTGATCGACATTCCCCCGAACTTCGAGCGCGACGTGCTGGGCGGCCGAAATCCGGCGCTTCAGGTCAACGTCGACGCAACCATGATGGTGCAGGGCGGCCTCGGCGCCGACTATGCGCAGCAAATCATAATGACCGAAGTCCAGGATTTTCTGTCGCACGCGGAAGGCGTTCCCCCGTCGCCAGTCAATCTCGACGTCCGCATCATGTACAATCCAAATGTCATGACCGCCTGGTTCACCAGCGTCATGGGCATCATCAACAGCGTCAGCATGCTCGCGATCATCCTCGCCGGCGCCGCGCTTATTCGCGAGCGCGAGCACGGCACCATGGATCATCTGCTGGTCATGCCGCTAACACCTTTCGAGATCGCGATGTCGAAGGTATGGGCGAATGCGCTGGTGATTACCACCGCCGTCGGCTTTTCGCTTTATTTGGTCGTTCGCATCTTGCTGGGCGTGCCGATTGCTGGATCTGTTCCGCTCTTCCTGGTGGGCGTCGCCATCTATCTGTTCTTCGCCTGCGCCATCGGCATATTCATTGGAACCATTGCTCGGTCGATGCCGCAGCTCGGCTTGCTCTACTTGCTGATCTATTTGCCAATGAACATGCTCTCGGGCAGCAACACGCCGCTGGAAAGCATGCCACCATGGTTGTCGGCAATCATGGAATGTTCGCCCTCGACGCATTTTGTGTCGTTTGCGCAATCGATACTTTACCGTGGCGCCGGCATCGACGTGGTCTGGCCGCAGTTCCTGCTGGTTGCTGGTATCGGCGGCTTGTTCTTTTTCTTCGCGATTTTACGCTTTCGCTCAGCCACCGCGCGGGCCGCGTAGGGTCGTTGCCAGGAGATCTGGGACGGTATCGTCCATTGGTACGAGGTCTTGGGCGAGTCGCTCACCGCGCCAATCTGAACGAACGCAAACGGCGACCGCGCGCCGATAAGCGACCGGAAGCTGTAAGAGCGCCTTGAGACCAAAGCCAACGGCGAAGGCCACGGCCGCGGCGCTCATGCCGATGAATAAGGTTTCCAAGCCGGAACGCCACCACGGCGCTGGCGACCAGCGGCTCTTGATCGCTCCGACACCAAAGAATGTGGCGGCGGCGGCACACGCGCTCGCGGCCAAGCCTCCAGCGAAAAGGTAGCTAACGAGCGGAACGAGGCCGCAGATGATGAAGGCGGCAAAGGTGCTGAGTCCGGCGACTATCGCCGACCGCGGCACCGATGAAAGCCCGATTCTTCGGCCGCCATTGTCTCGGCCCATAGCCGTGGATTCGACGAGATCACGGTGACGATCCGTTCCAGGTCCTCGCCGGCGAAACCCTTGGCCGCGAATATCTGGCGAATCTCCTCACGCTCGCCATCCGGCACTATCGCAATATGCTTGCGCTCAATGCCAAGCACGCGGACGTAATCGTCACGCTCGGCTTTGGTCCCGCTGTAGTTCGATGCCGCCATGGCAAGTCCATCGGCCATGAGATTGGCAAAGCCGAGGACGAGCACCACCGTCGCCGCAAGGTCGGCGCCGGCGACACCGGCGACGATCGCGAACGTTGTTACCGCTCCGTCGATTCCGCCGTAAATCCAGTCGCGCAGGTAATTGGTGTGCGGGCCGCGGGCGAGCCGCTCTTTGATGGCTTGCCGCGTATGACTGTGCTCAAGCGCTTGCTGCATGTGTGCCACCTCGGCGACCGCGCGGCGGGGCTCGCGCCAATACACACGCCATCGCAAATTTGCAGCCGGCGGCTTTGATCTCCATCAAACCGTGGCCTGACGCGGCGGCGGCTAACTTGCCGCCGGCGCTTTGTGGCAAGCCAAAACCCAATCGCGCAGCACGTGGCGGCGAACTTGCCAGTGCCCGTCGTGGGAAATTCATCGAAACGCTCGATGGTCTCGGGCAATTTGTAATCGGCGATCCGACCTTTCAGGAAACCGACCGCCTCGTCGAGCGACAGCTCGCGAACCGATCCGCTCGCCGAGGCGAACGTCGGGCAACTCGACCATGGCGGCGTGACCGCTGATGGGGCAGGGGAACAATGTCTTAAGCGGACACATTCCCTCAAACTTTCCGGATGTCTGCCCGTCTTTGACCAGGATCAAAGGCGATTGCCGCCGTCGGCATTACAAATGATGCGAGACATCATTGGCAGATTGGAAATAATCGCACAGGAGGCGAATATGACGGTGGCTCTGGCAACTCCGGAAAAACCTCCCACCCTGAGAACCAAGACGAACACCACGATGAAGGCCCTGGTCTACGAAGGACCGGGCAGGAAAGCCTTCGAAGAACGCCCGATGCCGAAAGTGATGGCGCCGACCGACGCGGTCGTAAGAATAGTGAAGACGACAATCTGCGGAACCGATCTGCACATTCTCAAGGGCGACGTCGCCACCTGCAAACCGGGGCGCATTCTCGGCCACGAAGGCGTCGGCGTCGTGGACAGCGTCGGCGCCGGCGTTACCGCGTTTCGTCCAGGCGATCGCGTTCTGATCTCGTGCATCTCGGCTTGCGGCCGCTGCGAGTATTGTCGCAAGGGCATGTACTCGCACTGCACGACCGGCGGCTGGATTCTGGGCAACGAAATCGACGGAACGCAAGCGGAATACGTGCGTATTCCGCACGCCGACACCAGCCTCTACCGCGTGCCGGAGGGCGCCGAGGAGGACGCTCTGGTGATGTTGAGCGACATCCTGCCGACCGGTTTCGAATGCGGCGTGCTCAACGGCAAGGTCAAGCCGGGCGACACCGTGGCGATCGTCGGCAGCGGTCCGATCGGGCTCGCCGCCTATGCTGACGGCCCAATTCTACTCGCCGGCCGAAATCATCATGATTGATCTCGACGACAACCGCCTCGAGGTGGCCAAGCGCTTTGGTGCGACCGCAACGGTGAACTCGAGCGACGGTAAAGCGGCGGAAAAGGTGATGCAGATTACCGGCGGTCGGGGCGTCGATGCCGCCATTGAGGCCGTCGGCATTCCGGCGACATTCGTACTTTGCGAGGACATCGTCGCCGCCGGCGGTACGATCGCCAATATCGGCGTGCACGGGGTCAAAGCCGACCTTCATTTGGAGCGGCTGTGGTCGCACAACATCACTATCACCACGCGGCTCGTCGACACGGTCACGACGCCGATGCTGCTGAAGACCGTGCAATCGGGCAAGATCGATCCGAAGCGTTTGATCACCCATCGCTTCAAGCTTGCGCAAATCCTTGACGCCTATGCGTTCGCGCGCGCGGCGAGCACGCGGGCGCTCAAGGTTCTGATCGAGGCCTGAGGCGGCGCCGGTTTTAGCTTTCACGGTCTGGGCGGGCAAGCGCCCTTGCCCCATTTGGGGCGAGCGCCCAACACGCTTTAGCGTCTTTTGGGCCGCGCTTTGCCGGTACTGTTGCCGCGGTGGTTTTTTGCTGCTTAGAAACCGCCGAGGGTCACGTCAAAGCTGCGCCGAGGCGCGCAAGAAAGTTTGGGAGGCACTTAAAGATGCTCCGCGGTACCAAAGACATTCTGCTGCCGACGACCATCACCGGCTCGCTGCCGCGGCCGAGCTGGTACACCGAAAACCTCGGCACCCGCATGTTTCTCGACGCCATGGTCAGCCGCCGCTATCGCGAGCAATACATCGATACGCTGTGCTGCTACCTGCGCGACCAGGAGCTCGCCGGGCTCGATATCCTGACCGATGGCGATTGCCGCTTCGACGACGACGTCGGCGGTCAAAGCTGGACCAGCTATCCGCCGCATCACATGAGCGGCTACGAGCGCGGCGATCCGCGGCCGACGCCCGCGGGCCGCGGCGGCTTATGGTTTCCGCGCGGCCACATCCTGCACGATTATCTGGAATCGCGCGTCATGCCGGTCATCATCGGCCCGGTCGGCCGCGGCGACCTGCAATACACCGCGCTGTGGAAGGCGGCACAGCGGCTCACCACCCGACCGGTCAAGTTTGGCGCGGTGTCGGCGGAGATCGTCGCGTTTGCTTCACAGGACAAATATTACAAGAGCGTGCCGGACCGGATGCTGGCGGTCGCCGATGCGTTCAACGCCGAGTATCACGAACTCGCCGATGCCGGCTGTCCGGTGATCCAGATCGAGGAACCGCAAATTCACTTGGCCGCCGCCCGCGGCATCCAGGACAAGGTGATAACGCCGGACTTGCTGGTCGAAGTGTTTAACCGCACCGTGAAGGGCTTGCGCGCCAAGACGGAAGTGTGGGCGCATTCATGCTGGGGCAATCCTTCGCAGCAGCGAATGTTTGCCAAGGTGCAGACCTATAAGCCGTCGCTGGAGACTTACACCAAGGTCGACGCCGACGTGATCACCTTCGAATCGTCAAGCTCCGGCGGCATGGACCTGGAAGCGATCGGCAACGCCATCAAAGACATGAAGATCGCCATCGGCGTCATCGACCATCACACCTTGCAGGTGGAAACGCCTGACGAGGTCGCGGCGCAAATTCGCGCCGCGCTCAAATACATTCCGGCCGAGCGTCTGGTGATTTCGTCGGATTGTGGCATGGGCCGCGAGGGGATGAGCCGCCGTCACGCGTTTTACAAAATGGTGTCCTTGGTGCTCGGCACCAACATGGTGCGTAAGGAACTGGGTATCCCAGAAGCGCAATGCCTCGCCGCCGACGAGCGCTATTCGCTGGTGGTGTCGGCGAAGTAAGGTTGGTCGTAGCGCCTGATCGCCTCCGAAAACCGGTGTCCCCCCTTCGGATCAAGTCCAGGGGCAAGGTTTTCGGGATCATGCTGTAACCGCCGATTGACGGTGGAATTGCCGCCGCGGTTGACTCCGCGGAACTTGTAGGCTCGCCTGAGGGTTCCTGAACCGGGACGTCTCGTTCCGGCCCCGAGCGCGGCGTCGGTAAGGCTGTGGTGCTTCTGATATCGGCAGCGTGGCTCGCGATCATGGCATTGTTGATCGTGCGAGCCGTCAGGCAGCGCGGGCTTTTGCCCCGCCTCGCCGTCGCGTCACCGCCGCCGCCGGATCAGGCCCCGCTGATCGCGGTCATCGTTCCGGCACGCGACGAGGAAGAAAATATCGGCCGATGTTTGGAGTTTTTGGTCGCGCAAGACTATCCGCCGGGCCGGTTGCGCGTTCTCGTTGTTGACGATCATTCGCAAGACGCGACCGCCTCCGTCGTCGGCGGCATCGTCGCACGCCGTGGACAAGTTGAACTGCTGCGTAGCCCGTCTTTGCCGGCAGGCTGGCTGGGAAAATCTCATGCCTGCTGGTGTGGAGCGCGCGCGGTCCTCGGCGCGACGGAGTGGTTTTGTTTCGTGGATGCCGACGTGACGCTGGCGCCGGCCGCGCTTTCGAGCGCTGTTCAGGCCGCCACACTGCGCAATCTCGACCTTCTGTCGCTGGCGCCGCATCAGGAATTGCGAAGCTTTGCCGAACGCCTCATTCTGCCGTGCGGGCTAATTCTCTTGTCGTTTCTGCAAAACTTGCGGCGGCTCCAGGCACGCACCGGCCGCGATGTCACCGCGACGGGACAGTTCATGATGATTCGGCGCGATGCCTATCAGGCGGCCGGCGGGCATGCCGCGGTATGCGGCGCGATCTGCGAAGATCTGGAATTGGCCCGGCGTTTGAAAGCGTCGGGGTATTCCGTCTTGCTCATGGGCGGCGAAAGCCTGGTGGCGGCGCGGATGTATACCGGCTGGGAAACGCTTTGGCCGGGTCTTGCCAAGAACCTCGTTGACACGTTCGGCGGTCCAGTCGCGACGGTGGCCGTAGCTCTCGCCGCTTTTGTCCTGGCGTGGGCTGCGGTCGTGATCCCGCTGGTGGACTTGGCGGGCTGGTTGATCGGAGTCCACGGCGCGGGGATCGCATTATGCCTGGCGCTTGCGGCTTCAGGCGCTGCCTTCGGCTTGCATATCGCGGCGACCTCCTATTTTCGCATTCCATTCTGGTACGGTTTGATTTTTCCGATTGGTTATTCTGTAGGAGCCGTCATGGCAATCGACAGCGTCCGTCTTCGGCTGAGCGGCAAAGTCAGCTGGAAAGGCCGCATCTATTCATGAAAACGCTGAAGCGAAAAACCGACGACAAAACTCCGGCCGAGCGAGCCCGCGCCGTCGGTCCGCTCAATTCGGGCGAAACGCGCGCCATCATGATCGGGGCCGTCGTCCTCTTCGTTTTTTTGTACTTCATAAAGCTGATTTTGCTGCCGTTCGTGCTGGCGGCGATCGTGGCTTATATCTGCACGCCGTTTCTCGATTGGGCTGCACGGCGCACCCAATGGCCGCGGAGTTTATTTGCCGTAGGATTGTTTGTTGTTCTCGTCGCCGTCACGGGCGCAATGATTGCGCTTGCCGCGAAGCGCTTGATCGCCGAGTCAAAAGAAATTGCGGTCGGATTGCAAGGTATGCTCGAGACCTTCGTGCGCCAGGCCGAGGGCGACAGGACCCTGAGCCTTTTTGGCCTGTCAATGAACACCCACGATCTCGTGCAAACCGTGCTGGCGCGCGTCCGCGACTGGATCGGCCAGACGGATCAGATTGCGCTTCTCGCCGGCTATGGTCTCGCTGCTTTCATGGGGGCCTTTTTAGCTATCGTCCTGCTGTTCTACTTTTTAGCCGATGGCAAGCGCGTGGCGGCCGGGCTGTTCTGGATCGTCCCGCCGCATCGTCGGCCGCTGGTGGCGCGCATTTGGGCGCGGCTCGATCCGATCCTGATGCGTTATTTCATCGGTGTGATCGTGGTCGTCGCGTACGCGACGGTCGCCGCCTATATCGGTCTTGGCGTCATTCTCGGCATAAAACAGGCCGTGTTTCTCGCCCTGCTGACTGGAATTCTCGAGATCGTTCCATTCGTGGGGCCGACCGCCGCGGCGGTCATTGCCGGGCTGGCGTCGCTGCGCACGGCGAGCGGCTTTATCAACATCCTCGAATATGCCGCCTACGCGACGCTTCTGCGCCTGTCGATCGACCAGATCGTCGGTCCCGTTGTGCTTGGGCGCGCCGCCCACGTGCATCCGGTGCTGATTATCTTTTGTTTTCTGGCTGGCGGCATTGTGCTGGGAATTCCGGGTGTCATCCTGGCTGTGCCGATTGCCCTCCTGGTCAAAAGCACCTTGGCGACAATCTATGGCGACGCGGAAGCCTGAGACGCACGCAGCGTTCTTGATCTGTTTTAGGGTCTCGCGCAGATGCCGCAAATTCGGCTATATTGATTGCCGGACGGCAACTTTCTTAGTTAGCATGCGTTGCCGTCACGTTGGGAAGACGCAGAGACCCCCTGCATGACCGTGTGGGAGTCCGCAGAGCGGGATTTTCAAGCGAAGCCGCGCCACTCTCGGGTGGCTGCTTTGGTATTTGCATTCGACCGTTTGTTGCGGCGGCGCCAAGGCGTATTTGAATACACCACCCATCCATCCTGCGTTTTCCGGCTGCAAATTTCCCGCTGTACGCGTGACCGTGTGCTGCGCGACGGGACCACCTTGCTGGCCGGGCAGCGTTTCGCGCAACTGCATTACTGGACTGAGCAGATGCCGCCGATCCCGCCGGGCGGCCCGTCGATCGCTTCGGGCCGCGCGCTGCACCGTGGCATCCAGATCTCGCTGGTGGAGCTGGCGCGTTATCTCCGATCGCAGCCCGATCTTGGCGATATTCAAGTTGTGTTCGGTGATGTGCCCTCCGGCGGGGTCGAAAAATTCGATCAGATCGGCCGGATCATGACTCGTTACGGCTTCGAGGTGATCCCCGAACCGGATGCCTTGACGGTTGCGCAAAAGCTGCAGCGTTGGGGAGAAAACGTTTTCATCTCGCTGATTGTCGCCGCCCGGAGCATCGGTGCGCTGCATCTCAATACGCTGCGCCGGGTTCGGGTGCCGATCTATTTGTCCCGGCGGGCCCTTGAACAAAATTTCGGTGCGCCTGCCTGAGCGATGACGAAGTGTGAGTAGTCATGAATTTTGTTGAGAGCATCCCTCACGATTTTATCGAGAGCATGCCTCACAATTTTTTTGAGATCATTCCCCACGATTTTATTCAGAACATGCCTCAGGCCGCGTCATTGGCGGGCTCCCTGTGTGATGCATTTCTTGCGCTCGCCATTATCGGTTGCCTGTTCACCGTGCTCGCCTGCTTCTGCGTCGTCGGCTTTCCCAATCCGAAATTAACCGGCGCCGGGGAAGCGCCGGCGATCACGGTGCTCAAGCCGTTGCACGGCTTCGAACCGGGAATTACAGGTTTGATCACGGCATTCTGCCGGCAGAATTATCCTGCGCCGGTGCAAATCGTCTGCGGCACGCAACGTCCGGATTCGCCGGCCGTTACCGCCGTTCGCGCCATCGCGTCCGATTTCCCGGACGTGGAGATCGACGTTGCCGTCGAGCCGCGCAGCCGCGGCACCAATCGCAAAGTATCGAACCTGATCAATATGCTGCCGCGCGCACGGCACGACACGCTGGTGCTCTCCGACTCTGACATCGCCGTGGCGCCTGATTATTTGCGATCGCTAACATCGCTGCTTGCCGCGCCGCAGGTAGGGGCGGTCACCTGCCTTTATCACGGCATCGGCGGGGAGGGTTTGTGGGCGCGGTTCTCGGCTCTCGCCATCAACGCGCAATTCCTGCCGCACGCCATCGTCGCCGTCAGCCTGGGACTGGCGAAGCCGTGCTTCGGAGCAACTATTGCGTTACGCCGTTCAGTCCTCGACCACATCGGCGGCTTTACCGCTCTGGCCGACGTTCTCGCCGACGATCACGCCATCGGGGTTGGAGTGCGCTCCGCCGGATACGAGGTGGTGACTGCGCCGTTTTTGGTCGGACACCATTGCTTCGAAGAAGACTTCCAGCAGCTGTTTCGCCATCAGATACGGGTGGCGCGAACCATCAAAAGCATCGATCCGATCGCCTATGCCGGCACCATCGTGACCCATCCGTGGCCGTTCGCGCTGCTGGCGCTGCTATGGGGCGATCCCGCGGCGGTCATGGTGACGATTGCCGTGCTGCTCGCCCGCGTGACGCTGTGCCGCTGCGTCGAATGGCGTTTTGGCTTGCCGCGACAGAATTACTTGCTCATTCCGGCCCACGATCTGATTGCGTTTGCCGTTTACGTGACAAGCTTCTTTGGAGCTACGGTACACTGGCGGGGCGCCGATTATCGCGTGGCGGCGAACGGCAGCCTGATCGAAGGACAAGACCTGAGGCAATCGTAATGCGAACATTGTGTCTGCAGGCCCCGTCGTTCGACGGTTTCGACGGCGGCGCCGGGTCGCGCTACCAGGCGCGCCGCGAAATCCGCTCCTTTTGGTACCCGACCTGGCTCGCGCAGGTCGCCGCCGTCGTTCCCGACAGCAAGCTTGTCGACGCCATCCCGCACCGCCTGACGCTTGCCGATATCCTGCGCGACGTGCACCAATACGATCTCGCCGTGCTGCATACCTCGACGCCGTCGTTTTCCTCGGACGTTCGCGTCGTCGAAGCGCTCAAGGCGGCAAAGCCGAGCCTCAAGGTAGGTTTTGTCGGCGCCAAGGTCGCGGTCGAGCCGCAGGCCAGCATGGAGGGTTCGCCGGCCATCGATTTCGTCGCCGGCAACGAGTTTGATTTCACCATCAAGGAAATCGCCGAGGAGCGCGACTGGAGCACTATCGCAGGGTTGTCCTATCGCGATGCGTCCGGCGCCATCAGGCACAACCCGCCGCGCACGATTTTGGAGAACATGGACGAACTGCCGTTCGTGACGCCGGTCTATAAGCGCGACCTCGCCATCGAAAATTATTTTATCGGCTATCTAAAGCACCCTTACGTCTCGCTCTATACCGGACGCGGCTGCAAGTCGCGCTGCACCTTTTGCCTTTGGCCGCAGACCGTCGGTGGTCATCGCTACCGCACCCGTAGCGTCGCCAACGTGGTCGAGGAAATGCGCTGGGCGAAGCAGGCGTTTCCGCAAGTCAAAGAGTTTTTCTTCGATGACGATACCTTCACCGATGACCGGGTGCGCAGCGAAGCGATTGCGCGCGAACTCGGCAGGCTCGGGATGGTCTGGTCGTGCAACGCCAAAGCCAACGTGCCACGCGAGACTTTGAAGGTGATGCGCGACAACGGCTTGCGGCTATTGCTGGTCGGCTACGAAAGCGGCAATCAGCAGATCCTGCACAACATCCGCAAAGGCATGCGCGTCGACGTCGCCCGGCGCTTCACCAAAGATTGCCACGAACTCGGCATTGCCATCCACGGCACCTTCATTCTCGGGCTCCCCGGCGAAAGCCGCGAAACCATCGAGGAAACCATTCGCTTCGCCAGTGAGATCAACCCGCACACCATCCAGGTGTCGCTGGCCGCGCCTTATCCCGGCACCGAACTTCACCGCGAGGCGCTCGAGCACGGCTGGCTCGACGAGGAGCATGCCGAGCTGATCGACACTCACGGCGTGCAGATGGCGCCGCTGCACTATCCGCACCTGTCGCACACCGAGATTTTCCATTCGGTCGAGGATTTCTATCGGCGTTTCTATTTCCGCGCGCCGAAGATCGCATCCATTGCCTCGGAAATGGTGCGCAGCCCGGAGATGATGCGCCGCCGTCTGCGCGAAGGCCTGGAGTTCTTTTCGTTCCTGCGCGAGCGCCGCGAGTCGGCGCATTGAACCGGCTGGCAATAACGGCGGACGATTTCGGTCTTAGCGAACCGGTCAACGCCGCGGTCGAGGAGGCGCACCGGCGCGGCATTCTCAGCGCGGCAAGCCTTATGGTCGGCGGTCCGGCGGCGGCCGATGCGATCAAACGCGCGCGTGCGCTTCCCAACCTGCGGGTCGGGCTTCACGTCGTACTGGTCAATGACGATCCGATCTCCCCGAGCGCGCAAATCCCGGCGCTGGTCGATGGGGCCGGGCGCTTGCGCAACGATCTTGTCGGCTACAGCGTCCGCAGCGTCGTGTCGCCTGCCGTGCGGCGGCAAATCAGCGCCGAAATCACCGCGCAATTCGAAGCGTATCGCGCGACCGGATTGCCGCTCGATCACGTCAACACGCATCGGCATTTTCATTTAAATCCGATCGTTGCCGCTGCGATTGTCAGCATCGGGCGGCGCTACGGCATGCGCGGGCTGCGCGTTCCCGTCGAATCGTGGCGGATCGTCGCCGACATCGATCCGCAGACGAACCGCCTTGCCGCCCGCGTGGTCGCGCCGTGGGCCGCGTGGCTCCGGGGACAGATCCGACGCGCCGGACTGATCACAGCCGACGCGGTGTTCGGATTAGCGTGGTCAGGTGCGATGACAAAGTCCCGCGTTGTCGCTCTGCTCGGCCGCTTGCCCCCGGGCTTTGTCGAAATTTATTTTCATCCGGGGACAACGGCTGCGTTCGCCGGCGCGGCTCCCGGTTATCGGTACGCGGACGAGCTTGCTGCGTTGTGCGATGCCGATTGCATCGCCGCCGTGCGCCGCTCGGGCTACGCGGTCGGCGGCTACGCCGACGCGGGCTAGAGCATGATCCCGAAAAGTGGGCGCCGGTTTTCGGAAAAGATCATGCTCCATGAATCATCGCGCTTTAGCGCCGCCGCTTCCTGTCGAGATAGCCGGCGTCCCGAAACCAGCGAATCGCGTCTTCCAATGCCTCGCGGTACGGGCGGGCGCGGAAACCGAGATCGCGTTCGGCTTTTGCCGCCGTGAAGAACATGCGGTAGGCGGCCATGCGGATGCCGTCGCGGGTCGTGAATGGCTCCCGCCCCGTGAGCCGTGCCGTCGCCTCGGCAAGAAACGCCACCGGGATGACGGCAGCGCGCGGCAGCTTAAGCCGCGGCGGCGCGCGGCCGCACATGCGGGAAATGTCGGCGAGCATGTCCGCCAGCAACACGTTCTCGCCGCCGAGAATATAGCGTTCGCCGATCGCGCCGCGCTCGAGCGCTGCCAAATGGCCTTCGGCGACGTCATCGACGTGGACGAGATTAAGCCCGGTATCGAGAAAGCCGGGCATGCGTCCGCGAGCGGCCTCGACAATGATCCGCCCGGTGGGAGTCGGCTTGACGTCGCGCGGGCCGATCGGAGTTGACGGGTTGACGATGACGGCCGGCAGCCGCTTTTCGGCGACCATCGCTTCCACCACCCGCTCAGCGGCGATCTTGCTGCGCTTGTAGGCGCCGATGCCGGCCTCGACCGTGAGAGGAATGCTCTCATCCGCCACGGTTCCGTCGCCGGGAAGCTTAAGCGTGGCGACGCTGCTGGTATAAACGATCCGCTCGACGCCGGCGTTCAGGGCCTCCTGCATGACGACGCGCGTGCCGTCCACATTGGCGGCGAAAATCTCGCGCGGATCGGGAGCCCACAGCCGGTAATCGGCGGCCACGTGAAAGACGAAGCGCGCCCCCGTCATGGCGCGGCGCACGGAATCGGCATCCCGGATGTCGCCGACCGCATATTCCAGGTCGAGCCCGTCCAGGTGAGCGCGCGGGCTCGTTGACCGGACCAGCGCCCGCACGCGAAATCCGGCCGCGACGAGCTTTCTGGCCACGGCCGACCCCACGAGCCCGGACGCGCCGGTTATTAGGGTATGTGGCGTTGTTCCCATTCGATACGTGGCCGGCGAACTTCAGGCACCAAGAGTTCTATAGTGAAACACCATGCCGCTATGCCACAGGCCACAGAATAAATTGAGAAATTTCGTATTACCGATAGCAATGATGACAGATTGTGGTAGAATTTACCTCTGCACTCGGTGATTTGCCGGAAGAAGCCGAGACGTCTGCGAGGCGCACGTTTGGGGGCGTGATCCTGGCTAGGTTGTAGATCCGAGGCAAAGGCTTCTGATGGCATCCCAATTGGATTTTGCCGGTGGCACTTTCGTCGATGAACTGGTCAACGATAGCGACGAAACCCTTTTCGTCAGCGAAGCAGCAGCCGAAACTCCCAGACGCCTCGTCATTGCCTTCGTGGGTCTTGCTTTCGAGGCCCGTATAGCCGCGGGGCCCGGCGTATTGGTCGCCTGTCGCACCGCCGGCAACGAACTCGAAAAGGTTGCCACCACTGCGGCGCGGCAAGGCTATCGGGGCATGATCAGCTTTGGCGTCGCCGGCGGCCTCGCCTCGCATCTGCGCGCCGGCGATTGGGTGGTCGCGTCCGCCATCCGTGAATCACAGACGGTCCGCGCAACGGATGCGGTATGGTCGCGCAAGCTCCTCGGAATGATCGACGGCGCCGTGCATGCGCCGATTGTCGGCGTAGACCATCCGGTCGCCGAACCGGCCAAGAAGCGGGAGCTGCATCGCACCACCGGCGCCGCCGCGGTCGACATGGAATCCCATCACGTCGCGCGCGTCGCCGCCGAGCATCGGCTGGCCTTTGCGGCGGTGCGGGTTGTCGTCGATCCGGCGCACCGGACGGTGCCACCGGCCGCTCTCCTGGAAATGCGTTCAGACGGCCGCGCCAATGTTTTGGCTATGATACGCAACGTGATGGCGCGCCCATCACAGATCCGTCCGCTGGCGCGGATTGCCGCGGACGCCTTCGCCGCCCGCACGGCAATGACGCGGGTGCGGCGGCAGCTCGGCCCGCATTTCGGCCTGCTCGATCACACTACAGGCGGCAGGGCTTAGAGCGCGACGACGGTATCTTCGAATCGTCGTCTCGCTCTAAGTTTGTTGATTGAGCACGATCTTTTCCGAAAACCGGAATCCACTTTTCGGGATCGTGCTTTAAGCCTGCGAGATGAACTTCGTGTTCAAATAGGCCTGCAATCCCTCTAATCCGCCTTCGCTGCCGTAGCCGGATTCTTTGATGCCGCCGAATGGCGTCTCGGGCGTCGAGACGGCGATCGAGTTGACGCCGACCATGCCCGACTGCAACGCATCGCCGATAAGGTTTGCGGTGTGCGCCGAAGTTGTGAACGCGTAAGCCGCCAAACCGTAGGGCAGCGAATTGGCGCGTTCGACGACTTCATCCAGCGTCTTGAACCTCACCACCGGCGCCAGCGGGCCGAACGGTTCTTGCGTCATGACCTTTGAATCGTCGGGGACGTCGGTGATCACCGTAGGCTCAAAGAAGTAGCCCTGATTGCCGTGGCGTTCACCGCCGGTCGCGATCTTGCCGCCGCGGTCTTTGGCGTCGCGGACGAAGGATTCCATCGCGTCAATGCGTCTGGCATTGGCGAGCGGTCCCATGGTCACGCCCTTTTCCAGCCCGTCGCCGAGTTTCAGCCCCTTGGCGTATTCGGTGAACCGGGTGAGGAAACGATCGTAGACCTGCTCGTGCACGTAGAAGCGTGTCGGCGAAATGCAGACCTGGCCGGAGTTGCGGTATTTGAATCCGGCGATGGTGTCCGCGGACTTCTCCGGATCGGCGTCGGCGAACACGACGACGGGCGAGTGGCCGCCGAGCTCCATGGTCGCGCGCTTCATGCCCTTGGCCGCCAGCATGGCGAGGTGCTTGCCGACCGGGATCGATCCGGTGAAGGAGATTTTGCGCACCTCGTCCTTGGCGATGAGGTGCTCCGAGATTGTCGCCGGTACGCCGAAAACGAGATTGAGCACGCCGGCCGGCAGTCCGGCATCGGCGAAGCAGCGCACCATCTCGACGCACGTGCCGGGCGTCTCCTCGGACGCCTTGAGGATAAGCGAGCAGCCGGCGGCGAGTGCGCCGCCGATTTTCCGCGCCGGCGTCAGCGCCGGAAAATTCCATGGCGTGAAAGCGGCGACGATGCCGACCGGCTCCTGAATGACGATCTGCCGCAACTTGCCGCGGCCAGGTACGATGCGTCCGTAGGCGCGACGGCCTTCCTCGGCGTACCACTCGATAATGTCGGCCGAAGTAATGACTTCGGCGCGCGCTTCCGCGTAGGCTTTGCCCTCTTCCTGCACCAGCGTCTTGGTGATGGCGTCATAGCGCTCGCGCATCAGATCGGCGGCTTTGCGCATGATCTTGGCGCGGTCATATGCAGAGACGGCGCGCCAAATGGCAAACCCCTTTTTCGCGGCTTCGAGAGCGTGGTCGAGATCGGCCACGCTGGCATGCGGCAGGTGCGCGAGGGGCTTTTCAGTCGCGGGATTGATCACGTCCTCGCCGGCGCGTCCGCCGCCGTCGATCCATTGGCCGTCGATAAAGAGCTGGAGATTGGCGTACATCGGATACCTCTTTGCCGTCGTCTAAAACGCTTTTGTGAGTGATTGAGATAGTCGCTGGCGGCAGGAATTAGCAGGTTTCCGCCGACTATTCACCCCCAACCGTGCCGTGCCGCACGCGATCAGGCGGCAAAGATGCGCACTCGGCGGCATTGATGGAAAGGGCGAGGGCGCGTACTCAAAAAACTCACTCGGCCCGCTATTATGGAAGCCCGGTTCTTCCGCCGCTGGCATCGCTTAATGTGAGGATTATTATTGACTTACATCAACTAAAGGAGCGGGATTAGCGCAAAGATCGTCGCTGCCGCGTCTTTGTCTTCGGCCGCGCAACCCGGGACGCTTCAGCCCTAATCTGTTTTCCTCGGAGGACACCACGATGGCAAAAGAGACGATGTTGGATTGGAACATAACGCTGGATCAATTTACGGAACAGGTTAGAGAGGAGGTTCGCAAGTCAGTTGATAAGTATTTCGATTTTCTTCAGAAGACTATTTCGTCCTACCCGTTGGGTGACACTGAGCTGGGTGGAAAAGCAAAGGACTGTGCCGAGAAGAACATGACTATTGCCCGTGACTACATGCACAAACTAAGCCGGGCAAACAGTTTTCAGGAGGCGGTCCCAATTCACGGCGAATTCGTGCACTCTCAATTGATGTCATTTGGCGAGCAAATTAAAACTCTTGGCGAAATTTACACCAAAGCAGCGGCAGAGGTGCTGAACGCTCCTTTAAAAGACGGCGATTGATTTCAGCGAAATTGTTTTCGGCCAACGCGACTGTTTTCGCTTTTTGATTCGCCGCCGCGCCGTCATACTCGATCAGGCGGAAACGGCCCGCACATTGGCGGCATTAACGGGACGATGAAAGCCTTTGAGCTTTAACTCCGCCACCGGCTCGAGCTCGGCAATTGCCTCGACGGCGGCGCGCACCTTGTTGTCGATCAAAATCTGACCGTCCTTGGCTTCGTCGCACAGCCGCGACGCCAGATTTGGCACCGCGCCGATGGCGGCATATTCGGAACGGCCTTCAAAGCCGATACGGCCGAGCGTGGCGTAGCCGTGAGCGATGCCAATGCCGAAGCCCAGCTCGAAACCGTGCTTGCGCCACTTCTCGGTCAGCGCGCCGACGGCCGAGCGCATTTCCGCCGCCATGCGCACCGCCTGCACGCAAGGCTCCGGACACGGCATCGGATCGTTGAGCATCGCCATCACGCCATCGCCGGCGAAATGCTCGATCGTGCCCTCGAACTTGTGAATGATGCCGCCGATCGCCTCGTGATATTCGCGCAGGATGTTCATCACCTCTTCCGGCTCCGAGGTTTCGGAAAAGGCGGTGAAACCGCGCAAGTCGCAAAACAGTACGGTGACGTCGCGGCGGTGGCTGTCGAGGACGCGATCGTCGCCGGAAGTCAGGATCAGCTCGGCCACTTGCGGCGGCAGGAAGCGCTTCAAGCGATCCAACCGTTCGATCCTGGTCACTTGCTCCTGCACGCGCTCTTCCAGTGTCTTATTCCATTTGGCGAGATCGGCCGCCTGCTCGCCCACCCGGTCGGTCAATTCCTTCACCCGCAGCATCGATTTGACGCGCGCGACCAGCGCGGCCTGATCGAGCGGTTTGGTCAGGTACTCGTCGGCGCCCGCCTCAAGGCCGGCGACCACGTCCTTGGTATCGGCCTTGGCCGTCACCAGGATAACGGCGATGAAGGGCAACTCGGCGTCGGCTTTGATGCGCTTGCACACTTCGATGCCGTCGATCTTCGGCATCATGACGTCGAGCAGGATGAGATCGGGGTGGTGCTCGCGCGCAGCCGCTATCGCTTCTTCCCCGTCCACCGCCTCGATGAGCTCATAACCCTGAGGTCCCAAGCGCGTGCGCAGGATGTCGCGGTTGGTCTCGTTATCATCGACAATGAGTACGCGCGGGGGATTATGCATCTTTAGATACGCGCAACGACAAATGCAGGTGAGGTAAGCATCGGCTAATGCAAATGTTCTCTGATTTTCGCCAAAAGCTGGCGCGGGCTGTATGGCTTGGTGATGTAGTCGTCGCAGCCCGCGGCACGCGCCTTTTCCTCATCGCCGGACAGCGCGTATGACGTCACCACAATAATCGGGATCGCCTTCAGCTCGGGATTGGCCTTGATCCGCCGCGTCGCCTCGTAGCCGTCGAGCACCGGCATCTGGATGTCCATCAGGATCAAATCCGGGCGGTGTGTCTCGGCCGCGGCCACGCCCTGCGCGCCGTCTTCGGCCTCCACCAAATTAAATCCCACGCTGGTCAGGAGGTCGCGGAGGATCTGCCGGTTATCCATCTGATCCTCTACCACCAAAATCCGTTTGCTCATGCGCTTTGTCCTTCGCCGGCTTTCACCGGCAGCCTGAGGGTGAACGTCGAACCCTTGCCGAGTTCGGATTCGACCAGGATGCGGCCGCCGTGCATTTCGACTATGCGCTTGGAAATGGCGAGCCCCAAGCCGGTGCCGCCCTTCTGCCGGGTCGAGGTGTTGTCGACCTGCTGGAATTCCTCGAAGATTTTCTGCTGATCCGCGGCGGCGATGCCGGGACCTGAATCGCGCACGGCGACGTTGAACGCGCCGTTGGACGCCGATGCCTCGATCGCCACTTCGCCCTTCTCGGTGAACTTGATGGCATTGCCGACCAGATTGAGCAGCACCTGTGCCAGGCGGCGCTCGTCGCCGCGTCCGGCCGGCAGGCCTTTTTCGACTTTCGTGGTCAGCGCAAGATTCTTCTGCGAAGCGAGCGGCTCGACCGCGACGTAAATCCCTTGCACCAGCTCGGCCAGCGAATAATCGTTAAGCGAAAGCGTCAGCTGTCCGGCCTCGATCTTCGATAAATCGAGGACGTCGTTGATCAGCCCGAGCAAATGCTTGCCGTTGGTCTGCACCCGCTCCAGCACCGCGCGCATCTTCTCCGGCGCCTCGCCGTAGATGTTGTCGAGGATGAGTTCGGTGTAGCCGAGAATGGCGTTGAGCGGCGTGCGCAATTCGTGGCTCATGTTGGCGAGGAACTGCGATTTGTGCCGGCTCGCCAGTTCAAGCTCGCGCCCCTTGTCGTCGATCTCCTGGAACAGCCGCGCGTTCTGGATCGCCAGGGCCGATTGCGCAGCAAAGGTCTTCATCAGGTCGACGGTGTTCTGCAAGAACGTGCCGGGCGTGCGCCGGCGAACGACCAATAGGCCGACGAGGTCGTCGCCGGAAAACAGCGGAGCGGCCAGCCGGGCGCGGAAGCCTGCGCGCAACACAATCTCGTCAACCGGCGAGCGCGCCGCTTCGCCAAGATCGGCGACCTGCACCGGCTCGCGATTGGCGAGTACCAGCGCGACATTTTGATCGTCCAGCCGAATGTGGGCGTCGCCGAGCGCGGTGATGAGCGCCTTGCTCCATCCCGACGGTAGCGCGCAAGCGGAATTCGCGAGATCGCTCATCGAACACGTAGATCGCGCCGGCTTCGGTGCCCGAAAGCTGCACCGCTTTGGTGACGATGGTGTTCAGCACCATTTCGAGATCGAGCGTGGAATTGACGGCTTGCGAGGTCTCGCCGAGCACGCGCAATTCCTCGACCGAGCGGGCCAGCTCGTCGGTGCGCGCCCTCAACTCGCCGAGCAGACGCGCGTTCTCGATGGCAATCACCGCCTGAGCGGCGAAGTTCTGTACCAATTCGATCTGCTTGTCGGTGAACGGACGAACTTCCGGCCGGCTGGTGACGATGACGCCGATGCATTCGTCATCCTTCATCATCGGCACGCATAGGGCCGTGCGCGAGCCGACTTTTTCGACGAATGCCACGACGCGTGGATTGCCGGCGACGTAGGAAGGATCCGCCCGCAAATCGGCTAGATGCATAACGTCCTTGGTTTCCAGGACGCGGACCAGCGGATGACCTTCATTATCCGCCACGACCAACCGCGAGCCTGGCTCAAAAAAGGCGCTGCCCTTGGCCGGAACATGTCTCGCCACAAGCCGCAAGGCTTCGCCGTCGCGAAGGAAAAACGTGCCAAAATTCGCCTCACAAAGCTGCGTTGCGCTCTTTAGCATCGCGTCAAACACCGGTGCCAAATCTCCCGGCGAGCTCGATATAACGCTCAACACTTCCGCAGTCGCCGTCTGCTGCTCCAGCGACTTCGCGCAATTCGCTGAGCAACCGCGCGTTCTCGATGGCGATCACGGCTTGATCGGCAAAGGTCTGGAGCAATTGCATCTCGGCCGGTTCGAACGGCCGCAATACGTTGCGGTAAACGACAAGGGCGCCGATGGCGGCACCCTTGGTCCGCAGCGGCGTGCCGATAATGGTGCGGATTCCGGCGCGGCGCGCAACGGGCGGTCCGGGCCAATCGGCGAATTCGCTGTCCAGGTGGTCGAGATCGGGCAAATGGATTTGCCGGTTCTCGCGAACCACCTTTCCCGGCAGGTTCCGGCCGCCGACGGTCGGACGCAGTGCCGGGTCGGCGTAGAGATTGGTAGTCACCTGCTCGGCGCCCTGGCCGACGCCGACCGATAATTTGAATTCGTCGCCTTCGGCGATGCGGAAGGAGACGCCAGCGGCATCGAATAGCTGCGCGGTGGTCTCGGCGATCTTGTGCAGCGAGCCTTCGGCGTCGCCGGGCGACGCGGCAATGGCGCGCAAAATCTCGGAGGTGGCGGTCTGTCGCTCCAGCGATTCGCGCAATTCGCCGAGCAACCGCGCGTTCTCGATGGCGATCACCGCCTGCGCGGCGAAATTCGTTACCACAGCGATCTGTTTGTCGGTGAAGGGACGGACTTCGCTGCGAGACAGGGTGAATGCACCAATCAGCTCGTTCTCCTTGAGCATCGGAACATAAGAATTGTCCGGACGCTCCCGAGTTCAACGGCGGCAACGACGGTAGGGGCGCGCTGTTCGATGTAGGCCGGATCCGCCGAGAGATCGGTGACGTGCACTGACCGTTTTGGTCGCGACCATACGGCCGAAAGGAGCTTCCGGACCTGGACGAAGCGCTGAGCGCTTGCGGAATTCGGCGAAGGCGGCCGGGGTGTTGAGCGAGGCAAGGATGTGCAAGGCCTCGCCATCCCAGCGATGGATATTCCCGAACGTGGCGTCGCAGATGCGGACCGCGTTCTCCAACATGGTTTCAAACACCGGCTCGAGATCGCCGGGCGAGCTGGAAATGACCTGCAGCACCTCTGATGTGGCCGTCTGCTGCTCCAGCAATTCGGTGAGTTCTCGCGTGCGCTGCTGCTCGGCCTCGAACAGCCGCGCGTTCTCGATCGCAATCACCGCCTGATCGGCAAATGTCACAACGAGTTCGATTTCGCGGTCGGTGAAGGGGTCGACGCTGCTGCGCGCGAGCCCGATGGCGCCGATCGGCTCACCCTGGCGCATAAGCGGGACGCCGATCATCGAGCGCGCCCCGCCGATCTTGGCGTCGCCCTTTCTCTCGTAAAGCGGATCCGACCAGGCGTCGTCGATACGGGCGACTTGCCGCGTCAGCACGGCACGGCCGATCACGGTCCCATGGCCGGGCAGGATGATCGCTTGCCGTTCAATCTCCAGGTATTCCGGGGTGTGGCTATGCCCCGCGGCGAAACGATACGCTCCGTCCTCCAACCGGAAAATCACCGTCTGTTCGGCGCGGCACAGCCGTTCCGCAGTTTCGACGACGCTTTGCAGGATCGGCTGCAGATCAAACTTGGAGCGGCTGATGACACCCAGAACTTCCGAAGTCGCCGTTTGCCTGTTCCAGCGACTCGCGCAATTCGGTGAGCAGCCGCGCGTTCTCGATGGCGATAACGGCCTGAGCTGGCAAAGTTCGTCGACCAGCGCGATTTGCTTGTCGGTAAAGGGGCGGACTTCCTGGCGATAGAGCGTGATTGCAGCCGACCAGCTCATCGTTCTTAAGCATCGGCACGCCGAGAGCAGCGTGCGCACGCCGCCAATTTCTACGCGTCGACAATAAGCGGGATCAAGTTCTCGGTATGCCGCGCTCAGCCGCCAGATCGGCGACCTGCATGGTCGTATTTGGTCGGCAACATCCGGCCAGGTCGGACTTCGCGGGCCGTGGGCGGAAACGGCTTTGCTGCCGCGAATCTTCGCATAGGCCGGCGGCACGTTACGCGAGGCGACGCGATGCGAGCGTCTCCCCGTCCCAACGAAAGATATTGCCGAAACTCGGCGCCGCAAATGCGGACTGCGTTCTCCAAGATTGAAGCGAAAACCGGCTCGAGATCGCCGGGCGAAGTCGAGATGACCCGCAACACTTCCGACGTTGCGGCGAGTTGCTCAAGCGCATCGTCGCGTTCGCGCGTACGGTTTTGCAGTTCGGTCTTCGGGGAGTTGCCCGAAGCCTTGCGAGGTTTTGCCGGCCGGCGCGAAGGGCGGGCGGCGGCGGTACGCCCCGCCGGTTTGCGTTTTCGGCTTTGCTGTCCGTGCCGCTTCATTGAGCCTTGCCCGGTGCCGTTTGTTCAACAGATAAAACGAAATCATACCCGCTTGCGCTGAACGGCGCGAGGTGGCGGAGCAGGCCTCTTGGATGAAGCACACGAGCACGGGCTGCCCCTGCAAGGGCCAGTAAAGACTTCCTTCGCTGACGCCCGTTTGGCGGCACAGACAGGAAATGTCGAGGCTATTTAGATTATTTGTCGGTCAGGAAGCGGTCGCGGCTTCTATCCAGCCGGCCCGGACAAAGTCGTTCGCTGATCGGACTTAAGCTTGCGGCCGCGCGTAGCGCTTTTTGCTCTGTTCAGCGCATGCTTCATCGCGCGTCGCGAGTCGCATCCGCCGCCGCGCTGGTCAAGTCGTGATTTTTGAGTGGCAGGGTGCGGATGCGTTTGCCGGTCGCGGCGAATACTGCGTTGCACAGCGCCGGCGCCAGCGGCGGCACCGGCGGCTCGCCGACGCCGCCCCAGAAGTCGCCGCTGGGGACGATGACAGTCTCGACCTTAGGCGCGTCGGCCATGCGCAGCATCTCGTGCTCGTCGAAATTTCCTTCCACCGCGGCGCCGTCCTTGATGGTGGTCTCGCCGTAAAGCGCCGCGGTCAGCGCGTAGACAATCGCGCCTTGCGTCTGCATTTCGATCGAAAGCGGATTGACCACGTAACCAGGGTCGAGCGCCGATACCACGCGATGGACACGAATGCGGCCGCGCTCGACCGAAAGCTCGACGACGTGTGCGCAATAGCTGCCGCAGGCCTCGGTCACGGCAATGCCGCGCGATACGCCTTTCGGCGGCGGACTGAACCAATCGGCTTTCTTTGCCGCGGCGTCGAGTACCGCGAGGTTCTTCGGGCTGTTGCGCAATAGCCGCCGCCGATAGAGGTACGGGTCGATTCCGGCGGCATGCGCCAACTCGTCGATGAAACACTCTTTATAAAAGGTGTTTTCACTGTAATTGATCGCCCGCCACACCCCGACCGGCACCGGCGTCTGACGGATGACGTAATCGACCTGATAGTTCGGCAGATCGTAGGCCATTTCCTCTTCGATAAGCCCGCTGAGGAAAGTCCGGTCGATAATGTTGGCGCCGAACGCCGACACGAAGGTGGCGACGAACGAGGGGCCGGCGAGGCGTATCTTCACCGCGGTCGGTATGCCTTCGGCGTCGAGGCCGGCGACGAGCCGCGCCATCCCGACCGGCCGGTAAAAATCGTGGCGCATGTCTTCTTCGCGCGTCCAAACGAGCTTGACCGGCGCGTCGACTTCCTTGGCGATGAGCACCGCCTGGCGGACGTATTCCTGGATTGCGCCGCGGCGGCCAAAGCCGCCGCCGAGCATCATGGTGTGAACGGTGACCTGCTCGTTGGGGACGCCCGCGGCCATGGCGGCGGTGACCAGCGCGGTCGGTGAGCCTTGGGTCGGGGCCCAAACCTCAACCCGCCCGTCCCGCACACGGGCGGTGCAGTTCTGCGGCTCCATCGTGACGTGCGCCAGATAGGGGACAGCGTACTCGGCCTCGACGTGCCGCACCGCGGTCGCAAGCCCTGCCGTCACGTCACCGTCGGACTGACCGATCTGAGCATCTTCCTCATCGAGCGCGCCTCGCACCAATCCGGCGATGCTGTCGCTCGATACGCTGCCGTTTCCGTGCTCGTCCCAAACAATCGGCAGGACATCCAGCGCGCGTTTGGCGCGCCACCAGGAATCGGCCACGACCGCGACCGAATCGGCCATGCGCACGACGCGGCGCACGCCTTTCATGCCCGTGATTGCGCTTTCATCGACGGACTTCACGGTGCCCCCAAATACCGGGCATTGCCGGATGGCGGCGTACAGCATGCCGGGCAGGCGGACATCGATCGCATAAACCGGGCGGCCGGTTACCTTGGCGGGCACATCGAGGCGCCGCTGCGGCGTGCCCAACAGCTTCCAGTGCTTCGGATCCTTCAACGGTGGGTCTTCAATTTCTATGTTGGCGGCGTCCACCGCGACAGCGGCGAACGTTGTCGTGCGGCCGCTCGGGTTATGGGTGATCGTGCTCATGCGTGCGACGCATTCCGACGCCGGGACGCTCCAGCGCGCGGCCGCAGCGCCGATCAGCATTTGGCGCGCCGTGGCGCCCGCCTGCCGCAGATAAAGCTGCGACGATCCGATGGAGCGGCTGGCTCCCGTCGTCATGTCGCCGTAAACCCGATGGCGCCGGAAGTTCTCGCTGGCGGAGACGAATTCAGTGCGCACTTTGGCCCAGTCGCATTCAAGTTCTTCCGCCACGAGCATGGCGAGGCCGGTCATTGCGCCTTGCCCCATTTCGGCATGCGCGACGCGGATCACGACCGAATTGTCGGGTTGAATGGTGAGCCAGGCGGTGATTTCGGCGCCGTCGGCGGCGGCCAGCGCCGATTTAAAGGGAATCGCTAGAGCAAGTGTGAGGGCTCCACCCGCGGCACTTACGCCAGCCAGGAAGGCCCGGCGGCTTAGCGGACTGCCCGACGTCATTTGCCTTGCTCTTTAACGGCCTTAGCTCAAGTCGCGAGAATTGGGGAAACTCGGGCGCGACTCGCGGAGCATACTGGCCACCCCCTTCCGGTATCCTAACAAACATGCTGCGTCAGGCAACGACGCAATTGTGGCACCTGTGCTTAAGAATTATTCGAAGCTTCGCGCGCGCGAAGACCGCGCGTGAACGCCCAAACCAGGAAAGTGAGCCAGCCCGCGGCGAACACAGCGCCGGCCACTGGCCACGCCGAGGGTCCGAGATACGCGCCGATAGCCGCGGCCGCCGCGGCCGCAGCCGAC
This sequence comes from uncultured Alphaproteobacteria bacterium, assembly GCA_963753355.1. Lineage (GTDB taxonomy): Bacteria > Pseudomonadota > Alphaproteobacteria > Rhizobiales > Xanthobacteraceae > BOG-931. The sequence goes on from CAVWBV010000022.1 coordinate 57,541, forward strand.
TGCTGGACCAGCCCGAGCAGCGAAGCCGCCATGCCGGCGCGTTGCGGAAACGGCGTGAGCGCGCCGGCCATAGCCTGGGGCATCGCAAGCCCGAGACCGGCAAGATAAATCGCCATCATGACAATAAGCCAAAGACCGTTGGGGATTTGGGCGGCGACAAGCGCCGCCAGCCCCGTACCGCCGGCGGCGAGCAGCGAAACGCCGAGACCCATCATGCGGTCAAGGCCAAGCCGCTGGACAAGCCGCGCCGCGCCCGCGGCTCCCGCCATATAACCTCCCGCGCCCAGCGCGAAGGTAAAGCCGAACGTCACCGCCGACATTCCGTAGATTCCCTCGAGCACCGCGGCGGCTCCTGAGATCCAGGCGAACAATCCGGCGTAACTGATGGTCAAAATGGCGAGATAGGCGACGAAGCTGCGATGCCGGAGCAGTGAAATGTAACCTTTGCCTAACCATTTCAGCGAAAACGGCTCGTCGCTGCGCCGGCGCAACGTTTCCGGCAATAATCGGCTCGCCATGGCAAAAGCGATGACGGCGGCAACGGCCATAAGGATAAAGTTGGCGCGCCAGCCGAATTGCGTTTGCAACACCCCGCCGATCATCGGCGCCACAATCGGAGCAAACGCGCTGATCGATCCCATCAGCGAAAGTTCGCGCGCCGCCCGCACGCCGGAATAGAGGTCACGCACAATGGCGCGAGCGAGTACGATCGCACCCGATCCCCCGATACCCTGCAAGAAGCGCGCGACAATCAGCGGATCGATCGAGGGCGTCGCGGCGCAGATGCCGACGCCGGCCGCGTATACCGCCACCGCAGCTAGCAGCACGGGGCGGCGCCCGTACCGGTCGGAAAGCGGTCCGTAGATAGTCTGTCCAACTGCAAAGCCGATGAGGTAGCTCGAGATTGTCAGTTGGACGCGAGCGGTCGGCGCCGCGAGCGCGCGACCAATCTCGGGCAACGACGGCAAATACATATCGATGGAGATCGGGCCGAGCGCAGTCAGCGCCGCCAATAGCAAGGTCAATGCGAACGTGCCCGGCCGGAGCATTCGGGGACTTTTCCTGTCTCTGCCGCTTCTTCGGCTTGTCAACGCCTTGCTGAGGCATAACAGCCCGGAACACCGGCAGGAGAGGGTTCCTTCAGCGACCGGCAATTTCGTTTATAAAGGGCGCGGCCACCGCAACGTAGCGTTTAAGAACAAGTCATGGATGCAAAAACGGATGGACGCGCGGATGTCGAACCGCGCCTCGAAGACGACATTCTCGTTCGCGGCCACGGCCGCTTCGTGGCCGACGTTCCGTTGCCGCGCCAGGCCTATGCCTATTTCGTGCGCTCGCCGCATGCCTTCGCTCGCATCGCTTCGATTGAGATCGAGGCTGCCGCGGCCAACCCCGGCATTGTCGGAATTCTCATCGGCAAGGATCTAGGGGATATCCGGAGTATCAGCAGCCACCCGCCGCTTCCCGGTCGCGGCGGCAAGCCATTGATTATGCCGCATCGGCCCGCGCTCGCCGCTGACCGCGTGACGCACATCGGCGAGTGCGTGGCGATGGTCGTGGCCGAGACCGCGACCGCCGCGCAGGACGCCGCCGAACTTGTCGCCGTCGATTATGAGCCGCTTACGCCGGTCATGGATGCGCGCGCCGCGCTCGCGCCCGGCGCGCCACAAGTGTGGCCGGAGGCCCCGGGCAATCTCGCCATCGACTGGCCGGGATTTGTGCCTGACCCGGACGCCAATGCGCGCAAGGTCGACGCCGTATTCGCCGGCGCAAAATTTGTTGCCCGCATCGCAGTGATGAATCAGCGCATGGCGATGGCCTCGATGGAGCCGCGCGGCGGCACGGCGCAATACTTGCCGGAGGGCGACTCCTTCATTTTGCGCGTGTGCTCGCAGGGCGCCCGCGTGATGCGCGACAACCTCGCCGCCATCATGAAAATTCCGCCAGCGCGGCTGCAAGTGCTGACCGACGATGTCGGCGGCGCCTTCGGGCTGAAAACCGGCCCTTACCCGGAGTACGTCGCATTGCTGGTCGGCGCCAAAAAGTTCGGCCGTCCGATCCATTGGATGTCGGGGCGATCCGAAGCTTTCCTCAGCGATAATCAGGCGCGCGATATTTATTCCGACGCCGAGCTCGCGCTTGACGACAAGGGGCGGTTTTTGGCGTTGCGCATCCGCAACACCTGCAATCTCGGCGCGTACATCGGCCCGGTGGGCGCGGCGATCCCGAGCTTGAGTTTTGGGCGCTGCCTTCCCGGTATGTACGACATTCCTCTCATCGACCTCAGCGTGCGCTGCGCGTTCACAAACACAGTACTCACTGCGCCATATCGCGGGGCAGGGCGTCCTGAGGCGAACTACGTGCTCGAACGCCTGGTCGAGGAGGCCGCGCGCGTCACCGGAATCGATCCAGTGAAATTGCGCCGGCGCAATCTCATTCGGCCGGCGGCAATGCCTTACAAGACCGCCGTCGGCACCACCTACGACAGCGGCGACTTTGCGCCGATGCTGGAGCGCGCGCTGCAACTGGCCGACTACAAAGGCTTCAAAGCCCGCCGCCGCGCCGCCAAATCGCGCGGCCGTTATCGCGGCATCGGCGTTTCCTGCATGCTCGAACATGCCGGCGGCACGCCGACCGAAGGCGCGCTGCTCACCTTTCCCGGCGACGGCACCCTCACCGTCAATCTCAACGTTCAGTCGACCGGCCAGGGGCACGCCACGGTATTTCTCCCGCTTGTCGCCGAGCGGCTCGGCATTGTCCGCGACAAGCTCACGCACCGGCACGGCGACTCCGCGATGGAAATTGCCGGTTACGCCTCGGTCGGCTCGCGCTCGGCGATGACCGCCGGCACCTCGATCGTCAAATGCATTGAGGTCATGCTGGAGAAGGGCAAGCGCGTCGCGGCAATGGCGCTCGAAGCTTCTGAAGGCGACATCGGGTATGCCGGAGGCAACTTCGAGGTGGTCGGCACCGATCGCCGCCTATCGTTGTTTGATGCCGCCGCGGAGGCCGCCGACTTCAAACGCCGCGGCCTCCTCGAAGAAGATTTGGACACCAAAGTCACTACCGAGACGCCGCTTACTTTTCCGAACGGCGTTCATATCGCCGAAGTCGAGATCGATCCCGACACCGGACGGATGCAGATCGTCAATTACGCCGCAGTCGACGATTGCGGCGTCGCGCTCGACCAGCGCATTGTCGAAGGTCAATTGCACGGCTCACTGGCGCAAGGCCTCGGCCAGGCGTTGATGGAGCAGTTGTTTTACGACGGCGACAACGGACAGCTCGTGACTGGATCGTTTCAGGACTACGCCATGCCGCGCGCCGACGACATGCCGCTTGTGCTCCGCGACGAACTTCTCAATGTGCCCGCGACCACGAACGTGCTCGGCGTCAAAGGCGTGGGCGAGGCCGGCACCACGGCTTCTATCGCCGCGGTCATGAATGCGGTTGCGGACGCCATTCCCGGAGGCGCCGGCGCGCGTCTCGACATGCCGGTGACCGCGGCGCGACTGTGGCAAGCTTGCCGGCAAGCAAAGCCGTAGGCTGCGACAAAACCTCCCAAAAACACTCGGCCAAGGGACGAATTGGAACTTGCACGCTCCGCCAAGCGTTACATTTCCAGTTGGGAGAAAACGGATTTTGGTACGCGTAACGTACAAAGATCATTTTTAGCAGGGTTTGGTCATGGGTCAGCTTTTGCCGTTTGCCCGCCGTGAGAGCGCTTTCGATCTTCAAACCACATCTATCCTGATTGCCGCCTACGAAACGGTGATCCAACGAATTGCAAGTCACCGCCAGCCGGGGGCACTTCGCGAAATCGCCGCGCGGCGAATTATTGCGCTTGCATCGCGAGGCGAACGTAACCCGGAACGGCTTTGTGCCGCCGCCCTGGCGACCATCGCGCGCACGGAAAGCGCCACGTAAGGGCGAGCAGCACAGAAACCATAATCCGGGAATAACTTCGTCCGGTGGCTGAACGCCTTGCCGTTTAGCCGACCGGACCTATAATCCGGCGCTTCCTTCGCGCAGGAGCAGCCTTGGCGCCGGAAGCAAAATCCGTGGCTATCATCATGGGCAGCCAGTCCGACTGGCAAACCATGAAGCACGCCGCCGAGACGCTGGACGCCCTCCAGGTCGCGTACGAAACGCGCATTGTGTCGGCGCATCGCACGCCCGAACGGCTCTATGCGTTCGCCAAGGGCGCGCGGAATGCGGGCTTCAAGGTAATCATCGCCGGCGCCGGCGGCGCGGCGCACCTGCCGGGAATGACGGCGGCCATGACCAGCCTGCCGGTGTTCGGTGTTCCCATCACGTCGAAAGCATTGTCGGGGCAGGACTCGCTCTACTCGATTGTGCAAATGCCGCCGGGCGTTCCGGTCGGCACGCTTGCCATTGGCGAGCCCGGCGCCATCAACGCGGCGCTACTGGCGGCAAGCGTGCTGGCTTTGAGCGACGAAGGTTTGCGCGCCCGCCTCGAAGCGTGGCGCGAGCGGCAAACCGCCGGGGTCGCCGAGCGGCCGAAGGATTTGCCGCGTGAGTAATGCGCCGCCGGTGCTCGATCCCGGGGCGACAATCGGAATCCTCGGCGGCGGCCAGCTCGGCCGTATGCTGGCGCAGGCCGCGGCTCGGCTCGGGTTCAAGTGTCACGTCTTCGCGCCCAATCCGGAATCGCCCGCGTTCGACGTCGTCCATCGCGTCACCTGCGCAGATTACGCGGACACCGCCGCGCTCGACCGTTTCGCCGGCGACGTCGATCTCGTCACCTATGAATTCGAGAACGTGCCGGCAGAGACCGCGGCGTTCCTCGCCGCGCGCGTCGCGGTCCGCCCCGACCCGAATGTCTTGGCGATCACCCAGGATCGCCTGGCGGAAAAGAATTTCGTTAGCGGCCTTGGCATTGCCACCGCCGCGTACGCCGCGGCTGACAGCCCGGCTGATTTAGCCGCGGCGATCAAAGCGGTCGGCCAGCCGGCGGTGTTGAAGACGCGCCGCTTCGGTTACGACGGCAAGGGCCAGGCGACCATCAAAGATTCCAGCTCAGCCGATGCGGCGTGGCGCGCCGTCGGCGCGCAGCCCTGCATCCTCGAAGCGTTCGTGCCGTTCGCCTGTGAAATTTCCGTAGTTGCCGCGCGCACGACCGATGACGCCGTCGAATGTTTCGACGTCACCGAGAACGAACATCAAAATCATATCTTGAAAATCTCCCGCGTCCCGGCGCGCGTGTCCGGCGATGTGGCGCAAGCCGCGCGCAGCATTGCCGAAAAGATCGCCCGGCAATTCGATTACGTCGGCGTGCTCGCGGTCGAGATGTTTGTGCTCCCTGACGGCGCCGTTCTGGTCAACGAGATCGCGCCGCGGGTGCACAATTCCGGGCACTGGACGCTCGACGGCGCCTCGATCTCGCAGTTCGAGCAGCACATCCGCGCGGTCGCGGGCTGGCCGCTCGGCAAACCGGTGCGCCACGGCCGTGTCGAAATGATCAATCTCATCGGCGACGAGGTCAAAGATTTCCGCTACTGGCTGCAAGTGCCGGGCGCCGCCGTCCATCTCTACGGCAAGTCGGCAATCCGCCCCGGCCGCAAGATGGGGCACGTGACCCGCGTGTTCGCCGATTAATCGGGCAGCTCGGTGCGGAACGGCGCGCCGGGCCATGCGTTCTCGCAAGAGTGTAAGGCCGAAGCGTACAACATCACCGTCAACGCCATCATCCCAGGCCTCGTCGACACAGCGCTCACTCGCTACGAGACGCGGCTTCGCGAAAGCATGGCCGAGAACGGCCAAAAGCCGCCTGACAATCCGACGCCGCAGCAGGCCTGGGATTCGCGCTCCCCGACGGTGCCGATGAAGGTCGGCTGGCTCCAGTCGGACGACATTTCCCGGTCGCGGTGTTTCTGGCCTCCGACGCCGCCAATCTGGTGACCGGCGCCGAGTACGAAGTCACAGCCGGTGACAGCGCCAAGGACATTTGAGGGGGTCGCCGGCGTTGTGGACTTCCTGGCCCCATTCTGATAGATAACGCGCAGCGTGGCGCAGGCGTTACCGCTTGCGCCGCTATTTCATTCCCCCGGCGCACCATACCGAGCGCTCTTGAAAAGGAGGATGCGTGCAGGTTCTCGTTCGCGACAATAACGTCGACCAGGCCCTCAAGGCGCTGAAAAAGAAGATGCAGCGCGAGGGCATTTTCCGCGAGATGAAGCTCCGCGGTCATTACGAAAAACCCTCGGAAAGAAAGGCACGGGAAAGGGCGGAGGCGATCCGCCGGGCCCGCAAGCTTGCGCGCAAGAAGTTGCAGCGCGAGGGCCTGTTGCCAATGAAGCCGAAGCCCGCACCGGGCGCTGGCCCGGGCGGCCGATCGGGTCCGCCGCGCGCCCCGCGCTTTGGCTAAACGTTGAACTAATTTGCGACCTCGGCGCGGGTCATGACCCGCGCCGTTCGTTTTTGTAGCCGGGCTATCGCCGAGCGCGTGCGTGATCTACCGTTAGGCTGTGGGGCTTTGCGTGCCGCGAGCGTTGAATGACGGTAGCACGGGATCTGACAACCAGGCCGTCCAAGCCGCGCGTTAGGCGGCATGCTCCGGCGCTTATTCCCATTCTCGGCGCGTTCGCGCTCGCTGCGTGCGGCCATCTGGATTCGCCGGAGAAGGAAGAGGCGCTCAACGCCACCTCACAGTCGAACCTCGCGTCGCTGGGCGAGGTGATCGAGAAGCATCCGGAAGATCCGCAAGCCTACAACATGCGCGGCACCGTGCTCGCCGCCGGTGGCCAGCCCGAAGCCGCTCTTGCCGACTTCAACAAGGCGATCGGCCTCGATCCGAATTACGCCCAGGCCTATGCCAATCGGGCGCTGCTCTATCGGCAGAGCGGCAAGCTTGAACTCGCCCTTGCCGATTACAACAAGGCGCTTTCGATCAACGCTGGTTACGTGCCGGCTTACCTCGGCCGCGGCATTATCTATCGCGAGCAAGGCCACAGTGCTCAGGCGCTCGCCGATTTCAACAAGGCGGTGACGCTCAAGCCGGACAATGCGCAGAGCTATTACAATCGCGGTCTCCTCTACCAGAGTGAGCGTCAACATCAGTTCGCCATCGACGACTTTTCCACCACGCTCACCCTTACGCCGCAGCAGGCCGACCCCTATGTGGCGCGTGCGCTTAGCTATCTCGCCATTGGTGATGCCAAGTCTGCAGCGAGCGACCTGGATGAAGCGGTGCAGATCTCGCCGGCGAACGTGCAGGCGTGGACCAGCCGCGGATTGGCCTACGAACGTCTCGGAGCGAAGGAGAAGGCCGCCGGCTCTTACGCGAAAGCGCTCAACCTCAACGAAAAATACGAGCCCGCGAAAACCGGCTTCGCCCGCGTCGGCGGCAAAACCGGGCAGTCGTACCAAACGTTCTGAAAAAGGGCGGGTATCATGGCCATTACGCTCAATCACACTATCGTTCCGGCGCACGACAAGGCGGCATCGGCGAAATTCTTCGCCGCCATCTTCGGTCTCAAATGCGGCCGTACCGGATATTTCGCACCGGTGAAGGTCAACAAATCGCTGACGCTGTTATTCGACGAAGAAGACAAGTTCGAAAGCCATCATTTGGCGTTTCACGTCAGCAATAAGGAGTTCGACGCCATTCTCGCGCGCGTGAAAAAGCAGAACATCGCCATCGGCAGCGCGCCGTGGAGCCTAAGTGACGGCAAGCTCAACCATTGGAACGGCGGCCGCGGGTTCTATTTCGAGGACATCAACGGCCATGTGCTCGAGCTCATGACCGTCGCGCAATGATTAGAGCGCGTATTGGAAAATCGTGGTCGGACAGCTACGGCTGGTCAATGTCCGGTTTGCTCCCATCGAGGTGGTGGCTACCGTGAGCCACCTAGCGCCTCGAATCCTGAGATTACGTCGAAGAGCTCTTCGTCGATGCTACTCTGGCGCAGCTGGTGGAACGAGCCGTGGAGTTGCTCCAGCAGGTCGTTGATATTCTTATCGGCGCGGTCCATTGCCGCTAGGCGGCTTGCGTTTTCGCTGGCCAGGGATTCGGCGCAGGCCCGGAAGAGCGAGATGAAAAGATATTCGCGGATTAGGGCCGGCAGAGCCGCGCTGCCGCCGCCCATGACCTCGGGCGGGTTCGCCGTCGGCCAGCGGATTTTGGCCAGACCTTGTTGCCATTGCGCGTCGAGCGGCAACAGCCGCTGGCTAACCGGTTCGTAGAGCGCTCCAGACAGCGGTCGGTTGTGGAACACCCATAGAGGCGCATTCTCGCCTTCGTCCCGATGTGCTTCGCTTTCAATTTGAATCTGCCCGACGAGCGGGGTGATGGCCTCGACGGAGTTCGGCACCGTGAAAAGTCCGACCGGCGGCAGACCCAAGTCCACCAGACGAGCACGAACGCGCTCGCCGACTGCCCAGACGTGACATTTTCCGGGCAGAGCCGCGAGGGTCTTGATCGCATAATCGGCCACGACGTCGTTAAACTGTCCCACCAGTCCCTGATCGGACCCGAAAACGATTGCGCTTATCGCACCCCCATGGGTGGGTGCTTCCCGCTCCACCATGGCGATCACCGGCTCGTTTTCCCGAAAGCACGCACCCAACCCCAGTTCCACGGTCCGATAATAGTCGGCCAACGCGAGCACCGATTTTTCGTATTGTCCAATGCTCGATGCGGCCAAGGCTTTCATCGTGCGGACAACGGATTGGAGATCGCCGGTGCTGCTAATCTTTCGGCGTAAGCTCTCCGTAGTGTCGCTCATGACTTATCCTTGGCTTCCGCTGTGAGCGCCGTTGGAGCGTCCGGTTTGGACCTGCTATCAGGCTCGGCCTTGGCTTTGGATTCCAATGCCTGCTTGGACTCGGGTTTGGACTTGCCCTTAGACGCGGGCTTTAGCCCGGCTGTGGCTTCCGGTTTCGAGGTGGCTTCAACTACGGCGTTGGCTTCCGGCTTGGAGAGGGCCTGGCGGGCGATTTCGATGATCGCATTACGGTCCTCATCGCTCAACTTATCGGCACTTTCGAATCGCGCGCACACTTCCGCCGGTATGTTCCCCGCCGCCGCTTGCACGGCGTGTTCGGCTCCCGGCATCTGGTCGAGTTCCACACGATCGAAGAGTTCCGCGGTTAGCGCCACCAAGACGGCGATTTGTGCAGGCACCGATACCGGCGCGCATTCCGCCTGTTTGAGGCAGGCCCGAATGTGCCGCCCGTGCTCGATGATCTTGCTAGTGCTTTTATCCAACCGGGCGCCGAACCGGGCAAAGGTCTCAAGCTCCTCGAACTGCGCGTAGGCGAGCTTTAGGTCGCCCGCCGCGGCGCGGTAGGCCGCACGTTGCGCTTTGCCGCCCACGCGCGAAACGGACTTGCCGACATCGACGGCAGGCAGCACACCCAATTCGAACAGTGATGGCGAGAGATAGATCTGACCGTCCGTGATGGAAATCAGGTTGGTCGGAATGTAGGCGGACATGTTCTGCGCTTCCGTTTCGATGATGGGCAGCGCCGTGAGCGAGCCGCCGCCGAGTTCCTTACGCAGGTGGGTCGCACGTTCGAGCAGTCGCGCGTGAATGTAAAAGATGTCGCCGGGAAAAGCTTCGCGGCCGGGCGGACGTCGCAGCAGTAGAGACAGCTCGCGGTAGGCGCGCGCGTGATGCGTAAGGTCGTCGTAAACAATCAGTACGTCGCGGCCTTGCTCCATGAAATGCTCCGCGATGCTAGTCGCGGCGTAAGGCGCGATGAAAGCGAGACCCGGCGGGTCGTTGCCCTCGGTCACGACGAGGACGGTGTAATCCATCGCATTCTTTTCCCGCAAGGTTGCCACGGCCTTCGCGACCGCGGACGCGCGCTGCCCGATGGCACAATAAACGCACAGCACATTTTGGTCGCGCTGGTTGAGGATGGTGTCGATCGCAATGGCGGTCTTGCCCGTCTGGCGGTCGCCGAGAATCAACTCGCGCTGGCCGCGCCCGACCGGAATAAGCGCATCAATAACTTTAAGCCCGGTCTGAAGAGGCACCGTGACGGGCGCGCGATCCATGATGTGCGTTGCCGTACGCTCGATGGGCAGGCGCTCGCTGGCGGCCACCGGCCCGTTGCCATCGAGTGGCCGACCAAGCGGGTCGATGACGCGGCCCAGTAACCCGTCACCCACGACCACATCCATGACCCGGCCCGTGCGCTCAACTTCGTCACCGGCGTTCAGATGCCAGTATTCGCCAAGCAGCACGACGCCGATTTCAGCCTCGTCCACATTGAAAGCCATGCCGAGCAAATCGCCTGGAAATTTCACCAACTCCTCGAAGCCAACGGCAGGGAGCCCGGACACTTTGGCGATGCCGGTGGCGATGCTGGAGATCGTGCCCACCTCCCGCGGTGTCAGTTGCGGCGAGAATGCTTCCCGCACCTGGCTGATCGCAGAAAATGCGCGGTCGAAGATGCTCTGCAAGTTTTTAGACTCAGAGCTCATGGGCGCTTCGTCTCGGACTTTAGTGCTTCCGGCTTGAACGCAGTTTTGGCCCTGGTGTTCGGCGTGACCTCGGGTTCAGCTTTTGGCTCGCCTTTCAAGTCACGTTTGTCTTTTTCTTTCAGAAGTTCATCAACGCCTTTTTCCAGCGACGCGAGGTAATCCGCGATGCTCCAAGCTATTTTTTGCCCATTTGTGGTGAGCTCGATCCCGCTGACTAGGTCCGGCGTCGTCTCGAACCGGACGTGGACTTCAGCCGAGAAGGCCTCGTTAAGTGTTTTTTGTATTGCCGCGCGTTGCGCCGCAGGAAGGTCAAACGCGCTGCGAACGAGAGCAGGCTCAGAAGCGGTCTTGAGGGCCTGGCCAAGGCCCACTTTTGCCTTGCCGTCTATCGCGAGCAGACGACGGGTGAACACCTCGGTCATGCGCTCTTCCAGACTTGCCGTGGCAAGATCCGTCAGTGCCTTTCGCGCGATGGCGAACACTTCCTGCTGGGTTCGGCGACGGATGGCTTGATTGAGGTTGTGGGCGTCGCTTCGCAGCGCCTCCTGTCGCTTGGCACTCAGGGCATCGGCTGCTTTTCGCGCGTCGTCCAGGAGTCGTTGGCGTTCGGCTTTGGCTTCGTCCGCCGCCCTACTCAAGAGGGCGGCGCGCTGTTGGTCGAACTCTTCGTTCTTGTGCTGAAACTCATCGCGCTCCGCTTGCGCTTCGGCCTTTCTTGCGTCAGCGTCCGCGAGTTCCGCAGCGATCCGCTTCTCCCGTGCGTCCACGGCATTGAGGATCGGCTTGTAAAGAAAGCGCTTCAGCAACCACACCAGGATGATGAAGTTGAGCGCCTGCGCACCGACGGTGAACCAATCGATGAGCATGAATTACTTCCCGGCGGTTTGGACAATGACGTGATTCCAGAACGGATTGGCGAAAACGAGAATCATCGAGACGACGAAACAATAGATCGCAATGGACTCGATCATCGCCAGCCCCACAAATAGGGTGCGTGTGATCGTGGTGGCGGCATCAGGCTGCTGGGCCAGCGAACTTAATGCCGTGGCAACCGCACGGCCTTCGCCAAGCGCAGGTCCGATACTGCCCAGAGCAATCGTCAGGCCGGCGGTGACGATTGAAGCAATGGCAATGAGCGTCATGTTATCCATGGTGTCGCCTCTTGTTGTCGTTTTTCATGCTTTCATGTCCTGCATCGGTTCAGGTTTTGCTTTGCGACCGCGCGTAGCGGCTGCAATGTAAACCGCAGCCAGGATGCTGAAGATGTAGGCCTGCACCATGCCGGTGAGCAGACCGAGCGCACTCATGGCGATCGGGAAGATGAACGGCGTGATGGTCAGCAAAATAGCGAGAATCATCGTCCCGCTCATCATGTTGCCGAACAGACGGACGGCGAGTGCCAGCGTGCGAGACAGTTCGCTTATGATGTTAAACGGCAGCATGATGATTGTCGGTTCCGCATAGGATTTGAGGTAGCCGCCCAGTCCCTGCTCCTCGATGCCGAAAAACGGTACGGCCACCAACACGCACAGCGCCAGCGCCGCGGTCGTAGAGAGCGACCCGGTCGGCGGCTCGTAGCCGGGAACGATGGTGCAAAGGCTGGCTAACGCGACGAACAGAAAGAGCGTGCCCAGAAAACCGATATACTTCTTGGGGTGGCGAAGGCCGACATCTTCGATCTGCTTTTCGATGCCAGTAACAACGATTTCCAGCAGATTCTGCCAGCGGGAGCGTTTCAGTTCCGTGGAGAGATTGCGCGTAATGAGCTTTGAGCCGACGGCCAGCACAAACATTAGCCCCCACGTGAACGCTATCGTGCCGTTGAGTTTGATAAACCCGTGCTGCCAGAAGATCATCTCATCGGGACTAAGGCGCATAGCTGGTCTCTGCTGCCCGCGCGTCGCGATGTTCGCCCCGCGGGCGAGTGAACCACTTCACGGCGAGGCGGGCGGAAACAAAACCAAGGAGACACAGCAGCCACCGCTGCCAATCCTCGCGCCCGATAAAATAAAATCCCGCCAGGGTAACGCTCGTCCGAAGCAACATGCTGCCGAAGAACCAAAGCGCCGCGCGCTCGGACGAAACGCCCTTAATAACCGTCCACCAGAGGCCACCGAAGAAAAACGCGCCGAGCAACAGGCCTGCCGCCAAAGCCGGCGCCAGAAACAAAAATTCATTCATTATTATCCTCCTGTTCTTCGCGAATCTCTTTGTCTTCCTTGGCCACCCAATGCCACGCATTAAAACAACCGACGGTGAGCCCGGCGATCATCAGCGCCAACGTCCAAGCATGCTTGCCCGGATAATGTCGGTCCAGCCAGATACCGAGCGCCGCCCCGAGCAGCGTCGGAATCACCACCGACCAGCCGATCAGCCCCATCATTCCCAGCCCGTACCAAACGCCCTGCGCGGAATTACGCCGGGCCTTAAGCTTGCGCGCCGCCTTCGCGCCGACCTCCTGACTGAATGACGGCTTCGGCTTCGCGATCTCCTCTTGGGGTTCATCAGTCATGGTGAAGGTTGGCCATGCGCCGTATGAGATCGCCTTCCATTTTTGCCAACACCGAGCGCACGCTTTGCTCGTGCTCGTCCAGGGTCAGAAACTCTCGCTCCACCGCGTCGCGCAACTGGCCAAGGTCCGTTCCGCCCATCGCCCGGCGCACGGATACGAGTACGTCCGGACCGGTCTTGACGAGCACCCCATTATCTACGGCCACGAAAACTTCGCCGTCCGATGTTGTCTCGTAGGTCAGAATCCCGGGTGCCAGCGCCGCCACACAATCGAGTCGGTGAGGCAAGAGTCCAAACGAACCGTCGCGCGTTTCGGCGATGATGCGCGACACGCCGGTTTTATGGGCAAAAACCTGGAACGGAATGAGCACCTTAAGATTCATGGGTGGGCCGAGGCTACAGGCGGGACGGGTTTTGCTTTTGCCGTGGCTTCGTCAATCGTCCCGATCATGTAGAGCTCGCTTTCCGGATGGTCTTTGAATTCGTCGCGCAGGATGCGCTCACAACCATCCAGCGCGTCCTTGAGGCTGACGAGCTTTCCTTTGAGGCCGGTGAACTGTTCAGTCGTGAAAAAGGGCTGGGTCAGAAAGCGCTCCAACCGGCGAGCGCGGACGACCACGTTGCGGTCTTCTGGCGAGAGCTGCTCCAGGCCCAGCATTGCAATGATGTCCTTGAGTTCGGCGTATTGCGCGAGCGTCCGGCGGATTTCCTGCGCCAAGCCGTAATGCCGTTCGCCAACGATGCCCGGCGTGGCCATCTTGGAACTCGATTGTAAAGGATCGATGGCCGGGAAAAGCCCTTCGCTCGCCCGCTTGCGCGAGAGCACAATCGACGCGGAGAGATGCGAGAACGTATGTACCGCCGCCGGATCGGTGAAATCGTCCGCCGGCACATACACCGCCTGGATGGAGGTGATAGCGCCGGAATCCGTGTTGGCAATGCGCTCTTCCAATCCTGATAGCTCAGTGCCCATGGTCGGTTGATATCCCAACCGCGACGGCATCTGGCCCATCAAGCCCGACACCTCCATGCCGGCCTGGATGAAGCGGAAAATGTTATCGACAAGCAGCAGCACGTCGCGGTGCTCGTCGTCGCGGAAATATTCGGCCATCGTCAGCGCCGCATGCCCCACGCGGAACCGCGCACCCGGCGGCTCATTCATCTGGCCGAAGACCATCACCATGTTCGGCAACACGCCGGCTTCCTCCATCGCATCATAAAGCTCTTCGCCTTCACGACATCGTTCGCCAATGCCGCAGAAGATGCTGATGCCCTCGTGATGACCAATCATGTTGTGGATCATTTCCGTCAGCAGCACCGTCTTGCCGACGCCCGCCCCGCCGAAAAGTCCCGCCTTGCCGCCGCGCTCCAGCGGTACAAGGACATCTATTACCTTAATGCCTGTCTCAAAGACTTCCGACTTGGTGGAACGTCGCGCAAGCGACGGCGGAGCCCCATGCACCGAACGCCATTCGACGTCCGATAAGGCCGCTTCGCGATCTATGGTGTCGCCAAACACGTCGAACATCCGCGAAAGAACACCCTTGCCCACAGGCGCTTTCAACGGACCACCTGTATTTTCCACCGTCATGCCGCGCGCGAGACCTTGCGTCGGCGTCAGCGCAATCCCGCGCACGTGATGCGCATCCTGCTGCGCTAGCACTTCGATGACGATTTTCTTCTCCGGTCCCGTGAGCAGCACCGAATAGATCGGCGGCAAATGCTCATCAAATCGAATGTCCACGACACTGCCGCGCACCGAGACGACCACGCCGAGATTCGATAAACTGCTTTTGTTTTCCATATCCTGGACGACTGCCTGAGGATGCGCGGCAACTCAAGAGTCCCTGAGCAAAGAGTTCGCCGCTAGCATCTTCAAATATACTCGAAAACAGTCGATCAGTCGCAACGGTCGATGATCTGAACTACGCGCAGGGGACCTGGACCGCAGACAAGAAGGGTCCTCACGGAAGAACCTGCCAGCCAACGGACACTGGCTCATCGTGAGCAAGTGCCAAGGGCAGAATTGCTTGCGCTGCTTTCACAACGGCAAGGTCGCGATGCCGCCGCCAAAGTGACTTGGCTCCTAACTAACGCCAGGGTTTGGTCGAGAGAATCTTGACCGAGCCCTTTCGATCCGCAATTCGAGCACCCTCTAGGCGCTCAAAAAGATAGCAGTGTTCTTGCTTGAACAGGCACAATGCCTGTTCGCGGCGTAATAGGCGGTTATTTCCGATTGGGTCACAAATGGAAGTGCCGCTCTTAAATCGCGATGTCCGCTTTAGACTGAAAACGGCGTTACTCTGTTTATGAGTACGCGCCCTAGCCGGCGCCGTTGTCGGCGCGGACTACGGATGCGGCGGCTTATCCAAACCTCCAGCCAGAAACCGGCCGATGGCGTGCAACGCGCCGTACTGGTCCAGATCCTCGTGCCCGCCTTCGAGAAAACGCACGATGTGCTTGTTGCCTTTGGCAAGGTCGAACATCTGCTCGCCCATGGCGTAGGGAACGACGCGGTCGTTGGCGCCATGCAGGATCAGAACCGGCGCGGTGACGTTGGCGATGCGTTTGTCGGAACGGAACTGGTCTTTCATCAACAGCCGCACCGGCATGAACCAGTAGCGCTCGGACGCGACCGCGGCCGTGGACGTGAACGGCGCTTCCAGGATGACGCGGCCGACCGGCTTCTCCGCCGCCAGATAAACGGCAACGCCGGTACCGAGCGATTCGCCCCAGAGCACCATTTGCTCCGGCCGGTAGCGACCGGTGGCAAAAGCGTAAGCTGCCTCGGCGTCGGCGAAGAGCCCGGCTTCGCTCGGGCTTCCTTCCGAACCCGCGTAGCCGCGGTACTCGACGGCAACAAGGCCGAGGCCTTCCCTGATGAGCTTGTGAAAGCGCTCGACGCGATACCGCAACGCCCCGCCGTTGCCGTGGAAATAAAGAATGACAGGTTGGCCGTCGCGCGGGGGCACATGCCAGCCGACAAGACGCACGCCATCGGCGGCGGTCAGCGAAATTTCCTCGGCCTCCGGCAAGCCGGCCTGCGCCGGCGACGTATGGATTGTCTCCGGGAAGTACATCATCTCGCGCTGCGAGACATAAAGCATCGCGGCCAGACCGATATAGACGAACAAAAGAACGGTGCAGACTGCAATCAACGCCGTCATGGTGCGCGACTTGCAAAATGTCGGAAGCGGTAAACGCGAAGTAATGTCGCGATGCCACGCGTCGGCGCGGCGCAGCGCATTTCGAATTCGGTCGCCGATCCGTCCCACGCTGGCGGTGGCGCGTTCCTTCCCGGTGGCCACCGCACTAGAGGGCTGCGCAGCTGGAAATGTGTCCATGTTCAAGCGGTCCAAATTCAAACCGTCGAAGTGCTCGTTTTTGAACTATTCCGGCATTTTGCATCGAACCGTTGCACCAGTGCGACGACGTAATAATGGCGAAAACAAAACCGGCCGGCTTCATCGAAGCCGGCCGGTGTCGTTCGTCACACGAGTTCGTTGCTTAGCGGCAAACTTGCACGGTTCGCCACTGATACCCGGCGCCTTCAACCCAGACCTGGTGCTTGGCCCAGTGGCAGCCGGGCGCAAGCTGCGCATAGGCGGCCGGTGCCGGCGCCCCGGGCGGCGGCGGGCCATAGGCGCCAGGGGGCGGTGGCGGGTAATACGCGCCGGGAGGGGGCGGGTAATAGCCGGGCGGCGGCGGCGGATAGTAGTAACCGGGCGGCGGACTGTTGGCGATTGCACTACCAACGACTGCGCCGGCGAATAGGCCGCCGAGTAGTCCTGCACCTACCCAGCAGCCGACGCACCCCGCGTTTGCGGGTGCCGGCGCGGCCAGCGACGCAAGGCCGATGCTCGCGGCGCCGGTGAGCGCGATGAGCGATTTATGCATGTGGTCTCCTCGCGACCGGCCGGGCGCCGGTCTCAAATTTTGGATAGGCGGAAGCCCCCGTGAACTTCCGCATTGGGTAGCCGCTTTCGCGGCCACTTAGATGGGAAATCTTTGGCGGAAGTTTGGTGCATGCACCTTTTCCGCCGTTGGTGACGGCGGTCCGCCCTCGCGTAGGGCAGACTTGCTTACCAAGGTGCCGATGGCGTGCTTGCTAGCACGCACGGACCCAAGCATATCCGTTCCATACCGGCCCGCATCTGTAGCCGTATCCGGGTCCATATCCGTAATAGCCATACGGGTAATACGGACGATAATAGTACGGCGACGCGGCGATAGCTCCGCCGACAACGGCTCCGGCGGCGACGCCGCCCCAGAACGGACCAGGACCCCAGCCCCAGCCCCACCGGCCCCAGGCTTCCGCCGGGCTTGAGCTCGCCAAGGCCGTAACACCGATGAGTGCCGCCGCAGCGACAGCAGTCAGGACTTTCCTCATGACTTCCACCTCGATTGATATCCTCGTGACTGCACCCAAAACTGACCCCGTATCCACTAAGTTCCCATTAATGGGTTGAACGGTAACTGAACAATGCCGCCTGAAAATGGCCATTATTTGCCAGCGGGGGACGGAAAACAGCGCCGCGCCGACGGTTTGGTGTGCGCCGTGGGCGACATTCATGGGTCGCTGGCGAAACTGCGAGCTCTTGTCGGCCGCTGCGAAGAGGTCGCCGCGGGTCGGCCGTTAACCCTCATCTTCCTTGGCGACTACATCGATCGCGGTCCCGACAGCGCCGGCGTCGTCGGTTATCTGATGGAGTTGCAATCACGCCGCGGCGATCATCTCGTCGCGCTCAAGGGCAACCACGAGGCGGTCGCGCTTGATATTTGTGACGGGATTTGTCCTGCGGATGTTTGGCTCAGCCAGGGCGGTGACGCTACGCTGCGGAGTTACGGTGTTGCTCGCGTGCAAGATTTGCCGGAAACGGTCCTCAACTGGTTTCGCTCACTGCCTCTGAGTTACGACGACGGCCGGCGTTTTTTTGTTCATGGCGGCGTCGACCCGCAGCGGCCGCTCAATGCGCAGCACGAGCGCGACCTGATCTGGATTCGCGAACCGTTTCTTTCTGCTCGCCGCGACTATGGACGCCTGATTGTGCACGGGCACACGCCGATCGAGACCGGAGAGCCTGACCTTCGCCCCAATCGGCTGAATCTCGATACCGGCGCCGTCTTCGGCGGCCCGCTGACCGCAGCGCTATTCGCGGAAGACCGCACCCAACCGGTGGGCTTCGTCCAGGCGGACTAAAAGCCGTCGCCAGGCTTGCGCAAGCATTTGGCCCACTCGCATTCTTGTGGCAGCCGCGTCGTTCCGTCGCACACTATCCAAGGTAAGCTTCGCCGATTCGCAGGGAGGGCGCGTCGTTGCGGGAAAAACTGAGAAATCGGCCAAATGCGGCAGGGCCAATGCGGGGGGAGCCGGCGCGGCGGCTCGAACACGCAAGTAACGCCGGCACCGAAGCAACGAGGCCCGAAAAACCTCACTCGCGCGCGGTGGCCGTGCGGCTGGCTGCCGAGGTCGCGCGTCTCGCGGCCAAATTGCAGGTGTCGCGCGAGCGTATCGCGAATCTCGAAGCCGCCATCGATATCGATCCGCTGACCGAGACGCTCAACCGCCGCGGATTTGAGCGCGAACTCAAACGCTCGCTCGCTTACGTCAAACGTTACGGCGCGACCGCGGCGCTGATTTATCTCGACCTCGACGATTTCAAGCCGGTCAACGATCGTCACGGCCATGCCGCGGGCGATGCAGTGCTCAAGGCGATCGCGGCGGCGCTTTGCTCGCGCGTGCGCGCGTCCGACGTCGTAGCGCGCATCGGCGGCGACGAATTTGCGGTGCTGCTGTGGAACATCAGCGCGGCGGACGCGCGCGCCAAGGCCGCCGCACTCGAGGCCGCGGCTTACGCGACGCCGGTCGTTTGGGGGAGATCGACGCTGGCGGTGGGGGCGTCGGCCGGTCTGACGTTTTGCGGTCCGACCGATGCCGCCGCCGAAGTGCTAGCGCGCGCCGATGCCGAGATGTACGCCCGCAAAGCGGAACGTCGAGGCGTGGCTTTGCGTTAGCTCCGAGCAGGGGGCGGGCTGTTAAGCGATAATGTCGGGCGTAAGCTGGTCTTCGATGAAGGTGATGCGGTCGCGCAAATGCAGCTTGCGCTTCTTCAGCCGCTGGACCTGGATGATGTCGGCGCCAGGCAACCCTTCCAGTGCCGCTATCGCGGCATCGAGATCGCGATGGTCCTGCAGCAGGCGCGCCAGTTGCGCCCGAAGCTCGCGCTCTTCTTCGTTTGTCATCGCCGCACTTGCTCGCGCCGCGAGTATGATGGCGCCCGGGGCGCGGGAGATAAGTCGCTATGGATTATCGCGTTTTGGCTGTTCTCCCACAAGGCCGCCACGGCCCGATTGCACCGGGTATTTTCGTCTCGCTGGAAAGGGAGTATGGTCGAAATTGCTCAGGGTGAGGCGTTTCCGTGATGAGGGGTACGGGTCAAGTCGATCGGACGCAAGGAGGATAGCCAGATGGCGATCGAATCGCATCTTGCAGAACTTGAAAGACGGCACCGGGCACTTGAAGGCGAAATCTCCGAAGCTCTCAATCATCCATCATCAGACGGCTTGAAGATCGCAGAGCTCAAGCGGCTCAAGCTCCACCTCAAAGACGAAATCGCGCGCCTACAGCACGACGCGCTCGTCCACTAGTCGGTTAGTTTTTTTGATTTTTCGATCGGCCGCTGCGGTAAGGCAGCGGAGCGGGTGCCGCTTTTTTGTGCGGCGCGGCCTAATGAGGCTGCTCCCCTCGCTGCATGAGGTGGGAGGAGCAACGCTCACACCGCCTTCGCCGCTTCCCGCAGCTTGAACTTCTGCAGCTTGCCGGTCGATGTTTTCGGAATCTCGGCGAATACCACGTAGCGCGGGCATTTGTAGCCGGCGAGATGCTGGCGGCACCAGGCGATGAGTTCTTCCGCCGTCGCGCTCGTTCCCGGTTTTAGCTCGACAAAGGCGCACGGCGTCTCGCCCCATTTGTCGTCGGATTTTGCCACCACGGCGACGGCCGAGACCGCCGGATGTTTATAGAGGGCATCCTCCACCTCGATGGACGAAATATTCTCGCCGCCGGAAATGATGATGTCCTTGGAGCGGTCTTTGAGCTGGATGTACCCGTCGGGATGAATGACGCCCAGATCGCCGGAATGAAACCAGCCGCCCGCAAAGGCTAAGTCGGTCGAGGCTTTGTTTTTCAGATAACCCTTCATCACTACGTTGCCGCGGAACATGACCTCGCCCAACGTTTCGCCGTCACGCGGCACCCGCCGCATGGTCTTAGGGTCGAGCACATCGAGCCCTTCGAGCACGGTGTAGGCGACGCCCTGCCGCGCTTTCTTCTCGGCCTGCTCCGCGGCAGGGAGCACGTCCCACTCGCGACGCCAGTCGTTCACGGCAGCGGGGCCGTAAGTCTCGGTCAGCCCGTAGAGGTGGGTGACGTTGAAGCCGGCGCCCTTCATGGCCGCGAGCACCGCCTCCGGCGGCGGCGCTGCTGCGGTCATGAACTCGACCACGTGCGGCAAGGGCTTTCGTTCGTTGGCGGGCGCATTGAGCAGCGTCGACATCACGATCGGCGCACCGCACAGATGCGTGACCTTTTGCGCGGCAATGGCGTCGAAGATCGGTGCGGCGCGCACCGCGCGCAGGCACACATGCGTACCCGCGACAAGCGACAGCGTCCAGGTAAAGCACCAGCCGTTGCAGTGAAACATCGGCAGCGTCCACAGATAGACCGGATGCTTGCCCATGCCGCAGGTGACGACATTGCCGAGCGCCAGCAGATAGGCGCCGCGATGATGATAGACGACGCCTTTCGGATCGCCGGTGGTGCCTGACGTGTAGTTAAGCGAGATGGCGTCCCATTCGTCGCGCGGCATCAGCCACTCGAAATCGGCATCGCCTTCGCGCAATAAATCCTCGTATTCGAGCGTGCCGAGCCGCTCGCCGCTGCCGGTAAATTCTGGATCGTCATAATCGACGATGAGCGGCTTTGCCTTGCATTTGGACAGGGCGTCCTTGACGGTTTTCGAGAACTCGCGGTCGGTGATCAAAACCTTGGCTTCGCCGTGGTCGAGGGTGAAGGCGATGATGGTGGCATCGAGCCGGGTATTCAGCGTGTTGAGCACCGCGCCCGCCATCGGCACGCCGTAGTGGGCTTCCAGCATCGCCGGGGTATTGGCAAGCATGACGGCGACGGTGTCGCCGCGTTTGACGCCGCGGCGAGCGAGCGCCGAAGCAAGCTGCCGCGCGCGGGCATAGAACTGCCGGTAATTCCAGGACCGCTTGCCGTGGACGATGGCGGTCACGTCAGGATAAACGCCGGCGGCACGCGCCAGAAAAGACAAAGGAGTGAGCGGCTGAAAATTCGCCGCGTTGCGGTCGAGATCGGTGTCGTACGCCGTCGTCATCGTGTCGCCTCCCGGGCCGACAAGCCTAGCGAAAAAACGAGCGGCGGCGAATAGCGAAGAGGCGCGGTCCTTGGCGTCGCCAACTGCGCCGCTATCCGACCTGACGGCTGCCGTTCGGCACGCTGCGCGCGGCACGCGATATCTGGTCGCGCACCCAAGGATCCGCCATCGCGTGCTTAATGGCGCGTACGCGCACATCATCGGGCAAAAACGATATTTCGCCATACAGGCGAGACCACTTCTGACAATGATCCACGAGCGGCCGCTCGTTGCGCTCCCACGCCGCTAATCGTTCGGGAATGTCCCGGCTATCGGTAACGCCGGCCATGACCGCACCCAGTCCCAGACCGCTTTGCATCGCCATGCCGCCACCCTGCCCAAGATTGGGCGGCTGGGCGTGCGCAGCATCCCCCAGGATGGCGGTGCGTCCGGCCGCCCAGGCTTTCACGCTGATGGTGCTGTAGGGGCTCCATGTCAGAACTGACGATACGCGCTCGATCAAATGACGCCAGGCCGGAAATGACTTGCTCCAGCTTGCATGATCGAACGGATCGCGCCGCCCGGGCTCGTCGGATTTGGGGCAGGTGAGCGCAAGGTATAGCTCGCCATTGCTCAATGGCGTGATGAGAAACCTGCGGTCACCGTGCCAGCACTCGATGTACTTGTCTGTGCCGTTCTCGCCGAGCTCAGCCTGCGTACCGGGAACGATCGTGCGTATCGCTCCTTCAAAGGTAAGTTCATGAAATAGTTCGAGGCCGAGCGCCTGACGAACGGTGGACCACACGCCGTCGGCGCCGATCGCAAGATCGGCGGTCTCGGTGCGTCCCGCTGCGAACTGAAGTTCACCCTGCGCAGTCGCACCGATCACTTCGGCTGCGGTCTTGATGACGACGCCGGATTTCTCCGCCGCATCGCGGATGGCACTGAGCAGGTCCTTTCGTGGAATCGTGACCAGCCGCACGTCCGGCGGCAAAATACCATCGTCGATGATTTCATTGAGGTGATTGCGCTGCTCGATGGCGCGGCCGCGGAACAGGTCGTCGTGCGGGATCGCCGCGCCGATGGCATCCAGCACCCTAAGGCCGTTCTCCCAGACATAGATGCCCGAACCTGCGGCCCGCACTTCCGGCTGACGCTCGTAGATCACGACCTCCCAGCCACGCTGCGCCAGCGCAGCCGCAGCTGTCAGGCCTCCGAAACCGGCGCCAGCAATGATCGCTTTCAATTTCCTCGCCATATTAATCGCGCGGACCGCCTACGGAGTTGCGTAGAAGGCGCGGATGGCGTCGGCAACGGGGCCCGGACTCTCCAGCGTCGGAAAATGGGTCTGTCCTTTGATATGCACGGGATGAAACCACGGATTCTTCGCCGAGAAGTCGTTCTGAAACTTCCGATAATCCTCTGACAGCGGCTGCGAGTAGATGTGCGTCACCTCAATAGGAAACGGCAACGCCTTCATCCGATCGAGCGGGCTGCCCCAGCGTCGATAGGCTTTCTCGATTTCGCGGCAGGCCCGCATCCACATCTCGCCGTTGAACCACGCCATCTCATTGCGGATATGATTGATCACATCGGCATTATCGGTGGCTTCGACCCACTCGTCGAAAAAGCTTTGCCGGCCGATCTTGTACCGGTCGGGGTCCTGGCCATCCTTGAGTTGCTGGAAGAATCCGTCGTGAGGCTGCATCAACCAGTCGATGACGACGGTTCGGTTGATCTTCATGCGCTCGCATAGACCGATGTTTACCCAGCAACCGTGCGACGTTGAAACGAAATGAACATTCAACAAGCCCTTGGCCTTGATGAAGGCCTCGACGTCATCGACGAGATCGTCCGCCGTGAAATCGCCGTGCAGCGTTTGCTTGGCGTCGTGGCCACGAAAATTCGGGCAAACGACGTGAAAATCCTTCGCCAAAATCGGGGCCAGATTTTTAAATAGTCGATCGTCCTGAGCCCATCCAGAGAGGAGCACGAGCGTGCGCGGGTTCGACTGACCGCTCTCGACATAGGTCATCGGATGGTTATTGATTGTGATGCTTTCCATGAGCGGAGTGTCCTTCGTTTCGATCAGAGGTACAAGCGCCACGCTACGTGGCGATCCTGGTTTCTGAACACTAACAGCGCATTTTGAAACGCGTCAATGGCGACTGACGTTCGTTTAAGACTGGAAATTAAAAGGAGAGTTTTCTCGTGCGCGTGAAACGGGAAGCAATGCGGCAAGCAATACTTGCCGCAGCGGCCGAGGAATTCTCCAAGCGCGGGTATCTGAAAGCGACGATGGGCCAAATTGCCAGGAGGGCAGGCACCGCTCCCTCTAACATATATGTTTATTACAAATCAAAACTCGAAATCGCCGTGGCGGTATATGAGCCCTGGTTTAGAAAGCAGATTATCCTGCTCGAACGGTCGGTCAGAAGAAAAAGATCAACCGCACTAAAGGTTCAATGTTTGGTCGACGGAATATTGCGCCGGATTCCGAACGGGAAGCGCGGCCTCACTACGACGCTGGTACAAGCACTCGCGACCGCAAGGCAAACTGACGTCTACAGTCCTCAGCTTCTGCAATGGACCGAGGGAAGGATTGCCGAAATCATTCGGAGCTCATTCGACAAAGCCCCAGAGAAACCGGCGGACTTATCCACTGCCCATATCTTGATGTTGATCTTCGACGCTATCGCGCTGCGGCGGAACTTGCGGCCGGTTATCAGCCCAAACCGGGCAACGCTGAAAGCGATCACCGAGATGGTGCTAAAACAATACGGAAAATAGAGTCTTCGGGTACGAATTCGCGCGGAATCCGTCTAACTGACCAAGCCCGCGCGTGCGCGTGGACTTGCGTCGCCGTCGATGCTAACCGAGATCGAGAGTTAGCAGACGCGGACCGGCCCAACCCATATGCAGCAGCCGCCGCCACAGCCCCCGCATCCTCCAACGCAGCCGCCACATCCGCCGACACCGCAGCCTCTACAGCCGCCGTGGCCGCAGCCCCGGCAGCCGTGCGCCGCGCACCCTCTGCCGCCGCAGCCATGTCCACACCCATGGCCTCCGCAGCCATGGCCACATCCGCCTCTTGCGGCAAGCTTTATGCCCGCCGGTGCAATGTTGTCTTTGTCAAAGACATAAAAAGTCGCCAGGCTGACGTCGGAGATTTCTTCGTCAGCGAGCATTACCGGTGCGGCCTTCAGCGCCGGGACGCCGCCATTCGGAACAGTCGACGCGGCTGCGCCGCCTGCCAGCGACAATGCGCCCGCCAGTCCCAACGCCGTGACGGCTGCCTTTTTCCGACCTCTTGCCTCGGAAGTCCGCTTCACGCCCGACATGAGATCTCCCTGGATTTGGCCACAAGCCCCCTGGGCTGCGAAACGGCAAGTCGTGACTTCAGCGTTAGTTCCGCTTGTGGCGCCAGGCCGCATGGTGGGAAGGTTAACCTTCGACCCGCTGCGTCGCAGCTTTTTGCTCGGTTGGATTAAAGCGGCTTCAAACCGGATTTACGAGCGCGTGGCCTGGTTCAGACCGCTTGCCCCCTGCCACAACCGCGCGATGGCGATCACCAACATGAGCAAATAGGCTTTTGCTCGGTCGGCGTTTTGCGCACCAGCCCCATGGTGGCGCCCGCTGTCGTCTCAGAGCAACTTTTTCTTCCACTCGCTGCGGGGAATTTTGAAATTAGCGCCGCCGCAGCATCTGCAGCCGGCCCCGTGACCGGCCATGCCGGCGGAAAGTTTCGCAACCTCGCCCGGCGCGACCTTGGCGGAACGCGCCGATATTGCCGGAAAGCACAAGACCGATCGCGGCGACTCAGCGCCACAATCGGGGCAGTTGGCCGGCAATTGATACTCCGCCAAGGAGCGGAAGTCGGCAAATGTGCCACAGTTTGCACAATCGTATTCGTATCTCGGCATGCGCAATCCTCCGTAACGCGCTCCGTCCCGGGGCGGACTTCGCGGGCGCGGAGGGCGTCATCCCGCTCCGCGCCGGTCGTCAGTTGGCAGCTTACGCGTTCACACCGGAAAAGATCTGTTTGCGTACGCTGGCGTGAACGCCCCAGTTGCCGTCGACGACCTGCGTCACGCCGAAATCCACGCCGACCGACATCAGCGAGATCGCTTCGTCCTCGCTCAGCTTGTGCGTGTTCATCAGAAACTCGCGCATCTTGCGAAATGCGTCCCGCATCGCGTGATCGACCGAAGATTTCTTGAAAATCTCGCTTTGCGCATCGGCGCCGAGATCGGTCAGGTAGCGCGGGTAGCTGAAACCGTGCACCACCCATTCCTCCTTCGTTTCCAGGAGCGGCCAGTTGAGGCCCGACAGCAACGTATTTGCCGGGATATCCTCCTTCTTGTGCAGGACGAACTGGAACACACCGGTCCACGACAACTCGATCGCCGTTCCGGAAACTTCGCCGTCGCCCATGGCGGCGTGCGTGTCGCCGACCGAGAAATAGGCGCCGTCAATGGAAACCGGATAGTAGAGCGTTGCGCCTTTGCCAAACCGCCAGTCGTCGACGTTGCCGCCAATGTAATCAGGCGGAATCGAGTTGACGATGTCAGCCTCCTTCTGGGTGAGGCCGAGACAGCCAAAGTGCGGACGCAGCGGGATACGCACGCCCTTGAGCACGCCGGTCTTCGGATTCCACTTTGCCGGATCGACCACGAGGCCGGGATAATCGTAGATTTTGTGCTCGACGCCGTTCGGATCGGTGAACGGGCCCCAGCGATAGCTGTGGACCGCGGTGGCCCAATCGCTGCTGCCGTCGGAATCGAGCTCGTAAATGGTCACGATCTCTCGCGGTTTCTCACCGGTGGCCCAATCGTTGTACTGATAGCCCCACCAGGCCGCGATGTTCGTGCCGAACGTCTTGCCCTTGTATTGTGGGTTGGCGCATGGGCGCGGATACATGTCAAGAACGCGGACTTCGAGGATGTCGCCCTCTTTGGCGCCGCGGATAGCGATCGGTCCGGTCATAATGTGCACGCCGTAACCAGCGCCGGCGCCATTCGGGGCATTCATCGGTCCAGCGCCCCGCCGGTCGACATTCTTCTTATCCTTGGTCCAGAAATAGACGCTTTCGGCACCGGGATCGCCTTTGATCATTCGCTCCGGATCGTCCCCGGCCTGGTGCGTAAGACATTCGATGGTGGCGTAATCGCCGGACTCGCATTCGAGTAGCGGCGTCAGCTTCTTGCTGAAGTACCCCCAGTGGACGGTCTGGTCCGAGGCGGGCACATACCAGTGGTTCGCCTTTCCCGGCATGGTCGCCATGCCGGCGAGCGGCATCTGGCGCGGCGTCAACTCCTGCGCCTGCGCGGTTGAGATAAATGGCGAGGCGACGGAACCGAGTGCGGCGGCACTTCCGGCCATCGTCGTGGCCTTCAAGAAGTTACGTCGGCTTTCGTTTGTGTTGTTCGACGAATCATCGTTGCGATGCGTAGCCATGAGGTGCTCCTCGTCAAAACAGTAGCCCCGGCGCTGCGTGAAAGTCGATTGGATCGCCCTCCAAGGCTAGGCCACAGCTTATTTTGCTGTCAAGCTGGGTTGCCGAAGTGGCGTCTGTGGCGCGACAACAGACGACGTTGTGCGTCAAGGTAGTCGCCTGCTCGACTGTCTGGTTGAGTCATTCACGACTGATGCGTTCAGTAGCCGTGCCGATCAATGTGCGTTGTTACGCCGACCGCGACGTTATTGTTCGGCGCAGCGTAGTGACGCTAAGGGTCACTGTCGACTGATCTGCGCAATCAGCGGCAAGTCGGTTTCACCGCCCGACAGGACCAAATTACAGTCGTGACGCGCCACATTTGAGGGGCGATTAACATAGCTCATTTTTTAGCGAACCTGCGGGCAGCCATTGCAGCCGGTTGCGTGGGCGCCTCCTTGGCGCCGCTAACTGCCATCCATGACGGATTGCTGGTCAAACGAGGCCGTGTGCCCCCTGCCACAACAGCGCGATGGCGATCACCAACATGAGCAAATAGGCGATCTTGTAAAATTGCTCGGTCGGCGTTTTGCGCACCAGCCAGAAGCCGAGGAAGTTGGTGGCGATGGCGAGCGGCAGCAAAACCGCCGACGTCGCGAGGTTGCGCGGCGAAAATTGCCCGAGCGCCAGATACGGGATGACCTTCATCCAATTCAACACAGCGAAGAAGATGACCGTTGTCCCGACCAGCGTCAGCTTGTCGAGCCGCTGCGGCAGCATGTGGATCTGAAACGGCGGCGAGCCGACCTGGACCAGCGTCGAGGTAAAGCCGGACAGCGCGCCCCACACGATGCCCATTGCCGCCGGTGGGCGCCGCGGCTTTGCCGGTGGTTCGCCGCGGCGGGCGCGCCACCACGATCCGATCCACGTATAAAGGACGAAGACCAGCGCAATGCTGCCAACGGTCAGCTCGATCGCGGCGTTGGAGAAATAGATCGCGAACAACCAGCCGGCGCCGACGCCCAGCACCGAGCCGGGCAACAGCACTTTTAGGTTCCAGGCGCTCCAGGCGCGGTGGTAATTCCACACCGAAATGCAGTCCTGCACGATCAGGATCGGCAATAGGATGGCCGCGCCCTCAAGCGGCGGAACGACCAGCGCCAGCAGCGGTGTTGAAATCATGCCGAGCCCGGCGAAACCGCCCTTGGCGAGCCCGACCAGGGTCACGGCCGGGATGGCAAGGAGATAGAACAGCGGGTCGGTGATCATGGGATGCGGGTGCCAGCAGAGCGACATAGATCAAACTTGACGCGTTTGCGCCAGTTTGTGCTGCATGGCTGCGCTGCCGCCGCGTCCCGGCTTGCAAACGCGGTGGCTGCGGGGACAATGGTTTAAGATCAAACTCACCTCTCCCGCGTACGCGGATGAGGGAGGAGAAACGCATGGACGCCCGTTCGAGCCGCTATCACGAAGTGTACGCGCGCTGGCAGCGCGATCCCGAAGGTTTCTGGGGCGAAGCCGCCGCCGAAATCTCCTGGTTCGAACAGCCGAAAGCCGTGTTCGATCCGAAGGCCGGTATTTACGGCCGATGGTTCCCGGGCGGCGTGACGAACACGTGCTTTAACGCCGTCGATCGGCAAGTCCATGCGGGGCGCGGCGATCAAGCTGCGATCATCTACGACTCGCCGCTCGCCGGCTCAAAACGCGTGCTGACATATCATCGGCTATTGACCGAGACGCAGGTGCTCGCCTCGATGCTCCGCGATCTCGGCGTGGAAAAAGGTGATCGCGTCATCCTCTACATGCCGATGGTGCCGGAAGCGGTCATTGCTATGCTCGCCTGCGCGCGTATCGGCGCCATTCACTCGGTGGTGTTCGGCGGCTTCGCGGCGCGCGAATTGGCCACCCGCATCGACGACGCCAAACCGAAGCTCGTGCTTTCGGCGAGCTGCGGGCTCGAGCCCGGCCGCATCGTTCTTTACAAGCCGCTGCTCGACGAAGCGATCGCCGTCGCCCAGCACAAGCCCACCGCCTGTTTGATCCTGCAACGGCCGCAGGCTGAAGCTGCGCTCACGCCCGGCCGCGACCACGATTGGGCAACCATGCGCGATCACTCGCTTGTTCACGCCCGCTCGGTTTACGAGTGCGTACCGGTCGCCGCGACCGATCCGCTCTACATTCTCTATACGTCCGGCACGACCGGACAGCCGAAGGGCGTGGTCCGCGACAACGGCGGTCACATGGTCGCGCTCAAATGGTCGATGAAATATCTCTACGGCGTCGAGCCGGGCGAAACCTGGTGGGCGGCTTCCGACATCGGCTGGGTGGTTGGCCACAGCTACATTGTTTACGGGCCGCTGGTTCACGGCGCCACCGCGATCCTCTACGAAGGCAAGCCGGTCGGCACGCCGGACGCCGGCGCGTATTGGCGAGTGATTTCCGAGCACAACGTCGTTGCCATGTTCACCGCGCCGACGGCGTTTCGCGCCATCAAAAAAGAAGACCCGCAAGGCAAATTCCTCGCGCAGTATGATATCTCGAAATTCCGCACGCTGTTCCTCGCCGGGGAGCGTGCCGATCCCGACACGCTGATCTGGGCGGAGAAGCTCCTCAACCGGCCGGTACTCGATCACTGGTGGCAGACCGAAACCGGCTGGTGCATCGCCGGTAATCCGGTGGGTCTAGGGCAACTGCCGGTCAAGTATGGTTCGCCGACGGTGCCGATGCCGGGCTACGACGTGCGCGTCGTCGATGAGGCGTCGCGCGAACTTGCCGACAACACCATGGGCTCGATTGTCGTCAAATTGCCGCTGCCGCCGGCAAGCCTGCCGACGTTGTGGCATGCCGACGACCGCTTTCGCGAAAGCTATCTCGAGGAATTTCCCGGCTACTACAAAACCGCCGACGCCGGCTACAAGGACGAGGACGGCTACATTTACGTTATGGGCCGTACCGACGACATCATCAACGTCGCCGGTCACCGGCTGTCGACCGGCGGCATGGAGGAAGTGCTCGCCTCGCACCAGGACGTTGCCGAATGCGCGGTGCTCGGCATCAAGGACGAGCTCAAGGGCGAGGTGCCGTGCGGCTTCATTGTGCTCAAGACCGGCGTCAACCGCCCGCCTACTGAAATCGAGCAGGAATGCGTCGCCCTGATCCGCGAGAAAATCGGACCGGTGGCGGCGTTCAAGCGCGCCATCACCGTGGCCCGCCTGCCGAAGACGCGCTCGGGCAAGATTCTGCGCGGCACCATGAAAAAAATCGCCGACGGTGAAAGCTGGCAAATGCCGGCGACCATCGAAGATCCGAAAGTGCTCGACGAGATCGGTGTGGCACTGAAAAGATAAAGGCCGCGAACGACGAGGGGCGGCCAGTGTTTGAAGCGAGATTCAAAATGCTGCCAAAATGCACGCTGGCTGCGGTGCTTTTCATCGCAACGCCGGCGCTGGCGTTCGATTCGAGCAAGCTCGGGCAAGGTGGCTCCTTGCCGCTGAGCGATCTCGCTCCTCTGATCGGTCAATCCGCTAAATTGAAGGCCGAGGTCGCCGTCGCGCTCGCCAAGATAAAAAAGAAGGCAAACGACGTGATTTGCGGCGGCAACCGCTTCCCGCACGAGTGGGTTAATCTCGGCGGGTTGCGCACGGCGCCATACGCCTGCGATTTCAAGGGCACGTGGCTGGTGCTCGAAGCCCAAGTGCGTGTCACCGGCGAGGACGGCACGGTCTACGACACCATTACGCCGGCGGCGATGCGGAACGCCGCCAAGGTCACCGAAACACAACCGACCTGGAAGTGGACGACGAAAGACCCGAACCCCTAGCCGTGTCACTGCGGCGGCCATACGGGCTTTGCGGCACCGCAGCGCACTTCATACCTAAGCCGGATGGCTCGACTTGCTACGCCCGCGGTTGTCTGCGCGCTCATGCTGTGGAGCATGGATGTGAACGCACAGGCCGGCGCCACGCCGCCGATGCCGGAGAGAACAGTCGATCAGCCGACGCAAAATCCACCCACAGCCCAAAATCCTCCCACTCCCGACGACATCTGCCGCGCGGTCGAAGATGATGCCGCCGAAAACGGCCTGCCGGTCGAGTTCTTCGCCCGCGTGATCTGGCAAGAGAGCCGCTTCAACGCGCTTGCGGTAAGTAGAAAGGGCGCGCAAGGCATTGCGCAATTCATGCCGCGCACCGCGGATTGGCACGGCCTTTCCGATCCATTCAATCCGATCGAAGCACTAAAGCATTCGGCAAGCTATTTGCGCGAGCTCCGCGAAAAATTCGGCAACCTCGGGCTTGCCGCCGCGGGCTACAACGCTGGTCCCGGCCGCGTCAGCGAGTGGCTTGCGGGGACCCGCGCGCTACCGGGCCAGACGCGCAACTACGTCGCTGTCATTACTGGCTGGACCGCGGACGAATGGGCCTCGCCGTCGCCGCCTGCGAACGCTGATACCACCATCCCGCAGGGCGTGCCATGTACGCGGCTCGCCAATCTCATTCTGGCGCCGAAGGAGAAGGCGCAGCAGATCGCAGCTTACGTGCCGCGCTGGGGTGTCGAGATCGCCGCGCATTTGTCCGAGAGTAAGGCTTGGGAAATTTATCGCGACGTGCAGAAACGCTACGCCGCTCTGATCGGCGATCGCGAGCCGATTGTGCTGCACAAACAGATACCCGGCATGGGCCGGGTCAGGCGCTACATCATTACCATCGCCGACGACGACCGCGGGCCGCTCGAAAAATTGTGCGGCAGGCTCACGGCCGCCGGCGGCGCCTGCGTTGTGTTGCGCAATTCGCGGGGCTGAGCGCGCAGCGCTCCCTTGCATTGTTTTCGACAACGCAGACATGCGGGACATCAGCATGGATACGCGGGTCAAGCCCGCGTATGACGAGGGCGGGGAAATGAAACGGGAGGTCAACGTTCATGCGCACCATCACACTCGAAGAGCACTTTGCCACTCCGGCCTTTCTCGACGGTCCGGGCCGCGACCTCAAGGAGCAGGCCGAAAAATTCAATAACGCCCGCGCCAAGAAAGTCATCCCCGAACTTTGCGATCTCGGCGACAAGCGCATCGCCGCCATGGATGCGGCCGGCATCGACATGCAGATCGTGTCGCTCACCGCGCCCGGCGTCGAGCAGCAAGAGGGCGCCGATGCGCTGGCGCTGGTCCGCGACACCAACGATTTTCTCGCCGCGGCCATCAAGAAAAACCCGAAGCGCATTGGCGGCTTTGCCGTCTTGCCGACCGGGGAGCCGGACCAGGCCGCGAAGGAGCTCGAGCAGCGCGTGCGCGAGCAAAAATTCGCCGGCGCCGTGATCAACGGTCACCATCGCGGGCGCTATCTCGACGACAAATTCTTCTGGCCGATCCTGGAATGCGCGGAAGAGCTCGGCGCGCCGATTTATCTGCACCCGACCAAGCCGCCGAAAGCGGTGATCGACGCCTCGTTCGGCGGCTTCTCGCCGCTGGTCACCGAAATGTTCTCAGGGCCAGGCTGGGGCTGGCACATCGAAACCGCGGTACACCTCATACGGCTTATTCTCGGCGGCGCCTTCGACCGCTTTCCAAACCTGCAAATCATCATCGGCCATCTCGGCGAGGGGCTCGCCGCCATGTTCCGCCGCGTCGACATCATGGCGCCGGAAGTGACCAAGCTGAAGCGCCCGATCTGCGCCTATCTGCGCGACAATGTGCACTACACCATTAGTGGCTTTAATTTCCCCGCGACTTTCCTCTCGCTGTTGCTCGAACTCGGCGGCGTCGATCGCATCATGTTCTCGGCCGACCATCCGTATCAGTCGATGGCGGACGCGCTGGCTTTCCTTCAGCAATTGCCGGTCAGCGCGGCGGACCGCGAGCGCATCGCGCACGGCAACGCCGAGAAGCTTTTCAAGCTTTAGCTCGAACGATCACTCTCCCCGCCGGGGAGAGCTGTTTCGGACTCGGGATGGGATGAGTTACGCCGCCGCCGATTGGCTCGCATCGCCGAGCGCGAATTGCGACACCATCCAGCGCATGAACCAGTGAAAGCTCCACGGGATCGGTACAATGACAACGCACGACAGTGCGAACAGCACCGTGCGCCACAAAAGACCCCAGCCGCTCATGGTGCACACCAGGCGGTGCGTGCCACCCTCGACCCGGCGACACATCCAGCGCGTCCAAGCGGTGCACACCCAGGCCCAGCCGATGATGCTGAAGATGGAGATGGCGAAAAGCAGGTACCAGCAGAGCAGCGGCCAGTAGGTCGCCGCGAAGCGGAGCGGCGTGGCCTGACCGTCCCAGGTGAGATTGCGAATGAACCAGCGTGCGATGATGAGGGCGAATAGCGGCCCGAGGAAGAAGGCTGCAAGCGGCAGGTATTGGTTGATCAAACCGGCGTAGCCCAACAGCGCGTTGAGCATGAAGATGTACCAGATGTCTTCGGCCTTGCCGGCAAACGCCACACGCGAATGTGCCGGCACCTGCAAATGCTCGACGAACCAGCGATAAAAACTCGTGATCGCCCACGGCGCCGGCAGGATCAACAATTGCGCGAGCACGACAACAATCGAGCGGCCGATGAGCGGCCACACCCGCACGTCGGTCGAGAAGCTTTGTACGGCGCCCGGCGGTAACGTGGCGGAAGGTGAGGGGATCGGCGGCGGCCGTTGCGCGTCGCCGATCAGGCCGGGGATGGCGCCGGCCTTGGTCCAGTTCTCCATGCCGGTGGCCCACACCAGCGTATCGGCGGTGACACGGCCGCTGGCGATGAGCGCTCGCAGCTGCTCATCCGAATAGGGACCGTCCTGCCGGCCGCCGATTCCGGTGTACCAATTTCGATCCGCCATGATTCCCCCGAGAACGGCTCGCTGCGTGAGTCGGGTGAAATTTTAGCATAGCGAAGCGTGGCGTTAGGCTGCTTTAGACCGGCCGGGGCAGTCCGCAGCACGGGCCGATCAGGAGGCGTCCTTGGGTTTGGCGTCGACCCTGCCGGTGCCGTTGCACGATTTGCAGACAATCTTGCTGCCGCGCTCGCGGATCCAACCCGTGCCGTAGCAACGGACGCAAGTCTCTTTCTTCGGCTGCGCTGGGCCGTGCGGGCGGATGGCGACGCGTGTTCCGAAACCCATTGCGAGAGCCTTTGTGTTGTTTGATTTGCGCCGTTGGGGAACGCAAGCGCGACATTATCGAGGGAGCGTTAACGGCCCGGCGGAAAATTGGATAAATTGGGATGTAATTCCGATACGCGGGTCGACCCGCAGATGATGACGCATCGCAGCGCTGGCACGCTAGGCGCTCATCAGCGAAAGCGGTAAGACCAACCGGGTGAGGAAAACGCGCGTGACGCAAATCGCCAAAGAGACCGTCTGGCCGGAATTGCCATTGGCCGCCTGGCGGGACACTTACGCCGCATTGCACCTTTGGACGCAGATCGTCGGCAAGGTGCGCTTTGAGCTCACGCCCTGGCTCAATCACTCCTGGAGCGTCGCCCTTTATGTAACGCCGCGCGGGCTCGGCACCGGGCCGATCCCGCTCGCCGGCCGCGATCTTTCGATCGACTTCGATTTTCTCGACCACGTGCTCTGGCTCAACTTAAGCGACGGCAGCTTCCGCCAGATCATGCTGCGGCCAGTGCCGGTCGCGGAGTTTTATGGTGAGGTGATGGAAGCGCTCGCCGCGCTCGGCGTCGATGTGCGCATCGACCAGATGCCGAACGAGATCGAGAACGCCGTGCCGTTTTCCAAGGACCGCGCGCATGCCGCATATGACCGCGACTTCGCCACGCGGCATTTCCATATTCTCGCCGCGAGCCACCGCGTCTTTGCTCATTTCCGCACCGGCTTTCTCGGAAAGGCGAGCCCGGTGCATTTCTTCTGGGGCAGTTTCGACCTCGCCGTAACGCGTTTTTCCGGCCGGCCAGCGCCGCTTCTGACCACAAGCGCCACGCCCGGCTTGTCGCTCGCGGTCGCGCGTGAAGCCTATTCGCACGAAGTTTCCAGCGCGGGCTTTTGGCCCGGCGGCGGGCCGATCGATTATCCGGCGTATTATTCCTATGCCTATCCGGAGCCTGAGGGATTTGCCGCTGCCAAAATACGCCCCGCCGCGGCGTTGTATTCCAGCGGCTACGGCCAGTTCATCTTGCCTTATGACGCGGTGCGCAAGGCAGCCGATCCGGAGGCGACGCTCATGGAATTTTTGCAATCGACGTACGATGCCGCGGCGGATTTTGGAAAATGGGACCGCGCCGCGCTCGAATGTGCTTTGGGCGAGAAGGGCAAAGTGCGGAAGACGTGAACGCCCTTACTTAGCGTCGTGGCCGGACTTGATCCGGCCATCCATGCTGTTATGCGGCTTGCACATTCGGCTACGCAGTTGCCGACGTCGATTCACCGTGGATAGGCGGGTCAAGCCCGCGTATGACGGTGCAAAGGAGCCGTAACTCATGAACGCCCCGCTCACCGAACACCCGACGCCGCCGTACAAGCACACGCCGCTGTTTCCGCTTGGCAAGGACGAGACGCCGTACCGGAAGATTTCCAGCGACGGGGTGCGCCTCGAGAAGGTCTTGGGCGAGGAAGTTTTGATCGTGCCGCGCGAGGCGATACGGGCACTCGCCGAAGCGGCCTTCACCGACGTCAATCATCTTCTCCGCCCCGCGCATTTGCAAAGCCTCAAACACATTGTCGAGGATCCGGAAGCTTCGGATAACGACAAGTTCGTCGCCTATGATTTCCTCAAGAACGCCAACATCGCGGCCGGCGGCGTGTTGCCGATGTGCCAGGACACCGGCACCGCCATTATCATGGGCAAGAAAGGCCGGCTGGTTTGGACCGACGGCTCTGATGAGGGCGCACTCGCGGAGGGCGCGCGCGATGCGTATCTGAAGCGCAATTTGCGCTACTCGCAGGTCGCGCCGCTTTCGATGTTCGAGGAAAAGAACACGCGCACCAACATGCCGGCGCAAGTCGAGATTTACTCCGAAGCTGCCGGCGAGTACGATGCGGCTTACAAGTTTTTGTTCATCGCCAAAGGCGGGGGCTCGGCCAACAAATCATTTCTGTTCCAGGCGACGCCGTCGATCTTGACGCCCGAGCGGCTCTTGCCATTCATCAAAGAGAAAGTGCTCACGCTCGGCACCGCCGCCTGTCCGCCCTACCACCTCGCTATTGTCATCGGCGGCACGTCGGCGGAGCTGACCATGAAAACGGTCAAACTCGCCTCGTGCAAATATTACGATACGCTGCCGGAGCACGGCTCCGAAGACGGGCACGCGTTCCGCGACCGCGAGATGGAGCGCGAGATCCACAAGATGACGCAGGCGCTCGGCGTCGGTGCGCAGTTCGGCGGCAAATATTTCTGCCACGACGTGCGCGTGATCAGGCTGCCGCGCCATGGCGCTTCGCTGCCGATCGGGCTCGGCGTCTCCTGCTCGGCCGACCGCCAAGCGCTGGGAAAAATCACCCGCGAAGGCGTGTTCCTGGAAGAGCTCGAACACAATCCGGCGAAGTATTTGCCCGAGGTGGATGAAGCAACGCTCGCCGGCAGCGTGCAACAAATCGATCTCAACCGGCCGATGCCGGAGATCCTCAAACAGCTCGCCAAATATCCGATCAAGACGCGGCTGTCGCTGTCGGGTCCGATGATCGTCGCGCGCGATGCCGCGCACGGCAAGTTGCGCGAGCGCCTGGAGCGTGGCGAGAAGCTGCCCGATTATTTCAAGAACCATCCGGTCTACTACGCGGGGCCGGCGAAGACGCCGGAGGGTTACGCTTCCGGCGCGTTCGGGCCGACCACCGCCGGGCGCATGGATTCCTTCGTCGCCGATTTCCAGGCGGCCGGCGGCTCCATGGTGATGCTGGCGAAAGGCAACCGCTCGCCGGCGGTGCGCGAGGCCTGCAAAAAACACGGCGGCTTTTATCTTGCCTCGATCGGCGGCGCGGCGGCGAACCTCGCCGAGCATTGCATCAAAAAAGTCGAGTGCCTGGAATATCCGGAGCTCGGCATGGAGGCGATCTGGCGCATCGAGGTTGGGAATTTCCCGGCGTTCATTGTCATCGACGACAAAGGCAACGACTTTTTCAAAGAGCTGAATTTGGGTTAAATCGCCTCTCCCTGCCCGCAGGGGGAGGGAAACGCACGCCTCGGAATAGCTAAGGAAATGAAATGCAGCAAGTAGCGACTAAAAGCGGTCCGCTCGTCTGGCGCGATTACGATCAGGAGGGGCTCGACAACGCCTACGATCAACTGGTGTACGCGCCGAACCGCGATCTCATTCTCGGCCGCATGGCCGCGGCCAGCAACCGCACCCGCGAAAATCTTGGCGCGCCCGAGCGGATCGCGTACGGGCCGAGCGAGTATGAACGTTTCGATCTGTTCCATGCCAAAAACTCGCCGGCCGGTGGCGCACCGATCAACGTGTTCGTGCACGGCGGAGCGTGGCGGTTGGGCAGCGCCGCGGATAACGCGCTATTCGCCGAGCCGCTGGTGCATGCCGGCGCGCATGCTTTCATCCTCGATTTCATCAACGTCGACCAAGCCGGCGGCAGCATCGTGCCGATGTACCGACAGGTGAGCGGTGCGCTGGCGTTTATATGGAACAACGCGGAGCGTTTCGGTGCAGACCGCAAGAAGTTCTACGTGTCGGCGGCGTCTTCCGGCGCGCATCTGGCCGGCTGCGCGCTGTCGCGCGGTTGGCGCGAACAAAAACTGCCGGCCGATTTCTGCAAGGGCGCGCTGCTGATCAGCGGCATGTACGATCTAGCACCGGTGCGGCTGTCGAAGCGCTCGGCCTACGTGAAGTTCACCGACGAGATCGAGCGCGATCTAAGCCCCGAGCGCCACGTCGATCAAATAAACACCCCGCTCGTTCTGGTTCACGGCAGCGGCGACACCCCGGAATTTCAACGCCAGACCAAGGAGTTTTTTGCGGCGCTGAAAAAGGCGGGCAAGCCCGCCGAACACATCCTCGCCGAAGGCTACAATCATTTCGAGCTGTTCGAGACGATGCATAATCCGTACGGCTTGGCCGGCCGCGCCCGGCTTCAGCAGATGGGGCTTATCTGAGGTTGCGACCGCCTCAGGCGGCGCGGGCGTTCTTGGTGCGCGTCGGCGCGGATTGACACACGGTGGTGCGGATCAATTCGGTGCCGCACTGCCGGCAGGCGTAGACGGTATCTTCGACTTCAGCGGTGATGGGGCGGCAGTTCTTGTAGACCATGCGCCCGGAGCAGACCGGGCAGGGCATCATCAGCGAGGGCAGACTTGACGGTGGTACGACCGTTTGGTGGCCCATTTAGTGATCCGCGTGGGAACTGCCAATCTTTATAATTTCGTAATGTTCCGACTCTCTCCAACGCTTGTCAACGTTTTTTGTGCGTTGCACACACTACACTGCTGCGGTGCCGTAAGTGCATGCGCAGTCAAGTCTTTTTACGATTTTCCAGTTAGAAACGGCGCTCAGCTCGCCGCCAAACTCGGCAGACAGTTAACGCCGAGTGCCGCAAGAGTTTCCCGCGTTGCCGCAGCCGAACCGTTCATATCGATGCTGCGGCACGCGTCCTCGATGACGGCGACTTCGAAGCCTTCGCGCTTGGCGTCTTCCGCCGAATAGCGGACGCAAAAATCGAAGGCGAGGCCGGCAAGAAAAAGCCGCCGCCAGCCGCGGTCGCGCAAATAGCCGACAAGTCCGGTCGGGGTTTTGCGGTCGTTTTCGTAAAAGGCCGAATAGGAATCGATGGCCGGGTTCATGCCTTTGCGGACCACCAAGGCGGCATGAGGAATGTGCAGCGCCGGGTGGAACGCCGCGCCTGAACTGTCTTGCACACAGTGATCGGGCCACAACACTTGCGGTCCATAGTCGGCGGCAATTGTCTCGAACGGCTTTTTGCCGGGATGGCGCGATGCAAACGAGAAATGTCCGGACGGATGCCAATCCTGCGTCAGCACGACATTGCGAAAGCGTGTGGCGAGGCGATTAATGATTGGCACCACTTCGTCGCCACGCGGCACTGCCAATGCGCCGCCCGGACAGAAATCGTTTTGCACGTCGATGACAATGAGCGCGTCGTCGAGACCGATGTTTTGCTCTGCAAGCGCGCTCATGGCGCCCACTCAAGCTCTTTCCTTGATGCGCCGATCGACATCAGCGGCGAGCGCGTCAAGCTCGCCCGCAACTTTTACCGGATAGATCTCGGCCGGTAGCACCATGCGCAACCCCTCGGGCACCCGCTCGAGCTGCTCCTTGGCGCGTTGCCTGATGTCGTCGAGCGTCGGCGCGGGCTTTATCCGCCTGCCGTCGCGCATCACGAGCCCGATGAGCGGCTCGCCGTCGTGATTATCGCCCTCGCGGGCGACAAGATCGCCGGCCATCCGGCCGTCGGCGCCGTAGCGCCGCCACACCTGCTTTCGCCCCGGCCAAGTGGCTTTCTTCTCCGAGCGCTTGCGCCGCGGCAAGCCGGCGTATTCCTGGAGCTTGTACACGCAGTCAAGCGTCGGCACGTCCGACGATGTTGTCAGGCTCGTGCCGACGCCGAAGCCGTCGATTGGCGCTGCGTCTTTGGTCAGCGCCGCCAGCTGATCCTCGTCGAGGCCGCCGCTGGCGAAGATGGTGACGTCGTTGAGCCCGCCGGCATCGAGAATGCGGCGCACCTTGCGTGACATCGCGGCGAGATCGCCGGAATCGAGCCGCACGCCGCGGATCGTAATTCCCTTCGCCTTAAGCCGCGGCGCCAGCGCCACGACTTTGTGCGCCGCCGCTTCGATGTCGTAGGTATCGATGAGAAAAACGAGATTGTCCGGCCGCGATTGCGCGAAGGCGGCGAATGCCGCCGTCTCATCGTCGAAGGCCTCAACGAAGGAATGCGCCATGGTGCCGAAGATCGGAATGCCGAATTCCTTTCCGGCGAGCACGGTCGCCGTGCCGGCGAAGCCCGCGAGGTAGCTGGCGCGCGCCGCCATCAGGCCGGCTTCCGCGCCGTGCGCCCGCCGCATGCCGAAATCGACAATGGTTTTGCCGGGTGCGGCAAACATCATGCGTGCCGCCTTGGAGGCGATCAGGGTTTGAAAATGCAAAATATTGATCAGGCGCGATTCGGCGAGCTGCGCCTGCGGCATCGGTGCGGTGACCCGCACGATCGGCTCGTTGGCGAAGAACACCGTGCCTTCGGGCATGGCGTGGACGTCGCCGGAGAAACGAAAGCCGGCGAGATAGTCGAGCAAATCCTTGCCGAAACGGCCGGTGGCTCTCAGCCACTTAAGTTCTTCGTCGCTAAAGCGCAGGTTCTCGAGAAAATCGAGCGTTTGCTCGAGCCCCGCCGCAAGCAAAAAGCCTCGCCGCGGGGGCAGGCTCCGCACGAAAAACTCGAACACCGCGGTCGCGGTCTCGCCATGTTCCAGATAGGCCTGGTCCATGTTGAGCTGGTAGAGGTCCGTCAGTAGCGCGCTTTCGCGCTCCGTCACCATCGCTCGTCTCCGCGATCGCTTTTCAGCATAAATATAGCGGCAATGTTCAGTCGTAGCCGCGCATCATTTCAGTATGGCAGACCCGTTTAATATGGCAGATCCGTTTAACAAGGCAGACCTTCGGATTTTTGCGGATACGCCGCCCGCGATTTAGAGGGTTTTCACGCGTGGCGGCCGACTGACCGGTTATTGCAGGCCGTAGCGTGCGAACTGCTCGGCGATTTGTTGATCGCCGCGCTTGGCGGCCGCGATATCGGCTTTGCCGGCGGCCTGATTGCTGGTCTTCAGCCGCGCCAAGCCACGACCATAAAGCGCGCTCGGCAGGTCACGGTCGAGACGCAGCGCGGCGTTATAGTCGGCTATGGCCAAATCCCACTGCCCTGATTTCAGCCGGATGAGTCCGCGTGAATCGAATCCGGCGGCGAGGTTCGGCTCGAGCCGGATCGCTTCGTTGCAGTCGGTCAGCGCCCCTTGCAATTCGCCGGTGACCGCGCGCACCCAACACCGCTCGTTCCATACGATGCCAAGGTCGGGCGAAAGCTTCAGCGCATTATCGAAATTCTTCACCGCGCGCGTATAATCGCCTCGTTTGAGAAAAATCTCGCCGCGATTGGCGAAAGCGTTGGGATAGTTCGGCTCGAGACTGATCGCCGCCTCGAAATCTTTCATCGCGAGATCGAAGTCGCCTTTCTTCTGATAGGCGACGCCGCGGTTGTTG